>NZ_SMOD01000039.1 GCF_004353905.1 Paraburkholderia guartelaensis | reverse complement strand
CGCGGTGCACTGGCGCGGATGTTTCATTCCCTGGCGAACGGTCGTGCGGTGCAGCCACCGCAGACGCTAACGCTTTTTCCCGAAAACGCTGGCGATTTCATTACCTATCTGGGGACCCTGGCGGATGAGCGGGTGTTCGGCGCGAAACTGTCCCCCTATGTGCCGACTAGCGCTGGTCCCATCGTCACGGCATGGACTGCACTGATGTCGATGGAAACCGGGCGTCCGCTCATGTGGTGCGACTCCGGCCTGCTGACGGCTGAACGGACCGCGGGCGCGACTGCACTGGCGGTTGAGCATCTGGCTCCTCGCGATGCACGCCGCCTTGCGCTGATCGGAACCGGGGCATTAGGATTGGCTCATCTGCGCCATCTCAAGGGGACGTGCGCATGGCAAACCATTCAGGTGTATTCGCCGGAACTCGCCACGGACGGCTGCAAGCGCGATCTGGTGAAATCGATCGACTCGCGGGTCGTCGTTATTGACAGTCTCGACGCATGCGTGCGCGATGCGGACGTCGTTTCGCTATGCACATCTTCCGGCAAGCCCGTGTTGACGGACGGCATGCTGACACGCCCGGCACTCGTAACTTCGATCAGCACAAACGTTGCGAAYGCCCACGAAATTCCGCCCGCATGGCTGCCGGGCATGGATGTCTATTGCGACTATCGCGCAACAACGCCTGCAAGTGCTGGCGAAATGAAGATTGCAGCGGCCGAATTCGACTGGAGCGCAAACGCCATTGTCGGAGACCTGCCTGAGCTGGTTGCCGGCYGCGCCCGTTTGCCATCGTATGAACGGAACGTTTTCTTCCGTTCGATCGGGCTCGGMCTGGAGGACATCGCCGTCGCAGCGGAGCTCTATCGGATCGTCGCCGGTACAGCTGGACATTAATTCACAAGTCGGGCAACCGGTGGCGCGGACGTTCGTCGTCGGGATTCGTTTGAGGAGGCAACACGTGACCTATCAACGCATCGAGATTCCTCTCCCATCACCTGCACCKGGCGTCGCACTCCATCTGACGGCGCATCGGTTCGGCGGAGCCGATAGCGGGCGCAGCCTGTATCTGCATGCGGGCATGCATGCCGACGAGCATCCCGGTCTGCTGGTTCTGCAACACCTGGTTGAGTTGCTGCACGCACTCGATAGCGCCGGCCGGATCCATGGCTGTATCACCGTCGTGCCGTACGCCAACCCGATCGGTCTGTCACAAAGACTATTCGGCCCGGTGGTTGGGCGATTCGACTTTGAGAATGGGGAAAATTTTAACCGCAACTTCCCGTTGCTGAATCAAGCAGTAGCGAATCGTATGCGCGAATCGTATGCGCGCAGCCTCAATCGATCCGGGTGGAAGCACTATTTCCGCAGTTTGCTGGGCGAGCGCGACGATCTGAGTCCCACTGCGGCGATGAAGCTTGGACTGGCAAGGCTGGCATTGGAACACGACATCGTTCTCGATCTGCATTGCGACACGGACGCAGTCGCTCATGTGTATGCGTCAGCGCTGCAACGTGAACGGGCTGTGAGATTGGCTCGCCAAATCGGAGCACCGGTTGTGCTGCTCGAGCCGTCCCAGAGCGCGGGAGGAGCATTCGATCAGACGCACTCGAGCGCGTGGGGGGCATTGCAGCAGGCTGGCGTATTCGGTGTGAACGAGAGCGGCTTCTCGGCGACGATCGAGTTGCGTGGCCAGACTGACGTCAACGATGAACTCGCGCTCCACGATGCGAGAAGTCTGCTGCATTTCGCCGAATCCGAAGACATCTTGTCCTTGCCAGAAGCGGTCGATGCGCAACGTTTGAATGCATGGCCCGACGTATTTCCACTCCAGGGGGCTGCCCACGTGCGGTGCGCGTGCGCTGGCGTGATCGTTTATCGACGCGCGCCCGGAGAGCATATCGTGGCTGGAGAGACGTTCGCAGAGATCGTCCGCCTCGATGGCGAAGGAATCAATTCGCGCATTCCGGTCGTTAGTCCGATTGACGGCGTGATGGTCGTGCGTCAATTGCAAAAGCTTGTGCGGCCTGGCCAACGTGCAGCTTTGATCGCAGGAGATTTGGCGCTCGAAGGGCGCGACCCCGGCAATTTATTGCTCGATTTTTAAGCGTTTTCTCACGCAGTTACAACCGGTCGCGGGTACCTAAGCGACGAGAACGACGTCAAACGCAAACGCAGTTCGAAGAGGTCAGCACCACCCTATAACCGCAGGAGCGGGTGTATCAAACCACGATTGCGTTTGCGTCCGAAGCTGTATCAACTTGAGATTGCGCTTGACATCGTTCCCAACAGCCGTCGGCGTGAAGCGCTGCGTCGACAGTTTGACAGGAACATGTACCAGTCGGTTAATACGCTCGGAATGGTCGCGGCGGAAGCTGCCGATTCCCATGGCGAAGCATGGCTGGAGGAGTTGCTGGTCTACCTTCGCGGAAACCGCGCTCACTTTCGCAACGCGGTGCATAGCATCACTTCGAAGATCGAAGTGCTCCCGGCCGACTCGCTCTACCTCGCGTGGGGATTGCCGCGGGCTGGGCATGGACGCGGATGTGTTGAACAAATTCATGCTGACCGAAGCCCGGCTTTGGTTCGATAAGGGCCAGAAGTTCGGCATCGAAGGGCATGGGTATATGCGCGCGAACCTCGGCTGCCCACGTTCTACCATCGACGAGGCTATCCGCCGCTTGACCAACGCATTGAGCGGGCTCTGAACCTTCAGCGGTAGAGGACGACCAGATACGTCACAGATCGACGAGTTGGTGTGGTCTCCTTTCTCAATATGATAAGTAATACGAATTGATAACCAGAAAAAGGGCGCATAGAAGCGCGATGGTCTGTGCCAGATGACGACACGCCTATCGGTTTACCCGCTTCAAAAAAAGAACATATACAGAACCCTTAACAAAATGAACCAGGGGCTGTTAACCCTCGATGAATGCTGTTAACCTTTTCATTGTTTCGACGACGAAAAGGACATGGCCAAGCCAATACTCGACGAATGAAATGAGCGCTTCCCACCCCATGCACGACAGAGGCGATAGAGATGTCAAACGGCATTAAGAGTGGACCCTCGCGGAGCGATGGCATCAAAGTGCCAAAAAGGGACGATCATGGAGGTCTTTCGAAGCAAACCGGAGAGGCCGAAATGAAGCTTACGCTCGTTGGGATCGACATTGCGAAGAATGTTTTCGTGCGACCTGCAAGTCGCTTGAGTATCTGTTTCAAAGGAGCAGGTATGGCCTAGCATCGCACCCGGTTGATGCTGGGGTTCAAGAGTTTTCGATGTGCACGCATCATACTCGGCGGCATCGAGTTCATGCACATGATCGTCAAAGGCCAGATGAAAGACGGCGGCATCGCGCTAACTGCCGCCCAGCAGTTCTACTCGTTGGCTGCATAAGTATTCCTCATCATCTCGGATTTGTTTGACTCGACTTCCTTATCGCGACAAAACCTAATCGAATCGACGTATTATGGACGCCCCGGGACTATGCATGCTTTCCCGTTGAGGGGGACGGAGCGCGCGGCGTGCGTTCCGATATAAATCGAACTATGGACCGTGCCGCGCGCGTATTTGGTTCTTGAGCAGTTCAGTTAGCGGATCGTTCTTGGCCGTGCATAATCACAAACCCTCGAGAAACTGCAGTACGCGGTCAGTGGGCCTGTATCGGTGTTGCCTGCTGTGAGGTAATTGAAGCGTACTGAGGGCTCTTTCCTTCATTGCTAGGTCCGCCTCGATGTACATGTGCGTGGTCGCTGGGTTCTCGTGACCGAGCCCCAGCGCAATGACCGTAAGGTCAACGCCAGCCTGAAGCAGGTGCATGGCAGTCGCGTGCCGAACCAGGTGCGGTGAGATGCGTCGGCCCTTGAGTCCCACGCAATGAGTTGCCGCAGCCTCGTAGGCGAGGTTAAGACGATCGGTTATTCCGGTTCGCGTCATCGGTCCGCCTGAGCGATTTGGAAAGAGCCACTGTCCGGGTGAAGCGTCAATCTGCCGAAGCCAGAGCGGATCTGGTTTGCAGTGCTGCGCCAGAGCGGGACCGCACGTTCTTTGCGGCCCTTGCCGTGAAGACGTACAGAAGGGCTTCGATCCAGCTCGACGTCGGCGACGCGTATGCCGATGAGTTCGGACACCCGAGCGCCGGTGTTATAGAGGGTCGCCAACATCACGCGATCGCGCCGGCCGCACCACGTGTTGGGGCTAGGATGCCGTGATCGAATTCTTCAACGCCGTAGTGGCCATCGCCGAGAAGAAGTGCCTGCTCTCGGGTGAGCATTTCAGCGTGGACGGAACGTTGATACAGGCGTGGGCGGGGCACAAGAGTTTTGTACACAAGAACGGCGACGATCGGGACGGCGACGGTGGCGGCGACGGTCTTGAAGCTCGACGTCCCGTCCGTGCAGATTGCGAGGGCATTCTCGTTTCCCCGGGCTGCTGCGGCCAATCCGATCGCCGCCCTGCCGGAGGTAATGGTCCAGCGCGCCGGCCTACGGGGTGAAACGCTATTTCCCCACTTTCCCATCACCCGGTGCCCCGGCGACGCATCTAGCGACCGCGCGCATCGCCGCCAGATAGCGCTGACTAGGCGGCTGCGATGCTCGGCGCAACGGAGACGGGAGACGGGACAGGACTCTGCATCTGTCGCAGGTTCAGGGGGGCGTTTTAATCGGGGAATCCGTGCCGGGCAGCCTCTCGAGTCCAGCGCCAGCCCGAGCCGATCACCTCGCTGTCGTAAAATGGACTTATCAAGTTGATCGTAGTGGCTATCGCCAGTAAATCCAAATCTGGCTACGATTTGCACACTCGTTTGACTAAAAGAGGAACCATGACCGCGGCGCAAAAGGAACACCGCCATCCGGAAGATGACGAATTGTTCGCTAATCGATTCACATGGCTGTCCGTTGCGGATGCGTCGAGAATTGCCAGTGAAGTCTATGGCATCAAAGGGCTGGCTAGTACGCTGACCAGTGAGCGAGACCAGAATTTCCGGATCGAAGATGCATCCGGGCACACCTATGTACTGAAAGTCACCAACCCTGCTGAGGATCCGCAGGTGACCGACTTTCATACGAAGGCGCAGCTGCATCTAATGGCGCGTGATCCCTTGCTGCCCATTCCGCATCTTCTGCCGACGCGAGAGGGGGAGGCAACCTATTGGCACAAGGATGATCAACATTGCCGACGCGCGGTGCGGTTGATCACCTTCCTGCCTGGCATTCCAATGCATCGAGCGGGCCGCTCGCCAAAACTGCGGGCATCGCTCGGCGCTGTGCTCGCGCGCTTCGATCTCGCATTGGAGGGGTTTGACCATCCGGCATCGCAGCACGATCTGCTCTGGGACTCGCAGCGCGCGAATCGCCTCGGGTCGCTGCTCACGATGATTGACTCCGTCGAGGAGCGAGCATTGGCCGAGAGGTTCATGCAACGGTTCGTTGAGCAGACAGAACCTGCACTCCTCGGCCTGCGTCGCCAGGTCATCCACAATGACATGAATGCGTACAACATCATGGTGGACTCCGAAGTCGGCGATCGAGTAACCGCAGTGCTCGATTTCGGGGATATGGTCAAGGCACCGCTGGTTAACGACATCGCTGTTGCTTGTGCGTACCAGCTTGATGACAGCGCAGAGCCGCTGTCTACAGCTAGCGAATGTGTCGCTGGATATCATGCGGTTAGCCCGCTCTCGCCTGAAGAGATTGTCTTGCTGCCCGAGCTTATCGCAGCGCGACTTCTTGTGACGGTGCTTATCACGGGCTGGCGCGCCAAACGCTATCCAGAGAATCGAAACTACATCCTTCGCAACAATCCCCTATCGTGGGACGGCCTCCGTCGTCTGGCTGCTGCTGACGACGACGAGATGAAGGATCTTCTTCTGAAAGCCTGTGACAGCGCTACAAAGGACATAGCATGAAGCAAGATAAAGCAATGTTGAATTCGTTTGATCCGTCGGCGACGAACGCATTGACAGCCGCAGAAAAGGGCCTGGTGAACCGACGTGCAGCCGCTCTTGGGACTGCATACCGCCTCTTCTATGAACAACCGCTGCACATCGTTCGTGGGGAAGGTGTATGGCTGTTTGACACTGCTGCCAATGCCTATCTCGACGCGTACAACAATGTCGCATCTGTCGGCCATTGCCATCCGAAGGTGGTCGAGGCAATCGCGAGTCAGGCCGCGGTACTGAACACGCACACACGCTACTTGCATGACGGCATCCTGACGTACGCAGAAAAGTTGCTCGCGACGTTCCCGGGAGCGCTCTCGAACGTCATGTTCACGTGCACAGGGAGCGAGGCAAACGATCTGGCGCTGCGAATCGCCCGTTTTCGAACGGGAGGCAGCGGGATCATCGTCACACAACTCGCCTATCACGGCGTGACTTCTGCAGTTGCCGCAGTCTCTTCGTCGTTGGGCGAATCGGTGCCGCTTGGGACGGATGTGCGCACGGTTCCTGCTCCTGACACATATCTTGGTGATCCCGCTACCGTTGGAGAGCGCTTTGCGCAGGGAGTGAAAGCTGCAATCGCCGATCTGAAACGCCACGGGATTAAGCCGGCAGCGTTGCTGGTCGATACGATCTTCTCAAGCGACGGTGTGTTCGCTGATCCTGCAGGGTTCCTGGGGCCGGCTGTTGAAGCAATCCGTGCTGAAGGCGGACTTTTCATTGCCGACGAGGTGCAAGCGGGCTTTGCTCGAACAGGGTCAAAGATGTGGGGATTCCAGCGCCACGGGATCGTTCCGGACATCGTTACGATGGGCAAGCCCATGGGCAATGGACATCCGATTGCGGGGCTGGTGGTCAGGCCCGAGGTAGTGAGCGAGTTCGGTGCGAGTGGTCGCTATTTCAACACTTTTGGTGGAAATCCCGTCTCTTGTGCTGCAGCCATGGCGACACTGCGCGTGATCCAGGAAGAGGGGCTTCAAGAAAACTCACGGGCAGTCGGGGCTTATATCCGCGAAGGCATACGGGAACTGGCCGTGCGTCACGAGTTGATTGGCGATGTTCGCGGGGATGGCCTCTTCATCGGCGTGGAACTTGTGTCTGACCAGGCATCGAAGACTGCGGCGAAGAAGGAGACTAACGAAGTCGTGAATGAGATGCGTCGACGTCGTGTGCTGATCAGTGCGACCGGTACACGGGGCAATGTGCTGAAAATTCGCCCGCTTTTGCCGTTTAGTCGGGAAAACGCCGATCAGCTTGTCGAGACGCTTGATGCAGCACTGACAGCGGTGTCGCAACGTCGGACGAAACAATAAACCAATAATTCAAAGAACTTTCCCGGCCGTAACAACGCGGTCGGAATGGCGCCAATTGCATACGCAATCCTAATTTGATTGTGGGCGGGGTTGGTGAAAAATGGAGACAATGATGGATGCGAAAAGCCAGTATCAACCTGTGCGAGCAGCCTTGGCAGCATTTTTGGGCACGATGATCGAGTGGTACGACTTCTACTGTTACGGTACGGCGGCCGCACTTGTATTCGGTAGCCTCTTCTTCTCGGTGTCCAGCCCGTTTCTGGGGACACTCGCATCGCTTGGGACATTTGCTGTCGGCTTTCTTGCGCGCCCGATCGGCGCAGTGGTGTTTGGGCATCTCGGCGATAGTCTTGGACGGAAGAAGAGTCTCATCATCACGCTCACCGTGATGGGTGTCGCTACGACCATGATTGGTGCGCTGCCGACGCACGCACAGATCGGCCCCTGGGCTGCCGTGCTTCTCGTCATTCTGCGACTTGTCCAGGGTATTGCCGTGGGCGGAGAGTGGGGAGGCGCAGTCTTGATTGCTGCGGAACATGCGCCGGCGAAATGGCGCACATTTCTCGCTGCGGCGCCGCAGTACGGAAGCCCGATTGGCTTGATCCTCGCAACTGTTGTGTTCCGAATGGTCAGCAATCTGCCGTCGGCCTCGTTCCAGGCCTGGGGGTGGCGTGTCCCGTTCTTGCTCAGCGGTTTGCTTGTGTTCGTTGCCTTCCTGATTAGACAGGGAGTCAATGAAAGTCCTGAGGTGGAAAAGCGACTGAAGGAAACAGACTCGCACGAGGCGGTTCCGGTCATCGAGATTCTCAGGAAACGCAAGCGTTCGCTACTTCTCGGGGTCGGTGTCTGTCTGCTTGGGATCTCTGGATTCTATTTCGTGACAACGTTGATGATTTCTTACACCACGGTGTATCTGGGCGTCGACAAATCGGCGATTCTAGACGTGGTCACCTGGTCTGGCGTTGTGGAACTGATCTTCTATCCCATTGGTTGCCTGATTGCGCATAGGATCGGCGAACGTCGGCTGATGCTTGGGGTTACGTTGGGCACACTCGTTTGGTGTGCACCGATGATGTACCTTATTTCAACCGGTTCCATTGCGAATATCTCGATCGCGATTCTGGTTGCCACCGCGTTGATCGCAGCTTACTACGCAGTGCTGGCGCCGTTTCTTCCAAAGGCTTTTCCTGTGAGCATGCGCTACACGGGCATATCACTGAGCTTTCAGCTTTGCGGTGCAATCTTCGGCGGTACGACGCCCCTGATCGGACTGTGGGTGGCTCAGCGATTTTCCGGCCAGTGGGGTCCGCTCGCGGCCATGTTCGCTGTCATATCGCTGGGGACGTTTCTTTGCGCCGCGTTCATCCCGGATGCGGAACAAGAAGTCGAACAAACAGAAAGCCGTGAACAGAACTCGATGGGTACGGTTTAGATCGTGTGATGTGACGTACTGCGCCGCGCGCGCAGAAAATTTACTGAGTACAAGAGAAATACGATGAATTTTACGAAACAGCGTCTCGAAGAACTTCGCGCACGCTTCGGTGGCGAAAACGAGACCCGGTTCTATGACGATCATTTCCGATCCGTTGCGGCCAATGTGATCGATGAGCGCGGTACCCGCGACGCGCCTTTCGCTGGAGTTTCCACGCTACTGGACGCAAGCCTGCGCCAGATCGACTGGGCTGCACCGGACTTCGGTGATCTTCAGGCTGTCTTGATCGGAGTTCCTATGGATCTCGGTGTAAGCAATCGAAATGGTGCGCGATTCGGCCCCCGGGCATTGCGTACGATCGAGCGTGTCGGTCCGTACAATCATGTGCTGAAGTGCTCACCGACGCGCGATATAAAGGTTGCGGATATCGGCGATGTACCGTTTCGCAGTCGCTTCCATCTCGCCGATTGTCATAGCGACATCGAGTCCACTTATCAGGCTATCAAGAGTGCCGGTGTTATCCCGCTGTCGGTCGGCGGTGATCATTCGATTACGCTGCCGATTCTGCGCGTTCTCGGGAAGGACCAGCCCGTTGCCCTCATTCACATTGATGCTCACTGCGACACCGGTGGCCCGTTCGATGGTTGTCGCTTTCACCACGGTGGACCGTTTCGCCACGCCGTGCTTGAGGGACTTGTGGACCCGACGCGGACAATTCAGATTGGCATACGCGGTTCCGCGGAATATCACTGGGAGTTCTCGTACGAGTCGGGAATGACGGTCGTTCATGCGGAAGACGTCCAGCGCGACGGCATCGAATCGGTAATCGAGCGCGCGCGAGAGATTGTTGGTGATGTGCCGGTCTACCTGTCGTTCGATATCGATGGGCTCGATCCCGCATTCGCTCCGGGAACTGGAACTCCCGAAGTAGGTGGGCTGACCGTTCGCGAAGTGCAGGCATTACTTCGCGGACTTGCGGGTATTAACATCATTGGCGGTGACGTCGTGGAAGTTGCTCCGCAATATGATGCGACCACGAATACGGCCCATGCGGGAGCGCAGGTACTGTTTGAGATTCTCAGTCTCCTCTGTGTTCGACTGAACAAGTAACGCGACTGTTCGAAACGCGCCGCCAGGCGAGAACCGCACCCTGGCGGCAAGTGATCTTAGGGAAAATTCAGAAGTGGCCATATCACCAGCGCTTTTGGCTGCTTACGATTATGCGAATTCCTACGGTGAAGGATTCGAATGAAAACGCAATCGGAAGTCAACGGAGAGCGGCTTTGGCAACGGCTGATGACGCTGGGCAAAATTGGTGAGACGGAGCGGGGAGGTTCGAGACGGCTCGCCTTGACTGGTCTCGATAAGCAGGGGCGCGAACTGGTCTGCAGCTGGATGCGTGACGCCGGGCTTGAGCTGACGACTGACAGAATTGGAAATATCTTTGGCCGGCGCCCCGGGGTCGATAACAGCCTGCCGCCGATCGTCACCGGAAGCCACATCGACACCCAGCCATCGGGGGGTAAGTTCGACGGTTGCTATGGTGTCATGGCTGGCCTTGAGGTGATGCAGACGCTACAGGACCAGCAGATTCAGACACGCACGCCCCTGGAGCTTGTTATCTGGACGAATGAAGAAGGCGCGCGTTTCGTACCGACCATGATGGGGTCAGGCGTCTTCTGTGGCGATATCCCGCTCGAGCACGCATATGCGTCGCAAGATGCTCTAGGCATTTCGGTCAAGGATGAACTGGACAGGCTGGGCTACGTTGGTGCAGAACAGATTGGCGAGCATCGTGTTGGCGCTTATCTGGAGGCTCACATCGAGCAAGGCCCTGTACTTGAGAGCGAGCAGAAAGTGATCGGCATAGTGACCGGTGTTCTCGGTATCCGGCTGATCAACGTCACGGTAACCGGCAGGGAGGCTCATGCGGGTCCTACGCCGATGGGCATCAGGCATGACGCACTGTACGCGGCTGCGCCCGCCTTCACTCAGATTGTGGATATTGGCAGGGGCTATGGCGAGCATGCTCGCGCGACTATTGGCGAAATCGACGTTTCGCCGGGCTCCCGCAATACGATCCCAGGGCTTGTGCGGTTTAGCGTGGATTTGCGCCACCTGGTACCGGAAGTCCTGCAAGAAATGGTTCAAAAGGCGCGCGAGATCTGCGCGCGACCTCAGAGTGATTCAGGATTAACGTTTCATTTTGAAGAACTACAATATGTTGTTCCGACGAAGTTTGACAGCGAGATGATCGGGGCAGTCAGGGACGCTGTTCTGGCGACACCGTACACCCACATGGAGATCGTTTCTGGCGCCGGACATGACGCCTGTTATCTGGCGAAAGTGGCGCCGACGTCGATGATCTTCGTGCCATGCAAGGACGGGATCAGTCATAACGAAATCGAGTCCGCACAGCCAGAGCATCTCCAGGCCGGGGCGAACGTGCTCCTGGGTGCGATGATGGCACTTGCAAATCACTGACGATACGACACGTATGAGCGATCACGAGATCGAGATTAGGCATCTAGAGGGCGCTATTTCACGCGCGGTCGAGGCGGGCTTCGATCGGCAAATTTCGACGTTGGCGGAACTGGTGAAGATTCCGTCTCAGCGCGGAGAGGAGACTGCCGCGCAGGCATACATGGCGTCGATGTATAGGGAGCGCGGGTTCGACGTCGATGAATGGCTCATAGACCTTGATCAAAATCGCCACCTTCCCGGTTTTTCACCCGTTGCGGTTTCTTATGACAACTGCCGCAATGTTGTTGGCACGCACCGGGCGCGCAACAGGAGTGGTCGCTCGCTGATTCTCAACGGACATATCGACGTCGTGCCGGTGGGCCCGAGAGCGCAATGGACGACTGATCCTTACGGCGCCGAAGTCATAGATGGCTGGATGTATGGACGAGGGGCTGGCGATATGAAGTCAGGCCTGCTGGCGTGCGTGGCCGCGATCGATGCGCTGGCTAGCGTCGGCCTCCAGCCGGCAGGTGATGTTTTCTTGCAGTCCGTCGTTGAAGAGGAATGCACAGGTAATGGAGCGCTTGCTTGTCTCGCACGGGGATACAAGGCCCATGCTGCATTCATTCCTGAGCCGCTTTTGCCAAAGCTCATGCGCGCTCAGGTCGGGCCAATGTGGTTTCAAGTGCATGTGGCAGGCGATCCTCAGCACGCGTCTGCGGCGTTTTCGGGGGCTGGCGCGAACGCAATTGAGAAGGCCATCTATCTGATTGGAAGGCTGCAGGAACTCGAGCGGCGTTGGAACGCACGTAAGGTCGAGCACCGACACTTCTGTGACCACCCACACCCGATTCGCTTCAATCTAGGTAAGATCGCAGGCGGAGACTGGCCGTCCAGTGTTCCGGCATGGTGTACGTTCGACATGCGTGTTGCTGTCTATCCGGGACAAAGTCTCGCCGCAGCCAGGGTAGAAATCGAAAGCTTCATCGCAGAGGCTTCTCACGACGATCCATTCCTGCGGCACCACGCGCCGAGAGTTGAGTATCACGGGTTCATGGCCGAGGGTTACGTCCTTACCAATTCTGAGGACGTCGAGGCGTCGTTGGGCCGTGCACACAGTGCGGTCTTTGGCGAACCTCTTACCGAGTACGCCACCTCTGCGGCGACGGATGCGCGGTTCTTTGGCTTGTATGCCGACACACCGGCGATCGTATACGGTCCGGAGTGCAAAATGCCACATGGCTATGACGAAGCGGTTAATCTCGAGTCGCTGAAGCAGGTAACCAAGACACTCGCGTTGTTTGTGGCCGACTGGTGCGGCGTCGAGCAAAGATAGCTGATTTGCGGCATGCAGGTGCTTGGAGTCGCTCGTCTCTGCGCCTGTTGACGACGCTGTTAGCGACGCCTTTTTGTCGCTGCAAGCTCTATTGCTTGTGCCAAACGCTTGACGCCTGGACGAATCGCTTCGATGCGTACACCGCCGAAGCCGAGAACGAGAGAAGACAATTCGCCTGGCGACTCCGGGTGGGTGATGAAGTGCGGCATACGCAAGACAAGATCGCGCTCGCGCCCCACCTGCAACAGCGTTTCCATATTCACAGGGCGCGATATTCTTGCGAACAGGTGCAAACCTGCCTTCGCTTCCGAGAGCGTAACGGCACCATCGAGTTCGGCACCTATTGCGTCGCGCAATTCCTGTTGGCGAGCGGCGTACTCGGTTCTCATTCGCCGTATGTTCTGCGAAAAATGGCCTTCGGAAATGAGGTCAGCCAGAGCCGCCTGCACATGCAATTGACCCGGTCGATAGATCTGTGCACATGCTGCGGAAAACCGCGCGGCGAGCGATTTCGGGACAACAATGTAACTCATCCGCATTCCCGGGAACGTTGCTTTGCTGAATGTACCCATGTAGATGACGTGGCCGTCAGAGTCGAGGCCCTGCAACGACGCGATCGGAGCAGAGTCGTATCGGAATTCACTGTCATAGTCGTCTTCCAGAATCCAGACCCCGTGCTTGCGAGCGAGTTCAAGGAGTTCGAGGCGGCGATGCAGCGGCATCACAATCCCGGTTGGATATTGATGGGAAGGGCTGACTGCAACTAGCCGCGTCTTGCGATTGATCGTACTTCCAGCCAGGTCTGCCCCATTTTCGTCCATCGTGAGGGCGTCGATGTGAAGTCCGGCCGCCTCGAGCACTGCCGGAAAAGCCCAATGACACGGGCTTTCGACGAGCGCGCACTCATCGACGTCGGCTAGCATGCGTGCGCAAAGATCGATCGACTGATGGGTTCCCGAAGTCACGATGACTTGCTCAGGGTCACATACAACGGCGCGCGATATTGCGAGGTAACTCGTAATTGCTTGCCGCAACGGCAAGTAGCCAGCCCCATCTGCGGCGTACCCAGAGAGCGCGAGGTCAACCTTGGATATGTTCCGTGCTAAAAGCCGCTTCCAGATATGGAAGGGAAACATCGAAGCATCTGCGACACCGGGAACGAACGCTCCCCAATGCTGGGGGATACCGCCACTTCCGGAGGAGATCTGCTCACCGCGCTTGGCCAGAGGGCGCCACAGAGCGGTGACAGAACCTTTTTCTGGGGCCGATCTGGGTAACGCGCCGGTGTTTGCGACGAATGTTCCACTACCTGTAGTCGCGGAAAGATACGACTCTGCAATGAGACGATCATAGGCGAGCGACACTGTGATCCGGGATATGCCGAGGTCACTCGAAAGCTGACGGGAAGACGGAAGTTTTTGTCCGTGTGCCAGTGTGTGATCCAGCACCGCCCGACGCACAACCTCGTAAATCTGGCGTTGCAACGACTGATCGGACTCCCGTGAAAGCGCGCTCGATAGCAGATCCGAAAGGAGGATTTCACGCATCGAAAAGTGGCCTTAACGACGTTATTTTGGTGGACATATAGGTTATAGCCGGCGCCTGATATCGTCAATCGATCTAACGATTCAAGCGCTGCGTCCTGCGTCGCACGGATGCCAGCAATCTCGAGGTCCCGCCGGAGCCCACAAGATGAACAATCCTGCACCTGTCGAGCGTCAACCGCTTCGCGCGGCTCTAGCCGCGTTCCTTGGCACCATGATCGAGTGGTATGATTTTTACTGCTACGGTACGGCGGCGGCGCTGGTGTTTGGAGATGTGTTCTTTGCCGTACACAATACGCTTACGGCGACGCTCGCATCGCTTGCTACGTTTGCTGTCGGATTTGTGGCTCGACCGATCGGTGCACTTTTGTTCGGTCACCTTGGTGACCGCGTAGGCCGCAAGCAAACGCTGGTCATAACCTTGCTGCTCATGGGCATTGCGACTACCGCGATCGGTTTGATCCCAGGTTATCAGTCCATTGGTATTTCGTAAGCGGTGATTTCAGCACACCGAATAAAGAATCGTTTGCGACAGACGGGCAAGCGCAGCCGTACCGCGATGGTCGGGGTCAACCGGCGATATTCGCGTCGAGGTGATGAGCCTGCGCGTGGGCCAGCACGCCGACGCGCATTCAGTTCGTCAGCCGGTCTCTTCCTTTTCCTTTTGTTGCCGGGCGTAATTGAACGGCAGAAGGTCGGTTACATCTGCGTCCGGCGCACGCTGCGGCAACTCGGTGAGTATGTGTAGCAGGTAGTCGTATGGCTCGACGCCGCAGGCTCTGCACGTCAACATCAGGCTGTACACCGTGGCGCTCGCTTTTGCGCCATCAACTGTGTCGCTAAACCCCCGATGGGCGGGCAAATTCCCCCACCTGTGGGCACCTAAAATCCCCCACCTAGAGACACGCGGAGCATGACGCTGGCGCGGTCTGGCAGGACGTTACCTTACACCCCTCGAATGAAGAAAAAGAGGGGTTGTTGGAGTGAATGTCTTGAAGCCGCATCTGCAAACAACCATCGCCACGCTCRTCGCMGCGGGCAAACGTCAGCGGGAGATYGCSCGGATTACGGGMGTYGACCGKAAGACGATCCGYAAGTACCAGGAGCAATTCGCGGCGGCGCAGGCAAATTCCCCCACGGTGCCCACCGGCKCCGRGCTGCAAATTYCCCCACCCTGCCCACCGGCAAAGRGCARCCAGGTATCGGCCTGCGAGCCGCACCGGGAGTTCATAGAGGCCCAGTTGCGATTGCGGCGCAACGCCATGGCCATCTACCAGGATCTGGTGGACCGGTTTGGCTTYGCYGCCGGATACGACAGCGTCAAGCGGTTCGTGCGGACATTGCGCCAGCATGARCCGGCSCAGTTTGACCGGCTGGAYTTCCWGCCTGGCGARGAAGCSCAGGTTGAYTATGGCGARGGGGCCCTGACCAGGGTRCCGGGCACWAACCGYTACCGCAAGCCGCGGTTGTTCGTCATGACGCTTCGGTACTCGCGACGCAGCTTCCGCCGCGTTGTGTGGAAGTCCAGCAAACAGGTCTGGGCCGAGTTGCACGAGCAGGCCTGGCGCCAGCTGGGTGGTGTAACGCAATACGTCGTCCTCGACAATCTGAAGGAAGGCGTGATCAAACCGGACCTGTACGAGCCGGAGCTCAATCCGGTGTATGCAGCCATGCTCGCTCACTACGGCGTGGTGGCGGACCCAGCCCGCGTACGAGATCCGAATCGCAAGGGCACCGTCGAGAACGCTATCCAGCATACCCAAGGCACGGCCCTGAAGGGGCGCCGGTTCGAGTCGATCGAGGAGCAAAACGCCTTCCTTGATCAATGGGAATCGAACTGGCGGCCAGAAGGATCCACGGCAGTACCCGTCGCCAGGTTCAGGCGATGTTCGAGGAAGAGCGCCCCCATCTGCGTGCCTTGCCGGCGCGCAACTTCGAATACTTCACCGACAAGGTCTACACGGTCTGCGACGACACGTGCGTACGGGTCGACCACAGCAGTTACGCTGCCCAACCGGCTCCCATTGGCAGCAAGGTGCTGGTGCGTAAATTTGCCCGTCACCTGGAAATCCGCAACCTCCAGACACAGACATTGCTGCGCACCCACATTCTGGCCGACAGGCCGGGAACAGTGATCCTGCCGCACGACGAGCGACCGTTCAATCCCTCCCGGGAAACGCGCCGCATCCTCGCGCAGGCCAGGACGATCGGGCCATCGGCCGAACGCCTGTGCCAGCATCTGTTCGACACCGAAGGGCGAGTCGGTCAGCGCAAGCTCTGGGGCATCGTCGGCCTGGTCCGGCGCTATCCCCGCCGCCTGATCGAATCGGCCTGCGAGATCGCAATGAGAGAAGGCGTGCCCAGCTACAAACAGGTCAAGGCGCTGACCGAGCGTCTGCTGGAGCAGGCGCTGGCCGAACTGGACGCGCCCGTCCAGGGCGAACTGCCCTTGACTCAGGAACATCACCTCATCCGGGACGGCGACGACTACGCCGACCTGTTCACCCTCGGCGCCAAGCATAGCGCCGCCATGCCATCACCCAACGGAGATCTCTCTTGAGCATGAGCCTTGCCGAAATCGACCGCGCCCTGCGCGAACTGCGCCTGTCCGGCATCAGCGCGACACTGGAAACCCGGGTGCTGCAAGCCCAGGCCAGCCAGCAGCCATTCCTTGAAACCTTCTCCATGATTCTGCAGGACGAGCTCGATCGACGACAGTCCCGGCTTCTCGAACGACGCTTCCAGCAGTCCGGCCTGGACGAGCGCAAAACCCTGAGCGACTTCGACTGGTCCTTCAATCCGAAAGTCCCCCGGCAGGCCTGCTTCGAGCTACACACGCTGAAGTTCGTCGCCGACAGCGACAACGCGCTGCTGATCGGCAAACCCGGCACCGGCAAAAGTCATATCGCCAAGGCTATCGCCTACAACGCCACCCTGCAGGGAATGAAGGTGCGATACGTCGAGTCCGACACCGTGTTCGCCGGCTATGCCGTGGAAACACGTGCCGATCAGGACCGGCTGCTCAAGGCCCTGGTCGAGCCCGAACTCCTCGTGCTTGACGATCTGTTCCTCGCCAAACGCATTCCCGATGCCGCGGCCGAATTGCTGCAGACACTGGTCCATCAACGCTACAAGCAACGTCGCAGCATCCTCGTCACGTCCAACCGTGTCGTCCAGGACTGGGGGCGCTACCTTCGCGACAGCACCATGGCCTCGACGATCCTTGATCGTCTGCTGCATCGCTCCAAACTCCTCGAGTTTGAAGGCAAGAGCTATCGACTCCGGGAAGCTGCTGCCAGGCTTGCCGTCACTGAGGAATCCGACGCATAATCCGCTCGTCCTGCCTGGGGGAATTTAGCCGCCCACAAGTGGAGGAGTTTGAACTGCCCATCGGGGGCTAAACAGCCATGACTTTCTCTTAGGGAAACACTTCCCTAAGAGAAATTATCGACACCCGATAGTTATTGAAGGTTCGCCTCCGACGTGCAAGCAATAGTCCCTGTTTCCACGGTTAGAATCCGTGGAGCGCGTCCCGCAACCTTCCATAATTTGGAGTACTTTCCTCTTGCTGTTTTGTCGTTTTGAGGAGAGTCATCATGCCAACGCACTCACGCGTCAGACCCGGCCACATCCTTGCGCAACGGTGGTTTTCCAATGCAGGCTTGGGGGCGTATGCGGATTCATACTGCCGATATCTGACCGAACGTGGATATCGGCAGGTAACTGTCGAGAGCTATTTCCGGAGTGTCGCGCACTTCGTGCACTGGATATCGCGTCAGGGAATTGGCCTGCGTGAACTCAGCGGACCATTGATTGATCGATTTCTCTACGACCATCTTCCGCACTGCCATTGCGCGGGCAAATGCAAAAGAACGGGAGCCGACATGCATGCCGCATTGATGCGTTTCTTGGAGATGCCGGATGTCACCCATGCACAGCCAGTTTCGAATGCGTCGGTGTTCATCGCACAAGAGCTTGCCGATTTCGATCACCACTTGATGGAAGTTTGCGGGCTCGCCGATAGCACCCGAAGTGCACGGAAGCTACATGTCGGAGAATTTCTCGTTGATCGGTTTGGTACCCGCAAGGTCGACATTTCCAGGCTCAAGCCGGATGATGTCTCCCGCTTTGTCCTGCACCGCACACGTGGCCTCGCACCCGGTACTATCAGGGGCGTGAGCAATTCGCTGCGCCGCTATTTCCGATTCAAGGCCAGTCACGGCATCCCAACTACAGCGCTCATCGCCGCATTGCCGCGTGTACCTTCATGGCGGCTCGCAGGGTTGCCCGATGTGCTATCGGCTGTGGAGATCAGGCAACTGCTCAGTGCCTTTGACCACAACAATCCAACCGGCATGCGCGACTATGCCATTACACGTTGTTTGCTGGACCTCGGCTTGCGACGCACAGAAGTCGCTCACCTGTGCCTTGGTGACATCGACTGGCGTGCTGGGACCTTGAATTTGCACAGTAAGGGCGGTCGAATTGACATCGTGCCGTTGCCTCAACAAACCGGCGAAGCAATCGCCAGGTACCTGCGGGACGGTCGACCTCAAACGACGCGGCGCGAGGTTTTTGTACGCCATCGTCCACCGCTCAATACTGAAGCCAATCTGGACATCGTGAGAAATGCGGTGCGCTACGCTGCGGAACGTTGCGGACTTCAGCAACGCGTGCGCGGGACGCACATCTTCCGGTACACGATGGCATGTCGGATGACGCAAGTCGGCACCCCATTCAAAGAGATCGCCGACGTACTGCGTCACCGCTGCCTCGACACGACGTCCATTTATGCGAAGCTGGATGTTCCATCGCTTCGGCGGGTGGCGCTGCCCTGGCCGGGGAGGCTCTCATGAGCCGCCCAAATTCGTTCATGACGTGGGTCAACGACTACCTCGCGATTCGCCGTCAGGCGGGCTATGCGCTCAAGGCGGAAGGCGGAGTGCTTCGTGACTTCGCCCGATTTGCCGAGCGGATCGGCTATCAGGGGGCGCTGACCAGACAGCTTGCCGTTCGATGGGCCAGTAGTTCTCCCGGTGGTCGGCGGTTGACGGCAGCACGGAGAATCGAGGTGTTACGGCCGTTCGCCAGATACTGTCAGCAATTCGATCCCGCAACGGAGGTTCCTCCTCGATCGCTGTTGGGTCCGGCCCGTCGTCGATTGGCGCCGCATATCTTTAGTGTCACTGAAATCATTGAGCTAATGGCGGCCTGCGATGGTCTTTACCCGCCAGGTGGCTTGCGCGGCTCAAGCTGCGCGACCATATTCGGATTGATGGCGTCGACAGGCCTGCGAATCTCGGAAGCGACGGCGCTGACCCGCTCGGATGTCGATCTTACGCATCAGCTACTTTATATTCGGCACGCGAAGCTGGGTAAATCACGATGGGTCCCGGTGCACCACACTACGGCTCGCGCGCTGCAGCGCTATGCGAACACGCGTGACCTCGAACATCTCGCCGGGAACAGCGAGGCATTTTTCGTTTTTGACTATGGGCGTCCTGCCTCCACACGAAGCGTCGAGTATGCCTTTCATGTTCTCCGTGACACATTGAAGTGGCAACCTCGCGGCGACCATGGCCGGCTCCGCCTGCATGACCTAAGACATTCGTTCGTCTGCCACAGGCTAGAGGACTGGTACGCACGTGGACTGGACGTAGATCGAAGCATTCTTGCCTTGTCGACCTACCTTGGGCACGTCAAAGTCACCGACACCTACTGGTATGAGACAGCCACCCCGGAACTGCTAGCCATCGCAGCCCAACGCTTCGTGAGCTGCCAGCGAGGTACATCATGAGCAAGTCCTCCATACAACCGTTTCCAGTGCTACTGCAGAAATTCTTTACGCAGCGCCTGCAACAGCAGAGACACGTAAGCCCCCGGACTGTGACGGCCTACCGCGACAGCTTCCGCTTGCTGTTAGCCTTTGCATACCAACGTCTGCACAAGCGTCCCTCCGATCTTGCTATAGAAGATCTGACAGCTTCATTCATTCTCGAGTTTCTCCGCCAT
Source organism: Paraburkholderia guartelaensis (assembly GCF_004353905.1). Classification (GTDB taxonomy): domain Bacteria; phylum Pseudomonadota; class Gammaproteobacteria; order Burkholderiales; family Burkholderiaceae; genus Paraburkholderia; species Paraburkholderia guartelaensis. Next base: position 52,023 of record NZ_SMOD01000039.1, on the reverse strand, counting down.
CTCGAACAGGATCGCCATAATTGCATTCGGAGCCGCAACGCGAGGTTTGCCGCCATACGGTCGTTTATGGAATATGTTTCGTTCGAGGAGCCGTCAGTGCTGGCAATCGCGCGATCCGTATTGGCAATTCCGATGAAGCGGTTCGAGAAACCTCTTGTCGGATTTCTGGTGCGTGAGCATATTGAAGCGATTGTCGCCGCTCCTGACACGGGAACGTGGACGGGTCAACGTGACCACATCATGCTCGTAACGCTGTACAACACCGGCGCGCGTGTTTCCGAGCTCCTTGAGATGCGTGTATCCGATCTCGTTTTCGGTCCGATCGCATGGGTACGCATTCATGGCAAGGGCCGAAAGGAGCGTTCTGTGCCGCTGTGGCCAGACACGGCCAGAGAACTGAAGCGCTGGTTGAAGCAATATCCGCGGAACCCACACGAACCGCTTTTCCCTGGTCGGTCCGGCGCTCCGCTAACGCGAGTCGGGTTTGCCGAACGGCTGAACCTCGCAGTCGAGGAGGCATCGAGGAAATTTCCTGAACTTGCGCTACGCCATGTCCATCCGCATCTTGTTCGGCACTCCGTAGCGATGCACATGCTGCAATCCGGCGTAGATATTACCGTCATCGCGCTATGGCTCGGTCACGAAAGCCCAGTCACAACCCATCGATATGTTGAAGCCGATCTTGGAATGAAGGAACGGGCGCTAAAATCCCTCCAGGCGCCTTCGCGAAAGCCGATACGATATCGCCCCGAAGACGATGTGCTTCGCTTCCTGCAGACCCTGTAGTTATGGAAACCAGATCGACTGGACACGCTTTTGACGTGCCGATCTGTCAATCGACGGTCCCGCGTTTGCGGGACCGTGCAGACGTCTGGTCTCCTTCGGTCGCGTAGCCGGACGAACCTTCGATAACTATCGAGTGTCGATAATTTCTCGAAGTGGCAAACGGTCTGATGTCACGTTCGCAAACATTATTATCGATGGGAGCGCAACCATCGGTGACGTAGCGGCTCAGATATTGCCACTGGTTGCGTGTATAGGCGATTGCCTTGCCGAGCAGACTCTGGGGCAGTACCTTGAGCGCCAGTTCGTCGAGCCACGCCTTGAAGGCCTCGAGCACCGGCACGCTATGCTTTTGCCGCAAGCCATATGTGTAATCAGCGCGCGTCTGGCCATCAGGCAGTTCGCCCTTGGCGAGCGCCTCGACACGGTACAGGGCCTGGAAGTATTCGAGCGCTTTCGCCACACGAGCGTTAGGTATCTTCTGTTTGCCGGAGTCCGTTTTTTTCTCGGCCGCCTTGTCCGCCTTGACGAACAGCCTCCGGGCGTGCGCGACGCATCCGAAGTGCGTGGCCTTTTTGAGCGTGCGCCAGGCGCTGTAGCCGTCGCTCATCAGCATGCCGCTGTAGTCGCCGAGAAACTTCTTCGGATGTTCCTGGCCGCGCCCCGGCTGGTAGTCGAACAGCACAACGGGTTCGGCGCAGCCTTCGGCGCTGCGGTACACCCATGCATAGCTTTTGCTCTGGGCGGACCTGCCGGGCTCCTTGAGCACCTGAACCGTCGTTTCGTCACCGTGGATCAACGGCTGCGACAGCAACGTCTTGTGCAGCGCGTCGTACAGGCGGCGGTAGTGCAGTTCGCTGGGGCGGATGATCCAGTGAGCGAGCGTGCCGCGACTCACCGGAATCTGCCAGCGTGCGAGCGCGTCCTGCATCCGGTACAACGGCATGCCGTCGACGTACTTTGCGGTCGTGACCGTCGCGATCACCGACGCGTCCGCATGGCTGCCCGGAATCGGCTGCACCGGCATCGGCGCAAGCACGATCCGTGTATGTTCGGCGTGACACTCACAGTGCCGGCAGGCCCACTTGGAGCGCACGTTCTGCCGGACCGTCCACTTGACCTCGACGTGCAGTTGCTCGCTGATGTCCTCGCCGATGCGATGCATCGGGTTGCCACAGTCCACGCATGCCCTCTGGTCTTCGGGCAGGTCGTATTCGACAGGTTCACGCTTCAGGTAGGCCGGCAGAGGCTTGCGGCCGCCCTTGCGCCGTTCGGGCTCGCTGTTTTGGGGCAGGCCGGTGTCGGGCAGCGCTGGCTGTGCACCCTCGTCGTCTTCATTGGAGGGGGCGGTCTGGGCGATCTGCTCGGCCTCGTCGAACACGCGATCCTTGCGTTTCTCGCTCTGCGGTGCGAAGCGCTCTGCCTGCAGCAGCCGGATCTGTTCCTCGAGCTGCTCGATGCGCTGGTTCAGCTCCTCGATCTGTGCGTCGCGCTGGGCAATATCCTGTGTCGCGCGCTCTTCGAGATCGCGGATATAGCCCTTGACGACCTTGGGTATGTGCTTGAGATCAGGAGGATTCATGCGCTCCAGGATAGCGGAGCGCGGCGCGCCGTAGGTTTACGTCAATTTGTAAAAGTCGCAGCCGCCGTTGTTTACGCGCGACGTGCCTTGCCGGGCGGGCTAGCTGGCGTGCTGGTAACGACGCACCGGGTGGCGGCGAAGCGCGTCGATGTCGATGCCGTCGAGCAACCAGTGAAGCTGCTGCGTTGTCAGCTCGATCACCTCCTGATGCCGCCTGGGCCACACGAAATGGTCTTCTTCAAGCCGGCGCAACATCAGCCAGAAACCGGTGCGCTCGTACAGCAGGAGCTTGACGCGATCGCGTTTGCGGTTGTGGAACGCATACACGGCACGGGCGAGCGGGTCCAGCTGCATTGACTCCGCGACCAGGGCAGCAAGGGTATTGATGCCGGCGCGGAAGTCAATCGGCTCGCGGTACAGGTAGACTTTCAGGTCGTCGTCGAAGCGGAACATCAGCTCCCCCTCAACGCGTCAATCATCGTCTTGAGCAGCGCGCAATCCTGCCCGGTGCACTCGAGTTCAAGGCTCACCCCGTTGGGCAGCTGCGCCACCAGGCGCGAGGGCAGCGGTGATCGCTGTGGCGCGTGGCTCCGCATCGGCGCCGCCGGTGCATCAGGTTCTGGCTGCGGCGGCATCTGCGAAGCCGCCCAGCTGTTATCGCTGATCGCCACCACCGGTACGAATGCCGTGGGCAGAGCCTTCGAGTCACATGGGGCGGCGGCGCCCTTCAGGAGCGCCTCGTAATTCTTGATCCAGCGGCGCAACTGGTTGGCGTTCACGCCCGCCTTCAGCGCCATACCCGCGATCGACACACCCGGCTTCAGGCAGGCTTCAATCAGCCTCTGTTTGTCACGCTTGTCGAAAGTCCGCTTGCCTTCGACACCAACGTTGGTCGCACGCAAGGGCAAAAAATCTGCGCAGTTCTCGTCCATGAAGGGTGTGTCCATTAAAAAACCGTGGACACATCCTGCGCTGTTTTCAGATCAGGATCTATGTGAGGAGAAACTGCCGCTTACGGTATTTCCGCGGCGATTGTGCTCGTTGTGCTGCGCCTGGCACAAGGGATGGCTGTGGGAGGAGAGTGGGGCGGTGCTGTGCTGATTGCGACTGAACACGCACCCCAGAAATGGAGAACGCTCCTTGCATCAGCGCCGCAATATGGCAGCCCTGTTGGGCTGATTCTCGCGACGGTCGCATTCAAGCTTGTTAATGCGCTTCCCAAAAGCGACTTCATGTCGTGGGGGTGGCGGATCCCATTTTTATTCAGTGGTGTGCTGGTGCTGGTCGCTTACCTCATCCGCCGCGGTGTTGGTGAAAGTCCAGAACTGGAAATCAGGAAGGCTGCTGGATCGATCAGTGACATCGCGCCCTTTCATCGTGTGCTTCAATCCTACAAGCGCGCTCTGGTTCTTGGCATCTGCTTTTGCATGCTGGGAATATCCGGGTTCTATTTTATAACTACCTTGATGATGTCCTTTGCGACGACGTATCTGCATGTAGAAAAGGGCGACATGCTGAACGTCATTACCTGGGTAGGTGTTGTGGAGCTCATTAGTTTCCCGATCGGTTCCTATCTGGCCAATAAATTCGGGGAGAGGAAATTTCTCCTGGTAGTAACCGCTGGCGCATTTGCGTGGTCGTTTCCGATGGTGCATCTGATCACCTCCGGCTCCATTCCGTTGATTGCGATCGGGATACTTTGTACCACGGGATTGATCGGCGGCTATTATGCGGTACTTTCTTCGTATCTACCTCGAGCATTTCCAGTCGAAGTCCGCTACACCGGCATATCACTAAGTTTTCAACTGTGTGGTGCGATATTTGGTGGCACCACGCCGTTAATCGGGCTGTGGGTTGCGAGTAGCTTTGGTGTCGCGTTCATTCCGCTCGGGACCATGTTCGCGATCATTTCCGGGGTGACCTTCATCGCTACCGTGGCGCTTCCGGTGTCTCCTGAGGAGTCCTTCGTCAAGGTTCCCGATAACTTCGAAGATTCTGCTGCTGTCGGTGTTCCTAGATGAGGTAGCGCGACATGTCAGCTTGCTGGATAGAGTTGAAGCTGTGGGTTGACAGTAAAGTTCGCTCCGTATATTTTTCTACTGTCCAATTTTCTCGACCGGTCCAGCGTAAGAGGTTGTCGGGCTTTTCATGCTTGACACCTCCGCATATTTGGAAGGGCTGTTTATCGGAGCAGGGCTTTTCACTTCGGTCGGTGCCCCAAGGATACACTCGTAATGGCGTTGTTGCGTAAATCAGGCGTAGAGACAACATGACCTCTGTGCTTTCAATCTCAGGCGATACGGACGGACTGCGGGCAAGCGAGGGCTACCATGCGGTTGAGGACACCTGCACGAATCGACACCTCGGTTGCCTGCGAGCCGGTCTGCCGCGCCCACCGTGTCGACGCAGTCATTGTGAAGACACTCGAGAGCGTGCCTGCAGGCGCGACTCACTGGAGTACGCGCACGATGGCGCGCGAGATGAATCTGTCGCAGACGGCGGTGACACGGATCTGGCGTGCCTTTGGCTTGCCGCCACATCGTCAGGAGACTTTCAAGCTCTCCGGTGATCCGCTGTTCGTCGAGAAGGTGCGTGATATCGTGGGACTGTACCTGGATCCTCCGCTCAAGGCGATGGTGTTGTGTGTGGACGAGAAGAGCCAGATCCAGGCTCTGGACCGTACGCAACCGATGCTGCCGCTGGCACCCGGTATCCCGGAGCGGCGCACCCACGACTACATGCGTCTCGGCACGACTACGTTATTCGCAGCACTGGACATCGTCACTGGCGAAGTGATCGGCGAGATGCACCGGCGCCATCGCAGTGGCGAATTCCTGGGCTTTCTGCGCACCATTGACGCGAGTGTGCCGGCCCAACTGGATGTGCATCTGGTGATGGACAACTATGGCACGCACAAGACACCCTCAATCAAGGCGTGGTTCGCCCGTCATCCCCGTTTCCAGGTCCATTTCACGCCGACCTCGGCGTCGTGGCTCAATCAGGTCGAACGCTGGTTCGCCACGCTTACCGAACGATACCTTCGTCGTGGCACGCATCGTTCAACGCGCCAGCTCGAGGATGCGATCCGGCATTACCTCGATGTGTACAACGCCAATCCCCAACCGTTCACCTGGAGCAAGTCAGCCGACGAGATCCTGGCCAGTCTCGAACGTTTCTGCGGTCGCGTTCAGCAGGCTGCCGGATGAGAGCTATGAAAATCAATACCGATGCCATCGACGAAGCCGCACTGGCACTCCTTTACCTGACGCTGCACGATCGCTTCCGCGCGTGGAAGGGCCTCGACTGGGACGTGCTGAACCGGCTCTACGAAAAAGGCTTTATCTGCGACCCAGTCAACAAGACGAAATCGGTGGTCTTTACCGACGACGGGCTACGCGAGTCTGAACGGCTTTTCAAGCAACATTTCACCGTCCCGGATCAAGATTGTCAATAAAGCAACGAACTTCTAACTCACCACACTAGTACGACATCCCGTAAATAGCTTGATTAAATAATTGTCTTGGCTATCATTTCGAGATGAGCCAAGGTCGTCATGCAACGCCAGTGAAGTTGGCGAAGAAAGAACGAGAAGAACTGCTGTCGCTGATCGAGCGGAAGACCGCGACTCAGCGAGATGTGATGCGGGCGCGCATCGCGCTGTGGGCGCACGAAGGACATGCGAATACGGTGATTGCTCGAGAACTGCGTGTGTCGGTGCAGACGGTCTGCGCGTGGCGCAAGCGCATCGCACAGCATGGTGCGCAGGGCCTGCGCGAGGGTGAGCGTAGCGGTCGTCCGCCACGCATCACGCAAGAAACGCGACTGCAGTTGATTGCGTTGGCATGTGAAGCACACGAACCCGAAGGACGGGTTACGCCGACACTGGACGAGATAGTGGAGCGCGCGATCGAGCGTGGCATTGTCGAACAGATCAGCCGCAGCCATGTGCAGCGCATTCTGCAGGCTGGCGACGTTCGACCGCACCGGGTCCAGCAATGGCTACACAGTCCCGACCCGGCCTTTCGCGAGAAGGTCAATGTGATTTGCAAGCTGTACCGCAAGGCGCCCAAAAACGCGGTGGTGCTCAGCATCGACGAGAAGACGGGCATTCAAGCCATCGAGCGCAAGCACCCGGGTCGCGCGCCGGCACCGGGACGGCTGCGTCGTCGGGAGTTTGAATATATCCGGCACGGCACTCAGGCGCTGATTGCCGCGCTTGATGTGCATACCGGTCAGGTGCTGGCAGACTGCCGCGAGCGGCGCACCCAGGGCGACCTGGTCGCCTTCATGGAGCGCGTGGCGGCTGCGCACGCGGGCAAACAGGTGCACGTGATTTGGGACAACCTCAATACGCATCGCGCTCAGGCCGTCTGGCAGGCGTTCAACGAGCGGCATGATCAGCGGTTTCACTTCCACTTCACCCCGCTGCACGCGAGCTGGGTCAATCAGATCGAACTGTGGTTTGCCCGCTATACGCGTCGGGTGCTACGCCATGCCAGTCATACCAGCACCGCGCACCTGCGCGAGCGCACCGAGCAGTTTATGCACGAGCATAATCAGGCAGCACGCCCCTTCAAATGGACTTTCCGGACCTATCCGTTGCAAACGGGCACATCGTAATCGAGAGACAGACATGCCAGCCATCTCCACTAAGCATTACGCGACTGAACTTCAGCGTCAACTGCGCAGCTTGCTCGGCCATGAGCAGATCGTCACACAAGCCTACGGGCGGCACCTGCTGATCAAACGTCTCGATGGTGAGGAACCAACTGTTGTGGCGCGCCTTACCGAGCTCGGCCGCAGTCGCTATAGTGCCGCCTTTCGCAGCCACACCGGCCGGTGGGAACCGCTGCCGGGCACAGGCTCACTCGACGAGATGGCCGAGGTCGTCGTCACGCTCCTACAGCCTTATTTGCAGCCCGATAATTATTAAAGCTATTTGAGGGATGTTGTACTAGCGTCTCGCGGGCACTGGTGAAACTTCAGAAGGTCGGCGGTGTGTTGACCCACAATACTCGCGTTGTCACATCTGTGTCATTGACGTAACGATGACCGAGTTCGGAATCGAAATAGAACGAATCTCCGGTCTCGACCACATGGGTGGAATCCTCGACGAGCAACTTGAGTCTGCCTTCAAGAACGAAGCCAAACTCCTGGCCCTTGTGCGAGATCTTTTCGTCGCTGCCGCCTTTAGGCGCAATGACATGAATGCTGGCTTGAAGCAGAAATTCCGGCCCCGATGGAACGAGCATTTCGAGCGTTACCCGGTTGCCGGTGCGCCGGTGGCCAGTCGGTAGGATACCGCGCTGATGCTTCCGGACAATGTAGACGTTGGAGTCCCCCTTCTCGGCCGAAGCAAACAGGGCGCTTATGTTGATTCCCAATACCTGAACGATTCGGTGCAAGGTCGCGAACGAGGGCTGAGATACGTCATTTTCGACTTTCGACAGATAGCCTTCGGTCACGCCGGCTTTGCTGGCGACTTCCTTCAGGCTCATGCCCATGAGCATGCGGGTGTGTTTCAACCGGACGCCAACCTTGACCGGCATCTCGTCACTCATGGCGCTCTCCTGAAGTTCGCTCTCATCTCGGGTTCGTCTCACGCGGTCAGTCGTTCCGACTCTGTGTTGGAGGTAAGGGGGGCGGATCGCAGATCCTGTCCCTTGGGCGCTCAAAAACGTTCCTCCGCGACAGACGTATTCCCCATATGAAAGATTCTGTCCCAAGAGAAACGGAAAGTCTAGACTACTTGCAGGGCGCGACACAGTTTAGGGCAAGTGATCTTCCTAGTGGGAATTTATATTTCCTTCGCATAGTATCCCAAAAACGGATAGCAGAAACATCGAGTCGATTTCCTACGGGCTGACTATGCAAGAAACCTCTGATGAATTGCGAAACTGGCGCGTCCGGATACTGGCGCTTGCCGCCAAGGCTGAAGCCGTGGTCTTCATCGCTGTCGGGGTCCTTTTCGCATACCGGAGTGCGAAAGCGTGGATCGTGGCCGAATTTCTTTCGGCACATCTCCGGTGACATTTGTACGCGCAAGGCCATGGTCCGGTTTGGATTACTCCGACGCATCCGACATATGCGGTGCACGGGAGCGGGTAAACACTCATGTTTTTTTCCCTTCAGGAAAGTATCTTTCCTGAAAAGAAGTACAATTTCCCGTTTACTCACTGCTCCAGGTGAGCCAACGGCGCAGTGCGTGGAAGCGCGCCTCGAGCCAATTTTTCCCGTGAGATCAGCCATATGAACCACAGTCAGATTCGCCAACAGTTTCCCATCTTTGCTCGAGACACCCTCGGAACGATCTTTTTCGACGGCGCGGCCGGGACCCAGGTGACGCAGCGGGTCATCGACAAAATGGCGGACGCCATGATCGATGGCAACGCAAATCTCGGAGGGTACTTCCCGACTTCGGTGAAGGCGATGCGAAAGGTCGCGAACGCGCGCGAGGCCTTCAAGGACTTCTTCAACGCTCGCGACGCGCGCGAGGTGGTTTTCGGGCAGAACATGACAACGCTCACGTTCGCATTCTCGCGAGCGATTACGCGCACGCTCCAGGCTGGCGATGAGATCGTTCTGACGCGGATGGATCACGATGCCAACGTTTCTCCGTGGCTGCTTTCCGCCAGGGACCACGGGCTGGTCATTCGGTGGATCGACTTCGATCCGAAGACGTGCGAGTACGACCTTTCGAATCTGGACGAGATCATTACGCCGCGCACCAAGGTGCTGGCGATCAACTACGCCAGCAACATCACCGGCACGATCAACGATATCGCGGCACCTATCCGTCGGGCCAAGGAGGTTGGTGCGCTCGTATACGTTGATGCTGTCCAGTACGCGCCCCACGGTGTGATCGATGTTCAGGAACTCGGATGCGATTTCCTCGTGTGCTCGGCTTACAAGTTCTATGGACCGCACATCGGAATCCTCTGGGGTCGCCAGGAGCTACTTGAGCAACTGGAGTTTTACAAGGTGCGGCCGGCAAGCAATGCCGCTCCTGACAAGTTCGAAACGGGCACAAAGTCGCGAGAAACAATCGCTGGCGCACTCGCCGCGATCGAACACTTCGAATGGCTCGGAGAGACGTTTGGAGACGCGGCGGCGTCGTCGTCGCGTCGCGACAAGATCGTCGCGGGTATGGCGTTCACCAAACATTACGAAGATGAACTTGTGGCGCGCGCGATCGAAGGGTTGAGCGCTTTTAGGGGCTTGACCATTCACGGCATCACCGCCAAGGACCGTCTGGACCGCCGCGTTCCGACGATTTCGTTCAGTGTGGCGGGCGCCGATCCCGCGAAGGTCGCACAGAGCCTCGCCGAGGTGAACGTCAACGTTTGGCCTGGACACAGTTACGGGTTCGAGCCGGTCGAGCGTCTCGGCCTCACCAACAAGGGTGGCGTCGTGCGAGTGAGCTTTGCCCAATACAACACCAGCGACGAAGTCGAGGTGTTCCTCGATCACATGCGCAGGATCCTTGCGTAATCGTGTGTGCCAGCCGTTGCACACGCGATGGCTGGCGAAAGTTCCACGCAGATATCTAACGGACACCTGTCAAAATGCAGAGCCCCCAATTCTCTCAATCGGCCGAGGACTGGAAAGCACTCGCCGGTCGCATCAAGTTCCCGACGCAGGCATTCATTGACGGCAAGTTCGTCAACGCGATTTCCGGCGAAACGTTCGACTCGGTCAATCCGGCAACAGGAGCCGTTCTGGCCTCGATTGCTTCGTGCGACACGCACGATGTTGACCGCGCCGTCGAAGCCGCTCGCGAGGCCTTCAATCGTGGAGTATGGTCCCGAGTTGCGCCGGCAGAACGCAAGCGGGTTCTCTTGCGCTTGAGTCAACTGATTCTGGAGCATCGCGATGAACTCGCGGTGCTGGAATCTCTTGACATGGGCAAACTGGTCGTCGACGCCGCGACTCTTGATGTACCCGGGTCGGCAGAAGTTTTCCAGTGGTTCGCCGAGGCTCTTGACAAGGTCTATGACGAGGTCGCTCCGACCGGCGACGGCACGCTCGTCACTATCCGTCGCGAGGCGGTCGGCGTGGTTGGCGCCGTGGTGCCCTGGAATTTTCCGCTAAAGATGGCGGCATGGAAATGTGCACCCGCGCTGGCTGCCGGGAACAGCGTCATTCTCAAGCCAGCAGAGCAGTCACCCCTGACGGCGCTGAAGCTCGCCGAGCTGGCCGCCCAGGCTGGCGTGCCTGCGGGCGTGTTCAACGTCCTGCCGGGGTTTGGTCAGACCGCTGGCCGGGCAATCGGATTGCATCCAGACATCGATTGCGTTGCTTTTACGGGTTCGACCGAAGTTGGAAAGCTGTTCCTGGGCTATTCTGGAAGCTCGAACATGAAGCAGGTCTGGCTCGAGTGCGGTGGCAAGAGTCCTCTGCTTGTTTTTGAAGATTGCGCCGACGTGAAAGCGGCCGCCCGGGCAGCTGCGCAGGGAATCTTCTTCAATCAGGGAGAGGTGTGTTCCGCAACTTCGCGCGTGCTGGTTCAGCGTAGCGTCAAGGCGCAGTTTGTTGCCGCTCTGCTGGAGGCGGCTGATAGTTACCGTCCCGGTGATCCGCTGGATCCGGCATCGACGATGGGGGCGATGGTCGACGAAGAGCAGACTCAAAGGGTCTTGCGCTATATCGGCATCGGGAAAAATCAAAACCGCCTGTTGACGGGTGGGGAACGCTGCACGGAATCGAACAATGGGTGCTTCCTGTTCCCGACGATCTTTGACGATGTGAAGCCGTCAGATACGCTCGCCCAGGAGGAAGTATTCGGCCCCGTTCTCGGTCTGATCGAATTCGAGACGGAAGAGGAGGCTATCCGTATTGCGAACGATTCGATCTATGGGCTCGGTGCATCTGTATGGACTGACAATCTGAAGCGGGCCCACCGTGTCGCGGCGCTTCTGCGCGCTGGCACCGTATCCGTGAATGCAGTCGATCAGGTTAGTGTCATGACGCCCTTCGGCGGGTTCAAGCAGTCGGGGATCGGTCGAGATCTGTCGTTGCATGCCTTCGACAAGTACACGGCTCTGAAGACGACGTGGTTCGACCTGAAATCCTGACGAACTGATGTTGCCTCATCTGGGCTTCCATTGTGCCAGATGAGGTAACGACTTGAATCGGACGATTTACGCATGAATTCCCTTCCGAAAATCAATCTGGAGCGGCTCCAGGCAACCATCGACACGATGGCGGGAATCGGCGCCAAGGACAACGGTGGATGCTGCCGCATCTCCTTGACGGATGAAGACAAGCTCGGTCGGGACCAGTTTGTCACATGGTGCCGCGAGGCGGGCTGCAGCGTGCATGTGGATGCCTTCGGAAACATTTTCGCGATTCGGGCAGGCAGTCGCCTCGATAGTTCGGTGGTGCTGACGGGCAGTCATCTGGATACACAGCCCAATGGAGGCCGCCTGGATGGAATCTACGGCGTACTTGCCGGACTTGAGGTGATTCGTACGCTCAATGACCACAACATTTGCACTGAGCGGGCAATCGCGGTGGTGAACTGGACGAACGAGGAGGGCGCACGATTCTCCCCTGGCCTGACCGGTTCGAGCGGGTATGCGGGCGACCTCGATCTTTCGTTTGCCCGAGCCATCGTCGCTCCGGATGGCGCACGGTTTGGTGATGAACTGGCCCGAATTGGCTACGCGGGAACGTTTTCGCGTCGTGCACTCGACCCGATCGCGTATGTCGAATTGCATATAGAGCAAGGGCCGGTTCTGGAGCAATACGAACGCACTATCGGCGTCGTAGAGGGAGTGCAGGGAGTTCGGTGGTATGACGTTGAATTGCAAGGTAGTGATCGGCACGCGGGGACCACGCCGATGGCAGCCCGACAGGATAGCTTCATGGCACTCGCGCGAATCACGCAGAGTATGCGTCAAGAAGTGCTGTCGATCGACCCAGAAATCCGATTTACCGTCGGGCGTGTTTCTGTAAAGCCGGGTTCGCCGAACACTGTCCCAGGGTTCTCGTCCTTCTCGATAGACCTGCGTCACCAGAGTGCAGGCCTGCTGGATCGAATCGAAAACGTGCTGGCTGCAAAGGCACACGTCATCGGCGTCGAAGAGGGCGTAGAGACGACTATGCGCAGGACGATGGTCGTACCTCCTATTGAATTTGATACCTGCATCGTTGAGACGGTTGCGGCTATAACCCAAAGCGTAGGTTATCCGGCGATGCGAATGACCAGCGGGGCGATGCACGACGCTTGTCGATTGTCAAAGGTAGCGCCGACAGGAATGATCTTTGTGCCTTCCCGATTGGGAATAAGTCATCACGAAGATGAGTGGACCGCACCAGATGACCTCGCGGCGGGCGCAAATGTGCTGCTCCGGACGCTTGTCTCCCTGGCCGATCAAAGTGTGAATCAGCGAGGCGCCACGGCGCCGGAAGACGACCGCAACGTGCCTTCGCAGTCTCTGGGGCACTGAGTCGCACGAAACGGACTATGATTTCGTGGAGTATTTAATTCGTATTCCTATTTGATATGAAAGAGGGCTGGTTTTGAGAGTCATGTGAAAAGTGATTTGTCTTAAAAGAAAGGGTAAGTCCGAGTAGGAAAGTGTCTTGACATCAACAAATTGACCACCGACACTTGCGTTGCCTGAATTACAGCGTCTGTCGACTGAGTAGGGGTCGACGCGTTGCCGGACCCTGTTGAGGCACAGCTTTTATGGACGCTGATGCTTTCCTGATCTACGTAGTTGCAGATATTTATCATTAAATTGATTCGCATAACGAAGTAACTGAAGAGGAAATCGTGATGGAGATGCGTCGTTCCAATACCATAATCGCTGTCGCGACTATCGTCGCCTGCGCGGCAGTGACCGCCAATGCAGACGAGGTAGTCAAGATTGGCCACGTTGCGCCGTTGACAGGAGGCATCGCTCATCTGGGCAAGGACACCGAGAATGGAGCGCGCCTCGCCATTGAGGAAATCAATGCCTCGCATCTGGTTGTGGGCGGGAAGAATGTGGTTCTACAACTGGAGGCCGAAGACGACGCGGGTGATCCCAGAACCGCCACGCAGGTTGCGCAGAAGCTTGTTGACGACAAGGTTGTTGCGGTCATCGGTCACCTGACTTCGGGCACTACAATTCCCGCTTCCAAGATTTATAGCGACGCGGGGATTGTGCAGATTTCACCCTCTGCAACCAATCCGACGTATACCCAGCAGGGTTTCAAAACCGCTTACCGAATGGTGGCAACGGATGCACAGCAGGGACCAGCGCTCGCGACCTATGCATTGAAAAACCTTCACATCAAGACGATAGCTATTGTCGATGACGCAACCGCGTATGGACAAGGTCTTGCCGATCAGTTCGCTGATGCTGCTCGATCGCAAGGTATCAAGCTGATCTCGCGAGATGCCAGTACGGACAAGACGATCGATTTCAGGGCAATCCTGACGAAGATCAAGGGCGAGAAACCGGACGCAATCATGTATGGCGGTCAGGATGCGACGGGTGGCCCGTTCGTCAGACAGGCGCAACAGCTGGGCATCACGGTTCCCGTGCTGGCTGGTGACGGTGTCTGTACGGGCAAGCTTGTCGATTTGGCCGGCAAGGGTATCAGCCAGGTGATCTGCTCGGAAGCCGGGATGGCACTCGAAAAGATGCCGCGCGGCACCGCGTTCGAGAAGAAATATACCGAACGCTTCCATGTACCTATTCAGACATATTCGCCGTTCGCCTACGACGCCGTCTATATCATCGTCGACGCGATGAAGCGCGCCAACTCTACCGACCCTCAGAAACTCTCCGCCGAAATGCAGGGTACGAACTACGTGGGTGTACTTGGCCGTACGCAGTTCGATCAACACGGCGATATCAAGAATCCAGTGATCTCCCTCTATCACTACGTCGACGGGAATCGCACGCTTCTGGATTCGGTTCGGATGTGAACGACCTCTTGAAAAGGGCGTAAGAGGGGGCGTTACGCGCCCCCCCGTTCGGGGGGGGCGCGATCCGACCGGCGCAAAAGATGAGATACCAGCAGGGTGTGCGGCACATCGCGTTCACTGCATGATCTCACGGCAAACGACAAGAGATATCTCTCAGTTCAGGTCACCGATTCATCCACGCCCCGCTACAGCTGTCGCCCCAGGCATCAGACGCCGTTTCGGCGCAGATCCGGCGACTTAGCGCTAGGGACACCTGAAAACTCATGCAGTGCTCGTCATTGGGTCGCCTGGCGATGACGAGCGTCATTCCTGCGTGTGCGTTATTCGTTAAAACTCTGCGCAAAATGGATATTTTTGTTCAACAAATCCTCAACGGACTTGTGCTTGGCAGCGTCTACGCCATCATCGCACTAGGCTATACGATGGTGTACGGCATTCTCGGCATCATCAACTTCGCGCATGGCGATGTACTGATGGTGGGCGCGATGGTCGCACTGTCGGCGATCAGTGTGCTGGAGAACCATTTCCCAGGTCTCGGCAATGTGCCGACGCTGTGTATCGCCCTGGCAATTGCGGCAGTCGTATGTGCGGGAGTCGGTTACACGATAGAGCGAGTGGCTTATCGGCCATTGCGCAAGGCGCCGCGCCTTGCCCCCTTGATCACCGCGATCGGGGTGTCGATCTTGCTGCAGACCCTAGCGATGATGATCTGGTCGCGTAACCCGTTGCCGTTTCCGCAGCTTCTCCCGACCGATCCGCTCAACGTGATCAAGGCGACCGACACGACAACGGGCGCCGTGATATCGATGACGGAAATCGTCATCATCGCTGTCGCGTTTGTCGTGATGTCCGGCCTTCTGCTTCTTGTGCACAAGACCAAGCTCGGCCGCGCGATGCGCGCGATCGCCGAAAACCCGGGTGTCGCCTCGCTAATGGGAGTGAATCCGAACTTCGTGATCTCGGCAACCTTCATGATCGGTTCGGCTCTGGCTGCCTTGGCGGGCGTGATGATCGCGTCGGAGTACGGCAATGCTCACTTCTACATGGGCTTCATCCCTGGCATGAAGGCGTTCACCGCAGCAGTGCTGGGCGGTATCGGCAACCTCGGTGGCGCAATGGTGGGGGGCGTGATTCTCGGCTTGATAGAACAGCTGGGTGCTGGATACATCGGGAACCTGACCGGCGGAATATTCGGCAGTAACTATCAGGATGTGTTTGCATTCATCGTGCTGATCATCGTGCTGGTGTTCCGTCCGTCGGGTCTCCTCGGCGAACGCGTGGCTGATCGTGCATGAGCCAGGGACCCCACGTCGTGAGTGAGGCGTATTCGACTCGCCAGCAGTTCGCGCGCGCCTTAAAGAATCGACTGACGTGCGCGGCCCGCGGAAAACGTTGATTTGCGAGCCTGCAACGGGACCTCAGCATCAAACGACTGTACGGAGACGTTAGTGACGCGTGCAGAGAGGTCGCTAAGGATGATGGTCGAGTACTGGCTCGCGCCGCTGCCGGGTCGACCCGTCCGGGTTGTGGAATTCAGAAACCGACCATTTCGGGGCGAATGTTATGTCTGCGTTGAGGCACTGACGTCCGTAGGGCTTGTCGCAATGTTCTTCTTCCGTCACCGAGACGGTACGTGGCGCATATTTCCGCCCAATCAAGACAGGCCGGCTATGAGCATTCGCCGGTTCAACGACTTTATAAATGGACCATTTGACAAATGACTTACATTCAGCCATCGACGCCTCGCCTTGATGCGCGCCATCTTGCGAAATCTGCTTTGACAGTAGTGGTGACAGCTGCGCTCGTGATCGCCGCGCCGATGATCGTCGGCTCAGCAGGCGGCAACTACTGGGTCAGGGTGCTCGATTTCGCGATGCTGTATGTGATGTTAGGGCTCGGGCTGAACGTCGTGGTCGGCTTTGCAGGCTTGCTTGATCTCGGCTACATTGCCTTCTACGCGGTCGGCGCCTATACGGCGGCGCTGCTGTCGTCGCCGCAGCTGTCGACGCAGTTCGAATGGATTGCGCATATCGCGCCGAATGGTCTGCACGTACCGTTCCTCATCATCGTCCCGATCGCCATGGCGCTCGCTGCGTGCTTCGGCGTGCTGCTCGGCGCGCCGACGCTGCGTCTGCGCGGCGACTACCTCGCGATCGTGACTCTCGGCTTCGGCGAAATCGTTCGTATCTTCATGAACAACCTCGACCGGCCGGTCAACATCACAAACGGCCCAAAGGGTATCACGGCCATCGATCCGATCCACATCGGCGACTTTAGCCTTGCGCAGACGCACTCGATATTTGGATTCCAGTTCCCTTCGGTGTACTCGTACTACTACGTTTTCGTACTGTGCGCGCTGTTCGTGATCTGGGTCTGCACGCGCCTGCAGCACTCACGTATCGGTCGTGCGTGGGCCGCGATCCGGGAGGACGAAATTGCAGCCAAGGCGATGGGCATCAACACCCGTAACGTCAAGCTGCTCGCCTTCGCGATGGGCGCTTCGTTCGGTGGTCTTTCGGGTGCGATGTTCGGCGCGTTTCAGGGTTTCGTTTCGCCGGAATCGTTCACGTTGTCGGAGTCGATTGTCGTGCTGGCGTGCGTTGTTCTGGGCGGGATGGGTCATATTCCGGGCGTGATCCTCGGTGCCGTGCTGCTTGCTGTACTCCCCGAGTTCCTGCGTACGACGACGGGCCCGCTGCAGAACCTCGTCTTCGGTCATCAGATCGTCGACACGGAAGTGGTCCGTCAACTCGTGTATGCACTCGCGATGGTTCTGATCATGCTGTATCGCCAGGAAGGGCTGTGGCCCGCGCCGAAGCACGAAGACAAAATTGCGAAGATTGGCAAACGCACGGGCAAGACGCCGGTGCGCGCATAACGGATTGGAGCGAGACGAGATGAGCAACAAACCCATTCGCCTGTCCGTGAAAGCCGTGAACAAGCGCTTCGGCGGCCTGCAGGCGCTGTCCGACGTCGGCCTGCAGATCGAGGAAGGCACGATCTACGGCCTGATCGGCCCGAACGGCGCCGGCAAGACGACGTTCTTCAACGTGATTACCGGTCTCTACACGCCTGATTCGGGCGAATTCAAGCTCGATGGCACGGCCTATACGCCGACCGCCGTTTATCAGGTGGCGAAGGCCGGCATCGCGCGTACCTTCCAGAACATTCGTCTGTTCGGCGGCATGACGGCGCTCGAAAACGTAATGGTCGGCCGCCACGTGCGCACGAAGCACGGCCTGATCGGTGCGGTGCTGCAAACTCCGGCGGAGCGCAAGGAAGAGCGCGAGATCAAGGAACGCGCGATCGAGCTGCTCGAATACGTGGGCATCGCGCAATACGCGGACTACACCTCGCGCAATCTCTCGTACGGCCACCAGCGCCGTCTGGAAATCGCGCGCGCGCTCGCGACCGACCCGAAGCTGCTCGCGCTCGACGAGCCGGCGGCCGGCATGAACGCGACCGAGAAGGTCGAACTCACGCGCCTGCTCGACAAGATCCGCGCCGATGGCAAGACCATCCTGCTGATCGAGCACGACGTGAAACTGGTGATGGGCCTGTGCAACCGGATGACAGTGCTCGACTATGGCAAGGTGATCTCCGAAGGGCTGCCGCATGACGTGCAGAAGGACCCGAAGGTGATCGAGGCATATCTGGGTGCGGGGGTTCACTAATGTCGACATCGGTTCTGAAAATCAAGGGTCTGCAGGTCAACTACGGCGGGATCCAGGCGGTCAAGGGCGTGGACATGGACGTTCGCGCGGGCGAACTCGTCACGCTGATCGGCGCGAACGGCGCGGGCAAGACCACGACGATGAAGGCGATCACGGGTCTGAAGCCGTACTCGGCTGGCGACATCGAGTACATGGGCCAGTCGATCAAGGGCGTGCCCGCGCATGAGCTGCTCAAGCGGGGCCTCGCGATGGTGCCGGAAGGCCGGGGCATCTTTGCGCGCATGTCGATTCTCGAAAACATGCAGATGGGCGCGTACCTGCGCAGCGACAACGACGGCATCCAGAAGGACGTCGAGCGCATGTTCGGCTTCTTCCCGCGCCTGAAGGAACGCGCGACGCAGCTCGCAGGCACGCTCTCGGGCGGCGAGCAGCAGATGCTGGCCATGGCGCGCGCGATCATCAGCAAGCCGAAGCTTCTGCTGCTCGACGAGCCTTCGATGGGTCTCTCGCCGATCATGGTCGAGAAGATCTTCGAAGTGGTGCGCACGATCTCGTCGGAAGGGATCACGGTGCTGCTCGTGGAGCAGAACGCACGTCTCGCACTGCAGGCAGCCAATCGCGGCTACGTGATGGACTCGGGTCTCGTGACGATGGAAGGCGAAGCCAGGCAGATGCTCGACGATCCGAAGGTGCGGGCTGCGTATCTGGGTGAATAGCGTCCATCGGCGTCACACGTCCATGCTGCGATGAACAGAGCTAAAGTCGGAAGTGGTGTACGGGGGAGTTGAGGCGGGAAATTGAAGGCGGTGGAGGTTTCAGCTGAGAATCTGATTGTCGAAGTCGGAAACCAGCGAACAACAAAACCATCCACCATGAGCAAGTTTACGGAAAAAGCGGTCGTCGGTCTATCGGGAGCCGGCCTCGGGCTGGACGAATTGGTCCGTCAAGCGGCGCGGCAAGTGATTCAGCAAGCGATCGAAGCGGAGCTGGCAGAGCTGCTTGAACGGTTCACGAACGTGAAGACGCTGCACGGGCAACGCGCCGTGGTACGCAACGGCTACTTGCCTGAACGCGAGGTGTTGACGGCGGCCGGGCCGATCCCGGTGAGGGTTCCGAAGGTGCGCGATCGATCAGGATCGGGGGTGAAGTTCAATTCATCGATTGTCCCGCCGTACGTGAGGAAGTCGCCCCGTGTAAGCGCGGCGCTGCCGTGGCTGTATCTGAAGGGCGTCTCGACGGGCGATATCGGCGAAGCGTTGCGTGTCCTGCTGGGCGAAGACGCCAAGGGCTTGTCGGCGAATGTCGTGAGCCGGTTGAAGGCGCAGTGGGCCGAAGAGCATGCGGCGTGGAGCCGGCGTGACCTGTCGAAGTCGTGCTACGTCTATTGGTGGGTTGACGGCATTCACACCGGCCTGCGCAGCGAGAACTCAGACGGCCAATGCCTGCTGGTGATCATCGGCGTGAAGCCGGACGGGAGCAAAGAGCGCGTGGCGATCGGCGACGGGTATCGGGAGACGAAGGCCTCGTGGCTGGAGCTGCTGCTCGACCTGAAGGTGCGGGGCCTGCAGGCTGGTCCGCTGATGGCAGTCGGCGACGGCGCGATGGGCTTCTGGGCGGCGCTGGAGGAAGTGTTTCCGGCCACGCGCGGCCAGCGCTGCTGGTTCCACAAGATGGGCAATGTGCTCAATGCATTACCCAAGTCGCAACAGGCACGCGCGAAGGCCGACATGCAGGCGATCTGGATGGCCGCCACGCGCGCCGACGCATACGCCGCTTTCGATCGTTTCGTGTCGATCCATGCAGCGAAATATCCGAAGGCAACCGAGACGCTGAAAAAGGATCGCGAGAGCCTGTTGGCGTTTTACGACTTCCCCGCCGAGCACTGGCAGCATTTGCGCACGACCAACGCGATCGAGTCGACGTTCGCGACGGTACGTCATCGCACGACGCGTACGCGTAATTGCGTGTCGCGGCCGACCTTCCTTGGTCTGGCATTCAAGCTGATCGAGGAGGCGGAGAAGACCTGGCGCCGTATCAACGGTCCGGAAAAGATCAAGCTGTTGCTCGAAGGCATCCCCTTCAAGGACGGCGAACCGGTGCAAGACGATCGACCGGTTCAGCAGAAACTCGCCGCTTGAAATCGACCGTCGCGATGCAGCCCGTACACCACTCTTGACGTTAGCTCCGATGAACATTGCGTACGTCGTCCGATGAGAATTTGTGAGTTTCTACTGTCATAGAAAAATTGTCTATCAAGATACGAGTAGAGATTGGCCGACATTACATACGGTCTAGCTAAAAAATAGTAGTGCAGAGAAGATGTCAAGCACACGCGGTTAGTTGTGGCAGGTCCGTTTGAAAGAGTGAAGCATCCAAAATAATCAGCACAGGTATGGAGATCCAATTGAAAAAGAAATTGATTGCCGTGGCATCGGTTTTTGCATTCGCCGGAGTCGCGCATGCTCAGAGCACCGTTACTTTGTATGGCGTGATCGACGAGGGCTTCAACTACACGAACAACGTTGGCGGTAGTCACGTATACGAACTCCAGAGTGGCTACGTGCAAGGTAGTCGCTGGGGTCTGAAAGGCGCTGAGGATCTCGGTGGCGGACTCTCGGCAATTTTCACACTCGAAAACGGTTTCAACGTAAACAACGGCAAGCTCGGCCAGGGCGGTCTTATGTTTGGCCGGCAGGCGTTCGTCGGCCTTTCCAGTGATCGATACGGTGCGTTGACGTTTGGCCGCCAGTACGACTCCGTCGTAGACTACCTGGCACAAACGACTGCCAACGGTAACTGGGCCGGCTACCTTTTCGCCCATCCGTATGACAATGACAATACCGATAATTCGTTCCGGGTCAACAACACCATCAAATATACGAGCACGAACCTGGCCGGGTTCCAGTTCGGCGGCACCTACAGCTTCAGCAACAGTACCGAGTTCGCAAATAACCGTCAGTATAGTTTTGGCGGTCAGTACGTAAATGGCGGGGTACTGTTGGCGGCTGCATACCTCCAGGCCGACAACCCTTCGGCGACGTCCGGCGGCGCAATCAACAACGGCGGCGACGAGAATTTCCTCGCGACGCGCCTGCGCATTTTTGGTGCCGGTATCAACTATACGTTCGGTTCGGCAACGGCTGGTTTCGCATACACGAACACGAACATCACCCAGCCTTTGTCGACGACATACATTTCCGGTTCGATCCTGCCGACAAATGGCACGCTCAATGCGTTGAAGTTTCAGAATTTCGAGGCAAACTTCAAGTACCAGTTTACGCCAGCCTTTTTCGCGGGTATCCAGTACGTTTTCACGCTGGAAAAAGCCGAGGCATCGACCGGCAATTCCACCCCGAAAATCCATTCTGTTGGCTTGATGGCAGATTACAACCTGTCTAAGCGCACTGACGTATATCTGCAAGGCGCTTATCAGCACGTGGGAGGCGACAAAACGGGTACCGCACTGGATCTCGCTTATGTCCCAGGCGCAGCTGATGCCTCATCGACGGCGAACCAGTTCGTGATTCGCGCGGCGATCCGCCACAAGTTCTGAGTCCGCCCCGGCAATGGTAAAGGCCGTGCGGTGCCAGCGCGTCGCACGGCGAACTGACTTGCCAGAAGCGGTGGACAACAAGACGTTTTGAGATCACGCATACGGTGGTGCTAGTGACCGTTAGCGGGCCGTGGGTGGTGTGAACCTTAGCGCCGCGGTGCCGGTCCGTATACCGGCTTCCGCAACCACTGTGAATCGCACTGGAACCACGACTGGTACGGTGGGCGGAACGCGAAAGAAAGTTAGCTAGAGTGCCGATCTCCAGGATTGTGGTATTCGGCTCCGGCGCTGCGAAATCGAAGATGCTAGATGTGCCGGATGGAACGCGTGGAATGCAGCGTCCGAACAGTTCTAATGTAAATCAGGTGTTTGAAATGCAAGGTGTTTCATTCGTGCACGCTGGGGAAAGGCGTATTCCGCCCAGCACTGCGCGCGCTCAGGTACCGCTTGCCGCGTTCATTCAGATTTCTTTGCGCAACCATCTCTGCGTGGTCGCGCTGCGAAGTCCGCATGGCAAGGCTTTTCATCTTGGCACGCTTGTCCGAACCATGTTCGAAAGCTTTTACCTCTACGAAGCGGGGTTTGGCATTCGGGACGTGGCAGTCTTCGCAGCGGTCGACCGCCACCTATGCGCGCTTAGTCTGCAGGTTGCCGGAGGTGCTAGCTACTTTCTCGACGACGACGCGTTCAGCGCGGCGACAGAACTGCTCTCACTTTACGATCAGCAGATAAAAGATGCACCATTAGGCGCTATTGTTGACGCGCACACGAAATCGAAATTGAACTTCGAAGCAGACGAAGCGAAGAGGATGTCGATCCCCCAACTTGTGCGGAGACTACAGGCGCGCCGTGCGATGGGTATACGTAAGCGGGTGAACGTCTAGACAGCCGACTCCGGTGCGCGAACAGAGTCACGTACTTGTACGAATCCGGCGCGGATCCACTCATCCGTAGTGCCACGCCGAAAGCCGTCGTCGGGACTGCAGATCCACTCGGAAAGCAAACGAAGTGTCCCAGGCGGTTATCGGTGGCTGTGTGTCGCAGCAAGTCGTTTGTAGATGATTTGGAAAACGAAGTATGTGCCGTTGCCGGTTGTGGTTCAATCGTGTAGTCTTGCTTAGTTCGCAATAGATATCGCGGGAGAGATCGTGATCCGGCAATGGAGAACGACGCCGACGGAGCAACCGCCCCGGAAACTCTCAGGCAAAAGGACCGTGACGTTGGAACATCTGGAGAGAGGCGCACTTGCGCGCACACCGAAGGAGACCTTTCTGCGTAGTCAGTCAGGGGATAAGCTCTCAGGTACACGGACAGATGGGGCACTAGCGCCGATTGCGGCAAGCTCTTAATCTCATCTGGATCGTCACATGAATCGAATCGCCATTATTGGCGCCGGCGTAACCGGCGTAACCACAGCCTATGCTCTCGCCCAGCGGGGGTTTGACGTAACCGTCTTCGAACGCCATCGCTATGCCGCAATGGAAACATCCTTTGCGAACGGAGGGCAGCTATCTGTCAGCAACGCAGAAGTCTGGAACAGCGCTGCAACCGTAATCAAGGGTTTGCGATGGATGCTGACGCGCGATGCGCCGCTGTTGCTAAATCCCGCGCCAAACTGGCACAAGTACTCGTGGATCTTCGAGTTTCTTCGCCAGATACCGAACTACAAGGCGAATACGGTCGAGACTGTCCGCCTGGCGCTTCAGGCGCGGGAGAACCTCCTTGCGATTGCGGAAAAAGAGAATATCCAGTTTGACCTCGAGCGCCGTGGCATCCTGCACATTTATAAAGACAAGGCAAGCTTCGACACCGCGGAAAAAGTGAACGAGTTGCTAAGAAAGGGGGGGCTTGACCGTGACCCAGTGACAAACAACGAGATCCATGCGATTGAGCCGACAATGGCGGGCGACTTCTACGGCGGCTTTTTCACTCCCTCCGACTCGACAGGCGACATTCATAAATTCACGCGTGGTCTTGCCGATGCGTGCGCCAGAATGGGGGTGGACTTTTGTTTTGATGCCTCGATTTCTTCCATTACGCGGGATTCTTCGGGCCTGTTCACACTGATCGTGGACCACACGAACCCTGACAATTCCGATGTCGCTGATACTCGGAGGCACGAGTTTGACAGCGTTGTAGTCTGCGCTGGCGTCAACAGCCGGCAATTTGCCGCGAAGCTGGGTGATCACGTCAACGTCTATCCGGTGAAGGGTTACTCGATCACGGTGTGCCTCGAAGACGAAGGGAGCCGAAGTGGCGCCCCTTGGGTCAGCCTCCTTGACGACAGTGCGAAAATTGTAACGAGCCGACTTGGCGTTGACCGTTTCCGCGTTGCAGGAACTGCTGAAATCAACGGGTTCAACAGGGATATCCGCGCGGACCGTATCGCTCCTCTAACCTCGTGGACACGTCAGTATTTTCCGCAGGTTGCTACGTCCCGGGTAATTCCATGGGCGGGTCTTCGCCCGATGTTGCCATCAATGCTTCCAAAGGTGGGGACGGGCAGGCTTCCAGGCGTTTTCTACAACACTGGACACGGGCACCTGGGCTGGACGTTATCCGCTGCCACAGCTGAAGCGGTAGCAGAGGTCATTTCCCGCGCGCGTGCAAGCGCCGGATTTGCCCCGGCGTAAGCTTCCTCCACAAGCTGGCCCTTGGCGCGCGATTTTGCGCGTCCCACACCGCGGGCCGATCGAGCTACCACCCAGCAATGCATGATTCGACGCCCCGCAATTCGAGGGGCGTTGCCCTGACTTGCTCGCCGTCGAACATTAATGACTTCGAGTCCTTGTCGTTGAACTCGCATTTTGCCCAGGCGCACCCGCCAGGACATAACGCGGTGACAACCGGCCGTACGGCGGGTTAACACGGATATTCCGTTTCTCTTAAGGCAAGTACCTTTCATACAAGGACAGTTTATTTCATGGAGGCGCTTCGTGGCTGATGTGCCCGGCGGCCCGGTATCCGACCAGCGGTGCGCCGAATATCAACGACGTGCATCGTGCGAGTGCGGCTGGTGCCGATTGTGTAGGCGTTCCTGATTCTGCTTGCGAAATGCTGCAGCAGGGCACACAGGCGGTTCAGGCGAGCGGGTCGAGACCATATGTGGTCGGTGTATGTCGTCACGACACTTGTACAAGTCCGGCGTGCCACGAAGGATTGCATGACTGTCTACATCGATTCCTACGTGACGCGAGTCTGCCGCGGCAGTCGATTTAACAAGCAAAGATTTCGGTAGAAACATGGAGTTGGATTCATGAGGCAAGACAAATCGTTACATCGAGGTCTGGAGGAGAGACACCTAAGGTTGATGGCGCTGGGAACGGCAATTGGGGTAGGTCTGTTTCTCGGATCTGCAAACGCCATCCACACGGCAGGCCCGGCGATTCTGGTCAGCTATCTGATTGCGGGGGCTGCGATTTTTGTCATCATGCGCGCCTTGGGGGAGATGGCAGTAGCCAAACCGGTCGCAGGTTCGTTTAGCCGCTACGCGCAGGACGAAATCGGACCTCTTGCTGGGTATCTGGTCGGGTGGACCTATTGGCTTACTGCACTTGCGGCCGCGATGTGTGAAACAGCAGCAGTCGGGATTTATATGTCGCTCTGGTTCCCGAACGTCGCCCCGTGGATATGGGCGCTGGCCGCGCTTCTCTCGGTGGGAGTCGTCAACTTTCTTGCGGTCAAGGCATTCGGAGAGCTGGAATTCTGGTTCGCGCTTGTCAAGGTTGTGACCATCATTCTGGTCATTGTCACCGGCATAGGAATGATCTTCATCGGCATTGGAAACGGCGGAGTACCAACTGGAATTTCCAATCTTTGGCGTCACAACGGATTCATGCCCAACGGGATCAAGGGTGTCCTGATGGCGTTGCCGATGGTCATGTTTGCGTACCAGGGCATTGAGATGCTTGGCGTAACCGCAGGCGAGGCGAAGAATCCCGAAAAGACACTCTCGCGTGCAGTGAACGCTGTTTTCCTGCGCGTACTGGTGTTTTATGTGGGCGCATTGTTTGTCATCATGGCGATCTTTCCATGGGATCAGCTTGGGACGCACGGGAGCCCGTTCGTAATGACGTTTGACAAGCTTGGTATCCGATCCGCTGCCGGGATTGTCAATTTTGTCGTATTGACGGCCGCTTTGTCATCGTGCAACAGCAATCTATACGGTATGGGGCGCCTGGCATATAACCTGGCGCAGCAAGGTCAGGCACCGAGAATTTGCGGCAAGGTCCTTCAGAATGGCGTACCTGGACCGGCGATCTGGCTATCGGTTATATGCCTGTTCGCAGGGATACTTCTGAACTACCTGGCGCCAAAGCAGGTATTTGTTTGGCTGACGTCTATTTCGACTTTCGGAGCGATCTGGACGTGGGGCACGATTCTGGTCTCGCATGACCGGTTCCGGCGAAGAACAGCTGCTGCCCGAACGGCGGCGCAGAAAAGCAGCGCAATCATATTCCCCTTTGGGTCCTATGCAACTGGATTGTTCTTGACGGCAGTGTTTGGATTCATCGGATATTTTCCCGAGACGCGCATTGCCGCGATTGTTGGGCCTATCTGGATTGCAGTGCTGGTAGCGGCTTACTACGGCTTCGGTCACCACCGCCAGGTCGGGAGGCTATCGGTCGGCGCGGGTGGACAACTTCAGTAGTCGCCTGACAGCAAAGGCGTCCGAAACCTTGCCTCGATCGCGTGGCAGGGTTTCGTGGCGTGCGGGACAGTTGTGCCGATGCAGGTCATGTGTATCCACACGTAACGGAAGGGCGACAAATGTCACCTCCACTTCGGACGGCGCCAGATAGGGAAATGGGTCTTAAATGCATCGGATCGGATGTCGTATCTCGTGAGGCGGCCCCCAACTAAAAGCATCGAGCGATGAATCTTAATTCTGATATTGTAAATTTCTCCCCCGAGATCGAGGCCATTCGTCGCGACATCCATGCGCATCCGGAACTCGGGTACGAAGTGCATCGCACCGCTGAAATTGTCGCAACGAGACTTGAAGAGTGGGGCGTGTCAGTCACACGTGGAGTTGGGAAAACGGGCATTGTTGGGACGTTGACACGGGGCGCCAGCAAGCGCGCGATCGGATTGCGGGCCGACATGGACGCGTTGCCGATGCAGGAACTGAATGACTTCCCGCATCGATCAACCCATCAAGGCGTAATGCATGCATGCGGACACGACGGGCACACGGCAATGCTTCTTGGTGCCGCTCGCTATCTTGCCAGGTCCGCTGATTTTGATGGAACGGTACGGTTCATCTTTCAGCCTGCCGAAGAAGAAGGAGCTGGCGCACGGGCAATGATCGAAGATGGGCTATTCGAACGTTTCCCGGTCGACGCGGTGTTCGGACTTCATAATTGGCCAGGAATTCCGGCTGGGCATTTCGGTGTGAGGCCTGGACCGTTAATGGCATCGGCCAGCCTGTTCCGGATCGAATTGCAGGGGGCGGGCTGCCATGGTGCCATGCCGCATCTCGGTCATGACCCGGTGTTTGCTGCAGCGCAGATCATCACCTCGCTTCAGAGCATCATATCGCGCAACAAGAACCCGATCCATGCGGCGGCGCTCTCGGTCACGCAAGTGCATTCCGGTGACGCGCAGAATGTGGTTCCCAACGAGGCGTGGTTAGGTGGGACTGTCCGGACTTTTTCTGACGAAATGCTCGATCTCATCGAAAATCGGGTGAGAGAGATTGCGTCCGCGACCGCTTCGGCACTTGGGTGCGTCAGTAGCGTGAAGTTTGTCCGCAACTATCCGGCCACAGTCAACGACCACGAATATACGACGCTTGCTATGGGCGTAATGAGGGAGCTTGTCGGCGAGGATGCTGTTGACGGCGCCATTCCGCCGACCATGGCCTCGGAAGACTTCTCATTCATGCTACGCGCGAAGCCCGGTTGCTACGCGTTTATCGGCAACGGGACGGGTGACCATCGTAGCCTTGGTCATGGAGCGGGCCCGTGTCTGCTGCACAACGGCAGCTATGATTTTAATGACGCGTTGTTGCCGATTGGCTCCAGCTACTTTGTTCGATTGGTGGAGCGACTCCTCGCGCGGGGATCCTAGTTAGCGCGGGTCCTGGGAGACCAAGGTTGGAAATGGCGTACCCGGGTGCAACGTGGGCGACCATCGGTTGATGGTCGTGTCTCGTCACCGGCTCAGCCGAACAGGTCCAGGCTGAGTCGGGGGGGGCGACGCGTGCACTTCGCAGCTCCCACCTTGGGAGAAAGGATGGAGCGAGTATCTACGCCGATAATAGGCTGCACGCCTCGCACCAGCGCCTTTGGGCGGCCTGATGCATTGTCTATCTGCAATTTCAACGTACTTGGAGAAATTTATGACCCAACCTATCCACGTCCTCGTTACCGGCTCCGCCGAGGCATTGGCGCGGCGGCGCTGGACGCATTGGCGGCGCGCGGGGCGCGCGTGGTAGGCCACGGGCGCACTGACGGGCCAGACCAGCTGGGCGCCGACCTCTCCGACCCCGGTGCCGCTGACTCGTTGTGGGAGCGGGCACTGGAACGGCTGGACGGCCGGATCGACGTCCTGGTCAACAACGCCGGCGTGCTCGAAGCCGCGCCAATTACGGTCGATACCGGTACCTGGCGGAAGGTCTGGGCGCGAGGCCTGCAGGTCAACCTGCAGGCAAGCGCCGATCTTTGCCGACAGGCCGTTCTGCATTGGCAATGCACAGCAGCGGAGCGGGCGCATCGTCAACGTCGCCAGCCGCGCCGCATATCGCGGCGATCCTCCTGACCAATGGCATTACGCCGCGGCCAAGGCCGGCATGGTGGGCATAACCAAGACCATTGCCCGCGGCTATGCAGCCGAGGAGATTCTCGCCTTTGCCGTTTGCCCTGGGTTTGTAGCCACCGATATGGCCACTGACTGGCTGGCTGAACGCGGCCCTGCAGGGGTCGCCGCAGACATTCCACTCGGCCGTGCCGCAAGTCCGGAAGAGGTGGCGTCGGCCATCGCTTATCTGGCGTTGGACGCCGGTCCGTCGATGACCGGCGCCGTGCTGGACATCAACGGTGCAAGTTACGTGCGCTGATATTTGAGGGCAACGAACGGACGCTTCAGTCGGAGCCGCAGAGCGCACATACTCTAGGCTCCAACTGGGCACTGTCAACTTGGCTGACTTCGTGGGTGACATTGGCAAACGCGCGCCACGCAACGAACCGGGCCGCGAGGCGTTTGCGATAGAGAGAAGCACGCAGCAAATGTCGCTTCAGTGCGAAGTGCTGCCGGATCGGTCCGAAGCTCAACAGGAAGGCCTGCGTACGCTTCGGGCCGCGAAAGCCTCGCATGCGCCTCTCGCGCTCCCGTGTGGGCTGATGGCTATTCTCCGCTCGGTTGTTGACACGGGTCGCAGTCTTGACGAACACATGCTTCACGTTGAGCAGCTCTGGGATGTTCGCTTTCGCCGCCGGATAGCTGCGCAATTGATCGGTGACGATCTTGCTTGGCACCGGGTTCGAGCGCAGCACACGCTTGAAGAAACGGTTGGCTGCAGTTTTGTCGTGCTGCTTTTGCCCGCACGATGTCGAGTTCGGCGCCGTGCTCGTGAACTGCTCGCCACAGCAGGAACGGTTCGCGACGCAGTGTGACGAACATCTCATCGAGGTGCCACGTGCTACCCGGCTTGCGGCGCGCCGCTTTGACCCGGTGGGCAAAGCCCGCGCCGAACTTCTCGCACCAGCGGCGAATCGTCTCGTAGCTGAGCGTCACTCCGCGCTCGAACAGCAACTCTTCGATATTGCGCAGGCTGAGCTGGAACCGGAAGTACTAGCGCACCGCGTGGCTGATGACCGCCGCCGGAAACTGGTGGCCGTGATAAAGCGATTTCGTTCTCGTCGTCATCACATCCTGTTACGCGAACACCCCGGCAACATGACAGCGCCCCTGCGCAAGCTTGGTTGCGATGCGATACGGGGCTGCCCGATCAGCCGCGCGATGCCGGCACACGAAGTGACGCAATGGCTGTCCCGAGCGGAGGCCGCATGTCCGCAATAGCCCGCGTTCCGCGCGACTTCGTCAGCGATGAGTGGTGGACACTCTGGCGTCACGACATTCACCGATCATCCTCGGGATGTGGGTTTCGGGTGTCGCTGGAGGCGCTGCGCACAGGTCATAATTGGCAGCTGAATCGCTTCAATTTAATTAAGATATCAAAATAATGTTGGCGAATTTTAAAAATATAAAGATCGGCATGCGTTTGGGCGCGAGCTTCGGGCTCGTCTTGACGCTCATGGTGATGTTGATTGTGGTCGGACTGAATCGATTGACCAGCATCGGCGATATCAACGACGACATCAACCACAAGCGGTGGGCGAAAGCGGACGCAGCGCAGACCGTCAATGCGATGACGCGCGCCAATGCGCGCCGGACGATGGAGCTATTCATCGCGAGCGACAAGGACAAAGTAGCGTCGATTAATCAAGAGATCGCGGTCAACAGGAAGACCACCGAGGAGGCGCTCGAAACGCTCGACCAGCTGGTTAAAAGTCCGGAAGGGAGAGCCATGCTGGCACAGATCAAGGAATCCCACGCCGCGTACCGGGCTTCATTTAGCAAGGTCGCGCAGTTGTTGGGGCAGGATAAGCGCGACGAGGCAGCCAGCACAATGCGCAGCGAAACGCTTCCTTTGTTGGACGTCCTCCAGGAACACATCACAGCGCTGGTGGATTTCCAGAAAAAACTGGTGGAAGAAGGCGGGGCGCAAGCCAGACAAGACGTCGACTCTGCTCGTAACGTGATGGTCGGATTGGGTATTGCGGCTTTGCTGATCGGGATCGGCCTGGCTTATGCCGTCACGCGCTCGATAACAGAGCCCTTACGTGATGCGGTGCGAATTGCCCAGACAGTTGCCGCCGGCGATCTGACGAGCCGCATCCTGGTGCAATCCAATGACGAGGCCGGACAACTGCTGCAATCCCTCAAGGACATGAACGAACGCCTGAAGCAAATCGTTGGAGAAGTGCGCCTCGGCACCGACACCATCGCTACCGCATCGAGCCAGATTGCAGGCGGCAACCTGGATCTGTCGTTTCGAACCGAAGAGCAGGCCGCATCGCTCGAGGAGACCGCCGCGAGCATGGAAGAGCTGACGAGCACAGTGCGTCAGAACGCGGACAACGCGAAACGGGCAACCGTGCTGGCCAGCACGGCGTCAGAATTCGCGCGGCGCGGCGGCGAAGTGGTCGGACGCGTGGTCGACACGATGCACGGGATCTCCGAAAGTTCGGCCAAGGTCGCCGAGATCATCAGCGTGATCGAAGGAATCGCGTTTCAGACCAACATCCTTGCGCTGAATGCCGCGGTCGAGGCGGCCCGGGCCGGTGAACAGGGACGCGGGTTTGCGGTCGTGGCTGGCGAAGTTCGCACGCTCGCGCAGCGCAGCGCTGCGGCGGCCAATGAGATCAAGGAGCTGATCGGCGAGTCGGTCACGCGGGTCGACAGCGGCTCGAAACTCGTCGAGGAAGCGGGGAGCACGATCGGCGAAGTCGTCCAGTCGGTGAAGCGCGTGACAGACATCATGGGCGAAATCGCATCGGCATCGGAAGCGCAGAGCGCCGGCATCGAGCAGGTCAATACCGCGGTCACCCAGATGGATGAGGTGACCTAGCAGAATGCGGCGCTGGTCGAAGAAGCGTCCGCTGCGGCGCAGGCAATGGACCAGCAGGCGCAGGCACTGCGCCAAGCCGTAGCGGTCTTCAAGGTTGGCGACACGGGATCAGCAGGCGCATCCCCTATCGTGACAGCCGGCCGAGCGCCGGCCGTGGCCGCTGTGACGAAGCTGGCGAAGCCGCTATCAGCCCGTCGCACACCGCGTCTCCCAATGGAGACCGCAGCCGCCGGATCATCTGGCGTCGCAACAGAGCGTGACTGGCAGACGTTCTGATGGCTGCCGGGGAGGCCGACCATGGGCGCACGATAAGACTCAGCGGACCCAAAGCGCGAGTGTCTTTTCTCGAGGATCAGTGCCGCGGTGCCTCGTAGCCGAGTTGGCGCAGCAACGCTGCGATCGCCGTGTGATCCGATGGTTGCGCTTCGCGGGTTATGAGGTTCGATGGCTGCTTCTGGTGCAGTGCTCCAAGTAAAAGATCTTCGTGGTCACCGAGAGACCCGCGCGTCGGATATCGCTCGGAACGGGCTGGTTCGACAGCACTACAGATCGACGTCGTTCGCCTTGCTGGTGCCAAGGGTGTAGATTGCGGCGCCACGCTTGTCACCAATGTTGGAACCGAAGTGCAGTAGCTTTTTGATCCTAGGGCAACTGCAGGCAATGCGCGTGCGGCTGCGGTGCGTAGACCGCGTTATCGCACGCAAATTTTTCGACCAGCAGCGTTTCCGCTGAAGTCGTTCAGATGGGCTTCGGGATATTCACCCGCTGTTGTGGGATCGCGCGCGAACGAGGCGGCTTCCGGTGCCAAGAGGGAAGCCACCGCCGTTTGCATCACACCTTAAACTGCCCTACCGTTGACGCGAGGGTGTCCGCCTGGGTCTTCAATGCGGCCGCAGCAGCGGTTGATTGCTCAACAAGTGCGGCGTTCTGTTGTACCATTTCGTCAAGTTGGGTAACTGCCCGATCGACTTCCACGATGCCGCGGGCTTGCTCATTTGTGGCCTGCGTGATTTCAGAAATGATCGCCGTCACGTTTGCTACGTTGGTCACGATCTCGCGCATCGTTTCTCCCGCGTGCCGTACCTGACCGGAACCCGCTTCAACACTCGCGACTGTCGATTCCACCAGGACTTTCACTTCACGTGCAGCTTGCGCGCTGCGCTGTGCTAGGCTACGCACCTCCTGCGCGACAACCGCGAACCCGCGCCCTTGTTCGCCGGCTCGCGCAGCTTCAACCGCTGCGTTCAACGCAAGAATGTTGGTCTGGAACGCAATGCCGTCGATCACGCCGATGATGTCTCCTATGCGTGCCGATGCCTCCTCGATCCGCCCCATTGTTGTGACCATATCTGAAACAACCGCGCCGCCGTGAGACGCAATCTTCGACGCGTCTGTTGCTCGCAGCTCGGCCTGGCCGGCAGCGGCGGCGGATTGCGCGACCGAGGCGGTAATCTCCTCCATCGACGCAGCGGTTTCCTCGAGGCTTGCCGCTGCGGATTCGGTTCGTGACGACAGATCCTGATTGCCGGCCGCAATCTCACCGCTGGCCATGCTTACTGATTCGCTAGCGTCGCGGATCTGTCGTATGACATCGCTCAGCTTGTCGACGAAACTATTGAACGAGCGTGCGATGTCTCCAACTTCATCGCTCCCCCCGTCTGGCAAGCGTTGTGTGAGATCGCCGGTGCCCGAACCGATGGATGCCATTGCTCTGTGCACTTCCTTCAGGCGGCGAAACGCCTTCGCAGTAGTCGCCCCAACGACCACCGACGCAATGCCAACGATCACGATGAGTGTCACCAAGGAGGCAGTGAGTAGCGAGCGTGTTCCCGCCGTCGCCTCGCCTTTATCAAGCGCCACTAGCACATACCAATCGGTGCCCAGTATAGGCTGCACGCGGACAAGTTTCGGGAGGCCGTCGACGCGTATTTCAAATGGTGCGCGAGCGCTCGCGATTGAAGCCGGCGCGATGCCGGCGAGGTCCGGCGACACCTCAGCTACCGATTTCTGCGTCAGCTTCGGATCGGGGTGCGCGACGATATGGTCTCCGCTGTCGATCAACATGCCGAAGCTCGCCGGTGTCGGATGGATCAACTTCGCGTTCGCGATGACACTTTCCATTGAGACATCCGCAGCCACTACGCCCTTGAGTACACCATCACGCACGATCGGTACGGCGAACGTCACTACGAGAAGCCCGGAGCTTGCGTCGACATATGGCAGCGTGACTACCGGTTTGCCGACTTTTGCAGCCTTCTCATACCATGGTCGCGCGGTTGGATCATATCCGGCGGGAACAGACTTTATGTCACCGGTCGTCTTGAATCCCTTGTCGGCATAGCCGACATAAACTTCTCCGAAGCCGCCTGCAGCGGCAACCTGTCGGAATGCTGGCAACGGGTCCGTCGCGAGTGCAGCCTCTTGCAACGATGAAACCATGCGGCTCCGAATCGCTACCCAATCACTGATGCCAACTGCGTGTGCGCTGGCGATCGCCTCAAGGTTGCGATCAATCGCATCGTCATTGTACGACTTGGCGATGATGCAAGTGACCAACGTGCTTACGGCAAGCGCAAGCGCGACGATTAAAACCGATGCGCCTAGAATCCGAGCGCGAATTGTGGAAAACATGACAGCGACTCCCGATTGAAAGAGCGAAAGTGGTTGCCGAACGGACGCAACTCACGTGGTAAACGGCAGGACTGCCGATTACTTGAATAAATTCAAATTCACTCACACTTACGGAGTAGCCGACATGCGTTACTTTGAATTCATTCGCGTCCCTATCTTGATGGAGATCCGATCCCGATACTCGGAGGAGTTCACGAACTCAGGCACCTTGCCCAATATGATCTCCGGTAAACGTTCACATGTATTCATTGATTACTCACCGTAAGCATGTGTTGACTGTCTCTCCGATTCGTTGCGTATTCTCTAATGGTGTCTGTTTCGCCCCTTTGGCAGCACACCGTTTGATTGCAATATTCAGCTTTTTCATATTCTTGCCAATCCGTTGCCGGATGATGCGACGCGTCCTTGGTGAGCGTCGCACAGCTCAGGCGCTCTCGATCCACGCACGCATCACGCGATCCGGCGAACAGCCTTTCGGGACTTCGCGCCACGCATGTAGCGGAACAGATCCTTTGGATTTCGATCGTCGTCGTGCTCATTCCACGGCACGAGTTCCACGCCGGTCCCAAAGTTGAGCTCTTCGGCCTGCGCATGAACGTAACGCAGCGTGGAGTAGTCCTCGAGCGCGAAGCCAACTGAGTCGAAGATGGTGACCTGGGCTGTGTTCTCTCGACCCGGTTTGCTACCGGCAAGGACACGCCAGAGATCGGTGACTGGAAAGTCCGCGGGCATCTGCTGGATGTCGCCTTCAATACGTGTCTGCGGCTCGTACTCGACGAACACGCTGCCTGCGCGAAGCACTTCGGCGTGCAACTCCGTTTTCCCCGAGCAGTCGCCGCCTACGGCGTTGATGTGCATACCGGGCTCGATCATCTCGGGCGTCAGGATAGTCGCGTACGCCTTGTCGGCCGTCACGGTCGTCACGATGTCGGCACCGCGAACTGCCTCCGAGGTTGAGTTCGCACGCGTGATCTTCAGCGACGGAAAGTTAGCGAGGTTGCGAATTAACTTTTCGGTCGCGAGCGTATCGACGTCGTAGGCGACGATCTCCTCGATGCCGAGATGACTATGAAAGGCAAGCGCCTGGAATTCACTCTGGGCACCGTTGCCGATCAGAGCCATCCGCCTCGCGTCTGGCCGCGCAAGCGCGCGCGCAGCGATGAGCGACGTTGCGCAGGTTCTCAGTGCCGTGGCCACGGTGAGTTCGGACAGCAGAATTGGATAGCCCGTGTCAACATCAGCCAGTACGCCGAAGGCCATGACCGTGTACATCCCGCGTTGCGTGTTTTTCGGGTGCCCGTTGACGTATTTAAAGGCGTAGCGCTGCGCGTTGGACACCGGCATCAACTCGATTACTCCGATCTCGGAGTGACTGGTGACACGCGCCGACTTTTCGAATTCAGGCCAGTTTACGAAATCATGGCGGATGGTATCGGCGAGTTCCCCGATGAATTCCTGTAGACCTACAGTCGCGATGAGTCGGGACATGGTAGGGACGTCTATGAAGCGAGTCATTGGGACTTCCTATGTAAAGGTGCAAACAAGATGGACCTGATTTGGTGGCCTGCAAGGCAACTTCGGTCGCAGGGACGGGGCATAGTCACCAGTCCCCCTTGGATAATCTGGAGCTGTTGACATGAGCTTGGTCGTGTTGGACTGCTGCTGCCGTGAGGATTCAATGCCGTGAACGTGGCGGCATCGAGCAGGTTCGCACTGGCTCGATCAAGATATGCCCTCGAAACCGAGCAGTACGTTGACGGCATTGACGCCGATTTCATCGACCATATACCCGCCCTCCATCACAAACAGCGTCGGGACGCCCAAACGGCCGAGCGCTTCGCCGATGCGCGGATAGTCTTGTGTGCGCAACAGAAAGTGGCTAATCGGATCGCCCTCGAAGGTGTCGACACCAAGTGAGACGACGAGCACATCGGCCGAGTGGGTCGCGATCGCCGAGCACGCATGGCGCAAGGCTTCCTCGTAACCGTTCCAGACCGTGCCTTTCGGCAGGGGCAAGTTCAGATTGAACCCTTCGCCTGCGCCGGTGCCCCGTTCCTCGGCATACCCTGAGAATTAGGGGTAAGACACAGACGGTTCTCCGTGGATCGACGTGAACAGCACGTCCGGGCGATCATAGAAGACGTCCTGCGTACCGTTTCCGTGATGGAAGTCGACGTCGATGATCGCTACACGTCGTGCGCCGCACTCGATAGCATGCTGCGCGGCAATGGCCGCGTTGTTTAAATAACAATAACCGCCCATGTATTCGCGGCCAGCGTGGTGGCCCGGTGGCCGGCATAAGGCAAAGGCAGCACGCGCCCCGTTTGCCAACACTTCCGCGCCGGTCAGCGCCGAATTCGCGCTTCCGCGCACCGCGGTCCACGTGCCGGCGTTGATCGGCGCGCCAGCATCCATCGCAAAGAAGCCGAGCTTGCCATCAATGTAGGAGGGCATCATTGCGGCCGAAGGCATCGCGGGCGTTGGCCAGACGAGCGGCAGAGCCTGACATGTCCGTCCGGTTTCCAACCACTCGCTCCATGCGTGTTCCTGAAACGCGACATAGCGTGGAGTATGCACTTTGCAGTATTGGCTCGTGGCGAACGACCGGGGCGAAATGACGTCGCCGAGGTGGGATGACTCGACACGGGCGAGCACGGTTTCCGCACGCAGCGGTTGTTCGAACGAGCTTGTGACGGCCCCGTCCTTCAGCTCCACGCCGTGATGCAGGAGATGATCGGTACTGTAGATGGTGAGCATGGTTGACGCATTGCGTTGAGCATGCGTAACAGTCTATCGGCAGGAGGTAGCGAAAGCTTTGCTTTGTGTGCACGCGGAAGTCGGAAATCTGCAAAAACTGTCCACGAAATCGCTCAAGTGAGGACAAAAAATCCAGCCTCCAATCGGTATGCCGTAAGCCACTCGATGGTATGTCTGCAGCGAGACCGCTGACCGACCCCGCTCTCGGCAAAAGCGTTCATCCGGGCGTGCCGCGATGTTGGCGGCGCCGCAAGCGCCCGGAAAACGCGGACGGGATTACCGGGTAGCAGGCGAACACCGCGCGACGTTGGTCGGGAGAGGCCGGAAGGGCGCACTTCAACGCGTGGTGCAGGAAAACGAACGTCCATTCGCATCAAAAGTCGGACTGGAAATGGAGGCGCCTTCTGCTCGCTGCAGCTGAATCGCACTCCTGTACTGTCGGGTGCTGTCGTGGAAGCGCCAGCGGCAACGTGCTCATCCCTTGGAAGGATGGCTGGAGACGCTGGTATTGGATACGTTTTCAATTCCTTTGAACTTCCAGAGAATTGGAGACGAGCCTTATGGTATCGCACGTACAGAATGAACCTATCCTCACCTATGCTCCGGGTTCACCGGAGCGCGCCGCGCTCGAAAGTGAACTCGTGCGTCAGGCCGCAGAGGTCGTAAATATTCCGGTTATCGTCAATGGCAAGCGAATTGGGGGGGGAGAACGGCTGCCTGTAACATGTCCCCACGATCATCATCACCTGCTCGCAAACGTGCAGCAGGCATCGACAGACAACGTGCAGGCGGCCATCCAGTCGCATCGGGAAAGTCAACTGGAGTGGTCCAACTGGTCGCTGGAGGAGCGCGCAGCGGTGTTTCTGCGGGCCGCTGATCTGCTCTCGGGGCCGTGGCGTCACAAACTGAACGCCGCGACAATGCTGGGTCAGAGCAAGACCGTGCATCAGGCCGAGATCGACTCGGCGTGTGAACTGATCGATTTCCTGCGGTGGAATGTCCATTTTGCGCGAGAGCTGCAGGAGGTGCAACCAATCTCCGCTGCTGGTGCGCGAAACGCTCTGGAGTACCGGCCGCTCGAGGGCTTCGTTTACGCGGTTACCCCCTTCAACTTCACGGCCATCGGCGGCAACCTGGCCTGTGCCCCTGCGCTGATGGGGAACTCCGTGCTATGGAAGCCGGCAGCCACCGCCGCGCTCAGCAACTACTATGTTCTGCAACTGCTCGAGGCGGCGGGGCTCCCGCCTGGGGTCATCAATTTTGTCCCAGGGGACGCGAAGACGGTGTCGTCTGTCGCGCTTGGCTCACCTTCATTTGCGGGCCTCCATTTCACTGGCTCGACTGCGGTGTTCGACAACCTCTGGCGTTCCGTCTCGGAGCACCTTCCGAAATATCGAAGCTATCCCCGGCTGGTTGGTGAAACGGGCGGAAAGGACTTCGTTCTTGCTCATGCGTCGGCAGACGCGAACGCCCTGAGCACCGCCTTGCTCCGAGGCGCATTCGAATACCAGGGGCAAAAGTGCAGCGCAGCGTCGCGTGCATATGTCCCGGCATCGCTCTGGCCGCAGGTCAAGGCGCGACTCCTCGACGATCTTTCGACTTTGAAGATGGGGGATGTGCGGGATCTCTCGAACTTCATGGGCGCTGTAATCGATCAGCGTGCATACGAGCGAATCAATGGCTATATCGACACGGCCAGGCGTTCCGGTGAGGCGTCCATCCTCGCCGGCGGGCAGTGCGACGCCCGAAAGGGCTACTTTGTGTCACCTACGGTCATTGAGGTTCGTGATCCTCGATTTGTCACGATGCAGGAGGAGATTTTCGGGCCGGTCCTGTCTGTGTATGCGTACCGCGATGAAGAGTGGCCTGAAATTCTCAAGCTCGTCGACGAAACCACCCCGTACGGGCTCACCGGTGCGGTGTTCGCGACCGACAGGGCAGCGATCAATGAAGCGAGCGCTGGTCTTAGATTTGCCGCGGGTAACTTCTACGTGAACGACAAACCGACGGGCGCGGTCGTTGGACAGCAACCCTTCGGCGGCGCCCGCCGCAGTGGGACTAACGACAAGGCTGGCTCGATTCTCAACCTCTTGCGTTGGGTATCGCCTCGCACAGTCAAGGAGACCTACGTCCCGGCAACGGACTATCGGTATCCGCACATGAAGGGCTAACACGTTTGCGTTCTGCCGGTCTCATCGCTGGACACCAGGCGAAGAGTTGCGTTTACACGGCGTACCGCTGAAGCCTGCATTAGGTTTACGTCCGTTGAATTGGTGTGCCATGGATGCAGGCCACGCAACGGTGCTTTTACTCGTCCTGCTCGACCCTGTACCTGAGATCTCGGCTCCTCCTTTGGGGGGATGGAGCTAAGAATTCTGTCCGGTAAAGATTATTCGAACGCCATGCAGTTGGCTCGAAGAGCGGGCATCGGTCTGATTCACAAACTAACGGGAAGATTTTATGAAATACGTGCGCATGATCCTCGAAGAGGAGTCGCCGGAAGAACTGGGTTACGAGAAGATCAAGTACAACTTGTCGGAGAGCTCGATCTCGGACCGGAAGTTCCGCGATTTCAACGTCGAGAACCTTGATGATCTCGTTCTGCTGTACGGCGAGCATCGCGGCGACAAGCAGCTTCGAGAGCTTATCGCGAAACAAAGCGGCGCCCAATCTGTCACGGCTGATGACGTCCTGATCTGCAACGGCGCTGCGGGTGCCCTGTTCATCATCGCCACGTCCCTGCTGGACAAGGATTCGCACCTCGTCGTCGTGCGCCCGAACTACGCGACGAATATCGAGACGCCGCGCGCGATCGGTTGCGAAACGACGTACATCGACCTGAAGTTCGAGGAAGGCTTCAAGGTGGACCTCGAAGCAATCGAACGTGCAGTACGCCCGAACACGGCATACATCAGCGTGACGTGCCCGCACAATCCGACTGGCACGATGATGACGTGGGACGAAATCGTTGGCCTCAAGGCGATCGCCGACAAGCACGACTGCCTTGTGCTTGTTGATGAGACGTATCGAGATCTCACCTACGGTACGCCGTATCCAGCCGCAGCAACCATCAGCGATCGTTTCATTTCGGTCTCGTCCTTGTCAAAAGCGTACGGCACTCCGGGTATCCGCCTCGGCTGGCTCACGACGCGCAGCCCGGCACTCTACCGACTATTTCTCGCGGCCAAGGAACAAATCGGTATTTGCGGGTCGGTGGTCGATGAAGCGATCGGTCTCGCGGTTCTCAAGGAGCGCGATAGCTGGCTGGCCGAGAGCAACAAGAGGAACCTCCGTCATTTGGGAATCACCCGCGACTGGGTCAACTCGGATCCCTACGTCGAGTGGGTGGAGCCCCAAGGCGGAGTCGTTTGCTTCCCGCGCCTGAAAGTGCCGTCAACTTTTGACGCTGACGAATTCTATCGGTCGTTGCTGCAGAACCACCATACGTATGTCGGCGCCGGAAACTGGTTCGAAATGTCAAAGCTGCACATGCGCATCGGCTTTGCATGGCCGACGGAGGATGAACTCCGAAAGGGTCTGGCGGGTATCTCGGCCGCCATACGCGAGCAACTGTAATTCAATCGCCGCTCGCTCCGTACGCGAATGAGCGGCCTGAAACACATTCGCGAGGTGCTTTCCTGCGCCGATGCTACGGCAAGTCAGGAACTTTACTGAGAAGCCATGCCTTTTGCTGTTCGGAGGCATTGGTTTCTCTGCTCATTTCCCGGGAATAGGTGGTGAGCCTGAGAGCGTCGCTGCAAGACGTCAGTAACGACCGGACTGAAAACCTCGTTAGCACGAAGGCAAAGGTATGCAAAAGGTAACTGTACGAGCAGCCGTTAGTTCGGACTATGAGCAATGGCTGCCACTCTGGAACTCCTATCTACAGTTTTATCAGACGGATGTTCCGACGCGAGTCACGGAGGCGACGTGGGATCGGATCACGACGCAGGGTGGAGATCATCAGTGCGCCGTCAGCGAGGACGGGGCAGGTCAGATAACAGGGTTTGTGATCTATCTCTTCCATCGTTCAAGCTGGGCAGCGACGTGGAATTGCCTGATCGAGGACGTCTTTGTATCGGAGGGCGCAAGAGGGCAGCGTGTGGCGCGTCAGCTTCTTGAAAAGGCCTTCCAGGAAGCAGATGTCCGCGAATGTTATCGCACGTACTGGCAGACGGACGAAACGAACAAGAGGGCGCAGAGGCTGTACGAGACTGTAGCCACTCGTGCTGCCGTAGTTCAGTACCGGAGATAGAAGGATCGCGAGAAGGTCTGAAAACCAGTGCTTTGAGCGTAGTTTGTAGGCGAATTTTGGTTGTATGTCCATATTGAGGCAAGCTAGGAGACAAGAGATGAAAAGGTCCGCAACGATGCTGGCACTTGTTGCATCCGTATTGATGACAACGGCCCACGCTCAGGGAACCGGTGTGATCCGTATGGGAGTCGAAGGTGCATTTCCTCCGTTTAACGAAATGGGCACGGACGGAAAGCCTAGAGGCTTTGACGTCGATATCGGTAATGCACTTTGCGCTCAGCTCAAGGCGAAGTGTGAGTGGGTCGTCCAGAATTGGGATGGCATGATTCCGGCACTCATGAGCAACAAATTCGACGCAATCATGTCGTCGATGACCGACACAGCGGAGCGCCGAGAGAAGATTTCGTTCACCGAGAAGTACTACAGCGTTGCGTCTCGCATGGTCGCCCGTTCAGGCTCTTCATTTGATCCCACCCGACCGGAGACGCTGAAGGGCAAGAAAGTCGGGATGCAGCGTTCGAGTCCTCACGAATCGTTTGCGAAGGCGGTCCTCGCACCAGCGGGCGCAAAGGTCGTTACCTATCCGTCAGATGAGGATGCCTTGACAGATCTCGCTTCCGGTCGCCTCGACGCCGTGATGGCGGATAGCACGATGCTCGCTACCGGCTTCCTCAACCAGCCGCAAGGTACTGGCTTCGCCTTCACCGGAAAGCCGGTCACAAACTCACAGTACTTCGGCGCCGGCATCGCGATCGGCGTACGCAAGGACGATTCTCAGCTCCGCGATCGTCTCAACGGTGCCATCAACGCAATCCGCGCGAGCGGAGAATATGATCGCATAGCCAAGCGCTACTTCAATTTCGATATCTATTCGGGCACCTGACGCGCCGAGTCCTTGACTCCAGTGTGAAAGCTGGAGAGGGAGGGAGAGTTGCCGCATTCTGCGGCGACTCCCTTCCCCATTGTTTGTGGAGATGTCTGATGCTTTATGGATACGCTCACGCGATTGCTGTTGGTGCCATGACAACGATCAACGTCGCATTGGTTTCGTTGCTTGTTGCAGTTGTTCTGGGGCTCGTGGCAGCCATGTGTAAGTCCGCGCCAAATCGCGTCCTGAATACAATCGCGTCGCTGTACACGTCGCTCGCCCGAAGTGCGCCCGACTTTGTGTGGCTGTTGTTCTTGTATTATGGTGGCCAAGCCGCACTCAACTATGCAGTAAACAAAGTATCTCCAGGACGTTCGATCGACATCGACTCCTATATGGCGAGCGTGATAATTCTCGGGGCGGTCTACGGTGGATATGTCGCGGAGACTTTTCGAGGCGCGATGCTGTCAGTACCGGCTGGCCAACTCGAAGCCGGTTACGCATTTGGGTTGCGCAAGCGAACGGTGCTTTTTCGCATCCTCTACCCGCAGATGATGCGATTCGCCATCCCCGGTTTGAGCAACAATTGGCTCGCGCTCGTAAAGGCCTCCGCAATCACTTCCATGGTGAGTTTGAACGAGTTGGTTTTCCTCTCGACCGCGGCCGGACGCGCCACACACCACATCCTCCTGTTCTTCTGTATCGCCGGTGCGGTCTATCTCGCTCTCACGACTGTCTCGCTCTGGATCCTGCGACGACTCAACATGAAATTCTCGCTCGGAGTTCGAGAGGTGATTCTGTGAACTTCAATATTGTTCTGGACAATCTTCGCCTGTTTTTGTGGACAGACGGCGAAGTCACCGCGGGTTTGTGGTTGACCGTACAGCTTCTCTTGATCTCGCTGGCGTTCGCGCTTGTGCTGGCACTGCCGCTCGCGGTAATGCGCATATCGAACTCGCGTTGGCTGTCAACACCCGTTTGGTTTTTCACATATATCTTTCGAGGAAGTCCACTCCTCGTCCAGATGTATGTCATCTACTACGGACTTGCTGAAGTCGAATTCATCCGCGAGAGCTGGCTTTGGAGCTACCTCCAGGAGGCGTACGTCTGCGCATGGCTTGCATTCGGACTGAACACTGCAGCATACACCTGCGAAATTTTCGCTGGCGCGCTCAAGGCTACGCCGCCCGGGGAGGTGGAGGCGGCTGTGGCGATCGGGATGAGCAAGTGGGCTCGTCTTCGATATGTCATTTACCCGAGTGCGCTGCGTCGTGCGATGCAGGCGTACTGCAACGAGGTTGTTTTTACCCTGCACGGAACAGCGTTGGCCTCCGGCATTACGCTGCTCGACCTGGGGGGCGTTGCACGCGCAATCAGCATGCAGTATGCGGCGCCATTCGAGCCCTACCTGTTCGCGCTCGTGCTCTATAGCTTGTGCACATTTGCGATTCTGAGAATCTTCCGCACTTTGGAGAAACGATACATGGCTCACGTCCGGCCGCGCGGCTCGCAGGGCGTTGCGGTCAAGTCTGCAAGCTCGTCCGCGGCCAAATTCCAGGATGCGCGACAGTATTAATCAGAACACGAGTAACGATCATGAATGCACTTTCGGTTGAAAACGTACACAAGCGATATGGCCCACACGAGGTTCTCAAAGGCGTTTCGCTAGATGCCAAGAAGGGCGATGTCATCAGCATCATCGGCTCGAGCGGATCAGGGAAGAGTACATTCCTGCGCTGCATCAACATGCTTGAGCGGCCAAATGCCGGCGTGATCCGGCTGAACGGTGAGGAACTGCAGACGAAAGAAACACGCGACGGTATCGTGCCGGTCAACCACGGCCAGCTAGAAAAGATGCGTACGCGGCTGGCGATGGTCTTTCAGCACTTCAACCTTTGGTCACATCTGACAGTAATCGAGAACCTGATGCTGGCACCGATCAGGGTGCAGAAGCGTTCGCGCAAGGAGGCGCATGAACGTGCACTCGACGTGCTCCGGAAGGTGAAGCTGGATCCGGACAAGGTTGCTGATATGTACCCGTCACACATGTCCGGTGGGCAGCAACAGCGCGTCGCGATCGCCAGGGCACTTGCCGTCGACCCGGAGGTACTGTTGTTTGACGAGCCCACATCTGCACTCGATCCCGAACTCGTTGGCGAAGTGCTTTCGGTCATGAAGGAACTCGCCAAGGAAGGGCGAACGATGGTGGTAGTGACACACGAGATGGCGTTCGCGAAGGAAGTCTCGAGCGAAGTGATGTTCCTTCATCAGGGGCTTGTGGAAGAGCGCGGCCGGCCAACCGAGATATTCGGAAGTCCAAAAAGTGAGAGGCTGGCAAAGTTCCTCACTGGGGCATTGAAGTAGTCCGAGATCCACCACCTGGACTTGCTAGAGTCATTTAGACATTGAGGTTATCATCATGGTTGTAAAACGTCTCCATCCCGGCCCGAGGATGTCTGCTGCCAGCGTTCATCAGGGAGTGGTCCGGCTCGCGGGGCAAGTCGCAGAAGAACCCAATCTGGATGTCACAGCGCAGACCGCGAGCATCCTGGAGACCATCGAGTCCCTGCTTGAAGAGGCGGGTAGCAACAAGCATCAGATTCTTTTTGCGCAGATATTTGTCGCGGACATTGCGGATTTTCCCGCGATGAACATCGCGTGGGATGCATGGGTTAGTCGAAGCGATCCTCCTCCACGTGCTACGGTCGAGGGTAAATTGGCTGTTCCAGGTTGTACGGTCGAGGTGGTCATCACC
The DNA here is from genome assembly GCF_004353905.1 of Paraburkholderia guartelaensis. GTDB lineage: Bacteria > Pseudomonadota > Gammaproteobacteria > Burkholderiales > Burkholderiaceae > Paraburkholderia > Paraburkholderia guartelaensis. Next base: position 7,608 of record NZ_SMOD01000039.1, on the reverse strand, counting down.
GCGGCAGTGCTGGATTAAAGCTGGCCGAGAACGCGGGCGCGGGTTGTCGGGCGGGTGTCCATCGTCGGGCGGACACTGCCGTAAGATTGGGGCCACGCGTCATGTCCCACAGGAACTTGAAGGCGGTTTATGTCGATCAACCTTTCCGAGCCCGGACCCGAATTTTCGTGGATTGGCGAGGCAATCGATTTTGTCGGTAGCGAGAGATCATATGCTGCGGCATTCCAGCTGCTGAATATGAATCTGGCGTTCGAGATGGTTTCGATTGTCGCCTATCGTGGAAAGACGCGTCCTGTGCTGCTATTCGATACATTCGGCGATACACCCTATCGGGAAGGCCTGACCAACTTTGTCGAGTTGTCGTACGTGCTGAGTCCATGCTATCAGGCATATCTGGACGGCATCGAGCCGGGCGCGTACCGGATGAAGGATCTGGTGCCTAAGGAATATCCGATTTCCCAGTCGTTCAAGAGTGTCCCCGCGGCGTGGTCTGAAAAAGAGGAAATGCGTTACATCACCCGTGGGTGGCCCGAGCAGCGAGAGGAGCTATTGCTTCTCGTCCAGCTCCCAGACGGGGCCATGGCCGAGGTGAGCTTTCTCCGACCCAGTTCGTTATCGGGTTTTGGTGCGCAGGAGGTTTCCAGTCTCGAAGCGATGGAGCCGTTCGTCTCTGCGGTTGTTCGCGCGAACTGGGCATGTTTCGTCCGTGATGCCACGCTCCCTCACGACAACGCTGTCAATGTGGCATTTGAATCGTTCGGAAAGGACTTATTGTCTGCGCGTGAGATAGAGGTGATTCGGCTGATTCTTCAGGGGCACTCGTCCGTATCAATCAGCCTGAGACTGAACATCGCGATAACGACGGTGAAAAGCCACCGCAAGAATGCTTACGCGAAGCTACATATCGCCACTCAATCTGAGCTGATGGCATTGTACGTGCGCTGGTTGGAAAGCGCCTCAAACGGATGATTCCAGAGCGTCACGTCGGGTTTTTCCTGCTTCCCGGCAGCGTGCGGCCCGCGTTCCTGGCGACAAACGAACGAACCGTCATGCCGTGGGTAATGTGGGTTTTGTGTAGGTGACCCGCGCTCCGGCATCATCTCGCTGCCATCATTCCAGACTGCGCCGTGTTCCCGCAGGAGGGATGCCTTCGTGGAATTGTCGTACGGGTCGGCAATCCGGTAGGGTGGAGGGCCACGCGCGAAATAGAGTTTGTAGGCTGACACGGCACCTCGAGATTCAAGGGGCTGCCGCGCTGCGAATTTTGACCCGTTCCTGTCTTAGACCGTTTGTACGCGAAACCCCTTCATGGACTTTGAATTTTACGAAGAAGCCCTGACGCTCGCGGAGAAACTTGCGAATGTCGCGAGAGCCGTTTCACTGAGCTATTTTCGTACCGCGTTGCCATTCGACTCAAAGGAAGACAAGTCTCCCGTCACCCTTGCTGACAGGGAAGTGGAAAGGGTAATGCGCGAAATGATCGATGCCAGTTTTCCAGAACATGCTATCTGCGGTGAGGAATTTGGCTCTGAAGGTACCGCGCGGTACACGTGGCTGCTTGATCCTATTGACGGGACAAAGCCGTTTCTGATGGGATTTCCGCTATTCGGTTCATTGATTGCACTTCTCGATCAACAGGTACCGAAGATCGGGATTATCGAGACGCCAGCCACGGGAGAGCGCTGGAACGGCACGTCAAGCGGCACAAGCATGAACGGAAGGCCGGCCAGCGTAAGTGCGCGGCCCGGCTTGCCGCAACCTCGCCCTACGACTTCAGCGACGACGACTATCCGAAATTTGCTGAGATCGTGCGCCGCGCTGCAATGCATCGACTTGGAGGAGGTTGCTACTCATTCGGACTCCTGGCCAATGGATGCCTTGACGTTGTCATAGAGGCGGGGCTGGGCCCGTGGGACTACATGGCGCTCGTTCCGGTTGTCGAGGGAGCGGGAGGAGTCATCTCCGACTGGCAGGGGAGGGCTCTCAGCATGCGGTCTGACGGGAGGGTCGTCGCTAGCTGTAGTACGGCGCTTCATGACGAAGTATTGCTTGCGCTCGGCGCCTAGGAGGCTGATTGCATACCGGTGCGATGAAGACGGCTGGCCAGTTCAAAACATTACATACCATCGTTTGTTTTCACGTACCGACATGCGACGCGCGAGCGCCGAATCGGTTCGTCGGCGGATTTCGGCTCCCAGTAGTCGCTTATGCGAAGGCGGGCGTAAGCGGGAGCCGCGGCATCGTCGTCGGAGGCACTGCCGCGTCACTCAGTCAAAGTTGAATAGTCAAAGGATCCTGACATGCCAATCATTAGAGTGGAACTCTCAGCCGGGCGCACACATGACCAGAAGGCGCGGTTCATGAAGGAAGTTACGAAGCTCGCTACTGAGATTTTGAAGTGCCCGCGTGACACGGTCGACCTTGTATTCGTTGAGGTCGAGCTGCGAAACTGGGCACATGGGGGTGAGTTTTACAAGCCATCACAGTTTCACTTCGATGGCACCCAGGGCATTTGCCCATAACGGTTAGAAGCGAAGTTGATCGAGTTGAAACGAGATGTCCCAAAATTACCTGAAATCGAAGGAAGCGCAGATAAGTGAGCTGCACGAGCACGGATTCGTTGTATCAAAGGGTTTTGTAGATGAATCATGCCTGCAAGCACTGCGCATTGTGTCTCTGCGGGAACTCGTCGATGCACGCTGTCCGCTTGAACTCGAGGCAGACTTGCGCTATCCCGGCGCGCCAGATTCTAGGGGCGCGCCCGGTGGCGGTACCGTGCGTCGCTTGATTGACGCGTACGCACGCGATCCACACTATGCCAATTTGGCGACGTCGCCGAGAATTCGGGAATGGATGGAGGCGTACTTCGGTGAGACGCCATACCTATCTCGCGCACATCACAATTGCGTGATGACGAAGCATCCATCGTACGGAAGTCTTACTGGCTGGCATCGGGACGCGCGATACTGGTCTTTTGAGCGCGACGACCTCGTCTCCGTCTGGGTCGCATTGGGAAAGGAGACGGCGGAGAACGGCGCACTCTGGTTTGTACCGGGATCGCACAGGCTGGCGCTGGCGCCTGAACGATTCGACGATGCGAAATTCTTCCGTTCCGACCTGCCGGAGAACGACGCGGCAATTCGAAAGGCAGTGTCGCCTGAGTTGGGACCGGGTGATGTGGTGTTCTTCCATTGCAACACCTTGCACTCGGCGGGCAGGAATCATTCTGATCAAGTGAAGCTTTCTCTGGTCTACACATATAGAGGCGAAAGTAACGCGGCGCTGGTTGGGACACGATCCGCGTCGAAGCCGGAGATGGCGCTGGGTCGAGCCCTGTGTGAAAACGCAGGCTAGTCTCCATGTTCGAGAACCCTTCAGATCGCGCTGTATTAGCTTCGGAGCAACTCGGGAAGGGTAAAGCGACACCCGAAAGCCTGGTGGTCTTTCGTTCTCAGGCAGCCTCGGCCGAAAGTCGGCTATTCGATCGAATACCGAACGATCGATATGAGTTCGGCGTTTGCGACGCGGCGCTCGGCTTCGTGCCGACGCAGCGTGTTTCGGGTCGCCGGCGAGCGATCGGTCTGAGGCCAATGATCCTCCTTTGGGAGGATGGCGCGCCTGGTACACACGGAATAAGGTGCGTCTGGACCGAATCGCGCATGTGCGCACGTGTCATTATGCGTAACGCGCCCTAGTACAACGGTGTGCGGCGTATACCGATACTGAACCTCCGCGGGTTCGCAACTCCTGAGCGGTTCCCATGGCGTTCGCCCAGGACCATTCGCATAGCTCTCCCGTGTCGAGCCTTCCTTTTTCGCCTTCGGTTCTTTCATTGCGCTGGCTTCGGTTGCGGGCTATGCCATGCAATTGACTTTCGGGTGTCGGTGTACGGCCGATAGAACGTCTCGTGAGGGTGTAGCGCCAGGAATAGTTCGACAGCGATCGATGTTAGAGAGAGTTTTAATATGCCGGTTGCTCATCTGGCTGCAGACAACTTAGCCGGCTCGAAAAAATGATAACGCAGCAAAAGCCTTTCGTCAGTGAGGATTCCGCTGCAGGTTTGAGTGGGCACGTGCGGCGGCGGGAATGCACTCCGGCTAGGGGTGTGCTTTTCACGCTGCTATCGATGTCGTCCGTCCAGTTTAGCGCTGCGCTAGCCGCACCGGCGATGTCGGTCTACGGCGTTTTCAATGTCACCGAATTGCGGCTAGCGTGGGCGGCACTGGTCCTGGCTTTGGTGATTCGCCCAAGATTTCGTGAATATGGCGGCGCACACTGGTTGGCAGCCGGTAGTCTGGGCATATCGATGGCGGGGATGACAATTGGTTTTTTCTGTGCGATCGAGCGCGTCCCGCTCGGGCTCGCAGTCGCAATTGAGTTCTTGGGGCCATTAGCTGTGGCGGTTTGGGGAGCGCGTCGTCGCAGCGCGCTAGTTTGGCCGGTTGTAGCAATCGCGGGAGTTCTCCTGCTTGCGCGGGACGATACCGGATGGGTTGGAGAGCCGCTCGGAGTTCTGTTTGCGATCTGCGCTGCGATCGGCTGGGCCAGTTACATCGTACTTATGAAGAGGACCGGGACGATGTTCGACGGCCTTGAAGGGCTGTCGGTTTCGCTAATTGCGGCGACACTGGCTGCGTTGCCGTTTACAGCATTGAACGTCGACATGCCGATTGACCTGCATGCATTTGTCACAACTGCGGGGCTAGCCATACTCGCTCCCTTGATCCCCTATGCCCTTGAGATGACTGCACTTCGTCAGATGTCGGCATCGTCGTTTGGTGTCTTCATGAGCATAGAGCCGGCAGTTGCTGCACTTGCCGGCTTCGTTGTGCTGCACGAGCGATTGGGAACGCTACAACTTGCGGGTGTGTTGCTTGTCGTGTCAGCCAGTATCGGCGAGGTGGTGACTGGGCGGTCGCAGGCCGCTACCCGCTGACGATATGCCAGGGATTGCCAGCGCCTACCCGTCCGCAAAATTGAGCGTTGTCCTGCTTTGCTTTCAGTAGCTGAACTCATTGAATAGGCCATGAGATATGACGTTTCAGGCAAGCATCGTGCGAACGATCCGGCAAGTCATCGGGGAGGAAATTGTCGCGGGTGCTCTATCTGGCGGAGCGAGGCTCCGTCAGAGCGAACTCGCTTCTCGCTTTAAGACAAGCCCGCAGCCAGTGCGCGAGGCGCTACGTTTGCTAGAGGGAGATGGACTCGTCGTGCTTCAGCCGAACAGAGGTGTCACAGTGTGTTCGTACACGACGAAGGATTTTACTGAAATGCAACAGGTCCGCGCAGCGCTTGAGATCGGTGCAGCAAGACTGGCTTTACGCTTCTGGACAGGTCGCGATTGTGAAGCGTTAGATGGCGCGCTCAAAAGTTTCCCGCATGACGGAGATTTGCCCCAACTCGTCACGTACTACGCAAGTTTTCACGAATTGCTTTCTCGGCCAAGTTGCAACTCGCGGCTGCAGTCGCAGATCATGAATCTGGCGAAAGCATCTGCCCTGGCAGTGTTAAGCCGCTCGCGTGACAGAAGCGCTCTTTGCGCCTCGTTTCATCGCGACCACCAGGCCATCTACAGGTTCTGGCTCGACCGAGACTCGAAAGCGGTCGTCGCGGAAATCGACTCTCACATGTTGAGTTTTGCCGATCGATTCAGGGCAGCATCACGCGAGTTAGAGCGGTGGCAGCAGTCTTGAAGTTCTTGTCGATTCAGAGCGCCGCATCTTTGAAGCAACCTACCCCTCAGGGTTGAGGCTCGGTCGGCCAGGTTGCCGATGATATGCCACACGGTTGCGGGACCCGTCGCGGCATTTGCCCGCGCAGAACGCGATGACATATTTTCTTTCCCGTGGACTGCGCGCGTCGTGGAGGCCAAGATTTTGTTCTGCGGATAGGACAGAGTCGAAGAGTACTCCGCCCAGTACACCATCGAATGCGTCGCCCGGCGTCCGTCACACTGCGCTGCGGTCGCTCAAACAAACTCGGGGTGGCCCCCTCCGTCAGTTCGACGCCGTCGTGCGGGTGATGATCGGTGTTATAGATGGTGAAGATGTTGGACTGTTGAAGTTGACTGTACGGACCAAGAGGCGAACAAATTGCTTTGTGTCCCGCAGATCGGCTACAGTTTGTAGAAACTGTCTACGAAGGCCGTAACATGAGCAAAAAACGCCCAACGGTTGAACTTGATGCCGTCGACAAGGCGATGGTTAGTCTGTTGCAGGAAGACGGGGCGCTGTCCAACGCTGCTCTCGGCGACAAGCTTTCGCTGAGCGTAACGCCGTGCTGGCGTCGCCGGAAGCGGCTGGAAGACGAGGGCGTGATCACAGGGTACCAGGCGAACGTCGATCGGCACTCACTCGGTATGGACGTTTTTGCGTACGTGCTCGTGACGTTCAACATGCACTCCGACAAGGCGGCAGACAATTTCGAGGCCGTCATCAACAACCGGGCAGAGGTACTGGCCTGCCACAAGATCACGGGAAGCGCGGACTACATGCTTCAGGTGGTCGCGACCGATCTGGACGCGTACGGCGATTTTGTCGAGCGGGTGCTAAGGCGGCAGACTGGTATTGCATCGATCCATTCGAGCCTCGCGTTACGCGAGGTGAAGTTTTCCTCGCGTATCCCGTTACCCGGCGATAAGTGAGCCCCCAGCCTTTTAAGCACCACGAGGCTTTTGATTCGATGACTTGACGTGCATTCGTCGCCTCGACGTCGTCGCGTGGCATCGACGAGAGCGTCTCCATAGGCCGGGACTGGCAGGCGATCAGGTGGTTCGTGTGGCTTTGTGACGCCTACGCTTGCTCACGGTTACCGATGCCGCAAATTGCCTCACTGATTGCGGAGGCGATCTCGCTCTCACTGCGACAGCCGGCTATCTGGATACGTTCACCAAAGATGAAGTGTGGAACCGATCGCACGCCGGCGGCCGTCGAACTCGCCGCCTGCCGCTCGACCCATACACGCCAGTCCGGATTTCCCGCGATCGCGAGGGCTTCGTCGCGCGTGAAGCCGTAAGCACCCGGCAAAGGCACCTTGAAGCCCAAGTGTTCTAACGCGAGCATCGTGTCCATTAACTTTTAATGGACACGTGTACACGATGGAAGAACTCGCAACGAATCCCGAAGTCGCGGTGCAGCCGGTTCGGCGCCGCCGGCATAGCAAAGAATTCAAGGCGGAAGTGATGCGTGCGGCGATGCAGCCGCACGTGTCGATCGCAGCGGTAGCGCTGCACTACCGTCTCAATGCCAATTTGGTCCGCAGTTGGATTACCCGGCAAGCCAAGCGCCAAGGCGGTACGCAAGCAAGCCATTCAACAGAGGTGGTGCCGCTTGTTCGGACAGGGTCCCGCGATTTTTAAGTGGAACGTCCGGGGCGATCATGCTGCCGATTTGATCGCTGGCAGCGTCGCGAAGTATGCCTCATCGGGCGTCTGATCCGCCAGACTCGAATGAGGACGTTTGCGGTTGTACAGCTCAATGTATTGGCCAATGGAGCGCCGGGCGTGGCTGACCGACTCGTAGGCTCTCAAATAAATCTCTTCGTACTTGATGCTGCGCCACACGCGCTCGACAAACACGTTGTCGCGCCAGGCGCCTTTGCCGTCCATCG
>NZ_SMOD01000038.1 GCF_004353905.1 Paraburkholderia guartelaensis | reverse complement strand
TCGGCTGGGCCAAGACCGTGGGGCGCATGCGCCAGGTGATGGTGCGTGGCTTGAAGAAGGTGGACCAGATGTTCGTGTTGAATATGGCGGCCTACAACCTTGTGCGCATGCGATCGCTGGCACAGGTGCGTCCATAGTGGCGGGAAAGCGGCAATGAGGCCAAAAAAGTAGCCTCAAACCGCCGAAACAACGTTGAATTCGCGTTGAGATTGCGCAATCTGAAAAATTTTGCGGCAGGAGCCGCGTAAGCGGAACAAGGCCGTCTCCGTTGGGCTGTATTTCAGCGGCCTGCTAAAGGAGAATCTTGCGAACAAAACCGCTATCGAGGGGGCTTGACTTCGAATACCCCATAGAAGCTACTTCGAGGCGACGCGCGCATATATCGAACGCCACGGCAAGCCTGGCGCGTTCTACAGCGACAAGGCGAGCGTGTTCTATGTGAAGAAGCGTTCGGAGACCGCAGGCAAAGGTGTCACGCAGTTCGGCCGCGCCATGTACGAGCTCAATATCGACACCTTCTGCGCGAACTCGAGCCCCGCCAAGGGGCGCGTCGAGCGGGCGCACCTCACGCTGCAGGATCGCCTCGTCAAGGAGCTGCGGCTGCGCGGCATCAGCACCATCGAGGCTGCCAACGCCTATGCGCCCGCCTTCATGGCCGCCTATAACGCGCGCTTTGCGAAGCCGCCACGCAGCGCTTTCGATGCGCACCGGCCGCTGCGCACCGACGAGGATCTCGACGCGATCCTGACCTGGCGGGTCCTGCGCAAGGTCTCGGATTCACTCACGCTGCTCAACGATCGCGTGATCTGGCTGCTGGACGATACGCCGGCTAACCGCAAGCTGATTCACCGCTACATCGAGGTGTGGGAGTATCCCGACGGACGCCTCGAGATCCGCGCCGACGGGGTGGTGCTGCCCTGTGTGCCGTACGACAAGCTCGCAGAGATCGACCAGGGCGCGGTGGTGGAGCACAAGCGTCTCGGTCATGCGCTGCAGGTCGCCCAGGCGATCCAGGCGCAGCGCGACAACCGCCGCGTATCGGGCTCGCCATCCCGCACGAATCGCGGCGCTGCGGTACGCAAACCGAAGCCGTTGCCCGGCACGCGCAAGCAGCGCGAAGTGACGCTCGAGGACTTGAATGCGGCGGTAATGGGGACTCACCGGAACCCGGGCAGGCTCGGTGCTAAAAGCCCCCTCAAATAGAGAGATAAGAGCGCCAACACCGCCCTCACCCGAACCCCCAAACCAACCAAAACCCGACATTTCTATTTAGCTGGCACCACGACATTTGAACTTGGCGGGGACATGATCATTGTCCATAAAGTAACAAAGGAGTACAGATCAGATGAAGCGCGTCCATTCCCTTACTGATAGGCGCGATCTCCGTCCCTAGCTGACTATCGAGAACAGCTCTGCGGCGCTTGAATCGTCGCTTTCTTTCGAGCGCTCGATTACTTTTTTGAGATTGATCACGCCATCGCGTATGCCTTTCGCTGGGCTCGAATGTGGATTGAAAGGCGCGGCACGCCCCTGTCGCGCCGTGTTCAGACCACGAAAAAGCCATGCGTGCCGTCTCGCCCTAGCTGCGCCACGAGCCCGTACTCCCATTCGAGGTACGCGTTCATCGCTTCGCGGGCGTTATCGGTGCCTTCGTAAGGGCGCCGGTAGCGGTCGATACGCGGCGAGGCCAGATGCGCGTCGCCGCTTTGCACCGGCAGGCCGGCGTGTATCCATGCCGCCGTGCCGCCTTCCAGCACTTCGACGGGCTTGCCCGTGAGCGAGGCTATCTCGGACGCGGCGAACGGTGCGAGGGCGTTGGTCATGCACACTGCCACATAGCGGCGCGCATCGGGCAGCGCGCGCAGATCGTCGAAGCCCGGCGCGAGATGCGACCGCAACGCCCACCACGCGTCGGGAATATGCGCCTTCACATGATTGGCGCTCGACGTGAAATCGAGCACGACGGTGCCATGATCGCTCGCGGCAAGACGCGTGGCGAGCGCTTCGGGCGTGATCGTCGGGACGCTGGCGGCAGCGGGCTTCGGCGCGCGCCATGCGCCCGCTTCGGTGAGATCCTCGGTGCAGGCTGCGTCGATTACATACACGTCGACGTTCATCTGTGCGAGCCAGGAAGCGGTCATGTTGGCGCGCACGCCGTCGTCGTCGAACAGGACCACGCGTGCGCCACGCACCGGCGCGAACATTTCGGTTTCCTGGACGAGCTGCCCGCCCGGCGCACCCTGAAACCCTGGCGCATGCGCGTGTTCATACTCGGCAGGCGTGCGCACGTCGAAGCGATACGTCGTACGCGACGTGTCGGCGGCCCACTGTTCGGCTTGCGCGAGCGTCGTGCGCTGCACGCCCGCGCGGCTGGCGAGCGCGGCGGCCGCCGCGCGCGATTGCGCGAGCGTGGCCGCGTCGCGTCCCGCCTGCGGTTCGAACTGGCGTGTGCTGCCGTGCTCGAGCGTCTGCCCGGCCAGCGTCCAGCCGATCGTGCCGTTGCGCAGTGCCGCCACGGGGTTCGGCAGCCCCGCATTCACGAGCGATTGCGTGCCGATGATACTGCGCGTGCGCCCCGCGCAGTTCACGATGACGCGCGTAGCGGGATTGGGCGCCAGCGCGCGGGCGCGCAGCGCGAGTTCCGCGCCCGGCACGCTGATGCTGCCGGGAATGTTCATCGTGCGGTATTCGTCGAAGCGGCGGGCGTCGAGCACGACCACATCTTCGCCGCCCGAGAGCAGCGCATTCACTGCCTCGGCCGTCAGCGAAGGCGTATGGCGCTCCGTTTCGACGAATTCACCGAACGCCTTGCTTGGCACGTTCACGTCGCGGAACACTTCGCCGCCCGCGCGTATCCAGCCCGCGAGTCCGCCATCCAGCAGTGCGATATCGGTGTAGCCAAGCGCGTCGAGCTTCATGGCCGCGCGCTGTGCGAAGCCTTCGCCGTTGTCGAGCAACAAGATCGGCACGCTGCGGCGCGGCAGCTTCGTCCAGGCGTCGAGTTCGAGCTTCGAGAGCGGAAGGTTGGCGGCGAAAAGCGGATGACTTTGCGCATGCGGATCTTCCTCGCGCACGTCGAGCAGCGCGATCTCGCGGCGGGCGAGCAGGGTGTCGCGCACGTCCTGATACGTGCGCACAGGAAATGACTTCATGAGGCGTTGGGTTCCTTGCTGAGATCCCAGAAGTTCGGGAGGACGTCGTTCGAGTAGCCGGAGATAAAGGGCTTGGGCGGGGCGTCGGCCGGATAGGTAAACCGGCGCACCGCGCCGATGTTCGCCCCATACACGTGAATGCTGACCGAAACGCGATCGTCGTAGGCATTGCGCACGCGGTGGATGTCGCCGATCGTCGGCGAGACGGCCTCCACCTCGCCGCGCTGAAGCAACACCTCGCGGCCCAGCGGATGCAACGCACCCGCCGCATCGTGCGCGTAGGGCTGCGCATATTCGGCGCCGCGCAGCACGCCTATCAGGCCCCACACCGTGTGGTCGTGAACGGGCGTTTGTTGGCCCGGTCCCCAGACAAAGCTGACCACCGAAAAGCGCTGGCGCGCATCGGCATAGAGCAGATATTGCTGATAACGCTCAGGCGAAGGCGTGGCGTAGGCGTCGGGCAACCAGTCGTCGTCGCGCACGAGTTCGCGCAGCGCATCGAGGCCGTGATCGATCAACCTGGACTCGCGCGGCGCGTGGTCCACGAGTTCCGCAATTGTGCCGACGAAGCGGCGAAGCTTGTGAATGCCCATCAGTCGAGCAACTCCGGTTCGCGCTCGACAAGCCCTGCGTAGAGGCTCTCGAACGCATAGGCCGCGCCGCCGGGGCGCCCCACCTGCGTGTGCGTGAGCGCGGCGACATCGTGAGGAATAGGTTGCGGATGGCCGGCGGCCTGCGCCAGCAATTGCGTATGGCAGGCGTTGTCGAGCGCGATATACCACCACGCCGCGGCTTCGACGGTCGGGCCGGCTGTGAGAATGCCGTGATTCTTGAGAATCACGGCCTTGCGTTGGCCCAGCGCGTTGGCAATGCGTGCGCCTTCTTCTGTATCGAACACCACGCCGCGAAAGTCGTCGAAAAGCGCATGGTCTTCGTAGAACGCGCAAGCATCCTGGGTGAGCGGATCGAGCGTGCGGCCAAGCGTCGACCAGGCTTTGCCATATAGCGAGTGTGTGTGGGCCGCTGCCACAACATCGGGGCGCGCTTCGTGAATAGCCGCGTGAATAGCGAATGCCGCCTGGTTCACGGGGCCCGCGCCCACGACGATCTCGCCTTGCTGGTTGACGAGCAGCAGGTCGGACACCTTGATGCGGCCGAAATGCAGCCCGAGCGGATTGACCCAGAAGTGATCGGGCCATTCGGGGTCGCGCGCCGTGATATGCCCCGCGAGCCCCTGGTCGAAGCCGTAGCGCGCGAAGAGGCGGAACGCACCGGCCAGCCGTTCCTGCCGATGGCGGCGCTCTTCGTCGAGTGTGCGCGCGGGCGTGGCTTCGTCGTCGAACCAGAACTTGCGGATGGGCGCATGCCGGAGGTCAACGCGCGGCGCAGCGGTGCTGATATCTGCGGTGTCGGTGTGGCTCATGGCGGTCTCTCCAGCCGTTTCAGGCGGCGGCGCGCACGCGCGAGGCCAGCTCGCGCGTGGCCGGAATCAGCACGCGGCCGTAATCGATGGCGTCCTCGAGCGGGTCGAAGCCGCGAATCAGGAACGTCGTCACACCCAGCGCGTGATATTCGGCGAGCGTCTGCGCGACCTGGTCAGGCGTACCCACGAGCGCCGTCGAGTTCGAGCGGCCGCCAATTTCCTTCGCGACGGCGGTCCACAGGCGGTCGTCGGCGCGCACGCCGTCGCCCGCTGCGCCGAGCAGGCGGCGCGCGCCTTCGCTCTGAAGCGGGCCGCCCTTGTCGAGTCCCTGTTCGGCGCGCAGGCGGCGCGTCTCGTTGAGGATATGTTCGGCGCGCTCCCACGCCGCCTTCTCGGTGTCGGCGAGGATCGGCCGGAACGACACGGAGAAGCGTACCTGGCGTCCGTGTTTCGCGGCTTCGGCACGCACGCGAGCAATCAGGTCGGCCACGCCTTGCTTCGATTCGCCCCACAGCGCGTAGACGTCGGCGTGCTTGCCGGCCACCGCGAGCGCGGCTTCGGAAGCGCCGCCGAAGTAGATCGGCACGTGCGGCTGCTGACGCGGCTTGACCTCGGACCACGCCTGTTCGAAGCGATAGAAGCGGCCTTCGTGGTCGAACGGTTTGCTTTCGGTCCATACACGTTTGAGCACCTGCAGGTACTCGTCGGTGCGCGCGTAGCGCTCGTCGTGGCTCAGGTAGTCGCCGTCGCGCCGCTGGTCGGCGTCGCTGCCGCCCGAGATGAAGTGCACGGCGAGCCGGCCGCCGGAAAAGTGATCGAGCGTTGCGAGCTGGCGCGCGGCGAGCGTCGGCGAGACAAAGCCGGGGCGGTGCGCCAGCATGAAATGCACGCGCGACGTCACGCTCGCCGCATAGGCGATCGTCAGCGTGGCGTCGGGGCTGACCGAGCTGTGCGGCACGAGAATGCGGTCGAAGCCCGCGCGTTCGTGCGCCTGCGCAAAATCGCGGACGTAGTCGACGTCGATGGCCGGACCTTCGGCGAGATGCGTCTCCGACACCTTGCGCTGCTGGATCATGCCGATGAATTCGATGCTCATGCGGGTTCCCTGGATGGACGAACGATCAAAAGAGGCTACCACCCGGGCATGCGAGGTTTAAATATTGAATGCTGATAAACATTCCATTTGCACATGACATGCGGCGAGATGCAGCGCGCCGAAAAAGGAAAGTCCGAATCGTTCTTTGCCGGCGCGCGGCCGCTCACCGATACTCGGATTTCCGGCGCGCGTTTGCGCCCCACGTGCCCCTTCGCAGGACATTCCCATGAGCGAACCCGCGTTGCACGACCGTCATGCGCACACCACACTGCGCCTCATCGGCCCCGACCCGGAAGATTGGGTCGTCAACCGTGACGGCATCGATCACAACGTGGTCGTCGTGGGCGGCGGCCAGAGCGGCACGGCCTTCGCGTTCGGCTTGCGGCGCGCGGGGATCGGCAAGGTCAGCGTGATCGACGGCGCGGCCGGCGCGCCGCAGGCCGGCGTGTGGACCACGCGCGCACGCATGCAGCGGCTGCGCACGCCCAAGACGCTGGCGGGGCCGGAAGCAGGGTTGCACGCGCTGAGCTTCCAGGCGTGGTACGAAGCGCGTCACGGCGAGGCCGCGTACGCGGCGTTCGAGCGCATTGGCCGGGAAGATTGGGCCGAGTATCTCGCGTGGTATCGGGAATTCCTCGGCATCGCGGTTCGTTACGGCACGACGCTCACGCGCATCGAACCCGTTGGAACGCACTTCAGGCTACATCTGGACGTTCGTCACGGCGACGATGTCGTGCGGCGTGTGGAAACGGCGCGCAAGGTGATACTCGCAAACGGCGTGGCGGGCAATGGCAAGCCCAACGTCGCCGCGCCGCTGGCCGTGCTGCCGCGCACGCACCGCGCGCATACGTCCGATGCGATCGATTTCTCCGCATTGCGGGGCAAGTCCGTCGCGGTAGTAGGTGGCGCGGCCTCGGCGTTCGACGCTGCGGCGACGGCGCTTGAAGCGGGCGCTGCTGATGTGCATCTCTTCGTGCGTCGCGCGCTGTTGCCAAGCCTTCCTGTGACGCGCGCCCGTGCGTATCCTGGCGCTTACGACAACTATCCCGCGCTGCCCGACGCGCTGCGCTGGCGCCTGGCACTGCGCTTTCGGCGCGCGGGATCGACGCCTCCCGCCGACGCCGTCTCACGCGCCACGCGCTTCCCGAACTTCCATCTGCATCTGGACGCCGTGTGGCAACGCGCGACGGTGGAGGGCACGCGCGTGGCGGCGCGGGTGAACGACGCAACGTTCGCATTCGATTTCGTGATTGCCGGAACAGGTTACGCCGTCGATCTGCACGCGCGGCCCGAGCTTGCCGACCTGGCCGATCACGTGCTGCTCTGGCGCGATCATTACACGCCGGCGCCGCACGAGCAGGACGAGGCGCTCGGCGCGCATCCTTACCTCGGCGCGGCGCTCGAGTACCTCGAGAAGACGCCCGGCGCCGCGCCGTTCCTGCGCAATGTTCACGTCTTCAATCCGGCCGCGTTCGTGAGCCGCGGGCTGCCCGTTGGCGACGTGCCGAGCATGAAGCGCGATATCCCCGCCGTGATCCGGCGCGTCAGCGAGGATCTGTTTCTCGACGACATCGAGGCGCATGAGGCGCGGATGAGCGCCGTGGTGGCCGCCGATTTCGAGCCGTCGCTGTATGTGGACAGCGTGTACAGTGAAGAGCGCGTCGAGCCGGCGCAATCGCGGTAACGGCCAGGCTTACGCGCCGATCGCAACCGCCCGCTTTTGCGCGAAGTCCCAGCGCTCGGCGTGCGCCGTTTCCACCGGGGCAGGCAGCAGATGCGCGTTGAAGAACGTATCGGCGATTTTCTGCTGCTCGCCGAAAACCGGGACGTTGACCTCGCGCACGAGATAGCTTCGGCGCGCGTTGGCGCGCTCGATGGTGGGCGCATCGAGCCCCCAGATCGGCGCGAGCAGCCGCGCGGCGTCCTGCGGCGCGCTGCGCACGCACTGGCCGGCGTCGCGCAACTGCGCATAGACCACGGCGATCACGTCGGGCCGCGCCTGCGCGAAACGCGTGGAGGCGAGATAGTAGCGCTGGTAGGTGGCGAGCCCCTTGCCGTCGGCGAGCACGCGCACGTCGGGCTGCTGGTCGACCGAGGCCACATAGGGGTCCCACGTCACCCACGCGTCGACGCTGCCGTTCTCGAAAGCGGCGCGCCCGTCTGCAGGCGTGAGGTAGTGGATGCGCACCGCTTCGGCGGCCACGTTCGCTTGCGCGAGTGCAGCCAGCAGCAGATAGTGGCTGCCGGCCGCCTTCGTCACGGCGATGTCCTTGTTGCGCAGGTCGGCGAGCGTGTGCAGCGCACCCGCGCGCTTGACGATGATGGCCTGCGCACCGGGCGAGGGCGCTTCCTGGGCGACGTAGACGAAGCGTGCATGTGCGGCCTGCGCGAAGATCGGCACGGTGTCGGCAACATCGGCGCTGAAATCCACGGCTTCCGCATTGAGCGCTTCGGTGAGCGGCAGGCCGCTCGCGAACTCGCTCCAGCTCACGCTCACGCCGAGCGGCGCGAGCGCGGCTTCGAGCTTGCCTTGCGCCTTGAGCACGGTGATCAGCGTAGACGACTTCTGATAGCCGATTCGCAGCGTGGAAGCGGGAGCGGCAACAGCGAGGCCCGTGGTCGCCGCGACGCCGAGAATCGATCCATGAATGAGCAGGCGGCGGCGGGAGGGAGAGAACATGGCGGACCCAGCGGATTCAGTTGGCGAATCCAAAATGCTGGATGACGTTCGCGCACAAGACAACGAAGCGATTCTGCTAAGGATTCGCGCGGGAGCGCTTTAGCCGGGTGAACGCGCAATATCGCGGCGGGATTCGCCTTAATGCGTTTTCACGGCTTTGATATCAGCAGATATTGGATTGGCCGTGACGCACGTGGCGTTAGTATGGATGCCCGATCATTTCCGTCCTTTGACGTTCTCACGCGATGTCCCGTTCTTTCCCACGTTTTGGCATCTGGGCGCTCGTGCACGGAAGCCGCGCGGCGCTGCAAGACCCCGATGAACCCTACGATGCCTCGTGGGCCCGCAACAAGGCGCTCGTGCTCGAAGCCGAGCGGCTTGGCTACGACTCGGTGCTCGTGGCGCAGCATACGGTCAATCCGCACGATCCCGCGCTCGACCAGCTCGAGGCGTGGACCGCATCAGCTGCGCTGGCGGCGCTTACCTCGCGCATCGAGATCATCGCCGCGATCAAGCCGTTTCTCTACCATCCGGTCGTGCTCGCGAAAATGGCGCAGCAGATCGAGCACATCAGCGGCGGCCGCTTTGCAATCAACCTCGTGAACGCATGGAACCGGCCTGAACTCGAACGCGCCGGCATCCCGTTTCCGGAACACGACGATCGCTATCACTATGGCCGCGAATGGATCTCGGTGGTTGACGCGTTGCTGCGCGGCGAGCGCGTGACCCATCATGGCGACCATTTCCACATCGACGATTACGGGCTGCTTCCGGCCGATCCGTACCGTGCGCGCCCGCGCATCTACGTGGGTGGTGAGTCTGAACCGGCGCGCTCACTTGTTGCCGCGCACGGGGATACGTGGTTCATCAACGGCCAGCCGCTCGACGACGTGGCGGCCCTGATCGCCGACGTGTCGTCACGCGCGCGTCCCGCTGGCCACGAAGCGTTGCGTTTTGGCCTCTCCGCGTTTGTGATCGCGCGTGAAACGCTGGCGGAAGCCGAAGCCCATCTCGAGCATCTCTTCGCACTGGCCGAACTCGACAAGCCGTTGCGCGAGCGTCAGAAGGCCAACATCGACCCGAAAGCCGAAATGTTCAAGACCTTCGCACGCTCGGCGCGCGTCGGTTCCAATGGCGGCACGGCCGCAGGCCTCGTCGGCGACTACGATACGGTCGCGCGGCGCATCGCGGCCTTTCACCGGGCGGGCGTCGAGCTATTCATGCTCCAGTTCCAGCCGTTCGAAGACGATATGCGGCGCTTCGCGCAGGAGATCGTCCCGCGCGTGCGCCGCGAACTCGAAGCGTGAAGCGGGTAGCGGCGGGCGCGATCAGAAGAACGCGCCCGTTGGCGGAAGCTGGCCGGTCAACAGGTTCTGGCCGAGCAGGCGCTCCTTGTAAAGCCGTGGGTTGTGCGAGGCGATGACCTTGATGTTGCGCCAGTGCCTGTCCAGCGCGCCCGCGCTCGACAACACGGAGCCGGAGCCGAGGTCGATGAGCCAGCTCGCGACTTGCGGCGCGAGATCGTCGATCACGACTTTCGCCTCCGAAGCCGCAAGCGTCGCGGCGAGCGTGGCGGCGTATTCCTCGTTCGTGCCTTCG
Organism: Paraburkholderia guartelaensis; assembly: GCF_004353905.1. Lineage (GTDB taxonomy): Bacteria > Pseudomonadota > Gammaproteobacteria > Burkholderiales > Burkholderiaceae > Paraburkholderia > Paraburkholderia guartelaensis. The sequence continues at coordinate 64,568 of NZ_SMOD01000038.1, read as the reverse complement.
CTATCCAACGCGCGTTGCAGCGCATGCACGGCGCGGTCGGCGCTCGCCTCGATGCTCGCCGCGTAGGCGCGAATCCGGCCCAGCAGGGCCTGTAGCGCCGGTTCGTCGGCGGGATGCGCCGCCCCGCCGTGGTAGAAGTTGCGCTTGCGTCCTCGCAGCACCTCGACCGCGTCGAGCACCACGCGCCGAACGATGCCGGCAATGCAGTTGGTCAGGTAGATCTGGTGGAAGGTGAAGCCCCACGGCGCGGCTTCGGGCGCCTTCGGCGGGTCGGGCGCATAGACATGCTCGACCTTTACTGCGACGTCGCGGAATCGCGCGGTGCCGGAGCCCGTCAGGCGCTGCCCGAAACCCAGCCAGTCGTCCTCGTCGTTCACGCCTTCGCCGCGTTCGAGCACGTATTGCACAGTTGTGTTCGCACGGCTTTCCACAGCGACACCGATGAATGCATCGTTGTACAGATTACCTGTCGCGTAGACCTTGTCGCCCGAACCCAGATACACCTGTTTGCGCTCGTCCCATTCCAGGCGGCTCAATACGCGGCTCGGCCGCGCGCCGGCCGCCGTCGCGTCGCTTTCGACGAAACTAAGCCCGATCGTCTTGCGCTGGCGCACGAGGTCGAGCACGTGCGCATGGAACGGCAGGGCACGATGCTTGAGCGCGGCTTCCACTTGCCAGAAGTGATTGCGCAAGGCGTGGGCGATGTTCGAATCGGCCGCGGCGACGTCACGCGCCACGGCGAAGAGTTCGCTCAATGACAGACCGCGGCCGCCGTCGTCGGCGGGCAGGCGCAACGCGCCGAAGCCGAGCGCCTTCAGCGTGGCGATCTCTTCGTGCGGCAGGCGCTGGTCGCGCTCGCGCTGCGCCGCCGTCGCGGCGATCCTGCTTATCGCTTCGGAGAACCCGAGCGCGGCGGACAACCGCGAGACGAGCGCGATCCCGCCCGGCTGAAGGGTGGAGGTTTCAGTCATGCGCATTCCCGTTCATGGCGCGTCACACCTTGACGCTGTAATCGGCGACCTTGATGGGCGCGTTGATGATCCTGCGTTGCGCGAGCCAGTCCGCGGCGCGTTGGAACTGCGCCATGAAGGCCGCGTCGTCCGGCTCGTGAAACTGGTTTACGCGCTTCAGGCTCGTCAAATAGTCGCGCACCTGGTCCGGATACTTCGCTTCTTTCTGTACGAGCAGTTCCGAATCGGCGGCATGGGCCGACTGCCAGGCGCCTTCCACGTAATATGCGTCGAGCACGGCGCGCACCAGCTCCGAATTTTCTTCGGAAAACTTGCGACGTGTCACGAGCGAGCTGTAGTCGATGAGGAAGTCGAGATCGCGCCCCTCGTTGAAAATGTCCTTCGCGTCATTCGAATAGCGCGCGATATCCACGGCGGGCGACCACATCGACCATGCTTCGACTCTGCCTTGCGCAAATGCAGGCGCCGCATCGGGCGGATTCAGATAGACGAACTCGACCTTGTCGCGGTCGACATGGTGCTTCTCCAGCGCCGCGATGAGCAGGAACTCGCCGAGCCCCGAGCGGTTCACCGCGACCTTGCGCCCGGCGAGGTCGGCAACCGAGTTGATGCCGCTCGACTTCTTCACGATGATGGCCGTGGACCGCGGCGAATACACGTCGAAGCCGGTGAAGACGATGGGCGAGCCGGCCAGCATGGCGGCGAGCGCGGGCGTGGTGGAGCCCCAGAAGCCGAAGTCCGCGCTACCGCCAACAACAGCCTGGATCGAGGGCGCATGGTTCGGGAACGGACCGACCCATTCGACCTTGATGTTCTTCGCGGCGAGCGTCTTCTCGAACACGCCGCGCTGCCTGGCGATGTCGGGCAGGGCGCCGTAACCCCAGCCAATGCGGACCGTGTCGGTGTTGCGCGTGAGCTTGCGGGGCGGCTCGGCCGCCTGCGCGGAAAGAAGAGGCGCGGCTGCGGCGCCGGCAAGCAAACCTCCCGCCGCGAGCAGAAGCTGGCGGCGAGTCAGTGAAACATCGTTCATTCGTGGTGGTTCCTTCTGTAGAGAGCGGAGCGGATCAGTGCGACCGAACGCCCAGTCCCTCGAGCAGCGTGAGCCGCAATGCCTGCGGCGTGTGGTCTTTGGTGTGAAACGAAGCCGCGATGCGGCCGGCGCGCATGACGAGAATGCGGTCCGCGAGCGCGAGCGCCTCGTCGACGTCGTGGGTCACGAGCAGCACGCCCGGCGCGTGGCGCGCGACCAGCTCCTTCACGAGCCCGTGCATCTTGATGCGCGTGAGCGCATCGAGCGCGGCGAACGGTTCATCGAGCAACAGCAGCGCGGGGTCGCGCACGAGCGCCCGCGCGAGCGCCACGCGCTGCGCCTGACCGCCGGACAGATTGCGCGGCCAGTCGTCCTCGCGGCCTGACAAACCGACTTCGGCCAGTGCCCGGGTGGCACCGGTGCGCCCGACGCTCGACTCGTTGCCGAGCGCGACGTTCTCCCACAAAGTGGCCCAGGGCAGCAGACGATGCTCCTGAAACACCACGGAGGGCCGCTCTGGTGCGCGGATTTGCCCGGCATCCGGTTTGTCGAGCCCTGCGAGCGCTCGCAGCAGCGTGGTCTTGCCGCAGCCGCTTTCGCCGAGCAGCGCGACGAATTCGCCTTTGCGGATATCGAGGTCGAGTGCGTCGATGACGACGCGCTCGCCATAACGGCGTTGCAGGCCGCGCACCGATACAGCGGACGGCGCCGCGGCGGCTTCGTTTGCGGCGCGATGCGCGCCATTCGCAGGAAGGGACAACGCGACGGTGGAGCCCATTATTTCGCCCCCTTCGCGTAGTTAGCGTGCCAGGAGAGGAAGCGCGCTTCGAGCGAGCGAACCAGCGCGTCCGCGGCAACGCCGATGATCGCGTAAATAATCATGGTCAACAGGATGACGTTGGTTTGCAGGAATTCGCGGGCGTCCATGGCGAGAAAGCCGATGCCCTTGGTCGTCGCGAGCGTTTCGGCGATCACGAGGGCGAGCCACGCGTGCGCCAGCGCGTAACGCACGCCGGTGAGGATCGAAGGCATGGCGCCAGGCAGGATGATCCGGCGCACCACGGCCGGCCAGTTCAACCCGATCACCTTGGCCAGTTCCATCAGCTTGGGATCGATCTGTCGAATGCCGAGCATCGTGTTGATGTAGACGGGAAACAGCACGGCGAGCGCGACCAGAAAAATCTTCGCGACTTCGCCTACGCCGAACCATACGATGACGAGCGGCAGCATGGCGAGAAAGGGAATCGCACGCACCATCTGGATCGACCGGTCGATGAGCGCCTGCGCGAGTCGGGAAAAACCCACCAGTACGCCAAGCACGAGGCCGATCGTGCCGCCGATCAGAAGTCCTGTTGCGGCACGCAGCAGCGAGACGCCGAGGTGCACGAACAGGTCGCCGTTGCGGGCAAGATCCCACGCTGTCGCGGCGACGCTGCTCGGCGCCGGTAGCACTTGCGGCGCGATCCAGCCCACGCGCGCCGCGAGTTCCCAGACTACGACGATCAGCGCGGGGATCGCCCACGAGAGCCAGAAGTAAAAGCGGTCCGTCGAAAGCCGCGAGCCGCCGGTGCGCGAAGGCAGTCCATAGCGGTTTGAAGAGGAGGTGACGTCAGCCATGTCGGTTCCGTAATTGCGGTGAAGTCCGGGCGATGGACGCCCGTTCAGGGAGCGGTCGACGAGAACTGTTTGTCGAAGCTCGGCGCAACGTCGAGGCGTGTTTTGATGACGTCCGCGCGCAGGTAGAGATCGGCGGTGCGCTGCTGCTCGGCGATCACGCTGTTGTCAATCGGCACGGGATGCAGTTGCGCGCGCTGATAGACGGTCTTGAGCACGTCGGCGGGCAGGCCCGTCACGCGCGACTGGATCGCCGCGACTTCGTCAGGATGCGAGAGCGCCCAGCGCTGGCCGGCCGCCACGCGACGCAGGAAGTCGGCGAGTTCGGCGTGCTTGTCGCGGATCGCCGTATCGGTGGCGGCCTCGAAGCTCAAGCCCGACGAAACACCTACGCCGTTCGCGATGCTGCGCGTATGCTGGCGCGCTTCGGTGAGCGCCACGTAAGGGTCCCATGTGGACCAGGCGTCCACGCTTCCGGTGGCGAGCGCGGCCTGGGCGTCGACGGGCTGCATGTACGACAAGGTCACGTCGGTGAGCTTGAGGTTCGCATGCTCGAGCGTGGCCACGGCGAGATAGTGTCCGATAGAGCCGCGCGTGGTGGCGATCCGCTTGCCCTTGAGGTCAGCGGCGTTGCGGATGGGCGAACCGTTGGCCACGACGATCGCGAGATCGACAGGCGTCGAGCGTGCGGCCGAGACCGCGCGGATTTTCGCGCCTGCCGAGTACGCGAAGATGAGCGGGGCGTCGCCCAGACCGCCCACGTCGATCGCGCCCGCATTGAGTGCTTCGCCAAGCGGCTGCGCAGCGGGGAAATTGAACCATTCGATCTGGTAGGGCACGTCCTTTAGCTGGCCCGACGCTTCGAGTATGCCGCGCGTCTGGAGCTGCTGGTCGCCGACCTTGAGCGTGGCGGCGGATGCGGCCAGCGGCAACGTTGCAGCAATAGCGACAAGAAAGCGGACATAAGCGCGGCGCATGAAAGATTCCCTGGGTAATGCGGATAGCGAAGAGAGCACGATACGGAGCGCTCCCGTATAAGGCAAACGCATTGTTCTTCTAAGGAAATATGCAGATCGCAAATGCGACGCCGCTTGAACGAAGCGTTGCAACGACGCTAAGCTACGCGATCAATACACCGGGACCATCATGACACTCGACGAGATCGAAGCCTTCGTCGCCGTGGTGCGCAGCGAGTCGCTGAGCCACGCGGCCGAACGGCTCGAACTGACGCAGCCGGCCGTGACTCGCCGCATCCAGAATTTCGAGGAAGCATTGGGCGTGGCGCTGCTCGATCGCAGCACCAAGCCCATGCGCACGACGCCGACGGGCCGCGCCGTGTACGACCAGTGCCGCGCCATCGTGCGAGAGATCGACGTGCTGCGGCAGCTCGTGAACGACGGGGCGCCGCTTGCGGGCGTGCTGCGTGTGGGCGTGGCGCAAACCGTTGCGGACATCGCGATGCTCGACGCGCTGCAATCGCTGCGTCACGCGCATCCCGGATTGCAGGCGCGCGTATCCACGGGGTGGGGCGCACCGCTGCTGCAAAAAGTGGAGGACGGTGAACTCGACGCGGCCGTCGTGCTGTTGCCCGCGAACCGCGCGTTGTCCGAGACGCTCGTGGCGGAATCGCTCAGCTCGCTCAAGCTCGCCGTGGTCGCGCAAAAGGGGCTGCTGAAGCGCCGCGTCTGGACGCTCGGCGAATGCCAGTCGCACGGCTGGGTGCTCAATCCGGACGGTTGCGGTTTTCGCGCCGGCCTGCAGCATGCGCTCGCCGCGCAAGGCCACGCACTCAAACTGAATTTCGAAACGCTCGGCACCGAGTTGCAGCTCGGGCTCGTCGCGGACGGCGTGGGCCTCGGCGTCGTACCGTATCCGCTCGTCGTGGCGAGCGCGCACGCCGATTTGCTGGACATCGTGCAGGTGAGCGACTTCAAGCCCGAAATCACGGTGCGTATCGTCCGCTCACGCGCGATTGGCAAGATGGAATCCGCTATCGCGGTGCTGGCGCAAAGCATTGCGCAAAGCTTCAAGTCGGCGAAGCTTGCACGCGCGGCGTGAGCGGCGGTAGCGCCTGCGGCGGGCGGCAGCGGCTATGCGGTCCGGTCGACGGCGCGAATCTTATGAGCTCTCGCGGTCTCGTCCCGAGAAAAATTGATCGTCAGGCACGACATTGAGCGCGATCGTCAGACGGTTCGCGTAATTGAAGAAAGCGGATACTTCGAGGATCTCGACGACCGCCTCACGCGTGAAGCCGAGGTCGTGGAGCCGCTGCAAAGCGCTGTCGTCGACAAGGCCGGGTTCGCGCGTGAGCTGCTCCGCAATCCCGGCGAGCGCCGCCTCCTTCGGATCCAGCCGCACGTGATGCCATCCCTGCGCGATGCGCTGTGCGCGCACGGTGTCGCCGAGCGCAGTCGCGAGCGACTGGGTGTGGTTGAACACACAATAGCTGCACGAGTTGGCTGCGGAAGTGACGACCGCGATCAGTTCTCGCTCGGCGGCCGTCAGGCGGCTGCGATGCGGGTCGAACAGATGTTCGTAGAACGCCACGAGCCGCCACGCGGTGTCGGGGTTGACTGCCAGTGCGGCTAGCCAGTTTGGCACGAAGCCGTATTGGCGCCGAAAGCGCTCGAAGAGCCCGGCAGCTTGCGGCGGCAGTGCCGATTCTTCGGGCAGGCCAAGCCGGGAGACGGGCTCGTGTGCGATGTCGTGACCGGCAACGAAATCCGCCCGACGCGGCGCGATATCGATAGTGGATGCGGCAGTAGACATAAAAGGATTCCTTATGTTTTGCGTGCGAACCGGAAATCTTCGGAGAATCGCTGAGATGCGTGCGCTATGAGGTCTGACCGAGGACACCCAGCCAGAGCTGGCCGATCAACTCGTGCGTTGCATCGGCGTTGGGCGGATGGAACGCGCCGGCGCGCACGTCGCGAAAAAGCCTTTCGAGTTCTTGCCGGCGCGAGAGCGAACCCGCGCCGCTCACCTGCAACGCGAGATTGACCACACGCAGCGCGCCATCGACGGCGTGCTGCTTGGCCGAAAGGAGTTGCGCGAGCCACAGTTCGCCAGGTGCGTAGCCGTCCCACCAGCGCTGTGCGGTGCGCTCGAGCAGCGCCTCGATGCTCTCCAGTTCGATCGCGGCTTGCGCGACGTGGGCCTGCGTGAGCGGCTTGAACGCATACGTCTGGCCGCCCAGCGCGAGAGAACGCCGCGATCGCGCCGCTTCCAGCGCCAGGTCGAAAGCGCGCTTTGCAATGCCGTAATACACTGCGCCCAGCCCGGGCAGTACCGCGCCAAGAATGCCGTCGACGAAAGGATCGTCGGGCGGCCCCGCGGGCAACACGCGGGTAACGTGCTCGGGCTGCGCAACGACGCCTTCGAGCCACGTGTCGTGACTGCTCGTCGCACGCAATCCGAGCGCATCCCACGTGGGCTCGGTGCGATGACCCGCCGCTTCCCGGCGAATGAAGGCGTGCACGATGCGCGGATTGGCCGGATCGCTGTCGTCGCGTCCATGCGCGCCGAGCCAGTCCCATGCGGGGGCGAGCGACGTGAAGATCTTGTGGCCGTCGAAGCGCCAGGCGCCGCCGGGTAGCGGCGTCGCGCGTACCGTCGAGTCCGCGAGGCCTGCATCGTTGCCGGGCTCGCCATGACCTGCGGCGAACACCTTGCCCGCGCCGATCTCGCGCAGAATCCAGTCGGCCGAATGATCGCCGCGCCGCCACAGATGCAAGGCGGCGCCTGCCCAGTAGAGATGCATGTTGAGAGCGAGCGCCGTGGCGGGCGCCCGGGAGGCGAGCCTGACCTGTTCGCGCAATAGCGCCGGCAGCGTGAAACCAAGGCCGCCGAACTGGCGCGGCACGCTTGCACGCAGGAAGCCTGATGCGTGGAGGTCAGCCAGATCCTCTGCGAAGAACGCGTTCTCGCGGTCGTACTGCGCTGCGCGGGCACCGATGCGCTCCAGCAGTGATTCGGTGAGCAGTGGCGACCCCGCTTGCGGGGTGAGCGAAGATTGCGGCGCCTGATGTTCCAGTACGGTACTCAAGACGTTACCTCCTGCATGGGGCGCGAGCGCGGGTCACGTCACCGTGTGGCGGAAGTGGCCGCGACCGCAGCGATCCAGATACGGTTGAGAGGTCGCGCTTCACGACTGCGGGAGCGCGCGGGCGGTGCAATCCGCTTGTTGCCCATTATGGTTTGGGATGCGAACCGAGGCCAATATCAAATCGAGAATTGCATATCGAAGGTGGATAATATGGATGCCGAATCATATTCGTTACTTTTTCGATTCGTTCGATGCAGCGGAAGGTGCGCGACGAAGGGGTGTTTGTCCGCGCAGCGATCAATGCACGTAGCCACCCTTCACGTAACGCACCGGCTCCGCGTCAATGCGTAACAGTAGCGAAGTGAGCGGATCGGACCGGCCGCTCACGCGCCCGCCGCGTTCGCTGCGTTCGGCGCCCGCGCCAGCGGCTGTGCAGAGCAGCGCCGCGTTGGCCCATGCGGGGTCGCCCGGTTTCGCCTCGGCGCGCAGCCACCCGTCGCGGTCAGCGATCAGTTGCGAGCCCGCGAAGGCTTGCGCATTCACGCCCGCTATGCCCGCGAACGCAGTCCACGCTCCGGGCGAGACAGCCACGCACGAGGCGTCGCCATTCGCTGCCCAACGCGCGGCTTCGGACGGCGCGGGCAACGCGCCGTCGCGGAACAGCAGCAGCGTTTGCCAGCGCGGATCTTCGAGAGGCGACCCGCGCCCATCGACGGCCACGGCCCTCACGCGCTGCCCTGCGCGCCAACTGGCCAGCGGCACGGCCGGCGCGTCGCCGCAGCGCACGTCTAGCGCAGGCAGCGCGACAGGCACCGGCCAGCCTTCGCCGTCCTGCGCGCCGCCGCCCGCGGCCAGCACCTTCAGGTAATCGAGAATGGCCCACGTTTGCGCATCGGACAGGCGTCCTTCGAATCCGGGCATCGATTGCGCGCCGTCGCGTGCGTGCATGCCATGCAGCACGCGCCAGAACAATTCCCCGTCCAGACGATGACCGAGCAGCGGACCCACGACGGTCGGCGGCCAGCGCACGAGCGTGGCGGCGCGCGGGCCGTCACCGCGGCCCGTGTCGCCGTGGCAGGCCGCGCACTCGTGCGCATAGTGTGCAGCGCCACGCGCGATCGCCTCGACCGAGAAGGGTATGGTCTGGAAGCTGGTGGGCACGGCGTCGGCGAGCCACAGCGAGGTGTCGGGCCACGGCGCGAACCAGGCGGCGAGTGCGGCCGCGGCGAACAGCGCGATGCGCCGCCCACGCCAGAACAGGCCAGCGACCGCGAGCAGTAGTGCGCCGCCGGTGGCGGCGAGCGCGAGTGCGAGCTGGCGCGCGACGCCCGCATCGATCAGCAGAACCTCTACGGCGAGCCGTTTCGGCCACGGCCACGCGGGCTGGCCGTGGCTGTCGCCGGCGATGCCGAGCGCGTGCGCCACACTGCCGAGTGCGACCTGCGCCGCCTGCAGCGCGCCGAGAAACGGGTTGAGCCAGGCGTTGCCGGAGAGCAGCGCGCTCATCGCCGCGCGTAGGATGAAGCGTGCCGCATCATTCGTATTCTTTACCAGCTTGCGTCGAGGCCGAGATGCTGCAAGGCTTCGCGGCGCAGCGCGGCAAACGCCGGGTCGCCGCGATGGCGCGGATAGGGCAGGTCGACATGCAGTTCGGCCGCGACGCGCGCGGGCCGGGAGCTGAATACGATCACACGCTGGGCGAGAAAGAGCGCCTCTTCCACATCATGGGTGACGAGCAGCGCTGAGAAACGGTCGCGCTGCCAGAGATCCACGAGTTCGCTCTGCATTGCCAGACGCGTGAGCGAGTCGAGCTTGCCGAGCGGCTCGTCGAGTACGAGCAGGCGTGGATCGTTGACGAGCGCGCGGGCCAGCGCCACACGCTGCGACATGCCGCCCGAAAGCTGGTGCGGAAAGGCATCCGCGAATTCGGTGAGGCCAACGCGTTCGAGTTCGACATCCACGCGCTTGCGCTCCTGCTTGATCACGCCGCGCGCCTGCAGCCCGAGCGCGACGTTCGCGCGCACGCGCCGCCATGGGTAGAGCGTCGGGTCCTGGAACACCACGACGCGCGAGGGATCGGGCCGCTCGATCGGCGCGCCGTCTTGCAGAAGCCTGCCCTGCGTCGCCGGTTCGAGCCCCGCGACGAGACGCAGCAGCGTGGACTTTCCACACCCGCTTGGGCCCAGCAGCGCGACGAATTCGCCCGGCGCGACCGAGAGCGTCACGTCGTCGAGCACCGCGAGCGGGCCCTTGGGCGTGTCGAAGCGGTGGCTCACCTGCTCGACAGTGATCTGCGCGCCCCGGATGGCCGGCTCGGGCGCAATCGAGGACGTGGCGTGGGACACGGCGGCATTTACCATTTGACGGTTCCTTTCTGCCAGACGAGCGTGCGATCGCGCACGAGGAAGAGCAGGGTGATGAGGCTCGAGAACAGGACAGCCATCACGAGCAGCGCGGCGTACATGTTCGAGTACGACGCCCACCCCTGCGCCCATGTGAGGTACCAGCCGAGGCCGGATTTCACGCCCATCATCTCTGCTGTCACGAGCACCGTGAACGAGGCGCTCAGGCCCATGAAGAGGCCGACGAAGACCTGCGGCAGCGAAGCCGGAATGGCGACGCGCAGCACGAGGAACCGCTGGCTTGCCCCGAGCGTGCGCGCCACGTCGTAATACGCCTTGTTCACGCTCGCAACTCCCGACCACGTGAGCACGGTCACGGGGAACGCGGTGGCGAGCGCGATCAGGAAGATGGCGGCGGAACGGCTCGACGGGAAGATATAGAACGCGAGCGGCAGCAGCGCCGTGGCGGGCACGGGGCCGAGCACGCGCATGACGGGGTGCACCCAGTAGCCCACGGCGCGCGACCAGCCGATCGATACGCCGATGAGGAATCCGGCCACGCCGCCGTAGAGAAAGCCTATGGCGAGCAGGCCGATCGAATGGACCACGCAATCGGCGAGGCGCGCCCAGTCGTCGCGATAGACCTCGACGAGCGCCTGCGGCGGTGCGAAGAACGGCGTAGGCAGGATCGCGGTCTTCGCCGTGAGGATCTCCCAGAGCGTGAACGCAACGGGCAACGCGATCAGCCACGGTCCCGCCTTTCTCAAGCCGCGCAGCGCGGGCCGCAGCCGCTCGCTGCTGCGTTCGAGAGCGGGCAGCACGAGCGCGAGCAGCGCGAGCCATGCCGCGATCGCCCAGGCGGCCGCGCCCAGTTCGGCGGTATAGGCCCAGTCGGAAAAACCGGTGATGCGGTTCGGCCACAGGCGCGTGACGCCGCCGAACACGGCCCATGCCGCTGCCACCGCGAGGCCGGTGTACCACACGGTTGGCTGCCCCGAAGAACGGCGGCCCCGCAGGTCGACATTCGCGAAAGGTTGGCCTGCCCCGTCACTGGTCTCCAGTGCGTCGCTGGCGCCGGCGCGGGCCAGCGCAGCCTGTTCGAGCGTCGTCATCGCGTCACCCCAGTACGTTGGTGTAGACGGCCGCGGCGAAGCGCTGCGGGTCGGTGGTGGGCTTGAGCACGCCGGCGCGCTTGAAGTCCTCGGCGAAGTAAGCGATCTCCTGCTGGAGATCGACGTTGGTCGGATGGTGATCGTAGGTGAGCGACGAATAGAGCTTTACAAGGTCATCCTCGGCAAACTTCGGCGTGTACTTCGCGAACGATTTCGCCGCTTCCCGCGGGTTCTCGCGCGAGAAGTCGGTGGCCTGGATCAGCGCACGCGCAAGCGCTGCAGCGGTCGGGCGATCGCTGCGCAGAAGCGAGCCCCGTGCGGCGATCACGCAGCAAACCTTGTGCGCGTATTCGTCGGAAAGATTGCTGGCGAGATGCGTGTAAGCGCCCGGACGTTGCCGCTCCAGCAGATAGAGATTCGGGTCGCCGTCGGCGATGGCCTGGATCTCGCCCTTTTGCACAGCGACATCGAGCAGGTCCGCGGGATACTGGCGCCAGCTCACGTCGCGGTCGGGGTCGATGCCGTGCTTGAGCAGCAGGATGGCGAAGAAGTTCTTGCCCGGAGAGGCGAGGTCGCTCACCCCCACGGTCTTGCCTTTGAGCGCGGCGAGCGACGTGACGCCCGCTGCGCTCGAGCCGATCAGGCGCACGCATCCGCCGTGCACGCTGCTGATAATCTTGACGTCGAATCCCGCCTCCAGCGGTTTGAGCCAGCGGTGGATCATGCCAACCGCAGCGTCGGCCTTGCCGGTGGAAAGCGTTTGCAGCAACTGGTCGTTCGAGCCGGCGTAGCTCACGAGATTGACCTTCAGTCCGTTCTTTTCGAAGAACCCCTGCTCCTGCGCGACGGCGACGGGCGTGAGGCAAAAGCCGTTCGGCGCCCACGCGAAGGTGAACGGCTTGAGCGCCGGCGCCGACCATGCCTTGCGGCCGAGCGTCAGAACCGGCGCGCTCAGCGCGGTCGCGCCGGCGGCACGCAGCCATTTGCGGCGTTGCCCGTTCGGGGCGGGCGGGGTGAGGCTGGAACCGTGCAATGCGGCCATGAATCGGTCTCCGTGCGGATCGAAGTGAAGAGGCGCTTGAGGTGAGGGCGGTCTGCATACGTGCGTACACGTCGCCATGAATCGAATCGTATGTAAACCTAATTAAATGGCGTAAGTATTGGAAAACGACATCGAATGTCAGCGTAATGCCGAACCTGGCTAGCCGCGAAATAATGAATTGCGCAAACCATATGCTGTCGTTTGTCATCGGACGTTCCAGCGTGATTATTCCCGCCCATGCAGGCAAAGTGCATCGTGATGACGAAGTGATGCCCGTGCTGATTTGCTAACGCCAAAGCCTTCTTTGCCGTCGCGCGCTTCTTGCAGCAGGATGAAGTGCCGCGGGCGCTTGTGTCCGCGTTTGTCATTACGGGAGCCTTCATGCGATACAAGGGCTACGAAGTCGAAGCGTCCGCACACGTATTGCCTAGCGGACTCTACGCGGCGAACCTGTCCATCGAGAACAGGTCGTCGCCCGCCGGTTCGTCGTTTACCTTCGACGCACTCGATTACTTCTTCGAGGCCGATCACGCCATTGCGTACGCCTCGCGCTGGGCGCGACTGTGGATCGACCAGCGCGGCAGGCCGGCGTCTTGCTGACGAGAGCGCACGCGATCGAATTCGCGCGATTGCTTCTCACACTCACGCCCATTTGGATATCAGTTTTTATTGGTTGGAACTGCGGCGGCGCCCTCGCATAGTGGAATCCTGATGGCTATAGGCGGCAGCGCTCCGAGGGTCGGAGCGCTGCCGCCCACATTAAGGAGACACTGATGACAGTGGAACTGCATGAAAAGCCGCTGCACGCGGATCTGGAAGCGGCGCGCGGCGCCGCGCACGCGGCCGGCCTGCCCTACGCGGGCAGCGTGACGCCGCAGCAAGCCTGGGCGCTCCATCAGGCGGGCGAAGCGGTGCTCGTGGACGTGCGCACGGCCGAAGAGCGCAAGTTCGTTGGCCACGTGCCCGATACGTTGCATGTGGCGTGGGCCACCGGCACGAGCTTCACGCGCAATCCGCGCTTCGTGCGCGAACTCGAGGCCAAGACGGGCAAGAGCGCGGCTATCGTCCTGCTGTGCCGCAGCGGCAACCGGTCGGGACAGGCCGCCGAAGCGGCGACCAAGGCGGGCTTTACCCGTGTGTTCAACGTCACCGAAGGCTTTGAAGGCGACCTGGACGAAGCCGGGCGGCGCGGGCGCCGTAATGGCTGGCGTTTTCATGATTTACCGTGGGTGCAGGATTAAAGCCTGTTCCTCACGCCCCCAACGAATAACGAAGCGAGAACTGGCGTGACCGTATTTCATGTGTCGGAAATCGTCGACGCGCTGCAGGGCGTGCGTCAGCAATGGCGGGAATTGCAGCGCCGCGCCCTGGAGCCGGGCGGGCGCGACCTGCCCGCGCGCGAAGCGCTGGCCGAGGTCGTCGAAACGCTCAAGGGCGTGCTGTTCCCGATGCGGCTCGGGCCGCCCGACCTGCGCCAGGAAAGCGAGAACTTCTACGTCGGCCATGCGCTCGACGCCGCGCTGCACGCATTGCTGGCGCAGGCGAGGCTCGAACTGCGCTACAAGGCGCGCCACGCGGAGGCCGATCACGGCGAAATCGATGCACGCGCATTGGCCGCCGTGCGTGCGTTCTCGCAGCGCCTGCCAGTCATCCGTGGATTGCTCGACAGCGACGTGCTTGCGGCGTTCAACGGCGATCCGGCCGCGGGCAGCGTCGACGAGGTACTGCTCTGCTATCCGGGCGTGCTGGCGATGATTCACCACCGGCTCGCCCACGAACTCTACCGGCTCGGTTTGCCGCTGCTCGCGCGCATCATTTCAGAACTGGCGCATGCGGCCACTGGCATCGACATTCATCCGGGCGCGCAGATCGGCAGTGCGTTCTTCATCGATCACGGCACGGGCGTCGTGATCGGCGAAACCGCGAACATTGGCGAGCGCGTGCGTGTGTACCAGGCCGTGACGCTCGGCGCAAAACGCTTTCCCCGCGACGCGGCCGGCAATCTCGAGAAAGGGCTGCCGCGTCATCCCATTGTCGAGGACGAGGTCGTCATTTATGCGGGCGCGACAATTCTCGGGCGTGTCACGCTCGGGCGCGGCGCGGTGATTGGCGGCAATGTCTGGCTGACCGAAAGCGTGCCGGCGGGGGCGCATATCACCCAGGCGATTTCCCGGCACGAAGTGCGCGCGCCGGCGCATGAACGCCCCGGCACCGCCGCGCCGGATGCAATCGCAACGGGCGCGGCATGATGAGCGCCATCGTCCATGACTTCGGCGCCACGGTGCGCCGCCTGCGCGAGGCGCAGGCCTGGTCGCAGGAGCGGCTCGCCGAACATGCGGGACTCAACCGCACCTACGTCGGCGAAATCGAGCGGGGCACAGCCATCGCTTCGATCGTCACCGTCGAAAAGCTTGCACTGGCTTTCGGCTTGGGTATCGCGGAGCTGCTCGCGGGTGGGGACGCGGGCGCGCCGACCGCGATCTCGCTTCCCGGCAGCCCGTTGTCGCCCTGAGTCTTTCCGCACGCTGCCGTCTATAGCCGGTTGAGCTGGCTCCATTGGCTCCTCATAATCAGCCGTCTTCATAAGCAAAGCAGTTTTCGTTATAAGTAACTGGAGCCCTCGTTCATGTCCTCGATTCAGAGCGGCCAGACCGCGCTTGGCGATAACGCCGCGCGGCAACTGGCGAATGCCACCAAAACCGTCCCGCAGCTTTCCACGATCACGCCGCGCTGGCTTACGCACCTGCTGCAATGGGTGCCGGTCGAAGCCGGTATTTATCGTCTGAACCGCGTTAAGGATCCCGAAGCAGTGCGTGCCGCCTGCACAGCTCGCGAGGACGAAGGCACGCTGCCCACGACGTTCGTGCCTTACGAAGAGCAGCCGCGCGAATACTTCCTCAACGCGGTGAGCACGGTGCTCGACGTGCACACGCGGATTTCCGACCTGTACAGCAGCCCGCACGACCAGATCAAGGAGCAGCTTCGCCTCACGATCGAAACGATCAAGGAACTGCAGGAAAGCCAGCTCATCAACAATCCCGACTACGGCCTGCTGGCGAACGTCGAGGAAGACCAGCGCATTTTCCCGCTGACCGGCGCGCCCACGCCCGACGACCTCGACGAACTGCTCACGAAGGTCTGGAAAGAGCCCGCGTTCTTCCTCACCCATCCGCTCGCGATTGCCGCATTCGGCCGCGAATGCACGCGGCGCGGCGTGCCGCCGCCCACGGTCAGCCTGTTCGGTTCGCAGTTCCTTACGTGGCGCGGCATTCCGCTGATTCCTTCGGACAAGGTGCCGGTTGCCGACGGCAAGACGAAGATCCTGCTGCTGCGCGTGGGCGACAAGCGCCAGGGCGTTGTGGGTCTGTATCAACCGGGCGTGGCGGGCGAGCAGGGGCCGGGGCTGTCGGTGCGCTTCATGGGCATCAACAACCAGGCGATCGCGTCGTATCTGATCTCGCTCTACTGCTCGCTGGCGGTTCATTCGCCGGATGCGCTGGCTGTGCTCGATGACGTGGAAATCGGCAAGTATCATGACTACCCTGACACCTACCGCTAACCCAACGGAGATCGCGCACCCGCCGTTGCCGGGCGGACTGCCGGATCCCGCCACGCTCGCGCGGCTCGCCAACGAGTTCTTCAGCACGTTGCCGGGCGGCGCAGGCGCGCCCGGCGTCGCGGCAGGCAGCGGTGCGGTAGGCGGCGTACCGTCCGCCTTGCCTGCGGCCGCGCCGATACTCGCCTCGGTCAGCAATCCGGCGCCGGCGGGCTCGCCGCTCGCGGGTCCGGGCGGCACCGGCACGGGCGTGCCGGGCTTCGCGCCGTCGCAAAGCAAGGCGCCGGGCTTGAATCTCGCGCCTTCCGCGCCCACGCACGTGCTTTCGCTCGGCAATCGAATACCCGCGCTCGCGCCGCATGCGGCGGCGGCGAACGGGCTGCCCGACAACGCGGTGACGGTCGCGCCGGCGCTGGAGCCGCGCGCGGGCGGTGCGCTGCTTGGCGTGCCGCAAGCGTACGCCGTGTCCGAGCCGCCCGAGCCCGTGCGAGCCACGACGAGCGAGCGTTCGCTGTTCTACTTCACGGAAACGGCGGGCAACGGCTGGCGCGATACGGCGCGCGATATCGAGGTGCCGGTGCACGGGCTCGCCTCTCCCGAAGCGTTCGGCTTGCCGGGCAACGATGCGCTGCGTGGCCTGATGACGCTCAATGATCTGGACTACGATGCAAATGGCGGCCCCGCGCGATACTTTCTCGGCGAACGGGCCGCGGCGCCAGGCGTGAGCCAGGGCGTTCAATTGCGCGGCGCGCATCCGCCTTTCGATGTCAATGCGGTGCGCCGCGACTTCCCGATCCTCCAGGAGCGCGTGAACGGCAAGCCGTTGGTGTGGTTCGACAACGCCGCGACGACGCACAAGCCGCAGGCCGTGATCGATCGCCTCGCATACTTCTACGCCCACGAGAACTCGAACATTCACCGCGCGGCGCACACGCTCGCGGCGAGAGCGACCGACGCGTACGAGCATGCGCGCAAGACGGTGCAGCGCTTCATCAATGCATCCTCGCCCGAAGAGATCGTGTTCGTGCGCGGGACGACCGAGGCGATCAACCTGATCGCGAAGACCTGGGGCGTGCAGAACGTGGGCGAGGGCGACGAGATCATCGTCTCGCATCTCGAGCACCACGCGAACATCGTGCCGTGGCAGCAGCTCGCGGCGCTCAAGGGCGCCAGGCTGCGCGTCATTCCGGTCGACGATTCGGGCCAGGTGCTGCTGGACGAGTACCGCAAACTGCTCAACGACCGCACGAAGATCGTCTCGGTCACGCAGGTGTCGAACGCGCTGGGCACGGTCGTGCCGGTGGACGAGATCGTGGAGCTTGCGCATCGCGCGGGCGCGAAGGCGCTGGTCGACGGCGCGCAGTCGATTTCGCACATGCGGGTGGACGTGCAGGCGCTCGATGCGGACTTCTTCGTGTTCTCGGGCCACAAGATCTACGGGCCGACTGGCATCGGCGTGGTGTATGGCAAGCGCGAGGTGCTGGAAAACATGCCGCCATGGCAGGGCGGCGGCAACATGATCCACGACGTGACGTTCGAGCGGACGGTGTTCCAGCCGCCGCCGTCGCGCTTCGAAGCGGGCACCGGCAACATCGCCGATGCGGTGGGGCTGGGCGCCGCGCTGGACTATGTGAGCCGCGTTGGCATCGAGACCATTGCGCGTTACGAGCATGATCTGCTTGCCTACGCAACGAGCGTGCTCGCGCCGGTGCCGGGCGTGCGCCTCGTGGGCACGGCCCGCGACAAGGCGAGCGTGCTGTCGTTCGTGCTGAAGGGCTACAGCACCGAAGAGGTGGGACAGGCGCTGAGCCGCGAAGGTATTGCGGTTCGCGCGGGGCATCATTGCGCGCAGCCCATTCTGCGCCGTTTCGGTCTGGAAGCCACCGTGCGGCCCTCGCTCGCGTTCTACAACACGTGCGAAGAAGTCGATGCGCTCGTGTCGGTCGTTCGCGGTCTGGCGCCGCGGCAGTAACACGACCCCGGAGCGGCGTTGCCTGACGCCGCTCCGCTTCCTCTTTTCCTCTCTCCTTTCCGTTTTCCACTTCCGCGCGATATCGATAAGCCCGTTCGTGAGATATCGATCTGCCAATCCGTTATTGGAGCGGCGCGCGCCGGCTTTCTATACTCGGTTTTCCATCAGCACTCGCACGAGGCGAGTGCCATTTTCACCGCGAGTAACCGAGAGATAACCGCAAGGAAGCCACCCATGAGCCTGCGCCCACTGCACGATCGCGTGATCGTCAAACGACTCGACCAGGAAACCCGCACCGCGTCGGGCATCGTCATTCCCGATAGCGCCGCCGAAAAGCCCGACCAGGGCGAAGTGCTGGCCGTGGGACCGGGCCGCCGCGACAACGACGGCCGCCGCATTGCGCCGGACCTGAACGCGGGAGACCGCGTGCTGTTCGGCAAATACGCGGGCCAGACCGTGAAGGTCGACGGCAACGAACTCCTCGTGCTGCGCGAAGAAGACATCGTCGCAGTCGTCAATCAATAAGCGAGAACCTGAGAGAGCACGTCATCATGGCAGCCAAAGACATCGTATTCGGCGACATCGCCCGCACCAAACTCATCGAAGGCGTGAACCTGCTCGCCGACGCCGTCAAGGTCACGCTCGGCCCGAAGGGCCGCAACGTCGTGCTCGAACGCAGCCTCGGCGCGCCCGTCGTGACCAAGGACGGCGTTTCGGTCGCCAAGGAAATCGAACTGGCCGACAAGCTCCAGAACATCGGCGCGCAGGTCGTCAAGGAAGTCGCCTCGAAAACGAGCGACGCAGCGGGCGACGGCACCACGACCGCCACCGTGCTTGCGCAGGCGATCGTGCGCGAAGGGCAGAAGTACGTGGCGGCGGGGCTCAACCCGCTCGACCTGAAGCGCGGCATCGACAAGGCGGTGGTGGCCGCCGTTGAAGAACTCAGGAAGATCAGCAAGCCCACCACGACGAGCAAGGAGATTGCGCAGGTCGCGACGATTTCAGCCAACGGCGAGGAGTCGATTGGCCAGCGCATTGCCGAGGCGATCGATCGCGTGGGCAAGGAAGGCGTGATCACGGTCGAAGACGGCAAGTCGCTCGCCGACGAACTCGACGTCGTGGAGGGCTTGCAGTTCGATCGCGGCTATCTCTCGCCGTACTTCATCAACAACCCGGACAAGCAGGTCGCCGAACTCGACAATCCGTTCATCCTCCTGCACGACAAGAAGATCTCGAACATTCGCGACCTGCTGCCGCTGCTCGAACAGGTGGCGAAGGCCGGGCGCCCGCTGCTGCTGATCGCCGAGGATATCGAGGGCGAGGCGCTCGCCACGCTCGTCGTCAACAACATTCGCGGCGTGCTGAAGACGGTGGCCGTGAAGGCGCCGGGTTTCGGCGACCGCCGCAAGGCGCTGCTCGAAGACATCGCGATCCTCACGGGCGGCCAGGTGGTCGCCGAGGAAACGGGCCTCACGCTGGAGAAGGCCACGCTCCAGGAGCTGGGCCAGGCCAAGCGCATCGAGGTGGGCAAGGAAAACACCACGGTGATCGACGGCGCGGGCGAAGCCGGCGCCATCGAGGCGCGTGTGAAGCAGATTCGCGTGCAGATCGAGGAAGCGACCTCCGACTACGACCGCGAGAAGCTGCAGGAACGTGTGGCGAAGCTGGCGGGCGGCGTGGCTGTCATCAAGGTGGGCGGCGCCACCGAGATCGAAGTGAAGGAAAAGAAGGACCGCGTGGACGATGCGTTGCATGCCACGCGTGCGGCCGTGGAAGAGGGCATCGTGCCGGGTGGCGGCGTGGCGCTGATCCGCGTGCGTCAGGCGATCCTCGACCTGAAGGGCAAGAACGCCGACCAGACGGCGGGCGTGAAGATCGTGCTGCGTGCATTGGAAGAACCGCTGCGTCAGATCGTGAGCAATGCGGGCGAAGAAGCGAGCGTGGTGGCGGCGAAGGTCGCGGAAGGCACGGGCAACTTCGGTTACGACGCGGCCACGGGCGAATACGGCGATCTGGTAGAAAAGGGCGTGCTCGATCCGACCAAGGTCACGCGCACGGCGCTGCAAAACGCGGCTTCGGTGGCGGGACTCTTGCTCACGACCGATGCCACGGTGCATGAGGCTCCCAAAGCCCAGGCGGCGCAAGCGCCGGTGGGTGGCCCTGGCGGCGCCGATCTCGGCTTCTAGGCCGGTTTTGCCGGGCAACGGGGGAAGGTCGCCCTGGCGTGATGCCAGGCGCGGCTGGCATGTTTCGACAACCGGGCGTCAGCGCGCTCAGGCGGATTGCCAGCGCGCATCGGCGACGACGAGCTTCTTCGGGATCAGCTTGAGTTCGGAGAACGTATCGGCAATTTGCTGCTGGTAGGCGAGCGTGGCCGCGTCGACGGGCTGCACGCCGTAGCTCGCGCGCCTGAGGGCGAGTTCGAGCGTCGACGCGTCGAGGCCGACAAGCGGTGACAGTTGAGCCGCAACGGCCGGAACGTTGTCGCGTGCCCAGGCGTCCACGGCGCCGATTTCCTCCACGACCGCATGCAGGACAGACGCATGCGCGTTCGCGAAGTTACGGCTTGCTATGTAGTACTGTGTATTGCGAACGAGGTTTTCACCGTTCGCGATCGAACGCACTTTCGCCTGGCGTTCGATCGCCGCGAGATAGGGGTCCCAGATCACCCACGCGTCTACGCTGCCGCTTGTGAACGCGGCGCGCGCATCGGCGGGAGCGAGATAGACGGGCTGGATGTCTTCGTACTTGAGGTTGGCTTTCTGCAGCGCCTTGACGAGCAGATAGTGCACGTTTGAGCCTTTGTTGAACGCAACGCGCTTGCCGCGCAGGTCGGCGGGCATGCGAATCGGCGAATTTTCGTGCACGACAATGGCCTCACCCTTCGGCGCGGGCGGCTCGCTTGCAATGTAGACGAAATCCACGCCGCCGGCCTGCGCAAAGATGGGCGGCGTTTCACCTACGGTGCCGACATCCACCGCGCCGGCGGCAAGCCCTTCCAGCAACTGCGGGCCGCCGGGAAACTCGAGCCATTGCACGGTGAAGCCCAGCGGCGCGAGCCGCTTCTCCAGCGTGCGCTGGGCCTTTAGCACCACGAAGTTGCCGTACTTCTGGAAACCGACGCGCAGGACCTTGCCGTCGTCCGCGCGTGCCGCGCCGCTTTGAAGCGCCAACGCGGCGGCGCTCGCGAGCCCCGTTGCGCCACGCAGCGCGGCGGCCGTCGCGGCCCCCGCTGCGAGCTTCAATAGCTTGCGGCGCGCGCCTTTTGCCGTGTGGTCATCGTGATTCTCGTAGTTGTCGTTCGACATCGTGCCGTTGCCCATTTAAATGTCCACGTTGAAACTGCCGCGCTTGCGCGGCGATCCGCCTCCCACCTTAATCTGTTTCAACATCGGCACAACCAAGATATTGTCAGATGCTTATCTGCGCTGGCGCCCTCAGCGGATTTTGCCGATCCGGAGTATGTTGTGACTTTCGTTTTCCGGTGGCCGAAGCGATGAACCGAAATCGACAGTTGCATCTCGGCGCATTCATGCGCCCCGTCAGCCTGCACACGGGGGCGTGGCGTTACCCCGGTGCATACCCCGACGCGAATTTCAACTTCGCTCATCTGAAGCGCTTTGCGCAGACGCTCGAGCGTGCGCGTTTCGACGCGTTCTTCATGGCCGATCACCTGGCCGTCTTGAACATGCCGGTCAACGCGCTCAAGCGCAGCCACACCGCCACCTCGTTCGAACCGTTCACCTTGCTCTCGGCGCTTGCCGCTGTGACGGAGAAGATCGGGCTCGTCGCAACGGCTTCGACGACGTTCGACACGCCTTACCATGTCGCGCGCCGCTTCGCCTCGCTGGATCATCTGAGCGGCGGCCGCGCCGGGTGGAACCTCGTGACGACTTCTAATCCGGACGCAGCGCTCAATTTCGGCCTCGAGGAACACGTGGAGCACGACGAACGCTATCGCCGCGCACGCGAATTCTTCGACGTCGTGACGGGCCTCTGGGACAGTTGGGCCGACGATGCATTCTTGCGCGATGTGGAGAGCGGCGAGTATTTCGATCCGGAGAAGCTCCATGTGCTCGCGCACAAGGGTGACTACTATTGCGTGCGCGGGCCGCTCAATATCGCGCGGCCGCCGCAGGGCTGGCCGGTGGTGGTGCAGGCCGGATCGTCGGAGGCCGGGCGGCAACTCGCGGCTGAAACGGCCGAGGCGGTTTTCACCGCGCAGCCGAATCTCGAAGCCGGCAAGCGTTTCTATGCCGACGTGAAGGCGCGCATGGAAACGCTGGGCCGCGATCCCGATCATCTGAAGATCCTGCCCGGCGCGTTCGTCGCGGTGGGCGACTCGCTGGAAGAGGCGCACGAGAAGCGCGAGCGTCTCGACACCTTCGTGCACTACGACAGCGGGATCGCCTCGTTATCGATCGCGCTTGGTCACGACGTCTCCGGATTCGACCCCGACGGCCCGCTGCCCGAGATTGCGGAGAGCAATGCGAGCCGTACCGCGCGACAGCGCGTGGTGGACTGGGCGCGCGACGAGGGCTTGACGATTCGCCAGCTCGCGCAGCGCGTGGGCGGATACTCCGGCCTGCAAATGGTGGGCACGCCCCATTCGATCGCGGACGAGATGGAGCAGTGGCTGGTGGAGGCGGGCAGTGATGGCTTCAACGTGATGTTCCCGTATCTGCCCGCGGGCCTCGACGACTTCGTGGGGAAGGTGGTGCCCGAGCTGCAGCGGCGCGGCATTTTCCGTCGCGAGTACGAGGGCAGTACGCTACGCGAGCATCTTGGCTTGCCGAGGCCGGAGAACCGGTTTTTTGCGCTCAGCCAAAATGCCGGTTAGCAGCGGCGCGAATATTGTTGGATCGATTCATTCGTGGCGGCAGTGGCCGCCGCGCACGACAATCCCCGTGTGCCCTCAATTCAATCACGGAGCGTCGGTCCACCATGACTCGAGACCTGCTGCTGTTGCTGGAACCTGGCTTCACCGATCCCGCGCGTCCTGGCGAGCGTTTCATCTGTCCGGACGGCGCGCCGATAGAAGGATTGCTCGTGTCCGAGCCCGAGCGCGTCGCGCGGCTCGATGTCAAACGCCTGCCGTTCGCGCGCCCGCGGGCAGCCGTGATCGACGTGCTCGACGAGGCGCATCAGGGGTTGCCCGTGCTCGTGCTGGGCGACGAGCATCCCGTTCCTGAGGACGTGCAAACGCTGAACGGCCGTCACTTCGTGACCGACGCGAAGCGCATTCTCGCGCTGCTCGCCGAGCGGCACGGTTTTCCCAAGGTGCATTGAGGCAGTACGAACAGGCGGCGACGGGCGCCGCCGCCTGACTATGCTTAGAACGAGGGCAGCGCCTGCGTGAGCGTGGAGACGAAGCGCGCCGTGCGCGCATCGCGCGGGTGTGCGAAGAGTTCATGCGACGGACCGGCCTCGACAATCGCGCCATCCTTGAGGAAAACGGCGTCGTGCGCGACAGAAGCCGCGAGCCGTAAATCATGCGTCGCCATCAGCATGGTCGTGCCTTCCAGCGCAAGCTGCCTCAGCACGTCGACCACTTCGGCGGAAAGCTCGGGGTCGAGCGCCGAAGTCGGCTCGTCGCAGAGCAGCACCTGGGGCGAGGGCGCGAGTGCGCGCGCTATCGCCACGCGTTGCTGCTGGCCACCCGAAAGCGTGGAGGGCCATGCGTCTGCCTTCTGGGCAATCCCCACTTTCGCGAGCAGCGCTGCGGCGCGCTCGCGGGCTCGCTCCTTCTCCCATTTGAGGACCGTGACGAGACCTTCCATCACGTTCTCGATCACGCTCAGGTGCGGGAACAACTGGAAGTTCTGGAACACCATGCCGGTATGCCGACGCACCGAGGCGATTTCCGCGTGGGTGAGCAGCCGGCCGCGGCTGAATTCGAGGCGGGCATCGCCGACGCTCAACGTGCCGGAGTCTGGCACTTCGAGCAGATTGATGCAGCGTAGCAGCGTGCTCTTGCCGCTGCCGGACGGCCCGATCAGCGCCGTGACGCTGCTGGCCTTGAGCTCGAGGTCGATGGCCGCGAGCACTTCGTGGTCGCCGAACGACTTGTGGAGCTTATCGATGTGGATCATCAGCGCCCCGCTGAGAACAAGGCATGGCGGCCATAGCGCGCTTCGAGACGCCCTTGAGCCTGCGAGAGCACGGAGCTGAACAAGAGATAGATCAGTGCGGCCTCGGTATAGAGAATGAGGGGTTCGTAGGTCACGGCCGCGATGCGTTGTGCAGCCTGGAAGATCTCCGGCACGGTCAGCACGGCCGCGAGGGACGTGTCCTTCACGAGCGAGATGAACGAGTTCGAGAGCGCGGGCAACGCTACGCGAATCGCTTGCGGCAGGATGGCGCGGCGCAGCGCCTGAGCGCGCGTCATGTTCATCGAATAGGCGGCTTCCCACTGACCACGCGGAATCGATTCGATCACGCCACGAATGACTTCCGCGTTATAAGCGCCCACATTGAGTGAAAAGCCGATGATGGCCGCCGTCAACGGATCGAGCACGATGCCCACGTTGGGCAGCCCGTAGAAGATGACGAACAGCTGCACGAGCAGTGGCGAGCCGCGAAAGAGCCAGATATAGAAACGCACGGCCGCCACGGCCCAGCGTTTCCCGAAGAGGCGGACGAGCGCCGCGCAGAACGCGAGCGCCATGCCGATGGCAAACGAAGCCAGCGTGAGCGGGACGGTAAAGACCAGTCCCGCGTAGAGCAGTGGCCACAACGATTGCGCCATCAAATGCAGCCATACCGGCATCGCTCAGTCCGCCTTATTGCGAAACGTCTTTGCCGAAATACTTCTGCGAGATCTTCGCGTAGGTGCCGTCAGCCTTGATATCGGCGAGCGCCTTGTCGACGGCCGCGACCAGGTCCGGGTTGCCCTTGCGCAGCAGAACGCCCGACTGGTCGTCCGCGGAAGACGCGTCGATGGCGGCAATCTTGAGCTTCGCGTCCGGCTTGTGCTTCTGGAAGTCGAGGAATGAAAGCGCGTCGTTGACGGTGGCGTCCACGCGGCCCGACGTCAGCAGATCGATCGATTCGTTGAAGCCTTGAACCGGCACGACGTCAGCACCATGCGACGCGGCGAGCTTGCCGAAGTTGCTGGTCAGCGTATTGGCCGACTTCTTGCCCTTCAGGTCGTCGAAGGAATGGATGGTCGTGTTGTCCGAGCGCACGATCAGCACGGCGTGCGTCGAGATATACGGCTTTGAAAAATCGTACTTGGCCTTGCGTGCGTCGGTGATCGAAACCTCGTTGATCACGGCGTCGTAGCGGTTGACGTCGAGGCCCGCGATCAGGCCATCCCATTTGCCTTCGACGAACTGCGGCTTCACACCAAGCCGCTGTGCGATGGCCGTGGCGATATCGACGTCGAAGCCGGTCAGCTTGCCGGTTTCGTCATGGTAGGTGAACGGCGCGTAAGTGCCTTCGGTGCCGACACGGAACACACCGGACGACTTGACCTGCGCAAGTTCGTCGGCAGCCAGCGCCGGCGCCGATGCGACGACCGACAGCAGGGCGGCAAAAAGAGCGGAGCGGATGGCTTTCATGATTGAAATATTCGTAATGAGAGTTTCGTTGGCCGCATCAGTGAGTCGACGGATTCTACTGTCGGCGTATCTGCCTGCAAACCAGACACATTCGCTATGCATATGCTCTGGTGGAATATAACGACGGATATGTCGCAGCGACGGACGCGCCGCGTGGGAAAGCCGAGATCAGCGCGCCATAGCGCGCCGATCGGGGGTCATTCGGCGAACGCGAACGCGCCTTCCGCGGAAATCGCGGCCAACGGCAGACGTCCGTAGGGCAGCTCGCGGGCGCGCAGCGCCTCGCTCAACTGCGCTGGGTCGCCCGGGCGGCCGATCGCGAGGGCCGCTTCGATGGCATAGTCGTCCGGTATGGCAAGTTCAGAGCGAATCCGCTCGCGCTCGATCCCTGCCAGTCCGTGCGGCTTCCAGCCGGAAAGGCTGGCCTGAAGCCCAAGTTGCGCCCACGCGGCACCGCTGTCGAATGAATGCGTGAGCGAAGCAACGGGATCCTTTGCGCCCGGTGGCACGAAGGATTTTTTCGAGAGGACGATCACGATGGCGGCGGCATGCTGGGCCCAACCGCGGTTGAAATCGTTGAGGAAACCGAGGAAGCGCGACCAGTGCGCCGTACCTCTGAGGGCATAGACGAAACGCCAGGGCTGGGAATTGTACGAAGAGGGCGCCCATCGCGCCGCTTCGAGAAACGTGAGCAGCGTGGCTTCGGGCAGCGTGTCGTTCGTGAAAGCCCGCGGCGACCAGCGGTCGAGAAACTGTCGGTCGATCGCGTGGTCGGCGGTGCGTTGATTCGAGGTCGTCATGTTAGTGTCCTGGAGATGAGCGCGAGTAAAGAGGAGGCCGTGCGGGTACGCGGCCCCTCGATGCGACGAGTATAGAAGTGCGCCTCTTTGCGGCTAACGCATTTGTTTTGGGTTGCTTATGTTTATTCACGCAGCCGGGGCTGGAACCGGTTCGCCCGTCTGCACGGCTGATTCGCGCTTCACACGCTCGATGTCGCGATAGCGCGCCGCCGGATGCTCGTCGGGCAAGCGCGCGCCGCCGCCGAAGAGCTTTTCGCGCAAGGTGCCCGGCGCGTAGTCGCGCGGGTACACGCCGCGCCGCTGCAACTCGGGCACGAGATATTCCACGACATGCTCGAAGGTCTCATGCGCGAGCGCGTATGCCAGATTGAATCCGTCCACGCCGGTCTCTTCGACCCACTCCTGGAGGATGTCGGCAATCGTCGTGGGGGAGCCGACGAATACCGGCCCCATTCCGCCGACGCCGCCCCACTTCGCCAGCGCTTCGATGGTCCAGGTCGTGTCACCGCCAGAGAGATGTTCGACAGCCGAGTGGATCGCATTCGTTTGCACGCGCTTGACCGTGTCGGTGGGCAGGTACTGCCCGAAGTCGATGCCGGTCCAGCCGGACATGAAGACGAGCGAGCCGTCGTAGGAGACGTGGCGCTGATACTCCTCGAAGCGCGCCTGTGCCTTGGCATCGGTCTCGTCGACGATCACGGTGACGAGGTTGTAGATCAGCAGCTTGGTCGCATCACGCCCGGCGAGCGCCGCCTGGCGGCGCACGTCCGCCACGTAGTCGCGCAGCAGGTTTTTCGTGAGCGCCGCGACGAACACGCATTCGGCATGCTGCGCCGCGAACGTTTTGCCGGGACCCGATGCGCCCGCCTGAAACAACACAGGCGTGCGCTGCGGAGAAGGCTCGCAAAGGTGATAACCCGGCACCTCGAAGTATTTTCCGTTGTGGCCGATTTCGTGCACTTTCTCGGGGTGCGTGAACACGCGCCGGTCCCGGTCGCGCACCACGGCGCCGTCTTCCCAGCTTCCTTCGAACAGTTTGTAGAGCACTTCGACGTACTCCGTCGCGACCTCGTAGCGGTTGTTGTGGTCGCGCAGGCCGCCTTGCCCGATGTTCTTCGCGCCGCTCTCGAGATACGACGTCACGATGTTCCACGCGAGGCGCCCCTGCGTATGATGGTCGGCTGTGGAAAGACGCCGCGCGAACGTGTAGGGGTGCTCGAAGCTCGTGGACGCCGTGATGCCAATGCCTAGATGCGACGTCACCATCGCGATGGGCGCGGCGAGTTGCAGGGGGTCGTTGACCGGAATCTGCGCCGCTTGATGAAGCGCGTGATAGTTACTTCCTTTGTAGACGTCGTAGTAGCCGATTACATCTGCGATGAAGATCGCGTCGAACACACCGCGCTCGAGTATCTTCGCGAGGTCGGTCCAGTAAACGAGATCCTTGTACTGCCACGAGCGATCGCGCGGGTGGGTCCAGAGGCCTGGCGACTGGTGGCCCACGCAGTTCATCTCAAAGGCATTCAGGTGGATGGTTTTGCTCATGATGTTCACTTGCTCCCGCGTTCCGGTCCGTTGCCGATTTGCCAGAGAAAGGGCGGCTCGGTGCCGTTGATGGTCCAGTCGCCCACGATCTTCGCCTTGTAGACGAGCGGATTGTGTGACGACACCGCGCGTGCATTGCGCCAATGGCGGTCGAGCGCGTGGCCGGCGCGGATGGCAGACGCGCCGAGCGCATCGAACAGATGCGTCGCCGCGCGCAGTGCGAATTCGGAGGCGACGATTTGGGCCTGTGCAGAAGCGATTTCGGCTTCCACGTTTGCCGCGCGCTCGGCCTCGTCGTCACCTTCGAAGCGCGCCTCGTAAGCGCGCTGTGCGGCTTCTCCAGTCTGCAGCGCGACAGCCCTTGCACCATAGGCCCATGAGGCGATCTCGCCGATCACCTGCTGGATCTGTGCGTCGTCACTCACGCGCGGCGCATTGCCGTGGCTGTAGATACGCTTGCGGTTGCGCACGAGGGCGGCGGCGTCGCGCCTCGCTGCCTCGGCAATTCCTGCGAGCGTGGCGACGTGAAAGAGCTGATAGAACGCGGTCTGATATTTGAAGCGGCGGCTGAAGTCGATGATGTTGCGGCCCTCGACCGCGGCGTCGCGGAACAGCGTGGTGCCGCTGCCCGTGGTCGTCTGGCCGAAGCCGTCCCAGTCGTCCTCGCGAAGCACGCCGGTCTGGTCGGTCGCCACGGCCACGATCACGTCGCTGCCGTCTTCTTCGCGCTGCGCGAACACGTCGATCCAGTCCGCGTAGAGGCTGCCGGTGCTGTAGTACTTCGAACCGTTGAGCACGAAGCCGCCATTGCGGCGGGCGACCTTCGTGTCGATCTTGCCGAGCGCGACGTCGCCAGCCTCGGTCCACGCATTGCCGACAAGCTGGCCGCTCACGAAGCGATCGAACCATGCGCGCTGGTCCGCGCCGGCAGGCACGTTCAGCCAGTCCTCGACGAAGGCGAAGTGGCCGCGCAGCGCCTGCGGCAGGTTCGAATCCGCGGCGGCAAGCTCGATGAGCAGTTGCGCCAACTGCGCGATCGAAGCGCCGGCGCCACCGTCGCGCACCGGAATGCGCACGGCGCCGAAGCCCGCTTGCTTGAGCGCGGCAATCGCGTCATGCGGCAGCGTGCGCGAGCGCTCGCGTTCGGCGGCTTCGCGGGCGATCTCCGTGAAGATCGGGCGGAAGCGGGCGGCAAGGGTTTCGTAGTCGGCGCCTTGCGAGAGCGCGTCATGGGATCGAGGGACATTCATGCGTTCTTTCTCGGTTGGGGGTGGAGAGAATGCGCACCGCGCAGCGAAGAAGAAGAGTATAGAAACCCGCGCGCAGCGGCTCCAATAACTGATTGATGAATCGATATAGGATTGCCCGATTTGCTCCGGCGCGTTCTTCGCAATGTCGTCGAATCGGCTGTTGCGGCAGCGGATACGCCCTGTTGCTGTCAGACCGCTTTCTGTAGGGTGCCTTATCAAATGAAGACGCATGAATATGAGCATCGCTTCGTTGGGCTCTCTCCCCCGCCTCGCTACGATGGGCAGCAGTGTCCGCTAGCGATCTCCAACCGGCTAACCCATCGATGTCCGCTCCGATCCTCACTGCCCACTCGATCACGAAGCGTTTTGGCGCGACGCTCGCGTTGTCGCGGCTGAACTTTTCCATCCGCGCCGGCGAGGTCGTTGCGCTGATGGGCGCGAACGGCGCCGGGAAATCGACCTTCGTCAAGATCCTGAGCGGCGTGAATGCGCAGGACGAAGGCACGCTCACGCTCGGCGAAGACGCCTATGCGCCGGGTTCGCCCCAGGCGGCGAAGCGTCTGGGCGTGGCGACCGTGCATCAGAGCATTGCCGACGCGGTGGTGCCCGCGCTGTCCATTGCCGACAATCTTCTGCTCGACGAACTTTGCGGCGGCGGCGCGCGCTGGTGGACGCCGCGCGCCTCCCGCTACACCCGTGCAGCCGCGCTGGCCGCGCGCGTGGGGCTCGAAGCCGATCTCACGGCACCGCTCGGTTCGCTTTCTCTCGCCGGCCAGCAGCGCGTGGTGATCGCGCGTGCGCTGGCTTCGCGCCCGCGGCTGCTGATTCTCGACGAGCCCACGGCCAGCCTTTCCACGAGCGAGGCCGCACGGCTCCATGCGCTAGTGGATGACTTGCGCGCGGAGGGCGTGGCGGTGCTGCTGGTCTCGCATCGGCTTGGCGACCTGCGAAGACTGGCTTCGCGCGTGGCGGTGCTCCGTGACGGCTGCATAGTGGATGAACAGAATGCGCCCATCGATTTTGACGCGGCGCTGGAAGCGATGATCGGCCGCGCCCTGCCGCAGGCGCGAGCAGTGCCGCGCACGGCCCAGGCGGGCGCGGACCCTGCATTGCGGCTGCGCGGCCTGCGACTCACGGCGCATGGCGATGCGTTCGATCTCGACGTGCAGCAAGGCGAGATCCTCGCGGTTGTCGGCCCGGTCGGTGCGGGGAAGTCGAGGCTTGCCCAGGTGATATTCGGCGCGTTGCACGCGGCTGCGGGCGAGATGCGCCTTTACGGCAGCGCCTGGGCCCCGCGCTCCCCAACCGACGCGATCCGCGCGGGCGTATTCCTCGCCGGCGAAGACCGGTGGCGCACGTCACTCTTTCCCGACACCGTTGCGTTCGCATCGATCGCTGGCACGATCAGCTTTCCGTTTCTGTCCCGCTGGCAGCGCGGCGTGGGCCTGCCGCGCGATCGCGAAGCGGCGCAGGCGCAAGACGCCATCGAGACATTCGGCATTCGCTGCTCGGGTCCCGACGACCGCGTCGCGCGGCTTTCGGGCGGCAACCAGCAGAAGGTGCTGCTGGCGCGCTGGCACGCCGAGCCGTCCCGGCTGCTGCTGCTCGACGAGCCGTTCCAGGGCGTCGATGCGGGCGCACGGGCCGATATCGCCGCCGCGTTGCGCGAGCGCGCCGCTTCGCGCGCGACGCTCGTTTTCGTCAGCGACCTCGAAGAGGCGCATGAAGTCGCCGACCGCATCGTCATGTTCGACCGCGGCACAGTCGAACGCGCAGCCGTAGCGGAACCCCTCTTGTCAGCCCACTCATGAGATCCATCACACCCACGGCAGCACCGCACGAGGCTTCCACGCGCGACACGACCCGGCAGCGCCGGCACAGCCTTTTCGTTGCGCTCGAACGCGGCGGGCTGCTGCTCGTGCTCGTCGCGCTCGGCGTCATCTTCACGGTTCGCGAGCCTGCGTTTCTGAATGTCGCGAACCTGTTCAGCATCTTGCAGGCCGTCTCCATCGTCGCGCTGCTCGGCATCGGCGTGACGATCACTCTCGCCGCTGGCGGCTTCGATCTTTCCGTGGGCAGCGTCGCCGCCTCGGCGCAGATGGCCGCGAGCTATGTGCTCGTGGTCTGGCACGGCAACGGCTGGGAAGCCGTGCTCGCGTGTCTCGCGCTGGGCGTGGCGGCGGGGCTCTTCAACGGGTTGCTGATCACGCGCCTGCATGTACCGGACCAGCTCGCGACGCTCGGCACGCTCTTCCTGCTTGCGGGCCTGCAACTGATTCCCACCGGCGGCCGCTCGCTTGCGAGCGGCACGATCCTGCCCGACGGCACCGAAGCGAGCGGCACGTTCCCCGACGCGTTCCTCGCGCTAGGGCGCGCACGCCTCTTCGACGTGGTGCCGGTGCCTGTCATCGTGCTGCTCGTGCTGACCGTGCTCGTCTCATTCGTTATGGGCTCCACGCGCTGGGGCCGGGTGGTCTATGCGATCGGCGGCAACGAGACGGCGGCCCGGCTGGCCGGTGCGCCAACGGCCCGCTACCGGCTGGCGGCCTATGTCGCTTCCGCGACGATCGCCTCGCTCGGCGGGTTGCTCATCGCCGCGCGCGTGGGGCGAGGCGACGTGAGCGCGGGGCATTCGTTGCTGCTCGATGCGGTGGCGGCCGCGCTGGTTGGCTACGCCGTGTGGGGCGCGAAGCGGCCCAATGTGCCGGGCACGGTGATCGGCGCGGTGTTCGTCGGCGTGCTGCTCAACGGTCTCACGATGCTCAACGCGCCGTATTACCTGCAGGACTTCATCAAGGGCGCATTACTGGTCGTGGCGCTGGCGTTCACGTTCAGCATCGGGCGCCGGGCGGAAGGGCGCAACTGACGCCGGCAGACGTCCGGCAATGTTGCTGTTGGCAAAACTACACAATCTGGTCGAGCGGAGCAAATCATGGCAGAGACACTGGCAGGCAGCGAGACACTGGGCGCCGCTCCCTTAACGGAAGCCACGCATGTGATTGCTACGGAAAACGAAGCGATTGCGGTCGCAACGGAGCTGGCCGCGCGGCTGGCCGTTGGCGCGGCGCAGCGCGACAGCGAGCGGCGCCTGCCGCACGAGGAGATCGAGTGGTTCTCGCGCTCGGGGCTATGGGGTATCACGGTGCCCAAAGCGTATGGCGGCGCCGGCGTGTCGAACGTCACGCTCACGGAGGTCGTCAAGATCATTTCGGCCGCGGACCCGTCGCTCGGGCAACTGCCGCAGAATCACTTCGGCCTCGTCGACGTGATCACGCTGACCGGCAGCGACGAGCAAAAGCGCGAGCTGTTCGGCGAAGTCCTCGCCGGCAAGCGCTTTGGCAACGGCTTCTCGGAAAAGGGTACGAAACACGTGCTCGACCTGAAGACGCGCGTGCGCCGCGACGGCGATCACTACGTCGTGGACGGCACCAAGTTCTATTCGACGGGCGCCCTGTTCGCGCACTACGTTCCCGTACTCGGGCTCGACGAGGACCGCAGGGGCTGGCTCGCCTATATTCCGCGCGGCACGCAAGGGCTCAGCGTGGTGGACGACTGGTCCGGTTTCGGCCAGCGCACCACCGCTAGCGGCACCGTGACGCTCGACAACGTGCGCGTGCCGGCAAGGCTCGTGTTGCCCGCGCATCGCGTGTCCGAGCAGCCCACGCTCAACGGTCCGCTCTCGCAGATCATCCAGGCAGCCATCGACGCAGGCATTGCCCGCGCGGCGATCGAAGACACGCTCGCGTTCGTGCGCTCACGCTCACGGCCGTGGGTCGATAGCGGCGTCGACCGTGCAAGCGACGACCCCCTGACGATCCGCGAGGTCGGCAATCTGCATATCCAGTTGCATGCCGCCGAGGCCTTGCTCGAGCGTGCGGCGCGTGTGCTCGATGAACTCGCCGCAAAGGGTGAGACGACGGAGGACGACGTGGCGCGCGCCTCGGTCGCCGTGGGGGAGGCGAAGGTGCTCACGACACAAGTTGCGTTGCTGGCCGGCGAGAAGCTGTTCGAGCTGGCCGGGACACAGTCGACGCTGAACGTGCACAACCTCGACCGCCACTGGCGCAACGCACGAACGCACACGCTGCACGATCCGGTGCGCTGGAAGTATCACCTCGTTGGCAATTACTACCTCAACGGCGTCAAGCCAGCACGTCACGCCTGGAACTAACCCCATCGCACAAACGGGAACGTTATGAAGACATCGATTCAACGGCTCATTCGCAACGGCGCACTGGCGCTCTGCACGGCGGGCCTGTTCGGCACGCTGACGGCGCAGGCCGCTGCACTGGCTGGCGCCC
Organism: Paraburkholderia guartelaensis; assembly: GCF_004353905.1. GTDB lineage: Bacteria > Pseudomonadota > Gammaproteobacteria > Burkholderiales > Burkholderiaceae > Paraburkholderia > Paraburkholderia guartelaensis. The sequence continues at coordinate 31,426 of NZ_SMOD01000038.1, read as the reverse complement.
CCGCGCCGTTCGACAAAGGCGGCGTCAAGATCGCGCTGGTCAATTATCTTTCGGAGGGCGACTTCTTCCAGGCCTACGAGGCGGGCGCGCAGAAGCAGGCGAAGGCGCTCGGCATCGACCTGCGCATTTACGAAGGGCGCCAGGACGCGGCAGAGCAGCGCGACCAGATCCAGCAGGCCATCAATCTGGGCGTGTCGGCGATCATCGTCAATCACGGCTTGCCCGAGTCGCTCAAGGATGTCGTGCAGCAGGCGCTCGACAAGGGCATCAAGGTCGTCGCGTTTGACGTCAATCTGGCCAATCCGAAGGTCCCGCAAATCGAGCAGAGCGATCACGACCTGGCTTCGCTGCTGCTGACGCAGGCCGTCAAGGACAATGGCAACGCGTTTTCGGCGGGCTATGTGTACGTAGCGGGCTTTGCGCCGCTCGACCGGCGCGACGCCGTCTGGCAGGCGTTCAAGCGCGATCACCCCGGCGTCCGGGAAAAGGCGCACTGGGGCACCGTGGACAATCCGATCGCGCAGTCGGTTGCCAATCAGGCCGCAGCCGCCTACCGCGCCCATCCGGATATCCGCGTGGTCATTGCCCCCTATGACGAATTTGCGCGCGGCGCCAATCTCGCGGCGAATGAATCGAATGTGGCGAGCAAGCTGCGGATCTACAGCGCGGACATCTCGACCGCAGACATCGAGGCGATTCGCGCGCCGAACAGCGCGTGGGTCGCCACCGCGGCGACCAACCCCGCCGTAGTGGGCGCCGTGTCGGTGCGCGCCGCGGCGCTCGACGTGGCCGGGCAATCGCTCGAGCATCACATCCTCGTGAAGCCCACGCTCGTCACGCGCGACGATCTGGTGAAGAACGATATCCACACCATCGCGGAACTGGGGGCGAAATTCCCGGCGTTCCGGGCCAGCGATGCCGCGACGGCGGCCTGGATTCCCGTCGAACAGTGACCTTGATTGGGGCGCTCGACGATAGTCATTGCGCTTCTTTCGATCTGACTCATCGGAGCGCGTATTACGCTTTCAACCGGAAATCATCATGAACACAGCCGTCGTCCCAGAAGAAGCCCAGATCGTTGTCCGGCCGCTTTCAGCCCATATTGGCGCCGAAATCAGCGGTGTCGATCTTTCCCGGCCCCTGACACAAGCGCAGATCAAGGCTATCCGCGGCGCGTTGCTCGAATGGCGCGTTATCTTTTTCCGCGAGCAGTTCCTCAGTCATGAACAGCACGTGGCCTTTTCAGCACAGTTCGGCGAGTTGACCGTCGGGCATCCCGTATTCGGTCACGTCGAAGGACACCCGCAGATCTATTCGATTTCCAAGTTTCGCAAGGCGACGCGCTTCGAGGGAGAGCCACTTCTGCGACCATGGACAGGCTGGCATACCGATGTAACAGCAGCGGTCAACCCACCTTTTGCGTCGATCCTGCGCGGCGTGACGATCCCGCCATTCGGTGGCGACACGCAGTGGACCAATCTCGTTGTTGCCTATGAGAAGCTCTCCGCGCCGCTGCGCGCTTTCGTCGACGGACTGCGCGGCGTGCATCGCTTCGCTGCGCCGCAGGGTGCGCGAGGCACAGACGCGTTCGACAAGGCCGTCAAGGACCAGACGCTTGTGAGCGAGCATCCACTGGTGCGCGTGCACCCGGAGACGGGGGAGCGCGCGCTTTACGTGAGCCCCGGCTTCCTGAAGGAGGTCGTCGGGCTTGCGCCGCGCGAGAGCCAGGTCCTGCTCGAACTGCTTTGGGAGCATGTCACGCGCTCCGATTTCACGGTGCGGTTCAAATGGGAGCCCGGCAGCGTGGCATTCTGGGACAATCGATCGACAGCGCATCTTGCGCCAACGGATATATTTGATCTCGACGTTGACCGACAGCTTTACCGCACCACGCTCGTCGGCGACGTTCCTGTTGGGGTTGATGGGAGGCCGTCCGTTGCGTTGCAGGGCTCGCCAGTGGGAGCGGCGGCGGCTATGGCGTTGAACTGATCCAGCATGTGAATTCAGGCGAAGTCTGTTTCAAACGTGCCTTCGGATGTCTTTTGACGATGGACGCCTCCACTTCAACCCATAAATACCGCTATGGGTTCGCCCGGTCGGCACGCTGCTGAAATCGGCAGTCTGAAGCGCAGCGGTGTCTGCGCCCGCAATCGGACGTTTCCGCATGGCGCGCATCAGGATGTGAGTCATGTGCTGATAAAAGAGTTCGAGCTGACCTGCATCCGATGTATGAGGTGCCAAGTCGAAAGCTTCCTCAAGCGCCCGGCGTGAGATATGAAAGCGTTGAAGTCCGCGAATCACGCGAACCTGAAACACGACCCCATCACTGTTGTGAGGGATTGCTGCCCAAACCAGCGCGCTGCCCATGATATGCCTCCATTTGGCTTCAAACCCGATTCAAGGCTCGTTGCCCTATGATGGCCATCAAAAAATACATTTCAAAATACGACCGCCTGGCTTTGACGTTTTAACCACACGCGGATTGTGAGGTTTGATTGTCAAGACGGCTATTGCGTGGAGAGATGTTGTTGGCATCTGCGCCGTTCAACGCTGGGCCTTCAAATTCAGGCTCGGCGGTCCGGCTGGGCGAGGAGGGCGGCGAAGTGGGCTCGATGCGCAACCCGTGTCGCGGAGAGCAGCTTGCGCCGGGGTGAGGCCGTTATTGAGCACGATGCTCGAAAGGCAGTTGGTGTCATCGGCAGGAGTTGGTCGATTTGCACGTTGGCATCCTTTGTCCAAAGCGCTAACCAGACGCGTCACGCCGGAACTGGAATAGTTCGAGCCCGCTCACACGGGCTTTCAGGGCTTCACCGAAGACTCGCATGCAACCAGGCGAAGGCGCGTCCGAGGTCAGACCTCGGCCTCAGCAAACACGCTGTGCTCGGCAAGCACGGTGTCCTTGTCGACGCACTGCACATGCCAGTGCCCTGCAACGCCCGATCCGCTGTCGCGTTCACTGCAGCACCAGAGTGCCTCGCCTGATTCCCCCTCGAACGGGCCAGTTTGGGCTTCCACAGCGAGACCGTCGAGGATGAACAGGGGGCGCGCACTATGCTGGTCGCACACCAGCGTGCCGCGAGCATCGATCCGCAGCTTTCCCCAGTCGGGGAATTGGAGACCGGCATGACCTTCGCGCGACCACTTGTGGGTGTCGTTGTCGAGCCAAAGGATCGCATAGGCATTCGGGTCAAGGCGGTCGAAGGTGCAGAGATGGAGCGTGATGCGCATGAATCTCTCCGGTCGTGTTCATGGCTTCGTGACCCGCCACAGTAGTCGGCGGACATATCAACTGTACGTGCAGCGGCAAGCTTGTGCATGCGTCAGGGTGTCGCTTGCTGCCGCTTTATACTTACCTGCGCGCCGGCACGGCGCTTCCACGTCTACCGATCTGAATTCGGCAGGGCTCACGATTTCGATGTACTCCATGTCTGGCGCGTGTTCGAAGCGGACGGCGCCTGATGCACGCAATCGCCCGCTTCGACGAGCGTTTCCTTGTCGGCGTACACGAAGCTCGCCCCGTCTTGGGGCGTGCTGACGATATGAAAATCTGCTTCATGCCGGTGGCAGCCCGCGCCCAACTTTGGCGCAAGATTTGCCCTAAAAAGTTGCGCGACCACCTTGTGACCCTGACGATTTCCAGATCACGATAGACAAGGAAATCGCGCAGCCCACCGCGCGTGAATGCCGTGTCCTGCGGCTTGACGTGCGAAAAACCAGTGGTGAGTCCGGTTTGCATGACAGGTCTCCCGAGTGCGATGGAAGAGGGGCACCAGGTTTAGCAAGCACGACGTGTTCCAGCATCCTGAGTTTGACTTGGCACCCGGTGGTGGTTGCCCTCTTTCCCGCTTTGTGACAGACCTGGATCAACGTCAAGCTATCCATCGGCCGGCTCGCCTCGACGCCTGGCTTCCGGCTGACGTACACCGTTCCTGCGAGAGATGAAAGCCATGGCCGGCAGAAACACCAACTGGATGGCAGCGCCAGCGCGCCGATCGTGCCGGAAACGCTCGTTAAGCGCGGCGATGTCGCTGTCAGTCAGCGCGAAGTAGCGTTCGACATTGTCCCAATCGCCTGGATGATCGCCGCCGGCGTCTCGACGTTCGCTTCCGAAGGGCAAGTTTGGCCGCATTGGGTACTGACGCGCTCGTTATTCAGAATAGGCAGGGTGATAGATTATTTTGGTATCCATATTGTGTCCACTGGGTTCGGTGCACTGAATGCCGTGCGCGATGGGCGATTGACATGGGGAAGGGCAGGCATGCTGACGCGAACGCTGGAAGGCGCATAACCGGAGGCGGTTCGGATTGCAGCCTGGCTCGCTGGATTCAGGCAAGCTCAAGTTGCTGTCCGTCTCCGGCCTCGCGTACCTGGTAGCCCATCGCGCGGTATCCCCGCTGACGTTTCTCCCACATACGGTTTAGTGCCGGGTGACCTCCGTCGACATAGTCAATCACCCGTACGCCAGTTTTACCCGAATGCTCGCGATGCAGCCGGCCAGCATACTGCTGCAGGTGTGCCTTTGATTTTCGTGCAGGTTTCCGGTTAGACGCGCCTCGGCACTGTCTGGCCTTGCCATGGGGCCCTTAATAAATTTCTTAAGGAATCAGTGGCTTGCTGTTTGGCTCTTCTGGTTGACATTGAACTTAAAGGACCAGACCACGAACGAACTGTGTCGTCGACGATATCCTTTAACTCGCCTTCCGCCAGGATAGGCGAATTGAACTTCAACGCCAGAACTTTCGCAGGCCTTCCCTAGCGCTGGAAAAAGTCAGCAACGCGGTGAAATGCGGCTTTTGGCGCCCAAGGCGGCATTTGGTTTGATCTCGGGTCGCCGTCGGGAAAGGTCTTGACCAGGGAGAAGCTCATCATGTCCAGGTCTCGTGCCCCTTCGCCGAAGCGATAGCTCGGGAACGAAAAGACGTAGATGAAGACGCCATCCACTTCTGCGCCCGACAGGAGTTCCAGTTGTTCTTGCACATATTCGGCTTGTTCTCGTTCGCTTCGCGTGGGAACAATATTGTTGACGAACTTTCCCGTGCCGTCAGGGTTTTGCCCCTCCAATAGCATAAAGCCGCCAGCGCCGCGGGCAGCGGCCCCCTCATAGGCGCACGAGCCGACCTCCATAACGACAAGGGGTTTGCCGATTCGGAAGCGATCGAGACCGGCGACGTACTCGCTCGCCGTCTCCCCATTTCGGTAGTAGTCGACACCAACAACGTCGAACAGGCTCCAGTCGACGTTCTCCCACGTGCCGGAAGAGTAGGTCACCGGCCCGCTGAATTCTGCCCTGACGGCGGCTGTGATGGCCGTGAGGGCGTCATGGAGCATCGTGGACTTCTCCTGAAAGACAGCCGGGACTTTGGGCCCGGTTGCGTCGGCAGCCTGGGAACCAAGCCAGGCAACGCGTTCCATCAATGTTGCACCAGGCAGTATCCCGTCGTTGAACAGGGTGATTTCACAGCCGCAAACAAAGACAATGTCAACACCGTCCCTGCGGAGCTCCTCAGCTGCGCGCGCCGCTTCCGCGAAATAATCGGGAAGCTCGCGAGTCGGCACGTTCATCTTCCATGGATTGAAGAAGACGGTTAGGCCAGCAGCATTGGCGATGCGCGCTGTAGTGACCAGGCGTTGAATCTCTTCGCCCTCGATGCGCACAGCATTAGCGTGGAGACCGGTGGCGATTGTATTCATATCATGTTCGGCCAGAGCGTGGCTGAACGGCTCGACCGAATAGGGCTGATCCGAAACAAACCTCAGCCCTACGTCATAAACGACACCGCGATACTTCATCCTTTTTGTTTCTCCAGTTGCTAAAGCGGATCCGTCGATTGATCTTAGCAGCCAACGAGCTTTGGCGAAGCGATAACGCCATAGTGCGCCGCGGCTTTGCTTGTTACGTCGGTCGGGGGGCGCGATGTTGATTGACGGCGCCTGAAGATCGGGACTCGAAATCTGGGGACTCTTACTTGCGCTGTTTGATGCAAATCGGGGTAAGAAAGTGGACTTCCTTTGTGTCGAACAGATCGTTTGTCGCGTTCGTATAGCCGGCACGGTAGGTTCGAGTCGGCTGGACTTCCAGCCACTGATCGGCCGTGCCGTTCCAGACTTCAAAGAGCACTAGAACGTCGGGGCTCTCAGCGTCCTCACTGAGTACCGCGCTGACAAAATCCGGCTCCGCAGACATTGCGTCGATGAGCGCGTTGATGCGAGGGAGGAATTGATCTTTTCTACCGGGTACGAGATTGAATCGCACATAGAGCGAGACCATGGTGGCGTCTCCAGTCAGCTCTGGCGACCACTGGAAGCTTCGACGGCTGGCAGTGTCACCATATTTGCTTCCGCAGGGCAGCGCGGACACAGTCGTCTCCGGGGCCAACGGGGTGATCGACGGCCCCGGATTGCGGTTATTACTCAAACTGCTGAATCGTTGCGTTGTACGCGCGCGTCGCCATCTTTTCCAGCGGAAGCTTGCGTTCGACTTCGGAGAGTATCTCGACGCCCCAGGGACCATCAAAGCCGGTTGCCTGAACGGCTTTGATGAAGCTCTTTACATCGAGAACGCCTTCGCCGGGGAGACGACGTTTATGGCAGGTGTCCATCCACAGGGGCTCGATCGCGTAGCGGTCCGCATCGTCGAGCTCAATGCCCTTAATGAACTCGGGCTTGATCGTGGCGATCTCCTTGAAATCGATGTTGCCGCGCGAGAGATGCCAGATGTCGAGCAGGAGTCCAGCATTCGCCTTGTTGGCGCCTTCGACGATCGCCCTGCCGGTCTCGATCGTCCGAACGTTGCTGAACGGCATGATTTCGAGCATCACTTGCGTGCCGCGCTTCTCCGCGTCTTCGGCCAGCTTGCCGAATTCTTCCACCATGAGCGGGACATTTGCGGTTTCTTCCCCGATGCCGGGTCCTACCTTGACGATGCGCGCGCGCAGTTCTTCGGCGGCCTTCAGGTAGTAGTAGCGCATGCTGTCGGACGTACGGCGACGTTCGCCGGTCTGGTACCAGTCGACGAGGAACTCGAACTCGACATGCTTGATGCCGTTGGCTTCGAGGATGTGTCGCATCTCGGCAAAGCCGATCTTGTCGGCGGTCGCGTAAATGTCGGAATGAATGAGCCCGATGCCTGACCATCCGGCCTTGGCAGCAGCCTCAACCCGATGCCTGAAGCTGAACGGGCTGATCTCGGTCGGACCAAACGGATAAACGTCGCCCGACAGCGTGAAATAGGCTGCGACGAGCTCAATATTGGATTTTGACATTTCGACTCTCTCGATAGTGAACAGGTGGGTGACGAGATGGAACCGGTCACCATGAATACCACTATCGCGTAGAAACCCGGGCGGATAAACACATCTGCATTCCACTGAATGTAGAGATTTGCTCTACAAAGGCTGGTGGCTGTGAGATAGGCAGCCTCGAATCCGATTGTTCGCCTCCGCGCGTCTCATCGACGCGCCTGCAGCACATTTTTCCGCTGCAAGAAAATAACTTTTCGTCGGACCGCATTTTTCTTTCCGCCTGCGCCCCTTACTGTTGCCTCGAAAACATCAGAAACCAAACACTCAATTTTGGGTGTGGTCCAAAAGGAGACAACTCATGATCATCCGCAATCGCATCCTCGCTGGCGTCGCCCTCGCAACGCTGTTGACGTCGTTGAGCACTGTCGCGAGCGCAGCAAGCCAACCGCACGTGACATTGCTCATGCCGACCCAGAGCGTCGAATACTGGGCGCTCTACATCAAGGGCTTCAAGAAAGAGGCACAGGCTCAGGGCATCAACCTCGATGTGAAGGTCACGAACTACGACGCGAACGAACAGGCCACGCAGGTCGAGCAAGCCCTCGCACAAAAGCCGGACGTCATCGTGCTCGTCCCGGTCGACTCAAGCGCGATGGTCCCGTCGATTCGCAAAATCGACCAGGCGAAGATTCCGCTCGTGATTTCCAATTCGATGCCGGATCAGAAGTACTCCCGGTACTGGAAGGTGTTCACCGGGCCGAACGATATCAGCAACGGTCAGGCTGCCGCCAAGGCCATGATCCAGGGCTTCAAGGATAAGGGCTATGGTGCGAGCGGCAAGGTGATCGTCATCAATGGGCCGATGGGCACGCCGCCGCAGCTCCAGCGCTACCAGGGGTTCGTCGACCAACTCAAGAAAGATGCACCGGGAATCCAGGTCGTGGGCGCTCTTCCGGGCGACTGGGACGCCGTCAAGGCGAGCGCGGCCGCTTCGGCACTGTTCACCCAATACAAGGATGTGAAGGGCGTTTACACCGAAAACGACGCACAGCTGCGAGGCACCGTTACCGCAGCCGAACGGCTTGGCCTCGATCCCTCCAAGCTTGTGCTCGTCGGCCACGGCTGCGACCAGTCAGGCGTCGACCTGATTAACGCCGGCAAGGCATACGCCGATGTCGAGCAGTCTCCTTTCGACGACGGCGCGTACGCCGCCAAGGCAGCAAAGATGCTGGCTACCGGCGGTACCCCGCAGGCGCTCCAGTATCTGCCGAACCCGATCGCGACAAAGGCCGACGTGAACGTCTGCTATTCCCAGCAGAAGTGATCGACGGTTGAGGCAGTAGTCAATTCTGCCTCGCGCTCTAGTTATTTCGACGATCGCGGCACGACGTGCCGCGATCGATATTTGGAGGTTTGGATGAGACGAGAGATTGGTGTCGGCGTGATCGGAACAGGCTTCATGGGAAAGGCGCATGCGCTCGCCTACCGTGCTGTTCCGAACGCCTTCCCGGAGTCGGTGCGGCCGCGCCTTGTCGCGGTGGCTGACGTCAATGAGGCGGGTGCACGACAAGCCCAGCAGCAGTTCGGGTTCGAGCGGGCAACGACGGACTGGAAATCACTGCTCACAGACGACGCAATCAAGGTGATCTCCATCACGACGCCGTGCAGCCTGCATCGCGAGATGGCGCTTGCGGCAATTGCAGCTGGCAAGCACGTGCACTGCGAAAAGCCTATCGCCCCTTCGGCAACCGACGCACTGGCGATGGCCGAGGCCGCCGCGGCGGCAGGAACGGTGACGCAGGTTGGGTACAACTACATCAAGAATCCGATGCTGGCTCTCGCGCGCCAAATGATCGCGGATGGCGAGCTCGGTGAAATTACAAGCTTTCGTGGGGTGCACGCCGAAGACTACATGGCAGACCCCGAAATTCCCTACGGCTGGCGAGTGGATCCGGAAAACGGCGCCGGTGCGCTCGCGGAGATCGGCAACCACATCATCGGGCTGTCCCGCTTCCTTCTCGGGCCGATCGAGGAGGTGACCGCGCGGCTCGAGACCGTCAACAAGACACGGCCGGTCGCACCGGGCGCGCGCGAGCGGCGGACGGTCAAGGTCGACGATATTGCCCGGCTGATGGTCACGTTTGCGCGAGGCTGCTCAGGCACGCTCGAAGCAAACTGGGCCGCGACGGGGCGCAAGATGCAGCTCGAGTTCGAAGTCTATGGAACGAGGGGCGCGCTCGTATTCTCCCAGGAGCGTTTCAACGAACTGCACTATTACCGCGGCGGTGACGACCCGCGCACCTCCGGATTTACCCGTATCGAAGCGGGGCCTGCACACCCGCCGTATGCCAATTTTACGGTCGCAGGCGGCCACCAGATCGGATTCAACGATCTCAAGACCATTGAGATGGCCGGATTCCTCGATGCGATTGATCGAGGGGGGCGGGCGTTTCCCGACTTCAAGGAGGCGTGGGAGATCCAGCGGGTCGTAGACAGCGCCATCCAGTCATCCGTCGAAGGGCGTTCGATCGCGATCTGACGGAAAGGAGTTCTCCAGCGCTTAAGCGGCCTCTGGCGAGAGCCTTCGCCGGGGCCGCTTTTTTTGGCCCGAAATGCGTTCACAAGAACGATGCCGATATTTCCGCAGGGAGGAAATATCATTTTTCCGCCCGGCATTTTTCTTTTGGGGGCGACGAAATAACCTTTTGGACAACAACAGCGAAACCGCGGCAGCGGTCCACAACACGGAGACAACGTCACGCCCGAACCTGGGCGCAACGCATCCCACCGGCATTTCTCCCTGTGGTTCCGCACCTCCTGATGGACCGCACGCGCCCGTTGTGCCCGGCCCGTCGACATCGGGATCAGCAGTCTCTTTCGGACCTTACGCGCGACCGCCCCGTTCTGAAGGCGGTGCCGATCCGGGAGTAGTTGGCGGTACATGGTGTCGCGACGCAATACGGTGGATGCAGGACGACAGGTGGATCGGCGAGGCGACAGACCGATCCTCCATTGGAGGAAGACAATGCTACAAGACCCGACCAGCGGCGGTGCTGCCGTTGAAACGCCGAGCTTGCTCAGCGCCCTGAACCTCACGAAGCACTACGGCGGCGTGAAGGCACTGACCGGCGTGAGCCTCGAACTCGCGCCCGGCGAAATCCACGCCCTTTGTGGCGAGAACGGCGCAGGCAAGAGCACGTTCATCAAGATCCTCGGCGGACTTGTCGAGCCGGACGATGGCTCGATTACCGTGGATGGTCAGCCGCTCAAGCTCGGCCATCGCACCGACCCCAAGCTGATCTCGATTGTCCACCAGGAGCTCGCGATTGTTCCCACGCTCTCGGTGCTCGATAACATCCTCCTGGGCGGTGCGGACCAGCGCGAGATTTACCTGCGGGGCCGCTACCGTGACACGGTCCGAGCGCACCTCGATTCGGTTGGCCTTTCCCATGTCAAGCTGGACAGTCCGGCATCGCGACTGAGTCTCGCTGAGTGCCAGCTGGTCGAGATTGCGCGCGGCATGTCTCGCCAGGCGAAGGTCCTGCTGCTCGACGAACCGACTGCCACGCTGTCGGACGCCGAAATTGTGCGCGTATTTGATGTTGCACGACGTCTGCGGGACCAGGGGACGGCGATGATTTTCGTCAGCCATCGACTCGATGAGGTCTTTGCCCTGACCGACCGGATCACGGTTTTCCGGAACGGCCAGCACGTCATCACGAGCAAGACCGCAGACATGACCACCGGCGAGGTAGTGAAGGCGATGATTGGCCGGGAGCTCGTACGTCATCCGGTCAAGGCCACTGAAGGACGCGCATCCCTGCAGCCGCGCCTGTCTGTCACGAATCTGAGCGTTGACGACAAGCTGAAAGCCCTCAGCGTCGATGTCGCGCCTGGCGAGATCGTGGCGGTCGTCGGGCAGCTTGGATCGGGAGCCGAGACGGTAGTCGAGGCGCTTGCCGGACTGCGTGGCGACATCTCCAGGTCTGTGAGGCTCGACGGTGAGGTCGCAAAGATCGACAGCGTGCGAAGCGCGCTTCGTTGCGGTGTCGGTTACGTGGCCGAGGACCGGGCCGACAAGGGCGTGTTTCTTGACGCTCCGATCGGTATCAACATCACTGCATCGGTGATGTCGAAATTCAGCCGCGCCGGCGTCATGCAGCGCGCAGCTGAGGCTGCGGAAGCGAGGCGTCTCGCCGGGATGTTTGCGATAGACGCGAAGCGACTGCCGCACGAGGTTTCCACCCTGAGCGGCGGAAACCAGCAGAAGGTTTCGCTCGCCAAGGCGGCGGCGCTCGCGCCGAAGCTCCTGCTGCTGAACGAGCCGACGCGCGGTGTGGATATCGGGGCACGCAGCGAAATCTATTCGACCCTGCGGAAGATGGCGGACGACGGCCTGGCCGTGGTTTTCTACTCGACCGACCTTGAGGAAATCCTCGAACTCGCGGATACGGTGGTGACGATTTTCCGAGGCCAGATGGTGCGTCGCAAGCCGCGACACGAAATCGATGGCGATACGGTCCTGCATGACATCGTCGCAGGTGGGGGCGAAGCGGCGGGTGGCCACGCTTCGTTCAGAACTCAACGCGTGGAGGCTGGCCATGCATAAAACCGCTCTTGAACCCTCTATGCAGGCTTCTCCTACATTCTATAGGCGCTGGGCTTCGGCACTGTTCGGCAGCACGAGTATTCATGCGGGTTCTATCCGCGTTGCAACGCTATTGCTGATCATCGTTGCAGCGGGCGTCGTTCCTCACTTCACCGAATTCGGCAACGTCCAGTCGCTGATGTACTCGGTTGCCGCAGTCGGAGTCGGTGCAGTCGGGATGGCACTCGTCACACTGAGCGGCAATCTGTTCATGCTCTCGATGGGCGCGACGGCTGCGGTTTCAACGGTAATGTTCGCTGCATTGATCCACCTCGGGCTAGGCGTAACCGTTCTCGCAGTCGTGCTTGCTGGCCTGGCGATAGGCATTGTGCAGGGCGCCATCATCGCGCTGGGCCGGGCCAATCCGATCATCACGACGATCGCAACCTCTTCCATCATTCTCGGCGCGGGCGTGCTCTATACCGGCGGCCTTACCGTCATCGGAAATGGCGATGCAACCTGGCTTGGTCAAGGCAAGCTCTTTGGCTGGTTGCCGACCCAGATCATCGTGCTCGCCGTTTTCGTGATCATCGGGAGTTTCATACTCCAGAAGACGCGTATCGGACGGGAGATCAGGCTCATTGGCATGCGTTCGGAGGTTGCTCGCATCGCGGGTCTGCGCCTGATGGCGGCCACCCTGTTCTGCTACGGATTTGCCGGTGCGGCGGCGGCGCTTGCCGGGTCGCTCATCGCATCGTCGTCGGCGCAAGGCAATCTCACATACGGAGTCGACCTCGACTTCAACGCAATCGCCGCAGTTCTGGTCGGTGGCATCTCGATCCGGGGCGGACGCGGCCAGATCTCGGACGCGGTTACCGGCGCCATCTTCCTCGCCGTGATCAGTAACATCCTGCTCGTGAGCGGCGTGAGCTACGAGTATCAATTGGTCGTCAAAGGCATGGTGGTGCTGGGGGCGGTCGTGTTCGGTGCATTGCTCGCCCGTCTCGGGCCCAGCAAAAAATAAGCGGAGAGCGAAATGAATCAATCTCAACGTCTTCTGAATCTTGTGATTCGTTCGGTCCTGCTAATCGGCATGCCCGTGTACTTCGGCCTGACCGTCGATCACTTTTTCTCAGCGGCCAACCTGTACGCGATTTTCCAGGCGTTCGCCTTCCTCGGCATCGTAGCGCTGGGCTTGTCGGTGACGATGGTCGCCGGTGAGTTCGACCTCAGTGTGGCGGCGCTTGCGACCGTCGCGGGCCTGATCACCGTGAAGTTTGGCGGCGATAGTGCGGTGCTTGGCCTGGTCTATGCCGTCTGTTTCGGGATCGTGGTGGGTATCGCGAACGCGGCGCTTTTGCCCTGGCTTGGTGTCTCGTCGCTTGTCACAACCGTCGGCTCGATGATGTTCCTCACGGGTGTCGGTTACTGGATAGCGGGCGGGCGCGTCCTGAGCTGGGCAAATCTCGATGTGAGCGACTTCCTGGATCAGAACATCTTTGGCATCTTCTCCCCGCGTAGCCTGATTACCATCTTCTGTTACGTGGTCGTATCGCTGTTCTTGCGATACACCACGCTCGGGCGGGACATCTACGCAGCGGGTGGACACCGGAAGGCTGCCGTCCAGAGCGGTGCGCGCGTCGGTGCAGCACTGACCGTAGGCTTCGCAATCTCTGGCAGCCTTTCTGCGCTCGGTGGAGGTCTGCTGTCGCTCAGCCTCGCCACCGCGTCTGCAACGATGGGCAGCAATATCCTGCTCCAGGCGGCTTCGGCGGCGATTGTGGGCGGCGTCGCCCTTGAGGGGGGAATCGGTTCGCCGCTCGGCGTCGCAGTCGGCGTGTTGATCCTCACGGTGCTCAACAACGGTCTCGGCCTGCTCAATGCGACCTCGACCCAGATCCTGCTGGTCAATGGTCTGCTTCTTCTGATGGTCGTGCTGCTCGACGGCCGTCTGGGCAGCGTGCTGGCCAATCCGTTGGCACGCCTAGCCCGGGCCCGCTCCGCGAAAGGCGCGAGCGCCTGACGGAGTGCGAACCGGCGGTTGTGAGAATGCCGGCGTGCTGCAACGTACGTCGGCATTCTGGTGTGGAAGCGACTTGCGCGTCAGAGAGTCTGCGAATCCAAGGTATGGTGCGGATACTGCTGGTTTAGGGGGCGAACGTCATCCAGCGCTTCTCGAGTTGCTGCGACCTGACGCGCTCGACAAGAAATTCGCTGAAGACCCGGATCTTTGCCGGCTGGTATCGGCGGCTCTGGTAGGCAAGATTGATCGTGAGCTTTGGCAGTTGCCAGTCTTCCAGGACGGGGACGAGTCGTCCTGCGACGATGTCGTCGTGAATGATGTACATCGGCTGGATGACGATGCCCAGACCCGCGCGCCCGGCAGCCACGATGACCTGCCCTTCGTTCGAATCGAGCGCGCTCGAGATGGATACGGTGCATTCGTCCTCCCCCCGGCGCAGATGGAGCTGATGCGGGTCAACCGACAGGTTGTAGATCAGCATCCGGTGTTGCCCCAGGTCCTGGGGAGTTTGCGGCCGACCGTGCGTCGAGAGATAGTCAGGCGACGCGGCGAGCACACGTCGGGTTTCGGCAAGCCGTCGAACAGTGATTCCAGAATCTCCCTCGTGTTCCTTGGTGCGGATGGCAATGTCGATACCAGCCTCGATGAAGTTGTGGTACTGGTTCGCTGCAGTCAACTGGACCGACAGATTGGGGTAGCGCTCCAGGAAGTCAGGCAGCGCCGGCGCCAGATGCATCATCGCAAACGACACGGAGCTCGTGACACGAAGTACCCCTCGGGGACTTACGCTCTCATCGGCGGCGATCGAGTCCGCCTCTGCCAGCTCGGAAAGCACCAGCCCGCATCGCCGGTGATATTCCCGGCCGGCGTCGGTGAGCCACATTCTTCGCGTCGTGCGTTCAATCAGACGCGTGCCGAGTTGCTCTTCGAGCAGACTCAGCGTGCGACTCGCGGCAGCGTTAGACATATCGAGTTGCTCAGCGGCCCTGGACAAGCTGCCAAGGTCCGCAGTAAGCACGAACAACTGAATCTGGGTCAGGCGGTCCATCGTCTCCTCGATCTGATAGTGCTGGAACAATCAAGGCTGATTTTTTCAGCGTGTTCAGACGCACTATCACCCAGTTTCAGAGGTGGATAAACACACTGCAGGTCGCCAGATTGTCAACCTGCGGTCGACAGTCCTGCTGAAAAAGGGCCAACGGGTCACGCGAAGTGCTGCCACCTGTGGAAGCGACGCAGGGCATTTTTCCGGCGCCAGGAAATGTCATTTCGCCGGAGCGCATTTTATTTCCGGCAACGAAGCTTTAACTTTGTCGGGAAGACGCTTGCAAGAGCGCACACCGGAGACAATTGAAATGCGCAATATCAACGAAGACACCATCACGCTTGCCGTGATCGAATCCTTCGCCAAGTGCGAAGACGCTCGCCTGCGAACCATCATGACCAGCCTCGTACAGCACCTTCACGCTTTTGCGAGAGAGGTGAAACTGACCGAGGCCGAGTGGTTCAAGGCTATTTCATTTCTGACGGAGGTCGGTCACATCACCGACGACAGGCGCCAGGAATTCATCCTGCTTTCCGATACGCTTGGTCTGTCCATGCTGGTGACGGCTCAGAACAACAGCAAGCCGGCCAATTGCACCGAGGCAACGGTGTTCGGGCCGTTTTTCCTTGAGGGGGCGCCGCTCTACAGGAACGGCGACGACATCTCGAATGGCGCACATGGCGCGCCATGCTACGTGAAAGGACAAGTACGAGGCGCGGATGGAGAGGTTGTGCCGAATGCGTGGCTTGATGTATGGCAGTCGGACGAAGACGGCTTTTACGACGTCCAGACGCACAGTGGCGACGGGCCCACAGAGCATCGTGCTCGCGGGCGGTTGCAGACCGATGCGGAGGGGCATTTCCATTTTCGGTCGATCCTCGCTGAAGCTTATCCGATTCCCCACGATGGGCCGGTCGGCCGGATGCTCGCCGCGACCGGACGCCACCCCTGGCGCCCCGCCCACCTGCATTTCATGCTTCAGGCGCCCGGCTACGAGACCCTGATCACTCACGTGTTCCGGGATGGCGACCAGTATCTCGATTCCGACGTGGTCTTCGGTGTGCGCTCGTCCCTGATTGCAGACTGGGTTCGTCACGAGCCCGGGATCGCACCGGACGGCAAGGTATTCGAGGTACCGTGGTACACGCTCGACTACGATTTCATCCTCAATCCATCGGAGGCAATCGCATGATCCGGCATATCGTTATGTGGCGAGTACGCGGTGAAACGGAGGCTGAGCGTGCGACAACGTCGGAGCTTGTGAAGACAAGTTTCGAAGGGCTGCGCGGTCGAATTCCGGGAATGAGTCATCTTGAGGTCGGCATCGACTCAAGCGGGGTCGATTACGCATGCGACGCCGTTCTCGTGACGGAGTTTGAGTCCCGCGAGGCGTTGGACGCGTATGCGTCTCATCCTGAGCATCTGCGTGTCCGGGCGGAACTCGGCGACGTGCGGACAGCACGGTTCCAGGTCGACTATGAATTTGATGCTGCCGCGATGCGTACGATGGAGGCGGAGCCCGCACATGCAAAAGCTTGAATTTATCTATCAGGCACGACCGGGCCGTGTAGTTTTCGGCGCGGGTAGCTTGCAGCACCTCGAGCGTGAAGTCCTGGAACTCGGCGCGGAACGTGCACTCGTTCTCTGCACGCCGGAGCAGCGGGAGACTGCCGAAATGGTCGCCGCAAGGCTGGGTGCCCGCACGGCAGCCGTTTTCGATAAGGCTGTGATGCATGTGCCGATTGAACTCGCTCGCGAAGCACGTGCGTTGGCCCGGGAACTGAACGCGGATTGCGCGATCGCCGTTGGCGGAGGCTCTACGGTCGGCCTCGGCAAGGCGATCGCGATGGATTCCGGTCTTCCTATCCTGGCGATTCCCACGACCTACGCCGGTAGCGAGATGACGGCGATCTATGGCATTACCGAAGGCGGCCTGAAGAAGACCGGAACGGACGTCAGGGTGCTTCCGAAAACGGTGATCTACGATCCCGACCTCACGGTGACATTGCCCGTTGGACTCTCCGTGACGAGCGGCATCAACGCCATCGCACATGCTGCAGAGGCGCTCTACTCGCGCGATGCGAACCCGGTGATAAGCCTGATGGCGGAAGAGGGCATCGCATCGCTGGCGCGTGCGCTGCCAGGCATCGTTGCGAATTCCACGGACATCGATGCCCGTTCGCAGGCACTGTATGGCGCGTGGCTGTGCGGGACGACACTGGGTAGCGTAGGAATGGCGCTACATCACAAGCTATGTCACACGCTGGGCGGGAGCTTCAATCTCCCACACGCGCAAACCCATACCATCGTGTTGCCGCACGCGCTTGCATACAACAGGCAGGCTGCGCCTGACGCGATGACCCGCATTGCGCGTGCCATCGGAGCCGACGATGCAGCAGTCGGCGTCTACGAACTGGCGAAGGCCAACGGCGCGCCGGTCGCGCTGAAGGATATCGGGATGAAGGCCGAGGACGTGGAAAAGGCAGCGGAAATCGCCAGCTCGAATCCGTACTGGAATCCGCGGCCGATCGAACGTGAAGCGATCCACGCCTTGCTGCGGGATGCGTTTGACGGCGTTAGCCCGCACTAGGGTGGCACAGGCCAGCATCAGCCCGCGCCAGCATTGATGTCGCGCATGAGCACATCGGCTGTTTGGATCTCTGGAGGTGCAGTATGCATTTCACTGTCTATTGTCTTGACCACGACGGCGTCGTCGAGCGCCGGCTCGAACACTACGACGCCCACAAAGCCTACCTGCAGACTTCACCGGTGAAGACCTTGATCTCCGGCCCGCTGACCAAAGCGGACGGAACGACGATGATCGGTAGCTTCTTCCTCTATGAGGCAGAGGAGATCGCTGACATCGAGGCATTCGTCAAGGACGATCCGTTCAACAAGGCGAAGATCTGGAAGTCGATCGATATTCGGCCATTCATCAAGCGCGTGGATAACCGTTAGCCATGCCTTGAGGGATGACGGCGGCCTGGTGTGCGTAGGTCGCCGCGTGGTGGCATGGATCAAAACGATGCCAGAGTTTCTCGAATCTGAAGGATTACTTATAAATAGGAAAGGAGACAATGATGCAAACGGGTCTTGATGGAAAGATCGTCTTGGTAACTGGCGCTGCGAAGGGCATCGGCCGCTCAACGGCAGTTGCTTTCGCGAAGGAGGGCGCACGACTGTGTCTGGTGGATATCGATGGCGGCGCACTCGAGGAGGTCCAGGCGGAAATCCGTGCGATGGGAAGCAACGTGAGCATCGCTCAGGCCGACCTCTCGATGGCCAACGGCGTTCAGGAAGGAATTGATGCGGCGCTACGGCCGTATAGCGGGCAGGTCGACGTGCTTGTGAACAATGTTGGCGCGGGCAAGGTGCGGACATTCGAGGAACTCTCGGACGAGGACTGGGATTTCACCCTGAACCTCAATTTCATGAGTTACGTGCGTGCATGCCGCCATCTGCTTCCTGCACTTCGCTCGCGGGAGAAAGCCGTGATCATCAATAACGCATCGGACCTGGCTCGACAGCCGGAGCCGGTTCCCATCGACTATTCGGCGTCAAAAGCGGCGGTGCTTGCTCTGACCAAGGGGCTGGCGCGCGCGGAGGCGCCCCGGATCCGTGTCAATGCGGTCGCCCCCGGACCCGTATGGACGCCGTTCTGGACCAAGGAAGGTGGCTTCGCGGACACGATGGGCAAGTTCCACGGCATGGCGCCGCGTGAAGCCGTGGAGCATGAACTCTCCCTGCGCCAGCTCCCGTTGAACCGTCTCGGTACGCCTGAAGAGGTGGCGAACGTAATCGTATTCCTGGCCTCAGACCTCGCTTCGTTTGTAACGTCAGCAGTGTGGGGCGTCGATGGCGGCAGCATTCGAAGCCTCATCTGAGGACGGGGGCGCGCGCAGCCGCGGAGCTGGTACGGTCTTGGCGTGCGTTCCCGCGCCCTATGAGGGTAACCGAAAGGTAGCAGGAGAAGATATGTCTGGTTCGTCAATGTCTACCCAGGACCGCAGCATTCTCGCGGAGGCGCTTGCCATGCTGCTAAGGGAGCGCAGCTACGCCCATCGCCTGGCGATCGAAATCGCAGCGGCGCGCGCAGAGCAAGGGCCGGATATCTCGGAATATGGTGTCGTGGATATCCTTCGGTTGAGCCGGGAGTTTGCACCGGATGGCCCGAACAGGCCAGAGCATCCCTACGTTCAGAGGTTGCTGCAACCTAAGTGTGCAGGTTCGCCGTCGCGCCGAACGACTGTTGCTACCTCTGAAAATTGAAGTTTGCAATAAATAGCGCGTCGCACAGGCGCGTGGTTGGACACAGGAGACTTGTATGTTGCGAATTGCTGTCCTTGGTGCGGGCCGCATCGGAAAAATCCACGCTGCAAACGTGGCCGCTGACCGTCGTCTTGAACTCGTCGTTGTTGCCGATCCCAACGAGGCTGCGGTTGCAGAGCTGGCGAGTTCGCTCGGCTGTGATTTCAGCCTCGACTGTGGGGCGGCGGTCGATCGCGAAGACGTTGACGCGGTCATCATCGGCACGCCGACTGACACCCATATTGACCTCACCCTGCGCGCTGTACGGCTCGGAAAACCCGTTCTCTGCGAGAAACCGATCGATCTCGATATCGATCGGGCGCTCGCTGCGGTGGAGGAGATCGAGCGACTGCAGGGCAAGGTGATGCTCGCTTTCAACAGGCGCTTCGATCCTGACGCGATGGCCCTGAAAAAGGCGATACGTGACGGCGAGGTGGGTGACGTTCGTCAGGTCGTCATCACGAGCCGCGACCCCGGCCTCGCGCCGCGCGAATATCTTCGCCACTCTGGTGGGATCTTTCGCGATATGACCATCCACGACTTCGATACTGCCCGGTGGCTGTTGGGCGAGGACCCTGTCGAGGTGATGGCGATGGGTAACCGTCTGGTTGATCCGGGCCTGGACGAGATTCCAGACTTTGATAGCGTGATGGTGCTGTTGCGTACGGCATCCGGAAAACAATGTCATATCAATGGCTCGAGACAGGCCGTCTACGGCTTCGATCAGCGCGTGGAGGTGTTCGGTTCGAAGGGCATGGTTCTGAACGAGAACCATCGCCCGTCGAGTCTGCGTCGCTGGACCACAGGCGCCACCGAGGCGCGCGATCCGCTGCTCAACTTCTTTCTGGAGCGGCACGCGGATTCGTATCGTGTTGAGCTCGACGCCTTCATCGACGCATTGCAGAGCGGCACCGCAATGCCCGCGACTCCACGCGACGGCATCAGGGCGCTTCACATCGCCAATTGTGCGCTCGAGGCTGCGCAGAGCGGCCGCGCAGTCCGGATCTGAAGATCGAGACTGCGGGCGCCCGGCAAAGCCGGCGTCCGCGTCATCCGTTGAGAAAAAGTTGACAACCGCCCGATCTGTGCCCTAAATGGAGACGGTACCTCTCCATTTAGGGCGATTTCATGGCGCAACCGGAAACCTTCAGCGGCGTTGCGATTTTCGTAGCTGCCGCCAGATCGCGCAGCTTTACCGACGCTGCGGACCAGCTCGGGCTGACCAAGTCAGCCGTCGGCAAGTCCATTGCGAAGCTGGAGGAGCGCCTCGGCGCCAAGCTTTTTCACCGGACGACGCGAAGCATCGCGTTGACCGCCGATGGCGAGGCTTACTTTGCGGCGTGCTCCGCGGCGCTGGACGAAATTTCGGCGGCCGAAGCCGCCCTCGGGCCAGGACAGCAACGACCGGTGGGCCGCCTGCGCATTGATATGCCTGCGGCGTTCGGTCGACGTGTGCTGGTTCCGATCCTTCTCAAGATCGGCCGGGAGCACCCCGACCTCCAGTTCACGATGACCTTCTCCGACCACATCATCGACCCGATCGAGGAGGGCGTCGACCTCGTAGTGCGATTTGGAGAACTGCAAAGTTCAAGTGGCCTCGTCGCGCGCCGTTTGACGAGCCAGCGAATGGTCATCGCGGCAGCGCCAGAGTATCTCAAACGGAAGGGCACTCCGAAGACGGTCGATGATCTGCAGAACCATTCGTGCATTGTGGGGTATCGCAGAGGGCAGCCGCTTTCATGGCGCGTCAACACAGATGGGGAATCGCGGCGCATCTCTCCGCCTCCCACTCATCAGATAAGTGACGGCGACACCATTATCGACGCCGCGTTGTCCGGACTCGGAATCTGCCAGATGCCGATGTCGCTGCTCCGACCGGGCTTGAAGGGCGGAACACTCGTATCGGTGCTCGACAAGGTGTCGAAAGATCTCATCGACGTGCACGTTGTATGGCCGAAGGTGGCGCATCTCCGGCCAAAAGTCCGGCACGTTGTTGATACGTTGGTTGCGCTGGCCGCAGAAGGGGCGCTCGACTGATCAGTCGTTTTCGCGTCGGTAAGTTCGCGACGAGATTCAGGAGACGACGATATTCAAAGCGGTGGACGGCACGGTGCGGCCGCGGACTTCCAACTACTGCATTGATGAAACTGGTGGGGCCAGGCTGTCTGAGATCGCATCGACCGCCAAAATGGGAGCCGAGACACTCGCTTTTAAGAATGGTGTATCGCATTTAACATAACGCAATTTATCGCATTTTTTAACGGGGTGCGATGCTATAATCCCGGGGACTCCCCGCCGGCTCCGCTTGTCGACTGCCGGTCCCCCAAGGATAATTTCCTTTCCGGGCGCGATAACCGGTGCCCGACGACCAAAAGCGCATGAGCAAAGATCTGGGCACGCCCGCGTGGGCTGAGGACTATCGTCACTGGTTCGCCGAGCTCAAGCAGCGCGTCGAACGGGCGCGACAGCGCGCCGTGGCCAGCGCGAACCGGGAGCTGGTCAGCCTCTACTGGCAGATCGGCCGCGACATTCTCGACAGACAGCAGCAACAAGGCTGGGGCGCCGGCGTTGTCGAGCAGCTGGCGCGTGATCTCAAGGCAGCCTTTCCCGACATGCGTGGATTCTCGCCGCGCAATCTCAAGTACATGCGGGCGTTGGCGCAAGCCTTCCCGCAGCCGGAATTTGTGCAACAGCCCGTTGCACAATTACCGTGGTCGCACGTCGTGACACTCCTCGACAAGCTGGAGGACGCCCCGCAGCGGCTCTGGTACGCGGAAAAGTCGCTCGAGCACGGCTGGTCGCGCAGCGTGCTGATCATGCAGATCGAGACGGCCGCGCACGCGCGCGCAGGCAATGCGGTCACCAACTTTGCGGAGCGCTTGCCGCCACCGCAATCCGATCTCGCGCGCGACGCGCTCAAGGATCCCTACATCTTCGACTTCCTTGGCTTGACCGAGAACGCCCAGGAGCGCGACATCGAGCGCGCGCTCACCCAGCACATCACCCGCTTCCTGCTTGAACTGGGCGCCGGGTTCGCGTTCGTGGGGCGCCAGTACCGGTTGGAGGTCGGTGGCGATGAATTTTTCATCGATCTGCTTTTCTACCATCTGAAGCTGCGCTGCTATGTCGTCGTCGAACTGAAAACGACGCCGTTCAAGCCCGAATACGCGGGCCAGCTGAACTTCTACCTGTCCGCAATCGATGCACAGGTTAAGGCGCCCGAGGACCAGCCGACCATTGGCCTGCTGCTGTGCAAGGAAAAGAACCGGCTCGTGGCGGAATATGCGCTGCGTAGCGTGGCCAAGCCAATGGGTGTGGCTGAGTACCAGCTGATGCGCGAGGTGCCAGCCTCGCTGGAGACCGGGCTGCCGACCATCGATCAGATCGAGGCCGAACTGCGTCCCGACCTGCCGGACGGCAATGCGTAAACATCGTCGAGCAACGCCCACACCGCTTTCACCAGCAGGTGCTAGCGCCGGAGACTGAAAAGCCGCAGCAGCTCGTCGCGCAACTCCGAGATATCGAGGACATGCTGCGCTCTGGTCACGGCCAGGTGTGCCTTTGATTTTTGTGCAGGTTTCCGGTTAGGCGCACCCATCGTAAAGACTGTGACCATCGACGAACGGAGTGCCAATCTTGCGGGACTCGAAGCAGCGATGCCCTTCGAGCTCGCCGGCGATACGCGCTAAGTGTCCAATCCGATCGACGTTTTTCGACATCGATATCGTGCGCGGCATGACGAATAGTTTGGTTAGTAGCGCAATGCGCGAGACTACACCTGAGATAACGATGGTCGAGAATACGTCGGCGAATCCAAAGTGGCGGCGCGTGAGTTCAGCAAAGAGAAGCGAACCGACGACACACCTGAACGTCGATGCCAAGCATCCTGGCCACGCCAGTGCCGCGGCCAGCAGCCGGATAGAACGCGTCCAGGCTCTGGATGCGCCGTTCGCCGCCGACCTTGGCGACGCTCATGACGCCCATGCCTTCTGCGCTCGTGCTCGCGTAATTCAACTGCTCGCCCGCAGCGATGCTGGAGATCGTAGATCTGCACACCAGCTATGTTGGCGTTCGGCACGGCGGGACAGAGCGAGAGGCGGCGTGCTGCGCACCGCGAAAAATATTGGAGAACATCGATGCAGCGAGCTCTTATGCGTTCGTTGATGACGAGCATCCGCGTTCAAAGGGAACCTCATGATTCCGCATTCCACCTTTTTACGTTCTATCCTCCAACTGTGAGAGGTGCAAGGAGACCACTGCGTGCAGGGCCCACCAGATGGCCCATATTTCAATGTATTGAATCATCCCGAGGCGGGGCGAGTTCGGTCCAACCGCTCGCACTGGAAAGTTCCACCGGCAAGTCAAAGCTGAGGGGATTTCTTTGCTCGAACTGACGGTAGATCGACTGACTCGCTCGTGGTGCAATACGATACGTCGCTTTTTGCATGACCGAAATGAGGCGCACCATGGCAGACGATGATATACAGAAAGACAACGCGAGGACACAGCCGGATGATACGAAGACAGATGATGTAGAGGAAAGGTTGCGTTGGAAAATAGATAAGGATATAGAACTGTACAAGTTCTATTTGGAAGTGTCAGTGAAGGCCTGCGTTTTCTTGATGGCCATCACGGGCGCCATCGCATCATATGTTCTCTCGAATAATACCAATCCCTTAATCAGTATTGGGTTGGCCTTCCCGGCCCTCGTTAATGGTGGATTCGCAATCTTTTTCTGCTTTAGCATCGTCGAGGCTAGACGTATCGCCCGAAGTTACGAGGCGTCGTGTAAGAAACTTGGGGTCGAACCGTTTGATATGGGCCCTCTCTTCGCCGTAGCCTTGATCTTCTGCCTAATGTGCGGGCTTGCTACTGTTGGGCTTTTACGCCTCATGCTGTTTCAGCTACTCGGTCGGTAGAGTGCGATACAAGAGCCTCAGAATCTCCAGAAGAGAAAATGATGATGCGCTCGCGCATGGCCTGAGTGCGACGGATTGGTCGCCGGCGCAAGCTGGGCGTGCGCATCGATGACTCGCGCGCGCAGCGCCATGTCATAGAAAGCACCCACCACCGGCAAGGCGCTGTGCGCACCTTCGCCCCAGTAGTCGTTGCGTAACGTCACGCGTGCGTCGTCGAATCCCACCCATGCGCCTGCAACCAGTTGGGGGTGGATCAGGATGAACCAGCTATCCGTGCCGTCCTGCGTTGTTCCCGTCTTGCCAGCCACGTCGACGTGAATCCCGAAACGTGTCCGGATGTCGCTACCGGTGCCGCGGTTGACGACGTCGCGCATCACGTCGACCAGCTTCAGCGCGGCCGCGGCCGGAAGTGCCTGCTCCATCCGCGCGGCCGGGAAGTCGGCGAGCACGTTGCCATTGCGATCCTCGATGCGTGTCACCATGCGCGGCTCGACATAGGCGCCGCGGTTGGCGATCGTGCAGTATGCCGAGACCATCTCCCTGAGCGTGACCGGGCTCGTGCCCAGCGCGAGCGACGGCACCGGATCCAGTGGGCTCTCGCGCACGCCCATCGCACGCGCGAGTGCGGCGACCTTGGCAGGCCCCTCACGCTGCATGAGCTGCGCAGTCACGCGGTTACGTGAAAAGGCAAGGGCGTCACGCAGCGACATCGGCCGGCCGGTCGGCGGCTCGGGATCGGTCGGCTTCCATACCGCAGTGCCTTTCAACGGGATCGCGACGTTGCGATCGACGATCGTGTCACCCGGCTGTGCACCATCCGCGAACGCGGCGCCATAGACGAAGGCCTTGAACGTGGAACCGGGCTGCCGTCGTGCCTGCTGCACGTGATCAAAAGGTTCGTCGTGAAAATCGCGGCTGCCGACCCAGGCCTTGATGTCCCCGTTGCGCGGATCCATGGCCACGAATCCGGCCTCGACCTGTGTCTTGCCATGACAAAGGCCATCAACAAACGAAGCGTCCGTCGCAAGTTTCCTGATGGCTGTCTGATCCGGCAGGCCCGTGTCGCGCGCTGTGCGGTACTCCGCCGTCTGCCTGATGAACGACTGGAACAGCGCGTTACCCGGCCAGCAACCCGTTCGCTCGTTCCATGCGCCGTTGGCGATCGACTGCAGCTGGCTGGTCTGCCAGGCAACGGCCTGTGCTGCCATTGCCTGAAGCCGGGAATCGATGGTCGTTCGCACGACGAGCCCGTCGGAATAGATGTTGTAGCCGTTGCGATCCGCCCATGCAGTCAGCCACCTTCGCAACTGGGCGGCGAAGTGGGGAGCCGCGCCAACCTGCTCGGACTGGGGCTCGAAATTGACGTCGATCGGCTGACGTTTCAGCCAGGCATACGCGCGCGGGCTGAGCTTGCCGAACTTCACCATCTGCGCGAGCACCGTGTTGCGGCGCTCCAGCGCGCGCTCGGGATTGAGCACCGGGTTGTAGGCGCTGTTCGCCTTGAGCATGCCAACGAGCGTCGCACTCTCGAGGACATCGAGATCCGCGGCTGGCTTACCGAAGTACGTACGCGCGGCCATCTCCACACCGTATGCGTTGTACAGAAAGGGCACCGTGTTCAGGTACGTCTCCAGGATCTGGTCCTTGCTGTACACGGACTCGATCTTGAGCGCAGTGATCGCTTCCTTGAGCTTGCGCGTCAACGTTGGTGCGCGGCCGATTTCATCCGGATACAGGTTGCGCGCGAGCTGCTGGGTGATGGTGGAGCCACCCTGACGACTGCCAGTGAACGTATGGAGCGCGGCCGCCGCAACGCGCTGGAGGTCAATCCCGTGATGCTCGTAGAACCGGTGATCCTCGGTCGCAATCAGGGCGTCCATCACGTGCGGCGAAATCTGGTTGAGCGTGACCCACTCGCGATTGACCGGCTTGAACTCGGCGAGCAGATTGCCATCGGCGGAAAGGATCAGCGCGGGACGATCGACCCGGGCCTTGCGGATATCACCAAGTCGAGGTGTGAACGGAACAAGCGCCAGCGTGTAGGCCAGCGAAAACAGTGGTACTGCAGCGACCGCCAGTGCGATGCCGCGACGTGTCGGGTGACGAACGCCGTGCAGCGCCGCGCGGACAAGGCGGCGTGCCTTCGCGCCGGCGTTGGCGGCAAGCGAGCGGGCACGACTCACCCAGCGTGCGCAGAGTTCACGAAATAGCGACGCATACGGGTGATTCACGATGGCTGCGCAATGGACGAAAGGCCGGATCGTACCAAAGCGCAGGCGCGTTTCTCGCGGCAAAACCGGGCTTGATGCCTGCCGCTAACAGATCATTACACTTGTTTCGAGTCTGCGGCGCCGCCGCGCCCGAAGCGAGGCATAGGCGGCGCGGAAAGAATGTCGCGCGGAATGGAACCCGGCAATCCACACACGTTGTCGAGTTCCTTCATGCTGAGCGCGTCACGGGACGGGGAGCCCGATCAGCACTCGCCTTTCTTGGCGTGTCCGGGTGGGCAGTGCCAACCCTTGTCATGATGATGGTGCTTTTCCCAGTCGTCGCGGTCCCAGTAGCGGCGGCCATCCCAATAGCGGTCGCCATGCCAACCCGGCGTAACGACGATGGCGGCAGGAGGCTGCGGCGCGATCACGACAGGGGTGCCCACGTTGATGCCTACGTTGACGTCAGTCGCGTGTGCCGCGCTGGCCAGGCCGATTGCACCGACAGCGAGTGCCAACTGTGCGAGTGCTTGTTTCTTCATGGAATGGTCCCCCAAATTTCAACGCGTGTTCGGATCGGATTTCGCTGGGCAACAAAAAACCCACTCGAAGGCGGGTTCATTGGTACGACGGATTCTTGCCGGATTCGCGTGGGGTCTGCCCACTTGTTGCCCAAAATCGGGAAAAAAGACACTACCCCAAAACTTCTGAAATCGCGCAAAGCCTTACTGGGCTTTGGTTGCGGGGGTAGGATTTGAACCTACGACCTTCGGGTTATGAGCCCGACGAGCTGCCAGACTGCTCCACCCCGCGGCGCGGAGTGTACTCGCTCGAATGCGGTGCGTCAATGTGCAGTCAGGTCGAAGCGGACCTCGTGCAACGCGCTTTCCACTGTAGCGCGCGTCGCCTGTGATGGAGAGCCGCACCTTGTCTTGCCAATACCTTGTTTTCCATTGCTTGCTCCTGAGTCAGGAACGCATCGGTATCATCGAATGGGCGCTTGCCGCTCTCCGAATGTCAGCCAACACGATTTTTCCGATAGTCCTTCGGGAAAAGCGCGCGCTCCAACGGCGATGTATTGCACTTTATTTCGGCACCCAAATAAATAGGATTCCTAATCCAACCACGATAATTGTTTTTATGTAAAATCGCAAAAAAGAAGTTAAACCGCCGTGCAGGTGCCGTTGGTTTGCACAAATTTGTTCTCACTTTTTGCATAATTTTGTTCCCGGTCCATAGGGCGACCACGCGTGAGCTGTCCGGTGCGTTCTGCTCTTTTGCGCCGAACGAGGTCAGTTGCTTGATCGTTCCACTCGGCGCCCCGGCAAGATAAAGCGAGACAGCCGGCTTTCTTGGAAGATAGAGCGTGCGTCGCTCCCCTTCCAGTGCGCCTTCACAAGGTGGTCGCCCATTGTGTCGTGTCGACGAGCTGGCCGCCTACTGTCCGGCGGGAGCAGTTGAAGCCGTCATCAACTTTGCCATGACCCATAGGCACTCCCCCGACTCGTGAGCGGTGAACACTCACGGCAGATGGCAATAAACGATAGAGCGCTTTTGGCGGAATTCAAGCGGGGAATCGTCGCTGACGCGTCGGAAAACCCACAAAATTGCTTCAATCGTCCGTCGAAGGAACAAATTTATGCAAAATTTCTTGACGTAAATTTGTTCCCGTTGACGGCTGGCACCCTCAGCTGTCGGCGCCGCGGCGGGAACAAAATTATGCAAACCGACGTCTGCGGCAGCGGCAGAAGGATATAAGTAGACGCGCAGCCGGCAAGCGCAGTCGAATACTAGATGGATTCTGCGGGGCTGTTTGACGCGTCACTCATACATCTCACCGCAATGGTCATGGTGGAGACAGGTAGCTTCTCCGATCACTTTCCTGTCGAATTCTCGTGGACTGCTGAATAAGCGCGGGGATATCTAGTCTCCTTTCAGGGGATTCCTGAAAATTGCACTCCGAGCGTTGATGTGCCGCGATCAATTCGCCAAGTGGTGCGGCCCAGAGCTGGCTATCGTAATGTTTAAGCAGGCGCGCGGTCGCCTGGAATGCATGAGGTCCGAGGGCGAATCGACAGTCGATGCTTCGGTTCATTGCGAGTTCGCCAAGGATTTGGTCAGCGTCGGTATAGACAGACGCGTCGCCATCGCCGAAGCCCGCGTCAAACAAAAAGAATGACGCAAACATCGTTCGAATAATCGTCCCTAAATGAAATGCAGTACCGAAGTCGGAATCGAGAGCCAAAAGGCTTAGATGATTGCGAAGCGACAGATCGATAAGCGCCGCATTGGAAAGCCGGCAGGTGAGATTTTTCGGGGTCTTTCGAACGCGTAATGCCATGTTATGTTAGATATCTGCCAAAGGCATTCTAAGTATCCCAGGTCCCAGATCAGAACAAGCTTCCGAGGCATTCGGTGCGTTCGGCCGCCTGACAAACACGGCCGACCTCCATTGCCTGCAGCGGTTCAACTGGTATTGGGTCGCGATTCGTGAGTGGCGTCGATTTCTCAGTCTGCGTGCTCCCCAGTGAGCTTCGAATACGTCGCCAGAACAGCGCTGCTTGAACTCCGTTACGCATCAGCGGCGAAGAAAAGAACGCGCTCCTGGTGCTACGTTCCGCTATGGCGCGAAACGACTCCCCTACGAGGTTCGCACGGTTCGTCCGAAAACGCTGGGTTGTCAGCAAGACCACGCCCAAGATCCGCAAGCCTGCACGGCGACGCGGCGTCGCACATCATGTAACTAGCTTGACTGAAATGTCCCAGAATCATTGCCCGCAGAGAGAATCTCGAGAACTTTATCCATAGTCCCGTCGCGTCTCCATTGTAACCACTTGATGTACGCCGTCTGCGGCGGCCCAAAAATCGGTGGGAGACGATGCCATCTTTCTCCCTTGATCGCAATCCATAGAATTGCGTTCAAAATCACGCGAGGATCACGCGCAGGCCGCCCCCACCCACGGCGTCCTTGCGGTTGAATCAAATGGCCCACGAGAAGCCATTGTTCATCTGTAACAGGATACTGCAGCATCAGCTTATCTCCTGGATAGGACCCAGAGTACATCGCCAACCTTCCGTGCGGACTCGACGCTGTTTCGCATACAGTCAAATTCGTTGGCCGAAATCACTCAAAAAAAGAGGCCCGGCAGTGCCGGGCCAAAAGCTCGCGGATTCGCAGGGCGCGAGCTCACGCAAACGTAGCCCACATCACTGAGGAGCACACCATCTACCGTCACTTTGCCCGCAACTCAGAATCGCCAGCCTGTAACCGCTGTCCGTTCTGAACCGCTGCTGGAAATTCCAGGCAGCGAGCTGCGCCCTCAGTTCTCGTCGGGGCACTTGGCAGGGAGACTAACGCGATGGATGAGCGGTTTGGTGAGGTCGCAACCTGGTGTCGGATGGGCGACAGCGCATCCTGCCCCTGCTCCCGATACAGCGACAGGATGTTCAATCGACCTTGAACCTTCCGATGGCGGAAGCCAGTGCATGCGCCTGCGTCTGCAGGGCTGCCGATGCAGCTGCCGATTCTTCGACTAGCGCCGCATTCTGCTGCACCATTGAATCGAGTTGCATGACTGCCAGGTTGACCTCCTGGATCCCGCGCGTCTGCTCAGTCGCTGCACGGGCGATGCCCGAAATGACCGATTGAACATCAACGGCATTGGCGACAATCTTGCTCATCGTCTCGCCCGCTTGACGCACCTGGGCCGATCCGGCCGCAACGCGTGAAACCGTCGCCTCCACAAGTTGCTTCACTTCGCGCGCCGCCTGCGCGCTGCGCTGTGCCAGGCTACGAACCTCGTGTGCGACGACGGCGAAGCCGCGACCTTGCTCCCCCGCCCGCGCGGCTTCAACAGCAGCATTCAGCGCGAGAATGTTGGTCTGGAACGCTATGCCGTCGATCACGCTAATGATCGCACCGATCCGGCCGGAAGCGTCTTCGATCTCGCCCATCGTACCCACCGCATCGGATACGATCTCGCCACCCCGCGAAGCCATTTGCGTCGCGATACCCGATCGCTCGTCGGCCTCTCGGGCGGCTTCCGCCGATTGATCGACTGTCCCCGAGATCTGGTCCATCGAGGCGGCCGTCTGCTGCAAGCTCGCCGCTGCTGACTCGGTGCGAGACGACAGGTCTTGGCTCGCCGCAGCAAGTTCATGCGCGGCGGCACGCACCAATTCGCTCGCACCACGGATCTCTACCATCACGCCTTGAAGTTTCGCGACGAACTTGTTGAACGACCGCGCGATGTTGGCCACTTCGTCCCTGCCCTCGTCGGGCAGGCGGTGCGTCAAGTCGCCTGTGCCCGAGCCGATCGCGTTCATTGCCTGAGAGACGTGGCCAAGGCGGCGGAACGCGGTCGTCGTAATAGCGACCCCTATCACCGAAGCGATGCCGACAATAATGATGAGAGACACCAGTGATGCGCTCAATAGTGAACGCATCCCTGCGGTCGCCTCCGACTCGTCGAGGGCTACCACGACGTCCCAGTCCGTACCCGGCACCTCCTGTGCGCGTACCAACTTTATTTTTCCATCGACCTCGAGCTTCATCGCCGCGTTCCCCGAACCAGCTGACGCCGTGGCAACCCCAGCGAAATCGGGTGCGATGTCGGTGACCGGCTTGAGGCGAAGCTTCGGATCCGGGTACGCAATAACGCGGCCGCTGTGGTCGATCAGCATGCCAAAACTTGCTGGAGTCGGATGAATCGACTTCACGTTCTCAACCACACTGTCCAATGCGATATTGCCATTCAGCACTGCCTTCACCACGCCGTCGCGTATCACCGGGATCCCTAACAGGCCGCTGAAATACAGCCCAACGGAGACGGCCTTGTTCCGCTTACGCGGCTCCTGCCGCAAAATTTTTCAGATTGCGCAATCTCAACGCGAATTCAACGTTGTTTCGGCGGTTTGAGGCTACTTTTTTGGCCTCATTGCCGCTTTCCCGCCACTATGGACGCACCTGTGCCAGCGATCGCATGCGCACAAGGTTGTAGGCCGCCATATTCAACACGAACATCTGGTCCACCTTCTTCAAGCCACGCACCATCACCTGGCGCATGCGCCCCACGGTCTTGGCCCAGCCGAA
>NZ_SMOD01000037.1 GCF_004353905.1 Paraburkholderia guartelaensis | reverse complement strand
CTTGCGGCCCATGCTCGCGGAGTCGCGCCACCAGCCGCCGGATCTGCCGGGTCGTCAGCCCGAGACGTTCCGCGGCGCGCGTTGGCGTAAGCCTGCCGTCCACCACGTCCTCAATGACCTTGAATCTGTCCAGCTCGCACATCGTCATGGTTATCCGTTCTGTTGCAGCCATCGCAGCTCCGGCGCTGGACCTCCAGCGGCCGGTCAGGCTACGGGCAACTCGAAAGCGGACATTTGAACTTGGCCAAAAGCGGACATTTCTACTTAGCCACTACAAATCAAAAGTTCGATAATTTATGTTATGTAAAATCTAGACAGTGCACTGACGGAGATGGATAACCTATCAATTCTGTCAGGTTGAAGGAAACGATTTGTAAACATACTTACAATCGCTTACGTTTTCTTCGCCGCACTTCCAATGATTTCCGCAGCGCCCAGACACGGCGAACTTTCCGACTTCCTGACGTTGACAGACGGTCTGTCAATCGCCCGTGTCGCCGAGGCGCTGCGCTGCTGCACCCGAACCATCCGTAATTACGTGGCCGGCCGCTCGCCGATCCCTTGGCATCGCATCGAGCTCCTGCGTCTTCTGAAACGCGAAACAGCCGCCGCCCCAGCCGAAACCCGACCCGACGATTCTGATGTTGGTTTGACGGCCAATATCGAGCCGGACCCCGCCGCGCCCGACGTGCCGCCCGCCGAACTGCTCGCATGGGTCGGCGTTCACGCCCCACATTTCCTATCAAGCCAACGCAGTTTCGCGCTTTACGTCCGAGGCTGGAACGTCGTGGACAAGATTCGCCGTGCGAAACGCGAAGGTACGTTTGCCGACGTGCTGGTGCGCTGGCGAGTGCTCGCGCTCGAAATCCCGAAATCGTGGCGCTCTGGACGCCTACTTAAGGACAACGGGCCGCCTGCCTACCATCGGTGATCAACCTGAATTTCGGTCGGTTTCGTGTACCTGGGTTGCATCGGGTTTCTGGGATAGTCGCCGCTTTGACGGACCGTTGTGGTCATAGCCCTGATAGTGCTCATACAGCCAGTAATGGCACGCTGCCGCGTGCGACGCGAAGTCTTCGCCGCGTTCGTGCAGCAGAACAGCCCAGTGCATCACCGTACCGGGCGGTAAAAGGCACTCACTGGCGCCCCACAGATACGTCATAAGAAAGCGATCAGCTACCAGCGGTGGACCGCTCTTGAGAGCAAGAGGCTCGAATTCGTACGTTGGCATGCGTTGTGCCTCAGACCGTGATGGGCGTTGCATCGGGACGGCAGAGAAATTATAAAAGAAACAAATGCGGTGAATATTTTCTCTCGGCCCGTCGCGCGATAATCTGCGACCTTGTGCGAACGCAAACCTGCACGGAATGAAAGATCGAGCAACTATCGTCTGCCGCAAGCGTGGCCATATCCTGCTTGTTGCGAGGGATCGAGGCCGCTGAGCATTGCCTGGCGGCACCATCAAACGCGGCGAAACGCCCATTCAGGCTGCTGAGCGCGAGTTGTTAGAGGAAACGGCAATGGCAGGCGGTCCGCTGCTCTATCTCTTCGAGTTTGGCGGCATCAACAAGCGGCATCACGTTTTCCTATTCGAGACGCATGACGAAGTTGAACCGGTTGCGAGCCGCGAGATCGTCCGCTGTCGCTGGTTTCTCCAGACCAAGGTTTCAAGCCTCCTGACAAGCGTCCCGACGCGTGAAATCGTTGCCCTTCTTCGAACCCGCGTACTTCCGGCGTCGAATGCTGGCTCCGAAACCCCTGGCATGGTTCAAGCAGCTTGGGAGGCGACATGTCTATGAGCCGAAGCTATGAATATCTCGGCTATACGCTTGAGGTTTCTGTCGAGGTTGACTTCTTGATGGCTCAGGGTAAGCGCAATTGCAGCGAGCCGGGTTATGTGGCGGTGGTGCGCGTGTTCAAGTCTGGGACGAGCATTGCGCTCATTTCGCCACTTCGTTTTGGCGAGTCCGGCGGCCGACCGTTCGCGAATGAAGCGGACGCGATCATGGGCGGATTTAGCGCCGGTCGCAAGATTGTCGACGATCTGTTTTCGTCCCGATGAAACCCGACGATCGCGTCATGTCACGCCAGTCAAGTCGTACGCCTGAAATGCGATCGGTGTTTGTCGGTCGTTGGATCGTCGCGCACTTCGAGCGCGAGCGTCGTCGTGAATCCGCCTTCGCCGAGCTCGTGCCGTACCGTTTTCACGAGCCACGGCGTTTCGTCGATAACCGGCTTGAATCCTGAAACCGTCACGGGCAGCTCGGGAAAGATTTCGGCACGGCCGCGCGCGAGCGTGTAATCGAAAGTCGCCTGGCTGCGCTGCGTCCGGTTGAATTCTGCCTGTGCGGCAGCACGCGCCTGCGCTTCGTCCGGGTAATCCTCGGGCAACACCTTGACGTTGTGATTGTTCTCGCCGCCCACGATAACGGACTTGCGCTTGCTTTTGCCATTCGAATGGTAGTGCGCGCGCACGGCCGCGTAGCTCTCGCGCTGCGAAACGTGGTAGCGATGCTGGTCGCCGCTCTTGCGCGTGAGCTCCAGCACGCTCAGTGCTTTCCCGCTCGCCGTCTTGCCGGTGCCGATCGGCATGAAAAGCAGGTTCAGATCCTTGACGTTCATCACCGCGTCATAACGCTTCGCGAGGCGCGTCAGAAATGACATATCGCTTTCGTGCGTCTGGTCGATATGCGCGATTGCAATCTGCGCGAGCGCGGCCGCGATTGCGGGCTTGAGCTCGTGCCGTCCCGCGATTGCCTTCACGATCGCGCCGAGCGTCTGCGCGTGCCAGCTCTGCTCGCGGCGCTCGTGCATGGCTTCGGTCATTGACGCCGAGCGCGCCCGGATCGTGATGATATCGGGCGCGCCGCTGTGCTCAACTTCGTCCACCGTGAACGTGCCTTTGTCGATGAGCGGTTCACCCACCCACCCGAGCGCGAGCTTGATCGCGGCGCCCCGCTTCGGTATCGCGAATTTGTTTTTCGAATCGTCGATCACGATATCGAGCGTGTCGGCTTCATCGCTGCGCGACTCCGAGAGCGACAGGCTGATGAGGTCGGGCGCGATCAGGCGTGAAAGGTCGCGGCCGTCGAGCGTCACGCGGTAATCCGCCTGCGGTTGCACGCGCCCGGCTCGCTTTACGGAATCGTTAGTATTCCGATTATTATTTGAATCCGCCATCACTGCACCTTCCGTTCGTTCACGGCAAGCGCCATATCGTCATCGACGCGTTTCAACGAGAGGTTGAATTCAATCTTTCGCGCGATACCTTCCTTGGTGTGATAGTGGCCGGTTTCGTTGAGGCTTTCAATGATATAGGCGCCGTACACCACGCCCGTACCATCGACGAGCACATACGCGTCGCCTGCGTCGCCCATGTCGGCGAGCTGCTTGAGCGATGCGGCCGTGCCAATGCCGTTGTCCTGCGCCACGACGCCATTCAGGGTGAACGTGTCTTCACCCGCGCCGGTGAACTGGCTCGCGTCGCGCGTGCCGACGCGCGAGCTCGTGCGGTGCTTCCAGTTGCGTTGACGCTGGAGCTCCTGATAAGGCACGGTCGTGAGGCTGAAAACGAATTGGTCGAGCGCCATCTGCATGGGTTCGGCTCCGGTTAGTGGTCAGACAGGCTCGACGTGGCGCGCGAGCGCTTCATGCGTTCGCGCCGGTCGAGCTCGGCCGAGACGGCGCGCGCGATCGACTGCGGATCGTCTCCGGCCTGCGGATAGATGTTGATGACAATCGGCGAAGGACCGGCGGCGGCCGCCACGGTCGCGCCCGCGCCGCCGCTTGCGGCCGTGATCGGCGCGCGTCGATCAATCGGCGTGGTCGGACGCACGAGCGGCACGCCGACAGTGTTGGCCATGCCGACGCCGTTCGCGAACGCGGGCGCGCCGAATGCGGTTGTGGCGACGGTCGCGAGGCCCACGGCCGCTTTCGCGATACGCCCCTGCTCGCCTTCCATGCCGATTGCAGCGCCTTGGCTGATGAATCCGCCGAGCTCGCCGAATACGCGGCTCGGGCTGTGAATGCCGAGCTTTTCCTTGAACCATCCGATCGTGGAGCTCGCGACGTTCACGATGGCATCCTTGACGGCCCCAAGGCGGCTGCTGATGCCGTTCACAAGGCCCATAATGATGTAGCCGCCGAACTCGGTGAACTTGCCCGGTAATTCGATGCCGAGCAACGACATAACGCCCGAGAACGCCTGATACAGCAGGCCCAGGAGGCTCCAGTTCACGAGCAAGGCGGACACGGAGCCGATAGCACCTGCGAATGCTGCGCTAACCGTACTCCACACGCGGCCGAAGAAAGCCGTAATGGGCTCCCAGTATCGGTAAATGAGATACGCAGCACCTGCGATCAAGGCCACGGCCGCCGTAATCGCCAGCCCGATCGGGTTCATGAGCATGGCGCGCCCGGCCCACATTGCGCCCATGCCGAACATACGGAAAGCCGAACCGGCGAGCCCGAGCGAACGCGCGAGCAAGCCGCCCTGCATGCCGAGCGTTTGCATGCTGAATTTCACGACGGCCATCGGCCCGAGCACGCCCGCGAGCGCAATCGTCAGCGTGCCGCAGACGACGAGAATTGCGGCGAGCGCGGCGAGTGCGATCAGGATCACGCGGGCGGCCGTGCCGTGCTCTTTCATGAACCCGACTACCTTCGCCGTCGCGCTGGCCGTGACACCGAGCGCCGCGTTATAGGCGGGCAGAATCTTGTCGCCGATTTCGCCTTGCAAATTCTTGAGCTGGCGCAGCGTTTCGAGCTCGCCGCCCTGCGCGAGTTGCCGCCCCTTTGCCGCGCCTTCGTCGATTCCATCGGCGCCGGTGTTGAGGCGTTCCGACTTGTGAATCTGGTCGCGCTGCATATACATCGTGGTAAAGAGATTCGCGGCCGTGCGATTCGTGAAAATCGTCGAGATCATGTCTTTGACCTTGTCCGGGTCAGTGATCCCTTTCGCCGCGAGCTTCGGAAGCAGCACCTTTTCGAGCCATTCGAGCGGCGAGGCCTTGAGCTGGTCGCCGCCCGCGAGCGCGCCCGGCTTCACCTGCTTGATGGTGCCGATTTTGGTGTATTCGACCATCTTCGGATCGAGCAGCCCGAGTGACATCATCTGCTTGGCCGCGCGCACGGTCGTTTTGCCCTGGTAGACATTGCTGTATGCGGACATCAGGCCCGTACCGACAGCATGGCCGCCCATTTCCTGAATCAGCGGCTCCATCTGGTAGTAGAACGCATCCTTGCGCAATTGCTTCGCCGCGACGCCGCCCGTCTGGATGAAGTTGCGCCACTCGTCACCGCCGACGCGACCGCCCGTCGCCGTGATGACCTTCTGCACCATGTTCGCTTCATCCTTGAACGTGCCTTCGTTCTTCGTGCCGCCGCGCAGCTCGATCACCTTGAGCATGTTCATGAATTTTTCTTCGTTCGCGTGCGCGTCCTCTGCACCGAACATCGAATCGTTGGCGAACTTCATTTTCGCGAGCGTTGGCATCACCATCTGCGCGTGATGCTCGTCGGCGAAAATGCTCAGGGCGTCGCGCATCATCACCATGTTGTCGTTGGTGGATACGCCGTAGGTGTTCAACGAGCTCGCGTATTTGACGGCATTCGCCGACGCGTGATCGCCGAGGCCGAGCGCCTTGATTCGCATCGCTTCGCGCTGGTATTCCTTGGCCTGATCTAGCGATTCGTGCAGGTCGCCGAAAATGTGCGCGCCGGTCGATTTCGCAGCGTAGCCGCCCACGGCCATGCCGCCCGCCACGCCCTGCATTTTCTGCATGCTCTTGCGCGCGTCGCCGATGCGCTTTTCGCGATTGCCAATCGCACGAAGTTGCTCTTCCTGACGCTTGATAGCTTCGGTCGTTTTCTCGAATTTCGCGCGAACGTCAGTTTCGTGCGCGGCGAGCGTCTGCGTGCCGCGCCCCGCGTCCTGCATCCGGTTTCTGAGCTCCGCGAGCCTGCTGGAATGCTCCTTTTCCCGTTCGCTGAGTTTTACGACAGCGCGCGATGCGGCATTCAGGGCGTTGCGCATTTTCGCGCTCGGTGCGTCGCTTTGCTGAATCTGCAACTGGAGCCCGCGCATTTTCTCGCGAGCTTCTTTCAGATCGCGCACGGTGCCCGACAGTTGACCGCGCACGATCTTGTAGCCGTTGATGTTCTTCTGCTGCTTGTCGAGCTTGGCGAGCTCGTCGCGCGTTTCCTTGAGCGAACCGGCGAGCCCCTTGTTACCGGCGAGCATGGTCTTAAGGGGCTTCGTCACCTTGTCGACCATGTCAAAGACGACGCGAAGTTTCAGGGCGTTATCCATCGTTTCCGTTTCCGCTTCTCACGCGCGCTCGCTCGCGCCAGTCCATCAATTCCGCAAGGCCGAACTCGTCCATCATGGCGGGCGTCCAGCCGCCGAACACGGTCGCGATATCGGCCATCGCATCTTCTACCCGTTCAGGGATTCCATGCTCGCTTTCACTGCCTTCGGCCACAAAAAACCGGCGAACACACCTCCCAATTGCACGAGGTCGGCGGGGTCGAGCTGCGCGACGTCGTGCTCGGTCAGTGTCGGCGCGCTGATGCGCGGGAGCACCTTCGAAAGTGCGATCACGTCGAGATTCACGAGGTCTTGCAGCGACACGCCGCGCAGCTCGCCCGAGCGCGGTTTGCGCAGCGTGATTTCGCTGATGGTCTGCTTGCCGCGCACGATCGGCGTGTCGAGCACGACCGTGTTCGGGTCTTTCTCGGGCGTCGCGCCCCCCTTCTCTGCTTGATCGTTCTGCGAGGCGTTTTCCGGGGCGCTGCTGGCTTGGGTGTTCGTTTTCATGGTGTGTGATAGAGAGATAGGTTTGAGAGGCGCGGCGGCCGCATACCGGCCGCGCGCGCTGCATTACAGGCCGATCGCGGTGCGAAGCGCCTGCAACAGATCGGTGCCGTTGATCTTTTCGATCATGTTCACGAAGTCGATTTCGATAATGTCCTCGCCGTTGATCGACAGCTTGTAGTAGCTGGCCGCCGTCGTGACCTTGAACGCGGTGTCGTCTTTCGGCTTCGCGGTGCCGAGGTCGATTTCGGTGTGGCGACCGCGCACGACGATTTCGAGTGCGTCGAACGTGTCGGAATCTTCGGCCTGATAGCCGCCCGCGAAACGCAGCAGCACGCCGTCATGCTTGAGAGTGCCGTACTGCTGCAACACCGATTTCATGAGGCCACCTGCGGTCCATTCCATCTGGATCGCTTCCTGACCAAAGTCGATCTTGATCGGGCCGCCCATGCCGCCGCCCTGATAGTCTTCGGTCTTGCGCGTCAGCTTCGGAAGCTGCACTTCGGGAATCTTGCCGACGAAGTTTTCG
The DNA here is from genome assembly GCF_004353905.1 of Paraburkholderia guartelaensis. GTDB lineage: Bacteria > Pseudomonadota > Gammaproteobacteria > Burkholderiales > Burkholderiaceae > Paraburkholderia > Paraburkholderia guartelaensis. The sequence continues at coordinate 67,592 of NZ_SMOD01000037.1, read as the reverse complement.
CCGTTGTGAAAGAGGTTGAACCCTTTCAGTTTGCTCGGCATTGCCATCGCTATTTCTCCTTTGTCGAGCCGTAATTAAGCCGTTACGCGCGACGCGAAGTCAGCGAGATAGCGGTCGGTGATGCGCTGGCGCAGCTTGAGATTTTCGAGCGGCGGCACGGGCGTGTAGTCGTAGTCGATGTACGCGCCGCCCGACTTCAATTCGTCGGTGGTGTTCGGCTCGGCATCCCACCACGACGAACCGCCGATCAGATAGCCGAGCGAGGTCCAGCTACGGAACTTCGCGTTGATGCTCTCGATAATGTCGCGCGGCAGCGACGGATTGAGCGGGCCGTCGACGATTGGCGCCTGCGCTTCTGCGATCGAATCCGCGATCACCTGCGCCGTGCGCGTGTAGTTCTCGAATGCGAAATTCGTGTCGTCGGTGCAGGTGCGCGAGCCCCAGAAACGGTAGCCGTCGCGATTCACGAGCGTCGTCACGTCCTGTTCGTTGAGGTAGCCCGCATCCGTTGCCGGGTCTTGCAGATCCCACGAAACATCCGCGGTGATACCGGTCGCGCCATTCACCACGACGTTGGACAGCGTTTTGTGCCAGCCCGTGTCGTTGTCGATCTTCGCGCGCAGGCCCATCGCGAACGCCACGGCCGGATATTCGACGTCGGCGTTGGCCGTGTCATCCCATGCCGTGAAATTCGGCCAGATCACCATCACTTCACGCTGGCCGAACTGCTTGCGGTAGGTGGTGGCTTCTTCCTTGGTCTTGCAGCCGTTCGCGAAGGCATAGACGAAACCGCGCACCGATTGCGCGATCGTGGCGAGCTGGTTCGTCACGGCCTGCGTGTCGAGGAACGGCGCGCCGAGAATGCGCGGCTTCACGCCGAACTTGGTTTGCGCAGTCATGAGCGCCATTGCGCCCGTGTATTTGCCTTCGGCCGTCACCGTGCCGATCACATTCGACGTGGTTTCTGCATCGTCCGCACCTTCCGCCACGCGCACGACGACGGTCACGGGCTTCGTTTGCAGGCTGATGGCTTTCAGTGCCTTGTAGAGCGTGCCTTTCGTGCCAGCCTTGCCGAGTGCCGAATTCACGTTCGTGATAAGCACGGGCGTATTGAGCGGGAACGTTGCCGCGTCCGCATCTTCGGCCGTTGCGACGAGGCCGAGCACGGCCGTCGATACGGTACGAATCGGTCGCGTGCCGTCGTTGATTTCCAGCACGCGCACGCCGTGGTGATAGTCCTGCGCCATGTTCGGTTTCTCCTGTTGATATTGAAAAAGGCGTGGCCGTTACATGGCCGTGACGAAGTCGGGAACGGCCGGCAGCTCGACGTCGGGCCAGCTCGACGCGTCGGGCAGATCGCGCAGCGTCTTGCGATACGCGAGCAGCGTCGCGTACTGCTCGGCCGTGAGCGTGGTCGCGCCGCCAAGCGCGAGCTCGTCCTGATGGCGGGCAACGATCCAGTCGGTCGCTGTGATCGCGGCATTTCGTGCGGCACGCTGGAGCTCGGCGAGCGCATCGCCCGTGGGCGCAGGCGGATCGAGCAGCACGGGATTGCCGCTCGCGTCGATGCTCGGGCGTTTGCCGTCAGACTGGCCGTCGAGCATCGCGCGATACTGGTCGGCCGTGAGCTTCACGAATTGCAAACCGGCGGGCGGCGCGCTGATTGCGTCGTCGTAATAGCCGGTGATGGCGCCGGTGGCGTCGTAGCTTGCGAATTTTTGACCCATGATTAAAACCCTATGGCGAACCAGGTGAAATTTTGAGAAACCGAACCGGAGTTCACGACTAGCGACGTGGCTGTGAACGATTGAATCCCGATGTACTGCGTCCCACCGCCCCAGTTGTTAGCGACTGCGGATTTGCAGCCACTCGGGAAAGCCAGCGGGAAAAAGAGCGTTCCGAAGCCGGTCGTGGTCGCACCCGTACCCCACTGGAGAATGACGCCGCCGAGCCACGTTGGCAGCGCGATATAGCCGTTCGTGCCGAGCAGCACAGAGAACCCCGCGCGCAGCTTCTTCGGCGTCACGATCGTCGCGTCGTCGGTGCCTGCGACGGTCTGCGCCTGTGTGGCGACCTTTGCCGTCCCGACGTTTGTCTCGGCGGCCGCTTCGCTCTTGAACCATGTCGAATTAATCAGCGCTGTGCTGTTGTCCCCAGCGGCGGGGGCTTTGCCGTTCACGATGCCGGTTGCGGCGGCGGTGAGAAGTCGCCCAAGCGCGGCGAGATTGGAAGCGAAAGACATGATGTTTTACCGTCCGAAAGCGAGCCATGAAACCGTGTTGTTTGCCACGGTCGAGTAGACATAGATCGTGGATTGCGTACCGGTGTTGTTGCCGTAGGTGAATCCCGCTGCAGACGACCCCGTTGTCCACGGGTTGATAAACATATTGGTCGGAAAGGCGAGAGGGAGCGTGACCGTCACGGCCGTGTTTGCGTTCGGCACTGCGATGGCGCCCCACTGGATAATCAGGCCGCCGAGCCACGACGGGAACGCGATGTAGCCGGGGCCGCTCAACAGTGCCGAAAACCCCGCGCGCAACTTCTTCGGCGTCACGATCGTCGCGTCGTCGGTGCCTGCGGTGGTCTGCGCCAGCGTGGCAACCTTGGCCGTCCCGGCGTTCGTCTCGGCGGCCGCTTCGCTCTTGAACCATGCCGAATTGATCACGTTCTGGCTGTTGTCGCCTGCGGCCGGGTTCGATACGGTGGAACCCGCGTAGAGCGCGAGCGGGCCGCCCATTGCATCGCCCGACTTCCTCACGGCGTCAGCGACGCTGAAAGTGGCGAACACGTAGGCGGTGAACTGCTCGTCGGCGGTGGCGGCCGTCGTCAGCTTGATCGTCAGGCCGTCCGTTGCGATGAAATCAGGCGACGCCGCGGTGCCTGGCTGCTGGAGTGCGCCGTTGCGTTCGAGCAGCACGGCTCCCGGCGTATAGCCGCCCACAATATTGATCGTGTCGCCGACGATGCCCGTGAGCGGTACGGCACGAAAGCCCGCCTGCCCGCCCGCGCTCGCGAGCTTCATCGCGGCCGCGTCGCTACAGACGATCACGGGTGCGCCTGCGGCAATGACGACGCCCGAGCCGCCGTTCACCTTCGCGGTGACGTTGTAATTGCCGGTCGTCAGGTTCTCGATAATCCACTGGCCCGATTGCGCCGGGAAAATGAGGTCTTTCGAGGCCTTGAGCTCGCCAGTCAGCGTGAGCATGGCGACGCCGTACTGCGGGCCGGTGAGCGTGATCGTCGTTGCGTCGCCGCTCATGTCGATCTCCTGCCGTCCGTCCGTCGCCGCGAACACGGCCGCCATGTTCGCGGCGCGCGTCGAGGCGTCGCCAACGGGCGGCGTGACAAGGCGCGCCATGCCGCCGGAAATCGACTGGATCACCCACGCCCCGCCGCCCGCCTTGTTCAGCGTCGTGTCGAGCCGGGCGCGCACGTTCGCACCGCCGGGCAGATCACCTTTGCCGAGCTCGGCATGGTCGGCGCCATAGAGCGGCAGCTTGGGAATCGTGCTGCCTGCCGCGCTGTTCGGTGTGAACGTGCATACGTTGTCGTTCGTGAACGCGACGCGGAAACACGCTTCCATGCCATCAAGCAATTCAGTCACGGCTGGCACGAGGTTCGCAACGATGTTGTTTTTCGTGCCGGTGTCCGCGATCCACGTCGTGCGGCCGAACTGCAACACACGGCGCAGCCAGCTCGTGCGGTTCGCAAGTTGGCGCGTCGGGATGTTGTCGACGCCATCCGGGCCGCCTTCGACCGGATCGGACGTTTCGAACTGGCGAATGCCGTCCTCCCATTGGGCGGTTTCGGTCAGGTTGGTCGTCATACGTTAATGCTCCCTCTGGTGTACTGGCCGTCATAGCGGCCCTGACGGTTGCGGCGTAGCGGTGCCTGGCTGTAGTCGAGGCGGTAGAGCTCCGAGCGCTTGGGCGCATAGCGCTCCAGCACCGCGCGAAGGTTGTCGGCCTGATCGAGCGTGATCGCCTGATGCAGACGGACGATGTATTGCGCCCACTCGCCGTTTTCGTTGCCGTGAACCCACTCGCCGGAATAGCGCGCGGTGCCATCACGGCGGCGCACATTGCGGCCTTCTACGAGGTCGATTTCACCGAACCCGAGGCGGCGAATCACTTCGCGCACCGCCCACGGCGTACCGCGTTTCTGGTGGAGCTGGATGGCGCCCTTGATGAGCGCGCGGCGGGCTTCGTCGGACTCGGCGAGCTCCCAGCCATCGACCGACACTTCGGCGGCCAGATACGGCAGCAGTTCGGCCGGGCAGTCGTCGGGGTTCCAGTATTCGCGCGTCATCGTCGGAATCGAATCCACGACCGCGAGCGCGGTCGCGGTGCGCTTTTCGAGCGGCGTCGCGTTCGGTGGCAAAAGATCAGGCATAGATCCCGCCGTATTCGATGACGATTTCGTAGCAATACGAGGCCTGCGTCGCGTCGATCGCGATATCGCCAGCGGGCTCGATCAGCTCGGTTTTCGTCAGGCCTGCGGCCTGGCATACGCCCTTGATGCCGGATTCGGCGACGCCCACGCCGAGGCGGCGCACCTTGTCGGCGTAGGCATGTGCGTTGAGCTGCGCCTGTGCGATCAGCACGTCGGCGCCCACGGCCGAGCGCGTGTAGCCCTTCGCGTGAATGCGATAGCGAACGATTTCGGCCGAGCGCACGTCTACGGTGTCGTTCATCGGCCGTTGATCTTCGGCGCTCAGCGCGTCGCGCACGGCGGCGCACAGATCGTCGTCAACGGTTCCGTCACCTTCGCGCGAGAGCAGCGTCACGAGTATGTCGCCCGGACGCGGACGCGTCGCGGTGGCGTCGAGCAGCCGGCCATCGACGGCCAGCGCTTTCGACTCATACGCGGCCGCCGGTCCCGCCACGCTGAAACCCTGCGGCGCGAGCTGCACGCGCAGGCGCAGATCGTCGTTGCTCTCGTAGACGGCCGCGATGTTGTTCACGGTGTCGGCGGGCGTGACGAGCAGGCGCGCGAGGCCAAAGAGCGCGGCGCGCTGGTCGAGGTCGTTTCCGTTCGCGAAGGCGAGCATCACCGCGCGCACGGCGTCGTTTACGCGCTGGCGCCACACGAGCTCGCGATAGCAGTTTTCCTGCAACAGACGCGCGAGCGGTTCGGATTCGAGCTCGACGGTCGCGGCGATTTCGGCCTGCTCGTCGGCGGGCCAAAGCGCGATCAGTGCGGCCTTTCGCTCGGCGTAGATGGTTTCGAAGTCGAGCACTTCGAGTGCGTCAGGAACGGGCAGACTCGACAGGTCGATGAGAGAGGCAGTCGTCATGCGGCGCTCGTCTGATTGAGGTTCACGCTGGTGCGCACCGCGTCGCCCGATTCGGTCGTATAGCCTTCGAGGTCGATCACCTGCGCGCCGTCGTCGTCGTCGGTCGTGTCGTTGGTGTTGAGCTGCACGCGCGTGAGCACAATGCGTGGCTCCCATTTCATGATCGCGGTGGCGACGGCCGCATAGAGGCGCGTGCGCGTCGCGCCATTGAACGGCGCGTCGACGAGGTCAGGGATTTCAGAGCCGAACGTGCGGCGCTTGACGCACGACGCGAGCGGCGTCGTCAGAATCTTCGCGACGGATTGATAGAGGTGGTCGAGGTCGACAATCGAGCGGCCCGTCGATGCGTTCATGCCTTTCATTGCGGTTCGCTCACGAGTTCGCCGTCGCCCTGCTCGCGGTGCGTGTGGTACGGCAGGCTGATGCCCTTCGATTTCACTTCGCCGTCGAAATCCGCATCGCCCTTGATCTTCATGACGGAGCCGCCACCCTCGCCCGCCGAACCCGTCATTCCCGACTGAAATTCAAAGGCGCCCTTGACGAGCATCGCGCCCGTAACGGTGGTGTTTTTCGCGTCGAGCGTGATGTCGTCGGCCTGCACCCTCGCGGTCTTCGTCTGCACATTCACGGCGCCCGGAGCCACGATCAGGACCGTGGCGGCTTCGGGCAGGGTTGCGGTGAGCGTATGCGCGGCGTGGTCGTATTCGAGCGTTGCGCCGTCTGGATAGACGCGCATGTGCTTGTCCGCGCTGTTGCTCGGTGCCGGGAACGTTTCGGAGTTGAGGCCCGCGAGCGCGACGCCCTGCGCGGGGTCGCCCATCGGGCAAAAGAGAATGACCTGTTCGCCCTTCGTCAGCGGGTTCCATTCGCGGGTGTTGCCCGCGCGCAGCGTGATGAAGGGAATCCAGTTGGTTTGAAGGCCGGGACTTTCAGTATCGTCGGGGTCGCCAACAGAAACGCGGCACGTCGGCGGCGTGCTGGTGAGGTCAACGTCGAACACCGATCCTTTGCGGATCAGGTTGACGATGAGGCGGCGGAATTCGTTGGCGTCCATACCGCTCATGTTGCCGATAGCGCTCGCGCGAGGCGAGCGGCGGTCAATGTGAGCTGGCTGGGTACAAAAACAGGTGGGTAATGACTACGGGCAACGGGAAGCTAACTTTCCGAGCTGGTCCACAAGCTCTTCGACGATCAGCAGCCGCTGTCATATCGATTCAGCGATAAATTTTGCGGGCGGCGAAGCGCGTTGATTACTGCTTTTCGCCTTCGGAAGATGAGAGACGGTCGCTGCGCGGGGTGCATGGGGCGGGCGACAACGCGTCTTCAACAGAAATCATCGCAGCCAGCTTGCTGGCAAGCGATGCCTTCTCGGTCAGAATTCCCTCGCACACCAACTTTGTCTCGAAAAAACCAGTGGACTCAGCTGCGTCGATCACGGAAGAGAGAAGCTCAATTTGCTGCAGTACGCTAGAGCGAAGATGTATCAATTCGCCACTGACATGAAGTCCGGTGAGATCCTCACGATTATCTTCCTCTGGATTTTCATCCTCGCTCAATCGACGAGGTTCAGTGGTGCCGTCTATTCGCAATAGACACTGAGATAGCAGAGATTGGTGCACCAACGCCGTCGATAGAAATGCTTCGACCGGCTCTGACTGAACGTCCGGATTTGTCTGGCGCGCAGAAAATCTTCTTAGCAGCCTCACGGGAAGCTGCCCTGCGAAACGTGTAGCTCGAAGAAGATCGATCAGATTTTCACGACTCGCCTTCATGACACCTCCGCAACGGCGATTTAAAGACGCGCAATTTCACGAAGTTGAAATACGCTTGCCGCTCATGATGCTGACGTCACCTCGCAGCGCGGGCAGCCGTCGCTGCATTGGCCCAGAGATTTAGCCGAAGCGCGAGCCGAGCCATTCCTGAGCCCACGTCTTCGCGAATGCAATGGCGTCCTCGCGCAAGTCAAACCCAGCGAGATCGCCACTCAGATGAATGTCGTCCTCGCTTCCGTCTGCACGGCTCGTGCTGATGCGCGCATGGGCGATGAACTCGCCGTCGGCTTTTCTCGGCGTCGGGTCGATAAGGAATCGAGTGGAATTGAAATACATATACTTCCCTTGCTCAGGTGCTGCCCTACTTCGACCGCAACCGGCGGCTTGGTGGATGAAGAATTCAGGTTTTCAAAAGAGCCATGATCTGGGCCGCTTCACTGTCTGAGTCGAAACTCGGCATTCCAGCCTTGCGTAGCATTGCACGCAGCGACACGAACATCAGATAGGCATTCGTGTCAACTTCGTGGCGGCCGTCGCGAATGACCCGATCCAACTCAGTCTGCGCGCCCAGTGGAAGAAACCCAGCAACAATGCTGGGCGCGTTGCGTCGGATCTGCTCCAATAACTCCGTCCTGTCCATTTTCCTCTCCTAGTTGCCAGCGTCCTTACTCCAGGTGCGTTGCAATTGTTGCGAGAAAAACGGTGCTCTCACAACTTGAGATCGAAGATGTCGGTGTTCGCGGGGCATGAATCGATCAATCGCTCGGCATATGCGGCCGAGGCACGTCGCGCGTCGCCAGCGTTCTCGAACGGCCTGTTAACAACGAGCCTGAACACTCGGCTACCCTGTGTGCCTCCCAAACTTTCAGGTTTGTGGATACGCACAGCGGCATCAAAGCCTTCGTCGTAGTTATGCGTTACACCGGGCGCGGTGGCGCGATGCGGAAAGACCAGAGGGTAGACCTCAAGTCCACGATAGAGGCGAAAACCGGTTGTCATGGGGAAACCTTTGAGACCGCATCACCACGCGGCATGGCAGGAAAAGGTGCAAGCGACTCGTTTGAGTTCCCGCACAATCGGCCGCGGTGTTCGGCCTTTGATGAGAGTGAGCGGCGCGATTCCGATGGGAAGGATGGCTGGAAATGCCAGGAAAGGCGCGCGGGGCAATCAACGACTTCATCCTACGCGTATTCCGAGATTTGTACAGATAAAGTTTTCAAATCTTTCCACGCTCCGCGCTCGATAATCACCGACGCTGACTATGGGACACCGCGCCCGCACTGCGTTCGAATCTAGGTTTAAGCAATGTCGGGATGCTGCTTCGCCCTGCCCCCTATTTCTCAGCGCCGTTCCTGAGGTGGTGTAACAGTCGATCGCGTATCAGCTCGCGATCAGCATCAGTGAATCCGAGCAGTCGGCGCGCAGGATATTGCGCATTCGGGCCGCCGGGCGCCACGGGCGCGAGCTCGCCGAGCTGGTGAACGCGGGCGATGCGCGCGACGCGGCCAGCGAACCCGAGCGCGAGGCAATCGGCCGTGGCTTCGACCGTCATGTATCGCGCGGTGCGCAGCTTCGCGAACATGGCCGCGCGTTTCACACGGCCCGCCTTGCCGCGCAGGTTCTTGCCTTTGCGCGTCTTGCGCGCTGTGTACTTCGAGCCGTCCGGGTTCTGCTGCGCACTGATGCGCGCCTGCTGGCTGCGGCGCAGATCGCGCGCCACGTCGAGCATGATCTTGCGCCGCTCGGGCGCCGCGAGCCGCGAAAGCAGAGCACTCGCCCACTGTTCCAGCGCTTGCAGATCATCGCTCACGCTTCGGGCTCCGCGCTGTTGCTTCCACTGTTCGCCGTCTGCGGCGTTGTCGGGATAGCATCGGCATGCCATTGCCACGCGTCGAGGCCGGGTTTCTTCGAGTCATCAACGTGCGTAATCGTGCGCGTGCCGTCGTCGGCGGTTTTCACGACTACGCTCTCGGTCAGCATCAGCTTGAGTGACACGTCGGCCGTCTGGTTGTCGAGTATGTCGATTTCGTAGGTGATGCCGCGTTCGCGCTCGTCGGGGTTCGTCACTAGGTCGTTTTGATGCTCGCGCACCCATTCGAGGATCGCGACGAAAAGCAGATCGGAGTCGCCCGCGAATTCGAGCAGCAGCACATTGAGCGTGTAGCGGTATTCGAACGACAGCGAGCGGCCGGCCGTCGCGGCGAGCAGTCCCGAGTCGATGAATACGGTGAGCTTTTCCGGGTTCGTCGCCACGTCGGGAATCGCGGCCGTGATCGCCGCGCGCAGGCTCGCGGGCTTAATCATGGCCGCCCTTCTCCGCCTGCCCCGTCTCCGCGTCGATCTTCGCCTGCGCTTTCGCCTGACAGTCAACGATCATGTCCACCTTGGCGGCGCACAGCGCCCAGGCGCCCTTGACGGTCAGCAGCGCGTGCGCGAGCTCGCCGTTAGTCGTCGGGGCCGTCGCCGGAAGCGTGCAGCGGCTCAGACGCTGGCATTCCTGCACTGAAAGCGTCGGCGCCGGTGGCGGCGGCGCTACCTGACACGCGGATAGCGTCAGCAGGCAAAGGGGTATCAGCCCACGAGCGGACAATCGGATTTTCATTAATCACCTTGCGGATATCCTGACGCGCCTTGGCGAGCTTCGTGCCTACGCGGCCGGTTGAATTGTCGAGCTGCTGCTGTTGCGCGCCTTTCTCTTTCGAGTCGTCGCGCAAATCCTTGATCGTTTTGTCGCGGCCCGCAATCTGCTGGCGAGCGTCGTCGAGCTGGTGATTGGTGTCGGCCAGCTCGGCGCGCAGCGCACGCACGTAGAGCACGCCGCCGACGAGCATCGCGCCCGCGATGGCGCACGCGATCAGTTTCGCCACGAGCGCATTCATGCGGCCGCCTGTTCGGTGGCGGTGTATTTGTCATACGCGCGGGAGAGCTTCACGTCGTACAGGTTGCGTGCGAAATCCGGCCCGTTGTAGCCCTTCGCGAACGCCGCCCACTTCCGCCCCTTGAGCGCCGCGACGAGCCCACTGTCGGCCGCCACGAAGCGCACGAACGCGTCGAGCTGGTCGGCTTCGCTGTTCTCCATGCGGCTCACGAACTCGTCGATGCTCGCATAGCCCAGCTGCTGCCAGTTTTCGCCCATCACCTGAAACGCGCCCCAGCTCGCCGACTCATAGGCGGCCGCCGGGTCGATCAGCTCGGCCGACGCGAGGCGCGTATATTCCGCCTGGCCGCCCTGATAGCCGCCGGGCGTCTGCGAAACGATGGTCGGGTATTTGGCCGCGATCGGCGCCGGGTCGATGCCGCGCGCCTTGAGCCGTCGCCAGAAAACGTGGCGCTCGAAAAGGATTTTCGGGCGGCCGTCGACGAGGTAGCCCGAGCCGGTCGTTTCGACTTCGTTCACGGCGCGCACGCACGCGAGCGGCACGCTGAGCGTGTCGGCAGCCCGCACGAGGTCGGCGTCGGCAAGGTGCTTCGGGTCGCGCTGGCCGGTCGCCAGTGCGGCATAGGTTTTCGGGCCTGCGATGCCGTCCACGACGAGGCCCGTTTTCTTCTGCAAGGCCGTCACGGCCGCTTCGGTGGCGGCGTCGTAGACGTGCGACACGCCGAGCGCATAGCCCGCGCGGATCAGGCGCGATTGCAGCAGGCCAACATCGGCGCCGTGGTCGCCGAGCACATGGGTTTTCATCGGGATTCACTCCGCAGCAGTCGCGCCACGTTGCCGCGCGACGTGAACACAAACAGGGCGAGCAGCATCGACTTGCCCGCGTCGAACAGGCCGACGTGCTTCGCGTGCAATGCGAGCTCGATCGACGAGCCGCCGAGCACGACGACAAGCAGCCACGCGAGCCACGAAACGTGGTGCCGGTGGCGCGCGCCGTTGCGGCGATAGAGCAGCAGGCACGCGACGGCCGCGAGCTGCGCCGCGAGCGCGATCAGCGCGAACGTAATGTGCATGTCAGTCCCCCTTGCCCCGATTGAGGAACGCGAGCAGATCGACGGTTTTCACGCGCTCGATCAGTTGCAGCGTGACGGTGATGACGAGCGCGGCCGCGAAGAACGCCGCCACGCCCGTGGAATGCACCGGCGTCGCGTTGACGATTTCCGGCGCGGCGATATAGCCCATCACGAGCGAAATCAGCAGGTACGCGAGCCGCCGGAAAATCCCGAGGTCTTTGGACGTGACGACGACGAGCGCGGCGCCCGTGAACGCGCCAATCAGGGCGTTGCCGTCGATGCCGGGCGCGAGCCCGGCGACGCCGATCGCTGCGATTGCGGCGGCGGCGGTGGTGTTCGGTTCTGCCATGCGTGCGGCTCCGGTATCAGTCAAACAGTTGCAGTAGCGTCGAGCTGCTTTGCACCTTGTCGAAATCAGGCAACTCGACGACGGTGCCGGAAGGCAGCACGGCGCCGAGGTCGGCGAGGCCTTCATTCGCTTCAAGCACCGTTTCAACGGTGCCATCCGTGCGGCCGTAGTAACGCCAGCAGATCGCATCGACGGTATCGCCCTGGCGCGCGACGATCTTCATCAGATCAGCTCGACCGTGGTGCGGCGGATGCCGCGAATGTCGGCGAGCGCGATGCGCACATTGCGGCGCGCTTCGCCGATCGTGGCTTCGAGTTCTTCGGCCTTCTGGCCGCCCGATTTCGTCGTATCGAGGCCGCGATACTGCTCGGTCAGATCGGCGCGCACGAGGTTGAACACGGCGCGGCGGTAGCGGATAACGTGCGTGCTCTCGCCGCCGAGCTGCGGCGCGGGAACGGCCGCGAGCTCTGCGTATCCGGCCGCGAGCTGTTTCACCTGCCACGAGCGCAATTCCGCGTTGCAGCTCGCCATCGCGTCGAGCGCGGCCGGGCGCAGGCGCGCATCCGTCACGTTTCCGTCGATCTTCATCTGCTCGCGCAGCGCGCCGAGCTCGACGTCGGGAAACCAGCCGTCGTTTTTCAGCGTGTCGGCGGCGGGCGCGGTCGCCGCGGTGCCGGTGTCTGCGGTAGCGAGAAAGCTGCTCATGTCAGGGCATGCGACGAGAGGAATAGGTGGCGGTGGACCGGCGTTCGAATCCCGTTGCCGTCAGGTGTTGGGAGTGAACGCCGGTGCCGCCATTGCCGGGGGGGCTCTTTACGTGCGGGCGGCCCGGCGGCCGTCCGCATCTTCCACCTGCGTTTGCAGGCGGTTGATGTTCTGTTTCACTCCGGCGCGTGCGTCGAGCTTCAAAGCCGTTTCGAGGCATTGCAGGGCAGCACGCGCGCGGCCGTAGTCGGTCAGATCGTCGAGGCTGTCGTCGCCGATTGCCTTCATGAATGCGAGGCCAAGCGCCTTGTGCAGCTTCGCGCGAATCTGGTCGTGCATGTCGGTGCCTTCGGTCAGCTCGCGCACTTCGTTGAGCTGGTCGGCGTCGAACGTGCCGCCGTCGCGCAGCGCAGTGAGCGCAGCGTCGGCGAACTGTTCGGCGAGCACGGCGGCCGTGCTGCGGTCGTAGCGCGCGGGCAGCGACAGCCCGTGTTGCAGCGCGTAGCGAGCGATTTCGAGCGCGCCGACGTAGTCGCCTGCGTCAATACGCCAGATCATCACCGTGGTGAGCACTTCGTCTTGCGCGCCCCGCCCGCCCTTGAGCGAGCCGGTCACATAGTCGGCGTACTCGGGCAGCACTTCGCGTTTCACGTCGATCTTGCGGGCGACAGACTGAATCGCGTGCAGGCGGCGAATGTCGGTGAGCAGCTTCGCAAGCATGAGCTCGTAGTGGCTCGCGCCTGCCAGCGACTCGCCGGGCGCCGCCGATGCGGCCGCGCGTTCGGCGCGAATGCGTGCCTGGTGTCGGCGTGCGGGGCTCGTCATGCTCAGGCCGCCTCAGCCATTTCGATGTTCTCGACAACCGCGCCGCAGCCGTAGTCCTCCACGACATAGGCTTCGTTGCTCGACTCGTAGTTCTCGACCTGGTCGCGCTTCGGGTTGTCGATCACCGAACGACGGCGGCCGCCGTTCTGGAAATAGATCGACAGGTTGTCGAGGCGCGTAATGAGCATCTTGTCGGCGGGCATGAACGGGGCGCTCACGGCCTGCTTGCCGCCGATGCGCTTGCCGCTGATGACGAGATCGAGCGCAGCCTGTTCGGTCGCGACGTTGGCGTTGCTCACGATCGGGAAATACTTGTCGTGCAGCAGCGAACTGCCGAGCACGACGACGACGGACGGATCGTCGCGATACCACTCGTCGAGCAGTTGCAGCGCGTCGAGCACGAGCGCGTCGAGGTTTTCGAAGTCAGCGCCCTTGCCGATGGTGATCTTGTTCGAATCCTTCGTGACTTCGTGCAGCACGCGATCGGGCGCGTTATCGCGGAACTTCTGGAGCCAGCCCTTGTTCACGTCCTGCAAGAGCGGATTCTTTGCGCGGTCCGACGTTGCGGCGCGGCTCGTGCCGTTAAAGCCGATGCAGATGCGATCGAGCGCGGTGCGCTTGAGAATCGCGTCGCGGATCAGGGTCTGAAAATCCGGCTTGTGCGCCCACGCATCGAGACGCGCATAGGACAGCGCCGTGTCGAAATTCGTCTGCGTGCAGAAGTAGCCGTTGTCGTCGAGGCTCGCCGGATCGACCGGCGTGCGGTCTTTCGTGCTCGTGTCGGTCGTGCTCGCGATCGGTGCGCCGATGCCGAGGCCGATTTTTGAGCCTGCCTGCGCGTCGACGCCGATCATGCTGATGCGTTTCAGAAACTCGCTCGACGCCTGAATGCGGCCTTCGAGCGTCTGCTGTACGGACGGATCGACCGTGAATTTCACGGCGGCATTCGGCACGCCGTTGAGCTTCGCGATGTCGCCGAGATAGGCGTCGAACTTCGCGCGGGTATCGTTGCGCATGAGGGTGATTCTCCGATTCGTTGAGGGGTGAGCCAGCCGGTAATGGCCGCGATCAGCAGTCCGTTTTGTGGCCTTCGCTCGTGCCGGTGGCGGTCGGTCGCGTCGTGCCGCCCGGTTCCGTCGAGAGCTTCGTCGTCAGCTTTTCGAGCGCCTGCGCGGTCGCGGTGTGTGCCTTGCGCTCGGCGTCGAGCTCAGTTTCGAGCTTCGTGAGGCGTTCGGCGAAGGTGTCGGCGCGCGTGGCCTGCTCGCGCGAGAACGTCGCGAGCATTTCGACGGCCTGCGTGATATCGCCGAAGCGCTTTTCGTCGGCGGCGCCCTTCTCTTTCGTGATGCCGAGCAGTTCGCCCACGCGCTTGAACAGGGCCACGCCCGCGCCGATCGGCGTCTGCGTCGTGGCTTCGAATTCGAGCGTGGTTTCTTCGCTGGCCGTGAACAGGTTGCCCGGAGACTGTTTGCGGTGCGCAAGCGGATTGTTGTCGCCCTGCGTTGCAGCGAACGACAACATCTCAGTGCCGAGGCTGGCCGGGCTATCCGTGATGGCGAGGCCGATCAGATACGCCTGCTCCGTGTCGGCGAATGACGGGTTGATTTCGATCGACGTGTACACCTTCTGGCGCGCCTTTGCGAGGTTGATCAGCGCTTGTGTCGGCGCAACCTGCGCATACAGCCCGAGCTTGCCCTTGAGCGGGCCGTCTGCGATTTCTTCCGCGCTGAGCCCGATAACATCGCCATACGAACCGAAGGGGCTCGAATTGGCGTTGTCGGTCATAGGCGCCATTCCGCGAATGTGTTCGCAGTTGACGCGTGCGCCGTACAGTTCAGCGCTGTACTGCGCGGCCATCTGCTGAATCCACGCCCGTTCGATCTTGCGACCGTCCGTCGTAGCGCCTTCAACCGCAACGCGGAACTTCTTCGACGTGATGGCGTGATTGCCACCCGTCGCTGCGATCTGGCCGACGCCAAGCGCACCCGCTGCTGCGGTGCTGGCTGCACCGATCACATCGGCGTGCTGCATGCCTGCCGTGATCGTGGTCGTGGCTGCATGTGCGTCGATCGCAAACAGCGAAGCGATCGAGCCGACTGCGGCCGCGAGGAAAGTCAGCTTGCGCTTGAACATCATAAGCACTCCAATGGAAAGTTTCAAATCGTCGATACGGCGTAAATCGTGTAACTGAATGTTGCCGGTGATGGCGCGTGGCGGCAATCAATTGAAAACGTGATGCGGCCGGGTACAAACCGAACTTCTGCGCGCGCGCGCGTTGGCCGGTTACGCTTCGGCCATGCTTGAAATCACGGATAACGCGGCCACGAATGCCGACCCAAGAAAGGCAGCGCGCGCCCTGTACTGGCAGGGGTGGCGCGTGTCATCTATTGCGCGTCATCTTGAGTTGAATCGTTCGACGGTCGAGACGTGGAAACAGCGCGAGAACTGGGATAAGGCATCGCCCATTGATACGGTCGAAATGACCATCGAAATGCGCGTGAATGCGCTCGTGGCGAAAGAGAAAAAGGAGCCCGGCGATTACAAGGAAATCGACCTGCTCATGCGGCAGCTCGAACGCTCCGCGCGCGTGCGAAAGTATTCCGAGACGGGCAAGGAATCGGACCTGAATCCGAACGTCGAGGCACGCAGCGCGGCGCCGAAGAAAAAAGCCGCGCGCAATGAGTTTTCCGACGCGCAGGTTGCGAGGCTGCACGAGGCGTTTCTCGATTGCCAGTTCGACTATCAGAAGGTCTGGTATCGAAACGGGCATCACCGTACGCGCAATATTCTCAAGTCACGCCAGATCGGCGCAACGTTCTATTTCGGGCGCGAAGCGCTGGACGATGCGCTACAGACTGGCCGCAACCAGATTTTTCTTTCTGCGAGCAAAGCACAGGCGCACGTATTCAAGCAGTACATCACGCAGTTCGCGCGTGAGGCCGCCGACGTTGATTTGACGGGCGACCCCATTGTCTTGCCGAACGACGCCACGCTCTATTTTCTCGGCACGAACGCACGCACAGCACAGAGCTATCACGGCAATCTGTACGTCGACGAGTATTTCTGGATCGCGCGATTCAAGGAACTCCAGGCGGTCGCGTCAGGCATGGCGATGCACAAGAAATGGCGTGAGACATATTTTTCTACGCCATCCAGTCTCGCGCACCAGGCTTACACGTTCTGGAACGGGCAGCACATCAATCGCGGCCGCGCGAAGGCCGATCACGTCCACTTCGATGTAACGCATGAGGCACTTGCGCGCGGTCGGCTTTGCGAGGATGGCCAGTGGCGCCAGATCGTGACGGTTGAGGATGCTTTGCGCGGCGGGTGTTCGCTTTTCGATCTTGAAGAGCTACGGCGCAAGTACAGCCCCGAGGATTTCGCGAACCTGCTGATGTGCCAGTTTATCGACGATACCGCGTCGGTTTTCACCCTGGCCAATCTACAGCGCTGCATGGTGGATTCGTGGGAGGTCTGGACCGACTTCGAGCCGCTGCTGCTGCGTCCGTTCGGCTATCGCGGTGTGTGGGTCGGGTATGACCCGGCGCTTACGGGCGACTCCGCGGCGCTCTCCGTCGTCGCGCCGCCTGTGGTTCCCGGCGGCCCGTTTCGCGTGCTGGAAAAGCACCAGTTTCGCGGGATGGATTTCGAGGCGCAGGCCGCGAAGATCAAGGAAATCACGCAGCGCTACCAAGTCACGTACATGGCGATCGACACGACCGGCATGGGTCAGGGTGTCTATCAGCTCGTGCGCCAGTTTTACCCCGGTGCCGTCGCGCTCAATTACTCGCCCGAGGTCAAGGGCATGCTCGTGCTCAAAGGCCTTTCTGTCGTCAACGGCGGCCGGCTGCAATTTGACGCGGGCTGGACCGATATGGCCGCCGCCTTCATGGCGATCAAAAAGACCGTCACGGCAAGCGGCCGGCAAGTCACCTACACGGCGGGCCGTAGCGAGGAAACCGGACACGCGGACCTTGCGTGGTCGGTCCTGCACGCGATTTCAAACGAGCCGCTGGAAGGCATGGCGGCCCGCAATTCTGGATTTATGGAGATTTCTACATGAAAGCGAGCCACAGGCGCGCAGCGCGCCACGAGCGCGGCACGGTAGCGGCCGCAGAGCCGAAAAGCACGGCGGGCGCGAGTGCGTTCACGTTCGGCGATCCCACGCCGGTGATGAATCGCGCCGAGCTGCTGGATTACGCCGAGCTCGTCACCTACAACGGCTGGTATGAGCCGCCGATTAGCTGGTCGGCGCTCGCGAAGTCGTTCCGCGCCGGTACGCACCACGCGTCCGCGCTTTACTTCAAACGCAACGTGCTCGCGTCCACGTTCATTCCGCACAGGCTCATGTCACGCGACACGTTCCGCCGCTGGGCGCTCGATTTCCTGATGTTCGGCAATGGCTACATGGAACGCCAGCGAAACCGGCTCGGCGACACGCTGCGATTCGAGGCGGCGCCCGGCAAATACATGCGCCGCCGCACCGACATGGTCAGCTACGCGCAGACGAACGGCTGGCAGGTCGTTCACGAATTCGAGGCGGGCGACGTGCATCACCTCATCGAGCCCGACGTAAATCAGGAGGTGTACGGCTTGCCCGAATATCTCGGCGCCCTGCATGCCGCCTGGCTCAATGAGAGCTCGACGCTGTTTCGCCGCCGCTACTACGAGAACGGCAGCCATGCGGGCTTCATCCTGTACCTGACGGACCCGGCCGCCGATCAGGACGACATTGATTCACTGCGCGAAGCGCTCAAGAGCGCCAAGGGGCCGGGCAATTTCCGCAACCTGTTCTACTACTCGCCACAGGGCAAGAAAGACGGCCTGCAACTCATTCCGGTGAGTGAGGTCGCGGCAAAGGACGAGTTTTTCAACATCAAGAACATCACGCGCGACGACCTGCTCGCCGCCCATCGCGTGCCGCCGCAGCTACTCGGCATCGTTCCGAGCAACACGGGCGGCTTTGGCGCCGCCGACACGGCAGCCAAGGTGTTCGGGCGCAACGAAATCACCCCGCTCCAGACGCAGTTTCTCGCCTTCAACGAATGGGCTGGCGACGAAATCGTGCGATTCGCACCGTACAGCATCGACCCGATCGAGCCGTCCGGGAAAAAATCGGTCGTTTCCTGACGCGCGGGCGCGCGATTTTGCAAATTTTGCGCGCCGCCCTGCTCTACACGCTCGCCCGCAAGTAAACGTTGCATCAAAACGCCGTTTTTTTGCGTTTACGTGCGTTAACCGCGAGCCGCCCGAAAACCGCCGAGCCCCGCCAGTGGCGGGACTTGCGCGCCGCTCGCCGTCTGCATCAAAACGAGCCCTTTTAGAAACGGGCAGGCGGGGAGGGGGACTGCGTTTTTTGGGGCTGCGTCATGGTGCGCGCGCGCCCGAGCCCCGGCCCTGTTTTCGCCCCGCCCGGCCGCCTGCCAGCCCCGACACACCCTTGCCGCGACTGCGCCGAGCCCCGCCGCACCGTGTTCACGCGCGGCCGCTCTGGAGCCCTCTGGCGCGCCCGGCCGCCGCCCCGCGTTGTGTCACGCGGCGCTATACTGTATATCCATACAGTGTTTGCTTTGAGTCAATGCCATGCCGCACCGCCCGCCGCTCACCGCCGCCCGCCTTGCTGAAATATGGGAGGAACGCCCAGACGCGCTCGTGCTGGAGCTGCTTTGGGAGATTCACCGGCTTCGCTCGACCATCACGCGCGCGCAGCAGATACGCAGCCTGCTCGGCTCCGGCGGCTCGGGCGTCGTGCCTTCTACGGTCTGGAGTTGCTTCGAGCGCGAGCTGGACAATGAGCCGTGTTTGACGGACAAGCCCACGCCGCGCCAACAAGCCGTAATCGACCGCATCGTGAGCCGTCGAGGCGCATCGAAAGAATGAAGCAATACGCGAGTGATATCACTTTCTGATTGCATATTGATATCACTTTTTGCTATCATAAAGGCATGAAAACGAAACACGCCCGCACCCTCGCCGCGATCTACACGAAGCCGACTTTGGGCGCGATCGTGTTTTCGGACATTGAATCGCTTGTCGTCGCCCTGGGCGGCGAAATCCACGAAGGCGCCGGGTCGCGCATCGCCTTCGAGCTGAACGGCCAGCGCCGCTACCATCACCGCCCGCATCCGGGCAAAGAGGCAAAGCGGTATCAGGTTGAAGACTTGCGCGACTGGTTTAGCGAAATGGGGATAAAGCCATGAGCAATGCAATGAGCTACAAGGGATATTTCGCCCGCATCGACTTCGACGGGCGCGACAACATTTTCGTCGGCCATGTGCTCGGCGTTGACGACAAGATCAGCTTTCACGGCTCGACCGTCGAGGAGCTGATGACCGACTTTCACGCGGCCGTCGATCACTACCTGACGGACTGCGAGCAAGCCGGGCGCAAGCCGCAAAAGCCCGCATCGGGCAAGCTGATGCTCCGCATTGATCCCGACGTGCATGCGCGCGTTGGCATCGCGGCGGCCGTCTCGGGCGAGAGCGTGAATCAGTGGTCAGAGGAAGTGCTGGGCCGCGCCGCGCGCGAAGTGCTGGAGCGTGCCGCGCACGCATGAAGCGCGGCTGCCCACCCAGACGCGTCTCGCGCCTTGCAACGTGGCGGCCCTACTGTGGTCGAGCGAAACGCTTGAAATTAACGCCATCATTTCATCGCAATGTCGATTCCCCAAAAATCAACTTTCGCAAAAGAGCCAGCAGACACACTGATGTCTGAATTCGCCCTACGGGTCTTGGTCGAATTTGGAGGCGGTGAAACTTACGTCATTGGTACAGCCACACTCATCGCGCCATACGTTGTTCTAACCGCGAAGCACGTTCTCGATGAAATTACGACAAGGTTCGGCACCGAAACAGACGAGGATGGCACGCCCGTGATCGCGGACTACTCGATTCGACTGTATCAATGCTTGCCCGGCCCAACCTATATCATCTACCAAGTTGTGAAGGCATGGAGTCACCCCGACACAGACATATCCGTCTTGCATCTCGCTCTATTTCGAAGCAGCTCACGAGAGTTGTTGCGCAATTCTGGCGCGAAGATGAAGTGGCGGCACCCTCCGCTAGCGTTTGGTCCGCCGCGTCTTGGCGAAAGACTCGCAGCCTTCGGTTACCACAGCTCGAAGGTCGACACACGACCCGCGGAGAATGGGAACTATCATTTGGAACTGACCGACGCGCCCACGACCTCTACAGGTTTGGTGGAAGAAATCTTGCCGCAAGGTCAGCCTGCCGGAAATTTCACGTTTCCCTGCTACCGAATCGCGGCCCGATTTGACGGGGGAATGAGTGGAGGCCCCGTTTTCGACCAAGAAGGTGCGCTGTGCGGCATCATTTCCGGGTCGCTTTCTCCGGGCGATGACCAAGACGAGCCGATCAGCTACGTATGCATGCTATGGCCGATACTGCGGCTTACTATTTCAGTAAATCGTGGTCCGAAGTTTCCGAGGAACGTGAAATATCCGATGGCCCATCTCGTCAGAGACGGACAGCTTCACGTCATGCCACATAGCTTCAATGGCATTGATCCCAAATTGATTTGGGCCTGGTACAGCGGCACAGTAAGCGACTCTTAACACGACCGTCCGTCTTATCCATGAAAAAAGCCGCACCCAAGTGCGGCTTTTTTACTATTCGTGAAGAAAACGCGCGATCGCGAGATTGATCGCAGCAGCGCGCGAAAGACCGAGCTTGGTGGCTCGCTCGTCGATTCGTTTCAGCAGCTCGCCATCGACACCGAGGCTAATCACCTCCTTCCTGCGTCGCGCCGGTTCGGCTTCTTGCTCGTGCGCCGCGTCGGGCGCACCCGCGATAAAGGCATTGGCGCTTTGCGCCTGGCTTCCGACTGCCGGCCGTTTCGTGATCGTCATCTTTTCGCCCTTCCCTTTTCGATATCGATTCGATATCGACTTGCTACTAACTTGATATCAAACCGATATCTAATAGATGGCAAGTCGATATTGCATTACACGCCGAACACCGCCGCAGTGAGCCGGTCGATTTCGGCGCAAGCCACGGTGTCACGTCGCGGCATTTCTTCGACGTGTAGCCCTGCACCGCTCGCGTTCGCGTAGGCTTTGCGGCGGCCGAGTCGGAACGGCAGAAGCTCGACCTGTTTGAAATCCGCGATGGCGGCCGCCGCGTCGCGGTTGTCGGCGCCGTTGGCGTCTGCTGAATTGAGGAAGGCGAACGCCTTGAGGTCATGGACGGCGCGCGCATCGTCAACAAGCTGCACCATATCCTGCATCGCCCACACGTCGAACGTGCGCGGCAGGCAGGGAATTACGACGGCGTCGCAGACGGTGAGCGCGGCGCGCAGCGCGCTCGAATCGCGGCCGCCCGCGTCGATCACGACGAAATCGTATGCGTCACGCTGCTGGAGTACCTGGGCGCGCAGCGTGGCGCCGTTAGCGTAGGCCGACGCAGCAATCGGCGCCCGTCCGCTTTGAGCCCGCATGGTGATTGCAGTCACGCTCGTTTCCTGCCGGTCGCCGTCAACCAGCCACACGCGCGCGCCTTCGCGCGCGAGCCCGATCGAGAACTGCAACGAGCTCGTCGATTTGCCCGTGCCGCCCTTCGAATTTCCGATCACTACGATTTTTGACATTTGCTCCCCCGAGCATGATGAAACAGACCGCCGATATCGACCCGATATCAGCCTGATTGCAATGAGGCGGGCCGCCTATTCGTCGAACTGGAGCGCGCCCGTCTCGCGCCGCTCGCGGCGCGGTATCGGCGTCTCAGGCGGATACATGTCGAGCTGCGTGCGGTACGTGTGGCCGCACGTCACGTCGTCGCACTGGAAATCGAGCAGCCACGACGTTGGCGAGACCTTTTCAATCGACCGCGCGATGCCGCGCGCGCCGCAGTGCGGGCATTTGATGGTGAACCTCATGCCGCCCTCGCGAGTGCGACGGTCGTGCGCGCGTTGACGCCGCCGCGCAACATCGGCGACGGCCGCACTTCGAGCGCAATGTCGGCGCGCGGTTTCGCCGACGCCGACAGCGAGTACAGGATTTCGAATCCGGCGGGCGTGCGATAGCCGCAGTCGTCGCAGACGAAGTACATACGGCGCATCGTGTCGGACAGGCCTTCCGTGTGCCGCGCGTCGATTTCACCATCGCAGCAAGGACACTCGATTTTCATGGTCGTCATTCCGGTCTCCGGTCAGTACGAATAGCGCCGCCCCCGGCGAAATTCAGGGCCGCGCCGTCGAAATCTGCGTCGATCGGTGCGGCCGCGTGGTGGTCAAATACCGGCTCTGCGGCCGGTCGCGTACAGTTATTCACACAGGTCCGAGGCGCGCGCTGCGCGCGCTCAAAACCAAACTCCCAATCCCGAGCCGCGTCGGGATACTTTGCGGCCCATTTAGCGTAGGCGTCGCCCGACAGCCACAGGTCAGGCTGTTCGATGCCTGCCATGTCCGTCGCGCCGCCGCCTTGCATCACGCGGCCGTCGAACGTACCGCGAACGGTCGCACCGGCCGATTGCGCCACGCGAACGACTTCCCACCGATAGCGTTTCGACTCGATCGTGACGGTGCGCGGCATCACGTCAATCCAGTTACCGATCGCGTCGCGAATCTTCGCGACTTCGAAATACTCAATGCCGACCGGCTTCGCGGCGGCTTCTTCGCCGTAGGCCGTGCGCGAGCCGTCGCGGAATGTCGCGAGACGCACGAGGTAATCACGGCCGCAATGCACGCCGCCTTGCGCGTTGACGTAGTGATCCCAAGCAACAGACGCGTTTTCGCGCCCTTCGAGCTTCGCGACGCGGTTCACGGCGTTGTGCGCCGCCCGCACATGTGCGGGCGCATCGGCCGGAACAGATTCGACGCGGCGCAGCTCGCGCCAGATCGTCACCGGCGGCCCGCC
The DNA here is from genome assembly GCF_004353905.1 of Paraburkholderia guartelaensis. Taxonomy (GTDB): domain Bacteria; phylum Pseudomonadota; class Gammaproteobacteria; order Burkholderiales; family Burkholderiaceae; genus Paraburkholderia; species Paraburkholderia guartelaensis. Next base: position 44,823 of record NZ_SMOD01000037.1, on the reverse strand, counting down.
AATCTGCTGGAACTGGCGAATGCGCCAGCGCGACGCCCACGCTTCCACACGCGCCGACGTTTCGAGCGCATCGTTTCCAATCAGATCTTTGTCGAGCTTGTAGCCGTCGATGTTTTTCGCGACGTACTTCGCGATGTAGGCAGCGGCCGTGCCGAGTGCGGCGTCCATGCGCTTGAAATCGCAGCGCTTCTTTTGCGCGCCGAGCTCATCACCGTCCATTGCGAGCGCGTAGCGGCGCACCGTCGATTCGACGGTCGCATCGTGCTGCGGCGGGTAGAAAACGAGCAGGTGCCAGTGCGGCGTACCGTCGTGTTGTGGCTCGGCGATACGGAAGCCATAGAGTTTGATTCCGCGTCGCGCGAGAGCCGCGCGGATACAAGCCCAAACGCCGCGCAGATAGGCTTGTGCGTCGTCGGGTTTCGTGCCGTCGTACCTCGTGTTTCGAATTGCCTTTTCGCGGCCTTCCGGGCCGACGAGCTTGAACGCGTGCATTTTCGACGGACAAGTGATCGTCAGGAACAGGCCCGCATGGCCCGAGGCGATGGCGATGCGCTCGAAACCGGCGATGCGCGTCATGAGCTCCGCACGGCGCACGGCCTTGTTGGCCGGTCCCTTCGCCGACAGCTCGGCAAGCGTAAATTCTTGGTCGGTGTCGAGGTTGTGCGCGATCGTTGTTTCGAGCATCGCCGCGTTGCGCGTTCTGCGCTTCGCGCGCCGCGAGCCCTTCGTTAGACACGTACACATCGCGCAGGCGGTTGACGAGCCCGAAGTCGATAGCGGCCGCCTCAACGGCGCGGGCGTGCGCGCGGCGCATGCGCATCGTCCACCACTTCGGCGCAATCATCCGGCGCACGGCGCCTTCGTCGTCAATTCGGCCAGTCGCGGGCGCGACGCCGCGCGACACGCAGAAGTCGGCGAGCATCACGCGCGCTTCGAGGACTTCGAGCGGCGCCAGCTCCAGCGCCGAAATTCCCGCGGCTCGCGCTGCGCATCGCCCTGCTTCCTGCCATGCCTCAAGCGAAAGCGTGCGCACGCGTGCCTGTTCAGCGCATTCGCGTGCGTGCGTAATCACGTCATGGTCGAGCGCATCGAGCGGCAGCTCGTCGCTCACGGCGTGGCTCGCAAGCGACGCGACAGCATCACGCAATGCGACGTTAGCCGCGCGCTGCGCGTCGTTCTCTCCCGTGACTTTCTTCGGGTTGAACGCTGCGCGGCGGCGATCCCATTCGCGCATCATGTTCGCCTGCCAGCGACGCGGGAACGGCGCGACCAGCCCAGCGGCCCATACGTCGTTTCTGCCGAGCATTACGCGAAGCCCCGCACTGTGCGAGAGATTGCCGCCCAATAGGCGTCAGGCGTCACGTCCACGCGGCGCGGCGTCGTGCTCTGCCCCGCGCTGCGCGTTGCCTTCGTCGTGGTGAGAATGGACTTGATGCGGGAGAGCTCCGCGTCGCCGCGCGCGGTTGCGCGGATATGCGCGACGCTCGGCGCGGTCTGCGGCTTGAACGACAGGTGCGTACTGCCCGCATATCCGATATCGCCATCATCGACGCGATACCCGATTTCCCCGAACGCGGTTGACGAGCGCATAGCAGTTACGCGCCGAGCCAGTAGAAAAAACGATCGAGCGCACGGGCGATGCGCGACGGGCGGCGATTGAACGGACCTTCGATGGTGTAGCCGCCGAGCGCCGAGGGATGAATGGGCGAGACGGTTTTAAGGGAGGGTTTGCGATGGGATTCGGCTTGCTTGCCAGTCGAGTGATCGGCGCCGAAGTGGCTGATTGCGCCCTTTTCAAGCGTTGCCAGCCGTTGCAAATCGGTGAGACCTGTAACGATATGTTGCTGAGAAACAGCCATTTTTGCACCCCCTGTTCAACCCCGAGAACGATGTTTTTGAGAAACATCGCCCCGGTGGCCGGGTAGCAAGTCCAGCACTGGCGGGGTTGAGAGCCAGTTACCGGGGCGACAGCCGGACTATAGTTCGACCCCACCGAACATGTCAATATGGGTCGAACGTTCGGACCGTCCGATCGTTGCGAGGGGTCGAGCGTTCGGATACCCTTGACATCGGGTTGAATTAACAGGGGTTTTCTCAATGAAAACAACGATCGAATGGCTCGACGCCGTCAAGATCAAGCTTGATCTGCCGTCGGATTACGCTGCCGCCAAAGTGTTGAACGTCACCCGCTCTACCGTGAGCGCGTACCGAAATGGGAAGTCGACGTTTGATGAGGACACTTGTTTTCGTGTCGCTGAAATCTTGGGAGTGCGGGCGTTTGAAGTCGTCGCCGCGACGCATGCCGAACGTGCGCGAGACGATCGTCACCGCGCGTTTTGGGTAGACGCCCTGGAAAATTTTTCCAAGGGTTTTCGGTGGCTGGCGCTACCCACTAACGCTTGCGGGGCTTGGTTCCCGCAGGTGTAACGCCAGCTAAAGTTAGTGCACTGTCGTGCTAGTTTTTATGTTATGTAAAATCAAATAACATCAACCAGGCACACCTCCTGCGCCGCGAACCCATGCCGCTTCAAAGGAGGAACCGATGACGTCCGCCCCGACATCCGGGCAACCAACCGGCGCCGGCTCGCAGCCGACGCGCGCACAGCGCGTCGCCGCCTGGCTCGGTCTGTGCGCGGTGCCGCTCATCTGGCTGCTGCATCTGGCGCTCGGCGTCACGCTGGTTTCCACGGCGTGCGCCGACGCCGTCACGCAAGATCCGCTGCCAGGCTGGCACGGCACACAGTGGATCCTCGGCATCGCCTCGGTCTGCGCGCTAGTGCTCGCGCTCGCCATTACCTACGCCGCGGGCCGGGCCTGGCGCAAGATTGCCTACGTCGCGCACGAAAAGCGCGACGCCAGGCGCTTCATCGCTTGGTGCGGAGCGACGACTTCCGTAGCCTTCACCTTCGGGCTCGCTTTTTCGATCTGCATACTGATCGCCGTGCCGATCGAGCGCCTCTGCACGGCCTTCGATTAGCCATCCGCGATTAACTCCACCCAACCGTTGCGACTGCACCAAGTGCATCGCCGCAACGGATCATCCGCTTCTCGAACGCGCGCCAATTCGCAGATTCCCTCTTGAATAACGGACTAATCCGCTCGGAGCGTAGTCTGAGGAAACACAGGCGAAGCAAGTTTTACCGGGTTTTGGCAGCCGCAGCGTCAGGGTCGAAGCGGCATAAAGCAACGGAGCAATTTAGCCGTGCAAGGCCCCGTATCTCGCCCAACGGCTTCGCGGCCGACCTCGGCGTTGCCTATGGCCGCCCTCACCTCACGTATAACGTGCCCGAGATCTATCAGCTTTTCGTCGGACCGGATGACATTCAGGACGAGGAGCAAAAGCTCACAGAGAAGATCGAACGGTATCGCTGGTATCCCGTGGCGCAGGTGGCGTTGACGTATCGCTTCTAGGCGCGCCTCCGTTAATCGATTCGTTACCCGATGGATCAGATGACGGGATCGTAGCGCCATCCGTCGCGGCTCCACTGCATCGTATGCGTCGGCGCGAGCGCGGCGATGAAATCTGCGTCGTGCGACGCCACGACCAGTGCGCCCGGGAAGTCTGCCAGCGCCCCTTCGATCGCGCGCACGGATTCCAGATCGAGGTGGTTGGTAGGCTCGTCGAGCAGCAGCAACTGCGCCGGCGCGCCGCGCCAGAGCGCACAGGCGAGCGCGGCCTTCAACCGCTCCCCTCCGCTCAGGTGGCGCGACGGTTGAGTCACGCGCGCGGCATCAAGTTGCAATAGCGCGAGCCGGCTGCGCAACTCCCCTTCTGCGAGCGGTGTGTCGAGCAACCCGAGTTGTTCGACGATCGAGCGGTCGGGATCGAGCTGCGCGAGTTTCTGGTCGATGTATGCGCTGCGGACATGCGTCACGCTGCGCCCCGCGTCGGGCGCGAACTGTCCCGCAAGCAGGCGCAGCAGTGTCGACTTCCCGCATCCGTTCGGGCCCGTCAGCGCCACGCGAACAGGGCCGCTGCACGACCAGTTGAGCGTGGCGGCGGGATCGTCGTGCGCGAGCCATGGCAGCCTCGCCTCTTCAAGCGTGAAGACCTGGCGGCGCGCGCTAATCTCGGCGCCAGGCAGCGCCACCAGCACGGGCGCGTCGGGTTCGACGCGTGCGACAGCTTCGGTCACGCGCTCATCGAGCGCCTCCTTGCGCTCGCGCTGCTCGGCCCTGACCTGCCCCATCACATTGCGCGCACCGCCCTTGATCCCCTCTTTCGCCATCGAGGATAGATTGGCCGTCTTCGCGTAACGCAATGTGCCGGCGGCATGTCTTTGTATCGTGTCGTGTTCGCGCTGAAGCCTGCGCGCGGCTCGCTCGCGTTCAGTGCGCGCATGGCTGAGCGCGCTTTTTGCCGCTTCGTGTTCTGCATCGCGCTGCGTGCGGTAGCTGGCATAGTTGCCGCCATAGGCTCGCAGGCCCTTGGGCGTGACCTCGATAATGCGCTGCATTTGCGCAAGCAGCGCACGGTCATGGCTCACGACGACGAGGCCACCGCGCCATCCCTCAAGCGCCCCGCGCAGCCACGCGCGGCCAGCGGCGTCGAGGTGATTGGTCGGCTCGTCGAGCACGAGCAAGCCGGCGTCCGCCAGCAGCGCGCCGATCAAGGTAACGCGCGCAAGTTCGCCACCACTAAGCGTGCGCGCCAATGCATCGGACTCCAGATGATCGAGCCCTGCCGCATCAAGCGCCATACGCAGGCGCTCAGCGAGATCCCAGCGCTCGCCGATCAAGTCGAAATCGCCGGTGTCGGCCACGCCGTTTGCTAGCCGCGCCAGGGCCGCGAGCGGCGCATCGAGCCCCGCGACTTGCGCAACAGTCTGGCTATCGTGCGATGCGTCGACATGTTGCTGGGCCGCGAACGCGACCCTGACGTGCCGGTCGATCGAACCGGACGTCGGCTCGATTCGCCCGGCGATCAGTTGCGCGAGCATGCTTTTGCCGACGCCGTTGCGGCCGACAATGCCAGTGGGCACGCGATCGAGAACGAGGTCTAGCGAGTCGAATAGCGTAACGCCGCTATCGAACCGGAACGAAATATGATGGAGTGCGACAAGCGTCGCGGCTGGCGTGACTCGAGCCATAAGCTTCTCCCGAATGTATGAAACCACTCGCGCAGCGTGTATGACGCTGGCGCGAAAACATTTATTGGGGAAAGCTTAGTTGTCCACTTTGGCTGGAGTCCGGTGTGCAGGTATGGAAGGCGCATGATAACAACGCGCGATGCCTGGCACAAGCCGTACGCTTCAAAAGCGGTCGATCATGCCAAACTGCACGCCGCGCACTGGCGCGCCCGGCCATGACGGCGGCAGGCCGGTGACGTTCACGCCGCGCAGCGTGAAGGTCGCCTCATTACGATTGCGCAGCCACCCTGCGCTCGCGTAGAGCAGCACGCGCTTCGAGAGGTCGTATTCGCACGCGGCGCTGAACTGGTCGGCGTCGTTATCGGCGCCCGAGAGGTCGTGCACCCACGCGTAACCGAGCGAAGCGCGAAACCGCGAGGTGATCGCATAGCGCGCCGAGACCGAGACGCCGTTGTTGTGGTTGCGCGGCGTGCCGCCATCGCCGTTGAAATACGCGAGAAATCCGGTCACCTGGCCGAGGACGTACGACACGCCTCCCAGATTGGCTCGCAACGCGCCATCGCCGTTTTGCTGTTGATGCGCATATGAAATGCGAAACGGTCCGTGCCGCCACTCGACGGTTTCGATGTTGCCGGCCAGCCCGTTGCTGCCCGCGGACGGATCGCGCAGCGAGGCCATCAGCGTGGTCGAGAAACCGTAGATGTCGGGAGACAGATAAGTGATCGCGTTGCTTTCGTATGGCGTGATCTTCGATAGATTGTTGAGGCCCGAAGCGATGGTGCCCGCGCCGAACGCGTCGAGTTGTCCCTTGAACGGAATATAGATAGGCGAGTATTGCCGCCCTACGCGCACCGTGCCCCATTGCGTGCCGAGGCCTATCCATGCCTGGCGGTTGAAGATCGTGTTGGCTACGGCAAAGGTCCCGTCGTTGGAGCCGAAGCCGTTTTCCAGCTCGAACAATATCTTGATGCCGTCGCCGATATCCTCCACGCCGCGCAACCCGAAGCGCGAGCCGCGATACGCGCCCGAGTCCATGCGCGCGACCCAGCCCGCGCCCGGATTCGTCACCTCGATGCTCGTGTCGAGCGCCCCGTACAGCGTGACCGAGCTTTGCGCGTGTGCGCTTATCGTGTGCAACGTGGCGAATGTTGCCGCGGACAACACCGCCCAGGCGCGCGCCGCGCGCAATGTTCGACTCATGAGGGAAAAGCGGGTGAGGCGCACGAGCGGTGCGTCGCATGCTGCGTGAGGGGCGGCAGGTGCTGTGCTTCTTGCCTGCCGCCGCGTGGAAAACGCACAAACCGCGGCCGCCCGGTGTTGCCAGGCGACCGCGCCTTGCTCATTGCTTCGGCAGCGCGTAGGCAATCACGTAGTCGCCGAGCTTCGTGCCGAACGAGCCGTGCCCGCCTGCCGCGATCACGACGAACTGACGGCCATTCACCGCGTACGTCATCGGCGTGGCTTGACCGCCGGCGGGCAGCCGCGCTTGCCAGAGCCGATTGCCGTTGTTGACGTCGAAGGCGCGCAGGTAGTTGTCTGCCGTCGCGCCGATGAAGATCACGCCGCCTGCCGTCACCATCGGACCGCCCAGCATCGGCATCCCCGTGCGGAAGGCCACGGGAATCGGCGAACTGTCACGCGTCGTGCCGATGCGCTTTTTCCAGACGATCTTGTTGGTCTTGAGGTCGACCACGGAGATGTAACCCCACGCCGGCTGCTTGCAAGGCAGCCCGATCGGCGACATGAACGGATTGAGCGTCACGCCATAAGGCACGCCGTATTGCGGCTGGATGCCCGCCTCCGTGCCGCTGCCCTTCGCGCCCGGCTGCGGTTCCATCGGATTGCCCGGTCCGCGCGGAATGAGCCGCGAGACGAACGGCAGTGCGATGGGGTTCGCCACCGCGATCTGCCGGTCGGTGTCGATGGCGAGGCCACCCCACTCGAACATGCCGAGGTTGCCCGGGAAGATCAGCGAGCCCTGCAGCGAAGGCGGCGTGAACGTGCCTTCATAGCGCAGCTTGTGGAACATCACGCGACAGATGAGCTGGTCGTACATCGTGGCGCCCCACATGTCGGCGTCGGTGAGATTCTTCGACGGCCGGAACGTGAGTTCCGAGAACGGCTGTGTGGGCGAGACGTGGTCGCCGGGCGCCGCGCCCTGCGGCACCGGCATTTCGGGTGCGGGCACGACGAGCTCGCCGGTGCGGCGGTCCAGCACGAACAGGTTGCCCGTCTTCGCGGGCGCATACACCACCGGCACGGTCTTGCCGTCCTTGTCGGTGATGTCGGCGAGCGTGGGCTGCGAGGGCTGATCCATGTCCCACAGGTCGTGGTGTACCGTCTGGTAGAACCAGGCGAGTTTGCCGGTCGAGGCGTGCAGCGCGAGCAGGCCCGTTGCGTAACGCTCCAGGTCGGGCGTGCGGTCGCCGCCCCAGATGTCCGGCGTCTTCACGCCCATCGGCAGATAAACGATATCGAGCTTCGCATCGTAGGCGGCCGGCGCCCACGAGTTCGGTGAATTCCACACGTAGTGCTCGCCGGGGCCCGGAATCTTGTTCGGGTCTGCCGCGCCCGGATCGAACGCCCACAGCAGTTCGCCCGTGCGCACGTCGAAGCCGCGAATCACGCCCGAAGGCTCGCGCGTCGAGAAGTTGTCTTCCACCGCGCCCGCCACGATGATCACCTTGTTCGTGACGATGGGCGGCGAGGTGGGCTCGTACATGCCCGGTGTCGTGACCGGCATGGCGTGCTGCAGGTCGAGGTCGCCGTTGTTGCCGAAGCCCGCGCAACGCTCGCCCGTCAGCGCATCGAGTGCATAGAGATGGCCGTCGTTCACGGGCAGCAGGATGCGGCGCATGCAGGTGCCGTTCGTGGCGGCAGGCGTTGCTGCGGCCGCGGGTGCGCTCGCGGGCGCGGCGGCTTCCGTTGCTGACGCAGGATCACTGGCTGGCGCAGCCGCTTCGGTTCCCGAAGCCGCCGCGGCGTCCGATGCGGCCGCGGGCGTCGTCGCTGTCGCTCCCAGGTCCGCCGCCGCGGCGTTCACGGACGCCGCCGAAAGATCCACGAACGACACGCCCCGGCAGGTCACGTGCTGGAACGAGGGATCGGCCTGAAGCTTCGGATCGAACTTCCATTTGAGCTCGCCGGTTTGCGCGTCGAGCGCGAACAGGATCTGGTGCGGCGAGCACAGGTAAAGCAGATCGCCGATCTTGATCGGCGTGACTTCGTTGGTGATCTCGACCGGATCGTTGGGGCCTTTCGTGTCGCCGGTGCGGAAGGTCCAGGCCACCTGGAGGTTATGCACGTTCTCGGGCGTGATCTGCTGCAGCGGCGAATAGCGCGTGCCTTGCTGGTCGCGTCCATAAGCGGGCCATTCGGACGGCTCGATGCCGTCGACGTTCGGCGCGGGCGTGGCCCTCACCGCCGCGAGCGAGCCGTTGATCTGCTGCGGGTCGTTGAAATGCGCATACGCGAGCACGCCGCCCCATACGAGCAGCCCGACCACGAGTGAAAGCACGCCGAACTGGCGCGGGCGCTCCAGGTGCCAGCTCATGAGCACGAGCAGCCAGATGCCGAACACCACCAGCACGCCCGAGCGCGGCACGAGCGCCCAGAAGTCCGGCCCTGACTCCCAGAGGCCCCAAATCGCGGTGCCGATCAGCACGATCGCATAGAGCACGAACGCGGAGGGGCTCGCGCGCCATAGCAGCCAGGCGAAGACGAGCAGCAGCACGCCCGTCACGACGTAGTACGGCGAGCCGCCGAGAGAAATGAGCCACGCGCCGCCAGCCAGCAGATACACCGCCGTGAGCAATGTGAACAGTACGGAGATGACTCCGATGAAGCCCAGCGGTTTCGATAGTCTGGCCATGATCTCAACCTTCCTCGAAGAATGCCGTCTGCGATGGCGGAAAATAGCGTGGCGTCAGAACACGTGCATCATCCCGACGTAGGCGCCCGTTTGCGATTGGCCAGCCATGGGGCTGGTCGGCGTGCTCGAGTCGCGCGGCGTGGCGAACACGGAGAACGTACCGTTCTTGCTGTTGTCCACATAAGCGACCGTGCCATACAGGAACGTGCGCGCACTCAGGTTGTACGTCGCGCCGAGCACGTAGAGCATGGCGTGGCTCGCGGGGTCGTGCGCGGCGTCGCCGCCGCCCTCGCCTACGTGAATATAGAAACCCGCGGTGGTCACCGCCCATTTCGGTGTGGCCTGCCAGGTCGCGCCCAGCCAGTAGTGATCGGCGGTATCGGAAATGCCTGGCGGCGAATCGGGTGCGGAGTAATGCGTGTACGCAGCCTGGATCTTGAACTTCTGCACGCGCAGGTTGCCGCCCACGAAGTACTCGCGCGAGGCCGTGAAGATGTTGGAAAAGCGGCCGCTCGAATCGCGCAGTTCGTCGTAGATGCCGCGCAAATCGAAGAGCGGCGAGTGATACGAGAGCATGATGCCGTCCGAGCGGCCGAACTCGCCTTCGGCGCCGGCGTTGAAGTTGCCTGGCTGGTTGCCGAACGAATACTGCCCTTGTACATCGAGGCCGTTCCACACCGGGCTGTGATATTCGATGTTGTTGCTCGTTTGCTGCCAGTTGCGCCCTCGCACAAGTGAGGCCGACGACACTGCCTGCTGCACGAACGGATCGAATGCCCACACGCCGTCGCTGTCGATGAAGAGGTTACGGCCGGCTTGCAGTTGGCCCCATGTGTCGTTCTTCAACCCCACAAACGCGCGGCGCGACCAGAGCCGGCCGCCGCCCGTCGTGCCGTTCATGATCTGCACGGCGGTCTCGAGGTTGAAGATCGCGGCGCTGCCGCCGCCCAGGTCCTCAGTGCCCTTGAGGCCGAACATGCTGGTACCCCAGTCGCCGCCTTCGGCGCTCCAGCGGCTCGAACTGCCGCCGTTGCCATTCGCGATGTGATTGAGGTATTCGATGCCGCCATCCACGCGGCCATACATCGTGACACTCGATTGCGCGCACGCGGCCGAACTGGCGGCGAGCAGCACCACTGCGCCCAGAGTCGCTTTCACGTTGGCTCCCTCGTGGAGTCTTCTTTCTTGGTCCGGTCCATGCCGGGGCGGATAGCGTGATTGAACGTGCGGACAGCCGGCGCGCGTGGTCTCATGCCGGCCAGCCACATCGCGCACTAAAAAAGCATAGCGCGTGGTGAAAAAAGCCGTATTTTGGCTGGACGGCGAACAGTTGCAGGCGCGCGACGGCGCCGGTGGCAGAGCATATTGCGTGCCGCGCCGCACCATGCGCGGCGCATCGCGGGGCGAAAGCCGCGCGCAAACGCAGCGTCGATCCGCGCGAATCACAAACGCGACGCTTTCGAATATCCAGCTTCGCCCCGAAGATCAGCGCGGTGTGTAACGCCGAAATCGCTTTCGATCCAGCGGTGTAATGCGGCTGACGCTAGCGCGCGTCGTGCCGCGAATCTGCTTTCGTGACGTCACCACTCTGGGCAGGCTGCGGCTGAGTCGCGCGCACAGCGTGAAAAACCGGCAAACGCCAGCCGAAATAGAGCGCGGCCAGCCGCAACGCCACGCACGAAACCACGGCCACCCAGGGCGTCCAGAACGTCGACCAGCCCGCGTACGTGAGCCCCACCTGCACGGCGGCCCCAAGCAGCGCCGCCGAAGCATAGATCTCGCGCTCGAGAATGGCGGGCACGCGTGAGAGCAGCACATCGCGCATCACGCCGCCGCCTACCGCGCTCACGATGCCGAGGATGATGGCCGGCTCCGCGCTCTGGCTGTACGCAAGCGCCTTCTGCGCGCCCGCCACCGCAAAGAGCCCGAGACCGATCGCATCGAACAACAGCACGGGATGACGCAGCCGCCGAACCTGCGGGTACGCAGCAATGGTCAGCCCCGTAGCCAGCAGCGTGACTGCGAGATAGGCCCAGTTCGCGAGCCCAGCAGGCGGGACTGCGCCGATGCACAGGTCGCGGATGATGCCGCCGCCGCAAGCCACCATGAAGCTCACGACGACGATGCCGAACAGATCGAGCCGCCGCTGCCGCGCGGCCACAGCGCCGGAGATTGCGAATGCGAACGTACCGATCAGGTCGAGTACCGTATAGGCCGTGTGAGCGTTGATATGCGCGCCCACGTGCGCCCCGAGTGCCACGCTCACGCCGCCTCGCTTTCGCGGCCGAGCCACGCGGCGGCCGCGCACAGCATCGCTTCGAGGCCGGCGCGCAACGTAGGGTCGAGCACCGGCGCGAACTTCGGCGAGTGATTGCTCGGGATTTCGTTGAGCTTCTTCGCGGCCCTGGCTTGCGCGTAGACCTCGGGGTCGGTGCCGCCCACGAACCAGAACGCGTACGGCACGCCCCATTCGCGGCCGAACACGCTGAAGTCCTCGCTGGCGGCGGCCGGCTGCGTTTCATAGGCGCGCTCGCCGAACCACGCTTCGAAGGCCTTGCGCAGGCGCGCCGTGGTGGCGTCGTCGTTCACCGTGAGCGGGTAGCTCGACAGCGTCGTGAATTCCGGCTCACGCGGCGCATTCGAGGCCGTGCATTCAGCGCAACAGATGCGGCGGATCGCGCCCAGCATGTACTCGCGCACGTCGTCGTCGAAGGTGCGCATGTTGAGCTTGAGCGTGGCGTCGTCGGGGATGATGTTTTCCTTCGTACCCGCCTGCAGCGAGCCCACCGTGAGCACGGCCGCCTCGCGCGGCGAGATTTCGCGCGAGACGATCGTCTGCAAACGCAGCGTGGTAGAAGCCGCCATGATCACCGGGTCGATCGAGGTTTGCGGCTGCGAGCCGTGCGAACCACGGCCGAACAGCTTCACCTTGAGGCTGTCGCCGGCCGAGAGGATCGTGCCGCTGCGATAGCCCACGGTGCCCGCCGGGCCCACCATCACGTGCTGGCCGAGGATCACGTCGGGCCTCGGAAAGCGCTCGATCATGCCGTCGTCCATCATGCTGCGCGCGCCGCGCCCCACTTCCTCGCCGGGCTGGAACACGGCAAGCAGCGTGCCGCTCCATGCGGCGCGATGCGCGGCCATCAACTGCGCCACGCCAAGGAGCCATGTCACGTGCAGGTCGTGGCCGCACGAGTGCGCCACGCCCACCTGCACGCCCTCTTCGTCTTTGGCGGTCACGGTGCTCGCATACGGCAGGCCGGTGGCTTCGGCCATGGGCAGCGCGTCCATGTCGGCGCGCAGCATCACGACCGGGCCCTCGCCGTTGCGCAGCAGGGCCACGACGCCCGTCACGCCCACTTCGCGGGAGACCTCGTAACCGAGCTTTTCCATGCGCTCCGCCACGAGCGCCGCCGTGCGGAACTCCTGCATCGAGAGTTCAGGATGCTGGTGCAGATCTTTGTAGAGCGCTTCGAGCTCGGGCAGCAGCGCGCCAATGGCGGGCGCCACGGTTTCGACCAGATTGGGCATGGACGACTCCTTCATGCGTATTTCATTGTGCAACGTGCGGCGTGTGGGCCGCGATCTCAAACACCGTCGATCAGGCTCTGCGCAAGCTTGGCGAGCAACTGGTCGAGCGTTTTGCGTTCGTTTTCGGTGAGCACGGCAGCGAGTTCGGATTCGAGCTTCGAGCCGGCTTTTTCCGAGGCATTCGCCACTTTCGCGCCTTCGGGCGTGACGCGCAGCACGACGCTGCGCCGGTCCTGCGCATGCGTGCCGCGCCCAATCAGGCCACGCGACTCGAGTTCGCCGAGCGTTTTGGAAAGCAGCGTTTTTTCGATGAGCGCGCGCTGCGAAACGGCCTTGGGCGTGATGCCCGGCTCGGCACGGATGATGCGCAGCACGCGCATGGCGCGCACGTCGAGATCCCAGCGCTCGCGGTAGACCGCGTTGGCGCGATCCATCAGCAGTGCGCTCGTTTGATCGAGCCTGAAGGTGAGGAAATCTGAATACAAATGCGTGCTCCCATCCGTACGCTAGCTGGACGGCAGTATAGCCAAATAGTTGAAAATTTCAACTATCTGAATTCAGAGGAGACACGATTGAGCAGGCGCAGATATGACAGCGCGGCGGGTCCCCTTTTTACAGGAAGCCCGCCGCGCAGAAGGAAACGTCCGGCGGGGACAGATGCCCCGCCGACGTCATTGCCGAATTGACTTAGAACGCGTGACGCATACCCACCGTCACGGCGACCTGCGTATCGGTCGACGAAGGCGAGAGCGTATTGATCATGGCGTGCGAAAGCACCGAGCCTTGCGGTGCGCCGTGCACGTTCTGGTACACGCCTTCGAGGTAGAAGTCGGTGCGCTTGCTGATGGCGTAATCCGTTTGCAGCATTGCCGTGTTCCAGCCCGGATTCGTACCGTTGTAGGCGCCGTGCGTGTACGTGTACGCACCCGAGACGCTCCATGCCGGCGTGAGCGCGTATTTCACGTTTGCTTCGAAGTTGTCGAGGCGCAGCGAACCGGCGAGCGAGCCAGCCGAGTCGTCGTTCGAGCCAAGATAGGTGCCCGTGCCGAACGAGTAGACGCCGGAGGCGTTGTCGATCTGCGAATGGCTCCAGACCAGACCCACCGTGGCGGGACCGTACGTGTAGTTGCCGCCGAGCGACCAGACGCGTTGACGCTCCGCCAGGAAGTTCGCGCTCGTGTCGCTGGAGGTGACCGCGCCGCTGCTGTTGCCCGCATTGTTGAACTGCAGGTAGCCGGCTGCGAGGTTCAGCGGGCCCTGGGTGTACGAAACGGCGAAGCCGTACGAGCGGTTGTTCGCGAAGTCGCCGGCTTTGTTGCTGAACGAGTACATCGTCTCGAACGTCACGCCGTACCAGGTCGGGCTTGCGTACTTGACGGAGTTGTTGATGACCACCGAGTTCGCGGCGAGGTTGTCGTTCTCGAACGGGTGAGCCGCGAGGCTGCCGCCCCACGTGTTGAATTCCGCCGTGAGCGGGCCCACGAGGTCGTTCATCACGTCGAACTGGCGGCCGAACGTCAGCGTGCCGTACGGATCGCTTTGCAGGCCCACCCACGCTTGCGAACCGAAGCCGAGACCCGAGAACGCCTGCGCGCCGTTGTTGAGGAGGAAGCCTTGTTCGAGCTTGAAGATTGCATGCAGACCGCCGCCCAGATCTTCCGAACCCTTGAGGCCGAACACCGTGTTCTGCGTGGAGCTGCTGTTCAGCTGCCAGTTGCTGTGGCCGAACTGGTTGTTCGTGTAGACGAGACCGGTGTCGATCAGGCCGTAGAGGGTCACGCTGCTTTGCGCGTGCGCCGAAATAGCAAAGGCGCTCAGAAGTGCCGCGGCGAGTAGCGATTTTTTCATGTTTTCAAGCTCCGGATTGGGCGGTGGGTCAATGCATCGAATTCAGGCAGCCGGCACCATCGACGTGCAATCTCATAGGCGTGCATTCCATTTCGGTGCGGATTCAAAATCGAAAAGCTATCCATCGACGATTATTGCGAATTGCGCAATTCATCGGTGTTGAAAATGCAATGCCAAAATGGGAGTCGTGCGGTGAGTGCGGCGCGAATCGAACACCGGCATCATAGGGTGTCGAAAATAAAAATGGTGTCGAAATTCGAGTGACGTGGCGTCGATGGCACAACCGCGCCGGGCAAGGGTCGACGCGCGTCGTGGAATGTGCGGGGCGTGAATATCGCCGAGCAAATTACATAACGCTTTCGAAGTGATGCATTAAGCCAGGTGAGAAAGGCCGATTATCCACATCGAGAATCTCTGAAGTAATCGGCCCTCGGAGCCTGTTGATTGTTCTATTAATCCGCTTTCTCTTTTGGCTTGACGTGATTCGTTTAGGCGGCCGGCGCAACCGATGCGCCCGCTATTGCGTGGCGCTCCAAAGCCTCTGCGACGAATCCCGATGCCTTCATCGTTTCGACAAACGCACCGAGCGCTTCGGCGGCCTGCGGACCGCGGCTCTTCGCGACGCCCATGGCCTGGCGAATCACCATGAAGCGTTCGTCGAGCAGACGCAAGCCGCTGGCTTTAGCGGCATCGGCTTCGAGTTGTTGCTTCACGCCCGCAGCGACTTCGAGCCCTTGTTCGAGGAACGTTTGCACGACGGTGGGCGAAGTCGGTGCTCGCACGATTTGCGCTTGCTTCAACTCGCGCGTGAGAAAGAGATCGTACGCACTGCCCTTGCCCACGGCCACGCGATTATGCGGTTGATCGACATCGGCATTGGTACGCACCGGAGAGTCGTTGCGAACCAGATAGAAGCCTTCGATCAACACATAAGGCGCGGTGAACGCGATCGTCTCGCCTCGCTTGGGATCGACGGCAAAGAAGCCGAAGTCCGCGCGTTCGTCGCTCACGGCTTCGACGGATTTGCCCGCTGCGTCGAATACGACAAGTTCGAGCGGTACGCCCAAATGCTGCGCGAAGGCGCGCGCGAGATCGACGGAAACGCCGAACGGTTCGCCCGACGCCGCGTCGCGATTCGCGAGTATCGGATTGCCGAGATTGATGGAGGCGCGCAACGTGCCCGTGGGCGCGAAGGCTTTGACGACAGCGGGATCGATGTTCATGGGGAGCGCGGGGCGAAATCGGGTCTTTCGAGCATATCATCCCGCTCGCCTGTGCGCGCCCACCATCACCATGCGTTCATCGCTCAGCCCGTGTCCCCACCGGCGACTGGCAAGATCGAGCCGGTGATATAGCTCGCCTCGTCCGAAGCGAGAAACAGGATCGGCGCGACCTGCTCGTCAAGGCTACCGTAGCGCTTGAAGAAGGTCGATGCGGTGACCTGGCGCACGGCCTCGCCCATCCACGACTTTTCCTGCTCGCTGTCGCCCGCGGCATTGCGCGGAATGCGGCGCGGCGGTGCTTCGGTGCCGCCCGGCGCCGTCGCGACCACGCGGATATTATGTTCAGCGTATTCCATAGCCAACGATTGCGTCATCGCATTGACGCCGCCCTTCGCTGCCGAATACGGCACGCGGCGAATACCGCGCGTGGCGTTCGACGATACGTTGACGATGGTTCCGCGTCCGCGCTCGAGCAAATGTGGCAGCACGGCATGGCACGTGTATAGCGTGGGCATCAGCGAGCGGCGGATTTCCGCGTCGATCTGCGCAGGCTCGAATTCCGCGAACGGCCGCATGCGGATCGCACCGCCCACGCCGTTGATGAGAATGTCGATGCCGCCGAACTTTTGCGCGGCGAAATCCATTGCCGCTTTTGCGCCCTCATACGTCTCGAGGTCGGCGACGAATCCCGCTGTTTCCGCGCCCTGCGCTTCGGCCGCGACTTCGGCTACGAAATCCGCGCGATCGACGAACACCACCCTGCCGCCTTCGGCCGCCGCACGCAACGCCACACCGCGGCCAATTCCCTGCGCCGCCCCGGTGACGACGACGACTTTGCCTGCGAATCGTTGCATGATCATGCCGCCTTCGGGACTACGTTGGGAGTGAACTTCTCGTAGTGGAAGCTGTTGGGCTTCACGCCTTCGTCGTCGAAGTACTTGCGTACGGCGTCCACCATTGGCGGCGGGCCGCACAGATACACGTCGACGTCGCCATCGTTCAAGGCGTCGGCGGGAATATGCTGCGTGACCCAGCCCTTGCGCGGGTGATTCGAATCCGCATCGGCGATAACGGTAGCAAAGCTGAAGTTCGGCAGCTTCGCCGCGTAGGCTTCGACGGCTTCGACCAGCACCAGGTCGAGGTCGCGCGTCACGCCGTAAATCAGATGCACCTTCTGCTGCGCGTTGTTGCGCGCGAGTACTTCCAGCATGGAGAGGAATGGCGCCAGACCCGTGCCGCCCGCGAGGAACAGCAGCGGCCGCTGCACGTCGCGCAGATAGAAGCTGCCGAGCGGTCCCGTCAATTCGAGCTTCGTGCCCGCCTGCGCGGCTTCGAGCCACGTGCTCATCACGCCGCCCGGAATCTTCTTGATCAGGAAGCTGATTTTCGATTCGCCCGGCGCGGAAGATAAGGAATACGAACGATGCTGGCCGCTGCCCGGTACGTCGATGTTGACGTACTGGCCCGGCAGGAATACGGGGCCCGCTGCGTCGACGTCCAGTTCGAGCACAACGGCGGCGTCGTTGTGCTGTTCGACCTTCGTGACCGTCGCCGCAAACTTGCCATGCGCTGTTTTGCACACCGTGGAAGACGCGGGAATCGCGATCACGCAATCGCTTTCCGGCACCATCTGGCAGGTGAGCACGAGACCGCCGTCCTTTTCGTCTTCGGTCAGCGCGTCCTCGATATAGTCTTCGCCCAGGTCGTAGCTGCCGCTTTCCGCACGGCACTTGCAGGTGCCGCACACGCCGTCTGAGCAATCCATCGGCAGGTTGATCCGCGCGCGAAAGGCCGCATCGAGGACTTTTTCGCCCGCCTTGCATTCGATGAAGCGCGTTACGCCGTCTTCGAAATTGAGTGCAATCTTGTAGCTGGACATGGTGTCTCCTTCTATCCCATGTTGAAACTGAGGCTCGATGTCAAACGTGATTTCACACGTGATAAACGTCGAGCACCTGCCGGATGTAGTCGTTCTTCAGCACGATCTTTTTGTAGGCAATCAGGAAGTCGTCGCCGGATCGGCGCAAGGTGACGAACATCGTGCCGAAGAAATGATCCGTGGTCCGGTAGCGGTGACTGAGTGTGTGGAAGTTGTAGCGCAACTCCACTTCTTCGCCGCGGTCCGCCAGCACTTCCACGTTCGTGACGTTGTGGCTCGTGCGCGGCTCTGGCATCGAAGCGCCGCTGCGTTCGGTCTTGATGCGAAACACGCGGTCTTCGAGGCCGCCGCGATCCGGGTAGTACATCAGCGAGATCTGCGATTCGTGGTCGTCGGTGAGCTGGTCATCGTCGTCCCACGCGGGCATCCAGTACGTGACGTCTTCTGCGTAGCAGGCGAGCCATTCTTCCCACTGGCGATCGTCGAGCAGGCGCGCTTCGCGGTAGAGCGCGGCGCAGATTTTCTGGTAATCGTTGCTCATGCCTGCGCTCCCGCTTGTTCGTGATTCAGTTCCTGCTTGAGGGCGTCGCGCATGGCGTGCACCCAGTACTCGTGCTGAACCACGAACAACCCTTCGTCTTCGCTGCGTTCGCCGGAAATGACGGGTTTGAGGCCCATCTTCTTCGCGTTTTCGTCCGCACCTTCGACCCACAGCGGCGCGCCGCGCGAGAGATCGTTCCACATCGCCGTGGTGCCGGCGTAGCCCGCCTGGCAGGCGCGGAACTCTTCCAGGTCGTCGGCGGTGCCCATGCCCGAGACGTTGAAGAAGTCCTCGTACTGGCGAATACGCGTCGCACGATCTTCCGCGCTCTCACCCTTCGGCCCGAAGCAGAAAATGTTCACCTCGGTCTTGTCCACGCTGATGGGGCGCACGACGCGAATCTGCGTGCTGAACTGGTCCATCAGGAACACGTTCGGGTAGAGGCACAAGTTTCTCGTCTGATTGACGATGAAGTCGGCCTGCACTTCACCCACGCGCGTCTTGATTTCGTCGCGATGCTTGTAGACCGGCCGCACTTCCGGGTTCATCGTGTTGGTCCATAGCAGGATGTGGCCATGGTCGAATCCGTAGACACCCGCCACCGACTTGCTCCAGCTATTGGCGTCTACTGCCTGGGTGCCGTCTTCCTTGCGGCGGCCCATCGTCGCGGCGTAATTCCAGTGCACGGTGCTGACGTGGTAGCCGTCGCAGCCGTTCTCCATCTGCATCTTCCAGTTGCCGTCGTAGACATACGAGGAGTTGCCGCGCAGCACTTCGAGCCCGTTGGGCGACTGGTCGACGATCTGGTCGATGATGATCTTCGCTTCGCCGAGGTAGTCTTCCAGCGGCTGCACGTCGGCATTGAGGCTGCCGAACAGAAAGCCCCGGTAGTTCTCGAAGCGTGCGATCTTCTTCAGGTCATGCGAGCCCTGCTTGTTGAATTGCACCGGGTATTCCGTGGTCTTTTCATCCTTCACCTTGAGCAGCTTGCCGGTGTTGGAGAACGTCCAGCCGTGGAACGGACAGGTGAAGCTCCCCTTGTTGCCGTGCTTACGCCGGCACAGCATGGCGCCTTTGTGCGCGCAGGCGTTGATCACGGCGTTGAGCGTGCCGGTCTTGTCGCGCGTAATGACTACCGGTTGACGACCCAGCCACGTGGTGTAGTAGTCGTTGTTTTCGGGAATCTGGCTTTCGTGCGCGAGGTATACCCAGTTCTTCTCGAAGATGTATTTCATCTCCAGTTCGAACAGGTCGGCATTGGTGAAGATGTCGCGTCGGCAACGGAACACACCGTTTTGCTTGTCGTCCTGCACGGCGGTGGACAGCAGGTGATCCAGGTCACTGGCTTTGTCGATGATGGCTGACATATTAGCTCTCCTATGCATACTCCACACGCGGTACGGAGTTCCTGCATCGGTGTCGATTGATGATCGCGGGGAAACGGGGGGCGGCGGCAACATGCCGCCGCCATGCTGGGGCGGTTACGCCGTCGCTGCGGCGCGCAGGCGGTGAACGAGCTGGTTGTCCTTACCCTGGACCAGCGGCGTGAGCGTGAAGTTGAACTCGATGTCCTTGTACGTGTCGGCTTTCAGGCCGAGCGCGGTGCCACCGGTCTTTTCTGCCACATGCGGAATCAGTTCTTCACGCGTCGCGTAGGCGAAGTCATCCCAGATCAGCGGGTCGCCTTCAATATTGAACTGCGTGGTGAGCTTGCGGCTGTTGTCGGCGGTGACGAAGAAGTGCACGTGCGCCGGGCGGTTGCCGTGGCGGCCAAGGCCGTCCAGCAGGCGCTGGGTCGAGCCCTGCGGCGGGCAGCCGTAGCCCACCGGCATCAGCGTGCGGAATTCGTACTTGCCGTCTGCGCCAGTCTTGACGGCGCCGCGCAGGTTGAAGTCGTCCTGCGCGCCGGTCGGGTCGAAGTGCGAATAGAAGCCCTTCGAATTGGCGTGCCAGCATTCGACCAGGGCGCCGGCGAGCGGCTTGCCATCGAGGCCGGTCACCGTGCCGTGAATGACGAGCGGACCCGCATCGGCGTCGGCGTTGAGGTCGATGCGCGAAACGCTCTCGCGCACCGGTGCGCCTGCCACATACAGCGGCCCTTCGATCGTGCGCGGCGTGCCGCCTTCGAGACCCACCGCCTTGTCTGCGGCGTCCATGCGGATGTCGAGGTACTTCTCGAGGCCGAGGCCGGCGGCGAGCAGCGCCGCTTCGCCGTCCTGGCCGAGCTTGTTCAGATAGTTCACGCCGGCCCAGACTTCATCGGGCGTGATGTCGAGATCGTCGATGGCCTTGAACAGGTCGCCCAGCAGCCGATAGACGACCTGCTGGAAACGCGCGTTGCCGCTGCCGCCGTTGAGATTCGCAGCGGCCTTCAGCAGGTCCTGCACTTCCTTCGTGTCGAATACTTTTGCGCTCATGGTCTTTGTCTCCTGGTGCTTGCTGGTATTGAGGGGGAATCAGCTCAAGCGTCGTTGGCCCTGACGGAGGACGGGTGGCGACACAACGGCGTGACCGTTATCTTCATGTACGGAAAAAGCGGCAAGGCGGTGAGAATGTCGTGCAGCTCTGCATTACTCTCCACATCGAAGATGCTGTAGTTCGCGTACTCGCCCACCAGTCGCCAGATATGGCGCCACTTGCCGCTGCGCTGCAGCTCCTGCGAGTACTCCTTTTCGCGCGCCTTGATTTCGTTGGCGACATTGGCCGGCATGTCGGCCGGGATGTTCACATCCATGCGTACGTGGAAAAGCATCGTCAAATTCCGTTTATCAGGTGTCCGGATTACTTCGTGACTTTCATCAGGCCATCGCGGGTGAAGCGCTTGACCTTCGCTTCGTCCAGCTCGATGCCGAGACCCGGGCCGTTCGGCACCGTCAGCTCGAAGTTGCTGTAGTCCAGCGGGGTAGTCAGAATTTCTTCGGTGATCAGCAGCGGCCCGAAAAGTTCGGTGCCCCACTGCAGGTTGGCGAAGCTCGCGAACAGGTGCGCCGACGCCACCGTGCTGAACGCGCCTTCGAGCATCGTGCCGCCGTACAGCTCGATGCCCGCGGCGTCCGCAATCGTGGCCACGCGCTGCGCCGCGAACAGTCCGCCGCTTTGTTCGATCTTGATGGCGAATACATCGGCGCCCTCGTTCTTCGCGATCTCAAACGCGCTTTCCGGTCCCTGCAGGATTTCGTCGGCCATCAACGCGACCGGGAAGCGGCGCATGAGGCGCGCAAGCGCTGCGGGCGAAGCCACCGGTTGCTCGACCAGTTCGCAGCCGGCTTCCGCCAGCGCCGGAATCGCCCATGCCGCCTGCGTCTCGCTCCAGGCCATGTTGACGTCCACGCGCACGGCGGCACGATCACCCACCGCCTTCTTGATGTCGGCAACGTGCTTGATGTCGGTCTTGAGGTCTTTCGCGCCGATCTTCAGCTTGAAGATCTTGTGGCGGCGCACTTCGAGCATCGCCTCGGCTTCGGCGATGTCTTTGGCGGTATCGCCCGAAGCGAGCGTCCATGCCACCGGCAGGCGCTCGCGGCGGCGGCCACCCAGCAGTTCGCTCACCGGCACGCCAAGGCGCTTGCCCTGCGCATCGAGCAGCGCGGTTTCCAGCGCGCACTTGGCGAAGTGATTGACCTTCACGAGCTTGCCCAGGTGCGCCATGAGCGCCTGGATTCGCGTGGCGTCCTGGCCGATCATCGCCGGGGCGAAGTAGGCGTCGATCGAGAGCTTCATCGCTTCCGGGCTTTCGGGGCCGTAGGCCATGCCGGCAATCGTCGTACCTTCACCGATGCCGGTTACGCCATCGCTGCAATACACCTTCACCAGCATCAGGGTTTGCCCGTACATCGTGGCGACGGACAGCTTGTGAGGGCGAATCGTCGGCAGATCGACGAGGCGGGTTTCGATACGTTCGATCGTGGCGGAAGTCATGTCGAATGCTGCGTAAGTGAGGAAGGTATGGTGGATTTATACACGCCGCGCCTGAGCCCGATCCAATACTATTTGCGTCCAATTCCATACCTTTATAATATGGAAACCCCGCAATCCCCCATAAATAGGCGGATATTGCGGCGCATCATATTCTCAGAGTATTGATAATTTGATGCTTCATTTGGGAACAGACCATGGATCTTCGCCAGCTTCGCTACTTCGTTGCCGTCGTGCGCGAGCGCAATTTCACGCGCGCCGCGGAACAGCTTTGCATTGCCCAACCGCCGCTGAGCCGGCAGATTCAGTTGCTCGAACAAGAGATTGGCGTGCCCCTTCTGATTCGCAATACGCGACCGGTGCGCACGACCGATGCGGGGCGTCTCGTCTATGAGCAGGCCATGCAGATTCTTGGGCGTGTCGAACAGCTGCAGGCGACCGCCAAACACGTGGGACTGCATCACCGGACTGTGTTGTCGATCGGCTTCGTCGCTTCCGTTCTGTATTCGGGGCTGCCGCCATTGATGCGCAAGCTGCGCCAGAATGCGCCGGAACTCGACATCCAGATGGTCGAACTCATGTCGGTGCAGCAGATCGAGGCGTTGAAGGAAGGCCGCATCGACATCGGCTTCGGACGCGTGCGCCACAGCGACCCGAACGTGGCCGGCATCGTCCTGCGCGAAGAGCCGCTGGCGGTGGTAGTGCCGATCGGCAGCGAGATGGCGCAGGAATCCACGCCCATCCCCATCGAGCAACTGGCCGGGCAGAAACTGATTGTTTATCCCAAGGAGCCGCGCCCCAGTTTCGCCGATCAGGTATTGAACGTGTTGCACGGCGACGGCGTGCAACCGGGTGAAGTGCTGGAAGTGCGGGAAATCCAGACGGCGCTGGGGCTCGTCGCGGCCGAGTTCGGCGTATGCGTGATCCCCGCTTCAGCGCGGCAGTTGCGCCAGGACGTGCACTACCGGCTGATAGACAGCGACCACGCGACTTCGCCGATCATCCTGAATCACCGCGTGAACGACAATTCCGTTTACGTCGATCTCGTGAAGCAACTGGTCAAGGAAATGTACGCCGAGCCTCAAACGTGGCTGCCTTCGAAGAAGAAAAAGCCGTGAAGCAATGTGCCGTCTAAGCCAGTTCGTTCAGGAATGCGCGCACGGCGGCGCCGATCTCGTGCGGCGAATCCTCCTGAACGTAATGGATGCCCGCTACCACCGTTTCCCGCTGGTTCGGCCAGTTGCGGCACGCATCGAGCGCACGGCCCGTGAGCAACGCGCCAGGCTCGGCGCGGATCAGCAGCTTGGGGATATCGCTCGCCGCGAGCCAGGCTGCGTAGGCTTGAACCGCTTGCGTCACGTCGGCGGGCTCGCCTTCGATCGGCAGTTCGCGTGCCCACACGAGCGTCGTTCTGCGCGATTCGCGCGTCGCAAACGGCCTGCGCCACGCCTCCATCTCTTCCTGCGACAGCGCACGTAGCACGCTGTGCGGCAACACCGTTTCGACAAAAAAATTCTCGTCGAGCACGAGACGCTCGCCGGCCTCGCCACGCAGCGCGCGAAAGAGCGGTTCGCGCTCGGGCGGAAAATCACGCCACAGGCGCGGTTGCACGATGGCCTCCATATAGGCAATCGCCTTCACGCGCTGCGGATGGCGGCGCGCCCAGTCGAAGCCCAGTGCCGAGCCCCAGTCGTGCAGCACCAGCGTGACGCGGCCATGCGGAAGCACGGCGTCGAACCACGCGTCGAGATATCGCGCGTGATCGACGAAGCCGCACGCGCCATCGGGCGCGGCCGGCGAATCGCCCATGCCGGCGAGGTCTGGCGCGAGGCAACGGTAAGCGTCGCTCAAATGCGGAATGACGTTGCGCCACAGGCGCGACGAGGTGGGGTTGCCATGCAGCAGAACGACGGGTTCGCCCATGCCCGTATCGACGTAGACCATAGCGCCGCCTGGAATGGCCGCGCGGGCACGCGGATGCGGATCGCTGGCGCCGATTGCGGCGGCTGAAGGGGTGACGGCGTTCATGGCGCGGCTCCTGTGCGGTGAGGGAATGAGCCGATGCTAGAATCGGAACCGGCCCAGGAACAGGACCAGATTCGGCAAAGGTTATGGAACCAGTCTTGCAGCTCGAAATCGCCCTGCCCGTGCATGGATCGCGCGAGATCTTGCATGCACTGCATCGCCAGTTGCGCGGGGCCATCGTCGAAGGCCGGCTCGCGGCCGGGCTGCGTTTGCCATCGAGCCGCTCGCTCGCGCTTAGCTGCGGCGTCGCGCGCAATACGGTGCTGGCGGCTTACGATTTGCTCCTCGCTGAGGGCTACATCGTCACGCGCACGGGCGGCGGGACGTTCGTGGGCGAAGTCGCGGCACGTGGCAGCGCGGCGCCGTCCGGTCCAGCAAGACCGTCGATAGCGGCTTCAGAAGGCGACCCACGCCTGAACGAGCGTTGGCGCACGCCGCCAGCGCTCGTGCGTCTCGATCCCAGCGCGAACTACGATTACGATTTCATCCTCGGCCTGCCCGACAAACGCACGTTTGCCTTCGACGTCTGGCGGCGTCTTTCGGCTCGCGCGCTGCGTGGACTTTCCAGGGCGCCTGCCGTGTATGCGGAACCGGAAGGCCGCGCCGCGTTGCGCGAGGCCATTGCGCATCACGTTTCCTATGCGCGCGCGGTCGCCTGCGAGGCGGAGGATGTCGTCGTCACGGCCGGCGCGCAACAGGCGTTCGACCTGCTCGCGCGCGTGCTCGTCACGCCGGGCAAGACCGTAGTTGCGCTGGAGGATCCCGGCTACCCGCCGCTGCGCCGCGCGTTTGCGCTGGCGGGGGCGCGTATCGTGGGCATAAGGGTCGACGCCGAGGGTATCGTCGTGGACGACCTGCCGCCCGATGCGCGCGTGATCTGCGTGACGCCCTCGCATCAATTTCCGTTAGGTATCCCAATGTCGGCGGCGAGGCGGCGCGCGTTGCTCGCGTTCGCGCAGCGCCATGGCGCGGTCGTGATCGAGGACGACTACGACGGCGAGTTCCGTCACGACGACCGCCCGCTCGACGCGCTGCAAACGCTCGATCGCCATGCGAGCGTCTGTTACGTCGGCACGTTTTCCAAATGCCTCTTTCCGGGCCTGCGCATGGGCTATGTCGTCGCGCCGGCCTGGGTGCGCGATGCACTGGTCGCCGCGCGCCAGTGTGCGGACTGGCACGGCAATCTGCTGGCGCAGGACACGCTTGCGGCATTCCTGCGCGAGGGGCATCTGGTCCGGCACATCCGTAAGATGCGCACGCAGTACCGCACGCGCCGCGACGCACTGCTCGCGGCGCTCACACGCCATTGCGGCGCGTTCGTGCGGCCCGTCGCGCCCGCCGCCGGACTGCATCTCGCCGCCGGGCTCGACGCTGGCGTGCGCGCCGATGCACTGGTCACCGCCGCCACGCGTGCGGGCGTCCGTGTGCAGGCGTTGGCCGGTTTCGCGGTCGCGCCGGAAACGGCGCTCGAAGGACTCGTGTTTGGTTTCGGCATGATCGAGGCCCAGCGCATCGACGCGGCCGTCGCGCGGCTGGCCGCCTGCGTGCGCTGAAGCCTGCCGTCACTGCGCCGCCAGCCGCTCCGCCGAAAACCGCAGGCCGTCGAAGAGCCGTTCGGCCACCCGCTCGGGAAAGCCTTCAGGGAGTGCCGCGGCGACTTCCTCTATCGCACCGGGCGTACGCGCCAGCACGCGCTCGATCAACGGCCCCGCATCCGGGCCGTAGTGGCATAGCCGCGCGGTGGCGTCGAAATGCGTGCGCTTCACGTCGCGCATGCGATAGTGGCGAGCCTTGCCCCACACCGCCATGGCAAGCGACGCCTTGTGCCACGACCATTGATTGCCGCCGTCGCCCTCCACGGGCCAGATCGACATGACGTCATAGAGCGGCGCGAGCTGAAAGCGCCCTGCCGGCAACAGGCGAATGCTGAAGTTTTTCGCGTGGCCGTCCGGCGCCGCGAGCATCCAGAAGACGATCTGCGCAGCGAGAAACGTTTCGATGTCTTCCCGCGCCTGCTGCGACTGGCGTAAGAGACCCGCAATCTCGCGCACGCCGGGGCCGCCATGCGCTTCGTACTTGCGATGCGGCGGCACGCCGAGCGCCTGGCAGAAGTCCTCCTGCGGCAGGCGCAGCAACCCGCCGGTGCGCGAGCGCGTACGATCGAAGCGCTCCACGCAGAGCACCTTCTGCGCGCCGAACTCGATGATCTGCGCCTGCGAAGCGGGCAACCCGAACGCCCTCAGCAGTGCCAGGCAAAGCCATTCGTTTTCGACCGAGGTATTGAAGTCCACCTTGCGATGGCCGATCAGCCCCAGCGGCAGCTTGAGAATATGCGTGGTGGGCGTCGCGCCGCGCGGCAGCAGCCATTTGCCGCGGTGGCGCAGGAGCGCAGTCTTCTCCTGCGCGCCCGCCAGCGAAATGCGCAGATCGTCGGCCTCATGCGCGCCACCGGGCAGCGCGCCGGCCGTTTCGAGCAGCAGGCGCTCGATGACGGCATCGCTCAGCGCGGTGCCTTCGATGCGGTCGACGCGGCCCGGCGTTTCGTCCTCGCCCAGCAGTTGCACCGCACCCACGCAATCGCGCCCGATGGCCTTGAGCAGGTCGAAGGCCTCGAGCGTATCCGTGCGAAAGCGCGTGGCGATGCGGCGGCGGATGGGTTCGCTGTCGGGCAGGAGATTGTCGAAATAGTGCTTCACGCGCTCGCCGCGCAATGGTACGTCGCCAATGCCGAACGGCAGCGAGAGCGAAAGCGGCCGGCCCACGGCCGAGCGCTTCCAGGCGTCGTCATAACGCAGTTCGGCGTCGCCGGCGGGCGTCATCACCCACGTGCCCACGCGCTCGCCGTTGGCCCAGATCGATAGCGCGCGCGAATGCGATTTGCGGCCCATACTTACCACTCCGGCGTGCCGGCCGCCGCCTCGCGCGACTGCACGCAGAGTTCCAGCCCGTAGAGCGCGAACAGCGCGAGCATCTGCTCGAGCGAAAGGCTGGCGGCGCCCGTGGTTTCGAGTGCGGAAAGGCGCGGCTGGCCGATGCCGAGATTCGCCGCAGCCTGCGCCTGGGTCATGCCGCGCGCCTTGCGGGCCGATTGCAGAATCTCGCCAAGCCCGCCTGGCGTCTGGACGATGATCTTCATGGCATATTCCTGTGAGGCATAAACCGATTATATGCCTGTGAAGAATATTTCGCCAATATCACTCACGCCAATAAATCGAAAATATCGCTCACACGAATAATCGCCAGGCAGGCCCTCGGTATCCGGCCCAGTCGCCACATATTGCGGTGCTCACGCGCGCCCGGCCTCCTGCGCCCGCTCACGCGCACGCACGTCGAACGCGCCGCCCGTCAAGGCTTGGTCGCGCAGCGTCACCGGCTTCTTGCCCGGCAGCAGCGGGAACACCAGTTCCGCGAAGCGGATCGCCTCTTCGAGGTGCGGATAGCCGGAGAGCACGAAGCTGTCCGCGCCGGCGTCCACGTATTCCTTGAGGCGCGCCGCCACGGTTTGCGGATCGCCCACGAGCGCCGTGCCCGCGCCGCCGCGCACGAGGCCCACACCGGCCCACAGGTTCGGGCTGATCTCGAGCTTGTCGCGGCTGCCGCCGTGCAGATCGGCCATGCGGCGCTGGCCCACCGAATCCATGCGCGCGTAGTTTTCCTGGGCGCGGCGGATATCGTCGTCATCGAGCTTGCTGATGAGGCGCTCGGCGGCGGCCCACGCTTCGTCGTTGGTCTCGCGCACGATCACGTGCAGGCGCACGCCGAGCTTGAGCGTGCGTCCATGGCGCGCCGCCCGCTCGCGGATATCGGCGAACTTCTGCGCGACGGCTTCGGGCGGCTCGCCCCACGTGAGATAGGCGTCCACGTGCTTTGCCGCCAGTTCGTGCGCCGCCGGAGATGAGCCGCCGAAATACAGCGGCGGATGTGGCGTCTGAACCGGCGCGTGAAAATTCTGCGCGCCCTGCACTCGCAAATGCTTGCCCTCGAAGTTCACCGTGTCGCCGCGCAGCAGATCGCGCCAGATCGTCAGGAATTCGTCGGCGGCTTCGTAGCGCTCGTCGTGCGCGAGGAACACGCCGTCGGCCGCGAGTTCGGTGGCGTCGCCGCCCGGCACGACGTTGAGCAGCAAGCGGCCGTTCAGCGCCTGGTCGAGCGTGGCCGCCTGGCGCGCCGAAGCGGTGGGGCCGCCGAGCGATGTGCGCAGCGCCACGAGCAGCTTGATGCGCTGCGTGACCGGCGCAAGGCTCGCCGCCGTCACCCACGGGTCGAGACAGCTGCTGCCGGTGGGGATAAGGAGGCCGTCGTAGCCGAGTTCTTCGGCGGTCACGGCTATCTGGCGCATGTAGGCGTTCGTCGGCGCGCGGCCGAAATCGGATTTGCCGAGGTAGCGGGTGTCGCCGGAAGTCGGCAAGAACCAGAAAATATCGAGGCTCATCAGTGATCCTGCTGCGGGTAAATGAAGGCGCGGCTAGAGACTGGAAGCGCGAATGCACGCGGCGCAATCGCGTGACTATCGCCGCCCGTGCGTCGAACTCAGTCGCGCCCTCATTGAAACAGCCTGCAGCGTTTTCCCCTACCAGTTAATCTGCAATTGCATATGATGTATTCGGCTAAACGTCCGCATTTCCAACCCCTTTCGCGAGGAACCGAGCCATGGACACACGGACCGTCAAGATTCCCGGCCCCGATCATCCGATCACGGTCGAACCGGCGCACACGCACGTGGTGGTGAAAGCAGGCGGCCGCGTGATCGCCGACACGCGCCGCGCGCTTACGCTGCGCGAGGCGAGCTATCCGGCCGTGTTCTACATACCGCGAGAGGACGCCGACATGTCGCTGCTCTCACGCACGGAACACAAGAGCTGGTGCCCATACAAGGGCGAGGCTTCGTACTACTCGATTACGCCAGGCGGCGCGCGGGCCGAGAACGCGATATGGAGCTATGAAACGCCGCATGAAGCGGTGTCGGCAATCAAGGACCATCTGGCGTTCTACCCGGATCGCGTCGATTCGATCGAAACGTCCGACTGAGTGCCCGCGCAGCCTTTCGATGCGAAACGTATCGCCATCCGACGTTACGCTCGCGTTTTGCCCCGAGCCGGCCGCGATGCAGGTCGGCTCGCTGAACACCTCAACGGCCGCCACCGACGCCGCGGCGACGTGACATCTGCATCGTCGACGCCCACTCCGGCCCCAAGGTGTGCCAGGATTCGGTTATTCCGTGCGGCGCAGCCCGCCGCGCCCCGCTCCCTTACATCCAACCGACATGCAACAAGGCACCCCGGCCACCGCGGCCAGCTTTGCCAACATGGGCGTCGATCTGCTCGATTTCTTCGACGTGACGCCCACTTCGCTGTGGCTCGAAGACTATAGCCAGCTGCGCGCGCTGTTCGATCGCTGGCGTGCACAAGGCGTGACCGATCTGCGCCGCTTCCTCGAAGACGATCCGCGCCGCGTGGCCGAATGCTCGGCCTGCATCCGCGTGCTCAAGGTCAATCGCCATACGCTCGATCTTTACGGTGCGCGCGACTACGAAGAACTCGCCGCGCATCTTCCGCAGGTGCTGCGCGACGACATGTTCCAGGCGCACGTGGGCGAACTCGAGCAGATGTGGGCCGGGCACAGCACGTTCGAGAGCAAGAGCGTGAACTACACGTTGCGCGGCCGGCGCATGGATATCTTGTTGCGCGGCGTGATTCTGCCGGGCCACGAAGCCGACTGGAGCCGCGTGCTCGTGGCGATCGAAGACGTCTCGGCGCTCGAAGAAGCGCGCCATCGGGCGGCAGCGAGCGAGCAATATGCGCTCGGCGTTTTCGAGCACTCGCCGGTTTCGCTGTGGGTCGAAAACTTCTCCGCCATTCGCGAGTTGCTCAACGAGGTGCGCGAGCAGGGCATCGTCGACTTTCGCACCTTCACCGACGTGCATCCCGAATTCGTCGAGCGCTGCATGAGCGAAATCCAGGTGCTCGACGTGAATCACTACACGCTGGGCATGTTTCGCGCGCCGGACAAAGCCACGTTGCTCGCGCGCCTGCCCGAAGTGTTCCGCGACGAGATGCGTCCGCACTTTCGCGAGCAGTTGCTCGATCTCTGGGAAGGCCGCCTCTTTCAGCAGCGCGAGGTCGTGAACTATGCGCTCGACGGCAGCGAGGTCAACGTACACCTGCAGTTTTCCGTGTTTCCGGGCCACGAAGCGCAATGGGACCTCGTGTTGCTCGCGCTCACCGACATCACGGCGCGCAAGAAAGCCGAGGCCTACCTCGAATTCCTCGGCAAGCACGACGTGCTCACGAAGCTCAAGAACCGCTCGTTCTATGTGGACGAACTCAATCGCCTGCATCGCAAGGGGCCGTTCCCGGTAAGCGCGATCGTCGTCGATATGGACAACCTGAAGACGGTGAACGATCAACTCGGCCACGCGGCCGGCGACGCGTTGCTGCGCCGCGCAGGCGAAGTGCTCGCGAAAGCGATCCAGAAACCGTATCAGGCGGCGCGCATCGGCGGCGACGAATTTGCCGTGTTGATGCCCGGCGCCGACCTGCGCGATGCGGAAACCGTGGTGGACAGCATCAACAAACTGGTGGAATTGAACAACCAGTTTTACGGCGGACCGAAGCTGAGTTTTTCAATGGGCTTCGCGAGCTGCGAGGAAGGCGAAAGCGTGGAAGCGATGCTGCGTGAAGCGGACGCGGCGATGTACGAGGCCAAGCGCCGCCGCAACGAAACGAGCCGCACGTCGCTGGAAGCCGACGCAGCGCGTGACGCCTGAAGCCCGATGCGCGAGAAACGCTTCGGATACCGTAAGAAAAGCAGGGAAGAAAAAGCGGCCGGCATGTGAACATGCCGGCTTGCCGAGGGCCTTGCGCCCTCGTTTCACACACTCAGGCTAGCGGCCTGAAGCCACGTGCCCGAGTGCAGGCCACCGCACTGGCGTGATGCTGCGTCGCGCGCCAGCAAGCGAGCCGGCAGCGCGCGTCCGCCATGGCGGCGGCTTGGCATCACGACGCGTTGACAGCGTCCTTGAATGCCTTGCCAGCGGTGAACTTCACCGTCTTGGCGGCGGCAATCTGGATCTCCGCGCCCGTGGCAGGGTTGCGGCCCACGCGGGCGGCACGCTGGCCAGTCGAGAACGAGCCGAAGCCGACGAGTTGCACGGAGTCACCCGAGGTGACCGCACGCGTCACGACGTCGAGGATCGCGTCGATAGCTGCGCCCGTGGCTGCCTTGGTCTCGCCCGTGCTAGCGGCGACTGCGTCAATGAGTTCCTGTTTGTTCATCTGCTACCTGTGTTGAGTTGAGAAAACCTGCATACCCTACCTCACGCGGGCAAAACAGGCAAATCGCGTTGCATATGGAAACGCGCCGATCGCCCGCCCGGCACGTGTTTTGCCTCCCACGTGCATGACGGCGAAAGCCGAATCAATAGCACAACACGGAGTCAGTGTGTAGACAAAAACACGTTAAAAATTGGCAAAAATGCACAAAAACGACATTGCGGCGGTTTTAAACGGGTTTATACAGGAACGATTCGTGCAGATCAGCTCTGAGGCATAACCAAAATCGGCAATATTTCCGATTTTGACCAGGCCTGAAAAAATGTCTCGCCGGGACAGCCGGCTGCCTGCTGTCACCCTCGGGAACGCCGCCTTCGCGGCATCCGGCGAGCCAGCCGGGAGGTTCGAGCGGGGCGAACGGGGCGCCACGCAGCTTCGAAGCCGTCATCCAAACCGGGGACGGCGGCCGGCCGAATCGCGTGCATGTCTTTCAATTGCGCAACGTAAGACAGCATGAACGCCTTTCGTGTCGTCTGCGCGAAAGGAAATCGCCCGGTTAGCCGATGTATTGATCAGTGATGCTGATTACCAGCCTACTCGCCGCGTTCGGTCGCGACAGCCAGGCTCAGGTGAAAACCCATAGCACGCGCGCGGGTGCATCGGCGAGATTGGCGTAGCGAAAGCGGCGACGGGCCGGCAACTGGAAGCTGTCGTTGGCCCGCAGCGACACAGGCTCGTCGCTCCCCTCCACCCAGATCGTCAGTTCGCCTTCGAGCACGAAGCCGCCCTGCTCGTCGCTGTCGTCCACGGGGCGCTCGCCGCTCGTCGCGCCGGGATCGAGCCGGCTCTCCAGCATCGAGAAACCTGACGACATGCTGGGCGAAACGAGCACGTCCGTAATGCCGCCGCCGTAGTAAAGCGTGCGCCGCTCGCCTGGCCGCGTGACCCACGGCAGTTCGCGCGGCATGCTCACACTATAGAAGTAAGTGGTGGGCGTCTGCAGCGCCTCGCCGATGGCCGTGAGATCCGCCACTGTGGGCCGCGAAAGCCCCCGCTCGACCTGAGAAAGAAACCCCACCGAGCGGCCGATCTTTTGCGCGAGTTCGGCGAGCGTCACCTTCTTGTGCTTGCGCAGATCGCGAATGAGGATCGCGAGGCCTTCGATTTCGTCCTGCTGGTCCATGCGGTTCTCTCTGTCACACGACGTCGCGCAGGCGATACCACAGCTTGCCGAGCGCCTCGAGCGGCGCGGCGAAGCGCTCGCCGCCCGGAAAGCGCGGATTATGAATGCGCTCATAGAGCGAGAGCAAGCGCGGCTCGCCGAGGATGGCGTCGGCAACGGCGCGCGCCGCAGCGAGCGTCGGCAGAATGCCGTGCCCGGAAAAGCCCTGCAGCCAGTAGCGATCGCGTTGGTGACCGACGTCTGGCGTGCGGCGGATGCTGATGTCGATGTGACCGCCCCACGCGTATTCGAATTCGATGCCGCGCAGTTGCGGAAATGCACGCTCGAGACTCGGGCGGATCGCGGCGCCGATGTCCTTCGGGATGCCGCCAAGATATGTGCACGCACCGCCGAACAGCAGGCGATCGTCCGGGCTCAGGCGAAAGTAGTCCGGCACGAACTGATTGTCGATCACGCAACTGTTGCGCGGCAGCAGCGAGCGAGCAAGCGCAGGGTCGAGCCTGCGTGTGGCGATCTGCCAGGTGCCCACGGGCAACACACGGGCAGCCAGATCGCTATCGAGCCGGTCGATGTAGGCGTTGCAGGCGAGCACCAGCGTGCCGGCGCGCACCGAACCTTCGCGCGTGCTCGCCACGTAGCCGCCCGGCGTTTCGCGGTACTCGAGCACGCGGCTCTGCTCGAAGATCGCTCCGCCCGCGCGCTCAATGGCGTCGGCGAGGCCGAGCGCAAGCTTGAGCGGGTCGAGATGCCCCGCCTCGGGGTCGTAGAGCGCCGCGCGATAACGGCGGCTGGCGATCCACTCCGGCATCTCCGGCTCGGTGATGAGGCGCAGGCGGTCGTAGCCCCACTTTTGCTCGGCCTCGTCGCGCGCGGCTTCGAGCATGGCGACACGCGAGCGCCGGACCGCCGCCCACAGGCTGCCTGGCCGGTAGTCGATGTCGAAACCGTGCCGCGCGGGCAACTCGCGCACTTCGGCGGCAGCCCAGCGCATGCTGTCCCACAACTCGCGCGCGCCCGCCAAACCCAGCGCCTGCTCGAACGGCGGCATGTCGCACGACCAGCCGAGGAGCGCCTGACCGCCGTTGCGCCCCGAGGCGGCCCACGCCACGCGGCTCGCCTCGACGACCGCTACGCGCCGGCCGGCCAGCGCCAGCCGCAACGCCGTGTGCAGGCCGCTGAAACCCGCGCCCACGATCAGGACGTCCGCGTCGTAATCGCCCGCCAGCGCGGGGCGCTCGGGCAACGCGCCGCTCTCTGCGTAGTGACGTGCGTAATAGCTTTCGATATGACGAGTCGATTGAGCGAACATGAGCGCGCGTGAAATTTTTCATGTTAAATTTCATGAAAAATTAGCACGAGAATTTCATTCGCGCAAATCGGCATATTCCCGGGGGCGACACTCCCGGATCCTGCTGATCCGAGACCGGGCCGAGCAGCAACTGCCCGGGCCGGTGTTCGCAGTTATGTCGTCATCCTCATCAATCCAGTGAGTCATTGGCCGGAATAGATCGGTCGCAGACCCGGCACACCCGCTTGGGGTGCAGCTGCCGTCGCTTCCCCGTATGCGGAAGTCCCGCTGGCTACCCCGCCATAGCCGCTCGACGCCGCAGCTGTACGGGCCACTCGCGCTTCGGCCTGCTGGATCTGCTGAGGGTAAGTCGTCTGATCACCGTCTCCGGGGCGATACCCCGCTTTTTCCAGCTGGATGAGCTGATTGCGAACCTGCGCGCGGGTGAGCGCGCCGTTTGATTGAGCAAATGCGACAGCAGGCGCGGCGAGCGCCACAGCGATTGACAGGGCCGAAGCCACAACTTTCAGTTTCATGATTCACCTCGATGTCTATGAAGGGCTGCATACGGTTGTATGAAGCTGGCCAACGCATCGTAGTTAGGTGAGCACTCAAGATAAAGAACTGCACGGGAACAACATTTGTGCGCGTCGGTCAAAAGCCTGGCTCACGGCCCGCGAGCAGCGCATTGGCGATCCACTGCAACGCCCCGCACAGCAGCAGATACACGAGCCCGACGAACAGGAAGATTTGCGCCGGGTACACCAGCAGACGGTTATTGAGCTGATTGGCCAGGAACGTGAATTCCGGCACGCCGACGATATAGGCGAGCGACGTGTCCTTGATCAACGCCACCCACTGATTGACGAACGACGGCATCATCACCCGCACGGCTTGCGGCAGGATGACTTCGCGTAATGCCTGCCAGCGCGTCAAGCCCAGCGAAAGCGCTGCCTGCCGCTGCCCTTCGCTGATCGACGTGATGCCGGCATAGACCGAATGCGACAGATACGCGCCGCCGATCAACGCCAGCGCGCACACAACGGTCGCAAGGCCGGGAACGTCGACGTGCAGCAGAATCGGCATCAGGAAGAAGGTCCAGAAAATCAGCATCAGCACGGGTATCGCGCGAAAGAACGCGATCCCGGCGGTCAGCGCGAGACGTACGACGCCGCGCGTCATCGCGAGCGCAACGCCAAGCGCGAATCCGATCAGGGCCGCCAGCAGCGCCGACACGACTGAGAGCGCGATCGTCAGCGCAACGCCTCCCAGCGGTCCCGCCGGAAACGCGCCGATCATCAAATAACGCAAAGCAGGCCACCACTCGAACTCGTTCACGCACGGCCTCGCTGCAAACCGCGCAGGCCGGCGCGTTGCCAGAGCACCAGCGCAACCTCGATGATCGCGATGGCCAGCACATAGAATACGGTCGCAGTGCCGAATGCCTGGAAGGTCCTGAAGCTTTCGGTATCGACCTGCCGTGACATATACGACAACTCGCCGACGCCTATCGCCATCGTCAGCGACGAGTTCTTTATTACGTTCATGTATTGGCCGGCGAGCGGCGGCGTCGCAATGCGCAGCGCCTGCGGCAGGATCACGTAGCGCAGGGTCGCGTAACGGCTCATGCCCAGCGCCGCAGCCGCCTGCCACTGTGCGTGCTTCACGCCGCGCATGCCGGCCAGAAACTCTTCGCCGATGAACGCCGTGGTGTAGCACGTCAATCCAACCCAGCCGGCGAACAGTTCGAAACTCGGCCAGCGCAGCATGAGCGGCCCGAACGATGCCACGTGCGGCGTGTTGAGCCAGGTCATCCAGTCGGAAGGCAACACAGCCGCGGCTCCGAAGTACCAAAACAGCAATTGAACGAGCAGCGGAGAATTGCGGAAGACGAACACGTAGAGTGCCGCAGCGCGCGCGATCGCGCGGGTGCGGGCCGTGCGCGCAACCGCCAGCAGAAAGCCCAGCGGCGTCGCACACGACGCCGCGCAGGCAGAGAGCATCAGCGTGACGAAGAAACCCTGTTCGAGCCACGCGAGATACTTCGGTTCAAGCCAGTTGTGCATGAATCAGGCGCGGCGCTCAACTGTTCTTTTGCGGGTCGCCGATCTTGAAGAGACGGGGCAGCGGCGCCGCACTCTTCGGGCCGAACCACTTGTCGTAAATCTGTGCGGCTTCGCCGTCGCTTTCCAGATGCGTCAGCGTGCTGTTCACTACATCGAGCAAACGCGTCTCGCCTTTGGGCACGCCAACGCCTTCATAGTCGTTCGAGATCGTGAACGGGGAAATCTCATAGCTCGCCTTGTCCGGCGAGCGTGCAAGCAGCGCGACGAGCTTCGGGCCGTCCTGCGTGATCGCCTGCACATTGCCCGTGCGCAGCGCAGCGAACGCGAAAGGCGTGTCATCGTAAGCGACGATGGTTGCGCTCGGGAATTTCGCGCGCACCTGCTGCTCGTTGGTCGTACCTTTATCCGCGCCGATACGCAGACCATTGAGCTGCTCCGGAGACTTCAACACGCCCTTCTTCGCAATGAACTGGGTGCCGGACGCGAAGTACGGCGTGCTGAAATCGACTTCCTTCTTGCGATCGTCGGTGATCGTAAAGTTGGCGAATACCAGATCGACCTTGCCCGACTTCAGAAAGGCAATGCGATTGGCGGGATTGGTGGGTTGAACTTCGAGCTTTACACCAAGGCTTTTGGCGACGGCGCGCGCATAATCCACGTCGAGCCCGACGATCTGATTGTCTTTCGAGTCGACGAAACCGAACGGCGGATTGCTGTCGAATGCAGCAACGCGCAACACGCCCGCCCGCTTGATGTCGTCCAGACGATCCGCATTTGCGGAAGTCGATGCCACGACCAGAAGTGCCGTCAACAGTGCGCCTGGCACTGCGCCCCAGATGCAGCTTTTCATTATGGTATTTCCTTCTTTTCTCGTTGCCCTTGCGCTGCCTTGAACCTTCGCGCTGGCGAAGTACGCAGCGTATCTGCATCGCGTGTGCGAACGAACCAAGTATTTTTCAGATCGAAAGCGCTGCTGGCGATATGGACCAACTGCACGCTATTCAACGTCCAACTCTCGACCCGAGCGCGGGAAGTAATGTTGACGCATGTCTCTTCGCATGCAGGCATGCCCTGCAACTCTTGCCGCGAAAATCGCATCGACCCGGTAATGTCGACTAGCGCCAATACCATCGACTCGCATTTCTTTCGCGCGCAAAAATTGAATGCGAATATGTTCCTAAGTTCTTACAACTTCGAGGGGTTATCACTCTTGACCTGGGCACATCGGCTGCTTAGCATCAACGTGGGACTTTGCAATGAGCTTCTTCATCGATGATTCGATGAGTCAATTTCAGACTTCAGTCATGCTCGCTGCAAAGCCCGGTTTGTCTGCATTAGGGGGACTTTTATGTCTTACCGCCGCTGGACGTCTCCTGCCGAGACCGCAGAATGGATAATCCTCGTCGGCGCAGCTTTCGCAGTGCTGGGCGGGTGGATACCCTGGATGGGCCACGCGCCTTACTACTTTGTTGCCGGTGTTGCACTGATCGGCGCTGGCATCCTCATGCTATGGAACCGCTCCGCGGGACTATGGTGGTATTTCGGCATGTTCGCCGCCGCCCTGAGCTGGTCGATCTTCAAGGTTGGGCTGGATGGCTGGAGTCTGCTGCCGCGACTCTTTGTGCTTGCGCTGATCGGCATAGGGATAAGCCTGGTCATTATCACCAGTAGTTCGGCAGTTGGCCGGCCACTGCGCGTGGCGGCAATCATCACGGGTGTGTTCTACGTCGTCGCCATCGCCAGCATGCTCTGGTCCGCCATCTCCTGATCGGAACCGGGCGCATCCAATCACAGGCAAGTCTTGCGGGCTCGGCAATAGCCGTGTCCGCCTTCGGTCGGATCTCCACCTGGTTGATGATTCAACCGATTAATCCGCAGGCAACTCATGCCGAGCGCCAAACGCACTCATAAGATGGTGCGGTGCGTTTTACCGCAAGCACGCATTCCTCCTACCACGCTTCTACCACGCATTAGTCGTCCGCCGCCAATTTCAAGCAATCGGAATACTTCCCTGCGCTGCGCGTCTTATTTCGATGGATCATATCGATATGTCTCCGATGTTCATACGTATCTCGTTCGGAGTGCATATCGATAAGGAAAATGTGAGATTGACGCTCCGCCGAATCGGACTACCGGGACAAGATAATGCGAAATTCACCGACCGAGACTGTTTTCCTTCCCGACGTCGCTGCCCGCGCGGACACGGGTAGTATTCGTCACGAGATTCGCGTATGCAGCACCCACGAGGACTTCCTGAAGCTGCAACCCTCCTGGGAGGCCGTCTGCACCGCGTGCCCAGCCACGCTCGAATTCACCTACTGCGAACTTGCGGCGGCCAAGGCATTTTCCCGCGGCGCGTCGGTCAGTGTCGCACTCGTCTACGACGGCGCCGCGCTCGTCGCGCTTTGGCCGCTGTCCATTGCGCGCGAAGGCGCATGCCGGGTCGCGCGCGCACTTGGCTGCGGAAGCAACGAGGAATACGGTGGCCCGCTCGTATCCGATCGCGGTGACAGGCGCTTCTACGACGCCGCCGTCGATGCATTGCGCAGCGTCGACGCCGACGTGCTGGAAATACGGTTCGTCGAGTGCAAGAGCCCTCTACACGAGGCGCTCTCGCGTGCGTCGCTGTCATGGGTATTGCGCGCGCTTCCGGAACGCTGGCGTCTGCTGTCCGGCTACTCCATGGAGCTGTCCCGGTTCCCCACCTTCGACGCCTTCATTGCCACGAGGCCCGACTCGCTGCGGCGCCCGTTGCGACGTCTCGCAAGGCGGCTTTCGGAGGACGGTGCGGTTGAGTACGGCTGGTGCAAGGACGTCAGCGACGCCCGAGCGGTGCTCACGTGGCTCTTTGCGACAAAGCGCAACTGGGTGCTCTCACGTGGCCTTGACGCGCCTTTTCTCATGAATGACGACGTCCGTGACTTCTTCATCGAACTCGCCGAGCGGACCAATCTCGTCACGACGCCATTGGTCTCGTTCGTCAAACTGGACGGCGTTCCCATTGCGGCAGCCGTGAACCTGACCGGGCCGCGCAAACTCGAGTATTTCGTCACGACGTATGACGAAGCCTATGCTGCCCGTTCCGTCGGCAACCTGCTTGTCGACAACATGGCGCGATGGGCGCTCGCGAACGGCCGTGATTTCGACTTCCGGCCATACTTCTCGAGCTATAAGGAGCGGTGGTCAAATCATAAGAGCTGGTACGAATCGCATTTCGTCGTACTCACATGGCGTGGCAGGCTCGTCGAGTTTCCCCTTGCCGCGGAGCAGTTGCGGCGCGTCCTTCGCCGTGCGCGCGAGTTTGCCATCGACCCGCTGCGCGCGAAGGTGCGCGCCCTCACGTCGGCGCGGTGAACGCCGCAATCCGTGGTCAGCCGTCGTGCCGGTTTGACCAGGTCTTCACGTAAGCGGGGGCCTCGCGTTCCGGCATTGCGGTATCGGCCACGGGCGGCAACGGTGCGAGCGTCAACGGCAACACGCCTGCCCAGACGGGACGATCCATGTCCTCCTCGTCGTCCTTCGGGCCGCCCGTGCGGATCTTCGTCACGAACTCCGCGAGCGAAATGCGCATGACCGTGGTCGCCGCCAGTTCCTTGTGATTGCCCGCGCGCACTTCATGCCTGCGGCCCGGTGCGATGTGCTCCATGAAGGCATCGAGCACGGCAGCCTTGTGCTCCTCGGCCACCACCTCGAAGACGCCGTAGATCACCGCGGAACGATAGTTCATCGAATGATTGAACGCCGAGCGCGCGAGCACGAGGCCGTCGAGATGCGTAACCGTCACGCAAACCTCGGCGCCATCGGCCGCGAGGCGCAGCATGCGGCTGCCGTTCGAACCGTGAATGTAGAGATGATCGCCCTCGCGCCAGCATGCGGTGGGGATGCAATGCACGCCGTGCTCGTCGCTAAAGGCGACGTGGCAGACGTAGGCTTCGTCAAGAATCGCATGCAGCGTCGCCGCATCATAGTGCGCGCGCCGCGCGATCCGGCGCACACGGGTGCGTTGCGAAGGTGCCGCGCTGGTGTCGGCGGCAGGTTCGTTGACGGCATCGGCAAGGGACATCGTTTGGCTTCCTCTACGGTTCGGGTTGAGATGCCGCCTACGATAGACAAGCAGTGGCCCCATGGGTAGATCCAGACTTGCGTGGCGCGGTGGAGCCACGAAACGATCCAAAGCCGATTGATCGTAAGTAATACATCGTAAACCGTTAAATTTCTAACCAAATCGCCCGCAATCTGCCTCATCGAAATTTGTCAGGAAAAAGCTGCAGGATCAAAAAATCTCCTGTACAATCCGGCCTCCTTGATTCCCCGATAGCTCAGTCGGTAGAGCGCCGGACTGTTAATCCGTAGGTCCCTGGTTCGAGCCCAGGTCGGGGAGCCAGATATGCGGGAGTAGCTCAGTTGGTAGAGCGCAACCTTGCCAAGGTTGAGGTCGCGAGTTCGAGACTCGTCTCCCGCTCCAGCATCCAGGCAGGCCATCCGCCTGCGATCAGCACAGCGTCCGGTCGCGCCTGCCGCTGCCTTGAGGCAGCGAGAACCGGAAGCACGCCCCTTTCCCCTCCAGCGAACTCGCTTCGATCTGTCCGCCGTGTGCTTCGACAATCGACTTGCAGATCGACAACCCCATCCCCATGCCCGCGTCTTTCGTGGTCGCGAGCGAGTCGAATAGATTGTGCATGACCTTCCCGGCAATACCCGGGCCCGTGTCGGTGACCGACACCCACAGCGCGGCGCACGCATCGCCGGACGTCTGGATCTCGATCTGCTTATCGCCTCCTGACGCCTCGCTCATCGCTTCGAGCGCATTCAATATCAGGTTCATGATCACCTGCTGAAGCAGGATGCGGTCGCCTTCGATGCGCAGCGCCTGTGTCGCGAAGTTGCCGGTCACGCGCACGCCCCCGCTGTGTAGCTGCTCACGCAGCAGCCCCACCACTTCGCGGATCGCTTCATGGATATCCATGGGGCCGAACTTCGGCGGCGACTTTCTGACCATCGCCCGGATGCTCTCGACGATATTGGCCGCGCGCTGGCTGCTCGTCGAAATCTGTTCGAGCATTTCGATCGCCTCGCCCAGATTGGGCACATCGCGTTGAAGCCACTGCATGGCGGCGATCGAACTCATGCCGATCGCACTGACCGGCTGACTGACTTCGTGAACGATAAACGCAACCAGCTCGCCGAGCGCCGTGAGATTCGCGGCACGATCCAGCTTGCCTTGCGTGTCGCGAAGATGCCGTTCCGCCGCCGCGCGCCGTTCGTGCTCGGACTCGATATTCTGGTAAAGCTTCGCGTTTTCGAGCGAAATGGCCGCCTGCGAGGCAAGCACCTCGAGTATGCGCAGGCGCGCCAGCGTAAACGTGCCCGATATCTGGCTGTTCTCCAGATAAAGCAAGCCTGTGAGTTCACCTTGCTTGATCAGCGGCACGCACATGATTGAGCGCGAGCGGTGCGATCTAACGTACGCGTCGATGCCGTAGTGCGAGTCGGCCAGCGCATCGTCCAGCAGAACTGACTCCTTGGTCCGCAGCGTCGTGTACGCAATTGAGGCGGGCACAATGTCCGATAACGCTGTCGTGCGCTCGAAGTTCACCTCCACTGCTCCATTGCCAACAGTAGCCTGCGCAACGACATTGAGCATGCCCTGTTCGAGAAGGCACAGCACGACGCGGTCGGCGCCGGCGTACTGCAGCGCGATGTCCAGCAAAACCTGTATGAGCTGCGGCAGCGAGATTTCGCCCGACAAGGCTTGCGCTGCGCGGATCACCGCATCCACGTCGAACTGATGCTCGGTGCCGCCGAGCGTCAGGCCCGTGGCCCGAGGCAACGCGGCTCGCGCGACGACCAGCGAAGGGAATTCTTCTTCGAGTTGCCTGACTTTCGCGTCGGCGCCCCAGCAAGCGTACGCGCTGCGCGCCTGCACGAGGTAGCCCTGCTCCGCCGCATGCCAGCCCTGATGCGCGCAAAAGCGCGCGGCCAGTTCCCTGGAAAGGCCTTGAAGATGGAATGCCCGCGTTTCCTCGGCAAGCGCTATCGCTTCCTCGTAGAGTCCTTGCGCGCTCGCCGTGTCGCCCTGCGTGAACGCCAGTTCGGCGCGCACCAGCCGCTCGCGCGAGCGGAAGTTATTGGGCGACTCGTCCGCCCATACGTCGAGCACCGCCAGTTGCTCCTGCACGACCTGCAGATGCACGTCGCGCGCTTCGCCCGTCGACTGACGGCTCAGCGCGAGCCTGAGCAGCGCGCGGTAGAAGATGAAATCCACCATCTCGATGAACGCCGGCGACGACCAGGCCGTGCGGCTCGCTTCATCTTCGGCGCGCAATGCCGTCGAATAGTGGCCGAACAGATAGGCGGTCTGAAGCTGGTAAGTCCAGAACGAAAACGCCGCGAGGTCGCGATTCGACTCTCTGCTCAAACACTCCTTGAGCAAAGCCATGTAATCGGCGTTGGGGTCTTCCACCCCCACGTCGACGGGCACGCCGCGCATGGCGCGAATCAGCCACGCCTGGGCGAGAACGGCGTCGATGATCAGCGAGAATCCCGCCTGGCGCGCCACCTTGATCGCGTCTTCCACGCACTGCTGCGCGTCTGAAAGCGAGACGCCCGCGAAGATCAGGTTCGCCGCCAGGTTGCGCCGAGCGTAGACCGAGAATGTGATGTCCCCTTCCTGCGCAGTGCGCCGTATCGATTCCTCGATGTGTCGCCGCGCCGACGACGCCATCCCGGTCCAGGGCAAATTGACGGTGCCGTAGCACATCTGCACGCGCCCCTGATATTGCGCGATGCCGCGTTCCGCCGGCAAACGCATCGCCAGCTCGCCGAATCGCGCGACAGTTGCGTAGTCGCCGTATCGCGCCCCGACCACGCAGCTCAGGCAAACGTAGGCGTAACACGAGGCGTCGGAATGACCATGCTGCAGGCCCATATTCGTCATGCGGAGAATGAGCAGTTCGACGAGGCGCTGGCTGGTGAAGAGCGCCGCCGGAATCAGGTCGGCGAGCACGTCCATCGCATTGCGCATGCCTTCGTCCTGCAACATGGGCAAACCGAGCAGCGCGTCGATGCTGCGTCCCGCAAACAACAGGCGAAACCGCTTGTATTCGCGATCGACGTCTTCCGCTGTCGGCATCAGCGGCAGCATGACTTCGGCCTCTTCCGCGAGATAGCGCAGGCCGACCGCCACCGCAATATCGGGCTGGTCGTTCGTCACGTAGAGCGCCGCCCGAAGGCGGGCCAATGCGGCGCGACTCCTGAAGTCGAGCAAACCGGCGCGCACGTTATTCAGGCGGCGCAACGCCGGATTGATTTCCATGCAGAGAAACTCGCACTCGCCCCAACGCAGATCGATCAGCGCACCAACCTCGTCCGGCGCCGAACTCCCTTGAAGAAAGGTGCGTGCGTGCGAGAGATAGGAGATTGCCGAAGCGTAGGCCGTGGCCTC
Source organism: Paraburkholderia guartelaensis (assembly GCF_004353905.1). Lineage (GTDB taxonomy): Bacteria > Pseudomonadota > Gammaproteobacteria > Burkholderiales > Burkholderiaceae > Paraburkholderia > Paraburkholderia guartelaensis. The sequence continues at coordinate 1,648 of NZ_SMOD01000037.1, read as the reverse complement.
CTTGGCGCTGCGCGCGGCCTCGAGATTGACCATGGCGAACTGGTAGCGCTGCTCGGGCGACGTCACAATGGACACCGCTTCGTTCAACTGATTCGCAACGACGAATACGCTAATGGATTGCGCCTGATATTCGCGGCTGGCCAGCAATTCACGGCCAATCTCCAGGTGGCCGGTTTCGCGCTCGTCGAATCTCAATCCGTAGTACACCGCGTCTCGCACGCGGTCGTGCGCAAACGCGTAAAGCTCGTCGTTCAGATTGAGAAGCTGCGCTTCCACCGCTTCACTCAAGCCCGCCTTGACCTCCGCCCCGGTGAGCCGCATGGCCGCCACGATCGTATTGAGCACGGCCGGCTCTGCGAGCAACGCGAGGCACCGCAGCACCGCCCTTGCGTTGGCGCTCAATGTGGCGATCTTTCCCGAGATCAATTCGATCAGATTGGGCGTGCGCATACGCCCTTCGATGGCCGGAACGCTTGCCTGCCATTCCTGCGTAGCCTCGCTGCAGGCGAGCACGCCGTCTTCGATCAGCGCTCGCACGAACTCGATCGTGAAGAGCGCATTGCCTCCGGTGCAGCGCCAGATCGCACTGCTTAGCATGTCGAACTGATCGACCGTGCCCGGCAGCAATGCCGTCAACAAGGCGCCGACATCGTCTTGTGATAGCGGACCCAAGGGCAGTTTCTGCCAGAGGCCGTCCGCGCGCAGCGCGCCGCCGCGCGGACCGATACCGTTGCCTTCGTTCTCGCGCATCGCGCCCACGAACAGCACATGCCGGCCGGCGAGACTGCGCGCGGCGTGCGTGAGCACTTCCACCGTGCCTTCGTCGGCCCATTGCAGATCGTCGAGGAAAAAGATCAGCGGCCGCCCGCGTACGGCGAACGTGCCCAGCAGCCGCGTCATGGCGTCGAGAAAGCGCGGACGTTCCGCATGCGCCGACACCGCCGGCCGGTACGCGTGCTCTCCGACGATGCGTGCGAGTTCGGGAAAAATCGTGGTGACGATGGAGACTTCGTCCGCCAGCGTGTCGGCAATACGCCGCTGAAGCTGCTCGAAATCCGCGGGCAGATAGCCAAGGGCATTGCGCAGCAACGAATGAAGCGCGCGGCCGAGACTGGCGTATGGCTTCGCGCCGTCCGCCTGCTCGCATTTGCCTTGAGCGAATTCGTGCGGCGTATCGGCGAGACGCTGCCGCAAATGCTGAACCAGCGCGGTTTTGCCGATACCGGCCGGCCCCTCGACCAGCACGAGCGGCGTGGGTTCGCCCACCGATGCATCGAGCACCGCCTGCAGCAGCCGGTTCATCTCGCGCTCGCGGCCGAATAGCAGTTCCGACCGGCGCGCGCCGCTATCGAGTCGCCCCTGAACAATTCGTTTTGGCCGTCATCGGCAACATCGGCGTCAGCGGGCGGATGCTCTCTGATCGACAGCGAAGAACAGGGCGATGAGAACAAGGGCGTAAAAAAGCCGCAGCTTCCTCAGGATCATCCGCAGGTTGTGACCGGCGCCGCATAGCACAGCGTGCATCGCGTCACCGAGCGCTCCCTTCAGCCAGTTCCGATCGAGTTTGCCATCTGTCTTCATGTGGCCGATGGCTGGCTCGATCGCACTGCGCCGTCTGATCATCGCTCGTAGTCTCCGCGTGATGCCT
>NZ_SMOD01000036.1 GCF_004353905.1 Paraburkholderia guartelaensis | reverse complement strand
GCGCAAAGTGATCTACACGACCAACGCCATTGAAAGCGTGAACGCCCAGCTACGCAAGATCGTCAAGACGCGTGGGCACTTCCCCACGGACGAGGCCGCGACCAAACTGCTGTGGCTGGCCTTGCGCAATATCACGGCTGACTGGAGCCGTGCCGCACATGACTGGAAAGCCGCGATGAACCAGTTCGCGATCCTCTACGAGGATCGCTTCACCAGGAATCATTTGTAGAATGCAATTGATGACCTGCCAGACGGCAGGTTTTTATCTGCCTTGCACACAAAAATTCAGACACTTCCCACTCCTATGATCGGGCGGCAGTTTCCCTGACAGTTGCACCGCTACAGGAGACGCCCCGCCATGACCCGCTCCCCCCGCAAGCCCTTGCGCAGCCAGGCCTGGTTCGGCAAAGCCGACAAGGACGGCTTCATTCACCGCTCGTGGATGAAGAATCAGGGCATCCCACACGACGCGTTCGACGGCCGCCCCGTCATCGGCATCTGCAATACGTGGTCGGAACTCACGCCGTGCAACGCGCATTTTCGCGAACTCGCGGAGTACGTGAAAAAAGGCGTGTACGAAGCCGGCGGTCTGCCGCTCGAATTTCCCGTCATGTCGCTCGGCGAATCAAACTTGCGGCCCACCGCGATGCTGTTTCGCAACCTCGCCTCCATGGACGTCGAAGAGTCGATTCGCGGCAATCCGATCGACGGCACGATTCTGCTCGTCGGTTGCGACAAGACCACGCCTGCGCTGCTGATGGGCGCGGCGTCGTGCAACTTGCCCGCGCTCGCTGTCTCGGGCGGCCCGATGCTCAACGGGCGTTTCCGGGGCCATGAGATCGGTTCGGGCACGGGTGTGTGGCAGATGTCGGAGGAAGTGCGCGCGGGGACGATGTCGCAGGCCGAATTCGTCGAGGCGGAGTCGTGCATGAACCGCTCGCGCGGCCACTGCATGACCATGGGCACGGCGTCCACGATGGCCTCGATGGTCGAGTCGCTGGGCATGGGGCTGCCGCACAACGCGGCCATTCCCGCTGTCGATGCACGCCGCCAGGTGCTCGCGCAACTCGCCGGGCGGCGCATTGTCGAGATGGTGCGCGAGGACCTCACGATGTCGAAGATCCTCACCCGCGCGGCGTTCGAAAACGCGATCCGCACCAACGCGGCCATCGGCGGCTCGACCAACGCCGTCGTGCATTTGATTGCGCTCGCGCGGCGCATCGGCGTGCCGCTTTCGCTCGACGACTGGGAACTCGGCTCCGATGTTCCGTGCCTCGTGAATCTGCAGCCATCGGGCCATTATTTGATGGAGGATTTTTATTACGCCGGCGGCCTGCCTGCGGTGCTGCGGCAACTGGGCGAGCAAGGGCTGCTGCATCGGGACGCGTTGACCGTCAACGGCAAAACCATCTGGGAAAACGTGGCCGACGCGCCGAACTACAACGCCGAAGTCATTACTTCATTTGCGCAACCGTTCAAGCCCAAAGCCGGCATCGCCGTGCTCAAGGGCAACCTCGCACCCGACGGCGCGGTCATCAAGCCTTCGGCCGCCACGCCCGCGCTGTTGCGTCATCGCGGCCGCGCGGTGGTGTTCGAGAACGTCGAGGAACTGCACGCGAAGGTCGACGACGCTTCGCTCGATATCGACGAGCATTGCATCATGGTCCTCAAAGGCGCGGGGCCCAAGGGCTATCCGGGCTTCGCCGAGGTCGGCAACATGCCGCTGCCGAAGAAGGTGCTGCAAAAGGGCATTACCGACATGGTGCGCATTTCGGACGGCCGCATGAGCGGCACGGCGTATGGCGCGGTCGTGCTGCACGTGTCGCCCGAAGCGGCGGCGGGCGGTCCGCTCGCGCTCGTGCGCACGGGCGACATGATCGAGTTGGACGTCGCAGCGCGGCGCCTGCATCTGGAAGTCTCCGACGAAGAACTCGCGCGCCGCAAGACGGAGTGGACGGCGCCCGAACTGCCCGAGCGCGGCTATTACCGGCTTTACGTCGAGCACGTGCTGCAGGCCGACAAGGGCGCCGATCTGGACTTTCTGGTCGGCGCGAGCGGTGCGGCCGTGCCGCGCGACTCCCACTGATCATGCCGGAGCACGCGATGAGCGCGCCAGTCAAAGCCGCCGGCGCAATTGCCGGCATCTACCCGATCCTTTATGCGTTCTTCGATCGCGATAACCGCCTCGACCGCGCCGCCATGCGGCGCCAGGTCGAAGCGGCCGTGCGCGGCGGCGCGCCGGGCATCGCGATGCTCGGGCTCGCGACCGAGGTCAACAAGCTCTCGCGCGCCGAACGCGAGCAGGTGATCGACTGGGCGCAGGAGGACAGCGGCGGCGCGCTGCCGCTCGCCGTCACGGTGAGCGGTCCCACGGTTCAGGCGCAGCGCGAATTCGCGCAACACGCGATCGAGCGCGGCGCGGCATGGCTGATCCTCCAGCCTCCCGTGCGCGCTCAAGGCGAGCCTGCGCAACCCGAATCGTTCTATTTCGACTTCTTCGCTGACGTGATGGCGGGGCTCGACGTGACGGTCGGCATACAGAACGCGCCGGAGTATCTGGGTGTCGGGCTCTCGCCGGGCAGTTTGCGCGCGCTTGCCGCGCAATGCCCGAACTTTCGTGTGCTCAAGGGCGAAGGCCCTGCGGTGACGATTGCCGAAACGATCGCGCAGATCGGCGATCTGATGCCCGTGCTCAACGGCCGCGGCGGCCTGGAATTGCTCGACAACCTGCGCGCGGGCTGTGCGGGGATGATCGTCGCGCCCGACTGCTTCGACTGGCAGCAGCAGGTCTATGCCGCGTATTGCTCAGGCGACATCGAGCGGGCGCAAGCCCTGTACCAGCAGGTGCTGCCCGCCATCGTCTTCGTCATGCAGTCGCTCGATACGCTGATTTGCTACGGCAAGCGCATTGCGGCGTGGCGCATGGGCATCGACGTCGACCATGAGCGCGACGTGAAGCTGGCGCCGACCCGCTTCGGCCTCGAAGCCGCCCGGCGATTCGCGCGGCAACTGGGCCCGCTTGCGTGATCACCGCGCATGCAGATGGGGCACGCCCTCGCTCGTCGCGACCTTGAGCTGATGCAGCGCCCGGTGCGCCTTGTTCAACTGGGCCTGCGCGGCAATGCGCTGCGCCTCCAGCTGCGCCACGTCCTTGCGCACCTGATGCTGGCGGCCCGTCACCGTCTGCTCCTGTTCCGCATGGCGCTGCAGGTCCACGCGCAGGCGTTCGGCCTGGGCTTCGGACTCCTCGATCTGCCTCGTGAGCTCCGCATTTTGCGCGACGAGTTGCACGCGGCGCGTTTCGCCGTCGGCGAGGCGCGTGGCTTGCTCCTGCATCAGGTGAAATGCCGAGCCGGCTGCGTCGAGGTCGTTGGCTTTCAGCGCGCGCCACAGTACGCTTTCCTGATGGAGCGCGACGAAGTAGCCGAGCGTGGGCGGATGGAAGAACAGGCTGACCGTATAGGCGAAGCAGCGATAGACGCGAAAGGTCATCAACTCGTCGGCGGCATGGAGCGCTTCGAATGCGGCGCCATCGGCGATCTGCACCGGGCGGCCGTTCAGGTGCGCGGGCATGACCGGCACCGGATGGAGCGTGGACACTGGCCGAGGTCCGCCGGCGCCTTCGGACGGCACGGCCGCGCCTGCGGCCGGCTCCGCGCGGGACTCGACCTCGACGGGGGCCTCGGGCGGCGTAACGGTGGGCTCGGGCACGGATTGCGAAACGCGGCTCGCGGCTTCGCTTGCGACGGCGCGCTGCGTGGCGGCATCATGGGCAACGGCCAGGATTCGTGATGGCGCGCCGGAAAGCGCGGTGTTACGGCGGTTCAGAATGGATTTCACGGCGGTTCCCCCAGTTTGGCGCGCCAAAAACAAGGCGCTCCGCGCGCGGCAGCGTGGCATGCAGGCGCCGGCGCGCAGGCAAATGGGGCGGGCGATGCGGGTAGGGCGCCGTCCGCTCCGGGTTCGCGTACTAGTGAAGCAGGCGAGGCCGGCGTGCGATGTCGTCGAAGAGCGCACGGCCGGGCTCGAGCGCGAAAAGCCAGGTTTCGTCATAGCCGCTCAGCGTGTCGAGCGCATCGCGCAAGCGCTCGATGACTACGGCGGGAATTTCCACGGACGCCTGGGTGGCGCCGGAAAGCCGTGCGATGCTGGCGTGCTGGACCAGTTCGTCGGCGGCTTCGGCCACGTCGGCCGCAAAGATGAGATGGTTGTTCAACAATTCGACGAGGCCCGGCGACGACGTGACATCTTCGACGTTGAGCTGCAGCGAAAGAAAGGTGGCTTTGTTCATTCTCGGATCCCTCAGGGCCATGGGACTGCAGCGAGAGGCCTTTCATCTGATTATCGGGTGACGCGTGAACCAGTATAGGCGTTGACCCGCGCAAACGCAGGCCGGGCGAGCATGCCGGCGAAAAAAGGCGGTTGGAGCATGAACGATATAATGGGGGACGTTCGCCATTTCCGGCTTATTCCGTCTTCATTCGCGCGGAATGTGGCGCGCAAGCGAACGCCTGCGGCCCGCCGCGCACTCCACATGCGTATTTTTGCGTCATACGCGAGGACCAAGCGAGGAACAGCAAGATGAAACGACAACGGCGAAACCCGGGCGCGTATGCGGCGCTGGCCGCCCTCACGCTCGTCTGCAGCGCCTGTAGCAGCACTTTTGCGCCCTGGGAGTCCCAAAGCGCGCCCCCCGTGTCCACGAGCGGCGTGCCCGCGGGCTACTACCGCGTCAATCCGGGCGACACGCTCTCGCGCGTGGCCGGGGCCTTCGGCCAGCGTCCGCAGGACATCGCGAGCTGGAACCAGCTGCCTTCCGCCAACGCCCAGATCCTGCCAGGCCAGGTGCTGCGTGTAGCGCCTCCGCCCAACTACGCAACGGCTGCGCCGCAGGCGCAGATGCCTGGCGGCGCGCCCGCCGCCGCCGGCGTGGCCATGCCGGCGCCCGTCGCGCCCACGATCGCGCTCGCGTGGCCCGCGCGCGGACCGATCCTGCAGCGCTTCGTGCCGGGCAAATCTACCGGCATCGTGATCGGGGGCACGCCCGGCGAGGAGGTCAAGGCCGCTGCCGCTGGCCGCGTGGTCTACGCGGGCACGGGTATCGAGGCGTACGGGCCGCTCGTGATCATCAAGCACAACGACCAGGTCGTGACGGCTTACGGCCGCAACGGCAAGCTGCTCGTGAAGGAAGACGACGCCGTCTCGCAAGGCCAGCCGATCGCGGAAATGGGCTCGGGCGGCGTTCAGTTCGAAGTCCGTAGCGACGGCAAGCCCGTCGATCCGCTGCCGCTGCTCGCGCACTAGGCACGACGCAAGCGCGCCTCGCGCCCGGCCCGGCCCGGCCCGGCATTGCGCTGGGCCGCCGTTTGAAAATACACTCGATGGTTCCCACGCCGCGCAGCGCGCGCCCGACCAGGTGCGCGCCAGTCCGTCCCGCGCGTGCTTTAACCACGAGGATTTCATCGCAATGATCGACCTGCGCAGCGACACCGTCACCCGTCCGAGCCAAGACATGCTCGCCGCCATGACCCGCGCCGAAACCGGCGACGACGTGTGGGGCGACGACCCGACCGTGCTGCGCCTGCAGGCGCGCGTGGCGCAAGAGGCGGGCAAGGAGGCGGGACTCTTCTTCCCGAGCGGCACGCAGAGCAACCTCGCCGCGCTGATGGCGCATTGTGCGCGCGGCGACGAGTACATCGTCGGCCAGGCGGCCCACACCTATAAGTACGAGGGTGGCGGCGCAGCCGTCCTGGGCAGCATCCAGCCGCAGCCGCTCGACAATGCCGAAGACGGCTCGATCCCGCTCGAGCGCATCGCCGCGGCGATCAAGCCGCTCGACGACCACTTCGCGCGCACGCGCCTGCTCGCGCTCGAAAACACCATTGGCGGCAAGGTCCTGCCGGCGGATTACGTCGCGAAGGCCACGCAGCTCGCGCATGAGCGCGGTCTCGCCACGCACCTCGATGGCGCACGCGTGTACAACGCGGCGGTCGCCTCGGGCCAGTCGCTCGAGGCGATCACGGCGGGCTTCGACTCGGTGTCGATCTGCTTTTCGAAGGGATTGGGCACGCCGGTGGGGTCGGTGCTGGTGGGCAGCCGCGCGCTCATCGACGCTGCGCATCGCTGGCGCAAGGTGCTGGGCGGCGGCATGCGCCAGTCGGGCGTGCTCGCGGCCGCGTGCCTTTACGCGCTCGATCACAACGTCGCGCGTCTCGCCGACGACCATGCGAACGCCGCGCGTCTCGCCGCCGGTCTCGCGCAGATCGATCAGGTGAAGGTGATGTCGCAGGCCACGAACATGGTGTTCGTGCAGTTCCCGCAGGAACACTGCGCGCCGCTGGAGGCGTATCTCAAGGAGCGCGGCATCCTCACGCAGATGCTGTACGCGTCGCGCTTCGTCACGCACCTCGACGTGACAGCCGCCGATATCGACACGTTCGTGGCGGCGGTGAAGGGCTACTTCGCGCGATAAGCCGGTCGATGTGCTGGAAAAGGCGCGCTTTTCCCGCGCGCCTTTGCCTCAGACTTCAGCCGCCCGCATCACCCGCGCTGCACCGCCCGGTGCGACGGCGCGAACAGCCGTAGCCCACTCGCAATGGCCGCCGCGCCCGCAAAGGCGCAGCCAAGGCCCAAGGCGAGCGTCGGGCCGTGCCGGCCCACGATCCCGAAGCACAGCGCCACCAGCGCCGCGCCCGTGGTCTGCCCGAGCAGACGCGAGACCGCGATGGTGCCGCTCGCGCCGCCGCTGCGCTCGGGCGGCGCGCTCGCCATGATCGCCCGCAGGTTGGGCGACTGGAAAAAGCCAAAGCCCGCGCCGCAGATCGCCATCCGTACGACGATATCCGTCACCGTGGGATGCGCGGGCAGCAGCGCCAGCGACGCCATGCCCGCAGAGAGAATGGCGAGCCCGATCGCGCCGAGCAGGCCCGGCGGATAGCGGTCGGAGAGGCGCCCCGCAATGGGCGCCGCGGCGGCCACGACCACGGGCCAGGGCGTCATCAGGAAGCCGGTCTCCACCTGGCTGCGCATCAGCACAGTCTCGAAATAGAACGGCAGCGAAACGAACGCAAGGCCCTGTGCCGCGAACGAGCAGATCGCGGTGACTGAAGAAAGCGCGAAAACCGGCCGGCGGAACAGGTCCACGGGCAGCATGGGCGCGGGATGCCCGGCCTCGCGCCGGATCAGCAGCGCGCCGAACACCAGCGCCACGACGGCCGCAATGCCCACTTCGATGCCGGGCGCGCGCTGCGCGGCCTCGCCGAGCGCGAAGATCAGCGCCGCGAAGGTGATCACGTTGAGCACCGCCGCGACGGGGTCGAAGGCGTGCTTGCCGCGCGCCGTCTGCGGCAGCGCGGGCAGCGCGAACACGAGCGCGAGCACGCCGAGCGGCACGTTGATCGCGAAGAGCCACGGCCATGTGCCCGCGGAGAGGATCAGCGAGGCCATGGTCGGACCCACGGCGAACGAAACGCCGACGATCAGCGCGTTCATGCCAAGCCCGCGCCCGAGCCGGTGCGGCGGGTACAGAAAGCGGATCAGCGCCGTGTTCACGCTCATGATGGCGCTCGCGCCCAGCCCCTGCAGCACGCGCGCCCCGGCGAGCGCGGTGAGCGTGGGCGCGAGCGCGCAGGCAAGCGATGCGACCGTGAAGATCGCGAGGCCACTGATATAGATGCGCCGGTGGCCGATGATGTCGCCGAGCGCGGCGAGCGGCAGCAGGGTGGCGACCATCGCGAGCTGGTACGCGTTGATGATCCACACCGAGGCGGCGGGGGCCGCGTGCAGGTCGGTGGCGATAGCTGGCAGCGCGGTGTTGGCGATGGCGGTGTCGAGCGTTGCGAGCGCAACGGCGAGCATCACCGCGCCCATGGCGCGGCGGTTCTTCGCGGACATGGGCGCGTCGGGGGGCTCGATTTCGCTGGTATTGCGGGTTTCGCGCGCCGCGGAAAAGGTTTCGGACAAGACAGTCTCGGGCGGATGGACGATGAAGGCTGCGGCGCGGGCCGCGCGGACGAATTTTGCGATTGTTACAGAGCCCGCCCGGTTCTGCAGGGGACGCCTCAGGGTGTGGGGTGACTGTAAGGCTTTGGGTGGCACTCGATCGTCATCGCGGCTCAGCATATCGCAACTAACCGCCAAGCCCGTCACGCGCAGGCGTGGCGCCGCGCAGCGCGCGCGCAACCCTCCGCATGGCAAGGGATCGAGGCGGGCGGCGGGTTCCGCGTGGCTGGCGGCCGCGCTCCGCGCCCGGATGGCGCGCCGCCGCACGCCATTTGAAAATGCACTACTCTGCAAATTGATCTGCGCTCGCTGGCGAGCGGCGCCGGCCTTTTGCGCCGCGGCGCCGATGCGTCATCTTCCCGTTCCGCCACGTGCGGCGCAGGCCCAGAACAACCGCGCGCCCTGCACCTTTTATGGGCGCGCCGCCATTTCCGGCGCTTTGCGTGGGACCGCACCAGGCGCTCTGCACCAGGTGCGGTCGACAGGAGTCAGTAGATGACAGCCATCGGTCTCGAGTTCGATCAGTTGCAAAGCAGCGTCGAAGCGCTGCGCCGTTCCCTCTCCAATCGCCTGATGTACGGTGTCGGCAAGGACGCCGTGACGGCCCGTCCGCAAGACTGGCTGCACGCCGCGGCGCTCGCCGTGCGCGACCGGCTCGTCGAGCGCTGGATGATCACCACGCGCCGCCAGTACGATCAGGACGTCAAACGCGTCTATTACCTGTCGATGGAATTTCTCATCGGCCGCACGTTCTCGAACGCGCTGATCGCGCTCGGCATACACGATCAGATGAAAGAGGCGCTGGCGAGCGTGGGCGTCGACATGGACACGGTGCTCGACTTCGAGCCCGACGCGGCGCTCGGCAACGGCGGTCTCGGCCGGCTCGCGGCGTGCTTTCTCGATTCGATGGCGACGCTCGGCATTCCGGGCTTCGGCTATGGCATTCGCTACGACTACGGCATGTTCCGCCAGCAGATCGTGAACGGCGAACAGGTAGAAGCGCCCGACTACTGGCTGCGCTATGGCAATCCGTGGGAGTTTCCGCGGCCCGAGGTGCAGTATCCCGTGCATTTTGGCGGGCGCACCATGCAGCGCAACGGCAATGTGGAATGGGTCGACACGCAGCATGTGAACGCCATGGCGTACGACACGGTCATTCCCGGTTACGACACGAGCGCGACCAACACGCTGCGGCTGTGGTCCGCGCGCGCGGATGAAGAACTCAATCTCTCGGCGTTCAACCAGGGCGACTATCAGCGCGCGGTGGAAGCGCGCAATATTTCCGAGAACGTCTCGCGGCTGCTCTACCCCGACGACTCGACGATGGCCGGGCGCGAACTGCGTCTGCGCCAGGAATACTTCTTCGTCTCCGCGACGATGCAGGACCTGATTCGCCGCTATCTGCGCACGCACAGCACGTTCGGGCGCTTCTCCGAAAAGGTCGCGGTGCACCTGAACGACACGCACCCGGTGCTGGCCATTCCCGAACTGATTCGCCTGCTCGTGGACGTGCATCATCTGCCGTGGGACGAGGCGATGGGCCACGTGCGGCGCGTGTTCTCGTACACCAACCACACGCTGATGCCCGAAGCGCTGGAAACCTGGGACATCGAACTATTGGCGCGCCTCTTGCCGCGCCACCTCGAAATCATCTTCGACATCAACGCGGCGTTCCTGCGCGAAGCGAGCGACCGCGGCGCGCACGATCTCGACCTGATCCGCCGCATCTCGCTCGTGGACGAATACGGTCAGCGACGCGTGCGCATGGCTTATCTCGCGATCGTGGCGAGCCACAAGGTGAACGGCGTCTCGAAGCTGCACTCGCAACTGATGACGCGCGATATCTTCGCCGACTTCGCGCGCCTCTTTCCCGACCGCTTCACGAACGTGACCAACGGCATCACGCCGCGCCGCTGGCTCGCGCAGGCGAGCCCGCCGCTCGCGCGTCTCGTGGACGAAGCGATCGGGCCGCGCTGGCGCAGCGATCTCTTCGAGCTGGGCGCGCTGCGCAAGCTGCGCGGCGACGCTTCGTTCGAAGCCGCGTTCCGAGCGGCCAAGCGCAGCAACAAGGTGCGCCTCGCACACCGCGCCCTGCAGCGCACGGGCATCGTCTTCAATCCCGACGCGCTGTTCGACATGCAGGTCAAGCGCATTCACGAGTACAAGCGCCAGTTGCTCAACGTGCTGCACGTGATCACGCGCTACAACCGCATTCTCGAAGCGCCGGAGCGCGACTGGGTGCCGCGCGTCGTGCTGTTCGCGGGCAAGGCCGCCTCGGCGTACCGCATGGCGAAGATGATCATCCACCTCATCAACGACGTGGCCACGAAGATCAACAACGATCCCGTGGTGGGCGAACGTCTCAAGGTGGTGTTCGTGCCGAACTACGGCGTGAGCGTGGCCGAGATGCTGATTCCTGCGGCGGACCTGTCCGAGCAGATCTCGACGGCGGGCACCGAAGCGTCGGGCACCGGCAACATGAAGCTCGCGCTCAACGGCGCGCTCACCATGGGCACGCTGGACGGCGCGAACATCGAAATCGGCGAGGCCGTGGGGCAGGACAACATCTTCATTTTCGGCCACACGTCGGACCAGGTCGACCAGTTGCGTTGCGCGGGCTACCGGCCGCGCCAGGTGTACGAGGAAAACGCCGAGCTGCGCCGCGCGCTCGACCAGATCCGCACGGGCTTCTTCTCGCCGCACGATTCGGCACGCTACACAGACATCTTCCACACGCTCGTGGACTGGGGCGACCACTACCTCGTGCTGGCCGACTACTCGGCCTTTATCGAGGCACAGGACGCCGCCGACCAGCGCTTCATGGACGTGCCTGCGTGGACCGCGAGCGCGATCGAAAACGTGGCGGGGATGGGGAAATTCTCTTCGGACCGTGCCATCGCGGAGTACGCCCGCGATATCTGGCACGTGAAGTCGATCGAGATGGAGTGAGGGGCGAGCGCCCGCGGTGCTTACGGCTGTGCTTGCGGATGTATTTCCGGCGGAATCAGGGCGCTGCGGGCCGCGTCGTGCCGCCCTCGGCCTGCGCCGCTTGCGCGGCCTTGGCGGTGCGCACGGCTTCCTGCACGCGTTCGAGGAATGCCGGGTCAAGGCTCGTGACGGCCTCGCGCGATTCTCCGCCCGTCACGACATAAAGCCGGTGCACGGCTTCCTGCCAGAGCCACGCGAGCCAGCCCACCACGATCACCATCACGCCGCACGCGAGACCGGACGCCGAGCCGAGCACGCCGCCCACGACAGCGCCGGCGGCACCGACCAGGCTAATCGCGATCGGCACGACGCGGCTGCGCCGCCCGATGACGATGCGCACGTCCTCGATGTCGCGCATGGGGAAGACCTGGCCGGCTGCGGAAAGCGCGTTGCGCGTGACCGAAACGGCGGCTTCGTTGAAAGGGAGTTCCATCGGTTCGATAGCTGCGAGGTGAGAGAGCGCAGCGTACCAGAAGCGGGGCCAGGGCGGGGCCGCCACGGACATAACGTCGCAGTCCGGACGCTTGCCAGGCTAGGCAACGTGCCGGAGCCGCTATACTTGCGCGCTTTTAATGCCCCCGTCGGCACCAGGGATTCTCCATGAGCGCACTGCCACGCTGTCCGAAATGTAATTCCGAGTTCACCTACGAAGATGGGGACGTCTACGTCTGCCCGGAGTGTGCGCATGAATGGTCGGCGCAAGCCACCGCCCCGGCAGAAGCAGCGGGCAAGGTGTATCGCGATTCGGCCGGCAATGTCCTTCAGGACGGGGATACCGTCACGGTCATCAAGGACCTGAAACTCAAGGGTTCGGGCGGCGTGATCAAGATGGGCACCAAAGTGAAGAACATCCGGCTGGTGGACAGCGACCACGATATCGATTGCAAGATAGACGGCTTCGGCGCCATGAGCCTTAAATCGGAATTCGTCAAGAAGGCGTGACAACGGGCGTCGCGCATCGACCGCGATGAACCAAAAAAAAGCGGGGCATCCCAAGGGATGCCCCGTCCGGTAAGGCGCGGCGTGCAGCGTGAGCTGCCGCGCGCCGAGCAGAGCCGGCGCTATGAGTCGCCGGCTGCCGCTGTTGCGTAACGTTGCTGCGTAATGCGGCTGCTTAGAACTTGTGGCGGATACCGACGCGAACCGCGACTTGATCCTGCGAACCCGTGCCCGACGGCTGGAAAATGTTCGAGCCGGAGTCACCGATCTGCGCCTGAACCTTCGTCGAGCTGCCCGTCAGCGTGCCCGATGCGTCCTGGTACGACACGAGGCCGTAGACGTCGGTGCGCTTGCTGAGCGCGTAGTCAAGCGAAGCGTTGACCTGGTTCCAGTGAGCCGTCTGGCTGCCCGAGGTGCGCGAGTACGTGTAGCCGAGGCCAGCCGACAGAGCCGGCGTGAAGGCGTACTTGCCGCCTGCTTCGTACGCGTTGTAGAGCGTCGACGAGCCAGCGATCGGCGAGAGCAGCGTGTTGGTCCACAGGGCCCACAGCGTTGCCGGGCCGACGATGTAACGGCCACCAACGCCGAACGAGCGCAGGTCGCGCAGCGTGCCTTGCGTCACGTTGGAAATCGTGGTCGAGGTCGACGGCGTGGTCTGGCCCGGGTACGTCTGGTTGAAGTAGGCAGCGCCGATGCTGAACGGGCCGTAGCCGTAGTTCGCGCCGAAGCTGTACGCGCGCGACGAACCGGCGATCGGGTTGGCCGTCGTGCCCGTTGCCGGTGCGCCGGCGAACGAGGTCGAGTTCGAGAAGCCGTACAACGCGCCGAACGTGAAGCCCGCGAAGTTCACGCTCTGGAACTTGACCGCGTTGTTGATGCGGCTCGACGTCAGCTGGTCGATGTCGTTGAAGTGGTATGCCCAGTTACCCGAAACCGTGTTGCCACCGGTCGAGTACTGCGAGCCGAGAATGTCCGTGTTGAGCGAGTATTGACGGCCGAACGTCAGCGAACCGATGTTCGATTGCGTCAGACCGACGAATGCCTGACGGCCGAACATCGCGCCGCCTTGACCTGCCGTGCCGTTACCGCTGTTGAAGCCGTTTTCGAGCACGAAGATCGCCTTCAGGCCGCCGCCCAGGTCTTCCGTGCCGCGCAGGCCCCAACGGCTGCCTTGCGCCACGCCGTCACCGTACGAGACCTGATGCGAGCTGCCGGTCGTCCCGTTCGAGTTCTTCACGTTGCTGATGTAATTCACACCCGCGTCGATCACGCCGTACAGCGTCACGCTGCTTTGTGCGTGGGCAACGCCTGCGATCGAGGCCAGAATAGCGGTGGTCAGAATTTTCTTATTCAACTGTTTCTCCGGGTAAAGGAAAGATGACTACTCCGGCCTCTTATGGGCCGGTCAATACGACGGGCTGCAATTTAAGGGTCGATAACGAAAGGAATGTGACAGTAAGGCTTTGTAGGGAAAATGTCGTCATTCTGTTGTGCGGACGCTACACATGGGTTGCACCCGGGGTGAACGGCGCCCGAAGCCCGTCGTTATTGGCTTTGCGGGCGATTTACCTGTCAATTTGAAAGGCTGGGCTGCGGCAATCGGCCTTATAAAATTTTTTTCTAAGCTTTCTTCTATTTGCCGGGTTAATGGATCTTTTGAATCTCGCTTCAAGCTGGGTTTGATTGATCTCAAGGGCGCATTAACGGCCGATCAATGCGCGCTTTACATGGCTGATTGCCATCGATTCATGAAAGTAGAAAATTAGTTACCCGAAATAAATGAAATAACGGGAATCGCCCATGAAAAAAGGCTCGCATCCGTGATGCGAGCCTTTTTACGGTAAAGCGTTGCAGGTTACAGCGAGAGAAGCGATCCGCTGCGAATGGGTTTTTCGCCGGCAATGCGCGCGACTTCCATGCCGGCCGTGGCAAAGCGCGCGCTATGGCGTGCGTACATCACGCCGCTCACGCCCGCGTGCAGGGTCGTCACGGTGTCGGCGAGCGGGTCGATGACATCGGCAATTGCGGCGCCGCGTTCCACCCACGTGCCGCAATCCACGCGAAACACGAGCACGCCGCTGGCAGGCGCCACGATCGGCTCCGTGCCCGCGAGCGGCGTGGCCGCGTGGGCGAGTGGCGGCAGCGGCGCGGCCGTGCCTTCGATCACGCCGCGCCCGATCAGATAGTCGACGATGGCTTGCGCGTCGTGCTCGGCGAGTTCGTGCGAGACGTCGCGCTGGCCGCGCAGCTCGACCGTTACCGAAATCGAGCCGTACGGAATGGGGAAGCGCGTGCCGAAGTGCTCGCGCAGCTCTGACCAGCAGAAGCTGTGAATTTCGTCGAACGGATTGCCGATCGAGTTGAGCGCGAGCAGCGACGCCTTGGCGTCGAGATAGCGCGCGAGCGGCTCGACTTCGGGCCACAGCTCGGGGTTCGTGTAGATGTGCATGGCGGCTTCCCAGTCGCAATGCAGGTCCAGCACGATGTCGGCGTCGTACGAAAGGCGCTGGAGAGCGAGGCGCATCGAATCGAGTTCGGTCCTCGGCTTCTGCGCGGCCAGCGCTTCGCCCATGGCCGCGCGGATGGTCGTGCGGTTGGCGGCTTCGTCGGACCCGAGGCGCGCTTCGATGTTGGGCAGCACGAGCGCGGTGAGCTCGTGGAAATTGCGGTTGAAGTTCTGCGCCGTGTTCGACTCGAAGCGGCCGATCATATGCCCGAGCCAGTGCTGATTCAGGCCCACGGGGTTGGGCACCGGCACGATCACGATCTCGCCGCGAAGGCGGCCCGCAGCTTCCAGCTCCTCGAGCTTGCGGCGCAGCACCCACGAGACGAGCATGCCCGGCAGTTCGTCGGCGTGCAGCGAGGACTGGATGTAGACCTTCGGACCGCCGGCTTTGCCGTAGTGGAAACTGGCAAGTTCCCGCGCGGTACCGAGGGCGGGCGCGATCAACGGGTGGTTTCGGGTTTGCATGATGGGTGCGCGAGGCGCGGCGGCCCGCAAAAGGTGTTGGAGTGAACGATGGCCCCGTTAGCACACGCAGGGGCCGTAGACCGATCTTAGCCGATTCGACGCGCCGCCGGAACCAGTACGCCCGTGCGCATCTGCGGCATCGTCATGAAAATAGGGAATCCGAAATAAAACTCCGGAAACGAAAAAGCCCGGGCGGAAAGCCCGGGCTTCGCGCGCCGTCATGCAGCGCCGGCGCGATTTGGAGCTTAGCCGCCGTACACGTCGAAGTCGAAGTACTTGGCTTCGATCTTCTTGTACGTGCCGTCCTTGATCATGTCGGCGATAGCCTTGTCGATCTTGCCCTTCAGGTCGGCGTCTTCCTTGCGCAGGCCGATAGCGGCAGCGCCCGTCGGGATTTCCTTGCCGGCGAACTGGAAGCCAGCGCCGCGCGGCGTCTTCAGGAAGCCCAGATCCGCTTGCACTTCATCCTGCAGCGCTGCGTCCAGACGGCCCGAGATCAGGTCGGCGTAGACCTGGTCCTGGTTCTGGTAAGGAACGACGTTCACGCCCTTCGGTGCCCAGTTTTCCTTCGCGTAGGTTTCCTGGATCGTGCCTTGCTCGACGCCAACCGACTTGCCCTTTAGCGAGTCAGCCGTCGGAGCGAGGCTCGAGCCCTTCTTGGCGACGAGGCGCGTCGGCGTGTTGAACAGCTTCGCCGAGAAGGCGATCTGCTGCTCGCGCTGCGGGGTGATCGTCATCGACGAGAGCACGCCGTCGAACTTCTTGGCCTTCAGGCCCGGGATCATGCCGTCGAAGTCTTGCTCGACCCACACGCACTTGGCGTTCAGGCGCTTGCAGATTTCGTTGCCGAGGTCGATGTCGAAGCCGACCAGCTTGCCATCGGGTGCTTTGGATTCGAACGGTGCGTAGCTGGCGTCAACGCCGAAACGCACGGTGGACCAGTCCTTCGCGTGGGCGACGCCGGCCGAGACGGCGAGCAGGGCAACCGTGAGGGTGGCAAGCAGTTTCTTCACTATGGGTACTCCTCGAGATGGTTCAGGGCGCGCCGCGTGCGGTTGTGCCGCCATGGCGCATTTCCCGGCGCGGCTCGCGCCGGATTATTGTTGGACCCGCCAGCCTGCGGCCAGCGAAGCGCGGGCAAGCTTACCAGGTCAAAATTGCTGCGTCGCTAGTGTAATACCGGATGGCGGGAAAGGGGCTCGGTAAGTGTACGCCCGTGCGCTTGTACGATTTAACGCAAAGCCTTGTCAGGCAAGGCGGACAGGCCCATGCGGAGCGGCTGTTGCGGGGGGCTTGGGATGGTCTGCGCGATGCTCTGCCGCAACAGTCGGAAGAATGCGATGCCGCATGATCGCGGCATCGTCAGCGGTATGAATGGAAATTGAAATCGAATCGACGGCGCGCCGTTGGTTTTCGGTCCGAATGGGGCCAGACGGCGCGCCGTTTTTGTCGCGGTGCAGCAGACGCATCGGCTGCACCGCGTGGACGACGTCAGACCACGCGCACGCCCGCGCGCCACGTCGCGCGCGGCACGGGCAGCGAATCGAGCATCGTCACCCGCACGAAGTCCGCGCGCAGGCCCGGCTCGATCGCGCCGCGGTCGTGCAGGCCCGACTTGCTGGCAGGTTCCCAGGAGACGGTGGCGAGCGCGCGAGGCAGCGTCCAGTCGGCCTTGGTCACGAGATCGAATGCGGCGGTCAACAGGCTCGACGGCACGTAGTCGGACGACAGGATGTCGAGCAAACCGGCCTGCGCCAGTTCCAGCGCGGAAACGTTGCCCGAGTGCGAGCCGCCGCGCACCACGTTCGGCGCACCCATGATCGTCGCGATGCCGCGCTTTTTCGCTTCCTCGGCGGCCACGCGGGTGGTCGGGAATTCGGCGAGCACGATGCCTTCGGCGGCGGCCTGCTCGACGTGCTCCACGAGCGTGTCGTCGTGGCTCGCGAGCGGGATGTTGCGCGTGCGGCAGCGCTGCACGATTTCGAGGCGGTGCGCGTCGGCGTAGCGTTCCTGCTCGGTCGCCATTTCGGCGAGCATCGTGTTCGTCTGCTCGTCGGTCCACTTGCCGTGGCGCTCCTGAAATTTGCGCCATTGCTCGCGATCGTGCCACTGGCGCTGGCCCGGCGTGTGGTCCATCACCGAGGCGAGGCGCAGCAGCGGGTGGTCGCTCAGCGTGTCGAACAGCTCGATCACGTCTTCGGTGGCGATCTCGCAGCGCAAGTGCAGGAAGTGCTCGGCGCGCAGCAGGTTGCGCTCGGAAAAGCGCGTGAGCGCCTTGGCGCTCGCGAGCTGCACTTCGCGGCCGCGCACGCCCACGGCGAGGCGCGTGCCGATGGCCAGCGCGTCGAATACCGTGGTGATGCCGGCGGCGGCGATCTGCGCGTCGTGAATCACGAACGCGGCGTCGGTGTTCCAGTGCACGCCGGGGCGCGGCGCGAGGTGCTTTTCCAGGTTGTCGGTGTGCAGTTCGACGAGACCGGGCAGCAGGAAGTCGCCTTCCCAGTCTTCGGCTTCGGGCGCGGCGGTCGAGCCGCGCGAGATGTCGCGGATCTTGCCGTCTTCCACGCTTAGCGTGCCGGTGAAAACTTCGTCTCGCGTCACGATGCGAGCGTTCTTGATCAACATCGTCAGGCTCCGTATCAAATATCGGTTTACGCCGTTCAGGCGGGTTTCAGGCTGCGGCGCTGAGCGGCGCTTGCGCGCGCGGCGCGCTGAGTTCGAGTACGCGTGTGGCGACGCGCTCGCGCGTGTCCTCGTCGTGGAATACGCCGACGATCGCTGCGCCACGCTCGCGCGCTTCGCCAATCAGGCTCGCGACGACTTCGCGGTTTTCCGCGTCGAGCGAGGCCGTGGGCTCGTCCAGCAAGAGCACGCGGTGCTGCGCGATCAAGCCCCGCGCGATATTCACGCGCTGCTGCTCGCCGCCTGAAAACGTGGCGGGCGCGAGCGGCCAGAGGCGCTGCGGGACGTTCAGGCGTGCAAGCAGAGTTTGCGCGCGCTCGCGTGCTTCGTCTTCCTCCACGCCGCGCGAAACGAGCGGCGCGGCCACGATGTCGAGCGCGCTCACGCGCGGAATCACGCGCAGAAACTGGCTCACGTAGCCCACCACGTTGCGGCGCAGGCGCAGGATGTCGTGAGGCGCTGCGCCCGTGATCTCAAGATGCTCGAGCGGCGCGCCCTCGTCGCGGATCGCAATCGAGCCGCCGCTGGCGAAATAGTTGCCATACAGGCAGCGCAGGAAGGTGCTCTTGCCCGCGCCCGAGGGCCCGACCAGCACGATGCATTCGCCGCGCTCGACGTCGAGCGAAACACCCGCGAGCGCTTCGATGCCGATGCCGCCCTGGCCGTGCAGCGTGAAGGTCTTGCGCACGTCTTCGGCGCGCAGCATGAGCGCCGGTCTTTCGAGGAACGCGCGCGTGCCCGGTGATGAGTTCAGAGTCATGTCTTTCATCCTAGACCGGCAGCACGGATGCCACCAGCGTCTGCGTATAGGGATGTTGCGGGTCGTCCAGCACCTGGTCGGTCAGGCCCGATTCGACCACCGTGCCGCCTTGCATCACCATCAGGCGATGTGCGAGCAGGCGTGCCACGCCGATGTCGTGCGTGACGATCAGCACCGAAAGATGCAGGTTGGTCGTGAGCGTGCGCAGCAGGTCGAGCAGGCGCGCCTGCACGGACACGTCGAGACCGGCCGTGGGTTCGTCCATGAAGACGAGACGCGGCCCCGTGACGAGATTGCGCGCGATTTGCAGGCGCTGCTGCATGCCGCCCGAAAACGCCGAGGGCAATTCGTCGATGCGCTGCGCGTCCAGTTCCACGCGCTGCATCCACTGCTGCGCCGTGTTGCGGATCTGCCCGTAGTGGCGCGCGCCCACCGCCATCAGCGGCTCGCCGATATTGGCGCCGGCCGAGACGCCTGCTCGAAGCCCGTCACGCGGATTCTGCTGCACGAAGCCCCATTCGGTGCGCGCAAGCAGGCGCCGGCGCGGCTCGGATAGCGTGCGCAGGTCGAGCGTTTCGCCGTTCGCGCTCGTGTAGTTCAGTTCGCCCGAATCGCTTTCGGTGCGCAGCGCGAGCGTGTTGAGCAGCGTGGTCTTGCCCGAGCCCGATTCGCCGACGATGCACAGCACCTCGCCGGGATACAGGTCGAAGCTCACGTCGCGGCAGCCGTTACGGCCGCCGTACTGCTTCGTGAGCGATCTTGCGCTTAACAGCGGCGTCATGCTTTCTCTCCTGCTTCATTAGTTGCGTGCGCATCGATCTGTTCGCGCCGGTCGTGGCAGTAGTCGCTGTCCGAGCAGACGAACATGCGTTTGCCTGAGTCGTCGACGATCATCTCGTCGAGGAAGCTCTCGCGCGAGCCGCACAGGGCGCACGCGTGCTGCCAGCGCTGCACTTCGAACGGATGGTCGTCGAAGTCAAGGCTTTTCACCGGCGTGTACGGCGGAATCGCGTAGATGCGGCGCTCGCGGCCCGCGCCGAACAACTGCAGCGCGGCGTTCATATGCAGCTTGGGGTTGTCGAACTTCGGAATCGGCGAGGGCGACGTGAGATAACGGCCGTTCACGGTCACCGGGTAGTCGTAAGTCGTGGCGATGCTGCCGTGCTGCACGATGTCCTCATAAAGCTTCACGCTGATGAGGCCATAGTCGGCTAGCGCATGCAGCTTCTTGCATTCGGCCACGCGCGGCTCGAGGCGGAACAGCGGCTCGGGCATCGGCACCTGGTACACGAGGATCTGCTTGTCCGTGAGCGGCGTTTCGGGAATGCGGTGCCGCGTCTGTACGATCGACGCCTCGCTCGTGCGGCGCGTGGTGGCCACACCCGTGGTGCGCGCGAAAAAGCGGCGGATGTTCACGGCGTTCGTGGTGTCGTCTGAGCCCTGGTCGATCACCTTGAGCGTGTCCTTCGCGCCGATGATCGCGGCCGTCACCTGGATGCCGCCCGTGCCCCAGCCATACGGCAGCGGCATTTCGCGCGAGGCAAACGGGACCTGGTAGCCCGGCACGGCCACGGCCTTGAGGAGCGCGCGGCGCAGCATCCGCTTGGTCTGCTCGTCGAGGTACGCGAAGTTGTAGCCCGAGACGGCCTGCGTTTCGTGCGACGCGACTTCGGCTGCGGTGGATTGCAACGTATCGGGCGCGTTCATGCAGCCTCCTTGTTTTGCGCGTCGGCATTCGCGTCGCTGTCGCTTTCGTGCTGCGCGCGCAGCTTGCGCACGAGTTCCAGCTCAGCCTGGAAGTCCACGTAGTGCGGCAGCTTCAGGTGTTGAACGAAGCCCGAGGCTTCCACGTTATCGCTGTGCGAGAGCATGAATTCGATGTCCTGAGTCGGCGAGGCGATCGTCTCGCCCAGCTCCTCGGCTCGCAGCGCGCGATCCACCAGCGCCATCGCCATGGCCTTGCGCTCCGCGTGGCCGAACGCGAGACCGTAGCCTTGCGTGAATTGCGGCGGCACGTCTTTCGCGCCCGCGAACTGGTTGATCATCTGGCACTCGGTCAAGTCGATCTCGCCGATTTCTACGGCTTCATCGAGTTCGTCCAGCATCATTTCTACGCAGACCGAACCAAAGCGGATCTCGCCCGCGAACGGGTGCGAATGCGCGTAGCCGCGCTGCGTGGCATAGCCCATCGCGAGCAGGAAGCCTTCGTCGCCGCGTGCGAGATTTTGCAGGCGCACGGTGCGATCGGCAGGAAACGCAAGCGGCTCGCGCGAGAGGTCGCCGGGCTCGCGCGCCTGCGGCGAGCGCGTTTCCTGCTCGATCAGGCCTTCCTTGTCGAGCAGCGAAACCACGCGCGGCATCGCTTCTTCGGGCGGGGTTGCTCGCGGCGCCTGGGGCTCGGCGCTCGCGGCGTCGTCGCCTTCGGCGAGCAGCGCGAAGTCGAGCAGGCGCTGCGTGTAATCGTAGGTCGCGCCGAGCACCTGGCCGCCGGGCACGTCCTTGAAGGTGGCCGAAATGCGGCGCTCCACCACCATGTTTTCCGTTTCGACCGGCTGCGTATAGCCAAAACGCGGCAGCGTCGTGCGATATGCGCGCAGCAAAAAGATCGCTTCGACGAGATCGCCCGCGGCCTGCTTGATGGCGAGCGCGGCAAGTTCTTCGTCGTAGACCGAACCTTCGGCCATCACACGCGCCACGGCCAGACGCATCTGTTCGCGGATCTGCGCGACGCTCAGCTCGGGCACGCGCGTATCGCCGCGGCGAGCCTCGTCGAGCAGACGCCAGGACGCTTCGATCGCGCGCTCTCCTCCTTTGACGGCGACGTACATCAGTGCATCTCCACGAGAGTGGTGCGCGGCAGGCCCATCAGGCGGTCGCCGCACACGAGATAGAAGTCGATGCCGCACGGGAAGTGCGGCGCGAGGGCGGCGCGTTCGCGCCAGAAGCGCTCGGGCAGACCGACGGGCGCAATGCTGCAGGTCGTTTCGATGCCGGGGCCGCGCAGCGTGAGCGGCGCGCCGCCAGTGAGCGAATCGACACGCACGAACACCGTGGCCGACTGCTCCGGCGACTCCGGCGTGCCGCTCGCGAAGTCTTCGAGCGGCGGCAGCGCGGCGGCGTCGTGCACATAGGCGAACGCGGCTTCGCGCGCTTGCTGTGCAAGCGGCGCGCCTGCGTGAAAGCGCAGCGCGGCTGCGAGCGCGGCGTCGACTTGAGCGAGCCACACCGGTGTGGCGTAGTCTGCGAGTGCGAGCAGCGACGCGAAGGCGGCGAGGCCGGCGCGCGCGGGGGACGCATCCGCCGCCGTGGCCGCCGGCAGCGGCGTTTCGATCACGCCGATCGTGCCGGGGCGCGCGAGCGCGTCGAGCAGCGTGCGGAACACAGTCTGCGTGTCGTGAACCGGATCGGCGAAGCCGGGCGCGAGCGCCGCGAGCAAATCGGGCGTCATGGCATTGCGTTGGTCGCTCATGCGTCACCTCGAACCATCGTGAAGAATTCGACCCGCGTGCTGGCGGCGTCGGCGCGGCGCGCGTCGCGTTGTGCGGCGAGACGCGCGGCGAGCGGCTCGATCAGGCTGGCATGCAACTGATCGTGGCGCGCGGGGAGCTGCAGCAGCGCATCGGCGAGCGCGGCCAGCTCGGCGCGGCGCTTGTCGCGGCCCAGATGGCAGGCCACGCCGACCGGGCCGGGCTGGCTTGCATCGCCGCCTTCGGCGCGCTCGGTGCCCGAGGCGCGCAGGCGCAGCGTGGCGCGCGTGACGGTGGCTTCGCCCAGGTTGAAGGCGTCGCCGGTGCCGCCAATGCGCCCGCGTACCATGGCCAGTCCGGTTTGGGGCGGACGCAGCCAGTCGAAAGCGGGCTCGGGCGCACCGGCGAGCGCGGCGCTCAGCGCCGCTTCGAGTTCGGCGCGCGGGGTGTGCGCGAGAACGGCCATCCATGCGCGGCGGGTTGCCGACGCGGAGGATGGGGTGGAGGAAGCGTTCATCGGAGTTCCTGTGTCGTGAACGGGGGGAACGGACATGGCAACTGCACCTGCGAACAACCTTGTCTGGACCTCGATTGAACCATCTATTCATCTAAACGTCTAGACGTTTAGTGGTACAGTCGTCCAACGCGGACGCAATGAAGGTTTTCATATTTCCATCACGCCCTGCGCACTACAATGCACAAAACGCTATTGGAACCGAGAGGAATGACAGCACCATGACATCGAACGACGAGGCGCCGTCCAGCCTGCTTGAGCGCGGCGCGGGTGTGGCGGTGTGGCGGCAGATCGAGCAGATCCTCGCTGCCGAGATCGCCGCGAAGGGCTTCGGCGAAGACGGCCGGCTGCCTAGCGAGGGCGAGCTTGCGCGCCGTTTCGACGTAAACCGCCACACGGTGCGGCGCGCGATGCTGGGCCTCGCGGCGTTGGGACTCGTGAGCGTGGAGCAGGGGCGCGGCACCTTCGTGCAGCCCGGCGCGATCGACTACACCATCGGCAAGCGCACGCGCTTTACCGAGAACCTGAAGCGCCATCAGCATTCGGCGGCGGGCAAGCTGCTCTCGTCGTCGCGCGGGAAGGCGGACCCCACGGTCGCCAAGGCGCTCGGCCTGCGTGCGGGCGCACTCGTCTACCGGCTCGAAACGCTGCACGAGTCGGACGGCGTGCCGCTCACTTATGCGCGCAGCTGGTACCCCGCCGCGCGCTTCGCCGATCTGCCCGTGGTCATGGAGCGCGTCGACAGCACATCGAAGGCCCTCGCCGAATACGGCGTGACCGACTATCTGCGCAAGTGGAGCCGTATCGGCAGCGTGCTGCCCGAGGCCGAGGTGGCGCGGCGTTTGAACATCAACCGGCAGCAGCCGGTGCTGTGGGTGGAAAACGTCGACGTCGATCTCGAAGGCGTGCCGATCAAGTACGGTATCACGCACTTCGCCGCCGACCGCGTGCAGCTGATGGTGGAGCACGACATATGAGCGTGCTGCACGAAGCCTTCCGCTCCGCCGCGCGCTTCGCGCTTTACTATGCGCCGCCGCGCGAGTCGGTGTGGTGGCAGGCGGGCTGCGCGTGGCTTGGCCGCGATCCGGAGACGGGCGACACGCTCGCGCCGCCGTCTTGGCTCGCGGGCCTGCCGCAGCCGCTGGAAACGCTCACGGTTGCGCCACGCCGCTACGGCTGGCACGGCACGCTCGTGCCGCCGTTCCGTCTCGCGCCGGGCGTGACGCCCGCGGCGCTCCTTGCCGCCGCGCAGCAGTGGGCACAAGGGCAGGCACGCTTCGAAGCCAATGTCGAGGCGGCGCTGCTCGGCCGCTTCGTGGCGCTGCGCCCCGCCGACGATGCCGGCGAAACCGCGCTGCGCGAGCTGGCTGCCAACGCACTTCGCGCGCTCGGTTCGCTGCGCGCCCCGCAAACGCCCGCCGAACTCGCGAAGCGCCTCGACGCGCCGCTCACGCAGCGTCAGCGCACTTACGTCGAAGAGTGGGGCTACCCGTACGTGTTCGAAGAATTCCGCTTTCACATGACGCTATCCGATTCGCTGAACGACGCGCAGACGTGCGCGCAACTCGTCGATGCCTGGAACACGCAGATGCAGGGTGCAAACCCGCTGCCGGTAGATGGCGCGGCGCTCTTCGTCGAGCCCGAGCCGGGCGCGCCGTTCGCGCTGTGGCGCCGCTTGCCGTTCGCGGGGGCCCGCGCATGAAGGGCGGTCTGATCTACGTAATGGGGCCTTCGGGCGCGGGCAAGGACACGCTGCTGCGTTACGCGCGCGAGCGCCTGTCCGGCGAAGACGTCGTCTTCGCGCATCGCTACATCACGCGCGAAGACAGCGGCGGCGAGAACCACATCGCGCTCACCGAGGCCGAATTCGAGACGCGTTCGCAGCGCGGCCTCTTTGCGTTGCAATGGCGCAGCCACGCGCTGCGCTACGGCGTGGGCGTGGAGATCGATCAATGGATGGCGCTCGGCTGCACCGTTGTGGTGAACGGTTCGCGCGCTTACGCTGGCGAGGCGTTCGAGCGCTATCCGCGCATGACGCTCGTGCACATCGAGGCCGCGCAGCATGTGCTGGCCGCGCGCCTCGCATCCCGGGCGCGCGAAACGCCCGAGCAGGTCGCGTTGCGTCTCGCGCGGCGCGCGCCGTTCGAGGTGCCGTCGGGCGCGGCGTACGCGCGCATCGACAACTCGGGGCACCTGGAGGAAGCGGGCGGGGCGTTCGTCGAACTCGTGCGGCAGGTGGCGGCCGGATAGTCGCGGCGCCGTCCTTAAGCGCCGCTTAACAGCCGCTTAAGGGCTCGAACGGGCTGGGGGATTTTTGGTTGGGCGTGGTTGCCATGAGAAGATGCAGGCGACCCCAAGAACTCAACGAGAATGCCCTTGGACCGCTTCCAGGAGATGCAGATTTTCACGCGCATCGTCGACCGCCGCAGCTTCACGCAGGCGGCCGAGGATCTGAACTTGCCGCGCGCGACGGTCACCAACTCGATCAAGCGCCTAGAAGCGCGCCTTGGCGTGCGCTTGCTCGAACGCACCACACGCCAGGTCAAGCCGACGCTCGACGGCGACGCCTACTACCAACGCTGCATGCGCCTGCTCGCCGACCTCGAGGAAACCGAGGAGGCGTTTCGCGACACCGATCCGCAGGGGCGCTTGCGCGTGAACATGCAGGGCACGCTCACGCAGTATTTCGTGATGCCGCGCCTGCCCGACTTTCTCGCGCGCTATCCGCGCATCGAACTCTTCATCGGCTCGGGCGACCACTTCGTCGATCTCGTGCGCGAGGGCGTGGACTGCGTGCTGCGCGCGGGCGAGCTGGCCGACTCCTCGATGGTTGCGCGGCGCGTGGCGCTGCTCGAGCAGGTGACCTGCGCGAGCCCCGCCTATCTGGAGCGGCATGGCGACCCGGAATCGATCGAGGCGCTCGCCGGCACGCACACGGAAAATCCGGGCCGGCCGGGTAGACCCGGCCATCGCGCCGTGAACTATGTTTCGCCGGCCACAGGCCGCGCGCTCCCGCTCGAATTCACGACAGCCGACGGTATCGCCCACGTGACGCTGCCGGGCCCGGTGGCCGTGAACGGCGCGGAACTCTATACGGCGGGCGCGCTGTCGGGGCTCGGCATCGTGCAGGTGCCGCGCTACCGCGTGCGCGAGCTGCTCGCCAACGGCGAGCTGTGCGTCGTGCTGCCCGCGTATCCGCCGCCGCCCTTGCCGGTCTCGGTGCTGTATCCGCAGAACCGCCAGTTGTCGCTGCGCGTGCGCGCTTTCGCCGACTGGCTCGTGCAGGTGTTTGCCGAGGTTGCCTGAAATGGCTCGAGCGCGCCGGGGCGGCTTGCCCAGGCGCGCCCGCTTGCGCCCCGTTGTTTTTACGTGCGCCGCGCGACCATGCCGGACACACGCGCCGCGGCTTGCTGAAGCGGATCGAGGAAGGTCTTCACCATCTGCCTGGCCGACGTGCGCTGCGCGTTGCCGCTGATGTTCATCGCGGCGATCACGCGGCCCTGCCGGTTGCGGATAGGCGCGGAGATCGAGATGAGGCCGCCTTCCAGTTCCTGGTCGACAATGGCCCAGCCCTGCTGGCGCACCTGGGCGATGATCTTCTTGAGTTCGCCGACGTCGGTGACCGTGCGCGCCGTATGCGCATAGAGCGGCGAGGAGCCGAGCGTTTCGTCGAGCGCGGCGTCATCGAGCGACGCGAGCAGCACGCGCCCCATTGAGGTGCAGTAGGCGGGCAGGCGGCTGCCGATCGAGAGGTTGATCGTCATGATCTTGTGCGTGGGCACACGCAGCACGTAGACGATCTCGGTGCGGTCAAGCACGGCCGCCGAGCAGCTCTCATGCACTTCCTGCGACAGCTCTTCCATGACCGGTTCGGCAAGATTCCAGAACGGCATCGACGTGAGGTACGCGAAGCCCAGATCGAGAATGCGCGGGGTGAGGCGAAAGAGCCGCCCTTCGGCTTCGACGTAGCCGAGCGTCTGCAGCGTGAGCAGAATGCGGCGCGCTCCGGCGCGCGTGAGGCCCGTGGCGGCGGCGACGTCGGTGAGGGTCTGCTCGGGATGCTCGGCGTTGAACGCGCGGATCACCGAAAGCCCGCGCGCGAACGACTGCACATAGGAGTCGCCCGGCTTTTCGGGGATCTCCTGCTGGTCGGCGGAGCGGTCTGGCGAGGCACTGGAAGCAGAATTCATGGGCGTGGCGTTCGGTCTTGCTGCGGCGCTTGAAGAACCTATCAAGATAACCCAAGCGATCGGTTTCGCCAACAAGCGGCGAGGTCGAGGCGGGCGCTCACTTTCGCTGCGGGACGTCTGCGTCTACATCGATAGTGCGGCGTGGCATGACGTGCGTCAAATGCGCACATCAGATTATTTGGCATTCAGTTATTTGATTCCGGTCAATTAATTTTTGGCGAAGAATGATTGATTCGTGAACCGATTATTCATGTCTGAATGTTGACACTACTTCAAATTAAATCGGGATAAAAGTAATGTCGAAATTCGAATGAATTGGCACACTTTCTGACAATTCTTCGCTTGCGCCGCGCGTATCGCCGGTGCCCTTCTTCGCTTGCCCGCGCACTGGGCATCACGCCGAAACCGCTGTGCAGTGGGCGTTTTAAGGATGAAAGCTATTGGAAAGATAATTGCGGCTTTCCGTCGCGCTTGCTTGAGCGAGCTTTGTCCTGCTGGCCAATCCTTAGCAAAGATCAAATTTTGAGATTGGCGTTTCCGTAGAATCGCGCTGAATACGATACGGGTGCATTTTGCGTGGCGAATTTGCGATGCAAATGTGTTGGGTGTTACGCGTTTTGGTGGACAACGGAAGAACAGGCAAACATGAAAGACAGAAAAGCCTTTAAAAGGTGGTTAATCCCCCTCGGTAGCGGGCTGCTCGTTTCTCTTGCGGGGTGCAGCGGCAATTTTGCCGTGCTGGACCCGAAGGGCAGCGTGGGCGTGGCCGAGAAGTCGCTCATCCTCACGGCCACGTGGGCCATGCTGCTGGTCGTGGTGCCCGTCATCATCCTGACGCTCCTGTTCGCGTGGCGCTACCGCGCCTCGAACCGCAACGCGACCTACGCGCCGAAGTGGGCCCACTCCACGGCGATCGAAGTGGTGGTCTGGGCCATTCCGGCCGCAATCATCCTGTTCCTCGCCATCCTCACGTGGCGCACGTCGCACGAACTCGACCCGTACAAGCCGCTGGAGTCGAGCGTGAAGCCCATCAACGTCGAGGTCGTCGCGCTCGACTGGAAATGGCTCTTCATCTACCCGGACCTTGGCATTGCCTCGGTGAACCAGCTCGCCGTGCCGGTGGGCACGCCGGTCAACTTCCGCATCACGTCGGATTCGGTGATGAACTCGTTCTTCATCCCGCAGCTGGGCACCCAGGTCTACGCCATGGCGGGCATGCAAACGCGCCTGCACCTGATCGCCGACGAAGCGGGCGACTTCGACGGGCTCTCGTCCAACTACAGCGGCAAGGGCTTCTCGGACATGAAGTTCCGCACGCTCGCCACGAGCCAGCAGGACTTCGACGCGTGGGTGCAGAAAGTGAAGACGTCGTCCACCCAGCTTTCGATGGACGAGTACGCAACGGTTGCGAAGCCGCAGGAGAAGGCGCCGGTGCAGTACTTCTCGACCGTCGACCCGAAGCTCTTCAATAACATCATCGCGAAGTACAACAACGGGCACGTCACGAATTTCGACCCGTCCTGCGTGACCAAGGGGTAAGCAGCATGTTCGGAAAACTCACATTAGAGGCGATCCCGTTCGATCAGCCCATCATCATGGGCGCGGCGGCGTTCATGGCGCTGATCGTCATCGGCGTGCTCGGTTTCGTTACCGTGGCCGGCAAGTGGAAGTACATCTGGACCGAGTGGCTCACGAGCGTGGACCACAAACGCATCGGCGTGATGTACATGATCGTGGCGGTGCTCATGCTCGTCCGCGGTTTCGCCGACGCGGTCATGATGCGCATCCAGCAGGCCATGGCGTTTAATTCGCCCGGCTATCTGCCGCCACATCACTTCGACCAGATCTTCACGGCGCACGGCGTCATCATGATCTTCTTCATGGCGATGGCGCTCATGGTCGGCTTCTTCAACCTCGTCGTGCCCCTGCAGATCGGCGCGCGCGACGTGGCGTTCCCGTTCCTGAACTCGCTCTCGTTCTGGATGACGGCGATCAGCGCGATCCTCATCAACATTTCGCTCGTGGTCGGCGAGTTCGCAAAGGTAGGCTGGCTCGCGTATCCGCCGCTCTCCGAGCTGCAGTTCAGTCCGGACGTGGGGGTCGACTATTACATATGGGCGGTCCAGCTTTCGGGCGTCGGCACCTTGATCACGGCCGTGAACTTCTTCGTCACGATCGTGAAGATGCGCGCGCCCGGCATGACGCTCATGAAGATGCCCGTGTTCACGTGGACGGCGCTGTGCTCGAACGTGCTCATCATGGCCACGTTCCCGATCCTCACGATCGCGGTGGCGCTGCTCGGCCTCGACCGCTACGTCGGCACGCACTTCTTCACGAACGAGCTGGGCGGTAACGCCATGCTGTATCTGAACCTGATCTGGGCGTGGGGCCACCCCGAGGTGTACATCCTCGTGCTGCCTGCGTTCGGCATCTATTCGGAAGTGATGGCCACGTTCTGCAAGAAGCCGCTGTTTGGCTACAAGACGATGGTCTACGCCTCGTGCGCGATCATGGTGCTGGCGTTCCTCGTTTGGGCGCACCACTTCTTCACGATGGGTTCGGGCGCCGACGTCAACGCGTTCTTCGGTATCGCGACGATGGTCATTGCCATTCCCACCGGCGTGAAGATCTTCAACTGGCTGTTCACGATGTATCGCGGCCGTGTGCACTTCACCGCGCCCGTGCTCTGGACCGTCGGCTTCATGGTGACGTTCTCGATCGCCGGCATGACCGGTGTGATGCTCGCGATTCCGGGTGCGGACTTCGTGCTCCACAACTCGCTCTTCCTGATCGCTCACTTCCACAACGCGATTATCGGCGGCGTGGTGTTCGGTTATCTCGCGGGCCTGCAGTACTGGTTCCCGAAGGTGTTCGGTCTCAAGCCCAGCGAAAAGCTCGGCAAGGCGTCGTTCTGGTGCTGGTTCGTCGGCTTCTACGTGGCCTTCGTGCCGCTCTACGTGCTCGGTTTCATGGGCGCCACGCGTCGTACCAACCACTACGACGTGCCCGAATGGCATCCGTACTTCGTGGTCGCCGCAATTGGCTCTGCGATCATCGCGGTCGGCATCGTGTGCCAGGTCCTGCTGTGGGTGATGGCCTTCGTGAACCGCAACAAGGCCGAATGCAAGGACGTGACCGGCGATCCGTGGGACGGCCGCACGCTCGAATGGGCAACGTCGTCGCCGCCGGCGGTCTATAACTTCGCGGTCATTCCGCACGTGGACGACATCGACGCCTTCGCGCACATGAAGGAAGCGGGCCGCGCTCCGGGCCTCGCCGCGAAATACAGCGACATCCACATGCCGTCGAACACGTCGGCAGGCCTCTTCATCGGCCTCTTCAGCCTCGTGCTGGGTTTCGCGGGCGTGTGGCACATCACGTGGCTTGCGGTGCTCGGGTTCGTGGGCGTCGTGCTGACAGTCATCCTCAAGAGCTTCGGCAACAACGACGGTTACTACATTCCGGCCGCGAAGGTCCGCGAGATCGAAGAAAGCCGCTTTGGCACCGGCGCCGCCGTGGCCAAGCGTGACCTGGTCGCCGAGGAGGCAGTCTGATGTTACAGAAAACCAATGCGGCAACCCTTGCCGAACTCGATCACCACGATCACCCGCAGTCGCACTCGGTATTCGGCTTCTGGGTCTACCTGATGACCGACTGCCTGCTGTTCGCGGCGCTGTTCGCCACGTTCGGCGTGCTGGGCCACCAGTTCGCGGGCGGCCCCACTGGCAAGGACCTGTTCGACATTCCGGGCGTGGCGCTCGAAACGGCCGTGCTGCTGCTTTCGAGCATCACGTACGGCTTCGCGATGCTCGGCGCGCACCAGCGCAAGAACGGCGTCGTGCTCGGATGGCTCGCCGTCACCTTCATTCTGGGTGCGTCGTTCCTCGTGCTCGAACTGCGCGAATTTTCGCACCTGATCGCAGAAGGCGCCGGCCCGCAGCGCAGCGCGTTCCTCTCGTCGTTCTTCACGCTTGTCGCCACGCACGGCCTGCACGTGTTCTTCGGCCTGCTGTGGATGCTCGTGATGATGATCCAGGTGGTTCGCGCACGGGAGCTGGGCGAGCAGGAAATCCGCCGCCTCACCTGCCTGAGCCTCTTCTGGCACTTTCTCGACGTGGTGTGGATCTGCGTGTTTACTTTTGTCTATCTGGGGAGCGTGCTCTAAATGGCTCAATCTCATGCGGAGTCGCACGGCAGCCTCGGCAGCTATGTGGCGGGCTTCATTCTTTCGGTGATGCTTACCGCGGGCGCATTCGGCGTAGTCCTGCACGGCGCGCTCGATGCCACCACGGCCATGATCGTGATCGCGGTGCTTGCCTTCGTGCAGGTGGTCGTGCACCTCGTGTTCTTCCTGCATCTGAACACGTCGCCGGGGCAGGGCTGGAACGTCCTGTCGCTCGCGTACACGGTGCTGGCCGCGGCGTTCCTGATCTTCGGCACGATCTGGGTCATGCACAACGTCGGCATGCTCATGATGTCGCGTTAAGCGTTCGCCTCACTGGCTGGCGCCTCGCGCCCGCCTGAACTCGCAAAGCCGCACGGGTACCTGTCCTGTGCGGCTTTTTCGCTTTTGGACCCAGGTCCGCGTGCTTGACACCCGTCCCAGGACGCGCCTATTATGGCCGTCAAATTGTTCGATTAACGATCATTGGTTCGACAGTCGAACAAATCGCACGAGGACGTGCGCGTTCGATCTCCCATTTTCGCCCGCGCAGTCCGTCAATCTCAATCATCTTTGCATGGGATCGCATCAAGTGGCTGCGATCGAAAGGAGACTCACATGACGGAAGCATTCATCTGCGACGCGATTCGCACGCCTATCGGCCGCTACGCGGGCGCCCTTTCCCAGGTTCGCGCCGACGACCTCGGCGCCGTTCCGCTCAAGGCGCTCATGGAGCGCAACAAGGACGTGGACTGGACGGCCATCGACGACGTCATCTACGGCTGCGCGAACCAGGCGGGCGAGGACAACCGTAACGTCGCGCGCATGTCGTCGCTGCTGGCGGGCTTGCCGCAGGCCGTGCCGGGCTCGACGGTGAACCGCCTGTGCGGCTCCGGCATGGACGCCGTGGGCATTGCCGCGCGCGCGCTCAAGTCGGGCGAAACCGGGCTGATGATTGCAGGCGGCGTGGAAAGCATGAGCCGCGCGCCATTCGTCATGGGCAAGGCGGCGAGCGCCTTCGCTCGCGACGCCGCGATTTACGACACGACGATTGGCTGGCGCTTCGTCAATCCGCTGATGAAGCAGCAGTACGGTGTGGACTCGATGCCGGAAACGGGCGAGAACGTCGCCGTCGACTACAACGTGAGCCGCGCCGATCAGGACGCATTTGCGGTTCGCAGTCAGCAGAAAGCGGCTCGTGCCCAGGCGGATGGCACGCTGGCGCAAGAGATCGTCGCAGTGACGATTGCGCAGAAGAAGGGCGATCCGATTGTTTTCTCGCGCGACGAGCATCCGCGTGAGACGAGCCTCGAAGCGCTTGCCAAGCTCAAGGGCGTCGTGCGCCCGGATGGCTCGGTGACGGCTGGCAATGCTTCGGGTGTGAATGACGGCGCTTGCGCGCTGCTCCTCGCCAATGAGGAAAACGCCAAGCGCTTTGGGCTCGTGCCGCGTGCGCGCGTGCTCGGTATCGCGACGGCCGGCGTCGCGCCGCGCGTGATGGGTATCGGTCCGGCGCCCGCTACGCAGAAGCTCCTCGCGCGTTTGAACATGACCATCGATCAGTTCGATGTTATCGAGTTGAACGAAGCTTTTGCTTCGCAAGGGCTCGCCGTGTTGCGCATGCTCGGCGTTGCCGATGATGATCCTCGCGTCAATCCGAACGGCGGCGCGATTGCGCTTGGCCATCCGCTCGGGATGAGCGGCGCGCGCCTCGTGACCACCGCCACGTATCAGCTCCATCGCACGCAAGGGCGCTTTGCGCTTTGCACGATGTGTATCGGCGTGGGGCAGGGGATTGCGATCGCTATCGAGCGTGTCTGATTCCTGGTCGCGCTGAATTGAAAAAGCCGCGGATCGAATTCGATCCGCGGCTTTTTTGTTTTGCTGCGCGCCCTGGTCTTACCTGGCGGCGCTCTTGTTCAGGTTGGGTCGGCTGCGTGCGGTTGCGACGGCAACGCCGAACGGTCAGCCGCCCGCGCGAGGCCCTTGTCTCGGTCTGCCGAGATGTGGCTGTTCGTTTCGCTCAGGCCCCGCTCGCTCATATGGCTCGCCGACCTGCCATCCGCATGCAAACTGTGACTGCGCGCGTGGTGCCCAGACCGGTCGCCCGCTCGGGCCAGGCCCTTGTCACGGTCCGCCGAAACGTGGCTGTTCGTGTTGCTGAACCCCACATGGCTCATATGGCCCAGCGACATTCCGTCCGTGTGGCCAGCGTCCGAGTGTCCAACGCCGACGCCCGCGCCCAGCGCGGCGCCATTGCCATTTCCCCCGCCGTTGCCGCCTCCGCTACCGCCACCATTGCCGCCGCCATGCGCGTAAGCGGTAAGCGAAGCGCAAGCCAGCAGGCAGGCCGCTGTCGCAATGATCGTTCGTACTTTTCTCACTATCGTCTCCCCAAGACTTTCGACGCGTCGATTGTATGAGCAGCACCGATTGCAAGGTGTGCCCCATGTGTAATCGTCTGTAAGTGCTGTATCGAGTCTGCCGGCGTTCAGTTGTTGCAGGCGCACGGCGATATTGAGCGTATGGAGTGCAAACTTCAAAAGCCCCGCTGCACGCCTTGCTTGCAACCTGCTCAGGTTATCGCGTGCGGCGTACAAGACTAAGCGCATATCGCCCTGCCATCTGTCGGCGCACGCCATTAGCCATGAGTGGGTGAAATGCTAGCTGTTCGACAGAAATAACACGTAAAGCGAGTGGCTAAATAAATACGGATGCCTAATCAATATGAAAAAGGAAGCATCGCGATGGAAACCCGCTTGCCCCAATGCTGCAAGGCGCATAAGCACCACACAACAACGCCATGCACAAAATGAATATTTCGCGACACGAAACAATTACGCGATTCGTTTCAGCGCGCAAATCGCACAGGGATTTGAGCTTCTACAAACCCTTCGGCAATTAGCCTCACTTATTGGCGATACTCTGACTCGTTTCCGGCCAGGTAGCATCCTCGTTTTAAAGGCCGCGCGTAGAATCGGTGGCAGTTCGGCGCCCCACGCGGATGCCAATACGGCGATCAATTCAAACGCGTTTGACGAGGAGAAGGTGAATGACGAAGGCAGCGATTCTGGCGGCGGCATGGGTGGTGAGCGTTGGCCTTTCGCAGGCGGCGTTTGCGCAAAACGACGCGCCCGCTTCGGCGCCGCAAGGGCAAAGCGCGCTTGCCAGTGCGGCGCAGGACGTGCTCGCCAAGGCGGAGCCGGTGCATATCCAGGCGAAGATCGTCGGCATCGATCGCGCTGCGCGCGTCGTTACGCTGCGGGGGCCGCGCGGCAATGATGTCGATATCGCGCTCAGCCAGCAGGTCAGCAACTTCGATCAACTCAAGGTCGGCGACACCGTCGACGTGCTCTACAAGAACGCGCTCCTCGTGACCGCCGAAAAGGTAACGGGCAAGGACCAGGGTATTCGCAAGCGTGTGGATACCAATGTCTATCTCCCCGCATCGTCGGGCTACGACGCCGCGCGCCAGGTCGAAGTCCAGGCCACGGTGCAGCATATCAACGCGAAGAAGCGCGAGGTGACGCTGCGCGGCGCGTATCAGACCGTCACGCTGCAAGCCACGCCCGATATCGACCTCAAGACTCTAAAGGTCGGCGACACGATCCACGCCGTGTTCGTTTCCGCTTATGCGACGCAGGTGACCCCGGTTGGCGCCACGCAGTAAGCACATAAAAAAGCCGGCGCATTGCGGCGCCGGCTCCTTTTTTGCGATCCGAACGGGCGCCTCAGAAGGCGCCCGTTTTTCGTTGGCTCGTTACATGCCAGCCATGCACATGTACTTGATCACCACGTAGTCGTCCACGCCGTAGTGCGAGCCTTCGCGACCAAGGCCAGACTGCTTCACGCCGCCAAACGGCGCGACTTCGTTCGAGATCAGGCCGGTGTTGATGCCCACCATGCCGTATTCGAGCGCTTCGGCTACGCGCCACACGCGGCCGATGTCGCGGCTGTAGAAGTAGGCGGCGAGACCGAACTCGGTATCGTTCGCCATCCTGATCACTTCTTCATCGGACGAGAAGCGGAAGAGCGGTGCGAGCGGCCCGAAGGTTTCGTCGCGCGCAACCTTCATCGCGGGCGTGACGCCGGTGAGGATGGTCGGCTCGAAAAAGCCGTGGCCGAGCGCGTGGCGCTTGCCGCCCGTGGTCACCTGAGCGCCTTTGGCGAGCGCATCTTCGATATGCGATTCCACCTTCAGCACGGCCGCTTCGTTGATGAGCGGGCCTTGCGTCACGCCGGCCTCCGTGCCGAGGCCGACCTTGAGCTTTTCCACCGCGTCGCGCAGCTTGGCCGCGAACGCGTCGTACACGGCGTCGTGCACGTAGAAGCGGTTCGTGCACACGCAGGTCTGGCCGCTGTTGCGATACTTCGAGGCGATGGCACCGGCTACGGCCGCATCGAGATCGGCATCTTCGAACACGATGAACGGCGCGTTGCCGCCTAGTTCCAGCGACACCTTCTTGACCGTCGAGGCGCACTGGCTCATGAGCAGGCGGCCCACCGGCGTCGAGCCCGTGAACGAGAGCTTGCGCACGGTCGGGTTGCTCGTGAGCTCGCCGCCGATCGCCTTCGGGTCGCCCGTCACGACGCTGAACACACCGCGCGGCACGCCTGCGCGCTCGGCCAACACAGCCAGCGCGAGTGCCGAGAACGGCGTGGCTTCGGCGGGCTTGAGCACGATCGGGCAGCCTGCGGCGAGTGCGGGGCCGACCTTGCGGGTGATCATCGCGGCGGGGAAATTCCACGGCGTGATCGCGGCGCACACGCCCACGGGTTCCTTCGTCACGACGATGCGCTTGTCGTTGGCGGGCGTGGGGATCGTGTCGCCATAAATGCGCTTGCCTTCTTCCGCGAACCATTCGAGGAACGATGCGGCGTAGCCGATCTCGCCCTTCGCCTCGGCGAGCGGCTTGCCTTGTTCCGTGGTGAGGATGAGCGCGAGGTCGTCGGCGTTTTCCATCATCAGGTCGTGCCACTTGCGCAGGATGACGCTGCGCTCCTTCGCGGTCTTCGCGCGCCATGCGGGCCATGCGGCATTCGCGGCGGCGATTGCGCGGCGCGTTTCGGCGGCGCCCATGCGCGGCACCGTGCCGATCACCGCGCCGGTGGCGGGGTTCTTCACTTCGAACGTGGCGCCGTCTTCGGCGCCTTGCCATTCGCCGTTGATAAAGGCGCTGGTTTGCAGCAGCGATGCGTCTTTCAGATTCATGCTTGCACTCCGGACTGACTTCGATTCATTTAGAACGACGAACGGCACAGCGGCAAGCGCCGGTGTGCCGTTTCGCGGATGGCCCGCTGCTCGCGGGCCAGAATGTGGTGGAGGCTTACGCCGGCACGCCCACGGCTTCCTTGACCGACTCTTCGAGGATCGCGAGCGCTTCGTCGAACACGGCGTCCTGGATCGTCAGCGGGAACAGGAAGCGCACGACGTTCGAGTACACGCCGCACACGAGCAGCAGCAGGCCGCGGTTCAGGGCTGCCGTTTGCACGCGCTTCGTGAAGTCGGCGTCGGCTTCGTTCGTGCCCGGTTTGCAGAACTCAACGGCGTTCATCGCGCCGGGGCCGCGCACGTCGGCGATTTGCGGCACGTCGGCCTTCATCGCGTTGAGCTTGGCCTTGAGCTTGTCGCCGAGTTTCGTCGCGCGCTCGCAGAGCTTTTCTTCTTCGATGATCTCGATCACCGCGTGCGCCGAAGCCACCGCCAGCGGGTTGCCCGCGTACGTGCCGCCGAGGCCGCCGGGCGCTGCCGCGTCCATGACTTCCGCGCGGCCCACCACGCCCGAGAGGGGCATGCCGCCTGCCAGGCTCTTGGCGATCGTCATGAGGTCCGGCGTGACGTCGTAGTGTTCCATCGCGAACAGCTTGCCGGTGCGCGCGAAGCCCGTTTGCACTTCGTCGGCGATCAGCAGGATGCCGTGCGTGTCGCAGATCTTGCGCAGGCCGCGCACGAAATCAGCCGGTGCCTGGTAGAAGCCGCCTTCGCCCTGAACCGGTTCGAAGATGATCGCGGCGACGCGCTTCGGATCGATGTCGGCCTTGAACAACATCTCGATGTGCTTGAGCGAGTCAGCCGTGCTGATACCGTGGACCGAATTGGGGTACGGGGCGTGGTACACGTCGGCCGGGAACGGGCCGAACGCGAGCTTGTACGGCGCGACCTTGCCCGTGAGCGCCATGCCCATCAGCGTGCGGCCGTGGAAGCCGCCCGCGAAGGCGATCACGCCCGGACGGCCCGTGTGGGCACGTGCGATCTTGACGGCGTTTTCGACGGCTTCGGCGCCTGTCGTGAAGAAGGCGGCCTTCTTGGCGAAGCTGCCCGGCGCGCGCTGGGCGACCTTTTCGGCCAGCGAGACGTACGACTCGTACGGCACGATCTGGTAGGCCGTGTGCGTGAACTGGTCGAGCTGCGCCTTGATCGCGGCGACGATCTTCGGATGGCGGTGGCCCGTGTTGCACACGGCGATACCGGCGGCGAAGTCGATGAAGCGGCGGCCTTCCACGTCCCACAGCTCCGCGTTTTCGGCGCGCTCGGCGTAGAAGTCGCACATCACGCCCACGCCGCGCGGGGTAATGGCGTTCTTGCGGCTTTGCAGATCGGCGTTCTTGCTCACGTTCATCTCCTGTGGAATCGGTGTCAGTTCTGAAGTTGGTTGGCGGACCGGCAAGCAGTCCATGTCGCGACTATACTCACGTTTGGCTCTAAATTTCAGAGCCATTCAGTGCAATCTTTAGGAGCCAATTTCGATGCGTGCGAGTGTTCTGTCCGATTGGCTGGCCCAACGGCTCGACCGCGGAAGCGCCCAGCCGGTGTATCGGCAGCTGCACAAGCTGCTGCAGCAGGCGATCTTGTCGCGCGAGCTGCCGGCTGGGGCGCGGGTGCCGTCGTCGCGGTTGCTGGCGGCCGAACTGGGGATTGCGCGCAATACCGTGACGCAGGTCTACGAACAATTGGTGCTCGAAGGCTATGTCACGTCGGCGACGGGGCGCGGTACCTTCGTGGCGGACACGTCGCCAGACGAGATCGTGGGGGCGGCGGAAATTGGCTCTATGCAAACGCGGAAAAAATTTGGCGTTTCAGGAGCCGCGCTGCCTGTGGGAGAAGTCGCAACTAACAGCCACCGCGCGCAGGGCGCGGAGACGCTCGCCGCGGCGGCACCCGCAGCGGCGGCGATCGGAATGGAAAGCGCCACGCAGGCGCAGCGCCCCACTGCGCGCGCACTCTCGGCACGCGGCACGCGCCTGATTACCAGCGCGGGCGTATCGAAGCGCCAGGGCGGCGCGTTCATGCCCGGCGTGCCCGACGTCTCGCGCTTCCCCGCGCGCGTGTGGACGCGCCTGCACAACAAGTACTGGCGCAGCCTGCGCCCGGACCTGCTGACCTACGCACCCGGCGGTGGGCTCGCGCTGCTGCGCCACGTGCTGGCCGACTATCTGCGCACCTCTCGCTCGGTGCGCTGCTCGCCGGAGCAGATCATCATCACGACGGGTATCCATCAGTCCATCGACCTGGCCGTGCGTCTGCTCTCCGACCCCGGCGACACTATCTGGACCGAAGACCCGTGCTACTGGGGCGTGCGCAGCGTGCTCCACGTCTCAGGCCTCAACACGCGGCCGATCGCCGTGGACACCGAAGGACTCAACCCGTCGGCCGACGACTTTACCGCGCCGCCGCCGCGGCTCATGCTCGTCACGCCTTCGCACCAGTATCCGCTCGGCATGGTGATGAGCCTCGCGCGCAGGCGCATGTTGCTCGAGTACGCGCGTCAGCATCAGTGCTGGATCATCGAGGACGACTACGACAGCGAGTTCCGCTACGGCAGCCGCCCGCTCGCGTCATTGCAGGGCCTCGATACGGCGGGGCAGGTGATCTACGTGGGGAGCTTCGGCAAGACGCTGTTTCCAGGCCTGCGCGTGGGTTATCTCGTCGCGCCGGAAGCGCTGGCTGAAAGCTTCGCGACCGCGAGCGCGGAGCTGTACCGCGAGGGGCAATTGCTGCAGCAGGCCGTGCTCGCGGAGTTCATCGCCGAAGGGCATTTCACCTCGCATATCCGCAAGATGCGCGCGCTTTACGGCCAGCGCCGCCAGGTGCTGCTGGACGCCGTTTCGCGCCGCTACGGCGACGCGTTGCCCGCGATGGGCGGGGACGCGGGCCTGCACGTCGTGATGCAGTTGCCCGAAGGCAGCGACGACCGCGCCGTGGCCGAGGCCGCGCTCGCGCGCAATATCGTGGTGCGGCCGCTTTCGGGGTACTACTCGTCGCGCGAGCGCGCAAACCCGGGCTTGCTGATCGGCTATGCCTGCGTGCCCGACGAGGAGATCGCGCCGGCGTTCGACACGCTTGCCGAGGCGATCGATACGACGTTACCCGCGTTCGCGTGAGCGAAGCGGTCACGACAGTGCAGCCCAATCACAGCCGGATCAGCACCGCCCCGCAAGTCACGAGCGCGCACGCCATCATGCGGCGCGCCGTGAGCTTCTCGTTCATGAAGAGCCAGCCGATCAGCACCGCGAAGACCGACGAGAGTTCGCGCAGCGCGGAAACCATTGCGATAGGCAAGTAACGGAACGCCTCGATCACGAGGCAATACGCCGAGAGTGCGAGCACGCCCGCGAGCATGCCGTGCGCGACCGCGGACTTCGACGTGAACATCCGCGCCGCGCCGCCGCGCAGCTTGCAGACCAGGAGAAACTGCGGGACGTTCCAGAGCAGATAGACCCACATGATGTAGCTGATGCCGTTGCCGGCCAGGCGCGCGCCGAGGCCGTCGACGACCGAATACATCGCGATGAACAGGCCCGTGAGCAGCGCATACGGCACGCTCTCGCCCGAAAAGCGCATGCCGCGCCGGAAGGCGAGCGACATGATGCCAAGCGAAACGAGCGCGACGCCAGTGGCCGCGAGCGCATGCAGGTCTTCGTGCGCGAACACGAGCGCGCCCGCGAATACGAGCAGCGGCGAAAGCCCGCGCGCGATGGGGTAGATCTGCCCAAAGTCGCCGC
The DNA here is from genome assembly GCF_004353905.1 of Paraburkholderia guartelaensis. Taxonomy (GTDB): domain Bacteria; phylum Pseudomonadota; class Gammaproteobacteria; order Burkholderiales; family Burkholderiaceae; genus Paraburkholderia; species Paraburkholderia guartelaensis. The sequence continues at coordinate 36,102 of NZ_SMOD01000036.1, read as the reverse complement.
TGCGATAGGCGCGGATCAGCGTGAAGCAGTACACGAACTCCAGCACCACTGAAGCGGCGATATACGGCCAGCTCGCCGGCGCGGGCAGCGGCAGCACGCATACGGCGATCGCGCTCACGACGATATACGGCACCGAGAACATGCCGAGCAGCCAGAGGCGATCGCCCGAAAGATGGAGAAAGGCGTTCCAGCTCGCGTGCATGAGTGCCGAGAGCAGGACCAGCAGAACGACGAAACTGGCCATTGGGATTGCGAATCGAATGTTTGTTGGAGACGCGGGCCGTTGCGGCCGCAATCATGTGATTATTCCAGCGAACGCGAATGGCCGCCAGAAATAGAGAAAAGCCGCGCGAGCCGTCGTTGTGTTTCTATTCGGCTCGCGCGGCTTTCGGGGAACAACGCGTCAGATCACGCGCGCACGCAGTCTTGCGGAGATCAGATCGATGGCCGTGACGACCACGATCACCATGATGAGAACGGCGCTGGTCTGCTGATAATCGAACGAGCGGATTTCCTCATACAGCACGACGCCGATGCCGCCCGCGCCCACCATGCCTACCACCATCGCTGAGCGCACATTCGACTCGAACCGGTAGAGCGCATATGAGATCCACAGCGGCATGACCTGGGGCAGCACGCCGTAGATGATCTCGTCGAGCGGCGAGGCACCCGTCGCGCGCACGCCCTCCACAGGGCGCGGGTCGATGGCTTCCACCGCTTCGGCAAAGAGCTTCGCGAGCACGCCCGTGGTGTGCACCCACAAGGCGAGCACACCGGCGAACGGCCCGAGGCCCACGGCCACGATGAAGAGCATCGCGAACACCATCTCGTTGATGGCGCGGCACGCGTCCATCAAACGCCGCACAGGATGCAGCACCCACGCGGGCGCGAGATTGTGCGCCGACATGAGCCCGAACGGCACCGCGCAGACGATGGCGAGCGCCGTGCCCCACAGCGCCACCGCGATCGTGACCCACATCTCCTGGGCGTACGTGCGCCATTCCGTGAAGTCCGGCGGGAAGAAGCCGCGCGCGAACGTGCCCATGTTCGCGGAATCGGAGAACAGGTCGAGCGGGCGCATGTCGGCGCCGCGCCATGCCACGCCGAGCAGCACGAACACGATGGCCCAGAGCGCGAGCGAGGACCAGCTGCGCTTGCCTGCCTGCTTGCTCGCCGCGAGGGCGGCCGCTTGCGGGGCGGCGGTGACGTTTGGCGCCGCCGCCGGCCCGGCAGCGGGCCTCGCGGCTTCTGCCTGCGGCACGGCGCGTGAGCTGTCGAAATCCATTGCGCCCATTACTGCTTCGCAGGTGCGGAGAGCGCGCCGATCTTCGCGTCGATTGCGGCGAGCTGGCTCTTGCGGTCGTCGTCGGAGAGATGCGTGTCGGCGGCGATCTTCTCTTTCTGCTGGAACAGCGCGACCTGGCGGATCGGCAGGAGCTGCGCGTCGGTGGCGGGCGCGAAGCCTGCGTAGCCGGTGATATCGGCCATGATCTTCTTCTCGCGCGGGTCGGTCTTGGCGTAGTGGTAGAAGAAGTCGCGCAGCTTCTGCTTGGTGGCTTCAGGCAGATCCTTGCGATACACGAGCGGATCGGACGGAATGAGCGGCGAGGTCCACAGCACGCGCACCTGGGCGAAGCGGTCCGGGTGCTTCTGTTGCAACGTGGCAAGCTCGATGGTGTTGTTGGTGGCGATATCCACCTTGTTGTTCACTACGGCGAGCAGGTTCGCTTCGTGGCTCGACGGCAGCACGGTCTTGAAGTTCGTCGCGTTCACCGAAATGCCGTGCTGCGCGAAGAGGTAATAGCCCGGAATCAGCGTGCCCGAGGTCGAATTCGGGTCGCCCCAGCCGAGCGTGAGATCCTTAGTATTCTTGAACACATCGTCGATCGACTTCACGCGGCTGTTCACGTTCGTGATGAGCACCGACTTGTAGCCTGCGTCGCCGTTCGCGTAGAGCACCTTCGCGAAGATCTCGCCATTCGAGCGGTCCACGGCTTCCATGGCCGAAGCGTTGCCGAAGTAGCCGATCTGCACCTTGTTGAAGCGCATGGCTTCGATGATGCCCGAGTAGTCGGTGGCGAAGAACGCATTCACGTGCAGGCCGGTCTGCTTGTTCAGATCATCGATGAACGGTTGCCAGCGTTGCTTGAGCACCGCCGACGAGTCGGTCGAGATGATGCCGAAGTTGAGGTCTTCAGCGTGAGCGGCCGCGCTGCCGAGCGAGGCAAACGCGACGGCGCCGGCGGCGCACCAGGAGAGCATGGAGCGGAACAGTTTCATTGGGGCGGTCCGTGGTGAGAAGAAACGTTGCGGGTTGAGAAAGGGTTGCGTTGCGTGATCAGGCCGCGCGAGGCTGCGCGCCGAAGCGCGTTGCCGAGGCCGGTGCAGCATCGGGTTCGAGCAATTCGCGCGCGGCGTTGCCATAAAGCTGTTGCAGCAGGGCGGGCGTGAGCGCCGCCGAAGCGCCGTCGTACACTACGCACCCGTCGCGCAGCGCGATGGTGCGCGGGCAATACTCCATGGCGATATCCACCTGATGCAGCGAGACGACCACCGTCAAGCCGTGATCGCGGTTGAGCATGCGCATCATGTCCATCACGCGGCGCGACGATGCGGGGTCGAGCGAGGCGATGGGTTCGTCGGCGAGAATAATTCGTGCGCGCTGCACGAGCGCGCGGGCGAGCGCCGCGCGCTGCTGCTGGCCGCCCGAGAGATTCGATGCGCGCTCAGCGGCCTTGTGCGCGATGCCGACTTCGCCGAGTGCGGCCAGCATCAGCTCGCGCTCGGCACGCGGAAAGCGGCCCGTGAGGCGTCGCCACAACGGCAGCCGCGACAGCGCGCCGATCAGCACATTCGTTTCGACCGTGAGGCGATGCACGAGGTTGAACTGCTGAAACACGAAGCCGATGTCGCGGCGAATGCGGCGCACTTCGCGCACGATGCGGCCGTCCTGCTGAATAGGACGACCAAGAATCTCGATGCGCGAAGGCTGCGGGTCGGAAGCCGTGAAGCCCGCAATATGGCGTAGCAATGTCGATTTGCCCGAGCCCGATGCGCCGATCAGCGCGACCATCTCACCAACGCCTACGCGCAGGTTAATTTCGTCGAGTGCCTTGCGGCCGCTGTCGAAGCTTTTCGAGAGGCGTTCGATGCGTATGGCGTCCATAACAATCCGTCGCTGTGTAGTCGAGGGCTCATTCTAGGAAGTGACTGTGACGGTTAAGTGAAGGTGTCGCGACGTCTAGACGACTACATGTCTTGCGGCCTTCTAGCGGCGAAAAAAAACGCGAGAGATGTGACAGACACATGACGCCAAACATCTGTCATGCTCAATATCATGGGAAGCGGCTATATTGATGGGCAACGTACGTGCTGTCCCTGGTTTTCCTGACTTATTGCTGACTCATTGTCGACAGGGGCGGCACTCGCAAGGCAGTTGTAGACAAAGCGGCCGCACGCGGCGGCCCGACCTGGGCGGTCCCACCTGGGCGGCCCCACCCAAACGAGCGACGAAACCCGGCGCCATATGCAGGCACTGAGCTTCCTACCCGACAGCTTCGAGGAATACGAGGATCTCAAGATGATCCTCGATGCCGGCGCACGCTGGCTCGACATTCGCAGCGAAGGCGAAGTCGAGGTGCGCGGCCGCACGTTTCCTCTGTATGTGGCGGCAATCGGCTCGCGCGATCCGGCCGCGCCCGGCATCGGTTTTTTCGGGGGCATTCATGGGCTCGAGCGCATCGGCTCGCAGCTCGTGCTCGATTACATGCGCGCACTGGTGGGGCGTCTTGCCTGGGACGAACTGCTCTTGCGCCAGCTCGAGTCCGTGCGCATCGTCTTCGCGCCAATCCTCAATCCCGGCGGCATGTGGCTCGCCACGCGTGCGAATCCGAACGGCGTCGACCTCATGCGCAACGCGCCGCAGGACGCCGACGAGCGCGTGCCCTTTCTCGCGGGCGGCCAGCGCGTCGGCTCGTGGCTGCCGTGGTATCGGGGGCGGCGCGGCGCGGCCATGGAGGTCGAGGCGCAGGCGCTCCTGAAGATCGTCGACGAAGAACTCACGCGGCGCCCGCTTTCCTTCGCGCTCGACTGCCATTCGGGTTATGGCTGGACCGACAGCATCTGGTTTCCGTACGCACGCACGCGCCGCCTCATACGGCATCTGCCCGAAATGTACGTGCTCAAGACGATGTTCGAGCGCGCGCATCCGCATCATGGCTACACCTTCGAGCCGCAGAGCCACCAGTATTTACTGCACGGCGACTTGTGGGATTGCGCGTACGATCGCGCGCCTAACAGCAACATCTTCCTGCCGCTCACACTCGAACTGGGCTCGTGGCTGTGGATCAAGAAGAACCCGCGTCAGATCTTTTCGCGCCAGGGCATGTTCAATCCCCTCTTGCAGCATCGCACCGCGCGTGTGTTGCGGCGTCACGCGAATCTGTTCGAGTTCCTCACGCGCGCCGCGTATTCCTCGCAGCGCTGGCTGCCCGAGGGCGTGATACGCGAGGAAGTGCTGAAAAGCGCGATCGGGCACTGGTATCGCAAGCCGGGCACATGAGCGAACCATGGATCCTGCTGCGCGGCCTCACGCGCGAATCGCGCCACTGGGGCGCGTTTGCCACGCTGCTGGCGGCGCGCGACGGCGTGCTGCCCATCGACCTGCCGGGCAACGGCACGGCGGCGCTCGTACGCTCGCCGCTCGCCGTGGACGACTACGTGGATGCGCTGCGCGCCGAAGCGCAGCAGCGGTACGGCGCACGCGCGCCATACCGCGTGCTGGCGATGTCGCTGGGCGGCATGGTGGCGACGGCGTGGGCGCTGCGTTACCCCGTAGAAATCGGGCAGCTCGTGCTCGTGAACACGAGCATGCGGCCGCATAGCCGCGTGTACGAGCGCTTGCGGCCCTCGGCGTGGCCCGCACTCGTGCGCGTGGCGCGGCATTGGGATGGCGGCGACAGCGGCAACATTGCCGAGACCCTGATCCACGGGCGCACCTGCGCGCGCCGCGACACGCTCGCGGCCGACCTCGAAACGTGGCGAGCGATCCGCGAGAGCGCCCATGTGAGCCGCGCGAACGCGCTGCGCCAGTTGGCCGCCGCCGCGCGCTTCAAGGCGCTCGGCGTGCCGCGCTGTGCGGTGCTCGTGGTGTCGTCGCGGGGCGACCGGCTCGTGAACCCCGTTTGCTCGGCGCGGCTCGCGCGGGCCTGGGGCGCGCCGCACGTGGAGCATCCGTGGGCGGGGCACGATCTGCCGCACGACGATCCGCAATGGCTCGTCGATACGCTCCACGCGGGCGGCGTCGCCGCGAACGCCGCGGGCCAGGCTGCCGGGCGCGGCTGAGCGGCGCCGCGGTGCGTGCGCGCCGCCCGCATCGCCCGTCCGGCGATTGCCCCATAATACGAAAACTCATCCGGCACTTTCAGGACGATTTCCAGACATGAACGACAAACCCGCCATTGGCGCCGCCGTACCGCGCCTCACGAGCCTTTCGCACGGCGGCGGCTGCGGCTGCAAGATCGCGCCGGGCGTGCTTTCCGCGCTGCTCGCCCGCAGCACGCCGCTCACCACCGCGTTTCCGAACCTGCTGGTCGGCACCGAGACCGCCGACGACGCCGCGGTCTACAAGCTCAACGACGAGCAGGCCATCGTCGCGACCACGGACTTCTTCATGCCGATCGTCGACGATCCGTACGACTTCGGCCGCATCGCCGCGACCAACGCGCTTTCGGACGTCTACGCCATGGGCGGCAAGCCGATCCTCGCGCTGGCGCTCGTGGGCATGCCGATCAACGTGCTTCCGCATGATGTGATCGCGCAGGTGCTGCGCGGCGGCGAGGACGTGTGCGCGGCGGCGGGCATTCCCGTGGCGGGCGGGCATTCGATCGACTCCGTGGAGCCCATTTACGGCCTGGCGGCGCTCGGCGTGGTGCATCCCTCGCGCGTGAAGCGCAACGCATCGGCAAAAGCCGGCGACGTGCTCGTGCTCGGCAAGCCGCTGGGCGTCGGCGTGCTTTCCGCAGCACTGAAGAAGGAAATACTCGGCGACGCGGGCTACAAGGCGATGGTGGCCGCCGCGACCCTGCTCAACAAACCGGGCGCGACGCTGGCCGAACTGCCGGGCGTGCACGCCATGACCGACGTGACGGGCTTCGGCCTGCTCGGCCACACGCTCGAAATCGCGCGCGGCGCGAATCTCACGGCGCGCGTGCACTACGCCGAGCTGCCGTGGCTGCCGGGCGTGCAGAAGTTCGTCGACGACGGCGTGTACACGGGCGCCTCGGGCCGCAACTGGGCCTCGTACGGCGACGCCGTCACGCTCGCGCCCAGCCTGCCCGAAAGCGCACGCACGCTGCTCACCGACCCGCAAACCTCGGGCGGCCTGCTCGTGGCCTGCGCGCCGGAAAACGTGGACGAAGTGCTGGCGATCTTCCGTGCGGAAGGCTTTGGCGACGCACGCGTGATCGGCGAACTGAGCGAAGGCCCGGCGCGCGTGGACGTCGCATGAGGACCGTATGAGCGGAGAATCGCCGAAAGCCATCTTCTACGCGCTCGCTGCGAACTTCGGCATTGCGGTCTGCAAGTTCGCTGCCGCTGCGTTCACGGGTTCGGGATCGATGTTCGCGGAGGCGATTCACTCTACGGCCGATTGCGGCAATCAATTGCTCTTGCTCTTCGGCTTGCGCCAGTCGCGCGAGCCGCCCACGCCGCTGCATCCCATGGGCACGGGCCGCGCGATCAACTTCTATTCGCTGCTCGTGGCGCTGCTGCTGTTCTTCGTGGGCGGCGCGTTCTCGGTGTATGAGGGCGTGCATCGGCTGATCGCGCGCGAGCCGCTGCGATTCGTGTATGTGGCGCTCGTCGTGCTCGGCATTTCCGTGGCGCTCGAAGCGTTCTCGCTTTACGGCGCGATGCGTGAGATTCGCAAGGGCGCGCCGACGAAATCGCTGTGGCGCTGGGCGCGCGAAACGCGCGATTCCGACCTGCTCGTCGTCGCGGGCGAGGACATCGCCGCGCTGGCGGGTCTCGCCATTGCGTTCGCCGCCGTGCTGCTCACGGTCATCACGGGCAATCCGGTATGGGATGCGTGCGGCTCGATCGGCGTGGGCATTCTGCTCATGCTGATTGCGTGGTTCATCGCGCGCGAAGTGAAGTCGATGATCGTCGGCGAATCGGCAAGCCCGGAAATGCGGCGCGATATCGAATCGTTCCTGCGCGCGCGGCCCGAGATTCGCAGCATCATCAGCCTCATTACCCTGCAATGGGGCAAGGAGGTGATGGTGGCGGTGCAGTGCGAAATGCTCGACTACGAGCACAGCCGTACCATGGTCGAAGCGATCAACGAGATCGAAGCCGACCTGCAGTCACGCTTTCCCCTCGTGCGCTGGGTGTTTTTCGAGCCCGATTTCGTGAACCGGTAATGCCAAGGCCCGGCGGTTGCCAAACCGCCGGGCCTTTTCACATCTTCACATCTTTACATCTTCACGCGCGCTTCACTCTTCAATGCCGAAACGGCGTCCACACGGGCGTGGTGTTGTCCCATTGCTCGAGTTCGGAAGGTACGGTCGGATTCATGTTGGACTCCTACGTTTTTCGTCTTGCAATCGAAATGCCGATGCGTCTTGTGGAATTATTCGCCAGCCTGCGCAACGCGCTGGGCGTTGTTCGCGCGGCTTTCCTGTAGCGCGATGCGTTGGGCTTGCGTGCGGCCGATCAGGCTTTGCTCGGGGTAGCTCGTCTTGTTCAGCGAGGGCAGCGTGCCGTCGCGATACGCGGCGGCGATTTCCGCCTTCACTTCAGCGCGCGTTTTCGGGGCGCTGTTTTCCTGGGCGAAGACCGAAGCGCTGGCGGCGAGCGAGAGAACGAGCGTGGCGCCAATGGCGGTTGCGAGAGTGCGTTTCATGATCTGCTCCTTTTGTACTGGTGCCACGTAGGTCGCGGCGACAGGAGCAAATGTAGTTGCGCAGCCGTTTGCGATAAACGGCCGGAATGCGAAAGCAATTGTCGAAAATCCGGAACAATCGCGGCGTCGCGCCCGCGAAGCCTTTGCGGACGCGGCTTTGAGGGTTGGCGCAGCGCGATTGCGTTACGCCGCTGAGCTTATGCGGCCCATTCCGAAATGACAGGCGTTTCGAGCGCCGGCGCGTTTTCGCGCTCTTCGAGCGTGCGCATCGTGCAGGCCTTGTCGAGCGAGGCGCGGCCGCTCAGCAGCGGGCAGCGGTCGAACACTTCGGCGATCCAGTCCACGAACACGCGCACTTTGGGTGACAGATGGCGGCTGTGCGGATAGACGGCCGAAATCGGCATGGGTAGCGGCTTGTAATCGGGCAGCACCTCGACGAGCGCGCCCGACTTCAGGTGCGGTAGCACCATGTAGCGCGGCCCCTGAATCAGGCCGAAGCCTTCGATGCCGCAGGTCACATAAGCGTCCGCGTCGTTTACCGAGACCATGCTCTTGAGCTTGACCTCCACTTCCTTGCCGTCGACGAGAAACGCCCAGTCCATCACGCGTCCCGTACGCGACGAGAAGTAATTCACGGCGCGATGCTCGGCCAGCTCTTCGAGCGTTTGCGGCGTGCCGTGGCGCTCCAGATACGACGGCGCCGCGCACGACACGCCTTCGAAAATGCCGATGCGCCGCGCGACCAGCGACGAATCCTGCAGTGCACCCACGCGCACCACGCAATCCACGCCTTCCTGCAGCAAGTCGACGGGGCGATCGGAAAGCCCGAGTTGCAGGTCGATGTCGGGATAGCGGCCATGGAATTCGCACAGCGACGGAATCACGATGAGCCGCCCGATCGAGCCTGGCATGTCGATGCGCAATTTGCCGTGCGGTTTGCGGTTGCGATCCTGGAATGTGGTTTCCGTTTCCTCGACGTCCGCAAGAATTCGCACGCAGCGCTCGTAGTACGCGGCGCCATCGGGCGTGAGCGACAGACGGCGCGTGGTGCGGTGCATGAGGCGCACGCCGAGAAACGCTTCGAGATTCTGAATGATCGTCGTGACCGAAGCGCGCGGCATATCGAGCGTTTCGGCAGCGCGCGTGAAGCTGTTGGTATCGACGACGCGGGTGAACACTTGCATGGCCTGAAGGCGGTCCATTACCACTCTCCAAAAAGCTTCGGTCGCACGGCGCGACGTTCGATAGAAACGCCCGCGCAGAAAGAGGAGACAGATTGTTCAGGTGCGCCGAATTGTGTTGCCGGATTATAGGCATTTATTTGCAAGTCTGCCGAACCCACAATTCGCTTCATTCGAATCTACTCTCGCGCATTGCGCCGATTTGACATGGATGTCTTTAAACGCCCTACGTCTTGGACCTCCGCGGAGGAAGCGCCGCTGGCCGAAGTGCCCGCGGCCCTGCCCGATACCGCGTCCGCCAAGCCCAGCAAGGCGCGCGCGGTGCTCACGACCGACGTGATGATTGAAGGCTACGCCCAGCAGATTCCGCTGCGGCTGTACCGACCCGAAGCCGCGAATGGTTTGCCGGTGTTGCTGTATTTCCACGGCGGCGGTTTTGTGCGCGGGTCGATCGAAGAAGCGGATGCCATTGGGCGTTTTCTCGCAGAACGCTTACCAGCGCTCGTGGTGAGCGTCGGGTATTCGCTCGCGCCGAAGCACCCGTTTCCAGCCGCGCCCGAAGATGCGCATCGCGCGGCGCTGTGGGCGCTTACGCGGGCCCGCGCCTTTGGCGGCAATCCGAAGCGCGTGATCGCGGCGGGCCACGACGCGGGCGGCCAGATCGCCAACGTGCTCGCGTTCATGGGACGCGATCGCGGCGACGTGAAACTCGCGGCGCAGGCATTGTTTGCGCCGATGCTCGACCCGAGCCTCACGCGTCTTGGCGACGAGGCGCGCTTGGGCTCCGATATCACAGCAAGCGAGTGCGCGGCGTGTTATCGCGCGTATCTGCCCGATGCGACGCAGCGCATGCATCCGTACGCGGCGCCGCTCGAATCGCTGCGTCTTGGCGGGTTGCCGCCCACGCTCATCGTGACCGCACAGAACGACGTGCTGCACATCGAAGCGGAGAAGTACGCGAGCCGCCTGATCGACGCGGGCGTGCGCACCCAGGTGGTGCGCTACCCGAGCGTCTCGCACGCGAACCTCGCGGCGCATCCGGCCGCGCTCAGCGAAGCCGTACGGTTTTTCCAATGTTGCTTCGACGCGGGCGCGTCATAGACGAAGCACCCTTGCGGCGGTGCTGCCGAACCAGTGAAGAACACTAACCATTATTTCTGGAGTCCGACATGTCACTTTTTTCGCAATCCCGAACCCGTATCGCGCTAGCGGTCATTGGCGTGCTGGTGGTCGCGGGCCTCGGCACCCTCGGTGCCATCCGCCTCGACTCGCACCCTGCCGTTGCCGCTGAAGCGCCGCCTGCACCCGAGGTCGATGTCGCACCCGTGCTCAACCGCACGATCACCGACTGGCAGACCTACTCGGGCCGCATGGCCGCTGTCGAGAAAGTGGAGATACGTCCGCAGGTTTCCGGCACGATCGTCTCCGTGAACTTCCATGACGGCGCACTCGTGAAGCAGGGCGAGACCCTGTTCGTGATCGATCCGCGCCCGTACCAGGCGGCCGTCGATCAGGCCGCTGCGCAGCTTGCCGCCGCGCAGGCGCGCACGGGCTACGCGCAAAGCGACTGGGAGCGCGCGCAGCGCCTGATTGGCGATAACGCCATCGCCAAGCGCGATTACGACGAGAAGCAGAACGCCTCGCGTGAAGCGAACGCGAACCTCAAGGCCGCGCAGGCCGCGCTCGAAGCCGCGCAGATCAATCTGGGTTACACGCGCATCGTCGCGCCGGTTGCCGGACGTGTGTCGCGCGCCGAGATCACGGTAGGCAACGTCGTCTCGGCCGGGGCGAGCGCCGCACCGCTCACGACGCTCGTTTCCGTTTCGCCCATCTACGCCGAATTCGACGCCGACGAGCAGACCTATCTCGACTACATCAGCCACATGAAGAATGGCTCGAAGGTGCCGGTGGAACTGGGTCTTGCGAACGAATCGGGCTATTCGCGCACGGGCACGATCGAGTCGGTGGATAACCGTCTCGACACCACCTCGGGCACGATCCGCGTGCGCGCGCGTTTCGACAACGCCGACGGCGCGCTGGTGCCGGGGCTTTACGCACGCATCAAGGTGAGCGGCAGCGCCCCGCACCCGGCGCTGCTCGTGGACGACGCCGCCATCGGCACCGACCAGGACAAGAAGTTTGTTTACGTCGTGGATAACAGCGGCAAGATCGCCTACCGCACGGTGCAAACGGGCGGCCAGCAGGGCAACCTGCGCGTGATTCTGGACGGCCTGAAGGCGGGCGACCACGTGGTGGTGAACGGTACGCAGCGCGTGCGCCCCGGTGAAGCCGTGCGCTCGCACATGGTGCCGATGAACGGCGACCCCGACGCCGATTCGACCAACACGGCAGCGAACCCCGGCGCCAAGGCAGCGAAAACGTCCTGACGAGCGGCGGGCGTAGGCGATCGCAGCCTGCGCCTGTGCATCCGTCAGGACGACTAAGCAGCAAGATTCGCGTCATATTGAGCGTCATGAACAAGAGCAACCCATGAACATATCGAAATTCTTCATCGACCGGCCGATCTTCGCGGGCGTGCTGTCCGTGCTGATCCTGCTGGCCGGCGTGATCGCGCTGTTCCAGTTGCCGATCTCCGAGTACCCCGAGGTCGTGCCGCCTTCGGTGGTGGTCCACGCGCAGTATCCGGGTGCGAACCCGAAGGTGATCGCCGAAGCCGTCGCCGCGCCGCTCGAAGAGCAGATCAACGGCGTCGAGAACATGCTGTACATGCAGTCGCAAGCCAATAGCGACGGCAATCTCACGCTCACGGTCACGTTTCGCCTCGGCACCGACCCGGACAAGGCCACGCAGCTCGTGCAGAACCGCGTGAACCAGGCGCTGCCGCGCTTGCCGGAAGACGTGCAGCGTCTCGGCATCACGACCATCAAGAGCTCGCCTACGCTCACGATGGTGGTGCACCTGATCTCGCCGGACAACCGGTACGACATGACGTACCTGCGCAATTACGCGCTGCTCAACGTCAAGGACCGGCTCTCGAACATCCAGGGCGTGGGCGAGGTTCAGCTGTGGGGCTCGGGCGATTACGCCATGCGTATCTGGCTCGATCCGCAGAAGGTGGCGCAGCGCAATCTCACTGCGAACGACGTAGTCAACGCGATTCGCGAGCAGAACGTGCAGGTGGCGGCGGGTGTGATCGGCGCGTCGCCGAGCGTCCCTGGCACGCCGTTCCAGCTCAACGTCAATGCACGCGGCCGTCTGCGTACGGAAAGCGAGTTTGGCAACATCATCGTCAAGACGAATCCTGATGGCGGCGTGACGTACCTGCGTGATATCGCGCGTATCGAACTGGCGGCCTCCGAATACGGCCTGCGCTCGCTGCTCGACAACAAGCCGGCCGTAGCGCTCGCCATCAACCAGGCGCCTGGCGCGAACTCGCTCGCGATTTCGGACCAGGTGCGCGCGGCGATGAAGGAGCTCAAGCAGGACATGCCCGCGGGCGTGGATTACAAGATTGTCTACGACCCCACGCAGTTCGTGCGTTCCAGTATCGAAGCCGTGGTGCATACGCTGCTCGAAGCGATTGCGCTCGTGGTGATCGTGGTGATCGTGTTCCTGCAAACGTGGCGTGCCTCGATCATTCCGCTGATCGCGGTGCCGGTGTCGATCGTCGGGACGTTCTCGCTGCTGCTTGCATTCGGATTCTCGATCAACGCACTGTCGCTGTTCGGCATGGTGCTCGCCATCGGCATTGTGGTCGACGATGCAATCGTGGTGGTCGAAAACGTGGAGCGCAATATCGCCAGCGGATTATCCGCGCGCGATGCGACGTATAAAGCCATGCAGGAAGTGAGCGGGCCGATCATCGCCATTGCGCTCACGCTCGTGGCTGTGTTCGTGCCGCTCGCGTTCATGAGCGGTCTCACGGGCCAGTTCTACAAGCAGTTCGCGATGACCATCGCCATTTCCACGGTGATCTCGGCGTTCAACTCGCTCACGCTTTCGCCGGCACTCTCTGCGCTGCTGCTGCGTGGTCACGGCGAGAAGGAAGACTGGCTCACGCGCGGGATGAACCTCGTGTTGGGCGGCTTCTTCCGCCGCTTCAACCGGGTGTTCCATCGCGGCTCGGAAAGCTATGGGCGCGGCGTAAATGGCGTGCTGCGCCACAAGGGCGCGATGCTCGCAGTCTATGTGGTGCTGATCGCCGCCACGGTGCTGATGGCGCGTGTGGTGCCGGGCGGCTTCGTGCCTGCGCAGGACAAGGAGTATCTGATCGCGTTCGCGCAACTGCCCAATGGCGCCGCGCTCGACCGCACCGAGAACGTGATTCGCGACATGAGCGCCATTGCGCTCAAACAGCCCGGCGTGGAAAGCGCCGTGGCGTTCCCGGGTCTTTCGGTGAACGGCTTCACGAATAGTTCGAGCGCGGGCATTGTGTTCGTCACGCTCAAGCCGTTCAAGGAGCGCAAGGGCAAGGCGCTTTCGGCAGGTGCGATTGCGGGTGCGCTGAACCAGCAGTACGCCGGCATCAAGGATTCGTTCATCGCCGTGTTCCCCCCGCCGCCGGTGCTCGGTCTCGGTACGTTGGGCGGCTTCAAGATGCAGCTGGAGGATCATAGTGCGCTCGGCTATGAGGCGCTCAACCGCGCGACGCAGGACTTCGTCAAGCGCGCGGCGCAAACGCCGGAGCTGGGCCCGACGTTCACGAACTACCAGATCAACGTACCGCAGCTGAACGTCGATCTCGACCGCACGAAAGCGAAGCAGCTTGGCGTGCCGGTCACGGACGTGTTCGACACGATGCAGATCTATCTGGGTTCGCTCTACGTGAACGACTTCAACCGCTTCGGACGCGTGTATCAGGTGCGCGTGCAGGCCGATGCGCCGTTCCGCCAGCGGGCTGACGACATCCTGCAACTGAAGACGCGCAACGCCGCGGGCGAAATGGTGCCGCTCTCGTCGCTCGTCACGGTCACGCCGACGTATGGCCCCGAGATGGTGGTGCGCTACAACGGCTACACCGCTGCCGACATCAACGGTGGCCCGGCGCCCGGTTATTCGTCGGGCCAGGCGCAGGCGGCGGCGGAACGCATCGCGGCTGAGGTGCTGCCGCGCGGCGTGAAGTTCGAATGGACCGACCTCACGTACCAGCAGGTGCTGGCGGGCAATGCGGGCATCTGGGTGTTCCCGATCAGCGTGCTGCTCGTGTTCCTCGTGCTGGCGGCGCTCTATGAGAGCCTGACACTGCCGCTCGCGGTGATCCTGATCGTGCCGATGAGCGTGCTGTGTGCATTGACGGGTGTGTGGCTCACGCAGGGCGACAACAACATCTTCACGCAGATCGGCTTGATGGTGCTGGTGGGACTCGCTTCGAAGAACGCGATTCTGATCGTCGAGTTTGCGCGCGAGCTGGAGCATGACGGACACACGCCGCTTTCCGCTGCCATCGAGGCGAGCCGCTTGCGTCTGCGCCCGATCTTGATGACGTCCATCGCGTTCATCATGGGCGTGGTGCCGCTCGTGCTCTCCAGCGGCGCGGGTTCGGAAATGCGTCATGCAATGGGCGTGGCTGTGTTCTTCGGCATGCTCGGCGTGACCGCATTCGGTCTGTTGCTGACGCCGGTGTTCTACGTGGTGCTGCGCACGCTCGCGGGCGGCAAGATTCACGTCGCGCAGAAGGACAATGCGCGCAAGCCGCAGTCGATGGTCGACGCGTAAGGCGACAAGGGAAAATGATCAACATGACTAACGAATCCATCTTGCGCTATAGCGCGAATGCCGCGCCGGGAGGCGGGCGTTTCGCGCGTATCACACGAATTGCGGCGAGCGTCGCGCTCTTTGCATGGCTCGCGGCATGCTCGGTCGAGCCGACCTACAAAGTGCCCGACGCCGCCGTGCCAGCCGCCTACAAAGAAGCGCCGCAACAAACGCAGAGCACGAATCCGCACGACGTGGGCACGTGGACGCCCGCTCAGCCTGCCGACGACACCCACCGCGGCGAATGGTGGACGGTGTTCGGCGACCCGGCGCTCGACAAGCTCGAGCAGCAGGCGCTCGAAGCCAACCAGGACCTCAAGGCGGCGGCCGCGCGCGTGCAGCAGGCGCGCGCCGTGACGCAGGCCGCGCGCGCCTCGTGGTTCCCGTCGATCGATGCGGGCTTCGGCCCGACGTATCAGCGTGCTTCGCCGGCTTCGCTGTATTTCCCGCAAAATTACAACGTGCCCGCTCAAACGCTGTGGCGCGCGCAGGCTACAGCAAGCTATGAAGTCGACTTGTTCGGCCGTGTGAGTTCGAATGTCCACGCGGCGCAGGCGGACGCCCAGCAAAGCGAAGCCCTGTTCCTCTCGGTGCAGCTCGCATTGCAGGCCGATGTCGCGCAGAACTACTTCCAGCTGCGCCAGTTCGACTCCGATGTCGATCTGTACCGTCGCACGGTGGCGTTGCGCGAAGACGCGCTCAAGCTCGTCGAGCGCCGCTTCAAGGAAGGCGACATCAGCGCGCTGGACGTGGCGCAGGCGCGCAACGAACTCGCGAGTGCACGTGCCGATGCGGTGGGCGTCGCGCGTCAGCGCGCGGCTTCGGAGCACAGCCTCGCGATCCTGCTTGGCAAGGCTCCCGCGGACTTCACGTTCCCCGAAACTCCGCTCGCGCCGGTCGTCGTGCAGGTGCCGCCGGGCCTGCCTTCCACGCTGCTTGAGCGCCGCCCCGACGTGGCCGCTGCCGAGCGCGCCATGGCGGCCGCGAACGCACGCGTGGGTCTCGCGAAGTCGGCGTTCTTCCCGCAGCTCAATATCACGGGTGCGGCTGGCTTCGAGTCCGCAACGCTCGGCGACCTGTTCATGTGGTCGAGCCGTGCGTTCCTGCTCGGGCCGCTCGCGGGTACGGCGCTCACGCTGCCGCTTTTCGACGGCGGCCGGCGCAAGGCGAATCTCGCCCAGTCGCGCGCGAAGTATGAAGAAGATGTTGCGCAATACCGCCAGCAGGTGCTCGTGGCCTTCCGCGAGGTCGAAGACAATCTCTCCGACCTGCGCCTGCTCGACGATCAGATCCGCGAGCAGAACGACGCGGTGAGCGCTTCGCAGCAGTCGGCGCAGCTTTCCCGCACGCAGTACGAGGAAGGCGAGGTCAGCTATCTGAACGTGATCGACAGCGAACGGACGGTGCTCGTATCGCAGTTGCAGGCCAGCCATCTGCAGGGTTCGCAGGCCGTGGCGACCGTCAACCTGATCCGTGCGCTGGGCGGCGGCTGGGGCGACGCGAAGCCCGGCGACGGTACGCCGCCGCCTCCGGCGCCGCTCGCGGCGCGTTAAAACGCCCCTTACACCCCGCGCAAAATAGCCGCAACGCTCGCCGCCTGTGCATATCGCAGGCGGCGATTTCCTTTGCGCAATCGCTTCGTAGACCCGGCCCCGCCGCGCCCCTATCATCGTCTGGACCCATCTGGAGCCAACGCGATGGGCCCACATCGCGTCGCTCCTCACTGAACGAAGTCCAACTTCCATTCGAGGAACGCGATGATCCGTGCCGTGCGCGCCGTGGGGCGCCCTTCCTTTTTCCTGCGCTTCGGTCTGCTGACGGCAATCACCGTGTCGCTTGCGGCGGCAGCACTCAACGCACACGCTGACACCGCTACGCTCAAGATCGGCATTGCCACCACGCCACAAACGCCCGCGCTCCAGGAAGCGGCGCGCGAGGCGAAGGCACAGGGCGTGGACGTGAAGATCATCGAATTCACCGACTGGAATACGCCCAACGCCGCGCTGGCGAACAAGGATATCGACGCCAACTACTTCCAGCACAAGCCGTTTCTGGAAAACGCCGAACAGCAGGGCGGCTACAAGTTCGTTGCCATCGCGCCGGGCACGATCATGAAGATCGGCCTGTATTCGAAGAAGGTGAAACGCTTCGAAGACCTGAAGGATGGCGCGACGGTCGCCATCGCGAACGATCCCGTGAACGGCGGCCGCGGCCTCTTGCTGCTGCAGCGCGCGGGCCTCATTAAGCTCAAGCCGGGCGTGGACTATCGCGCCACGACGCTCGACATCGTTGCCAATCCCAAACACCTGAAGATCGTGCAGCTCGAAGCGTCGCAACTGGCGCGATCGCTCGACGACGTCGATCTCGCGCAAGGCTACCCGAGCTTCATCAAGCTCGCGGGCACTACCGATCCGAATAGCGCGCTGCTCTTCGACGGCGTGGAGAACAAGGCGTTTGCGATCCAGTTCGTCGTGCGGCCTGAGAGCGTGAACGATCCGCGCATCCGCAAGTTCATCGACATCTACCAGCATTCGCCGGCCGTGCGCCGTGAACTCGACAAAGCCTTCGGCAACCTCTACGCGGTCGCCTGGTAAAGCGCGCGCAATCTACGCACGAGGAGAGCAGCAATGATGAAATGGTTCGGAGCGACGCGCTTTATCGAGGCGGGGCCGGCGGCGGGCGAGGCGCAGGGCAATGCCGATGCGTCGCAGCCTGCGGTCGTGTTCGAAAACGTCGGCAAGACTTACGCGGCAGGCGCGCCGGCGGCGCTCGCGGGCGTCGACTTGCAGGTGGCGCGCGGCGAGGTGTTCGGCATCATCGGGCGCAGCGGCGCGGGCAAGTCCACGCTGCTGCGGCTCGTCAACGGGCTCGAAAAGCCCACGAGCGGCAGCGTGCAAGTGAACGGCGTGGACGTGGGCGCACTCGACGAGCGCGCTCTGGTCGCGCTGCGGCGACGTATCGGCATGGTGTTCCAGCACTTCAATCTGCTTTCCGCCAAGACCGTGCACGACAACATCGCACTGCCGCTCAAAATCGCGGGTATGCCGAAGGCCGACATCGAGGCGCGCGTGAACGTGCTGCTCGATCTCGTCGGCTTGAGCGAACGACGCGACGCGTGGCCCGCGCGCCTTTCCGGCGGTCAGAAGCAGCGCGTGGGCATTGCACGCGCGCTCGTGCACGAGCCCGATATCCTGCTCTGCGACGAGGCGACTTCGGCGCTCGACCCGGAAACCACGCGTGCCATTCTCGCGCTGCTGCGTGACATCAACCGGCGGCTCGGCGTCACCATCGTGCTCATTACGCACGAGATGGAAGTGATACGCGACGTTTGCGACACGGTCGCGGTGATCGAGCGCGGCGAGGTGGTGGAGCAGGGGCCCGTGTGGCGCGTGTTCGGCGATCCGCAACACGATGCGACGCGCGCGCTGCTGCACACGCCCGGCCACGAGTTGCCCGACGACCTGGCGGCGCGTATTCACGCTTCGCCGCAAGCGGGCGCACACGCGCTGTTTGACGTGCGCTTCACCGGCGAAGCGGCGCAAGAGCCCGAACTCGCCACGCTCGCGCAGGCGTTCGGCGTGCAGGGCGTGCGCTTCGTGCATGGCGGTATCGAGAGGATTCAAGGGCGCGCGCAAGGGCGGCTAGTCGTTTCCGCGCCGGTGCTGAGCGCCGCCGAAGCCGTGTCGCTCGCCGAGCGGGCGCGTGGATATGCGAGCCGCGTGGAGGTGCTCGGCTATGTCTGACGTGTGGATCACCGAACTCCTCGAAGGGATACGCGACACGTTGCTGATGGTCGGCGTATCGGCGGTATTCGCACTCCTGATTGGTATTCCTATCGCACTGCTGCTCGTCACGACCGCGCGCGGCGGCATTCTGGAGCGGCCCGCGCTCAACACCACGCTGGGCGCGCTCGTCAATGCATTCCGCTCCACGCCCTTCATCATCCTGCTGGTCGCGCTGCTGCCGCTCACGCGCTTCCTCGTTGGCACGACCATTGGCGTGTGGGCCGCCGTGGTGCCGCTTTCCATCGCCGCCATTCCGTTCTTTGCACGCGTGGCCGAAGTGAGCTTGCGCGAAGTCGATCGCGGCTTGATCGAGGCGGCCCAGGCCATGGGCGCACAGCGCCGCCATATCGTGTGGCATGTGCTGCTGCCCGAGGCGCTGCCCGGCATGCTCGGCGGCTTCACGATCACCGTGGTGGCGATGATCGGCTCCTCCGCGATGGCGGGCGCCGTCGGCGCGGGTGGTCTCGGCGACCTCGCGATTCGCTACGGCTATCAACGCTTCGACACGACGGTCATGGTCACCGTGATCGTGCTGCTGATCGCGATCGTCGCGGCGGTGCAGTTCACGGGCGACATGCTGGTGCGGCGTCTTTTGCGGCGCACCTGAGTGGCGCAGGCCGTTCGACATGACGCGCGCAGCCCGCTTGCTGCGCGCTTCGCTTTTAGGGCATCACATTCGGGAACTAAGGGTATGAACGAAGCACAGCGCCCACGCGGGCAGGAACAGGACGCGCGTTTTGCCGCGCTGCTCGAAGCGCTGCGCGCGAACGCCGCACAGCGCGATCTCGCGGGCGGTCACGCGGCCGCCGAAAAGCAGCGCATTGCCGACGCCGGGTTGCTCACGCTCGCCGTGCCGCGCGAATTCGGCGGGCAGTTCGGCCGGGACGGCGTGCGCTGGAGCGACATCTACGCGACCATCCGCGAGCTCGCGCGCGTCGACAGCGCGCTTGCACATCTGCTCGGCTTCCAGTGCTTGCAGGTGGCGAGCGTCGAATTGTGGGGCAGCGCCGCGCAGCGCGCGAACTGGCTGCAAGGCACTGTCGAGCATCGCTGGTGGTGGGGCAATGCCGTGAATCCCATCGACACGCGGCTCGTCGCGCAGCCGGGAAGGGAAGGCGGCTGGCGTCTGCATGGCAAGAAGGGATTCTGTTCGGGTACCTACGGGTCGCAGATGATGACCGTGAGTGCGCACGATCCCGCTACTGGCAGCCCGGTGTTCGCGGTCGTGCCCACCACGCGCGCCGGGATCACGGTGCACGACGACTGGGACCCGATAGGCCAGCGCCAGACCGATAGCGGCACGGTGTCGTTCGAGAACGTGGAGGTGCGCGCGGACGAAGTGCTGCAGCGCCCCGACACGCCGCGCGCCACGCTGCGCACGCTGGTCTCCCAGGGTGTGCTGACGAATCTCTTCGTGGGCCTCGCCGAAGGCGCGCTCGAAGAGGCGCGCGCCTATGTGCTCGCGAACGGCCGCCCGTGGGTCAATTCGGGCGTGCAGCACGTGGCCGACGACCCGTTCCTGCAGCAGCGCTTTGGCGAAATGCGTGTGCAGTCGCTCGCGGCGGCGGTGCTGGCCGATCGCGCGGGCGCGTTGCTCGACGCCGCGTGGGACGAAGGCGAGACGTTGAGCACGGCCTCGCGTGCCGAAGTCTCGCTCGCGATTTCGGAGGCGAAAATCGTCGCGCATCGCGCCGCGCTCCAGGGCGGCGAGCAGCTTTTCGAGGCGTGCGGCGCACGCGCCACGGGCGCGGCGCTCGCGCTCGACCGATTCTGGCGCAATGCGCGCGTGCATACGCTGCACGATCCGCTCGACTACCGCCTGCGCGACGTGGGCCGCTTTACGCTCTTGAGAGAAGTGCCGCAGCCGACGCTGTACACTTGAGGGCTCGATCGCGGCACGTGCCGCGACGCGTCAACCCTTGAGGATCGAACCGTTGGAGTTCCGACTACCGACCACGGCAACGGCGCCGTTTTGCCCGTCCGAAGTGCAGGGCAGTATCGAGGTTTCGCCGCGCGCGCCGTTCTGGAAGAAGTTCTGGCAATTCGCTGGCCCTGGCCTGCTGGTGTCGATCGGCTACATGGACCCGGGCAACTGGGCCACCGATATCGAGGCGGGCTCGCGCTACGGTTACAGCCTGTTGTTCGTGGTCGTGCTCTCGAGCCTCGCGGCAATTGCGCTGCAATGCCTTTCCATGCGCCTTGGCATCGTCACGCAGCGCGATCTGGCGGAGCTTTCGCGCGAGCGCTATTCAAGGCCCGTGGCGCTCGGCCAGTGGGTGCTCGCCGAGCTTTCGATCATCGCCTGCGATCTTGCGGAGGTGCTGGGCGGCGCGCTCGCGTTCCACTTGCTGCTGGGCTGCTCGCTGATGGTGGGCGTGGTGCTCACGGCGTTCGACACACTCATCGTGCTGGGCCTGAAGGGCAAGAATTTCCGCTCGCTCGAGGCGATCATGGCCGGGCTTATCGCCACGATAGGCTTGGGCTATGTGATCCAGCTCGCGCTTGTGAAGCCGCACTGGCCCTCGGTATTCGCGGGCGCGGTGCCGTCGTGGCACGCCATTTCCTCGGTGGAGCCGCTATACCTGGCGATCGGCATTCTGGGCGCGACCGTCATGCCGCACAACCTCTACCTGCATTCGTCGATCGTGCAGACGCGCGCCGTCAAGCGTGATCCCGCAAGCCTCGCGCAGGCCATCAGCCTTTCGCGGCTCGACACGATCGTCTCGCTCCTGATCGCGCTGCTCATCAACGCGGCCATCCTGATTCTGGCCGCGGCGGCGTTTCACGCCAACGGGCACACCGAGGTCACCGATATCGAACAGGCCTACAAGCTGCTCGCGCCGATCGTCGGCACGGGCGCGGCGGCGGTGCTGTTCGCGATCACGCTGCTTGCCTCCGGGCAAAGTTCGACGTTCACGGGCACCGTGGCGGGCCAGGTCATCATGGAAGGCTTCCTGCAGATGAAGATTCCGTGCTACCAGCGGCGGCTCATTACGCGCGTGCTCGCACTGATCCCCGCTTTCGCGGGCGTTGCGCTGCTCGGCAACGGCGCGGTGGGCAAGCTGCTGGTGGCAAGCCAGGTGGTGCTGAGTCTGCAACTGCCGTTCGCGCTCTGGCCGCTCATTCGCATGACGAACGATCGTGCGCTGATGGGCCAGTTCGTGAACCGGTTCCCCACGCGGCTGCTGGCGTGGTTCCTGTTCGTCGTGATTTCGGCGGCGAACCTGTGGCTCGTCTGGCAGACGTTCAGCGGAAACTAAAAGCAGGGAAGGTGTAACAGGCGCGCGCCATACAGGCGGCAATCAAAGGCGGCAAGCAAAGCGGCAATCAGAAAGCGCTTCGCCGTCCGGTGCGCTCAGGCACCGGACGGGTTCGCGTCTTGGTCTCGCGTCCGGTTAATCCGGATCTGCTCTCCTACGCTTACGCAGCCTCGGCAATGCCATCCGACGTTACAACTGCCGGAAGGTCGCTCTCGGTCTGCTCGGCGCCCCGTCGCGCTGCAGCCGCCTTTTTCGTCTTGCCGGCTCGCGAAGGAGGCTGGCATGCGCCGCACACGACGTTGTGCTGAAGGTCGTGGCGATGCGCGACGAATTTACCGCCGCAACGGCAGCAAGGCGTCAACTGCAGAATATCGGCATCGAAAAAACGCACCAGGGTCCACGCACGCGTCAGGTCGAGCGCCGGCTCGGCCCCGCTGTGGCGGCAGTGTTCCAGATACAGCCGGAACCCCTTGGTGAGCGCGTCGAGATGCGAGCAACGCGCTTCGTTCTTGAGGAACAGGTACGTGTTATAGAACAGCGAGGCGTGGATGTTGGCCAGCCACGTCATGTACCAGTCCGCCGAGAACGGCAGCATACCTTTGGGTGGCGATACGCCACGGATCTCGCGATACAGGCGGATCATGCGGTCGCGCGAGAGCGTGAGTTCGCTTTCGAGCACCTGCATGCGTGCGCCCAGCTCGATCAGTGCGATCGCGCGGAATACTTCCTGAGCGTCTTCGGTGAGGCTGCGCCGCGTAGTCATGGACGTCACCCTCAGGCGAATTGACCAGCCGGCTGTCCCGCAAGCAGGATGGCCGCATGGGTAGCCGCCACGTCGGCATGCTTCGAAGTCTGCGTGAGCGCGGACAACATCGCATGGTCGTCGAAGCGGAAAAAACAGAGAAGTTGGTCGGAAGAGGCCAACCTGACGATCTGCGCGAGCGACAGAGCGCCAAGCAGATCGGCCAGTTCCGACGACAGTCCCAGTCGGAACATGCCGACCGGCTTGTCCTCGCGCAGCATGCGCTGTGCGAGCATCAGATACGACAAATTAATTTCGCGGATAGATTCCAGCGTCTCGCTGCTACGGTCCATTTCTCTAGTTTCCGAAGCCCCGAATTTAACCCCCCGGCTTTTTCGCCGTTGTATCTTTTCTGGTCTTGTGGTCGATCTTCGCTCTTTGGCTCGATCTGACTCTTTGATACAGGTTGTTACATCTCGTAACAACCTTGGAGGGAATTGTATGAGGGCTTATCTCAGAAATCAATCCCTCGGATCAAAAATAATCGTACTGTTGTAAATTATTTTCGGTAAGTTTTGCTGCAATTTGAAACCCGGCTTGCGGCAAGCCGCCGCGGCTCTGGTCTGATCCGGAAAACGGACCGTAGAGCCTTGGTTTATCAGGGTTTCCGCCAGACCGTCGATGCATGCGCAACGAATCAGCGAAAGGCGGAAAACGGCGGCCCGCTGGAATAAACGTTTAGAAAGAAGTTGGGTTGACAGGTAAAAAATACGGGTCTGCGGATTAATACCTATGACGATTAAGTTGTAACAGGTGTTTCGACCCTGGCGCCCTGTAACAGGGCAATGTGTAACTGAGATGTTACGAGTGCAGACGGTGGGATGCGCCGTTGGTTTTTGGAAAATATGCAGGCTGGATATTGCGCAGAGATCGCGCGTGTGAAACGTTTGCGAGCCGCTTGTCGAGGCGCAATCCGGGTCGGGCTGGATTTTTGCGCGGATTCAGGTCAATAAGGGTAGTGCTTCGGTGAGGGCTGCGCCCGGTAACACACCGGCCATGTAACTGACCACGTATGCCGCGCGCGAGAGCCGACGTTTCATGTATATCATGACGTGATACAACTGGCATAATGAAAGCGGCATTTCGGGTACGGCACGTTCGCCCGCCCGGCGCCGGGAATCATCGGGGGAGGGATCATGGCCTCGTTCAACAGGATTCTGCTGTGTTACGACGCAACGCGCGAAGGCCGCCGGGCTTTGCGTGAGGGTGCCGACCTTGCGCGCGAATGCCACGCGCAAACGCATTTGCTGGCCGTGCTCGACCAGGCGCCGCTGCAATGGGGGACGGACATCGCGTCCGCCGTGCCGTTCGAAGCCGCGGAAGAAGCGGCGCGCGAGATTCTGCGTGACGGGGTGGCGTGCCTGCAGGACAAGGGGCTCGTGGCAACGGGGCACTTCGTGGTGGGCCGGCCGATCGACGTGATCGCAAGCTACTGCGCGGAACTCCAGCCCGATCTCATCGTGGTGGCGCACCACCGGCGCGGGCCGCTCAAGCGCTGGTGGGATGGGCGCGACGACCGCCTGCTGCTCGACCGCGTGTCGTGCAGCGTGCTGGTTGTCACCGCGGCGGACCCTGAGCCCGCGAAGGCGGCGGCCTGAGCCGCCGCGCAGGCGCCGTAAAGCAAATGTAACTGCTGTGCGCTCAGGCGCTGGATTGGCCAAGAATTGGCGTGCGCTTGACCTCGGAGATGTAGAGCAGGATCAGCGAGACCCACACGATGCCGTAGAGCAGCATGAAGCAGCTCGAGCGGATCTTGAGCCAGTCGAGCAGGATGCCGAACAGGATCGGCAGCAGAAAGCCGCCCAGGCCGCCCGCCAGCCCGACGATGCCGGTCACGATGCCCATGTTGGTGGGGAAGTCGTCGGCCACGTATTTGAACGTCGAGGCCATGCCGAACGCGAACACCGCGCCCAGCACGAAGGCCACCGCAACGAAGCCGAACACCGGCATGCTGATATGCAGCGCCGCCTGGCCGTCGATCGTATGGATCACGAAGTCCGTGGGCGGATACGAGAGAATGAAGAGACAGATCCACGCCACCCACAGGCCCCACCACGTGACGGTGTGCGCGCCGAGCTTGTCGGCGAGCACGCCGCCCACGGCGCGCAGGATCGAGCCTGGCAGCGAAAAGCCCGCGGCGAACGCCGAAGCCATGACGAGCGACATGCCGTATTCGGCCTTCAGGTATTGCGGAATCCACAGCGAGAGCGCCGTGAAGCCGCCGAAGGTGATCGAGTAGTACTGGCACAGCCGCCACACGCGCGGGTCCGCGAGCACCTTGAACGAGTCGAGCAGCGAGCCGCCCGACTTGCCGGCGCCCGGGTCGCGCGCCGAACCGAGCCAGAAAATCACGGCGGTCACGACCAGCGCGACGGCATAGACGCGCGGCACGAAGCGCCAGCCGTAGAGGTTTTGCAACTGCGGCGTGACGAACAGGTTGACGGCGGCGCCCACTGTGCCCGCGCCGAAAAAGCCCATGGCGAAGCCGCGTTGGCTGGGCGGGAAAAAGCGCGCCACATACGGCGTACCCACCGCGAACGAGGCGCCCACGCAGCCGAGAAAGAGGCCGATGAGCAGGAATTGCCACAGTTCGCTCGCATAACTGACGATGTACACGGGCACGGCGCAGACCACGAGCAGCGTGGTCATGACAATGCGCCCGCCGAAGCGGTCGGTCCACGCGCCGAGCGGCAAGCGCATGACCGCGCCCGTCAGCACGGGCGTGGCGGTGAGCAGGCCGAACTCGGTGCTGTTGAGCTGCAGTTCGTCGCGCAACTGCACGCCGAGCACGCCGAACATCATCCACACTACGAAACAGACGAGAAACGCGAGCGTGCTGACGAGCAGGACTGACCATGCCCTCGCGCCGACTTTCTCGGGCTGAGCTGCGCTCGCTGCGGGGCGCGCCGGTTCGCTACGCAGATTCATGTTGCCTCCATCGCGTGGGGGTGCACATCGACTTCACTGGACGAGTGGGCTCGTCGCGGCTTCCAGCGCCGCATTTTCGAGCGTTGCTTCGGAAGCCAGGATCGATACGTACTGCTGGATGGCCTTATGGCGCACGCGCTCGCTGAGAAAGCGCGCGATGTCGCCGGAGACTTCGTCGTAGGGCACCGGATTGCCCGGTACGCGCTGATCCACGCGCACGAGATGAAAGCCGAAGCGCGTGCGCACGAGACGCGGCAGCACGCCGATGTCGGCGCAGTCGAACAGCGCTGCTTCGAATTCGGGCACCGTGTCGCCGCGCGTGAGCTGCCCAAGGCTGCCGCCCACGCCCGCCGAGGGGCAGTTCGAGAACTGGCGCGCCAGCGCCTCGAAGGTGTCGGGCGCCTGCTGCAATTCGCGCAGCGTTTCTTCGGCCTTCTGGCGCAGCAGCGCGAGCGGCACGCGATCGGTAATGGCGAAGAGGATATGGCTCGCGTACACGAGTTCGTTGCGCACGAAGCGCTTCGCGTGCTGCGTGTAGTAGCGCTCGCAGTCTTCGCGCGTGGGCTCGGGCACGCGCAGCTCGCGTTCCAGCAGCGCGTCCATCGCGCTGTCGTCGAGTTCGGCGTCAGGCGCGAGCAGATCCAGCGCCACGGCGCGCTGGCGCAGCAGTTCGTGCACGACGAGCGTGCGCCGCGCGGCGAGCGCGGGGTCCGGGTCGTCGGCGTGATTGCCGCGCTCGGCCTCGATTGCCGCGAGCCCGATCTCGACGTCATTCACGCGGGCGGGCTGGTCTCGCTGCTCTTCATTGGGGACCGCATTCATCATCGATAGCGCTCCTGGTTCCGGTTGTCGTGATTTAGCGCTTGCGTACGAGCTGGTACGGACGGATCAGATAGAACACCGAAGCGATGCCGCTCCAGATATGGACCATGCGCGTGAACGGCGAAACGAGGAAGATCGTGAAGCCGAGCGCGATATGGGTTTGATAGACGAGCGGCACGCCGTCGAGCAGCCCGGCGATATTGGGCCGGAATGTCACCACGCCTTTCACGTAATCGGTGAGCTGTTCGAACATCAGGCCGTCCATGTGCTGCGCCGAGAGCACCACGGTCGCGAGGCCGAGCGCGAGCTGCGCCCACAGCATGAACACGATGAGGATGTCCGACCCTTTGCTGTTCACGCGGATGCGCGTGTCGCCGAGCCGTCGCACGATCAGGATCGTGAGCCCGACAATGGCGAAGCTGCCGGCCACGCCGCCCGCGACCATCGCGAGCAACTGGTGCACGGTGGCCGAGATGAACGGCGCGACGAGCCAGTGCGGCGCGAGAAAGCCGACGAAGTGACCCATCACCACGACCAGAATGCCCCAGTGGAACAGGTTGCTGCCAAGGCGTAACGCGCCGCGCCGCAGCAGTTGCGACGAGTCGCTCTTCCACGTGTACTGCTCGCGGTCGAAGCGCACGAGCGAGCCGAACAGCAGCACCGCAAGGCAGATATACGGATAGATGCCGAACAGAAACTGATGGAAGTATTGGCCCATGACGGCTCCTTGCTTGCGGTGTTCGAACAACGTGCTCAGCTGGCGTGTTGCGTTCTCTTCAGCGTGGTGCTCGCCGCGGGTGGAACTCCACGGGCGCGATGGCCGGGCGCTCCGCGCCCATGAATTGCACAGGTTCGTCGGCCCAGGCCGCGTCGAGCGCCCTCAGATGCTCCTTGTCATGCGGCTTGCCCGCGTCGTCGTCGTGCGCGGCATCGGGCAGGTCGGCGCCGCCCGCGCCCGCGAGCGGCAGCAGCGCGCCGATCACATACGCGTAGTGGCTATTGCGCCGGCTCAGCTCTTCCGTAATCGATTGCAGGATCGCTACAGTCTCGCCCAGCAGCGCACGCGCGTCGTTCGCCTCCAGAATCGAGAGGTATTCGAGAAACACGGGCAGATAGTCGGGCAACTGGCCGGGCTGCAACAGCATGCCGTGCTTCTCATAGGTCTGGACGAGGTCGATCATTGCCTGGCCGCGGTCGCGAGACTCGCCGTGCACGTGCTCAAACAGATGCAGCGACGTAGCGCGGCCGCGATCGAACAACGCGACGTAGTTCTCCTGCAACGCGAGCAGATCGCGCGAACCGAGATAGTCGAGGAAGCGCTCGAGTTTCTCGCGCGCCTCGGTGCCGAACGCGCGCTCGCTGCGCACGATCGCGCGCAGTTCATGCACGGCCTCGATGAGCGTCGCATCGGGGTACTCGAGCAGCGACGCAACGAGCCGGTACGTCATGGGCTGGGGACGAGCCGCGAACATGATCAGATCTCCTGAATGGGAATCTTGCGATGCCCACTCTTTGGCGCGAACAGGCTCGCCTCCGATTTGCCGTCCGAGCAGCCATTGCCGAACGTGAAGCCGCACGAAGAACGCAGGTCGAAGGCGTTTTCCGCGTACTCGCGGTGCGTGGTGGGAATCACGAAGCGGTCTTCGTAGTTCGCGATCGCGAGATAACGGTACATCTCCTCGACCTGTGCGAGCGAGAGCCCCACTTGCGAGAGCACCTGAGGGGCGTCCACGCGGTCGACCTGGCGCGCGCGCATGAACGCGCGCATGGCGAGCAGACGTTCCAGCGCGACCTGGACCGGCTTTTCGTCGCCGGCGGTCAGGAGGTTCGCGAGGTAGCGCAGCGGAATGCGCAGTGAGTGCACGTCGGGCAGCCAGCCGTTCATGCTGAGTTCGCCGCTATTGGCGGCCGCGTTGATGGGCGAGAGCGGCGGCACGTACCAGACCATCGGCAGCGTGCGGTACTCGGGGTGCAGCGGGAAGGCAATGCGCCAGTCGATCGCCATCTTGTAGACGGGCGAGCGCTGCGCGCCGTCGATCCACGCCTGCGGAACGCCGTCGCGCGCGGCCTGCTCGATCACGGCGGGATCGAACGGGTCGAGGAATACGTCGAGCTGCGCCTGGTAGAGATCCTTTTCGTCGGCGACGCTCGCGGCCTCTTGAATGCGATCGGCGTCGTAGAGCAGCACGCCGAGGTAGCGGATGCGTCCCACGCAGGTTTCCGAGCACACAGTGGGCTGACCGACTTCGATACGCGGATAGCAGAAGATGCACTTCTCGGCCTTACCGCTCTTCCAGTTGAAGTAGATCTTCTTGTACGGGCAGCCCGAAACGCACATGCGCCAGCCGCGGCACTTGTCCTGATCGATCAGGACGATGCCGTCTTCCTCGCGCTTGTAGATCGACCCGGAAGGGCACGCCGCCACGCATGCCGGATTCAGGCAGTGCTCGCACAGGCGCGGCAGATACATCATGAAGGTGTTCTCGAACTGGCCGTAGATTTCCTTCTGCACGTTCTCGAAGTTATAGTCCTTCGAACGCTTCTCGAACTCGCCGCCGAGAATCTCTTCCCAGTTCGGGCCCCACTCGATCTTCTCCATGCGCTCGCCGCTCACGAGCGAGCGCGGCCGCGCAACGGGCGTGGCCTTCGTATTGCCCGCTTCCTGCAGATGCGCGTAGTCGAACGTGAAGGGCTCGTAGTAGTCGTCGATTTCCGGCAGATGTGGATTCGCGAAGATTTGCGCAAGCAAGCGCCACTTGCCGCCCAGACGCGGCTCGATCTGGCCATCGGCCTTGCGCACCCAGCCCCCGCGCCAGCGCTCCTGGTTTTCCCATTCCTTCGGGTAGCCGATGCCTGGCTTCGTCTCGACGTTGTTGAACCACGCGTATTCCATCCCCTCGCGGCTCGTCCAGACGTTCTTGCAGGTGACCGAACACGTATGGCAGCCAATGCACTTGTCGAGGTTCAGCACCATCGCGATCTGCGCACGCACTTTCATGAGCTTTCTCCTTCGCGGACGGCCGGTTTCACAGCCGCTTCGACGGCGGCAGGCAAGGGACCAACGGGTGTTTCCTCGGCGTCGAGCCAGTCGACGTTCTTCATCTTGCGCACGATGAGGAATTCATCGCGATTCGAGCCTACCGTGCCGTAGTAGTTGAAGCCGTAAGCGAGTTGCGCATAGCCGCCGATCATGTGCGTGGGCTTGAGTGAAATGCGCGTCACCGAGTTGTGAATGCCGCCGCGTGTGCCCGTTATTTCGGACCCCGGCGTATTCACGATCTTTTCCTGCGCGTGGTACATCATCACCATGCCGCGCGGAATACGCTGGCTCACCACGGCGCGCGCGCAGAGTGCGCCGTTCGCGTTGAAGCACTCGATCCAGTCGTTGTCGACCACGCCGATCTGCGCCGCGTCTTTCTCCGAAATCCACACGATCGGGCCGCCGCGCGAGAGCGTGAGCATCAGCAGGTTGTCGGTGTAGGTGCTGTGTATGCCCCACTTCTGGTGCGGGGTGATGAAATTCAGCGCCAGCTCGGGGTTGCCGTTCGAGCGCGAGCCGGCCATCTTTTCGTAGCTGCCCGTGTCGATAGGCGGCTTGTACACGCACAGCGCCTCGCCGAACGCGCGCATCCACGCGTGGTCCTGGTACAGCTGCTGGCGGCCGCTCAGCGTGCGCCAGGGAATCAGCTCGTGCACGTTCGTATAACCCGCGTTGTACGACACGTGCTCCGACTCGATGCCGCTCCACGTCGGCGACGAAATGATCTTGCGCGGCTGTGCCTGGATATCGCGGAAGCGGATCTTCTCGTCGGCGCGGGCTTCGGCGAGATGCGCGTGCTCGATGCCCGTGAACTTCGAAAGCGCTTCCCACGCCTTCTTGGCGACTGCACCGTTGGTTTCGGGCGCGAGCGAGAGAATCGTCTCCGCGGCGTCGAGCGCGGTCTCGATGCGCGGGCGGCCCTTCGCGTCGCCGGCGTCCTCGGACTGGTCGCGGTAGTTCAGCGCGCCGAGCTCGTGGACTTCATCTTCTGTATTCCAGCTAATGCCCTTGCCGCCGTTGCCGAGCTTGTCCATGAGCGGCCCGAGCGAAGTGAAGCGGTGATACGTCTCGGGGTAATTGCGCTCGACAGTAACCACGCCCGGCATGGTCTTGCCCGGAACCGGTTCGCATTCGCCGCGCTTCCAGTCGTCCACGCCGAAGGGCTGGGCCAGTTCGCCCGCGGCGTCGTGCGCAATGGGCGCGAGCGCCACGTCGCGCTCCACGCCGAGATGGCCCACGCTCAATTCGGAAAAGCGCTTCGCGATCGCCTTGAAGATTTCCCAGTCGCTGCGCGCCTGCCATGCGGGGTCTACAGCAGCGGAAAGCGGGTGAATGAACGGATGCATGTCCGACGTGTTCATGTCGTCCTTCTCGTACCACGTGGCCGTGGGCAGCACGATGTCCGAGTACATGCAGGTGGTGGACATGCGGAAGTCCAGCGTGCAGAGCAGATCGAGCTTGCCCTTGGGCGCTTCCTCATGCCAGACGACTTCTTCGGGACGCGGCACGCCGTCCTTCACCACTTCCTCGCCTTGCACACCGTTCGTTGTGCCAAGCAGATGCTTGAGGAAGTACTCGTGCCCCTTGCCCGACGAGCCGAGCAGGTTCGAGCGCCACACGAACAGGTTACGCGGGAACACGGCGGGGTTGTCGGGGTCCTCGCAGGCGAGCTTGAGGCTGCCGTCTTTCAGGCGGCGCACGACTTCGGCGCCGGCCTTCGCGGGGCTTTCGAGCGAGCGGCCAAGCTCCAGCGGATTGCTCGTGAGTTGCGGAGCCGAAGGCAGCCAGCCCATGCGCTCGGCGCGCACGTTGTAGTCGATCGGTGCGCCGTGGTAGTCGGCCTTGTTCGCGAGCGGCGAAAGCAGGTCGGTGGGATTCATCGGATCGTAGCGCCACTGGTCGGTGTGCGCGTAGAAGAACGAGGTGGCGTTCATCTGGCGCGGCGGCCGGTTCCAGTCGAGCGCGAATGCGAGCGCGGTCCAGCCCGTTTGCGGGCGCAATTTTTCCTGGCCCACGTAATGCGACCAGCCGCCACCGGACTTGCCGACGCAGCCGCACATCACGAGCATGTTGATGATGGCGCGATACGCCATGTCCATGTGGAACCAGTGATTGATGCCCGCACCGATGATCACCATCGAACGGCCTTCGGTCTTGTCGGCGTTCTCGGCGAACTGGCGCGCGACGTTGATGACGTCCGCGCGCTTCACGCCCGTGATCGCTTCCTGCCACGCGGGCGTGTAGGGCACGTCGTCGTCGTAGCTGTGCGCGAGATCCTTGCCGCCCAGGCCCTGGTCGAGCCCGTAGTTCGCCACGAAGAGATCGTAGACGGTGGCGACGAGCCGCTCGCCGGCGGGCGTCGCCACGCGCCGCACGCCAATGCGCCGGCTCAACACCGGTCCGTGCGAGGTGTGCGGGAAGTGCGGATGCGCGACGTTGCCGAAGTAGGGGAACAGCACGTCCACCACGTCGTCGTGCTTTTCCACGAGCGAGAGCGCGGGCTTGAGCGGCGCGCCATTGACGCCTTCTTCGCGCAGGTTCCACTTGCCGCGATCGGCGCCTTCCTGCTGGCCCCAGCGAAAGCCCACCGAGCCGAGCGGCACCGCGAACTCGTGGGTCGCGCTGTCGATCACCACGGTCTTCCATTCCGGGTTGTTGTCCTGCGCGAGCGCGCCGTCGAAGTCGGACGCACGCAGATAGCGGTCGGGCACGTACTGGCCGTCGCGCTGGACTAGCGTGACGAGGCAGGACATGTCGGTGAAACGGCTGCAATAGTCGGCGAAATAGGCGCTCTTGCCGGCGAGGTGATACTCCTTGAGGATCACGTGGCCCATGGCGAGCGCGAGCGCCGCGTCGGTGCCTTGCTTGGGATGCAGCCAGATGTCACCGAACTTCGCGCCTTCGGCGTAGTCGGGGAAGATCGACACGATCTTTGCGCCGCGATAGCGTGCTTCCACCATGAAGTGCGCGTCGGGCGTACGCGTTTGCGGGACGTTCGACCCCCACATCACGATGAACGACGAGTTGTACCAGTCGGCGGACTCGGGCACGTCGGTCTGCTCGCCCCAGGTTTGCGGCGACGCGGGCGGCAGGTCGCAATACCAGTCGTAGAACGAAAGGCACACGCCGCCGATGAGCGAGAGATAGCGCGAGCCGGCCGCGTACGACACCATCGACATCGCGGGAATGGGCGAGAAGCCGATCACGCGGTCGGGGCCGTGGCGCTTGATGGTGTGCACGTTCGCTGCGGCCGCGATTTCGAGCACTTCACTCCAGTCTGCCCGCACGAAGCCGCCAAGACCGCGCCGCGTTTGATAACTTTTGCGCGCGGCATCGTCGTCGACAATGGCGGCCCACGCGGCAACGGGGTCGAGCGTGCGGCGCTTTTCGCGCCATAGCTTCACGAGCGCGCTGCGCACGAGCGGATACTTGAGGCGATTGGCGCTGTAGAGATACCACGAATACGATGCACCGCGCGAGCAGCCGCGCGGTTCGTGGTTGGGCATGTCAGGACGCGTGCGCGGGTAGTCGGTTTGCTGCGTTTCCCACGCGACAATGCCGCCCTTCACATAGATCTTCCACGAGCATGAGCCCGTGCAATTCACGCCGTGTGTGGAGCGCACGATTTTGTCGTGCTGCCAGCGTGTACGGTACGCCTCCTCCCATTTTCGGTCTTCGTCTGTGACGGCGCCGTGACCGTCCGCGAATTGTGTTCGTGCCGCCGTGAAGTAACGCAGACGATCCAGAAAATGGCTCATGGCATCTCCAGCTTGTGTGTGCGTCAGGGACAACCGTATTTAAAAGTAGGAACAAGAAGAAGTAAAGAGGATGAATGTAATCTCTTTCGACGTATTTATTTGGATATAACGACATTTTGAAATTTATGTCGAGGAGATGGCGAAATGTCAGATATGCAAAACGCACGTTGCCGCGCGGATATGTTTGAAAACGACTCGTGTTTTAAAGCTTTCCGTGGACAGAGGAAATACCCATGATTTCATGGGTGAATCTATCGGTTGAGCGAAGCACGGCGCTTTCCGGATAGCATCGTCGAACTGGAATTGACGCGTAAATTGACAGCAAAAAGACGTACTATTTTTGTAATTGATTGAGATTTACGCTGCCGTATTACATTGCAGTACGCTGAATTGCGCGATCGTTGTGTGCGCATGAATCTGGAATGGCTATTCCAGCTCGTTTCACGGGCCCGACATATTCTCCGGCGCACTCTGCGTGGTCGCCTGCGGGCATCAAGGCGCGTGGTCGCGCAATGCCTGGGCGGTTTGCGGATCGGCGGGAAAGAACGCTTCGATTGCCAGTTCGGATAGCGTTATGTCGACCGGTGTGCCGAACACGGTAGTCGTGCTGTAGAACGCCAGTTCGCCAAGCACGGTGCGCACGCGCAGCGGAACGGCAATGTGATTGGCGATCGGCTCGGCGCTCACGTTCGCAACGCCAGGCGGCGTGGGATACGCCGCGAGTTCCTCGTGCAGCGCGGCGAGCACGGGGTCGGCGCTCGCATCGATCTGGCGTTGCAGGCGCGTGAGCAGATGCGCGCGCCACGCGTGCCAGTTGACGATGCGCGGCGCCATGCCCTCGGGATGCAGCGAAAGCCTCAGCGCATTGATCGGCGCGGCGAGCAGCGCGGGCGAAGCATCGCCGATGAGCGGCGCGAGTGCGCCGTTCGTGGCGACGATATTCCAGTGGCGGTCCACGGCCACGGCCGGATACGGCTCGTGGCCGCGCAGCACGAGATCGACAGCCTCGCGCGCGGCGGCGAGCTGCGGGTCGTCGAGCGCTCGTTCGCGATAGAGCGGCGCATAGCCCGCGGCCACGAGCAGCGCGTTGCGCTCGCGCAGCGGCACATCGAGCTGCTCGGCCAGATGCATGACCATCTCGCGGCTCGGCAGCGCGCGGCCCGATTCGACGAAGCTCAGATGGCGCGTCGAAATCTCGGCTTCGGTTGCGAGCAGCAACTGGCTCATGCGCCGGCGCGTGCGCCAGTCGCGCAGCATTTCGCCGATGCTGAGGCGTGCGGCGCCGGACGGCGCGGCAGGGAGGATGGAGGCGAGCGTGTTCATGCCGCCGATTCTAGCGAAATGCGTGGCCGGAGCGATTACGTCTGAGGTAAAGAAGCAGCGGCCGACCCAGCAACGGATATATGAAAACCTCGGGTTTACGCCCCCGCAGCATTCGTGGACGACGTTTACCGTGTGCCGCGCTATCGCCTAGAATAAAAATTCTCACGGACTGTGGCGTCGCGCAGAGGAGACTGCCATGAGGGAAACCGTTGCTGCTTATCTGCTCGGACCAGGCGTCATGTTGCTGGTGTGCGCGGCCATGTGGGCCGTGTCGCGCCGCAGCAGAGGCACGCTCGAGGCGCGCCTGACTCGCTGGCTCGACGCGCATCGGCCGCACGGCATGCATCACAAGCATTGAGCGTGCCAGCACCGCGTCGGTTTGCGCAATTGCTCGGGGGCATCGCGAACGAATCGCGCCACGGCGCATCAGGCAAATTCCATAGCATTCCGAATCAATTCCCGAATTAGTTTGTTTCGCTCCGGCGCATGGCGCGCCCTTCTGCGTGCCGCCTCATCCGCCACTGCCATCCAACATCGAGGGAACTGAGCGTGCGCCACACGGTCATTCCGATATTGCATACCGGAGCCCTCCATGACCCGTCCCGCCGATTCCTTCATCATCTTCATCGCTCGCATCGCGCTCGCCATTCTTTTTCTCTGGGGCGGTGCCATGAAGCTGCTGGGATACGCGGGGTTCGTCGGCTACCTGCACTCGAAGGGTGTGCCGTATGCCTCGTATGGCGCGATCGTGGCGACCGCCGTCGAACTGCTCGGCGGCATTGCGATCGTGCTGGGCGTGCGCACGCGCGCGGTTGCGTTCCTGCTGGCCGTGTACGCTATCGTCACGGCGATACTCGGCCATGACTTCTGGAACATGACCCAAGCTGCGGCGCAACAGGACGCGGTCATTCATTTCTGGAAGAACGTCGCGATCGCGGGCGGTTTCCTGCTGCTGACCGTGACGGGCGCGGGACGTGCTTCCATTGATGGCTTGCGCGCACCGCGCGGCGGCGGCCTGCGAGGCTGACGTCTTCGCGTGGGGCGAGGCGCGAGTGTCGATTCACAACCACCGGGCGACCGGGTGAAGAGGGAGCAGGCCTTGATACAGAACTTCGACTTCAACGTGGCAGGCAAGACCGAGCAGTTCTGCGCGAGTCTTGCGGAAGACGGCACGCGGCGCGTGTTCATCAGCTACGCGGCTACCGCGAAGACGCTGGTGATCCTCGACGCCAGCGGGATCATCGGCGCGCTCAAGGCAGAGCTCGAAGAGCCCGACCAGCTGATCGCTCACGCCATCCGCAAGGCGCAGAACGACGGCTTGATCGTGCGCGCAATCGACTCCGGCGCGATCCAGGAGGCGTCGCTGTAATTGGCACGCCGGTTCGCGATTGCATCAGCGCGATTCCGATTCGTTCATCCGCGCCGGCGCAGTGTGGCGCACGCCCGCATGCGCCGGATCGGTTTTCACGAACCAGGCCAGCCCGGCCGCCGTGAGCAGGAGCGCCGTCGACACCGCGGTTTCCGCACTCAGGCCGGCCACCACCTGCGCCGCGCCCGCCCCGCCCGCGAGCGCGCCGAACGCCGC
>NZ_SMOD01000035.1 GCF_004353905.1 Paraburkholderia guartelaensis | reverse complement strand
GGTGCTTATTCTTCCGGTACCGTCATCCCCGGCGGATATTAGCCACCAGGATTTCTTTCCGGACAAAAGTGCTTTACAACCCGAAGGCCTTCTTCACACACGCGGCATTGCTGGATCAGGCTTTCGCCCATTGTCCAAAATTCCCCACTGCTGCCTCCCGTAGGAGTCTGGGCCGTGTCTCAGTCCCAGTGTGGCTGGTCGTCCTCTCAGACCAGCTACGGATCGTCGCCTTGGTGGGCCTTTACCCCACCAACTAGCTAATCCGCCATCGGCCACCCCAATAGCGCGAGGCCCGAAGGTCCCCCGCTTTCATCCGTAGATCGTATGCGGTATTAATCCGGCTTTCGCCGGGCTATCCCCCACTACTGGACATGTTCCGATGTATTACTCACCCGTTCGCCACTCGCCACCAGGTGCAAGCACCCGTGCTGCCGTTCGACTTGCATGTGTAAGGCATGCCGCCAGCGTTCAATCTGAGCCAGGATCAAACTCTTCAGTTCAATACCTGTTACTGTTTTCGGTTCAGTTAAGAACCGGTCGCT
Source organism: Paraburkholderia guartelaensis (assembly GCF_004353905.1). Lineage (GTDB taxonomy): Bacteria > Pseudomonadota > Gammaproteobacteria > Burkholderiales > Burkholderiaceae > Paraburkholderia > Paraburkholderia guartelaensis. The sequence continues at coordinate 76,430 of NZ_SMOD01000035.1, read as the reverse complement.
CACTCAAAGCTGACAGGTTCTGAATAAATTCAAAAACCTGACTTACTTTAGTGTGAGACTCTTGATACTTTTGCTTCTCCTGATTGCCCCGAAGGACAGTCAGGTCGCCACCGCATCAAGCGCCCACACTTATCGGCTGTAAATTTTTAAAGAGCAATTCGTCTTAATCGCTTCGTTTTCGTTCGCAGCGATCAGCGAAGGAGGCGAATTATGCGGGTCATTCCGGATATCGTCAAGCGACTTTCGAATATTTATTTTTGAGGGCCGCTACGCCGATTTTCGGCAGCCACCGGCACCAACGCGTGCGGGGTCGCCTCTTCTGTCACCAAATCAGGAACGGCAGCTGCACCCGGCCCGCAGCACCATCGAATTCAAGCGCAGTGATGTCGTTGTAGATCAAGCGCTGACGGTCTCGACGGCTCCTTCCGGAAGCGGCTGGGGCATCCCGACACAAAACCCTTGCGCGTAGTCGATGCCAATCCCGCTGAGGCGCCCGATGATCGCCTCGCTTTCCACAAACTCGGCGATGGTTGCCTTGCCCGCTGCGTGGGCCACCTGGTGAATGGACTGGACGATCGTGCGATCGAGGTCGCTGCTGGCAATACCGCGCACGAAGCTGCCGTCGATCTTCAGGTAGTCCACGGGCAGGCGCTTGAGGTAAGTGAACGAAGACATACCGGAGCCGAAATCGTCGAGCGCGAATCGGCAGCCAAGTGCTCGCAGGCTCTCCATGAGGGTGATCGCTTTCGAAAGATTGGTGATCACGGCCGTTTCCGTGATCTCGAAGCAGACGCTTTCGAAACTGATTGCGCAGCGCTGCTGCTGCTGCACGATGTACGCGAGCAATTCCTCGTCGCCGAGCGACGCGCCGGAAAGGTTGATCGACCAGACGTCTGCCGCAAGATGGCCCGCGGCGATGGCTTCGAATGCACGGCCGATCACCCATCGATCGACGAGCGGCATCAAATTGAAGCGCTCGGCGGCGCCAATGAAGTACGCCGGAGGAATCACGTTGCCCGATTCGTCGACCATGCGTAGCAGCAACTCGACGTGCACTTCCTCGGCGGGACCGCCCTCCTTGAGCGACTTGATCTGTTGCGCGTACAGGCGGAAGCGATCGTGCTCAAGCGCGGCTTTCACGCGGGCCACCCACTCCATCTGCGTATGGGTGGTCGACTGGAGCTGATCTTCGAGGCAGTACTGATGCACGCGGTTGCGGCCTTTTTCCTTGGCCATATAACAGGCGACGTCGGCCGCCTTCATGATGTCCCATGTCGAGGTCTGCGTGGCGTCCACGTCCACCACGCCGATGCTCACACCAGTCGTCAGCAAATGTTGGTCCCAGGGTAGCCGGATGACCGTCACGGCCTCTCGCAGATCCTCTGCGATCCGCAGGGCGTCGTCGATGCAGCACTCCGGCAGCACGACGCCGAACTCATCGCCGCCGAGGCGCGCGAGGATATGAGCGGCGCGCAGTTTTTGTTTCAAAGCGGCACCCACGCAGCGGATCAATTCGTCGCCGGCCGCGTGGCCGCAGGTATCGTTGACGACCTTGAACTGATCGAGGTCGAGGAACATCACCGCATGCGGGAGTGTCCCGGCCTTCTCGAGCAAGCCCGAAAGCCGGCGCTCGAATTCGCGGCGGTTCAGCAAGCCCGTTAGATGATCGTGCGTGGCCTGATATTCGAGTTCGGCGGCATGCTTGCGCTCCGTGCTGGCGTCTCGAAGCACCATCACCGTGCCCAGCATTTCCTCTTCGTCATCGCGGATCGTCGCCACGGAGCAGGCCACGGGCAACAGCGAGCCATCCGGGCGCGTCACCGAAAGTCTGCGCTGCGCTTCGTCGGCCGCTGCCGCGCGATTGTGCAGGCATTGAGCAGTGACGATATTGCCGGACCGCTCGTCGTAGAGATCACAAACGTCGAACAATGGCTTCCGGTAAATATCGTGCGAGGGAAGCCCGAGCATGCGCTCGGCGGCGGCGTTGCAATAGGTCACGCTCGCCTGGTTGTCCATGCGGATCACACCGTCGTCGATCGAAGCGAGCGTGGCTTCGGTGAGGCTCTTTTCCTTCGCAGCGGCCGCTTCTGCCCGCTTGAGTTCGGAGATATCGAAAAGGCAACCGACGATGCGCTTCGCCCGGCCGCTCTCATTGCGTATGGCCTTGCCGCGTCCCCGGCACCACAAGTATTGACCATCGGCCATTCGCAGCCTGTACTCGACGTCGTAGAGGCTGTCGTGCTTCAGGTGATTGATGATGGTCTCGCGCAAGCGGAGCAGATCCGCAGGATGCACGAGCGCGTTGAATGCGCGGGTGTCCATCGGGAGGTCGCCGTCGCCATAGCCGAGTTGCTGGTACAGATAGCGGGAATAGTAGGCACGGTCGTTGACCAGATCCCAGTCCCATAGTCCGGCGTTGATGCCCTCGAATCCGAGGCTAAGGCGTTCCTCGCTCAGACGCAAACGGGCGGCGAGTCGCTGGGAGAAGCTCAGCATCGATAGCACAACGCTGCACGCGAGCGCCGCGACGAGCCACGCTATCGCAGTACGGGAATGCTGGGCGAGCACGGCCGCCGCTACGGCACCCACCCACATAGGGACGAGCACCACAACGATTCGACCGCGGCGGTTGCCTTCGGTAAGCCAGCTCACTGCGCGTGTGATCAGTCTCATGGCTGATTTAGTATTCTTCTTGGTTCAGCTTCCATGTGTCGCGTGCGCGCGGCACTACGAGACAGTGTCACAGTGAAGCGTGACGGCGTGTGTCTGGAAAACGCGCAAACGGAGGAAGGCCCACGGACGGGTGAGTAAGTCTACCCGGTTTCCTTATTCAGATTGAATGGGGATTACCCGCGGAAGTTATTCAGGTTTGCGGGACCAGGCATTTGCGTTCTTTCGCATGCGAATGATAGATACGGAAAGATTTGCGAATTCAATTTTGAACCGGCTCGCAAACGTTCGCGAGCCGGCCATTTCTGAAAATAGAAAACAGAGGCCGCCAACGCAGCCTCCATGCGCCCTCCTGCTTACCGGCTCTGCAGGCGGATATCGCGCGACGAGGCACCCACATACACCGCGCTGCCAGGCACGTAGGCCCAGTCGTTATGCGTCGTGTCCCAAACGCTCTGTGCACGTTCCGTGATCGTCACGCGCACCGGCTGCGACTGACCCGGCTTCAGGAACACCTTCTGGAAACCAACCAGACGACGCGGCGGCTCGCCGGCATAACTCACGCCCAGATACACCTGTGCCGTTTCCGCTCCAGCAACGCGACCATCGTTGCGCACCGTGAACGACGCTGTGAGCGTATGCCCCGGGCCCTGCTTCACCGTCAATCCCGAATAGCTGAAGTGCGTGTACGAAAGGCCATAGCCGAACTCGTAAAGCGGCGTGATGTTGTTCGCGTCATACCAGCGATACCCCATGTCCAGCTTTTCGGAATACACGGGATCGGTCGCGAAGGCGCCGTTCGTCCCCCACGTCGGCGTGTCCTGATCGTGCACCGGGAACGTGACCGGCAGCTTGCCGGATGGGTTCACCTGACCGAACAGCACATTCGCGATCGCCTTGCCGCCACCCTCGCCCGGATACCATGCCTCGACGATTGCCGAGACCTGGTCCTTCCACGGCATCAGTACCGGATTGCCGCTTTCGATGATCACGATCGTGCGCGGGTTGGCCTTCGCAACGGCCTCGACCAGCTGATCCTGATTCGACGGGTTCGCGAGGCTCAGGCTTTGCAGATCGCCGAAGTCCTCACCCGCAGGCTGCGCCACGACGACGATCGCGACATCGGACTGGCTGGCGAGCGTCGCGGCCTGGGTGATCTCCTGCTGCGTATAGGCGCGGAACGGCTGCGTCTGGTCCGTGTTGCCCGCGAAGCTCACCTGCGCCGAAGGCGCGAGCTGCTGGATCGCCGCGGTGATAGGCGTATTGAGCTTGAGCCACGGGTTGGTCCACCAGCCGCAGCCCGTGGACGAAGCGAACGTGAGCCCGCCGCAGCCCGAGAAGTTGCCCGTGACCGGATCGCGCGTATTGCCCGAGCCGCCGCCGCTCAGCACGGCCGTATCGGCGTGAGCGCCGATCACCGCAATCTTGTGCAGGCTCGGCGCCGAAAGCGGCAGCTGGCTGTTGTCGTTCTTCAGGAGAACGATGGATTGTTCTTCTGCAGCCTGCGTGAACGCGTTGTATTTCGCGAAGTCGATCGTGGCGCCGCCCTGCGCCGGATGATCAAGCACGCCCGTACTGATCATCACGTAGAGCTTGCGCCGCACCATGTCGTCGAGACGGTCCTGCGAGACTGCCTTCGAGGCGATCGCCTGCTTGACCAGATCGGGCGTGAGATAGACCGTCGGTCCCACGTCCTCTTCCTCATCGAGGCCCGCATTGATAGCCGGGGCCGTGCTATGCGTCGCGCCCCAGTCCGACTGCACCTGGCCCTGGAAGCCCCAGTCCTTCTTCAGCACGTCGGTCAGCACATGCGTGTTCTCGCACGCGTAAGTGCCGTTCAGGCGGTTGTAGCTGCACATCACGCTGCCCGGCCGCGCTTCCTTCGCCGCGATTTCGAACGGCAGCAGATAGAGTTCGCGCAGCGTGCGCTCGTCGATCTGGCTGTTGCCGCCCTGGCGGCCCGTTTCCTGTTCGTTGCCGACGTAGTGCTTGATCGTGGCGATCACCTGCTGGCTCTGCGTGCCGATGGTGCGCGCCGCCAGCATTTCGCCCGCCAGCACGGGGTCTTCGCCGAGGTACTCGAAGAGGCGTCCGCCGCGCGGTTCGCGCGCGAGGTTCGTGCCGCCGCCCAGACCCATGCCGAATCCTTGCTCGCGCAACTGGTCGGCTATGCGTGCGCCGAAGTCGCGCGCGAGGTACGGGTCCCAGCTTGCCGCGAGCGCGATCGTCGCCGGAAAGGTCGTGCTCTTCTGACTCGTGCTGCCCGATCCCGTTGCGGAATCAACCATATTCAGGTCGGGAATGCCCAGACGCGGCACGCCCTGAATGTAGCCCGCGCCGCCGCCGGGCACGGCGCTCATTTGATATTCGGAATGGATGAACTGGAGTTTCTCGTCCTGCGTCATACGCTTGAGCAGCAGGTCCGCGCGAACGTGCGCGCCGAGGTTCTGGGGGACGGCCATCAACGGCATCGGCAACGGATAAGGTACGTCGTTGCTGCTGTCGCCGGCATGGGCGGTAGCGGCCATCGCAACCAGCACGGCGGCGGTGGGCCAACGGGTGATCCTCATATGTCTCTCCGAGAGTTCGAATACGTTATGGAGTACTGATCAGACCGGTAAACAGGGTCTGGCAGAGCGGCCGGCCGCGTCAGGCACCGGCAAACTTCCTGCGGGGGAAACCGGTTGAGTTGCAGCGCGCAAACGTTTGCTTTTGTGCATCCGCTTGGGCTTCACCGGTTGATGTAGCAAAACTCCAAATAATCATATAAAAACTATTGAGTACCCTTACGGGCTTTTCTCTCAGTATTTTCCCGGCTGGCGGTAGCTAACACGCATGAAAGGCGTGAAATCGACAGGAAATAGTAATAAGACGGTAATGTGATTGTTGCGAACGCAACGGAAATTCGGAATTCGATGTGATTTGCATGACGTTCGCGAACGCGGCGTGGCGCCCCGTGAACGCAGCGCGTAGAGCGCGTCGCGAGTGGAAAAAAGCTAATCTGTTACGACGCCTGCGCAAGCCGCGGCGCTCGCGCTGCGGCGCGCGAAATCGACATCACTGTAAGGAGTGACCACGATGGAAAGGCAACGCAAGGCTCCCCGAATCGCTTCGACCCTGCTCACTGCGGCGTGCGCATTCGCTCTGGCAACCAGCGCACTCGCGCAAACGGGTATGCCGCAAACGGAGCAGCAAGGTGATATCTCGTTCGTGTCCGGCGGGGTCGGCCGCGACGAGTCCTCCGCACTGCGGCACGCGCGCAGCCAGTGGCCGCTCTCGATGCTGTTTACCGGACCCGGTTCGAGCTATGTGGCCGACGTGCATGTGCAGATCGCGGGCGCCGACGGCACGTCCGTGCTCGACACGCGTTCGCACGGTCCGTACATGCTCGTGCGGCTGCCCGCCGGACGCTATACGATCACCGCCACCTATAACGAGGTGACGAGGACGCAGCGCGTGAACGTCGCCGGCAACGGCAGCGCGCGTGCGACGTTCTCGTTTCCGGGCAAGCACTGAGCACGATTCGCGTCTCCAGCCTGTCGAGATGGCTCACCAGGGAACGACTCTCCCGAGGTAGTCGAGGTAATGCAGTCCGGTGCGGCCTTGGTACGCTTCGATTGTGCTGACCAGGTTGGGGATGCTCTCCTCGATGCCCAGGCGCGCTTGCGGACCGCCCATGTCCGTGCGCACCCATCCGGGCGCCATGAGCAACAAGGTTTTCGCATCGTCTTGATGGCGGGCCGCATAGCTACGCATGAACATGTTCAGTGCGGCCTTGCTGCCCCGGTAGACCTCGTGGTTGCCATTCGTATTGTTGCTGACGCTGCCTTGCCCGGACGACATGACGCCTATCGTCCCGGCCGGTTGCACGAGGTCCTGAAATGCCTCGACGACGCGCATCGGACTCAACGCGTTCGTCACCATCACGCGAACGAACTCATCGGTTGAAACATCTGCAATCGTTTCACGATGATCATTCGTGACGCCGGCGTTCACGAATAGCATGTCCACCCGGCGATCCTGAAGGCGATCGTGGAGTGCAGCGACCTGCTCCGGCACCGTAATATCGACCGAGTCGACTTCAAGGGCACCTTGCGAGGCCTGCGCCGCCTGCGCAAGCCGGTCCATCGAACCCGCCCTGCCGGTGGCGATCACACGCCAGCCGCGCTTGAGGTATTCCTCGACCATGGCGAAGCCGAGTCCGCGCGACGCGCCGATGAGAAGAACCGTTTTTTGATGTGCTGATTCCTGCATCGCTATTTCCCTCTATTCAGTCGATATGGGAAATATAGTGGCGCCACACACATGGCGGAAGACGCATGGCTTACAGCTATAAGCTGCACGGGACGCCATGCCAAAAAGTGCCGTGCTAGCATCGAGCATGTCCGAACCCGACTTGAATCTCCTCATCGCGCTCGACGCATTGCTCGACGACGGCAGCGTGATTGGCGCGGCGCGTCGACTGGGTTTGAGCGCCTCGGCAATGAGCCGGACCTTGACCCGCCTTCGCGAGGCGACCGGCGACCCGCTCCTCGTTCGCGCCGGCCGTGCCATGGTGCTCACTCCACATGCGCAAGCGCTTCGCGAACGCACGCGAAACGCGGTTCACGAAGCACGCGCTGTCCTGGTACCGTCGGCCGCCGAGCCCGATCTCGCCACCTTGCAGCGGACCTTCACCATTCGCGCCAACGATGGTTTCGTGGAAGCCTTCGGTGCGCCGCTCATCGCGGCGGCCACAGCGGTTGCGCCGTTCGTGCGTTTGCGCTTCGCGCCCAAAACGGAGAAGACGTCGACGCATTTGCGCGAGGGTTCGGCCGACCTCGAGATCGGCGTGCTGGGCGAGATGGGTCCGGAAATCCGCGTGCAGGCGCTCTTCAGGGACCGCTTCGTCGGCGTCGTCAGGCAAGGCCATCCACTAGCGTTGGAGCGCGGGCCGAACGCCGAACGGTACGTCGCGTTCGGGCACGTCGTCGCGTCGCGAAGCGGCCGTGGAAACGGCCCCGTCGATGCCGCATTGGCCGTGCTGGGACTCGAAAGAACGATCGTCGCCGTGGTGCCCAGCTTCCCTGCCGCGCTAGCCGTGGCGCGCGCTTCCGATCTGATTGCGCTCGTGCCCGGATCGTTTCTGTGCAATCACCGTGAACAACCGCAGGACCAACAGGACGAACTGCGCGAATCGCCACCATCCGGTGGAATCCACGTTTTCGAGCTTCCGGTCACGACCGAAAAAATCACGGTGTCACAGATGTGGCATCCCCGCATCGAGGCCGATCCTGTCCATCGCTGGCTGCGGCAGCTCGTGCTAACGGTATGCCGGCAACGCGTGCCGTTGTGATGTCGCCACGATCAATGCCCAGCGGCCCAGGCGACGATGAAATCGATGAATGCGCGCGTCTTCGCAGGCGTGTAGTGGCGCGACGGATAGTAGACGTATAGCGGGAAACGCTCGTCGGGCCAATCGGGAAACAGATTCACCAGCCTGCCGTCGGCAATCAGAGGCTCGGCGCCGAGAAGCAGCATTTGCGCAATGCCGGACCCGGCCAGGCACGCATTGAGCAAGGCGCCCGGATCGTTCACGGTCAGCCGCCCTTGCGTCGCCACCACGACGTGCTTGCGCTTGCGATGAAACTCCCACGGATAAGGCTTGCCTGTCTCAGGGTCGCGGAATTCGAGGCACCGGTGAGCGGGGCCTTCGAGATCCTCGGGGCGCAGCGGTCTTCCCCAGCGCGAGAGATAGGCCGGCGCCGCGACCGTCACGACAGCGGTATCGAGCAGCTTTCGAGCAACCAGCGTGGAGGATCGCGGCTTGCCGAACCGCATCGCGACATCGAATCCGTCCGCAACCAGATCGCCAAGACTATCTCTCGCGATCAGTTCGATCTCGAGTTCGGGATGGGCGTCCATGAACCGGTCGAGATCCGCGCCGAGAATCGCCCGATAGCACACCGGGTCCAGATTCACCCGCAGCCTGCCCCGCACCGCCGACGCATTGCCCGATGCCGCGATGGCCGCTTCCTCGAGCCCCGCGAGATGCGGGACGACCTGCTCGTAGAAACGGCGCCCGCCTTCGGTGAGCGAAATCGATCGCGTCGTGCGATTGAAGAGCCGGATATCGAGCCGCTTCTCCAGCCTCGCAATCGCGCGGCTCACGCCTGGCGGCGACATGCCGAGCACGTCTGCCGCGGCGGCAAACGTCCCCGCGTCGACGACGGCGGCAAACACGCTGATCGCGCCGGAAATGTTCTCGAGTGTCGTTCTCAATGTCGTCGTTCCAATGGCAGCCGGTACGGCGGCCCCTGGCTGCCTTTGGCGATGATGGATCAGTAATCCGATTCGTGCGCGCGAGTCACTGATCTAGTGCCCTTCGCGGCATTTAGCTTCGGCCGCCCTGCGTCCAGAATGCGTCTAACCGAAACGGAACCAGGCAGCACCTTGCTGCCATCGTGTTCGGCTTTTTCGACAAATTCGTCATCGCATGCGGAGGGTTTCAAGTGTACGCAATTACAGGCATTACCGGAAAAGTGGGCGGCGCACTCGCACGTGAGCTGCTGGCCTCTGGGCAACCGGTGCGGGCAGTCGTGCGCGACGCTGCGCGCGCCGCTTCATGGCAAGCACAAGGCTGCGAGCTGGCCACGGCAAACATGGAAGACGCCGCAGCGCTGACCGCTGCATTCAGCGGCACGCAGGGCGTGTTCATCCTGTTGCCTCCGCATTTCGATCCCTCGCCCGGCTTCCCGGAATCGCGCGTGGTGATCGACGCCGTCTGCACCGCGATCCATAAGGCACAGCCCGGCAAAGTCGTGTGTCTGTCGACCATTGGCGCGCAGGCGCACGAGAGCAATCTGCTCACGCAACTCTCGTTGATGGAGCAGGCACTAGCCGCGCTGCCTGTGCCGGTGACTTTCCTGCGGCCCGGCTGGTTCATGGAGAACGCAGCGTGGGACGTCACGAGCGCGCGCAACGATGGCGTGATCGAGAGCTACCTGCAACCGCTCGATCAGGCGGTGCCGATGGTCGCGACCGCGGACGTCGGCCGCCTCGCCGCGGAATTGCTCCAGCAGACATGGAGCGGCACACGCGTGGTCGAGCTGGAAGGTCCGCGCCGCGTGAGCGCGAACGACATTGCCTCCGCGTTTGCCCGCGTGCTTGGAAAACCTGTGCGCGCGGCCGCGGTGAACCGGCAGGAATGGGAGTCGCGCTTCCTGTCACAAGGCATGAAGCATCCCTTGCCGCGTATGCGCATGCTGGACGGTTTCAACGAGGGCTGGATCTCTTTCTCGAAGCCCGCCGATGAAATCCTTCGCGGGCATATCGAACTGGACACCGTGCTCGATGCGCTCGTAAGCGGTAAGTGACAAGAGGCATTGGCGGGAATGACGCCGAAGTTGGCGCGTTCGGCCGTAGTCCGCCGAACGCGCCGCGTCTACACTATCGGCGCAACCCGTCCACTCTCTCTACCGGAGCGCAAATCATGTTCGATGTGCTGGCAACGAAACCTGCGGGTAGCACAACCGCGCTGGACAACGTGCCAGGGCACGCGCTAACCGGCCGCCAGCGCCATCTTGCCGTTGGCAACGAGCGCGCGGTGCGGTATGCGCCCGCCGTCGCCCCCTTTGCAGCGATGACGGACACCACGCCTGAATCGTTTGACGCCTTGCGCGGACTGATCGAAGAGCACGCACCCGTTGCCCTGACCACGCTCGAAGCCGTGGAGCCTCCTGCCGGCTTCACGCTGATCCGGCATGCCACGCTGCTGCAAATGGTCTGGCAAGGCGAAGCGCCTGCGTCCACCGAGCTGGAGCACGTCCGGCTAACGGAGCATGACGTGCCGGAGATGCTCGCGCTGGCCGCGGCAACGCAGCCTGGCCCGTTTGGTCCACGCACCATCGAATTCGGCGGCTACCTTGGCGTGCGCAGGGAGGGCAAGCTCGTCGCGATGGCCGGCGAGCGCATGAAGATCGAAGGGCATACCGAAATCAGTGCTGTTTGCGTGGACCCGGCCTTCAGGGGGCAGGGGCTCGCGGCGAACCTCATGAAGCTGCTGATGGCGGCAATCAGCGCGCGCGGCGAGACACCCTTCCTGCACGTGCTGACGTCGAATCACGGCGCCATTTCCATCTATCGCACACTAGGCTTTGTCGAGCGCCGCGAGATGCATCTCACGGTGCTCGGCCTCGCACCGTAGAAAAACGCGCGGTTACAACAAGTCGGAACGCAGTTCCCGCACCCCTCTTCCCAGCCGCTGCCGCAACAGGCTGCGCAGCGTCGCGCCGTCGCCGTAACCGACTTCGGCGGCGATCCTTTCCAGGTCGAGCTTGCCGCTGCGCAGCAGCGACTGCGCGTGCTCGACCCGCAAATCCTGAAAGTACGCCAGCGGAGACTTGCCGAGCACCTCCTGGCAGCGGCGCTGCAATGAACGCGAACTCGTTGCCAGCGCCTTCGCGGCGTCCTGCAACGAGAATCCCGACTTGAGATTTTTCCTCGCCCATTGTTCGAAACGCTGAATGAGCGGATCGGCCTGCGCCAGATGATTCGGGATGATGTACGGCGCCTGCGAAGAGCGGATGTCCGCCAGCAGATAGCGCGAAACGAGCGACGCCAGTTCAGGGCTCGCCGAGCGGATCAGCCAGAGCGCGAGATCGAGATGCCCCATGGCCGCGCCGGCCGTCACGCCGATATCCGAAGGCACGAGCATGCGCGATTCGTTCAACTGCACTTGCGGATAGCGTTGCCGGAAGAACGGCGCGAGCGACCAGTTGGTCGTGGCTTCGCGATGGTCGAGCAGCCCCGCCTCCGCGAGGATGAACGTCCCCACGCACGAAGCGCCGACTCGGGTGCCCCCCGCTTGCCATTCGAGCAAACGCGCCATGCCCTCCCCGACGTCCCGGCGCTCGAACGACTCGATCAACTCCTGCGCGGATAGCGTCACCAATGCCGGCACGATCACCCAATCGGGCTTCGCATCCGGCGCGACCGGTTGCACCGGCACCGCGAGGCCGTGAGCCGAGCGCACCCGCTTTCTCACCCCCACGAGCGTAATGTCGAAACGCGGAACGCCGCCCATGGCCGCGGCCGAAAGCTTGTTTGCGACCGAGAACGCATCGAGCGTGACGGAGAGCCCGGTATCGAAGACGCCGTCGAGCGCCAGGACAGAAATGCGCATGGCGTAAATGCCTCTAAAGTTGTCGTTTGTGACAGTACAGCCCACGAGACCCCAACGATACACTCAATCGCGTTGCAAGTCGCAACATACATTGATCACGGAGGTTGTCATGAAGGTTCTCGCCATTGGATCGATCGTCAAGGAACTCACGCCCGCGCAGCGCGACGAGATCATGCCGCACGAAGTGCCGGCCACGCTCAAGCTCTACCTGGACGACAAAATCGAGCAGTACTGGTTTCGCCAGGACAAGCCGGGCGTGGTGTTTCTCATGAGCTCGGGCTCGGTCGACGACGCGAAGGCCACGCTGGATACGCTGCCGCTCGCCCAGGCCGGCATCCTCGCGTTCGACCTGCTGCCGGTGGGCCCGCTCGCGCCGCTCGGCCTGCTCCTTCAAGGAAAGTAAGCGCTACGCAGGAGGCGCCGACCACGCATGCGTCATGGGTTGTCGGCGGCCTCCTGGCAGCCTTCTTCTCCTCGCCGGAGATTTCTCCTAAAACGTACTGATCCGCCGCTTGTTTTCGATGCACGCCGGCGGCTGGCGCGGAACCCTGGGGAACCCGCAAAACCTGGCAAAGGGAAGAAGGATGAAAACTAACGGTAAAAGCCAAATCGCCCGCGCGCTGGCCTTCATGGCCATCGCGAGTTGCGCGGGTTATGCGCATGCACAAACGGCCGCGAGCGCGCCCGGCGAGGCGTCCGCTCAAGCGGGCGCGCCCGCGCAGTCGGGCAGATCGGACAGCGCGCTGGTGCGTGATGTCCGCCGGGCCTTCACGCGCACCACGGGACTGAATTTCGCCAACATCCACGTCACGGCGCATGAGGGCGTCGTCTCGTTGACGGGGTCGGTACCGCACCAGTCGCAGATCGCGCGGGCCGGCGACGCGGCCAGCTCGGTGCGCGGCGTCACCTCGGTGTCGAACCACTTGACCGTGCGGACGGCCCGCGGCAGCGGACCTTGATTGGCGCGCTCACGAGCGCAATCAGTAGCGGACTCTTCGGCGGGTTCGACCGGCCGCACAGCAGGATCGTCCTATTCCCGGCGCGAGCGTCCTGTCAAAGTGAGCCATCGAACTTCGATCAAGGAGCCCGCCGTGTCCGGCCAGCCTGCGTCTTCGAGCCTCGTCTGCGAGACTTTCACCGAATCCGACATCGAGGGCGCCCACGCGCTCTCCCTGCAATTCCGTTGGCCGCATCGTAGCGACGACTGGCGTTTCGCCGCCGCGGCCGGGCACGGCTTCGTGGTTCGCGAAGGAAAGACCGTGGTGGGCACGGCGCTGTGCTGGCCGTGGGGCGAGCATGGCGCGACGCTCGGGCTCGTGATCGTCTCGGCCGACCAGCAAGGCCGCGGAATCGGCAGGATGCTGATGGAGCGCCTGCTGGAGGCGCTCGGCGCGCGCATGACCGTGCTGCATGCCACCGAGGCCGGCGAACCGCTCTACGAAAAGCTCGGCTTCAGGAAGATTGGCCTGCTGCATCAGCACCAGAGCGACAGCTTCGCGGCGCCGATTGTCGAGCCGCCGCCGGGCGAACATTTGCGGCCGCTCGAACCGGGCGATACACCACGCGTCATCGAACTCGCGTCGCGCGCGAGCGGGCTCGATCGCAGCGCACTCGTGCCGCCGCTGCTCGATGTGTCCCAAGGCGTCGCGCTGGTGCGTGGCGACACGGTGCTCGGCTTTGCGCTGTTGCGCCCGTTCGGCCGCGGCCATGCGATCGGTCCGGTGGCCGTCGCCGCCGACGATGGATTGCACATGCAGCGCGCCAAAGCGCTGATCGCCAATCGCCTCGCCGCCAACGCGGGGGCCTTCACGCGGCTCGATACGCCCGACGAACACGGCCTCGGCCCCTGGCTCGAATCGATCGGCCTCGCGCGCGTCGACACGGTCGTGAAGATGGCGCGCAACGGCGCGCCCGCGCACGACCCGGGCGTGCTGCAATTCGCGATCGTCAATCAGGCGCTAGGCTGACTGCGGGAACCGCCTTCATGACGCTCCTCTACAAAGCCGACCCCGAGCGCGGCAGGCAATGGGCGCAGCTTTTCGCGCACAAGGCTCCCGAGATCCCGTTCCGCCTTTGGCCCGATACCGGCGACCCCGCCGCCGTGCGTTTTCTCGCGGCGTGGCAGCCGCCCGAGGACCCCGCGCGCACGCTGCCCAATCTCGAAGTGATCTTCTCCGTGGGCGCGGGCATCGACCAGTTCGATCTGTCCGGCGTGCCGGAGCACGTCGCCGTGGTGCGCATGATCGAGCCGGGCATCGTCGAGGGGATGGTCGAGTACGTGACGCAGTCGGTCCTGACGATCCATCGCGATCTGTTCGACTATGCCCTGCAACAGCAGCAGCGCGTATGGCGCGCCCTGCCCGTGCGCGCCGCCGCGTCGCGCCGCGTTGGCGTGCTGGGGCTCGGCATGCTGGGCAGCGCGGTGCTCGAACGCCTGCGTCTCTTCGGCTTTGCATGCGCGGGCTGGAGCCGCTCGCCGCGCGCCTTGCCGGGCGTGGAATGCTACGCGGGCGCCGACGCGCTCGACGCCTTCCTCGCGCGCACCGATATCCTCATCTGCCTGCTGCCGCTCACCGAAGCGACACGCGGCCTGCTCGACGCCGCGCTCTTCGCGAAGCTTCCGCAGGGCGCGTCGTTCATCAACGTCGGGCGCGGGCCGCAACTGGACCAGCAAGCGCTGCTCGACGCGCTCGATAGCGCTCATCTGCGCAATGCGATTCTCGATGTCGCGGACCCCGAGCCGCTGCCGCCGGAGCATCCGTTCTGGACGCATCCGCGTGTGCGCCTCACGCCGCACATTGCCAGCGCCACGCGTCCCGAAACGGCCGTCGATGTCGTGCTCGAGAACATCCGCCGCCACCGCGACGGCTTGCCGATGCTCGGCCTCATCGACCGCACGCGTGGCTATTGAGACTCGTGGCGGCGCCGAGGGCGCAGCACAAAATGCTGCGCCCCCCGATCAAAACGCCACAAACACGCTATTTCGCGAATTATTTGGCGAAACGTGCACCGGTATCGGCCCGGTAGCATGGAACGGTGAATCAGCGGCCAGCCAACGCCCAATCAACGGCCAGGCGCCGCACTCCTCTGACTTATCAGCCGGGAACCGAACCATGCCGAATCGCTCGCTCATTGAAGCCGACCGCAAACATCTGATCCATCCCGTCGTGAACTACCGCGCGCACGAAGCGCGCGGCGTGACCGTGCTCGAATCCGCCCAAGGCGTGTTCCTGCGCGACGCAGACGGCAACGAATTGCTCGACGCATTCTCCGGCCTCTGGTGCGTCAACACGGGCTACGGCCATCAGAGCATCGTCGAAGCCGCGGCGCGCCAGATGGCTCGCCTGCCCTATGCCACGGGCTATTTTCACTTCGGCTCGCAGCCCGCCATCGAACTGGCCGCGCTGCTCGTCGAGCGCGCGCCCGCTTCGCTGCAACACGTGTACTTCACGCTGGGCGGCTCTGATGCAGTGGATTCGGCGCTGCGCTTCATCACGCACTACTACAACGCAACGGGCCGCCCCGCGAAGAAGCACGTCATCGCACAGGAGCGCGGCTATCACGGCTCGTCGGCAGTCGGGGCGGGGCTGACTGCGTTGCCCGCGTTCCATCGCAACTTCGACTTGCCGCTCGCCACGCAACATCACATTCCGTCGCCCTATGCGTATCGCAGCGAGCATGCGGACGACGCGGCGCTCATCGCAGCGTCGGTCGCCGCGCTCGAAGCAAAGGTCGCAGCGCTCGGCGCCGAAAACGTCGCCGCGTTTTTCTGCGAGCCGATTCAGGGTTCGGGCGGCGTGATCGTGCCGCCCGTTGGTTGGCTGAAAGCCATGCGTGAAGCGTGCCGCAAGCTCGACATTCTTTTCGTCGCCGACGAAGTGATTACGGGCTTTGGCCGCACGGGTCCGCTCTTCGCGTGCCAGGCCGAAGACGTCGAGCCGGATCTGATGACCGTGGCCAAGGGCCTGACCGCGGGCTATGCGCCGATGGGCGCCGTGCTGATGTCGGATGCCGTTTATCAAGGCATTGCCGATGGCGACGACGCCGCCGTGATCGGCCATGGCCACACCTATTCGGCGCACCCGGTGAGCGCGGCCATCGGCCTCGAAGTCATGCGCCTCTATCACGAAGGCGGCTTGCTCGCGAACGGCGTCGCGCGCGCGCCGCGCTTCGCTCAGGGGCTCGACGCGCTGCTCGCCCACCCGCTCGTGGGCGACTCGCGTCACCGCGGTCTGCTTGGCGCGCTCGAACTCGTCGCCGACAAGGAGAGCAAGCAGCGCTTCGACGCCTCGCTCGGCCTGCCCGATCGCATCGCCGCCGCCGCGTATGGCAACGGCCTCGTATTCCGCGCATTCGGCGACGGCATTCTCGGCTTCGCACCCGCGCTTTCGTACACCGAAAGCGAGTTCGACCTGCTGTTTGAGCGCCTCGAAAAAACGCTCGACGACGTGCTCGCGCAGCCCGAAGTGCGCGCCGCATTGAAGGCGAAGAATGGGGTCAGCGCCCGTGTCGCCGCGTGATAACATCACTCGACACTTCGACATGCAGGGCCGCCCCCATCACGATGAGCAACGACTGCAAGCTGGACCGAATCGATCTGCGCATCCTCTCGCAGTTGCAGAAGCGGGGGCGCATCACGAATGTCGAACTGGCCGACGCAGTCGGGCTGTCGCCAAGCCCCTGCCTGATCCGCGTAAAACGTCTGGAGAAGGCGGGGTTCATCGTCGGCTACGGCGCGCAGATCCAGCTGGAAAAGCTGGGCGACGTGCAGATGGTGTTCACCGAGGTCACGCTCGCCGACCATCGCCGCGAGGACTTCATCAAGTTCGAGAAGGCAATACGCGAGGTGGACGAGGTGGTCGAGTGCCATCTCGCGAGCGGCGGCTACGACTATCTGCTGAAGTTCGTCGCGCGCAGCGTGAGCCATTACCAGAGCATCGTCGAGGGGCTGCTGGAGCGCGATATCGGCATCGAGAAGTACTTCAGCTACGTCATCATCAAGACGGCGTTCGTCAAGACGCACTACCCGCTCGAAACGCTGTTCTCGCAGAACCTGCATTCCTGAGCATGGGCAACGGACGTGAGGCACGCGCCTCGCGCTCCTGCGTCCCGCCTCCATTTTCTCGCGCACGCTTCGCGCTGAAACCTCACGGCTTCGGCGCGCTCGTCGCGCGCGCTCATTTCCCGGCATCGATCCATTTTCGTCCGCACGTGCGGAAAGGAATCGGCATATGACTACGCGTTATCCCTTGAGCACGCTGATTCGCAGCGACAACTTCATCGACGGACAATGGGTGCCCTCGGCCTCCGGCACCCGCTTCGCCGTGACCGATCCCGCGACCGGCAAAACGATCGCCGACGTCGCCGATAGCGATGCGAACGACGCACGCGCCGCCACCGACGCCGCCGCACGCGCATTCCCCGCCTGGCGCGACACGCTCCCCGCAGAACGCGCCGCCGTGCTGCGCCGCTGGCATGCGCTGATCGTCGCGAACGCCGACGAACTGGGTCAACTGATCTCGCTCGAACAAGGCAAGCCCCTGCACGAGGGACGCGGCGAAGCGATGTATGGTGCGTCCTATGTTGCCTGGTTCGCCGACGAGGCCACGCGCATCTACGGCGATCTCATCCCGCAGCAGCAGCGCGGCAAGCGCATGAGCACCGTGAAGGAGCCCGTTGGCGTGGTTGCGGCGATCACGCCCTGGAACTTCCCGCTCGCGATGATCGCGCGCAAGATCGCCCCCGCCCTCGCCGCGGGCTGCACGGTGGTCGGCAAGCCCGCCGAAGATACGCCGCTCACCGCGCTCGCACTCGTCATGCTCGCGCACGAGGCCGGAGTGCCGCCTGGCGTGCTGAACCTCATCTGCGCATCGCGCGAGCGCGGCGTGAACGCCGTCGCCGACTGGCTCGCAGACGCCCGCGTGCGCAAGATCACCTTCACGGGTTCGACACCCGTGGGCAAGCACCTCGCGAGGGAATCGGCGGGCACGTTGAAGAAGCTTTCGCTCGAACTGGGCGGCAACGCGCCGTTCATCGTGTTCGACGACGCGGATCTCGACGCCGCCGTGGAAGGGCTCATGGCCGCGAAGTTCCGCAATGGCGGCCAGACCTGCGTGTGCCCCAATCGCGTGTACGTGCAATCGGGCGTGTTCGAGCGCTTCGCCGACAAGCTCGCCACGCGCGTGGCCGCGTTGAAGGTCGCGCCCGCGACCGACCCCGCCGCGCAGATCGGCCCGATGATCAACGCGCGCGCGGTCGAGAAGATCGCCCGCCACGTGGACGACGCCGTGAGCCGCGGCGCACACGTGCTCACGGGCGGTAAGCGCCTCACCGAACTGGGCGCGAACTGGTACGCGCCGACCGTACTCGCAGGCGCCACGCCCGAGATGCAGCTAAGCTGCGAAGAGACCTTCGGCCCCGTTGTGCCGCTATTCCGCTTCGACGACGAAGCCGAGGCGATACGCGCCGCCAACGACACGCCGTATGGCCTCGCCGCCTACTTTTACAGCCAGGACGTGCGCCGCATCGATCGCGTCGCGCGGCAGCTCGAAGCGGGTATCGTCGGCATCAACGAAGGCGCGCTCGCGAGTGAAGCGGCGCCGTTCGGCGGCGTGAAGGAATCGGGCTATGGCCGGGAAGGCTCGAAGTACGGGCTCGACGATTACCTCTCCATCAAATACCTCTGCCAGGGAGGGCTTGCATGAGCACCTATCCGATCGAAGTCGCGTTCCCCGACATCGCCGCGCACGAGCACAGCGAGACGGGCATCCCCTATGTGCATACGTTCGACTCGGGTGCGCCCGGCCCGCACGTGATGATCAATGCGCTCACGCACGGCAACGAGGTGTGCGGCGCGATCGTCGTCGATGCGCTGCTGCGCGCGCGGCTGCGGCCACGACGCGGCAAGCTCACGTTCGCGTTCGCGAACGTGGATGCCTACCGCCGCTTCGACCCCGCGCACCCCGACGCCGCGCGTTTCGTCGATCAGGACTTCAACCGCGTGTGGACCGCGAAGGCGCTCGACGACCTCGCGCGCGAATCGAGCGAACTACGCCGCGCTCGCGCGATGCGGCCCGTGATCGACGACGTCGATCTGCTGCTCGACCTCCATTCGATGCACGAGAAGTGCATGCCGCTCATCGTCGCGGGGCCGCTCGCCAAGGGCGTCGAACTCTCTGCGCGGCTAGGCGCGCCGGCCACCGTCATTTGCGACGAAGGCCACCCGGAAGGCCGCCGCATGCGCGATTACGAAGGCTTCGGCGACGCGGCGAGCGCGAAGAACGCACTCCTGATCGAGTGCGGACAGCATTGGGAAGCGAGCGCCGTCACCGTGGCGCGCGATGTCACCGCGCGCTTTCTGCTGCTCGCTGACGTTGTGGAAGAAGCGGATCTGCCCGCGGACTGGCTGCAACCGCTGCCGCCGGAAATGCGCGTGGTACGCGTGACCGAGCCTGTGGTGGCGAAGAGCATGGACTTCCGTTTCGCGGGCGACTACACGGGCCTCGAAGTGTTTCCCAAGGCTGGCGCCGTGATCGGCTGGTCCGACGGTGAGCCGGTCGTCACGCCCTACGACGACTGCATTCTCGTGATGCCTTCGCTGCGCCAGTTGCGCCCGGGCGTGACCGTGGTGCGGCTCGGCAAGATCGAGCAGCGCATCGTTCAGAAGCGCTGAAGCGCCCCTTCCCTTTATTCAGGTTAACGAACGAATGATGAAAGTTCAGCAGATCACGCAAAGCATCGACGTGCAGGCGCTCGAAGATTGGGGCACGGCGGGCGCACCCGGCTCGCAGGCGATTCGCGTTTCGGGCGTACAGAAGGTGATTCCAGGCACGGAGTCCATTGACACCGGGCTGTTCGAATGCACCAGCGGCACTTACCGACGCTCGGTGAAAGAAGCGGAGGTCATGCACATCCTGAGCGGCAGCGGACGCTTCACGCCCGACGGCGAGGCGACCGTCCATTTTCGCGGCGGCGATACACTCTTCTTCGCGGCCAACACGGAAGGCACGTGGGAAGTCGACGAAACGATGCGCAAGGTCTACGTCATCCTGTGACGCGCGACGCAGGACAGAAGGCGCTCAAGCCGCTTCGAGCGCCCTCGCCTGCTGCAGGAAGGCGCTGGGCGTCACGCCGCAGAAGCGCTTGAAATGGCGGCCCAGATGGCTCTGGTCGAAGAAGCCGACCTGCGTCGCGACCACGGCGCCCGGCACACCCGCCAGCAGCAATAGCTGCGCGCGGCGCACGCGCACTTCGCACAGGTACTTGTATGGCGAAAGGCCGACCTGCTGACGAAACACAGTAGCGAATCGCGAGACGCTGAGCGCCGACACCTCGGCCAGCTCCGCGAGGCTCACGGTCTTGTCGAAATTCGCTTCGATATAGGCCAGCGCGTCGCGAAGTGGAGTGACTGGCGCGGCAACGGATGCATTCGCGTCATGCATGATCAAGCCTCGCTGGCAGTCGATGTGTGCGCGCTTGCAGCAGGCGCCGCGCGCCCGAAGCGCGCAATCGAAAACGGTTCGAGCGGTATGTCGGTTGCACCGGCGTCGAGCAGTTCCGCGAGCGTTTCGCCCACGCCCGGCCCGATCTGGAAACCCGAGCCGCTGAAGCCGAACGCATAGAACAGCCCTTCCGTGGTCGAACTCGGGCCGATCACCGGCTCCGAATCCGGCAGGTAGCTTTCCACGCCGCTCCACACGCGGATCACATGCAGCGGTGCAAGCGCGGGAACCAGCCGGCGGAACTGCGCGATCTGCTGCACGGTGTTGCCGGGCAACACGCCTGCGCGGCGCGTTGCTGCGTCGGCAGGCCCTGGGGCGCCCCCGCCCAGCACGAGGTTGCCGCGCGGAATCTGCCGGAAGTACACGCTCTCTTCCTTGTTCGACGTGTAGACGCCCATCGAATGCGTGAAGCGGTAGGGTACGGGCTCGGTCACGGCCATTTGCGGGCCGCGCGCAACGAGCGGCACCGGCTCGCCGAATTGCCCGGAGAGCGCCCCCGCCCACGCGCCGGCGCAAATCAGCAGTTGCTCCGCGCGCCACACGGCGCCCGTCGCACTCTCCACGCGAAAGCCGCCCGCTTCCTTTTCCACGCGCACGATCTCGGTATTCTCCACGAGATTGGCGCCGAGTCGCGCAGCGGCACGCCCGAAGGCCGGCGCGGCCAGACGCGGATTGGCATGGCCGTCGCGCGGCGAGATGGAGGCGGCCAGCACCTCGCGGCCCAGGAATGGAAAGCGCTTGAACATCGCGGCGCCTTCGAGCACTTCGAGATCGAGGTCGTACGCGCGCGCCTGCCCGGCGTAGCGATGAAAGTATTCGGCGTCGTGTGCGTGGTAGCACACGCGCGTGTGGCCCGAAGGCAGAAACTCGACATCCTCGCCGAGCAGCGACTGCGCGCGATACCAGATATCGAGCGCGCGATTGGACATGGCAAGCTGCGAAAGCGCGCGTCCCTGGCGGCGCACGCCGCCGAAGTTCACGCCGCTCGCCTGCTGGCCCGTGAGCCCGCGTTCGATCAGGATCACTGAACGCTTGCGGCGGCTCAGGAAGAACGCCGTGGACGTCCCGATGATGCCGCCTCCAATCACGATCACATCGGCGCGATCCGTCATTCGCTGAACTCCTTTGTGCGGCATGCGCCGGGCTGCGTTTGCGCGGCGGGGGCCGCGCCGCCCTGCGCTTCGTCGATGCCATTCCCAGCGACGCTCAGCGCCATCGTCAGCGGCTTGACCGGCGCCTGCCCGCGCAGCCGGCCCACTGCTTCCAGCGGCACATGCGCCTCGGCTGCGATGACTTCGGCCCCAGCGTGCGCGCAGAAGCGGCCCTGGCAGCGCCCCATCCCTACGCGTGAAAACGCCTTCGCGCGATTCGCTTCCGTGGCGCCCGTCTCGCGCACTACGCGGCGCAATTCGCCCGCCGTGATGGCTTCGCAGCGGCACACGATGGTGTCGTCAGGCAGCGTCGCCGCGAAATGGGCGGGCCAAGGAAATGCCTGGCGCAATCCTTGTGCGAAGCGCGTGAAGCGTGCGAGTTCGACCCGCAGTGTTGCCACTTCGGCAAGTGCTCCGTTCGGTGAGACCGCGCCCGCATCCTGCAATGCCGCCAACGCGGCGAGACGGCCCGCGCGCTCGGCCGCGTCGGCGCCGCGCACGCGTGCGCCGTCCCCGGCCAGATAGACGCCCGCCACGCTGCTGCGGCCGTCCTGATCGACTTCGGGCAGCCACTGCCGAGCGGCTTGATCGAAACGGAACGCGCAACCCGCGAGATCCGCGATTTGCGTTTCCGAGCGCAAGTGATAACCCAGCGCGACGGCATCGCACGCCACGCGCGCTTCGCCGCCGTTCGCGAGTTTCACGCGTACCGCCGTCACGCCGTGCTCGGGCGAGCCTTCGATCGCGAGCGGCGTTACGCCGCGATGCATCGGCACACCTGCGCGGCGCAGCGTGCGCAGCAGCGCCATGCCCTTACGCAGCGTGGCGGGCACTTGCAGCAAATCGGGCAACGCGCGCAGGCGCTGGCCGAAGGTGGACGTATCGAGCACCGCGCTCACCGTCGCGCCCGCTTTCACGTACTGCGCGGCGACGAGGTAAAGCAGCGGGCCGGTACCCATCATGACGGTGCGCGCACCGATGGCGCAGCCCTGCGACTTCAGCGCGACCTGCGCGCCGCCCAGGCTATAGGCGCCCGCCAGATGCCAGCCAGGCACTGGCATGAGCCGGTCAGTCGCGCCGCTGCAGACGATCAGCGCGTCGAAGGCAAGCTCGTGGTAGCGTGCGCCGCTCGCCAGATGCACGGACTTCGGCCCGACGTTCCAGACGAGCGTGTCAGGCAGATAATCGATCTGCGAACGCAGCGCGTCGAAGTCGCGATGCAGCGACGCCGCGCGTTCGGCCTCGGTGCCATAGAGCGTTTCATAGCTGCGCTTGAAGCCTTCGGGCTGACGCCGATAAATCTGCCCGCCGTCGCGCCGCCCTTCATCCACGACGACGGGACGCAGGCCCGCCGCGACCAGCGTCTGCGCCGCGCGCACGCCCGCCGGTCCCGCGCCGATCACGACGACCTTCAGTTCTGCGCGCGCGGCCATACGCCCTCCCCGGTAAGCGCGTTGCGCGTGACGATCGACATGCCCGGCGCCGCGGGTGTCGTGCAGGCGCGCAGCCGCTCGCCCTGCGCGGTCCACACCCAGCAGTCCTGGCACGCGCCCATCAGGCAGAAACCGGCGCGGCGCCCGTCGTCGAACTCGCAGTCGCGCAAGGCGTCCTGCGTAGCGAGCAGTGCGACCATTAGCGTGTCGCCCTCGGCGGCCTGCGCCACGCGGCCGTCGATCTCGATCTCAAAGGTCGGGCGGCCCGCTTCCGCCACTCTCACGAAGCGCGCGCTCATGCGGCTGCCCTCCCGGTGGATTGCGTTGCCTGCGCGACTTGCGCCGCCTGTGCGGTCTGCAGGCGCTCCAGTTCCGCCGTCGTGTGATGGCAAAGGATCTGCGCGCCGCTCGGCAAGCGCTTCATCATGGGCGCCGACACATTGCACGCTCCATCGATGCGCACCGGACAGCGCGCACGGAACGCGCACAGCTCGCGCACCTCGGCCGACGCGCCAAGCGGCGGCAGTGCCGCGCCAGCCACGGCACGCCGTGCGTCGAGCCAGCCCGGCTGCAGGGCCGGCACGGAGTCGACGAGCAAACCCGTGTACGGGTGATAAGGCGGCGCCTCCAGCACGTCGCGCTGGCCCGCCTCGACGCACTGGCCGCCGTACAGCACGACGACGTCGTCGCAGATCGCGCGCACCGTCGAGATATCGTGGCTGATGAACATATACGAGACGCCCAGCTCGCGCCGCAGCTCGGCGAGCAGGTCGAGAATCGCGGCACCCACCACGGTATCGAGCGCGGACGTCACCTCGTCGCACAGAATGAGCGCAGGCTCGGCCGCCAGGGCGCGCGCCAGGTTCACGCGCTGCTTCTGGCCGCCCGAGAGGCCACCCGGCTGACGCTTCGCAATCGATGCGGGCAGCTTCACGAGATCCAGCAATTCGAGCATGCGCTTTTGCGCCCGCGCACCGCGGAGGCCGTGATAGAAGCACATGGGCCGCGCGAGGATATCGGCAATCGTGCGGCTTGGGTTGAGCGCCGTGTCGGCGTTCTGGAACACGATCTGGATGCGCCGGTACTGATCGGGCGTGCGCGCCGAAAGCGTCGCGGGCAGCGGCACGCCGTCGAGCAGCACCTCGCCGCGCGCGCGCTCGACCAGCCCGGCCACCACGCGCGCGAGCGTCGTCTTGCCCGAGCCCGATTCGCCGATCACGCCCAGCGCGCTACCGCGCGGAATGCGCAGGCTCACGTCCTCCAGCACGCGCACGGCGGGCACACCGTTCGGATCGACACGGCCATACCCCGCGGTCAGGCCGCGCACTTCGAGCAGCGGCACTTCGGCGGCAGGCGGCACGGCGGGCGGACCGGGGTCCGGGTGGCGGCGCGCGGCCAGCAGCGCGCGCGTGTAGTCGTCGACGGGGGCGTCGAGCACCTGGAGCGTCGTGCCGTTTTCGCGCACCGCGCCATTGTTCAGGACGACGATACGATCGGCCATCTGCGCAACGACCGCGAGATCGTGCGAGACGTACACGGCCGTCGTGCCCAGCTCCCTCACGACCTTGCGGAAAGCGGCGAGCACTTCGATCTGCGTGGTCACGTCGAGCGCCGTGGTCGGCTCGTCGAACACGACCACGGCGGGATCCGTGATGAGCGCCATCGCCGCCATCAGCCGCTGCTGCTGGCCGCCGGACACCTGGTGCGGATAGCGCGCGCCGATCGTCTCGGGCGCGGGCAGCGCGAGCGCACGGAACAGGCTCACCGCCTTCTCGCGCGCCGCCGCGGGCGACATCAGCTTGTGCAGCAGCGCGGGCTCAGTCACCTGATCCATGATCGTGCGCGCCGGGTTGAAGCCCGCCGAGGCGCTCTGCGCGACATAAGCCACGGTGCGCGAGCGCAGCGCGCGGCGGCCGCGTTCGTCGAGCGCAAGCACGTCCGTGCCGCCGATCTTCACGCTGCCGCCCGCAATGGCGCAGCCGTCGCGCGCATGGCCGAGCAGCGAGAGTGCGATGGTGGTCTTGCCCGAGCCCGACTCGCCGATCAGCGCGAGCACTTCGCCTTTCTTCACCGTGAAGTCGACGCCCTTGACGATCTCGACGACCGGATCGGGCGCCACGCCCGCGACCACACGCAGGCCCGTCACTTCGATCATGTTCATTTTCCGCCTCCATGCGCGCGGCCGCCGTGACGGCGCAGGCTGTCGATCAGCAGGTTCACGCCCACAGTCAGCGTCGCGATGGCGACGGCCGGCATCAGCACGGCTGGCGCGCCTTCAGAGAGGCCGCCGATGTTCTCGCGCACGAGCGAGCCCCAGTCCGCGTCCGGCGGCTGCACGCCGAGGCCGAGGAACGAGAGGCCGGAGAGCAGCAGCACGATGAACACGAAACGCAGGCCGAAGTCGGCGAGCATCGGGTGGATCATGTTCGGCAGCACCTCCACGCGGGCGATATAGAAGAGCCCTTCGCCGCGTGCTCTGGCGACCTGCACATATTCGAGCGTCATCAGGTTCACGGCCAGCGAGCGCGAGATACGGAACGCGCCGGGAATATAGGCAAGCGCCGCGACGGTGATGAGCATCGGCACCGACGAGCCGAACGCCGCGATCACGACGAGCGCGAGCACTTTGCTCGGAATGGAGATCAGCGCGTCGAACAGGCGGCTCAGCACCTCGTCGATCCAGCGCGGTGCGACGGCAGCCAGCAGTCCGAAGAATGTGCCGATACCGCTTGCGAGCAGCGTGGCGGCGAGCGCGAGGCCCACGGTGTACTGCGTGCCGTAGAGCACGCGGCTCAGCATGTCGCGGCCGAGGAAGTCGGTGCCGAGCAGATGCGCCGCGCTATACGAGCCGAAGATCTCCGTGGAGGTGATCGCGCCACCCTTGTACGGCGCGACGAGCGGCCCGATGAAGGCCACGCCGAGCCAGAACACGACGATCGCAGGGCCGATCAGGCCGAGCACCGAGAGGCGCCCGACGATGCGGCGCAGCGGCGAGCGCGGCGGCGTGGGCACGTCGCCCGGTACGTCCTTGACGACGTCGGCGGCGGGCCGCTCCTCGCTCTCGCTGGTCGCGTAGAGCACGGTCGCGGCATGGGATGTGGCGGGTCGGTTCATCGTTGACGCAGCCTCGGGTTGGATACGATTTGACACAGGTCTGCGATCAGCACGAGCACCAGATAAGCGGCGCAAAACACCATCACGCAGCCCTGCACGAGCGGGAGATCGCGATTCGTCACGGCGTCGACCATCAGGCTCGCGAGGCCCGGATAGTTGAAGATCGACTCCACGATCACCACGCCGCCGAAGAGATACGAGAGGCTCAGCGCGACGGCATTGGCGATCGGGCCGATCGTGTTGGGCAGCACGTGGCGCAACACGATGCGAGCGGGCGACGCCCCCTTCAGGCGCGCCATTTCCACATAGGGCGCACCGAGCTGGTCGAGCACGGCGGCGCGCGTCATGCGCGCCATCTGCGCGACGATTACGCAGCACAGCGTCATGACCGGCATCGCGTAGATGCGCAGGAGCGTGCCGAACGAGTCCACCTCCGAGAGGTACGACAGCGCGGGCAGCCAGCGCAGCTTCACCGCGAAGATCAGCACGGCGATGGTGGCGACCAGAAATTCGGGCACGGCGACGGCAGAGAGCGTGAGCACGTTGAGCACGCGATCGAGCAGCGAGCCGCGGAACACGGCGGAAAAGATGCCGATGGCGAGCGCGAGCGGCACCGAAACGAGCGTGGTGAGCCCCGCCAGCACGAGCGAATTCGGCAAGCGCGTGGCGATCAGCTCGCTCACCGGCTGGTTGTTCGACACCGACGTGCCGAAGTTGCCGGTCACGGCCTGCAGGAGCCAGTGGACATAGCGCGTGAGCGCGGGCTGGTCGAGGCCGAACTGGTGCCGCAGCGCGGCCACCTGCTCAGGCGTGGCCGCCTGGCCGAGGGCCTGCTGCGCGGCGTCGCCGGGCAAGAGGCCCGTGAGGCCGAACACGATTGCCGAGACGATCAGCAACGTGAGCAGCGCGAGACCGAGACGCGCGGCAATGAGACGTTGCGCGTGAGCTTTCATCGGATGTCGCCTCCCTGAGCATCATGAAGCGGGGAATCGATGGCCGGGCGCGCATCCAGGCGCACACCGGCCGCACACATCACACCTCGAACTACGCCTCGAGCCAGACGTTCTCGGCGAACTTGAAGCCCATGAGTCCGGCAATCGGAATCGAACCGAGGCCCTTGAGTTTCGTCGTATGCGCGTCGAGCGAACTGAGGAACAACGGGATACCGATGCCGCCGTCGCTATGCACGAGCACCTGCATGTCGCCGTAGATCTTCTTGCGTTTCGCGTCGTCCGGCTCGCCGCGCGCGGCAAGCAGCATCTGGTCGAACTTCGGGTCCTTCCAGTTCGCCTCGTTCCACGGCGCATCCGACTTGAAGAACTGGGTGAAGATCACGTCGGCGCTCGGGCGCGCGTTGATGTTGCCGAAAGTCAGCGGATGCTTCATCCAGTGGTTCGACCAGTAGCCGTCGCCGGGCGTGCGCACCACCTGAAGGTTCAGGCCCGCCTGCGGCGCGACCTGCTGCAGCAGCATCGCCATTTCGACGGAACCATCCGCCGCCGGGGAGGCGTAGATCTGCAGCGGCGTGCTGCCGAGCTTTGCCTTCTGGAAGTAGGACTTGGCCTTCTGCGGATCGAAGGTGCGCTCCGGCAGGCCGGCAAAATAGTATTTGTTGGTCGGATCGATCGGTTGGTCGTTGCCGATCGCGCCATAGCCGAGGAACACGGCGTTGCGGATCTGCTCGCGGTCGAACAGGTGCATCATGCCGCGGCGGAAGTCGGCGTTGCCTGTGACACCGCCCTCGTCGCGCATGATGAGGTCGGTGTACTGGCCTGTCTTCGTCTCCTTCACCGCGAAGCCCGGCGTGCCCTTGATGCGCGAGGTCGAGCGCGGGCTCACCTGGTTGATGAGCTGCACGTCGCCCGAGAGCAGCGCGTTCACGCGCGCCGACTCGTCGCCGATGCCGACCAGTTCGATTTCGTCCAGATGCGGCAGGCCCGGCTTCCAGTAGCGTTCGTTGCGCACGACGACCGTGCGCACGCCCGGCGAGAACTCCTTGAGCTTGAACGGGCCGGTGCCCACCGCCGTCTTGAAGTCGTTCGTGCCGTCCTTGATGATCATGAAGTGCGAGTCGGCGAGAATCACGGGCAGGTCGGCGTTCGCGCCCGTGAGCGTGATCGTCACTTCGTTCGGGCCCGTGGCCTTCACGTCCTGGAACTGGTCGGCGAGCGTCTTGACCTTCGAGCCCACGGCGGCGTCCTTGTGGCGCATGAGCGAGTACACCACGTCGGCGGGCGCAAGCGTCTTGCCGTCGTGGAACTGCACGCCGCTACGCAGCTTCACGACCCACACCGTCGCGTCCTTCGTGTCGAGCGACTGCGCGAGCGCCATCTGCGCGCCGAGGTGCGAGTCGTACTCGGTCAGGCCGTTGTACAGCGTGTACGCACGCACGTAGTCGGTGGACACCGACTCCTTCGCGGGATCGAGCGTGTCGGACGCGGACGACGACTGCGTCGCCACACGGATCTTGCCGCCCTGCTTCGGCTTTTCCTGCGCGAAGGCCGCGCCGCTCGCGGCAAGCAGACCCGCGCCCGTCATCGACATCATGCCCCCCGCGGCCATCGCGCGAAGGAGGTCGCGGCGCGTGGCGCCGCGCTTCGTCAATTCCTCGAGCCGCACGCCCGGGTGAGCGATGTCTTCAAGCGATTTGTCGATGCTCATGAAGCTTCTCCGCGTCTGATGTGGGGGGCCGCAGCTCGACGTATCGAGGCTGTGTGTTGTGGAAAAGCTGGGTCAGTAAAAGACGTCTTTGATCTGGTAGTACGCGCCGACGAGCGGCAAAAACCACGGTTTGCCCGTGTGCCCCGGAATGGCAGGCCACGCGAAATCGCGCCACGGGTTCGCGGACGGGTTGCCGCTCATCACGTCGGCCATTACCTGGCCCATGTGCGTCGACATCTGCGTGCCGTGACCGCTGTAGCCCATCGAGAACCACACGCCTTCGTGCTGACCCGCGCGCGGCAGGCGGTCCGCGGTGATATCGACGAGCCCGCCCCAGCAGTAATCGATCCGCACGCTCGCGAGCGCTGGAAAGAGCTGAGCGAGAGTGCGCTGGAGGATGCGCCCGCTCCGCGCGTCGGACGGCTGCTCCGACGCCGTGAAACGCGCCCGGCCGCCGAACAGCAGGCGCGAATCCGGCGTCACGCGGAAATAGTTGTGCATGAGGCGGCTCGTCGTGTACGAGCGGCGGTTGGGCAGGAGCCGCATGAGCTGCGCGGGCGGCAGTGGTTCCGTCACGACGATGAACGAGCCGACCGGCGCAAGACGCCGCCGATACCACGCGAATGGCCCATGCCGCGAAGGGCCCGTCGCGATCAATACCTGTTGCGCGTGCAACGTTCCGCGTGTCGACTCCACGCGATAGCCGCCGCTCTCTTTCGCGATGGACGTCACGGCGGCGTGCTCGTAGAGCTGTGCGCCACGCCGTACCGCGGCGTTCGCGAGCCCCACCGCGAAGCGCCCCATGTGCATCTGGCCGCCGTGCTTCTGGAGCAGTCCGCCATGGAAGCTGTCCGATTCCACCTCGCTGCGAATCTTTTCGCGGCCGATGATCTCGACGTCCGGATCAACTTCGCGGCGAATCAGCTCGGCCGTGCGTTCGAGGTGTTCGAGGTGATGCGGTTTCGCCGCGAGCTTGAGCTTGCCCGAGGCGAGATAGTCGCAGTCGATGCCCTCTTCGCGAATCAGCCGCTCGACCGTATCGACGGCGGCCGCGTAAGCGCGGTAGCAACCCTGCGCGCGCTCGACGCCGAGCTGCCCGCGCAGCGCCGCATAATCCTGCGCCACGCCGGTATTGCACTGGCCGCCGTTGCGCCCCGATGCCCCGCCGCCCATGCGGCCTGCGTCCAGCACCGCGACGCTCGCGCCGCGGCGGCCAAACGCGAGCGCCGCGGAAAGCCCCGTGAAGCCGCCGCCAACCACGGCTACGTCCACGCGGCCCTCCACCGGTCCCTCGCTTGCGAGCAGACCGCCAGGGGCAGTATCGAGCCAGTAGGAGTCGAGCTTCATCGGGCGGCCTCAGTTATCGCTCTTCTCACAGACCCAGTTGCGAAGCGAGTTCGCCGATCGTCTCGACTTCGTAGTACTCGTAGTACGGCGTGCCCGGCTCGTGGCCGCGCTTGACGAAGGCCTTGTGCTTGATGCCCAAGTCGTGCGCCGTCATGAGGTCGTAGCGCAGGCTCGACGAAACGTGCAGCACGTCGCCGGGGTTGCAGTTGAGCTGGTCGAACATGTACTCGAAGCCCTGCATGCGCGGCTTGTACGACTGCGCCTGCTGCGCCGTGAACACGCGGTGGAACGGTGCGCCGAGCTTGTCGACGTTGCTCTGGATCTGGTCGTCAGATGCGTTCGAGAGAATCACGAGCTTGTACTTCTTCGCGAGGCGCGAGAGGCCTTCGGGCACGTCCGGGTGCGGGCCCCAGGTCGGCACGGCGGTGTAGAACTTTTCGGCTTCGCTCTCGATGAACTCGACGTTCATGCGCTTGCAGGCGCGGCGCACCGAATTGACGACCACGTCGCGGTACGGCTTCCATGCGCCGAGCACCTCGTCGCGGCGATAGCCCGCGAAGAACGCGACGAACTTCTCGAGATCGGCGCCCTTGAGGCGGTCGCCATACATCTCGCGCGCCATGTCGGCCATGCGGAACTTCGTCAGCGTGCCGTAGCAGTCGAACGTGATGTACTTCGGCTCGAAATCGATCATGATGACAATCCTTTCGTGTGATGAACCCGCTCCGGGCTCAGTGGCGAAAACAGGTGGAAGTGCGTCCCTGTGGAAAATTTAAGCAGCACAAAATTTGGGGTTGGCGTCGAATCGTGGGGCCTGCACGGTATAAACCACGCGTTTGCAGGGGCCGCCACAGCAGAATCTGCGGTGACGCCATCGCGCGGGCCATAGCCGCATGACCGTGCGTTTTCGTGCGTGATTCGTCAGCATTGCAGTCAGCATGACGTCAGGTTCTCGTATCGATCAGCACGCTCTTGAAACGCAGGTGCGCTTCGTAACCCTGGCGCCCGAGATCCTTGCCCATGCCCGAACGTTTGTAGCCGCCGGTCGGGATCATGAAATCGTTGCTGCGTCCGTAGCGGTTGACCCACACGGTGCCCGCCTCCAGCGCGCGCACGATCCGCAGCGCGCGGCCGATGTCCGCGGTGTGCACGCCGGCGGCGAGGCCGTATTCGGGATGCGAGGCGAGCGCGAGCGCTTCTTCCTCTGTGTCGAAGGTCTGCACCGTGAGCACGGGGCCGAAAATCTCGGCGCGCACCGCCTCGGTTTGCGGCGTCACGCCGGTGAGGATGGTGGGCAGGTAGAACGCGCCGGGCACGGGCGCGTCCGCGCGGCGGCCGCCGCAGTAGAGCGTGGCGCCTTCGGCCACGCTGCGCTCGACTATCGCTTCGATGCGCGCTGCCTGGGTTTCCGAAATGATCGGTGGCAGCGTCGTGCCCGAAGCCCACGTCGCGCCGGCGCGCAGCGCGGCGAACGCCTGCTCGATGCGCGCAACGAGCTCGTCCGCAACAGAGCGCTCGACCAGCAGCCGCGAACCGGCCACGCACACCTGCCCCGCGTTGCCTGCAATCGCGCCGGCGATACGGCGCGCGACCTCGTCGAGCTTCGGTGCGTCCGCGAAGACGATTTGCGGGCTCTTGCCGCCCAACTCCAGCGTGACCGGCTTCGTGCCGCTTTGCGCGCACGAAGCCATGATCGCCGAGCCCGCGCGCGTCGATCCCGTGAACGTGACCTTCGCGATGTCCGGGTGGCGCACGAGTGCGTCGCCGGTCGTCGCGCCGTCGCCTTGCACGACGTTGAAGATGCCCGGCGGAATGCCCGCCTCGATCGCGAGTTCTGCCAGACGCAGCACCGAGAACGGCGTCATTTCCGAAGGCTTGAGCACCACGGCATTGCCCGCCGCGAGCGCCGGACCGATCTTCCACGATGCCATCACGAGCGGAAAATTCCACGGCGCGATCGCGCCGACCACGCCATAAGGCTCGGCGATCGTCATGCCCAGATGATCGTGATCGGTGGCCACGACCTCGCCGCCGACCTTGTCGGCGAACTCGGCATAGAAGCGGATGCCTTCCGCCGTGAACGGCACGTCCCACGCGCACACGTCGCGCACGGGACGCGTCGAGCCGAGCGCTTCGAGCGGCGCGAGCGTGGCGGTGTCGGCGGCGATCAGGTCGGCGAAGCGGCGCAGAATGCGGGCGCGCTCGCGCGGCGCCATGCGTGGCCAGCCGCTCTCGCGAAACGCGCGCTTCGCGTTGTCGACGGCGCGGTCCACCAGTTGCCCATCGCCAATCGGCACCGAGGCATAGACGACGCTGTCCGATGGCCGCGCGACCCCGATGCGCGCCGCGCCCTCGGCGACCCACTCTCCGCCGATGAAGTGGCCGGCTTTTTCGGCCGCTGAGGCAGCCACTGCGGCGGGATCGAACTGGTCCATGACTGGGTTCCCTCGACTTGGTCTCGATGGGAAATATCGTAGGTCCACTGCCACCGCATATTTCGCCGACAAAAAAGCGCAATCAGCAGAATCGACGCGTTATTGACCGTCCAACCCCGCGTTTTGCATTGCATCACGGGCGTCGGCCGGGCGCGCGCCCAAACAGGAAGATCGTCCTAGTCAGCCACGGCGGCCAATGCGATAGTCACGGAACGCGTATACAGAATCTGGAGGCCGGCGTGTCCGACCCAAACCTGAACAGCGTCATTACCTACCGCGCATTTACTGCCGACGATCTGCCCGCCGCGCATGCGTTGTCGACGGCAGTGCGCTGGCGGCACCGCCCCGAAGACTGGCGTTTCGCCGCGCGCATCGGCGAAGGCATCGTGGCCGTGGACGAAAGCGGCTCGCTCGTCGGCACGGCTTTCTCGTGGTTATTCGGACCCAACGCGGCGACGCTCGGCATGCTGATCGTCAAGCCCAGTCATCAGCGCCGCGGCATTGGCCGGGCCATGATCGAGCACTGGATGCAGGCGCTCGCCTCGCGCACGCTGCTGCTCCACGCGAGCGACACGGGCTGGCCGCTCGTCGAGCGGCTCGGCTTTACGCGCATCGGCCGCATTCACCAGCACCAGGGCGCGGCGTTTCAGCCGCCGCTCGTCTCGCTGCCCGCGGGCGAGCGGCTGCGCCCGATCGGCGCAAGCGACCGGCCCCGCCTCATCGAGCTGGCAACGCGCGCAAGCGGCCTCGACCGCTCGGATATGCTGCCGAAACTGCTCGATCAAGCGAGCGGCATTGCGCTCGACCGCGACGGCGACCTGATCGGCTTCGCACTCTTTCGCCGCTTTGGCGACGGGCACGTGATCGGCCCCGTGATCGCCCCCGATTCCCCGGATGCCTGCCGCGCCAAGGCGCTGATCAGCCATTGGCTCGCCTCCAACGCGGGCATGTTCGTGCGCATCGATACGCCCGTCGATCTCGGCCTCTCAGACTGGCTCGAAGGCGTGGGGCTGCCGCTCGTCGATCACATCGAGAAGACGGAGCACGGCGCGCCTTTGCACGTCGATACGCAGTTCAAGCAGTTTGCAATCACGAGCCAGGCGGTGTGGTGAGCGTATGCCCTGGTTGCGGCTTGTCACCGGCGTTTAATCCGCTTTTCACCCGCTCGTCACCACCCGTAATCGTTTCCAGAACGATCGAAGCACCCCGCCCGGCCGACGGCACGCTACCACCCGCGCAGCGAACGGACTACCATTGAAATCTCGTCTCGAGGGTGACGGCTATGGCTACCTATGGTATCGACGGTGTACGCATTAGTTCCTCAACGGACCGGGTCACACACGTGCGCTGGGCGCAAATCGATCCCCAGACGCACAATTGGCTCTCGACACCGACCATCTCCGAGGTGGCGGCCGTCACAAATGACATCCGCTCGGGCGCAGTGGTTTATTCGGTATTTACGCTGGGCGGAATGAGATTTCTCGGCCCGAAGATCAAGCCGGTGCCGCATCCCAACGGTATCGATGGAATCGATCTGGAAGTGCCGGACGGTAACGTCGAAAAATCCATCGACGATCTACCGCGCGTCTAGCGGTTCGTCGTTCGTTTTGCCGGCAGGCGGAAAGAAAAGCGCGATGCGCCCGAATGGGCGCGCATCTGCCGCTTTTCGCCAACGTTGATTCGTCAAGCAAATAGTTCGGAATACAGAATACTCGACCGGCACACGTTGCCGTCAGTTGTAGCCTAGTATCGCCGACGTGGCCACGTCTGCACGGTCACTTGGGTTGCCGACCAGCACGACGGTGGGTTCGTGCAATAACGCACGGTATGGGTGCAGGAAAGGTTCGTCAGCCGCATCAGCGCCGTCCTGCTTCTCCTGCGGTTGGCTATGCTCACGGTAGTCCATGATCGTCTCCTTGTGTAGGTCTATCGGTTGGAGTGGATCGTTTCAAGACCTTGCGAAGTCGTCACACGCATCGCCCCTGCGTCTTGAGACGAAACCATCAACCAGTAAGGTGCCCTACACACCGACTCAGCAAGTTCAGTGCCGTGGCCGCAATGGCTGCGGCTCCTCCCAACCCATCGCGCGAATCCGTGAGGCCATTCGCTTTGGCCCCAAATCGCTGCGCGGATTCAGGCGTACGTCAGCCGTAGAGTGCCTCCGAATAGATATTACATCACGTTGTGATGTTTTATCCTGTACCTGATTCAGGAGGAGGCCCGCCGCGATGCTCGACTATTGCGAAGTCGTAAGCTTCAGGCTCGGACGCAAGTCGTGCGTGACCGCTTCACGTTGCCCTTTGCGCTGGTCCGACACCTGTTCGATGCCGGCCTTCAGCACTTCCTCGCAAAACGCAATTCGCGTGCGGTAATACTCGGCCTGCAGTTGCGCATCCAGAACCCGCTGTTCGGCCTGGAACAGTGCCATGCGCAATTCACCTAGCGCGCGTTGAGCCTGCTTCTCCGGCGTTGCGGCATTGTGGGCAATCAAGTTTGAAAGCCAATGCAACATGGATAAGCCCCCCTGTCTTCGATTTCACGATCGCACGCGTCAAGTTTGATAACCGCCCGAACTGTCGCTGGGAAAAGACTATCAGAGGCGAAGAAAAGCAGTGTGTGCACAAACGAACGTGTTGTATAAACGATGCAAAAGGTCATAGCCACGACGCGCTTTCGTTGCAACGCTTTCTTCATACGTTGCTATCGCAAATAGGGAGCGATTCATGTCCGTGGTGCCGGATCAGCCGATCGAGTTGGGGCGCAGCCGTGACTATCCAAAAGCTAAAGGTTCGCACACTCGCGTTCTGCATAACGCTCGCTTTACTAAGCCCCAGCGTGTCTTTGGCAGACCAGGTCAAGGTCATGATGTCGGGCTGGTTTGCGCCAGCGTATCGCGACCTCGGTCCGCAATTCGAGGATGAGAGCGGCAATACATTGGTCACCGTCTGGGGAGCGGCGTCGGGCACGGCCCTGAATGCGATTCCTGTGCGGCTTGCGCGTGGCGAGTGGGCCGACGTGCTCATCGTGGTCAGCTATGCGCTCGACGACGAGATTCACGCCGGCAACGTAGTGCCTGGCAGCAAGGTGGACTTCGCACGCTCGCCAATTGGTATGGTGGTGCGCGAGGGTGCGCCGAAACCGGACATCAGCACTGTCGATGCGTTGCGACGTACGCTGCTTGCAGCGAAGTCGATTGTCTATCCGCAAAGCGCGAGTGGAATCGATATCGGCAACGAGTTGTTTTCGCGCCTCGGCATTGACGGGCGTGTGAAAAGCAAGAGCCGCATGGTTTCCGCCGAGCGGGTCGCCACTGTCGTCGCGAACGGCGACGCGGAGATCGGCTTGCAGCAGGTCGTGGAGCTGTTGCCGGTGAAGGGCATAACGGTAGTCGGCAGTTTGCCCGCGGAAGTACAACGCTACACGGTGTACTCCGGGGGCATTGCCACCACAGCGAGAAATCCTGCCGGCGCAGAGGCACTGATCCGCTTTCTGTCCTCGCCGGATGCGGCGGCCGCAATTTCGCGCACCGGCCTCGAACCGATTACGGCGCCGCAGCCGCAACCGCTACTGCAGCCTCAGCCCCAACAGCAACCGCAACCACTGCCGCTACCGCAACCTCAGCCACAATTGCAACCACAGCCGCTACCGCAACCACCACCACAAGCGCAACCAATTCCACAGCCGCAACCACTTCCACAGCCGCAACCTCAGCCCCAACCGCAACCGCAACCGAATTGAGCGAAGCAGCAGCGCTACCGAAAAGCGGTCACCGAAACCTCGATTTCAACTCGCTGCCATCCCTTTTTCGGCCAGTTCCTTTTGCGCGCTTTCGTTCTTGGACAGGTGCGTCAGGCCCATGCCGCGCAGAACGTTCGGCGCCTTCGTGTACTGGATGTTGTCGTAGCCCACGATCTCGATGCGATTGCCCCATGGGTCGCGAAAATCCAGAAACGGACCGTCGAGCGTCTTCACGCCCGCCGCCTTGAGTGCGGCGCGCGCCGCCTCCTTGTCATCGACAACAAGGCCGACATGCCGGCCATCATCAGCGGGCTGTTTGCGCCCCGCCTGCAACGCGATGAATTGATCGCCAAGATCGATGAAGGCCATCGTCTTGCTCTTGCCGCGCAATTGAAAGTCGAAGATGCGGCCATAGAAGGCCAGCGCCTCCTCGATATCGCCGACCTCCAGCGCGACGTGGTTGAAGCCGATCGCGCGCGGCTTCGTGGTTGAAGTGTCAACCATTTCCCCCTCCTTCTGCAGCCAGTGCATAGCGTTCGCAAATTCGCCCGGAACCGAAATTCCGGCGAGACACCTCGAGTATGGGGATTGAAGTCGCCTCGCACTAGCCAGTCAAACAAGATTTGTTTGAGCCATTCTTGAATAAAAATCGTACCCGATGCGGCGCGCGTGCGTAGCGTAACCTATGATGGTTCGAGCGCAATGAGCCGGCAAACCGTGAGGGCACCAGCACCATGGACAGGACAGAGCGGACCATCAAGTGGCGCAGTTTGCCAAATGTAAGCAACGACGCGAACGAGCCACACAATCCACTGCCTGCGGTCTGTGACGTCTCGGTGACGAATGTTTGCAACGCTGCGTGCGACTTTTGCGGCTTTTCGCGCGAGAAGAAAATGGCAGGCCCGCGCCGCTATCTCGATCCCGATGCGTTCGAGCGCGCGATGCCGATGCTGCGCAGACGCAAGATTCGCTACATGACGCTGCAGGGCGGCGAGCCTCTCGTCCACCCGCAGATCGAATCGCTCGTCAGCTCGGCCACGAAAGCCGGCATCCAGTGCGGCGTGATCACGAACGGCTGGTTCCTCCCCCGCCACATCAAGCAACTGGCCGCCGCCGGCCTCAAGCGGCTGCTGATCTCGATCGATAGCGCTGACATGAGCGAGCACGAGCACAATCGCGGCCTGCCAGGCCTTGCGGCCCGCATCCGCGAGGGCATCACCCAGGCGCACGGCTTCGGCATCCCGGTCTGCGCAACGGTGACGGTGAGCCATCTCGTCCAGTACGAGTCGCTTCCCGAAACACTCAGCCACCTTGGCTTCGATTCGGTGGTGTTTTCCTACCCAAGGCGCGACGCATTCGGTTCCACATCGCTGGTTTACGACGAGAATTCGAAGCTTGTCGACCTCAGCCGTGACGAACTACTCGAAGCATTGAGTGCCATCGAAGCCCTCAAAAAGCACTTTCGCGTGATGGACCCGAGCGCCGCGCTGGACGAGGTCGCACGGTTCGTGCGCGGCGAGCAGCAACGCATTCCGTGCATCGCCGGGAGCAAGTATTTTTATATCGACTGGAACCTCGATGTCTGGCGTTGCGAACCGTGGCATGAGCCCATGGGCTCCGTGTTCGACCTCGACCGTCTGCCCGATCAACGCGAACCGTGCAACGCCTGCATGATGGGGTGCTACCGGCATGCCAGCGTGCTGATGCACGGCGCCAAGGCCGTCACTGACTCGGTCTATGCGCTGGGCAGGGGCGAACTCCGCAATGCTGTCGGCTTGTTGCTCCAGCGCGGCGTGGCGTATTCGCTGTGGGCGCTCGCCACGGAAGAATTACCTCGAACGGCGCTTACCGCATTGGCGGGACGGCCCGGCGCGCGCCGTTCATCCCCGCAAGGCGCATGAATCGAGGCTACGGGCAAATCACCGTCATGTTGAATGGGCCGCCGTTCGCCGCCGCATGCGCGACGGCCTCGTTCGCATCGTCGAGCGCGAAGGTCGTCACATCGAAATGGCGCAGATCGAGCAGTGCCCCGTGAATCAAACCGGCCATTAGCGTCACGGCGTGCGTTGGGTACATCCACTTGCCCCGCAACGTGATGTCATTGCGCATGATCCACGGATAAGGCAGCTCGAGCCCGGCTCCACCCAGCATGCCGACACCGCCCATCAGGACCACGCGCCCGTATGGGCGGACCGCCATCACCGCGGCGCGCACCGTCGTCGCCGGAACCGATGGCGGCATCAGGTCCATCACGCAGTCTATCGGCCCAGGCGCCGCCCGTTGCATGCGTTGGCGATCCGTTGCCTCGTCGCCGGAAAGCGCCACGGTTCTCACGCGCTTGCCGAATTTGCGCGCCAGCTTGTCGAGCGCCTGCACGTTGCGCCCAGGTGCAACGACGCACCGCGCGCCCATCGCGAGCGCCACCGCGACGCACGCGCTGCCGAAGTTGCCGGTCGCGCCGCTCACGAGCAGGATCTCGCCCGCCCGCAGATCGGACGCGAGCAGCCCGCCATAAGGCACGAGCAGCGTATTGAGCGCACACCATCGTGCAGCGTCGGCCGGATCGATGTCGCCGATACGCACCGCGTTTTCGGTCGGCACCCTTAGCTGTTCCGCGAACGGGCCGTCATGAAAATAGCGCTGCAATTTCTGGCCGCCCTCGCCCCGCGCGCTCCAGCCCTGCAGCACGATGTCGGGCATCAGCGCGTCGTCGCGAGCACGCACCGTCGGATCGCAGAACACCCAGTCAACCGGTTGCAGTTTCGTCGCATCCGGGCCGATGGTCCGCACCCGGCCGATCGCGCCGCAGCCTGGCACGATCGGCAGTTCGATGGGATAGCGGCGTTCTCCGCTGAACACTTCCTGCGCATAGGACAACACCGGCGCCGCAACGACGTCCACGACGACCTCGCCGGTGCCGGCAGAGGGATCCGGTATCTGTTCGATCGCGAGCGGCGTGTTGAGGGTTTTCAGAATGGCAGCTTTCATGGCGCTTCCAGAAGGGGGAAAGCGCCGATTCTGGCAGGCTTAGAATGGGCAACAAGGCCCGCTGCGATCCCAGGATTGCGCACTCCCACCCTGCACGAAGCGAACGCGATGACAGCCACGACACAAACCCAATTCGGCGAATTTCTGCGCTCCCGGCGCAAGAAATTGAGCCCCGACGACGTTGGCCTGGGCGGCGGCCGGCGCCGCCGCACGCCCGGCCTGCGGCGTGAAGAAGTCGCGGAACTCGCAGGCATCGGCGTGGACTGGTATGTCCGGCTCGAGCAGGGGCGCGCGGTCAGCCCTTCGGATGCGACGCTCGATGCGCTTGCCCAGGCACTGCGGCTCGACAAGGCCGAAGCCGCCCATTTGCGCGCGCTCGCGCAGCGCGGCGAGCCGCGCGTCTTCGCCCGCGAGAGCGTGCCGCCGACCCTTGCGCGGATCGTCGCCAGCCTCGGTCTGCCCGCTTACGTCGCGGGCCGGCGCTGGGACATCCTCGTGTGCAACGAGGCCGCCTCCGATCTGCTTGGCTTCGACCGCCTCGCTGCGGAAGATCGCAACATCATGACCTACATGTTCATCGAACCCGAGGCACGGCGGCTCTTTGGTGCTAGCTGGTCCGATGAAGCCCGCCGCATGATCGCGCTGTTTCGCACGAGCCACGACCTCTATGCGGGCGACCCTGCGTTCGTCGAACTGGTCGAGCGCCTGCGTTCAGGCAGCGAGGAGTTCGCGAGGTGGTGGAATGCGCACGACGTGCGCAGCGGCGCGTCGGGGCAGAAGGTCCTGGCGCACGCGAAGCACGGTACGCAGCGCTACGAGTACGCAACGTTTCAGGCGAACGACGATCCGGCGCTGAAGCTCGCAATCTACACACCGGCCGGCGCGGATGCCGTTTAGCCTGTCGCCGCAACCAGCGTATGGTGCGCCCGCTTGCCGGCATGGTGTTTGACGCTCTGCCGGTGCGCACCGGGCGTCGGGGCGCTCCGGTACGATGCGAGCCGCACACTGACGCCGTGCGAACGCGCGAGCATCGAATAGTGATGATGCGCACGGGCGCTTGCGTAATAGCGCGGCTCGACGACCGGCGTGTCGTCGCCGTTTAGCCATCGCCGTATCGTGACGAGATCGGCAGAGCGTCCCCACGAGGTTCGCGAGCCGAGCAGCGCAATCATCACCTGCCCGTTCGGCATGTTCGCATCGACCACGATGCAGCGCCCCGCCTCGCGGATATAGCCTGTCTTTGCGACCAGCACGTCCCAGTCGGCTGAGCTCACTATCGGGTCGGTGTTGTGATAGAACCGCGTCCTCGTGCCGATCGCCTCTTCGTAACGGGGAAGCGTCGTGTATTCGCCGATCAACGGATAGCGCGCCGCGGCGTCCGCCATCTTCACGACATCGCGCGCCGTCGAGAGATTCTCGGGCGAGAGCCCGGTTGGATCGTCGAAGTGCGTATTGGTCATATTCAGCGCGCGCGCCTTTTCATTCATCTGCCGGATGAACGCCGGCTGGCCGCCCGGGAACGCATGCGAAAGCGCGGAGGCAGCGCGGTTCTCCGACGCCATCAGCGCAAGACGCAGCATCTCTCCTCGCTCGAGCGACGCACCGATAGGGATGCGGGACCCCGTATGCTTGAGCCGATCGATGTCGTCGTTGTCGACGGTCACCGTGTCTCCCAACGGCTGGGCGGTGTCCAGCACGACCATCGCCGTCATCAGCTTGGTGAGCGACGCGATCGGCTGGGCCTCGTCGGCGTTCTTTTCGAGCAGGACTTCGTGGCGCGCGACGTCATACACGATCGCGCTGTGTGAATGGAGGAATGGCGTCTCGCCCCACGCAACGAAC
Source organism: Paraburkholderia guartelaensis (assembly GCF_004353905.1). Taxonomy (GTDB): domain Bacteria; phylum Pseudomonadota; class Gammaproteobacteria; order Burkholderiales; family Burkholderiaceae; genus Paraburkholderia; species Paraburkholderia guartelaensis. Next base: position 35,387 of record NZ_SMOD01000035.1, on the reverse strand, counting down.
GGCGCCGAAGCGAGCAATAGCGCGCTGAGGAATTTTTTCATGGCGTTCACACCCTGGGACGGCAATCAGGCGATGGCGGGTCCAACGTGCAACTGATCCCCAACGATTCAACTGTAGTTGCTCGTTGCACGAATGAGTGTGGGAAAGAGGACAGAATTCTTGTCCTCCATGCCGACTATTCAGCGGCTTGCGAAAATTCCTCGGGCGTCAGCGAAACCGCCCGTTTCATGGCGTCAGGCAGACAGCCGCTCGACAATCTCATCGAACGAAGGCCGCCTGTCGACTTGCTCGGCGAAACAGTCTGCAATCAGCGCATCGAACCCGGCGTCGCGTTCATTAGCCTCTCCGGCCAGACGTTGCGCGAGTTCTTCCAGCAAGCAGCCGAACGCGCGTACCTCGATGCGCTCGAGCGCCTGCGACTGTGCGCGATCGTCGATATCGTGAAAGGACGCCGCGCCGAAGTCGCCTAGCAATACGTGCCCTGAGCCGTCGTGCAGGATGTTGTGCGCGTAGAGATCGCCGTGCATGATCCCGCGCCCGTGCAGATGCTGCGCCGCCGATGCGATCCCGCGTGCGATCCGCAACGCAACCGGGCGATCGAACAGAACATCGGCTGCGTAGACGTCCCTCGTACACGAGTCGAGGCTCGGCGGCCCGGCGAGATTGACGAACGCCGGAGGGATGAGTTCCATCACGAGGCCGTGCTCGCCCAGCGGATGACCCGTGATCTTGCCGAGCACCGGGATGAGGTTCGGATGCGGCCCGGCTTGCAGACACGCAGCCATTTCGAGTTCCGGCAAACCGTCGCTCGTCACCGCGCCCTTGAACAGCTTGACGGCGACCGCCTCCACCGGATGGCCGTCGCGCAGGAGACGCGTCGCGCGATGTGTCACGCCCGACGCGCCCTCGCCGAGCGTTTGTCCAAGCGCGAGCGTATGCCAGTCGATATCGGGCACCGGCGAATCGGCCAGCGCTACCTGCTCGCGCGCCACGTTCAGCGGATTGCCGGCATAGGCGAGCCACGCGAGCCGCGGCAGACGCAACAGCCAGTCCGGCAAGGCGTCGAGCCGGTTCGCCGAAATCCGCAGCAGCTCGAGCCGGCTGCACGCGGCCATCGTCTCGGGCAACGAGCGCAGCCGGTTGCCGGCGAGCATCAGCTTTTGCAGATTCGGACGCTCGCCGATTTCGGCCGGCAGCGCGTCGACGTCGTTATCGGTCAGGATCAGCCAGCGCAATTGCGGCGGCAGCGCGCGCCCCGTAACGCGGCGGATGCGGTTCGCCTTGAAGCCGACCATGCTCAGCGATTCGCAGTCGCCGAGTACAGGCGGCAACTCGGTGAACGGGTTGTTCGAAGCGAACAGAATGCGCAGATGGCGCAGCCTCGGGAGGTCGTCCGGCAGCGACGTGAGCGCATTGCCCGAGAGGTCGAGCACCTCGAGGGTGTCGGCGAGGTCGAAGATTTCGCGCGGAAATTCGGTCAACCCGCAAGCGAGCTTGAGCTGTCGTGCGCCGGCAAGTTGCCCGTCACGCAGTTGTTCGAGAGTAGCGGTCTTCACGCGTGAATTGAATCGAATAATCGAATATTGGCAAGGAAGTCGGCGGCGCCGCTGCGCAACGCAGCGCCGACCCTCGCAATTCTAGCGGGTGACTCGCCTGGGCTGCATTTCGGACTGCATGCCTCAAGAACGCGCCTGATCGCTTGCGGCAGCTTGCTCATGCACGGTCGATGCGGACCAGCCGCCGCCCAGCACCTTGTACAGCGTGACCTGATTCGATAGCTTCGCAAGCTCGTCGGTGACGAGTTGCTCCTGTGCCGTATAAAGCGTGCGCTGCGCGGTCAGCAAAGTCAGGAAGCTGTCGGTGCCGGTCTTGTAGCGCGCCTGCGCGAGATCGTAGTAATCCTGCGCCGATTTCACGTAGTCGCGGTCCGCCGCGACCTGATCGACATAGGTCGCGCGCCCCGCCAGGGCGTTCGATACCTCCTTGAATGCCGTCTGGATCGCCTTTTCGTAGTCGGCCACGTCGATATCCTTCTCGATCTTCGCAACGTCGAGCGACGCCTTGTTGCTGCCGTAATCGAAGATCGGCATCGTGATCGTCGGCGCGAACGTCCACGCGCCCGTGCTCGCCTTGAAGAGCTGCGAGAGGCTCGTGCTGGCGGTGCCTGCGCTCGCCGTCAGCTCGATCTTGGGAAAGAACGCCGCGCGCGCGGCGCCGATGTTCGCGTTCGCCGCCTTGAGCGTATGCTCCGCCTCGATGATATCGGGCCGCCGCGCGAGCAAATCGGATGGGATGCCCGCATCGACGTCCGCGAACATGGCGTCGCTCTCCAGCAGCGTAGGCCCCGTGGCGAAGTCGTCGGGCAACGGACAGCCGATTTCGGCGATCAGGTTGTTGCGGTCCTGAGCGACTGCACGCGTGTATGACGCCACGCTCGCGCGTGCGCTCGCCAGCGACGTCTGCGCCTCGCGCACGTCCTGAAGCGACGCGCTGCCGATCTTCATCATGCTCAGCGTGAGGTCGTAGGTGCTCTGGTTGGCCGTAGCGGTGTCGGTCGAGACCTTCAGCAAGGTCTCATCGGAAAGCAATTGCAGATAGTCGGTCGCCACATCGGCCACGAGCGAAAGCTGCGTGCTGGTGCGCGAGGCCTGCGTCGACAGATAGTTTTCGAGCGCCTGGCGCTTGAGGCTCCGGATGCGCCCGAAAAAGTCGATTTCCCACGATGTCGTGCCGACCGACACCGTGTTCGAGTGGCTCACCGCGCCATCGGTGCGCGTGTTCGTGAGCGAGCCGCCGGCGTCAATCGTCGGCGCCAGCTCCGCGCGCGTGATGCGGTACTGCGCCTCGTACTCGGCCACCTGCAGCGCCGCGACACGCAGGTCCCGATTGTGGTCGAGTGCGAGCCCGATCAGCTCTTGCAGGCGCGGGTCCTTGAAGTAGTCGCGCCAGCCGACGTCGGCCGCGTTCGGTGCTGCAGGTGATATCGAAGGCGTAGCCGCCGATGCACCCGTAGCGTACGCGGCGCCCGTTGGCCACGTGGTGGCGACCGGCGCAGCGGGCCGTTGATAAACCGGGTCGAGAGAGCATGCACTCAATGCTGCCGCACAGAGCACGGATAGAAGCTTCAGTTTCATTCCTGATCCTTTGCGGGCTGCGCGGCTACGCCGTCGCCATGCTCTTTGAACAGCCGGCGCACGACGATGAAGAACACGGGCACGAAGAAGATGGCGAGCGCTGTCGCCGCGATCATCCCGCCGGCCACACCGGTTCCGATCGCATGGCGCGCAGCCGAGCCCGCGCCGGTACTGATCACGAGCGGCAGCACACCGAACACGAAAGCCAGCGAGGTCATCAGGATCGGCCGCAAACGCTGGTGCGCGGCTTCGAGCGTGGCCTCGACGAGGCCACGGCCCTGCTCCTGGAGGTCCTTCGCGAATTCGACGATCAGAATCGCGTTCTTCGTTGCGAGGCCGATTGTCGTCAGCAGGCCGACCTTGAAATAGACGTCGTTCGACAGCCCGCGCAGATGCGCACCCAGCAACGCGCCAAGCACGCCGATCGGCACCACGAGAATGACCGCGAGCGGCACCGACCAGCTTTCGTACAGCCCCGCGAGGCACAGGAACACCACGATCAGCGAAATCGCATACAGATACGTGGCCTGCGAACCGGCAAGCACTTCCTGATACGACTGCCCCGTCCACTCGATGCCGAATCCGGTAGGCAACTGCTTCGCGAGGTTTTCGACGGCGGCCATTGCCTGGCCGGTGCTCACACCAGGTGCGGGCTGCGCGCTCATCTGCATCGCGAGTTCGCGGTTGTAGCGCTCGATCTGCGGCGGCCCGAACGTCCAGCGCGTGGTCGCGAACGCCGAGAACGGCACCATCTGGCCGTCGTAGCCCGACGTCGTCGTGGACGATGTAGACGTTGAACCCGAAGTGGAACTCGACGACGAACTTGAGGATGACGAAGTACTCGACGACGAATCTGCGCGCACGTACCATTGCCCGATGTCGTCCGGCATCATCCGGTACGGTGCGTCCGCCTGCACGTAGACCTTCTGGATCCGCCCGGTATCGATGTAGTTGTTCACGTACGCAGAGCCGAATGCCGTGGAAATCGTCGTGTCGACATCGGCGATCGACAGCCCGAGCGCACTCGCCTTCTCCCGGTCGATATCGACGTAAAGCTGCGGCGTATCTTCGAGGCCCGCCGAACGCGTCATCGCGAGCGACGGATCCTTCGCGGCCAGCGCGAGGAACTGGTTGCGCGCCTTCAGCAGCTTGTCATGCCCCTGGCCCGCACGGTCCTCGATCTCGAAGTCGAGGCCGCTTTGCGTGCCGAGACCATGAATCGCAGGCTCGTTCATCACGAAGATCTGCGCATCGCGATTGCCCGCGAAGGCCGCGTTCGCGCGATTGATCACCGCCTGCGCGCTGTCGTTCGACCCGCGCTGGCTCCAGTCCTTCAGTTGCACGAACGCGAGCGCATTGTTCTGCCCTTGTCCGTTGAAGCTGAAGCCGTTCACGGCCATCACGTGCGTCACCGCGGGCTGCTTCAAAAAGTACTGTTCGACGGCTGCCACGGTCTTCAACGTCTTCGAAGACGGCGTGCCGACCGGCGCCGAAATCGACACCATGATCGAGCCCTGGTCCTCCTCCGGCAGATACGAAGAAGGCAGCGTTACGTACAGAATGCCGACCACGCCCGCGATCAGTCCATAGCCGAGCATCCAGCGCGCGGGCCTGGCCACCACGCGAGCAAGCGTGCTGCTGTAGCGCGCGTTGCTCTTCGTGAAGAAGCGATTGAACGCGCCGAGCAAGCCACGGCTCCGCGCATGTTCGACGGCCGACGGGTTCAGCAGGCTCGCGCAGAGCGCGGGCGTGAGCGTCATGGCGAGCAGCACCGAGAGCACCATCGCCGATACGATGGTGACCGAGAACTGGCGATAGATCGCGCCGGTCGAGCCGGAAAAGAACGCCATGGGGATGAAGACGGCGGTCAGCACGGTCGTCACGCCCACGAGCGCGCCGGTGATCTGGCTCATCGCCTTCTTCGTGGCCGCCTTCGCGTCGAGCTTTTCCTCGGCCATGATCCGCTCGACGTTTTCGACGACGACAATCGCGTCGTCCACGAGCAAGCCGATCGCGAGCACCATGGCGAACATCGAAAGCACGTTGATCGAAAAGCCGATCGCCGACATCACGCCCAGCGTGCCGAGCAGCGCGACCGGCACGACGATCGTCGGAATCAGCGTCGCGCGCAGGTTCTGCAGGAACAGGTACATCACGAGGAACACGAGGATCACCGCTTCGAAGAGCGTCTTCATGACCTCCTCGATCGAGATCTTCACGAACGGCGTGGAGTCGTACGGATACGCAATCGCCACGTCCTTGGGCAATTGCGGCTGCAGTTCTACGAGCTTCGCGCGCACGGCCTTCGCGACCGCCATGGCGTTCGCGCCGGTCGAGAGCTTGACGGCCAGCGCGGCGGCCGGCTTGCCGTCGAGCCGCGAGGACGTATCGTATGAATCGCCGCCCACCTCGACGCGCGCGACGTCCTTCAGGCGAACCTTCGAGCCGTCGCTATTCACGCGCAGCAGAATGTCGCCGAACTGGTCGGCAGTCGTCATCAGGCTCGACGCCGAGATCGTCGCGTTGATTGCCTGGGAATCCGTAGCAGGCGCACCGCCGAGTTCGCCGACGGAAAGCTGCACGTTCTGATTGGTGACCGCAGTCGTCACGTCGGACGCGGTGACGCCGAAGCTGCGCAGCTTCACGGGATCGAGCCAGATCCGCATGGCATGCTGCGCGCCAAAGAGCGTAACGTCGCCCACGCCGTTGATTTGAGTGAGCGGGTCCTCGATCTGCGTGGCGATGACGTTGCCGAGGTCGATCGAGTTGAGCGAGCCGCCCGGCGACGAGAGCGCGACGATCATCAGAAAGTCGCTTGACGCCTTCGCCACCTGCACGCCCTGCTCCTGCACCGTCTCCGGCAGCGAGGCGGTGGCCTGGGTAACCTTGTTCTGGACCTGCACCTGCGCGATGTCCGGATTGGTGCCGGGCTTGAACGTCAGGTTGATGGTCGCCTGGCCCGCGCCGCTGCTCGTCGACGACATGTAGAGCAAGTTATCGATGCCGGAAAGCTTCTGCTCGATCACCTGGGTGACGGTTTTCGCGACGGTGTCGGCGGAAGCGCCCGGATAGGTCGCCGTGACCTGCACCGAAGGCGGCGCGATAGTCGGATACTGCTCGATCGGCAGCGTGGTGGTCGCCGCGCCGCCGATCAGCATGATGACGATCGCAACGACCCACGCGAGGATCGGGCGCTGGATGAAGAAACCTGCCATGCGCCCTCCTTACGACTTCGCCGCTGAAGATGCTGCTGAAGTCACAGCAACGCCAGAGGCTGCATCGGCGGCCACGTGAACCGCCACGCCCGCCTGCACCTTCTGCAGCCCGCTCACGATCACGCGATCGCCGGCCTGCAATCCGCCCGTAACGATCCACTGGTCTGCATAGGCGCTGTCCGCGCGTACCGCAACCTGCTTCGCGTGTCCGGTCGCATCGACGACCCATACGCTCGCGCTGCCGTCCGAAGCGCGCGTGACCGCGAGTTGCGGAACGAGCAGCGCGCTCGTGCTCTCGCCCTCGTCGAGCTGCGCGCGCACGAACATGCCGGGCAGCAGTTCGCCTTCCGGGTTCGGGAAGACCATGCGCAGCGTGACCGAGCCCGTCGTCGCATCGACGGTGATGCCCGAAAACTGCAGCACGCCCGCGTGTGCGTACGGCGTGCCGTCCTCCATCACGAGCTGCACCGCCGCGCCCGTGCCCGAGCGCTTGAGCCGGCCGGAGGCAAACGCCTTGCGCAAGCGCAGCCAGTCGGCGCTCGAGCGCGTGACGTCGAGGTACATCTCGTCGTATGCCTGAATGGTGGCGAGCGCGGTGGTCTGTTCCGAGGTCACGAGCGCGCCTTCGGTCACCGACGAAGCGCCGATGCGGCCCGAAATGGGCGCGGTGATCCGCGTGTAGCCGAGATTGATACGCGCCGACTCGAGCGATGCGCGATCCGCGATCACATCGGCCTCGTCCTCGCGAACGGCGGCGATCGCATCGTCGTTGTCCTGCGCGCTGACCGCGTTGATCTTCACGAGCTGCGCGTAGCGGTCGGCCTTCGTCTTTGCGGAAGCCAGCGTTGCCTCGGCCTTGGCGAGCGTGCCGCGCGCCTGATCGTAAGTCGCCTGGTAGGTGGCCGGATCGATCTGGTAGAGCACCTGGCCCGCCTTTACGTCCGAACCCTCGACGAAGAACCGCTTCTGCACGATGCCGCCAATTTGCGGCCGTACATCCGAGACCTTGAGAGCCGAAAGACGGCCCGATAGCTCGGCCGTCATCACGATGCGTTGCGGTGCGAGCGTCTTCACGCCGACTTCGACGCTTTGGCTGGCGAGGCTAGCGGGCATCCCGGCGTCGTGACGTTGACAGCCGGCGATCAATATGACGGTCGAGCAGAAAAGCACGGTGCCCAAGCGTTGGCTTTTCCGGCTCCATCCCTCTCTTGCATGAATCTGTTGTGGCATATATCCCATCGAATCTTGCGTTGAATCGCCTTGCCAAAACACGGGCAGGCGCGAAGCCATTGACTCGTAGTACTAAATGGTTGAAGTCTTGCAGCCCGGAAAGGTTGATGCCTCGTTGCGCATCAGCTTCCAACCCTGAATTGGATGTTCCCGGTCACATAACTAAACTGAACGGTATGGTTTATAATGGAACGGTTGGTGGCTGTCAATCGCATTACCCGGCCAGGAATGTTTCAATCCGTGACGGGGCAGCGTATTTGCGTGGACGCTCGCGTCCCAGCCCGAGAGCAAAAGAGGAAGGGAGACCCATGAGAAAGAAGACCGAAGAAAAGCGTCAATCCATCATCGAAGCCGCGCTGGAAGTGTTCCGGGACGTCGGCTTCGAGCAGGCGTCGATGACGCAAATCGCGGCTCGCTCGGGCGCGTCGAAGGCGACGCTGTATAGCTATTTCGAGTCGAAAGAGGCGTTATTTGCTGAAACAATGACGAGCCGCGCCGGAACCGAAATCCGGCATGCGTTCAGTCAGTTGAGGCTCGATATGCCGCTAGGCGAGTCGCTCGCCGCGTTTGGGGTCCACTACCTGACGGCAGTGCTGCAGCCCTCTTTTCTCGCAACACGCCGCCTGTGCTATCAGGAGGTCGACCGGTCGAACGTGGGCCGAGCCTTGTACGAATCGGGGCCGAAACGGGGCTTGATGCACGTGCGCGACTTTCTCGCCGGCGCGATCGAAGGGGGCACCATCCGGACGTGCGATCCAGGCGTCGCCGCTCAGCATCTGCTGGCGCTTCTCGAAGCCGAGTTGGTCGAAATCGCGACGCTTGGCTATGAGGTCAAAACCTCGCGCGCAAAATTGCTGGAGGTCGTGAACCGGGCGGTCGATGTATTTGCCGCGGGCTATGCCGCAGCCGCGCCGCACGCGAACCGCAAGGGTCCGCAGAGCGCAAAATGACGGCGGGCTTCGCGAGCCCAAGCAGCATCAGCAAGGCGCGACCTGCGGAATCATCGCAGCCTGCCCGTGCAGCACGCCGGCTTCGTCGATTAATTGCCATACGGTCGCGCGTTCGATCCAGAAGCGCTGCCCTGACTTCGTGATGCGGATGCCGCGATAGTCTTTCACGAAGCCTTCGCGCGTAACCGAATCGAGAAATGCCTGCCGCTCGCTACGCTCGGGCGCCTGCGCTGAAAGACGCGACGGCAGCGCCGTGATCTCTTCCCAGTCGTAGCCGAAGATCGCTTGCGCGCGACGATTGCCATACATGAATACCGGGTCTGCCTGCGTGCCGTGCGCAAGCAAGCCGAACGGCGCGCGCTCGTAGAGCCAGGCCGCGCCCTCTGTATCACTCAAGCCTTCGGGCACGAGCGAAACGCCCAGCAAGCGGCGATAGCTATTTGCGAGAAGGCGAAAAAATTCGGTATCCGTGTTCGGCGACATGCAGACTTGCTCCTTCGAATCGTGGGGTTCCGCGTTGCGCAATTCTATCAACCGCGCGTAAAAATGCGCGTCCAACTCAGCGGCAGATACATGCCGACACAAACGGGAAAAGAACGGATACGTGTGTGCGCCAAGAAAGCTGGAATACGACCGAAACGCCGAGTGTTCTGTTAGCGGACAACCTTCGCGAGTCAGCCAATGGAACCTCGTTATCTGAACACCGGCGCGGTGGGCTTCGGCCTCGCCACCGTCTCCAGCAACAACACGGTCCTCGACACGTGGTATCCATTCGCATCGTTGCGAGCCGATGCAGCTGCATCGGCGACGTCAGCACTCACGGGCCCGCAGATTGGCGATTCCTTGGGCAAATGGGCCGCGCTGGCGGGTCAACGGGATGAGCGTCGGAGAGTGCGAACGGTTGCGGTGAGAACCACGATCGGCAGTCTCGCTACCCCGCCTGCGGACATCCACGATGTCTATCTGCGTTTGCACCTCATCAGCCGCCGCCTCATTGCGCCGCGACAGGCCAACTTGACCGGCTTCCTCGATCTCATGTCCGATGTCGCGTGGACGACGCTCGGCCCATGCGCACCGGGCCAGGCGCTCGATATGCTTCGCACATGTCGCGCCGAAGGTGTCCCGTGCGAGGTTCGCGGCACCTTCAAGGTGCCCCGCATGGTCGACTACGTCATGCCCGAAGACGTCTGGATTGCCGATGCCGACCGGGTGCTGCTGGGCGCTCACCTGACTTGCGGCACCACGGTGACGGCGGAAGGATTCATCGGCGTCAATGCCGGCACGACCGGACCGTGCATGGTGGAAGGCCGCATCAGTCTCGGCGCATTGGTGGGCGAGCTATCCGACGTGGGCGGCGGAGCGTCGATCATGGGGACGACGTCGGGAGGGGGCAAGCATCAGGTGACGATCGGGAAACGTTGCTTGCTGGGCGCGAACGCCGGAGTCGGCATCTCACTCGGAGACGATTGCGCGGTCGAAGCGGGCTTGTACCTCACTGCGGGAACTCGAATCCGGCTTGCTTCGGGCGAAGTGGTAAAAGCCATCGACCTGAGTGGCCGAAGCGGCCTCGTGTATCGGCGCAATTCGCAAACCGGTCAGATCGAAGCGCTGGAAAGCGCCAGGAGCTGGGTGTCGCTGCATCCGTCGCTGCACCGCCCCTCGCCTCAACCATGCCTCGTCACATCAGACATTGAATCACTTCGCTAACCTTATTATTTCTCCAACCTCTCTTTGTCAGGAATATGCCTGATCGATTGCGTGTTATGCCCTGCAGATCGTCGCTTCTCACGACGCGACGGTTTCAACTTTCCAAGGGCGATGCAATTGAAAGGCAATCCAAAATCTCTGCGACGCTGGCTCTCCCTGCTGTATTTGCCGTGGCTGGCCCTTATCGCTGTGCCAACCTGGGACAAGGTCGACCCCATGTGGGACGGCATGCCGTTCTTCTACTGGTATCAGCTGATTTGGCTCCTCGGTGGCGGCGTGACAACCGGCATTGTGTTTTTTGCAAGCGGTATGCTTGCCGGGAATTGCGCCACACAGCGCGACGACACGTCAACGCCAGCCCCGAACTCCGCTGCCGAACCCGCCATGGAAGCCGCCATGGAAGCCGCCCCTCCCCTCATCGCCGAGTTTCATTTCGAAGCGTTCGAAGGAGAGGTCGATCTATAGTTCGCCGCGCCGTGCTTGAAATAGACGGCTTGCGCGGGTTGTTCTGTACGATGCAATACGCGGCGGCCATCGTGCTCGCCAATTTCATTTCGATATCAGGTGGTTCGCATGACGCTCGTTGTCCTTCTCGTCGCCATTGCCGTTGCCACCTGTTTCGCTGCGCTCAAATGGCGCCGCACGAGTGGCGTGCTCTATGCCGCTTCGTTCGCCCTGTTTCTTGCCGCAGGCTGCGGCCCTGTTCCCGCCTGGCTGCTGACGAATCTGCAATCGGCCTATGCGAAGAATCCAACGGTGCAGTGGAGCAAACGAAACGCCATTGTGGTGCTGGGCGCAGGCACGGAAAAGGTGCCCCGCGCCGACCTCATCGAACCGGGCATTTTTTCGTACTCGCGCATCGTCGAAGCCGCCGCGCTCTACCGCGATTGCCGCAAGACCGGCGCGGATTGCAAGATCGTCGTGAGCGGCGGCGATCCGCGTCATAACGGCGAGTCGGAAGCCTCGGTCTATCGAGGCACCTTGATCCGGCTCGGTATCGAGTCTGCCGATGTGCTCAGCGAGCCCGACAGCATGAACACATGGCAAAACGCGCAATTCACCAGCGCCTTGCTCGAGCGATACCAGGCGGACGAAGTACTGCTGGTGTCGTCGGCCATTCACCTACGGCGAAGCTTGCTGTATTTTTCGCATTTCGGTGTCGATGCCACGCCGATGCGCGCCGACTATCTGCGCGCCGTTTTATCGCCACTACCGCTTGCGTACAACTTCACCATCACCGATTTCGCGCTCCATGAGTACGCCGGCATGGCGCTCTATGCGGTGTACAACGCGTTGGGCTGGAATGCCGCCGCGAAACGGCCGCGTCTGGGCAACGAGACCCGGCGCCTCTCGTAGTGAGGCTCACAGCCATGAACTGCCTGACGGCATCGATCCATTTAATAAGGAATACACATTTATTCGCGATCCTCTAGCGCCCGCCTGCACGCTTCTTTTAGAAAAATGGCACGCGAATAGTCAGACTTTCCCAAGCATTGTCGATGATGAATACCGTCCGCGCACGAGGTGTTTCTATCCGATTACGTATGATGAAAGACGACGTAATGCGCTAAACCTCAAGAAGGGCGGGCTCGAGCCGTAATAAGGAAGTCGGCGCGTCATGCGCCTTGCATTTTTAGCCATTCGAACCCCATGAAACTCAGCCGTAAGATTCCCCTCGCTTTCGCCGCGTCCCTCACCCTCATGTCGGCGGGTGCGTTCTACGGTATCCACACGCTCAACCAGGCCATCGATACCTACCGCACCACCGTGCAGGACGCCGCTGCGAACGAGCGCATGGTGTCTGCGACGCTCGTCGAATTCAAGCTGCAGGTGCAGGAGTGGAAAGACACCCTCCTGCGCGGCAAGGACCCGCAAAAACTCGATCGTTACTGGAGCGCGTTTCAGAAGCGCGAGCGCACTGTCAACGATCTCGCCGCCGCGCTCGAAACGAAGCTGCCCGAAGGCGAAGCGCGCACACTCGTCGCGCAGTTCGCCGATGCGCATGAGGCGATGGGCCAGGGGTATCGCAAGGGCTTCGAGGCATTCAAGGCGGCGGGCGCCGATCCCGTTGCGGGCGATACCGTGGTCGCCGGCGTCGATCGCGCGCCAGCCCAACTGCTCGACCGTGCCGCGCAGATCATCGCCGCCACCAATGCGCAAGTAGCCGCCCAGGCCGCGGTGCAGGCCGCGCACGCCACGATCGTGAGCGCCGTGCTGATGGTGGTCGCGTTCCTGCTCGCGCTGGCGGGCGGCGTGCTGTTCAGCCGCACGGTCACGAGCCCGCTGGGCCGCGCCGTGGACTTCGCTCGCGAGGTCGCCGACGGCGACCTGTCGACCGATCTGCATGCGCATGGCGACGACGAAACAGCGGAACTACTCACGGCGCTTGCGAAAATGCAGACGAGCCTCGCGCGCGTAGTGAGCGAGGTCCGAGCCAACGCCGAAGGCGTCGCAACGGCGAGCGCGCAGATCGCCTCGGGCAATCAGAATCTGTCCTCGCGTACCGAAGAGCAGGCAGCGTCGCTCGAAGAAACGGCCGCTAGTATGGAAGAGCTGACGTCGATCGTACGCATGAACGCCCAGAATGCGGAGCACGTCAGCTCACTAGCGGGTACGGCGGCGCAGACCGCGGCGCGTGGCGGCACGGTAATGCGCGGCGTGGTCGGCACGATGCAGTCCATTGCGGACAGCTCGAGCAAGGTCGGCGAAATCATCGGCTTGATCGACGGCATCGCGTTTCAAACCAACATTCTTGCGCTCAACGCCGCCGTCGAAGCGGCGCGTGCGGGCGAGCAAGGCCGCGGTTTCGCCGTCGTCGCGGGCGAAGTCCGCACGCTCGCGCAGCGCAGCGCAAGTGCGGCGCGCGAGATCAAGGCGCTCATCGAGCAGTCGAAAGAACACGTCGAAAGCGGATCGTCTCAGGTCGCCGACGCCGGCAACATCATCGACGAGATCGTCGAAGCCGTGCAGCGGGTTTCCGGCACCGTCCAAGATATTTCGACGGCATCACGCGAACAGTCGACGGGCATCGAGCAGGTGAACATCGCGGTCACGCAAATGGACGAGGTCACGCAGCAGAACGCGGCGCTCGTGGAGGAGGCATCGGCGGCAACGTATGCGCTTGCCGAGCAGGCGCATGCGCTTCGTGAGACCGTGGCCGCGTTCAGGCTCAGGGACGGCGCCATTGCCTGACTTCACGCAGATGCCGCGCGCCCAGCCTTGAGGGACATAACCGCCGCGGCATGTCCGGCATCTTGCAGGCGAGGCTGACTCCGGTCGATCGCGAGCGTAATATACGCTGGACTATAGCGAACGCTACATTACCGACCCGGAGACTCATGCATGGATATCGCGACCGCCCCGGCCCCGATCGACAACACCGCTGGGCAAATTAGCCCGCTCCAGCTCACGGGCAGCCTCGTGCGTCCGATGTCCCTCTCGCTCGAAGCGCTCCGGCAATATCCGGCCGTCACGTGCCCGGCGTTCGACCTGCGCTGCTACACCACGCAGCGCTTCATCCGGGCGGTCGCGCCCTATCGCGGCGTGCGCCTCACGGACCTGCTCGCGCAGGCCGAACTTCGCAACGACGTGGACGGCGACTTCAAGCGCATGATCTTCCTCGCCGTCGGCCATGACGGTTACTTCGTGACGTTTTCGTGGCATGAACTGTTCAACACGCCTGTTGGCGAGAAGGTGATCGTCGCGTACGAATGTGGGGACAAGGCGCTCGACGCGCAGCATGGCGCCCCCGTGCTCTTTTCGGGCGCCGATCTCGTCCCGGCGCCACGCCACGTCAAACGTCTCGCGCGCATCGAGGCGCGCGTGCTCGCGCTCTGAGGCATTGCCCCCGCTGGCCTGTGCAACGCAGGCTGGCTGTAACTGACGCGCCCAGCCGCGGCTCGCTTCGCGGCTTTGGCGTGCGCTGCCGCCGTGTTCGCGCTCCAATTTTGTGAGGCGTTACGCCGCACGATATTTTCGCTCCGATTGCTTGAAAGCAAATCTTACGAAATGTAAACTTGGTGCAAGCTTTGGATTCGGAGCCAGTCTTCCTCGGGGCTTCGCTCGAACTTCGAGCCAGTCCATCGATAGATTAGTAATCCTTTATTTCATTGTCAGGGAGAAAAGCGTGTACACCTACTTCAACCGACTCAACTCCACGTTCGCAATTGCCGGCCTCCTCATGATGGCGCCGTTCATGGCCATGGCCCGTTTGCCAGCGCCGACCATCGCCCCGCAGGGCGAGTCCATCGCCAAGAATCGCACGTCGAGTCGCGTCGCAGATGAGGCGCATCGCGCCAGCGAATCCAGTGGAAGTGAATCTCTCAGTGAATGATCAACATTCCTGAGTGAATTTCATCTCACTTCCTCTTTTCTTGAACACTAATGGGAGCATTCACCATGAAAGCAAAAATCACGACACTCTTCGTTATTGCCGCCCTGCTCGCCACGACAGGCACCGCGTTCGCATCGCAGCCTGAACATCGTCCTGGCAACCCGCCGCCCACGTCGATTGAAAGAGCCAACCGTCCGGTCGGTGCGATTCCGCATCGCGACTGGCATCGTGGCGACCGCCTGCCGCCTGAATACCGTGACCGGATTTTCGTGGTCGAAAACTGGAATCAGCATGGCCTGAAAGCGCCGCCGCGCGGCTACCATTGGGTCGGCGTAGCCGGCGACTATGTGCTCGTTGCCAGCGCGACCGGCGTGATCTCAACGGTTTTGCCCGCCAGTACCCATTGACCATGCCGTTGCTTTTCCACGAATTGCCCGCTCTTCGCCGCAACGCGGCCAAGGGCCGGCAACCGGCGGCGACCTGAACTCAAACCGCAACGACTACATAAAAACGTGAGACGGCGCCTAGCTCGCGCAAATACCCGGCACGGCGACTTTCTGGAAGATATGCGGCGACGCGATCACCGAAGAAGGATACGCGGCCAGGCTCGAACGAAACGCCGGCTGAGAGAATGCCGCCCGAAAATGCGCAGTGGATTCCCAGACCGCGTAATTCAAATAAGCCGGATGCTCTCCGAGCGCACGATGCAGTTGCGTCGAAACAAAACCGGGTTGCTGCTTCATGAACGCAGCGTCCTCCTGCCAGACCTCCAGAAACTTCGCCTCATCGGCCAGATCCAGTGTAAAGACGTTCACGAGCACAACGGGCTCGGCGTCAATGGCAAGTTGGCGTTCGATCGGGAAAGAAGGATCAAGCGGACGTAATTGCAGCATGGTGCACTCCAGATTCCAAAAGACATGATGTCAACCGGTCATGGCCAATTTATAGTAAATTGACATGATGATGTCAATTTGAAAATATGGTGACATATGCGCGAACCTGCGAGAACACCGGCTGGCGAACTCCTGTCGAGCATCATGCTCGATCTCTTCCGGCTCAATAGCGGACTGCTCACCTCGGGCGACCGTCTGGTCGAGGGCCTCGGGCTCACGAGTGCGCGCTGGCAAATGCTTGGCGCCATCAGCGCCGCGGAACGCCCACAGCCCGTGGCCTGGATCGCCCGGGATCTGGGGGCCAATCGCCAGAACGTGCAGCGGATCGTGAACGACCTCGCAAACGACGGTCTGGTCCGCTTCGAGGCTAACCCTCACCATCGCCGCGCGCAGCTTGTCGTTTTGACCGACGAGGGCAGGCAAGCCTTCGAAGCGGCGATGCGTCTTCAGGCCCCTTGGGTCAACCGCCTCTCCGATGGCGTGACCGTCAACGAAATCAAAGCCTTGCAGCGCGTCATCATGAAAATGCAGGCGAATCTGGACGACATGGCTGGAGCCGACGGGCCGGATTGATCGTCCGGCGTCGCTTGCGCACGCAATGTGCTACAGCAGGGCATCGTTCCCATCCGCGAGGCAAGGCCCACGCATGTCGACAATTGCCCTCATCGTCGTGACGGTCGCGGTGACGCTCGTCGTCATCCTGGTAATCGCGAACCTCACGAGCGGCGAAAAGAAGATCGAGCACAAGATCAAGCGCCTTTACGCGAGCGACAGCCCACAGTTCATCCGCTCGATGGGGCTGCTGCTCGGGCCGCCCGTCGTGGGAGGCAACCGCTTCTATGTGCTCGTGAACGGCGACGAGATCTTTCCGTCGATGCTGGCGGGCATCCGCTCGGCGCAGCACACCATCACCTTTGAGACCTTCATTTATTGGTCCGGCGCGATTGGCGAGGAAATCGCGCGCGCGTTGTCCGACAAGGCGCGCGCGGGTGTCGCCGTGCATGTGCTGCTCGACTGGGTCGGCTCGTCGAAGATGGACAAGCGCTATCAACGGATGCTGCGCGAAGCGGGCGTCCAGCTCGTCCTGTATCACAAGCCACACTGGACGGGTCTTGGCCGCATGAACGACCGCACCCACCGCAAGCTGCTCGTGATCGACGGACGCATCGGCTTTACGGGCGGCGTGGGTATCGCCGACGAATGGACCGGCCACGCGCAGGACGCGAAGCATTGGCGCGACACGCACTTTCGCCTTGAAGGCCCGGCGGTCGGACAGATGCAGGCCGTCTTCATGGACAACTGGGTCAAGTCGACAGGCAATGTGCTGCACGGCCCGTTGTACTTTCCCGAGATCGACGACGCGGGCAACGGCCTCGCGCACATGTTCAGCAGCTCGCCCTCGGGCGGCAGCGACGACATGGAGCTGATGTACCTCATGGCGATCACCGCGGCGGCGCGCTCCATCCATTTGTCGACGGCGTACTTCGTACCGGACAAGCTGACGATCAACGCGATCGTCGAGGCGGCGAAGCGCGGCGTGCAGGTGCGCATCATCACGCCCGGCAAGCGCATCGACACCCACACGGTGCGCGAGGCGTCACGTGCGTGCTGGGGCGACCTGCTCGCGGCTGGCGTAGAGATGTACGAATATCAGCCGACGATGTTCCACTGCAAGCTGATCGTCGTCGACGAATATCTGGTGTCGGTCGGCTCGACCAACTTTGACAGCCGCTCGTTCAAGCTCAACGACGAGGCCAATCTCAACATCTACGACCGCGATTTCGCGCGCCAGCAGACGGCCATTTTCGATGCCGACGTCGCCCTCGCGAAACGCATCACGCTCGAAGACTGGCGCCGCCGGTCGTTGCGGGAAAAGCTGCTCGAACACGCGGCCGCCCTCCTCGATTCGCAGTTGTGACATTTGCGCGAGCCCCGCAGCGCCAATCGACAACGCAGCGAAGATCGCCGACAATCGGTGCCCGATATCGAGCAGTCAACAAAGCAATCAGAAATAGTGGGGACCGCAATCCATGCTGCACATCGAGGATCTGGCCGCTCCGCCAGAGGGATTTCTGCCCGACGAGCCGGAGGGGGCGGAGTTTTACCGTGCCTTTCAGACGGCCCGGCTGGATGATTTCAGCTTCGGCTATTTCGCCGTGTACCGGGACAGCGCACTCGTTACCGTGGCGCCCTACTTCGTGATGGATTTCCGGCTCAACACGCTGCTTCCCAGCGGCTGGCTGAAGCAAAGCTTGAGCTGGATCCGCTTCAAGCTGGCCTGCATCGGGCATCCGACCGTCGATGCCGGCCGCATCCAGGGCGAAGTCTCGCAGGAAACGCTCGCGGCCATCAGCGCGGCGCTTGCGAAGAAAGGAAGCCTGCTCGCGTACAAGGGATTCGCCGAGGACTTGCCGCTGCGCGGCTTCGTGGCGGCAAAAGGCCTGCCGGTGCCGGTGCTGTCGATCGGCCCGGACTACTACCAGGCCATGAAGAGCGACCGCAGGAACCTGCTCAAGCGCAAACTGAAAAAAGCCGCCGCGCTGCGCTATGAAGAATGCGCGGGTCTGCCCGATCACCTCATCGCCAGAGTGTATGCACTGTATCTGAAGACCTGGCAAAAGGCCGAGTTGAAGTTCGAGAAGCTCACGCCGGAGTATTTCGCCAATACCCGCAGCCTGAGCCATTATCTGTTGTACTTTCTCGACGACGAGTTGATTGGCTTCACCCAGTTGATCGGCAAGGGACGCCACCTCGTCAACCGCTATATCGGGCTCGACTACGACAAGAGCCAGCAATACGGCCTGTACTTCGCCATGTTCATTCGCACGGTCGAATTCGGTATTCGCGAAGGCTTTGAGGAAATCGAACTGGGCGCGACGTCCTATGAGTTCAAACGCATTCTGGGCGCTCGCCAGATTCCCACCTGGAATCACTACCGGCACAACAACGCGCTGGTCAACTGGCTGCTCGGCAAGCTGCGCAGCGTGCTGGAACCGTCGGAGTCCGAACTGCGATAGCGATCGCCGGATTGGCTCGGTGCGTCCCCGCTGCCGGCAACGCGCGTTACAGGCGATAATGTGCCAAACGCAATCGACTTGAGAGACGGAGTAAGAGTGAGCAAGCAAGGCTTCACCACTGGCATCGTTCACGGCGACAGGATCGCAGGCACCGAGCACGGCGGCGTGCGCCAGCCGATTCATACGTCCGTGCAATATGGTTTCGAGCGCGTCGAGGACCTGATCGGCGTGTTTCAGGGCACGAAGAAAGGCGGTTTCAACTACGCACGGCAAGGCACCCCGACGACCGCCGCGCTCGAGCGCAAGATCACGAGCCTGGAAGGCGGCACCGGCACGGTCTGCTTCAGCACCGGCATGGCTGCGATCACGGCGACGTTCCTCACGCTGCTGCGCGCGGGCGATCATCTCGTGTCGAGCCGTTACGTGTTCGGCAACACCAACAGCCTGTTCGGCACGTTGCGCACGCTCGGCGTGGAAGTCACGACCGTCGACGCCGGCGACGCGGAGAACGTGAAGAACGCCATCCAGCCGAATACGCGCATGGTGTTCGTCGAAACGATCGCGAATCCGGGCACGCAGATCCCCGACCTGCAAGGCATCGGCGAGCTGTGCCGCGAGCGCGGCATCGTCTACGTCGTCGACAACACGATTACCTCGCCCGCCTTGTTCCAGCCTAAGGCGGTCGGCGCGAGCCTCGTCATCAACTCGTTGACGAAGACCATCGCGGGCCATGGCGCCGCGCTCGGCGGTGCGGTGACCGATACGGGCCTGTTCGACTGGAGCGCGTACCCGAACATTGCCGACGATTACCGGCGTTCGGCAGCGAAAGATCAGGGGCTCCTGCAGATCCGCAAGAAAGGCTTGCGGGACATGGGCGCGTCATTGTCGTCCGAGCAGGCACACGCAATCGCAATGGGCGCGGAAACGCTCGCCCTGCGCGTGAAGCAAAGCAGCGACAATGCGCTCGCGCTCGCGCAGTTTCTCGAAGGCCACGAAGCCATCGGCAAGGTGTTCTATCCGGGCTTGAAGAGCCATCCGCAATACGAGGTCGCACAGGCGCTGTTCAAGGGCGCGTCATGGCTGCTCTCGTTCGAACTGCTCAACGCGGAACGCATGATCGAAGTCGTCAACGCGCTCGAACTGCCGATCAAGGCGACCGGTCTCGGCGACACGCGCACGCTCATCATCCCCGTCGCGCCGACGATCTTTTTCGAAGCTGGCGCAGAAACGCGCAAGGCGATGGGCATTTCCGACGGCATGCTGCGGCTTTCGGCGGGCATCGAGGATATCGACGACCTGATCGCGGACTTCTCGCAAGCGCTCAAGCTGGCGGCTTAACGCCTGCAGCGTAGATGTCGTGAACAGGGCCAGCATGCGCTGGCCCTGTGCGTTTTCGAGGCTGACAACACCGCTTACGGATTGAAGCGTTTTGCCTCGTCGCGCCAGTAGTGCTGCTGCTGCCAGCCAAGCAGGCGTTTGAGCTTCTCGTTGCTGAGCAGCGTCTCGAACTCGCCGAGGGCCTTCTTGACCGGCACGCCCGGATAGTAGCGATCCAGCAGCGTCTGGGTCGGCAAGTCGGACGACACATCATCCGCGGCGACGTTCATGATCTCGAAGCCGAGCCCGTCCGTTTCGATGGCAAGGCGGCACGCGTTGGCGAGGTCTCGCCCGTCGATATAGCTCCATGCAATGCGCTTGCGCAGCGCGGGGTCCTTGAGCCACGTGGGGAACTTAGCGTAATCCTCGGGATCGAGCACGTTGCCGATGCGAAAACAGTAGATGTCCGACCCGGTGCGCGCCTGGAATGCCTTCGCGGTCACTTCGTTGACCACTTTCGAGGTCGCGTAGCTGTCCATCGGGTCCACCGGATAGTCCTCGTCCAGCGGGAAGTACGCCGGATCGCGATGCCGGTGGGCGAACACCACGCCGTAAGTCGTCTCGCTCGAAGCCACGATCACCTTGCGGACCCCCAGCTTCGCAGCGGCATCCAGAATGTTGTAGGTCCCCATCACGTTGATCCGGTAGACCTCGTTATCGGTCGTCAACATGATGCGAGGAATCGCCGCAAAGTGAACGATCGCGTCGATGGGTTTCGGCTCCAGGTCGTCGGCGAATTCCACCGGCGCCGTGGTCGAGGCGATCGCGTTGAAAACCTGGCCCGCGTCGGTGATGTCAGTGATCAGCGTGCGCGCGGTGCGCTTCGGCATGGGCACACGATCCAGATTCAACACTTCGTAGCCGTGCGCTACCAGATTCTCGACCACCCATTTGCCGGCAAGGCCGCTGCCGCCGGTCACTATCACTCGCTTTGTCATCTGTCTCTCCTGTTCGTTGCGTCATTCCAGCCTCTGCGAATGGGCACGTTACCGCAAACATCAGCCGGTTGTAGCAGTCACCGCTTCCTTTCCAGCCGGATGGATTGTCTGTTCCGCGCAGAGTCGATTCGCCCTGCTCTCCGCTGACAAACCCTCCAAAAAATGATCGATTCGATCAAATTCAGGGTTTTCCCTCGGTTGAATCGATCGTTTCGCTCAAATAAGATGACTCAACCGATCAATTCGAGGCCCGTCGATGTCCAAAGCGCCGCCAGCTTTGATCGAATCAGTCAAAAAAACTAACCTGCCGGAGACAATAAAAGATGAGAAGGACCACCGCCATGCTTGGCCTGTTGGGCGTCGCGATCGGCGCGCATGCGCAAAGCAGCGTCACCCTCTACGGTTTGATCGACACGTCGCTCGTGTACACGAACAACCAGAAGGGTTCGGCGAACTACCAGATGTCGAGCGGTGTATTGTCCGGCAGCCGTTGGGGCCTCAAGGGCACCGAGGATCTGGGCGGCGGGTATGCGGCCATCTATCAGCTGGAAAACGGTTTTAGCAGCACCACGGGCACGCTGGGCCAGAACGGCCGTATGTTCGGCCGCGCGGCCTGGGTGGGCGCGGCCACGCCGTTCGGCAGCGTCACGCTCGGCCGCCAGAACGAACCTTCGGCCGATCTCGTCGGTCCGCTCGTCGTCGCGAATCAGTGGGCTGGCGGCATCGGCGCGCATCCGGGCGACACCGACAACCTGTATGTGAATTCGCGCGTCAGCAACAGCATCAAGTTCCTGAGCCAGAGCTATCACGGTTTCCGCGGCGGCGCGCTGTTCAGCTTCGGCGGCACACCGGGCGCCTTCAACAATAACCGCATCTGGAGTGTCGTGGCGGGCTACTCGCAAGGGCCGCTCGCGCTGGCCGCGTCGTACATCAACACCTCGCGCCCCAACACCGCGCTGTGGGACGGCACGGCCGGCGCCGCGCCCATTTCGCCGAACAACTCGCCGATCTTCTCGGGCTACACGTCGGCGCGCACGCAGCAAGTCGCCTCCGTGGCGGGCAACTACACGTTCGGCAACGCAAAGGTCGGTCTCGTGTATTCGAACTCGCGTTTCGAGGATCTCGGCTCGGGCGCGGCGGCGGCGCCGATTGCGGCCTACCGTGGGGCAACGGCGGTGTTCGACAATGCCGAAGTGAACTTCAGCTATCAATTCACGCCTGCGCTGCTGATGGGCGTAGCGTATGAGTACACGAACAGCCACGGCGCCGGCGACGCGCACTACAACCAGGCCAATATCGGCGGCGACTATCTGCTTTCGAAGCGCACCGATATCTACCTGACCGCCGCGTATCAGCGCGCAAGCGGCACTGACTCGACCGGCAAGGCCGCGGTGGCCGCGCTCTGGCCGATCACGGCCTCGAGCAATTCGCATCAGATCGTCGCGGCATTGGGGCTGCGGCACCGGTTCTAGCATTCAAACCTGCAGGCGAATCAGCAGGTAAACCGCGCGGCGCGCCCCATCGCGCCGCGAGTCTGGAGGGCAACATCGCGTTGTCCCCCGGCGAAGTGGAGAACGAACATGGCAGTGAATTTCCGGGGTATCATCCCCGCCCTCATCACCCCAATGACCGCCGACGAAGAAGTCGACGAAGCCGGCCTGCGCACGCTCGTCGATCGCCTGATCGGCGCGGGCGTGCACGCGCTGTTCGTGCTCGGCACCAACGGTGAATTCATCGCGCTTTCCGAGGTGGAAAAGCTGCGCATCGCGCGCATCGCCGTGGATCAGGCACGCTCGCGCGTGCCCGTGATCGCGGGCACCGGCGCCTACGCCACGCGCGACGTGATCGAGCTGAACAGCAAGATGCTGGATACGGGCGTCGATGCCGTCTCCGTCATCACCCCGTACTTCAACGGTGCTTCGCAGCCCGAACTGTTCACGCACTACGAGCGCATCGCAGGCGCGACGCCGCTGCCGGTGATGCTCTACACGATTCCGGCCAAAGCGGGCGTGACGCTCACCATCGACACCGTGCGCCGCCTCGCCGAGATTCCGAACATTCGCGGCATCAAGGACAGCGGCGGTGACTTCGACCGCCTGCTGCAACTCATCAACCTGCGCCGCGACGATTTCGCCGTATTCACGGGCACCGATTCGATGATCCTCTGGTCGCTGATCGCAGGCGGCGACGGCGCCGTTGCCGCCACGACGAATGCGGTGCCGGGCGTTGTGATGTCGATCTGGAATCACTTCCAGGCAGGCGAAATCGAGGCGGCCCGCCGCGCCCAGGAATCGCTGCGCGCGCTGCGCGACGCCTTCGCGCTCGGCACGATGCCGGTGGTGCTCAAGACCGCGGCTGCCATGCTCGGCATGCCCGCCGGCCCGGCACGATCGCCCGCGCAGCCGCTCGACGCCGCCACGCGCGAGCGCCTCGCGCAGGCGCTCGAAATCTACCCGCGCGTAGCCTGAAGCCACGATCGCCACCGAACGAACGCCCTTCCGCAAGAACAGCAGCAAGACCGAAATCGAGACTCACGATATGAACCCCGTTTATCACTTCCAGACCGTCAAGCACGTCGTGCACGGCGCCAACAGCCTCGACCAGTTGCCCGAAAAGCTCGCGCTGCTCGACCGCCCGGTTCGCCGCATTGCGTTCATCACGCAACCGGTGATGGAGGAAAACGGAGTCGCGGCGCGCGTGGTGGCGGCACTCGAAGCCAAGGATATCGAAGTATTGATCGTGCGCGATGTGCAGCCAGAGCCGACCATCGAGAACGTGGAAACGGTGTTTCGCGGCCAGATCGAGCCGTTCGCGCCCGACGCGGTGCTTTCCGTCGGCGGCGGCAGCGTGCTCGACGCCGCGAAGCTCTTCGCCGTGCGCCTCACCAATGCGCAGCCGCTGCGCGAATGGCTCGGCATCGATCTGATCAAGACGCCGGGCGTGCCGCTCGTGCTCGTGCCGACCACGGCGGGCACCGGCTCCGAGGTCACGCCCAACGCCATCGTCACGCTGCCCGACGAAGAGCTGAAAGTGGGCATTGTGAGCCGCCATCTGCTGCCGCAGCTCGTGATACTCGACGCCACGCTCACGCTCGACCTGCCGAAGCCCATTACGGCTGCGACGGGCATGGACGCGTTCATTCACGCGCTCGAGTCGTATATCTCGACCAAGGCCAATCCCATCAGCGACATGTTCGCGATGGAATCCATGCGGCTGATTGGTGCGAACCTGCTCGAAGCCTATGAGAACGGTCATTCGCTGAAGGCGCGCGAAGCCATGCTGCTCGGCTCGATGTACGGCGGCCTCGCGCTCACCGCGGCCGGCACGGCGGCCGTGCACGCCCTCGCCTACCCGCTCGGCGGCATGTTCAACATCACGCACGGCGTGGCCAACTCGATGCTGCTGCCGCACGTGATGGCGTTCAATCTCGACGCCATCGTCGGCCGCCTCGCCACCGTCGCGCACGCGCTCGGCATCGCGCAGCACGACGACAGCGATCAGGCCGCCGCCGACAAATTTCTCGAGCGCCTGCGCGAATGGACCGCGGCGCTCGCTATTCCGCAGGATCTGCGCCAGTTTGGCGTGTCGGAAACGCATCTCGACGCGCTCGCCGTTGCGGCCGCCAAGGTCAAGCGCCTGCTCGGCAACAATCCCAAGGCGCTGAGCCTCGACGACATCAAGGCGATCTACAGCCGTCTGCTGCCATGAACACGCCAACCACCCGCAACGTGCGCCTGCTGATACTCGGAGACGATCTCTCCGGCACGGCCGACTGCGCCGTGAAGAGCACGCATCGCGGCCTTGCCAGCGTGGTCTGCCTTAACGCGGCTGCGGCGCACGGCGGCACAGCCGGTCCCGACGTGCTCGCGATCGACACCGACACGCGCCGCGCTGCGCCCGCCGACGCGGCGAGCGCGAACGCGCAGGCCTGGCGTGCGCACGCCGCCGGCCGGCGGCTCTACAAGAAGATCGATTCGACGCTGCGAGGCAACGTCGCCGCCGAAGTGGCCGCGCTCGCGGCTCACGCGGGCATGGCGATCGTGGCACCCGCACTGCCGGAAGCCGGCCGCACCACACGGGACGGATGCCTCCTTGTGAACGGCACGCCCGTCGAAGAGACGGAAGTCTGGCGCAACGAAAGCATCGGCGGCACAGGCCACGTGCCCTCCATGCTGACGGACGCTGGCTTGCAGGTCGCGCACGTCGGCCTGCAAGCCGTGCGCGAAGGCGCTCTGCCATTGCGCGCGCGTCTCGATGCCTTGCGCGCCGCAAAGTGCGAGGCCGTGATCTGCGACAGCGAAACGGACGCCGACCTCGCCCTGCTCGCCGAAGCGTCCGCCACGCTCGACGGCGTGTTCTGGGTCGGCTCGGCGGGACTCGCACAAACGGTGATCGCGCGCCTCACGAACGACCACGCGCCGCAAAACACGTCGCCCGCATTAGCCGTTGCGCCTGCAACGATCGCACAACACCCGCGCGGCGTGCTGGCGGTAGTGGGCAGCATGTCGAGCGTCTCGCACGAACAGGTCGCCACGCTGCGCGTCAATGCGGGCGATGCGTTCGACGTCTTCACTGTCGACGCCGTTGCGCTGCTCGACCCTGTGAGCCCCGAGTCGCTCACGCTGGGCACGCGCGTGACGAACACGCTCATGCGCGGGCGTCACGCGGTGGTCGCCGTGAGCCAGACCGAGCGCGTCCTGGTCGGCGACGGCGAATTGCTCGCCCGCCAGCTCGCGGAATGCCTCGCCCCCGCCGCCGCGCACGCAGCCGCGCTGATCGCCACGGGCGGAGAAACGGCGCGCGCGCTGCTCGCGGCCATGGACGTGGCCACGCTGCGCGTGGTCGAAGAAATCGAAAACGGCGTGCCGCTCATGGCCGCCACCCAGGCGTCGCGCGTATTGCCCGTCGTCACCAAGGCGGGCGGCTTCGGACGGCCCGACACCCTTTATCGCGCATGGCAGCGTCTCGCCGCCATGACGCAAGCGGACGCGAACGCGCCGCGCCACTCCAGCAAAGAGGAAGCCATGAACTATCGTCCCGTAATCGGCATCACGATGGGCGATGCCGCCGGCGTGGGCCCGGAAATCATCATGAAGAGCCTCGCGCACCAGTCGGTGTACGACGGCTGCCGCCCGCTCGTGATCGGCGACGCAAAGCGGCTCGTCGACGCCGGGCGGCGCGTGGGCGTCACGCTCGAAGTGCGTTCGGTCGAGGCCCCCGCCGACGCACGTTTCGAGCTGGGCGTAGTCGACTGCATCGACCTCGGCCTGATTCCGGAGTCGATGCCCTACGGTCAGCTTTCCTCCGTTGCCGGCGACGCCGCGTACCAGTACATCGCGCGCACGGTCGAGCTGACTTCGGCAGGCGAGCTCGACGCGATCTGCACCGCGCCGCTGAACAAGGAAGCGCTCCACGCGGGCGGCCATATCTTCCCCGGCCATACGGAAATGCTCGCGCACCTCACGGGCATTCCCGAAGTCTCGATGATGCTCGTGGCACCCAAGTTGCGCGTGATTCACGTGACGACGCATATCGGCCTGCTCGACGCGATCCGCAAGATCGAACCGGGCCTCGTGCAGCGCACGATCGAGCGCGCGCACGAAACGCTCGTACGCGCGGGCATTGAAGAGCCGCGCATCGGCGTTTGCGGCATCAATCCGCACGCGGGCGAAAACGGCCTGTTCGGCTATGGCGAGGAAGAGGAAAAGATCATGCCCGCAGTGGCCGTTCTGCGCGAGCGCGGCTGGGACGTGGAAGGCCCGCTGCCCGCCGATACCCTGTTCTTCCGCGCAGGCCGCGGCGACTTCGACGTGGTCGTGGCGATGTATCACGACCAGGGCCACGGCCCCGTGAAGGTGATGGGCCTCGAAGCCGGCGTGAACGTGACGGTGGGGCTGCCGGTGATCCGCACCTCGGTCGATCACGGCACGGCGTTCGATATCGCGGGCAAGGGCATTGCCGACGAACGCAGCATGCTCGAAGCGCTGAAGCAGGCACAAGACCTCGCTACGCGCCGCGCCGTGCAGACGGCTTAGTGCACGGCCCCCGCCGGCGCCCGCGCGGTCGCCGGCCGCCCTGCACACAATAATCGGAGACATCACCTATGAATCGCCTCACTGTGTGGGACACCTCCATCATCATCGCGATGGTGGTCGTGTATATCGTCGTCACGGCCTGGATCAGCATCCGGCTGCGTAGCAAGACCACCGAACAGTTCATGGTCGCGGGCCGCTCCACGCCCGCCATCGTGATCGCCATCCTGCTGATGTCGGAGTACATCGGCGCGAAGTCGACCATCGGCACCTCGCAGGAAGCCTTCAACGTGGGCATCGCGGCTTCGTGGTCGGTGATCTCCGCTTCGATCGGCTTCGTATTTTTCGGCCTGTTCATGGCCAGGCGCCTTTACCGTTCCGGCGAATTCACGATCTCGGGCTTCATCGCGCAGAAGTACGGCAAGACAGCAAGGCTCGTCGTTTCGGCCGTCATGATCTACGCGCTCTTCATCGTGAACGTGGGCAACTACGTGAGCGGCGCCGCGGCCATTTCGACCGTGATGCGCGTGAACCTGCCCACCGCGGCGTTCATCACCGCTGTCGTCAGCACGATCTACTTCGCCTGGGGCGGCCTGAAGAGCGTGGCCTACGTGACGATCCTGCACAGCACCGTGAAGCTCATCGGCATCGGCATCCTCGTGTGGGTTGCGCTCTCCATGACGGGCGGCGTCGCGCCGATGATGCACGCCATGCCCGCCCAGTACTTCACCTGGAACGGCATGCTGAGCGGCGGCACGATCGGCGCATGGATCATCGGCACGGCCGGCGCGATTTTTTCCACGCAGTTCATCATTCAGGCGATCTCGGGCGCGAAGTCCGCGAACGAGGCGCGCAACTCCACGCTGATCGCAGGCGCGCTGTGCATTCCCATCGCGATTGCGCTCGGCTTTCTCGGCGTCGCGGCGAAGTTCCTGTTCCCCAACATCAAGAGCCTCTACGCGCTGCCGATCTTTCTCCAGCACATGCACCCGCTGCTCTCGGGCGTGGTCACGGTCTCGCTCGTCGCCTCGATTTTCGTGAGCGTGAGCACGGTGGCGCTCGCCATCGCCTCGCTGATCGTCAAGGACTTCTACGTACCGCGCTATCGCCCGACGCCTGAGAAAGAGCTGCGCGCCACGCGCACGATCTCCTTCGTGGTGGGCTTCCTGCCGCTCATTTTCGTGCTGTTCGTGCCGCAGATTCTCGCGCTCTCGTTCTTCACCCGTGCGCTGCGCCTCTCGGTCACGGTGGTTGCGCTGATGGGCATTTACCTGCCCTTCTTCAACAGCAACCGCGGCGCGATCAGCGCGCTCGTGGTCGCGACGATCGCCACCACGATCTGGTATCTGCTCGGCAATCCGCTTGGCATCGACAACATGTACATCGCGCTCGTTTCGCCCGCGATCGTGATGGTCGTCGAGAAGCTGCTCACGCCCACGGCGAGCGGCAACGGCCAGCGTGTCGTGCATTCCGACTCGTAAGGCGCAACGCGCGAACCCCTTGCCACATCGCAACAGGAATTCATCATGACGACTCCCTCCACGCTGCCCGAAGCCGCGTTCACCATGCCCGGCCGCCTGCATGCCGCCCCCAGCGACGCGGCGCGCACGGACGCCTACCTCCCGGCCGCCACGGTGCAGTGCCACGCGGCGAACCTGCTCGCCCTCGCCAATGGCGACGTGCTCTGCGCGTGGTTCGGCGGCACCCAGGAAGGCGTGCCCGACATTTCGGTCTACCTCTCGCGCCTGACCAGGGGCAGCGACACGTGGAGCGAGCCGGTGCGCCTCTCCGACGACCCGACGCGCTCCGAGCAGAACCCGGTGCTCTTTGCGGCGCCCAACGGCGAAACCTGGCTGATCTACACGGCGCAGCTCTCGGGTCACCAGAACACGTCGATCGTGCGCCGCCGCGTTTCCACCGATCAGGGCCGCACGTGGGGCCCCATCGAAACGCTGTTCGACCGCCCCGGCACCTTCGTGCGCCAGCCTATCGTGGTGGCGCGCGACGGCGCGTGGCTGTGCCCCGCGTTCCTGTGCCGCGTCCAGCCGGGCGAGCGCTGGTCGGGCAACGACGACGTGAGCATGGTGATGCGCTCGACCGACAACGGCGCGAGCTGGACCGAACACGCGGTGCCCGCAAGCGTGGGCTGCGTGCACATGAACATCCAGTCGCTCGCGGACGGCTCGCTCCTCGCGCTCTACCGCAGCCGCTGGGCCGACCATATCTACGCGAGCCGCTCCGCCGACGGCATGACATGGAGCGCACCGCACGCGCTCGCGCTGCCGAACAACAACTCGTCGATCCAGTTCGTCGCGCTCGCCAACGGGCACCTGGGCCTCGTGTTCAACGCGAGCAGCGCGGCGCAGAGTACCGGTCGGCGCGCTTCGCTCTACGACGACATCGAAGATTCGGAAGACAGCGGCGAGCTGGTGACGCAAGCCGCCTCCGCGCACGGCACCGCGTTCTGGGGCGCGCCGCGCGCACCGATGACGCTCGCGATCTCGACGGACGGCGGCCGCACCTGGCCGATCACGCGCAACCTCGAAACCGGCGACGGCTACTGCATGACGAACAATTCGACGGACAAGCTCAACCGCGAGTTTTCGTATCCGTCGATCGCGCAGTCGCCCGATGGCCGCCTGCATATCGCTTACACGTACTTCCGCCAGCGCATCAAGTACGTGAGCGTGGCGGAGGAATGGGCCAGCGCGGCGAGCGCCGCATCACAGCCCGCGCCTGCCGCCGCCTGACCGGGAACCGGGACCCCACGCGATGAACGCGAGGCGTCGGAAACTGGATACAGTACGGGGTGCAGCACGCGGTAAAGTACCGTGTAAACTGCGTGCGCGCCGTATTGTCCAGGCCGTCTGCCTCGCCGCGAAGCGGCGTCCCGAACCCAACGCCGAACACTCCATGAAAGTAGCCCGCCGTCGCGAAGCCATGCTCCAGGCCGTCCTCTCCGGCATGACCGAAGTGTCCGAGTTGTGCGAACACTTCGGCATGTCGGAGGCCACCGTGCGCCGCGACCTGCGCGCGCTCGCCGACGAGCGGCTCATCCTGCGCACCTATGGCGGCGCGGCCTCGGTCAGCACGCATGCGCCCGAGGAATCGCTCGAACAGCGCCGCCAGAGCTTCCAGGCGGAGAAGGACGCCATTGGCCACGCGGCTGCCGCCCACGTGCGTACCGGCGACACGATCTTCCTCGACAGCGGCACCACCACCGCCGCGCTGGCGCGCGTGCTCGCGCAGGCGGGCCGTCACGACATTCGCGTCGTGACGAACAACCTGCTCGTCGTGCAGGCGCTCGCGGGCAGCAGCGTGCCGCTCACGCTGATCGGCGGCGAGGTGCGCGAGTCGAGCATGAGCACGCTCGGGCCGATCGCGCAGCTCGCGCTCACGCGCGTAACGGTCGACAAGGCCTTCCTCGGCGCCGATGGCGTGGTGCCAGGCCGCGGCCTGTGCGAAGCGACCGCCGACCAGGCCTACCTCAAGGAGTGCCTCATGCGGCAGGCGGCGAGCCTCTTCGTGCTCGTGACCGCCGACAAGCTCAACCGCGACAGCCAGC
Organism: Paraburkholderia guartelaensis; assembly: GCF_004353905.1. Lineage (GTDB taxonomy): Bacteria > Pseudomonadota > Gammaproteobacteria > Burkholderiales > Burkholderiaceae > Paraburkholderia > Paraburkholderia guartelaensis. Next base: position 4,996 of record NZ_SMOD01000035.1, on the reverse strand, counting down.
AGCACTGGGCGCCAATCGAGAAGCCGTGGACGCTCATCACGGACGCGAGCGCGTCGCATGACGAATTGCAGGCATTCCGCAATCTCGCGGGGCTCACGATCGAGCCGATCGAGGTGCCTGCGGGAGCCGCGCATTGAAAGACGACAATGGACAACGCAACGACCGCAACGACCGCAGCAATTAGCACGACAGCCACGGCCGCGAACAGGCGCATGGTCGTGACGGGCGCAAGCTCCGGCATCGGCTACGCCATTGCGAAGCACCTGCTCGCCGAGAGCCACGACGTGATCGGACTGAGCCGCAGCGCGCCGGATCTCGATCATCCACGCTTCACCTGGTGCGCCGCGGACCTCGACGACACCGCTGCGATTGCCGGACTCGCGCAGCGCATGGGCGCGGTCGATGGCCTCGTGCACGCGGCCGGCTTCATGAAAACGGCGCGCGTTGGAGAACTCGACGACGCAAGCGGCGAAGCGATGTGGCGTCTGCACGTGGCCGCCGCCTCGGCGCTCGCCAACGCGCTCGTGCCCGCCATGCGTGAAGGCGGCCGCATCGTGCTGATCGGCAGCCGCGTGTCGGGCGGCGCTGCGGGGCGCAGCCAGTACGCGGCCGTCAAGGCCGCGATGGTCGGCATGGCGCGTTCGTGGGCGATCGAGCTGGCGCCGCGCGGCATCACCGTCAACGTGGTCTCGCCCGCCGCAACCGCCACGCCCATGTTGAACGATCCGAAGCGCACGTCGAGCGCGCCGGTCATGCCGCCTATCGGGCGCTACGTGACGGTGGAAGAAGTGGCCTCGATGGTCGCGTATCTGCTCGGCCCGCAGGCCGGCGCGATCACGGGGCAGCAGATCATGATCTGCGGGGGCAGTTCGCTGTAGCGGTTACGCTTGCAGCGCCTCGCCGCTCGTATTCACGCAATCACGCATTCACCCGCCCGATTGCGCGGGCGCAGCCACCGCAGCGTGCCGATTGAACCGCTCCGCCAGAAAATCGATGAACGCTCGCGCACGCGCCGATTGATTGCGCTTGTTCGGGTAGTACACGAACAAATCGGCCAGCGGCTGCACGAACTCGGGCAGCACGACGCGCAAGCGCCCGCTCTCCAGATACTTCGCCAGATCCCACTCCGAGCGAAGCAGAATGCCGTGCCCGTCGAGCGCCCAGCCAAGCACGATATCGCCGTCGTTGCTCGACAGCATGCCGTGAACCTTCACCGAATGCGCCTCGCCACCGCGCTCGAGGCGCCATATGCCGTAAGCGTTGTCGTTCTGCCGATGCACGATGCACTGATGATTGGCGAGATCGCCCAGTGTTGCGGGCGTGCCCTGCGTCTCCAGATAGCGCGGGGACGCGCACAGCAGGCGGCGGTTCGTCATGATGCGCCGCGCAATGAGCCGCTTGTCGGGCAACTCGCCAAAACGGATCGCCAGATCCACGCCGCTTTCGACGAGGTCGATCGGCCGGTCGGTGACATCGAGCTGCACTTCGACATGCGGATGCCGCCTCGCGAACTCCGAAACGAGCGGCGCGATCGTCGTGCGCCCGAAGCCGAGCGTCGCGTTCACACGCAGCAAGCCGCGCGTCACGGAACGGCTCGACGACACCACATCCTCCATTTCCTTCACTTCGGCCAGAATGCGCGTCGCGTAGTGCAGAAAGGTCTCGCCTTCGGCGGTCAGGCTCACGCTGCGGGTGGTCCGGTTGACGAGCCTGACGCCCAGGCGCGCCTCGAGCTGCGCGAGGCGTTTGGTCGCCGCCGGCGGCGTGATATCCATGTCCCGTGCAACGCTCGAAAGGCTTCCGTAACGCCCGAGCAGGACGAAAAACTCCAGATAGGAGGTCAGGTCATTCTTCACCGCAGGTTAATAAAGATGTGAAAACAAGTGAATCATAGTACCGATCCGGGCGCATAACCTAGCGTCTCCAACAGCCAGCCAACCGCGACGACCGCGAGAGCGACCGCACATGCTGGCCGTGCCACCAGGAGACACCCGTGAGAATCGTTGAAATCCGCGAAAAAACCGTTCCGATCAGTTCCTCGATCCGCAACGCCTACATCGACTTCAGCAAGATGACGCTCAGCCTCGTCGCCGTGGTCACCGACGTGATCCGCGACGGCAAGCCCGTCATCGGCTATGGCTTCAACTCGAATGGCCGCTATGGCCAGGGCACGCTGATGCGCGAGCGCTTCATCCCGCGCATTCTCGAAGCCGATCCCGCCTCGCTCGTGAACGACGCGGGCGACAACCTCGACCCGCACAAGATCTGGGCGACGATGTTCACCAACGAAAAGCCGGGCGGCCATGGCGAGCGCTCGGTTGCGATCGGCACGATCGACATGGCGGTGTGGGACGCCGTAGCGAAGATCGAAGGCAAGCCGCTCTTCCAGCTGCTCGCCGACCGCTACGGCAACGGCCAGCCCGACCGCAAGATCTTCGTCTACGCGGCGGGCGGCTATTACTACCCGGGCCAGGACCACAACAAGCTCAAAGACGAAATGCGCAGCTATATCGACCGCGGCTACACGGTCGTGAAGAAGAAGATTGGCGGCGCGTCGCTCGACGAGGACCTGCGCCGCATCGATTCGATCCTGAGCGTGCTGGGCGACGGCCAGAAGCTCGCCGTCGACGCCAACGGCCGTTTCGATCTGGACACCGCGATCCAGTACGCGAAAGCGCTGTCGCAATACGACCTGTTCTGGTACGAGGAGCCGGGCGACCCGCTCGACTTCGAATTGCAGGCGACGCTGCGCAACTACTACGACAAGCCGATGGCGACCGGCGAGGATCTGTTCTCGATGCAGGACGCGCGCAACCTGATCCGCTACGGCGGCATGCGTCCGGACCGCGACTGGCTGCAGTTCGACTGCGCGCTGAGCTACGGCCTCGTTGAATATCTGCGCACGCTGGAGATGCTGCATCAGCACGGCTGGTCTGCGAGCCGCTGCATCCCGCACGGCGGCCACCAGATGTCGCTCAACATCGCGGCGGGCCTCGGGCTTGGCGGCAACGAGTCGTACCCCGACCTGTTCCAGCCTTATGGCGGCTTCCCCGATGGCGTGAAGGTCGACAACGGCTACATCACGATGCCCGACCTGCCCGGCATCGGCTTTGAGGGCAAGGCCGATCTGTTTGCAGAAATGCAAAAGCTCACGGCTTGACGCTCAAGCGAAGAGAACAGCGCGACCGGAAACACAATCGCTGCACGCATGGCGGTTGGCGGTCGCCCGGATTCACCTGGATGGCGCCATGCTCAGGAGACAGACATGCGGCCCTCGAAACTCAAAAAGTATCTTTCGAAGCTATACATACAAGTCTTGATCGGTATCGTGGCGGGCATTCTCGTCGGCCACTTCTATCCGGATATCGGAGCCGATCTCAAACCGCTTGGCGACCTCTTCATCAAGCTGATCCGCATGGCGCTCGCGCCGATCATCTTCGCTTCGGTGGTCGTGGGCATTGCCCGCATGAACGATCTGCACGAAGCGGGCCGCGTGGGCGTTAAGGCGCTGCTCTACTTCGAAGTGGCTTCGACCATCGCACTTCTCGTGGGCCTCGTCGTCGTGAACGTGATCAAGCCGGGCAGCGGCATGAACATCGATCCGGCGCACATCGACAGCTCGGCTATCGCCAGCTACGCGCACGCGGCCCACGACCACACGGCGCTCGGCTTCCTCATGAGCATCGTGCCGAACAGCATCGTCGGCGCGTTTGCGAACGGCGAAATTCTGCCGATCATCTTTTTCTCGGTGCTGTTCGCCATTGCGCTGGCGAAGCTCGGCCCGCGCACCGCACCGCTCGTCGATATGCTCGACATGTTTTTGCAGGGCATGTTCGGCGTCGTGCGTATCGTCATGTACGTCGCGCCCGTGGGCGCGTTTGGCGGCATGGCGTTCACGGTCGCGAAGTACGGGCTCGGCACGCTGGCGTCGTTTGGCGAGTTGATGCTTTGTCTGTATGTGACGTCGATCTTCTTCGTCGTGGTCGTGCTCGGGCTCGTCATGCGCGTTTGCGGATTTTCGCTGTGGAAGTATCTTCGCTATATCAGGGACGAAATTCTGATCACGTTCGGTACGGCGTCGACCGAGGCTGTGCTGCCGCAGATGCTCGTCAAGATGGAGAACCTTGGTTGTTCGCGGCCTGTTGTCGGCATGGTGTTGCCGACTGGGTATACGTTCAACGCGGATGGCACGGCGATTTATCTCACGATGGCCGCCCTGTTCGTTGCGCAGGCGATGAATATTCATCTCACGCTGCTCGATCAGCTTGTCGTGCTGGGCGTTTTGCTGCTGACTTCGAAGGGGTCTGCCGGTGTGGCCGGAGCGGGGTTTGTTGCGCTCGCTGCTACGCTTGCTTCGATGCATAAGATTCCGGTTTCAGGGCTGGTGCTGCTGTTGGGGGTGGATCGGTTTCTCAATGAAGCTCGGGCTGTGACTAATTTGATTGGGAATGGTGTGGCTACGATTGTGGTTGCACGGTGGGAAGGGGCGATGGATGTTGCGCGGGCTCGGGCGGTTTTGAATGGGGAGGTTGAGGTTGGGGACGCGTTGGGCGATGGCGATTTGTCTTTGCCCAGCGGCGAGGATGTTTCTGGGTCGAGGGGGCTGGTAGAAAACCATCTGTGAAATGTGTGCTTTGCGGGTGGCTTGTTTTCGCGTCGGTGTGCGTGCGTTGCCCCTGTGCGGGGCGGCACCTACTTTGGAAGTGTCTGAATTTTTGTGTGCAAGGCAGATAAAAACCTGCCGTCTGGCAGGTCATCAATTGCATTCTACAAATGATTCCTGGTGAAGCGATCCTCGTAGAGGATCGCGAACTGGTTCATCGCGGCTTTCCAGTCATGTGCGGCACGGCTCCAGTCAGCCGTGATATTGCGCAAGGCCAGCCACAGCAGTTTGGTCGCGGCCTCGTCCGTGGGGAAGTGCCCACGCGTCTTGACGATCTTGCGTAGCTGGGCGTTCACGCTTTCAATGGCGTTGGTCGTGTAGATCACTTTGCGC
>NZ_SMOD01000034.1 GCF_004353905.1 Paraburkholderia guartelaensis | reverse complement strand
CTGTCGATGGACGGCAAAGGCGCCTGGCGCGACAACGTGTTTGTCGAGCGCGTGTGGCGCAGCATCAAGTACGAAGAGATTTATTTGAGAGCCTACGAGTCGGTCAGCCACGCCCGGCGCTCCATTGGCCAATACATTGAGCTGTACAACCGCAAACGTCCTCATTCGAGTCTGGCGGATCAGACGCCCGATGAGGCATACTTCGCGACGCTGCCAGCGATCAAATCGGCAGCATGATCGCCCCGGACGTTCCACTTAAAAATCGCGGGACCCTGTCCGAACAAGCGGCACCACCTCTAAAGTCCTGTCAATCGACTTCAAATTTCGGAATCGATCACTTAGGAGATCTTCATGTGTAGGCCGCTTTCGGTGCCATCCCCCAATGTATCTAGGTCTAATCGCTTTTGTTGCAAAGAGCCAAGATTTTCGTGATAGCTGTAGCGAATCCGGCTTGGAATACGACTTGTCCGGTTTCGCTGCATACTCTCCCTTCTTGGTCGAGCGTCCATCCCCAGTGCTCAAGCGTTCGATCCGACAATGCGGCCTTTAGTGCGCGCACCTCAATCATACTTAAACCTGGATCACTCCTATGAGGTCCCACGTTGGGCGGAGCTGCATGGGCTGACTCTATCCGGACCGTACTGGTCGTGTTTGCTAGGTGGCGAGCGGCCAACAACTGCGCACGTAACGATTCGATGTCTGCTAGCATCAAATTGATTCTGATTCGAAGGACAGGGTCTGGAATCCCCTCCAGGATCTCGTCCGCACGGTCAGGCTTGGACGTGACGCTCTTCCGGCTCCGTCCCCCCACGCTGTTAGCGTAGGCTTTCATCAATGCGCGATATTGCTCGCCCGTCCTATTCCGTATAGCGGCGGCACTCGGACCATTTCGCTCTGCGGATAACCGGCCAATCGTTGCCACCGAAAAATCCCGGCTTCCGCGCTCGTGCTGTTCTTCGCAGATCAGATAGATCAGCCGAAGAGACCTTTCCGTGCGCGGACTTGAATCGAGACACATGCTCTCGAGTAAGTCGCTGACTGTTACGTTCATATCTGCGAGCCTGGTAGAATTTTTCGCGTGTTGCGACGGTTGTCCCTGGCGAGTACGTCAGAAAACGCAACGCGCTTCCCAGACAGCTCTTCCAGGTACGAGGTCAATTCTTTTTTCAGACCAGAGTCTTCGAGCATGTGCCGCCCCTCTATTAACGCTCCCGCATCGGGTCTTCCTACGCGTCTCTGTAAAAACGTCACAAATTCGTTGCCAACGCGGAGCGACTCGTCATCGGAAAGTTCGGCAAAGACCGGCCGGCACGAATTCGTTGATAGCATGGCATCAAGAATTTTTGAGCGTCGAAGGTTCGCCATGGAGGAGTCCTCGGCTGGGTACACGTTAGCGACTTGACAAACAGAGTTGATCAGGTCGAAGTCCGAAGTCAACTCGATCGCCACATCTAGGTCGGCCTTGCTCCCGGCCAACACAAGATTGAGCCCATTTGAGGCGTTCGTCGATGCCATGATTGATTTGCATCGTTCAATAAGCTTGTAGGTGTCGTGCCAACTGGCCGCAATATCATCGACTTGTTTCATAAGCTGATCGCAGCGCTCATAGGCCAGGTCAAGTTGTGTACCGTCGAATGGGGAGTCTGCCTGTCGGCCTGCTTCGAGAAGTTGATTCTCAATGCGTTTGATCGCGTCAGATTGCTCTCTAAACTTCTTCGATGCTTCCATCAATCTATAACCAATCGCATTAAAGTGTGCGACTAACCCTCCGAGAAACGCGGGGCCGGTGATGAAAAAACGACATCGAACGCAGTTCTTTGCACCGCCAGGAACAGGGGCATAGTCAGACACGTTCCCTTTTACAGTCGTCACCTTGACCCCGCCGATTGAGCATCGATTCCCGCCGACGGGACAAATGCCCTTATCGCTGATCACCCATGCTCCGGGCTCTGTGGCAACTAGTGATTCGACAGCTGAGCTATCCAAGAACGCAGCATACTCTTTCACTTCTTCGATCTTTGAGTCAAGCAAGAACCGGACGAAGTTTTCTTTTTCTTTTTTTGCGATCTTTTCTTGTGCCATAGCCAGCTGTTCGGTGATATATGCTGGTCCTGTCTTAATGTAATAGAGCGTCATGACCAGAGAAGCGTGCCCTGCAATGCACTTGGAAAGTATTTCTATAGGTACGCCTCCTTCAGTGACGTATGCCGTTAGTAAGGATACCCGAAGGGTATGTAAATCGTAGATCGGGGAGCCGGCTCTACCGTAGACATCCCGTGTCTTTACGAAACGAATCACCTCTCCGTTGAGAAGCCGCTCACCACGCTCAGCGACGCGCCGCTCTAGTTCGTCCATGAGAATGTTCCAAAGAGAGCTTAACCGTGAACTCCGGATCGGGTACCGGGGATCAGCTGCACACGGATCGCGGAACAAAAAAGCGGCTTCTCCATGCTCGGCGAGTGCCTCTTTAGTAAACCGAGATTGGAACTCGACTTCGTTGACATCCTCCCAGTTTATGGGCGCTTCTATGGGGTTGTACTTCTCCTGCCAGTCTCGAATTTGCTGGGCCCAGGCGATTACCTGCTCATTTTGCCAAGGAATCTCATAACCGCGATCTTGGACCTCTCGAAACTGGTCGGCAGTTTTGTTCGTGTTAATAAAGAATCCGGTGAACGTCCTCAATACCTTTCGATCATCGAAACGACGCAGAAACCCCCGCCGAATTGGCACTGACGATGAATCGGGAGCCAGTGGTCCGTCATTTCCTATCCATTGACCATTGCGATAAATCTCGGTGTCGCACTCACCGGAGTCTAGGACTCTGACTTGGAACGTTCGAAGCGGGAGTTGCAGTTTGACCAGTAGCAAGATTGCGCGAACCGGTGACCACACTCGTTCCCACCTCTTCTCTGCCTTGTTATAGAATGCAAAGTAATCTGTAAGCTGCCGTTTTGGCCAGGCCATGTCGTCTTCAGTAAGAATTGAGACGAGTTCGTTGATGTAACGGATAGGCATGGCTTCCCGATGGGTCTGGTTTGGGTTGCCGCCAGATGCTTGCCTCGGGATGGGATTGTAATGCTCTGGAGATACAACGGGGTGACCGAAGTCGTCTTCAAGGGTGAGCTTCTCTAGGATAAACCAATCGAAAATGTCAGCTACATGGTTAACGACATTCGCTCGATAACGGTCAGATCCGATTTCCGCTTTCTCGTCAATCCACGACTTGAAAGACTTACACGGGCTATAGTCGCGGCGGCAGAACTGTGCAGGGCTCGGAATGTTCTCAGATTGCTCTAGCAGATACCGCAAAAAATGCGTACTTGCGGTTCTTCGGTGAATAAGATTTCGCTTTGCTTTTTCAATCCATTTTTCGAGAAGAGAGGCCCATGGCGACATGTCAGAATTCTCTTCTATCGCCCAAAGAAACTTATTGTCGACAACCTCTCCAGAGAGATGCCGTGTCCACCTCGCGCTAGGAAAAGCAGATGCGCGGCCATACTGATTCTTCTGGATAAAAAGCACACATTTGACCGCTCCGTAGAAGATTTTTTTTGTACCTTCCCATCGTTTCATGGAAAGGCTATCGTTGGTTAAATCGCCAATCTCTTTGATTCCTAAAGTGGTCGTGCAGCTTCGAAGGATCACGGTGGCGCTGCGATTCTTGACGGTATCGGATTTACTTGGACTTGCCTGCTTGATCTCATTGAACCAGGCGAAATGATGGGCGAGCGTGAACTCGTTGTATTGATAGAGGGCCTTTGAATCAAAGGGTAGCTTTGTCGGCCACGCTAATTGGTCGGCTGACCAGAGTGCAAGCAAAAGGTCGAGTGTACGGGTTTTGGCACCTTTCAGTCTTTTTCGCGTTTTTGAAAGATTCTCTACCTCCATGGTTACCGTAAGCAGTTCGTCGAGCGCAGCTTGGTATTCGGAAACTGTAGAAATATTTGAAAAAGCGCAAAGCGATTCTCTCAGTTCAGCCTTCGGTTCTCGGCTTTCGGTGAGTGACTCCCAGTGCTTTTGTTGCGCAACGCCAATAGCATTGATGCGTTCAAAATCAGGATGAGTAGGAATTTGAAACTTATCGTCAGAATGGCTGACGAATAGAATGTGGCCAGTTATTTCGGATTTAAATTCGGTGAACTTCCCAACCTCACTGAAAGCATATTTCATAACTCAGTACGCTCCTTCGATCTGATCGAAAATTGACGCAGGCAATCCAGATAGCTTTGTCTGTGCGTCTCGGAGAGCAGCGTCCACTTTCGCGTCCGAAGGCGCCGTATAGACTTCCTGAGAACGCCGGGATTTATGATGCATCACCCTCTGGATAATCAACTGTGGTACATCATTGTCCGAAAGTCTTTGCCCGAAGGCGTGGCGATGACCGTGTGGCGTCGTCCCGAGCGCCTTCGCCGGCGTCAAACCAATTCGCTTGACGGCACGAGCGTGACTCTGTCGATAAGAGTCCACCGTATACGGCTCGCCGCGATATTCACCCTTGCCGCTGACTAACAGATAAGGGTGTCGACTATGCCTAGACCGACAACTGGCGATATAGATCCGAAATAAGGCAAGGAACAGATCTCCCCAGTACGAAGGAAACCAATGGACCTTAGCGAACTTGTCGCGCTCATCAGATAGATGCAGGTCCTTCCATCCCGCGTGAAAACGACCCTCAACCAGATTTCGGGGTTGAAGACCGTAGTTGACCCTCAAATATTCTTCCCTTTCGGCCACACGTGGCCTGCCGGTGATCGGGTCAAGATAGTCTAATGGCGCCTTCCCTTGCTCAGGGTGATATAGGCGCACATGCGGCACCATTGAGTCGCCCGAAATGAGTACATCGGAAACGAAAAGATGAAACGGCTCCGATTCTCGTAATCCGCCACCGTGAAGGAGCACGGTGACTAACATGTCGCGTACGTTGTAACGCTCATGGAAGTGGGGTGACTTGGCTTTTCCTGGGATGACGAAACCTTCGAATAGCAAATCCCAAATTCGCTCTTCGGGAAAACATTTGACCGGCGCGCTGAAGCTGCTGGTGTTCTTCCGCGGGATCTTGACAGTTCGTGATGCCTTCGCACGTTCCGTAACGGCTTCGCGATATGCGGTGTGCGCGAGCAATGCCGCCGCATGTCGTCGATCAAATCTGCGCCAGTAGGCTATCTGTTCTGCCCATGAAGCAGTAGTCCAGGGGTTCAACGCCTTTGCGCTGTAACGCGTGACCAACCAGTCTGATAAGTTCGTTATTTGTCTGAGCAACATCGTCGCGCGGGCTGTGGTCTTGGGTTCCCACCACAATCCGGTCGGGTCATCTCCCCCGAGTTCGATCGTTCCGCCGACAAGGGCGTCTGCGAACGCTTCGAAAACTAGCGGACGCTCTGCAGCATCACGAAAATGTGCGGCGTTAGCTTTCAGGAAGTCAACAAACAGGCCCGCCGCGCGGGTCACCTCCTTTTGCCACGAAAGGGATCGCGTCCTGCCTTTCTCATAGCAGTACTCAATAAGCTGGACGACCGGAGTCGGTTGACACGACACACCATTCAACACGTACAGGACGTGAATCTTGCGGTCGGTATAGCCGGGCCGCTTTACATTTGAATATGCGACGGTGTGGTGCCGAGCGATTTCGCGCCGCAACATTTCTTTCCCCTATCGTTGAACCGATCGTCCTGCAGTGTCGGTTTCGTCGATTTGTGCTTCGAGGCAGATTTTTACCGCGTGGACGAAATTCGTTCCGGTCAGATGCCTGACAAAGTCAATCGTTCCGCCGCCACCACGACCTGGCGTATTGGCCGCTAGTTCGTTGAACCATTTTTCGCCAGTCAAAATGAAGCGGAACTCTCTCCCCTCGAAGTTCACATTTACGCGGACGCTTTTGCTCGACCTGTCCAGTGGCTCATAACTCGGGTCGCGCTTGTGATGTGCCCCCAAATAATTTAGCACTGCAGAGTAGGAGACGCCTCGGGCTTTCCGGATGTCGTCGGTTGTCCACGGTCCCATGAAAGTCACTCCTGAAGAGCACTCCTCTTGTTATATATATGAACTAGCAACATGGCAAACGAAAGGTCAAAAATAGAGCGGCGCGCTGCGCAGGATGAGCACCCCCGAACCCGATATATTGCATTTGCGTCACTAGCATAACCCTTGAAGAACTGCGAGCGGTCGTCGATCACGCCCTTGCGGATGCCGTCGAACACATCCTTGGGCAGGCCGCCCGGATTTTTCTCGCTCTTGATCATGATGGGCGGCACCGCGCCGATCAGCACCGCGCCCGAGACGCGCTTCGTGCCGTGGCGGCCGATGTAGTGCGCGACTTCGCCGCCACCCGTGGAGTGGCCGACGAGCGTGGCGTCCTGCACGTCGAGTTTGTCGAGCAGGTCGGCGAGATCGTCGGCCCAGGTGTCCATGTCGTTGCCCTTGGCGGGCTGATCGGAGCGGCCGTGGCCGCGGCGGTCGTGCGCGATCGTGCGAAAGCCGTTTTGCACGAGAAAGAGCATTTGAGCGTCCCAGGCATCGGCGGTAAGCGGCCAGCCGTGGGAGAACACGACGGGCTTCCCGCTGCCCCAGTCCTTGTAGTAGATCGACGTGCCATCGCGGGTGGTGAAGGTGCTCATGGAAACTCTCCAGTTTCTTTTACAGCATCACAAAGCAGGCAGACGCCGGCGCGTCAGCGCGCGCGGTTGCGCTTCGCGCGGGGTTCGTGGCGGCGTCCAGGGATGGGCAATGCGGGTGGAACGTGCCGGCGCCTGCACGTCACGGAAAGGGGCAGGCGGCACGCGGGTCAGTATAGAGAGAACGCCTGAGCGATGACGCGAAGCTGTGCGGCCTGAAACCCGCCCGGCGTTGCGGATGTATGCAGACGGCTTGTGAGCTTCAGCCTCGCCGTCGCGCGGCTAGGCGACTTCCGCGCCGACCGCATCGCGCAGATAGTCGCCGAGAAAATCGACAAAACTGCGCAGCTTCGCGGAGAGCTTGTTGCGCTCGAGATAGATCGCGTGGATATCGGCGTTCGGCAGCGCCCAATCCGCAAGCAGCGGCACGAGTGCGCCGCGCTCGATCGCCTCGCCGATTTCCCACTGCGAACGCACGACGATGCCGCGACCGTCGAGCGCCCAGCGCAGCACGGTGCTGCCGTCGTTGCTCGACAGCGCGCCGTCGACCTTCACGGTTTCCGTGCGCTTGCCGCGCGAGAAGTGCCAGGTTCCGTATGCCGAGTCGTTTTCGCGCAGCACGATGCAGGCGTGGCGCGTCAGATCGTGCGGCGCCGACGGCTTGCCGTGCTGCTTCAAATACGCCGGCGACGCACACACGATGCGCCGGTTCTTCAGCAGCAACCGCGCGTTGATGCGCGCGTCGGGCACCTCGCCGAAGCGGATGCCGAGATCGAAGCCTTCTTCCTGAAGACTGAGTGGCCGCTCCGTCAATTGCAGCTGGATTTTCATCGACGGAAATCGCTCGACGTAAGCGGACACCGCCGGCGCGACATGCGCGCGGCCAAAACCAAACGACGCGTTCACGCGCAGCAGGCCGGCCGGTTCGCCGCGGCTGCGCGTGACGAGTTGCTCCAGTTCCGAGAGTTCGTCGAGGATGCGCGAGCCGTTCGCGAGATAAAGCTCGCCTTCCGGCGTGAGAGACAGACGCCGCGTGGTGCGGTTCACGAGCCGCACGCCAAGGCGCTGCTCCAGTTGCGCGAGCCGCTTGCTCACGGCGGGCGGCGTGACCCCCAGCTCGCGTGCCGCCGCCGCCAGATTGCGGTTGCGCGCCACGAGTGCGAAGAGATTCAGATCGGAAAACGCGTCCATTGCCCGCTCCCGTTGCCTTACGTGATTCGTTCCTGGAAGTTACGACCGGATTGCTTTTGCGGAAACCCAATCGCTGAAGGCATCAATTAGACTGCATGCAACCTCGGGAGACAAGCATGTTCGACGGTTTCACAGACGCTTCAGCAGACATCGAAGGCGTTCGCATTCACGCAATCAAGGGCGGACGCGGCCCCGCGCTGCTGCTCCTGCACGGTCACCCGCAAACGCACGCCATCTGGCACAAGGTGGCGCCAACGCTCGCGGAGAATTTCACGGTAATTGCCGCCGACCTGCGCGGCTACGGCGACAGCGGCAAACCGCAGGGCACGCCCGACCACGCCAACTACGCGAAGCGCCGCATGGCGCTCGACCAGGTGGCGCTCATGCGCGGCCTCGGCTTCCCGTCGTTCGCGGTCATGGGACATGACCGCGGCGGACGCGTCGCCGCGCGCATGGCGATCGATCATCCGGACGCGGTTACGCAGCTCATCACGCTCGACGTCGCCCCAACCGTTGCGATGTACGAGCAGACGTCGTTCGAATTCGCGCGCGCTTACTGGCACTGGTTCTTTCTGGTGCGCCCGGCGCCGTTTCCGGAAACGCTGATACGCGCCGACCCCGATCTGTATCTGAAGCAGACCATGGGCGCGCGCAGCGCAGGGCTCGCGCCATTCGCGCCCGAGGCCTACGCGGAATATTTGCGCTGCCTCTCGGACCCGGCGACGGCACACGGCATCTGCGAGGACTATCGGGCTTCGATCACCATCGACCTCGAACACGACCGCGCGGATCTGGCGGCGGGCAAGCGCATCGAGTGCCCGTTCCTCGCGTTGTGGGGCGCGCACGGCACGGTTGGCCAGTGCTTCGATCCGCTAGCCGAGTGGCGTAGCTGGAACGGCGGCGTGAGCGGCGAGGCGCTACCGTGCGGCCACTACCTCGCGGAAGAAGCGCCCCAGTTGCTCCTCGAACGCGTGCTGCCGTTTCTTAAGCGCTGATCCGTTCGTTCGTCACTTTTAGTCGGGCTTCATCATGTCCTCACAAACGCTTTACCGGAAACTGGTTGATTCGCACACCGTATCGATCATCGACGCCGAGCACGTTCTGCTCTACGCCGATCTGCACATCATGAACGAGTACACGAGCCCGCAAGCGTTCGCGGGGCTGCGTGAGAAGGGCCTGCGCGTACGGCGCCCGCGCCAGCAGATGGGCGTGGTCGATCACGTGATTCCCAGCAAGCCGGTGCCCGTGGCCGCGCGCACGATCGAGATCGTCGATGCCGCGAAGCAGGCCGCGAACTTCACGCGCAACTGCGTGGAGCAGGGCATTCATCTGTTCGATATCCACGACCCCATGCAGGGCATCGAGCATGTGGTTGCGCCCGAGATCGGTCTGATTCGCCCCGGCATGGTCGTGCTGTGCGGCGACAGCCACACGACAACTTACGGCGCGCTGGGCGCGCTCGGCTTCGGCATCGGCACTTCGGAAGTCGAGCACGTATTGGCGACGCAGACGCTCGTGTATCGCGTCGCGAAGGACATGCGCATCGTGGTGGACGGCGTGCTGCCGCCGGGAACGACATCGAAGGATCTCGTGCTGCACATCATTGCGAAGATCGGCGCGCAGGGCGCGCGCGGCTACGCCGTCGAATATGCGGGCGCAGCGATCGCCGGGCTTACCGCCGAGGCGCGCATGACCCTCTGCAACATGACGGTGGAGGCGGGCGCGCGCGCCGCGCTGATCGCGCCGGACCGCACGACGCTCGACTACGTGGCCGGCAAGGTCCGCGACCTTGACGCGAAGACGCTCGACGCAGCGTGCAACGCGTGGTCGCAACTGCGCTCCGATGACGACGCGCAATTCGAAATCGAGCATCGCTTCGACGCCGCGCGCGTCGCGCCTTACGTGACATGGGGGACGAGCCCGGACCAGGCGGTGCCGGTGGACGGCCGCATTCCCGAGGCAGCCGAAGGCGCGGGTCTCGACGCCGCGACGCTGCACAAGTCGCTCGATTACATCGGGCTTGCCGCAGGCGCGCCGATCGAGGGTACGCCCATCGACCGCGTGTTCATCGGCTCCTGCACGAACGCGCGCATCGAGGATCTTCGCGCCGTCGCCAAGGTCGTGCGCGGCCGCAAGGTGGCCGCGACGGTGCGCGCGATGGTCGTGCCGGGCTCGGGCATGGTGCGCGATCAGGCTGAGCGCGAAGGCATTGCGCAAGTGCTGATCGACGCGGGGTTCGAGTGGCGCCAGCCGGGCTGCTCGATGTGTCTCGCGATGAACGATGACGTGCTCGCGCCCGGTGAGCGCTGTGCGTCGACGACGAACCGCAATTTCGAAGGGCGCCAGGGGCGCGACAGCAAAACACATTTGATGAGCCCCGCGATGGCCGCTGCCGCCGCGATAGCGGGCCGCATCGTCGACATTCGCAAGGAGCTTGCACATGGCTAAGCCGTTCATGATCTCGGGCGTTGCCGCGCCGCTGCCGGTCAACAACCTCGACACCGACCAGATCATGCCCAAGCAGTTTCTGCTCGGCATCGACAAATCGGGACTCGCGCGCGGGCTGCTGTACGACTTGCGTTTCGATGCCGACGGCCGCGCGCGTGAGACGTTCGTGCTCAATCGCGCCGAATATCGTGGCGCGAAGGTGCTGATCGGCGGCTCGAACTTCGGCTGCGGATCGAGCCGCGAACACGCCGTGTGGGGCCTGCAGCAGGCGGGTTTCGAAGCCGTGATCGCGCCGAGCTATGGCGAGATCTTCTACTTCAATTCGACGAACAACCGCCTGCTCCTCGTCACGCTGCCGCCGGAACAGGTCGAGGCGCTGGTCGCGGAAATGGCGAACGGCGACGACAAGCACGTGTCGATCGATGTCGAAAACGAAGTCGTGATCGCGCCTTCGGGCAAGCGCTACGCGTTCTCGCTGCCGCCGCGCCAGAAGCAGATGCTCGTGGAAGGGCTCGACATGATCGGCATGACGCTGCGCCAACAGGAAGCGATCGACGCATTCGAGGCGAAACACTGGGCCGCGCAACCGTGGTGCCGCATCGATCTTCCGGCGCAACAGCAGCGCGGCTGATCACCCCGCAGTCAGCTCCTCATTCATAACCAGACCGTTCGTGCAACGCACGCAACGGCACAGGGGCGCACTCGCTGCCACGCGCGGCAAGTGCGCCCATACGGAGACACCCATGAACATTGCCGCAGTCCATCCGCAGGACGCCGCCGCGCTGGAGCCCAGCGTCGTGCGCAAAGTCTCACGACGTATCACGCCGTTCATCATCGTCCTGTATTTCCTGAGCTTTCTGAATCGCGTGAATGTCGGCTTCGCCGGGCTCACGATGAATCATGACATCGGGCTCACGCAGGCCATGTTCGGCGTTGGCGCGGGGATTTTCTTCGTCGGCTATATTGCGGCCGGCATGCCGTCCAACCTCGCGTTGCAGCGCGTCGGCGCACGTAGATGGATCGCATTGCTGATGGTTGCATGGGGTCTGCTTTCCGCGGCCACGGCGCTCGTCACGGGCCCGTACAGCTTCTATACGCTGCGCTTCGTGCTCGGTCTTGCCGAAGCGGGTTTCTTTCCCGGCATCATTCTCTACCTGAGCTTCTGGTTTCCCGCGCGCCATCGCGCCTTCGTCACGGCCATGTTCATGACCGCCGCGCCGCTCTCGAACATGATCGGCTCGCCCATCTCGGGCGCGCTCATGAGCCTCGAGGGCGTGGCGCATTTGCACGGCTGGCAGTGGCTTTTCCTCGTCGAAGGCGCGCCGACTGTGCTGCTCGGCATCGTTTCGTACTTCTACCTGACCGACCGGCCCGAGGACGCACAATGGCTTGCGCCCGCCGAGCGGCAGTGGCTGAGCGGCGAAATGCGGCGCGAACGCGAAGCGAAGGCGGCGCAGAGCAAATCGAGCGTGTGGGGCGCCGTGAAGGACCCGCGCGTGCTGCTGCTCGCGCTCGTCTATGCGGGCACGTCGACCGGGCTCTACGCCATCGGCATCTGGGCGCCGATGATCATCCACCACTTCGGCTTCAGCTACTTCGAACTGGGTCTCGTGAACGCGATTCCGAATCTGTTCGCGGTGGTGACGATGGTGCTCTGGGCGCGCAACTCGGACCGCACGAACGAACGCCGCCTGCACGTTGCGATTGCGTGTCTCGCGGCCGGTATCGGCATGCTGATGTCCGGACACGCCGCCAACGCCATTGTGCTGATCATTGGGCTCTCGATCGCGAACTTCGGCATCAACGCGGCGAAGCCGCCGCTCTGGAGCATGCCCACGCAGTTTCTCTCGGGTTCCGCTGCCGCTGCGGGCATTGCGATCATCAACGCGATGGGCAGCCTCATCGGCGGCACGATCGGGCCGATGGTGATCGGCCGGCTGCGCGACTTGAGCGGCGACTATTCGCTAGGGCTGTATTTCGTCAGCGCGACGCTGCTCGTTTCCGCTGTGCTCGCGTATGCGTTCGGGCTGCGTGCCCGAAGAAGGCACCCGCAGCCGTGAAACGAGCGGACTCGGCCCGCGCCGCTTGCGGCGGGGGCCGGAAGAGGCCCTGTACGCTTCAGGGATCGGATGCCGCGCGATACGCGATAATCGCGCTTTATCGATCCCCGCATCTATCGTATGTCGACGCCTGAACCGGTCTCTTCCGGCCAATCCTGGTGGGGCGTGCTCGTATTGGCGCTTTCGGCCTTCATTTTCAACACGACCGAATTCGTGCCGGTTGCGTTGCTCAGCGCCATTGGCGACAGCCTGCACATGAAGCCGACCGACGTCGGCCTCATGCTGACGATCTACGCGTGGACGGTGGCCGTGGCGTCGCTGCCCTTGATGCTGCTGACGCGCAACGTCGAACGCCGCAAGCTGCTGACCTGGATATTCGCGCTCTTCGTCGTCAGCCATATCGTGACCGGTGTGGCCTGGAATTTCACAGTGCTGATGGTGGGCCGGATCGGCATTGCGTTTGCGCACGCCATCTTCTGGTCGATCTCCGTCTCGCTGGTGGTGAGGCTCGCGCCGCCCGGCAACAAGAGCCGGGCGCTCGCCATGCTCGGCATGGGCACCTCGATCGCCATGGTGGCGGGCATACCGCTTGGGCGCGTGATTGGCGAGACGCTGGGCTGGCGGCAGACTTTCTTCGTCATTGCGGGCGCGGCGGCGTTCGCGTTGCTCATGCTGCGCGTGATGCTGCCGTTGCTGCCGAGCCAGCAAACGGGCTCGTTCAGCAGCGTGCCCGTGCTGTTCAGAAAGCCGATGCTGGCTTCGCTTTATCTGCTCACGATACTCGTCGTTACCGCGCACTTCACGTCGTATACGTATATCGAGCCCTTCATTCACGCCGTGGGCCACGAAAGCAGTCAACGCATCACCTATATCCTGATCCTGTTCGGCAGTGCCGGCATTCCCGCGGCAGTATTCTTCAATCGGCTTTATCCGCGCGATCCGGCGCAGTTCCTGCAAGCGGCTGTGATCGCCTTGTGCGTGTGCCTGCTCGTGCAGTTTCCCGCCGTGCTGAGCATCGTCACGTTGTCCGTTCACACGCTGGTGTGGGGCGGCGCGATCGTTTCCTTCGGCCTTGCCATGCAGGCATGGGTGCTCAAGCTCGCGCCCGAAGCTGCGGACCTCGCGGTCTCGATTTATTCCGGCCTCTACAACGTGGGGATCGGCGCGGGCGCGCTGCTCGGCAACCATATTGCCAATGGCTTCGGCGTGTCGTGGCTAGGCAGCTTCGGCGGCGTGGTGGGCGGTCTTGGGGCTGGAGTATGCTGGCTCGCATTGCGCATGTATGCGCGGGCGCATCCATCAGGGCACTGATGCACCGCGTGCGGCGACGAACTCGCGCTCCAACGCTTTCGCGAGGCGTTCACAGTGGCGTAGCGGGAGGCGTCTCGCCTTCAGTAGGAGGAAACGTCAGCACCACGGCAAACCCGCCCTCGGCGGGAAACGCAAAGTTCACGCGCCCGCCGTGTGCCTTCATCACCGCTTGCACGATGGCGAGCCCAAGGCCGGAGCCGGTCGTGCGCTCCGCGCCTTCCTGGCCGATGCGCTCGAATGGACGCAACGCGGCGTCCCAGTGTTCGCGCGCGATGCCTTGACCGTTGTCGGTCACGGTCAGCGTGACGGCCTCCTGCGAGGCGCTCACGGTGACGACAATATCGTCCGCCTTGCCGTGCAGCAGCGCGTTGTGCAGCACGTTCGACAGCGCTTCCTGCAGGCTCACGGGGTCGCCCGCGATCCAGACCTGCGGCGCGCTGCTTTCGAATGCCACTTTCACGTCGCGTTCGTCGGCGAGCGGAATGGTGCGTCCCAGCACTTCTCTGGCGAGCTTCGCGAGGTCCACGCGCTGCAGCGGGACCACTTCCGTGCGATGAATCACCATCGCGTGATTGAGCAGCTGGCCGGTGAGCCGGCCCACGTCCGAGCAGGTGGCGCGCAATGCTTCGAGCCGCGCGGCGTGGCGCGCGGGATCGGACTCGGTGCTGAGCAATTCGATCTGCGCGTCGAGACGCGCGATCGGCGTACGCATCTGGTGCGCGGCGTCGGCGATAAAGCGCTGCATGGCCGTCATGCGTTCCGCGAGGCGGCCGATCAGCCCGTTGATGGCGCCGATCAGCGCGTTGATTTCGCTCGGCGTGTCGTGCGCCACGGGCCGCAGATCGGCCGGGTCGCGCGCGGCGATGATCTGCTCGATCTGCGCAAGCGGACGCAGGCCGCGCCGGATCGCAAGGCCGCTCGCGCCGATGGCGAGCACGCTCATCAGCAAAATGAGCGTCCAGACCTTGAGGCTCATGTCGTTCGTGAGCTGCTGGCGGGCATGCGTCGTCTGCGCGACGGTGACGAGGGCCCAGCCTGGCGGCCGCGCATCCGGCATGTAGCGCCCGATGGTCGCGGTGCGCACGCGCTCGCCCTGGTAGCGGGCGTTCGCGAATGTCGGACCCTGATGCGCGCTCATCGCGCTCTTCGTATCGGCGGGACCGGGAAGGTCGCCATAACCCGCGACGACGAGGCCGCGCGCGTCGACCACTTTGTAGTAGACGACGTCATAGCGCGAGAGCGTGGAGAGCGCGGCCACCGGCGGATTGAGCGCGAGCACGCCGCCTTGCACGTAGAGGTTCTCGGCGACCTGGATGGTTGCGCCCGCAAGCAGCTGATCGTAGGCGCGCTCGGAAGCGACGCCCGCGTAATAGCGCGCGATGCCCGCGAGCGCCGCTGCGCCCGAAGCCACGACGAGCGCGATGAAGAGCAGCGTGCGCCCGAGCAGCGTTTTCGGGAACCAGTCAAAGCGCGGCAATTTGATATCCCATGCCGCGCGCCGTGCGGATTTCGACTGAGCTGCCCTGCAGCTTCTTGCGCACACGCGTGACGTATTGTTCGACGGCGTTCGCAGTCGGCTCGTTGCCGTAGCTGAACAACTGATTCAGCAATTCTTCCTTCGGGAAGATGCGTTGCGGACGGCTGGCGAGGATTTCGAGCAGTGCGAATTCCTGGCGCGAAAGCGAAAGCGGTTTGCCGTCGAGTTCGGCAAGCCGGCTGCTGCGGTCGATGGCGAGACCGCCCAGCCTCACCACATCGTTCGCGTGCCCGCTGTTGCGGCGCAGGAGCGCCTGCACGCGCGCTTCGAGTTCGCGATAGTCGAACGGCTTGACGAGGTAGTCGTCGGCGCCGAGGCCGAGGCCGCTCACGCGATCGTCGATGGCCGAGCGTGCGGTGAGGAGCAGCACCGGCGTGGTCGAGCCCGCCGCACGCAGATGGCGCAGAATCTCGAAGCCGTCCATGGCGGGAAGCATCACGTCGAGCACGACCAGATCGAAGCGCTCCACGCCAAGCAGGCTGTTCGCCGTGGCGCCGTTTGCTTCGAGGTCCACCGCGTGACCGAGGCGCGTGAGGCGGCTGCGGACCGCCGCGCCGATTTCCGCGTCGTCCTCTACCACCAGAATGCGCATGATGCCGTTCCTGCCAAAATCTTCATGGGTGCGATTGCGGGTTTTCCCCGAGGTCTACTCTGTATGTTTCTCAGCATTTTCTCAGACTCGCCCGGTAATCTCGCGAACCATGGAAGATAGAGCGACGTGATTACGACACGAACCAACGGAGACGGCAAGATGCGCGTGAAGTTGCCGCGGCCTTCACCGCGTCGGCGCGCGCTCGTTGTGGCCGGGCTTGGCGCGGCTGCCGTTGCCGCGGGGCTCGCGCCTGCCTGGGTCAGGGCCACGCCGCGCACGGTGCGCATTTCCAAGGGCTATGGCCTGCTGTATCTGCCGCTGCTCGTGATGGAAAAGGCGCGGCTCTTCGAGCGCCATGCGGCCCGCCAGGGGCTCGCGGACGTGAGCGTGGAGTGGGTGAGGCTCGACGGCGGCAATTCTGTCGACGACGCCATGATGGCCGGCACGCTCGACTTCGCCGCCGTGGGCGCGCCCGGCTTCATCGAACTGTGGGCGCGGGCGCGCGGCATACCGAACGTCGAGGTGATCGGCATCAGCGGCCTTTCGGCCACGGCGCTCTCGCTCAACACGAACCGGCCGCAGATCGCGACGCTGCGTGATTTCACGAGCGCCGATCGCATTGCGGTGCCAGGCATTCGCACCTCGCTTTCGGCCGTCGTGCTGCAAATGGTGGCGAGCAAGCTGCTCGGGCCGCAGCACTTCGCGCAACTCGATTCGATCACCGTCGGTCTGCCGCATCCGCAGGCCATGCAATCGTTGATCCGGCGCGAGGGCGGCATCACCGCGCATTTCGCGTCGCCGCCATTTTCGACGCTCGAATTGCAGCAGCCGGGCATCCACCGCGTGGTCAATTCGGTCGACGTGCTCGGGCCGCTCACGCTCGACGTGGTGTTCGCGCCCAAGCGCCTCGTCGACACCGAGCCGGCGCTGGCAAAAGCGTTCCTTCACGCGCTCGACGAGGCGAACCGGATGATTGCGAAGGACAAGGCGGCCGCGGCGCAGATCTATGTCGATTCGTCGGGCTTCGGCGCGTCGCGCGAGCACGTGGTGCAGACGCTCTCCGCACCGGAGTCGCGCTTTTCCGTCTGGCCCGAGCAGTTGATGGAGTACGTGGATTTTCTGTACATGGTGGGCACGATCAAGGCGAAGCCGCGCACATGGAACGACATGTTCGTGGCGATGCTCGGGGATTTCCGTCCGTCCTAGACATACGCATAGACACAAATAAACGTAGGAGAACAGAGTGAATACAGACTCAACCGTCGATCAACAATCCGTCGAAGAGCGGGATGTCATGTCGAAGATCGCGCGCCGCCTCATGCCGATCCTCGTCGTGATGTTCCTGATTTCGTTCATCGACCGGCAAAACGTCGGCTTCGCGAAGCTGCAGATGGTGCACAGCCTCAACATGACCGAAACGGCGTTCGGCCTTGCGTCGTCGCTGTTCTTCATCGGTTATCTGCTGTTCGAGGTGCCTAGCACTCTCGCGCTGCACCGCTTCGGCGCGCGCGTGTGGCTCGCGCGCATCATGCTCACCTGGGGCTTGATTACGGTGCTGATGGGCTTCACCACCTCGATGAAGGTGTTCTGCGGCCTGCGCCTCGCGCTGGGTGTCGCCGAAGCCGGCTTCTATCCCGGCGTGATCTACTACCTCACGCTGTGGTTTCCGCAAAGCTATCGCGCGCGCGTCCTCGGCATCTTCACGCTGGGCAGCGCGCTCGCCAATATGCTGGGCTCGCTCGTGGGCGGCTGGCTGCTGAGCCTCAATGGCGTATGGGGCCTCGCCGGCTGGCAGTGGGTGTTCATCGCCACGGGCCTGCCCGCCGTGCTGGTCGGGATCGCCGTGTTCAGGCTGCTGCCGGCGTCGTACCAGGAAGCGCGCTTTTTGAACGAGCGCGAAAAGCAGATCGTGGCGGCCGCGCACGAGCGCGAAAAGCCCGAGCACGCCGAACACTCGCAGCCCTGGAAGGCGCTGCTCGATCCGCGTGTGATGCTGTTCGCGGCGACCTATATGCTGATGTCGACGTCGCTCTACGGCGTGACCTACTGGCTGCCCACGCTCGTGAAGTCGTTCGGTGTGTCGAGCAGCGTGAACGGGCTGTTGAGCATGTTGCCGTGGGCGCTTGCGGTATTGCTGCTGCTGTGGCTGCCGTCGAAGCTGCGCCGCGCGAAAAGCATTCTTCGTGCGATGGCGATCGTCGCGGCGCTCGGCACGCTGGGCTTCCTGCTGTGTCTCCTGCTGCCCTCCACGCCGCTGCGCTTCATCGCGCTCGTGTTCGGCGGCGCGTGCATTCCGCTGCTGTATCCGTGCTTCTGGTCGATGCCGCCGCGCTACTTCACCGGCGCGCGGGCGGCGGCGAGCGTGGCTGCGATCAACTCGATCGGCAATCTCGGCGGCTTCTTCGGCCAGAACCTCATGCCGCTCGCGGGCAAGCTCACGGGCACCGCGTTCGGCCCGATGATCGTGCCGATCGTGTGCCTCGCGGTGCTTGGTCTCGGCGTCGTGGTGGCGTGGGGACGTTCCGGGCGCGCTATGGAAGGCGTGCCGGCCTGAGCGCGGCATGCACCTGGTTTGACGGCGGCGCCACGCGTGCGCGATCATGCCGCTTCGGTTGGAAATCGCTGCGACCACATCGAGCGGAGTCGAACATGAGCAATGAGAGCACGCAGGCATCGCCGGGTCTTTCGTATTCAGGGACGATCACATATCGCCGCGCGCTCGTGAACGGCGTCGGCATTTTCTATCGCGAAGCGGGGCCCGTGGATGCGCCCACCATCGTGCTGCTCCACGGCTTTCCCTCGTCTTCGCGGATGTTCGACACGCTCATTCCGCTGCTCGCCGCGCGTTATCACCTGATCGCGCCGGATTATCCGGGCTTCGGCCATAGCGACGCGCCGCCGCCCGCGCGGTTCGCCTATACGTTCGACCATCTCGCGGAATCGATCAACGGCTTGCTCGAGCAACTCGGTATTGACCGCTATAGCTTCTATTTGCAGGACTACGGCGGCCCGGTGGGCTTTCGCATCATGCTGGCGCACCCGGAGCGTCTCCAAACGCTCGTGATCCAGAATGCGAACAGTCACGAGGAAAGCCTCGGGCGTAAGTGGGCGGCGATCAGGGAGTACTGGGCCAACCCGGCTGCGAAGCCCGAAGTCTTCGAGGCGTTCGTTTCGTTCGAAGCCACGCGGTTTCGCCATGCCGGCGACAGCCCGCACCCCGAGCGCTACAACCCGGATACGTGGACAGACGAGTTCGCGTTTCTCAATCTGCCGGGCCAGGCCGAGATCCAGGCCGCGCTGCTTTACGACTACCGCACCAATGTTGCCGCTTACCCGGCTTGGCAAGCATGGCTGCGCGCGCATCGACCGCGCACGCTCGTGATGTGGGGCCGCTACGATAGTTCGTTCGTCGCGGCGGCGGGGGGCGCGTATCAGCGAGACCTGCCCGACGCCGAGGTGCATCTGCTCGATGCGGGCCATTTCGCGCTCGACGAAAAAGTCGACGACATCGCGGCGCTGATGCACGCGTTTCTCGCGAAACATCTCGCGTAGCCGCTCGTCGCGTTCATAGGGCCAGAAAGGGATCGTGATTGTATTTCTCGCGGTAACAGTGAATTCAATCTATGGGCATAGACTTTTGATAGGGCGACCCTAAAATCCACTGCTACATGAGCGTATTGCGACGCTCGATCGTGAGAGGGATTCATGCAGCAGATTTTCAAAGGGACCGCCAGACTTGCAGGCGTGGCAAGCCGGTCCTGGCCCAGGGTCGCCCTATCGCTTGTCGCCGCGTGCGCGGTGCTGGCGGGTTGCGCGTCGGCCAGCGACGTCACCGCGGCGGACAAGCAGGGCACGTTCGTCGTGTCCGCGTCCGCAACCGGCGGGCGCCTCGCATGGGCGCGGGCCCACAAGCGAGCGGTGAGCGAAGCCACGGACTACTGCGAGAGCCGCGGCATGCAAACGAGCCTCGGTATGGAACACACCGAGGGTATCGAGGCGCTGCAGCAGCAGGCCTCCGTTATCCGCTTCGAGTGCCACCCTAAAACTTGAGGCGCGCACGCCTCAGCGAATCACGAACGTTTCCCTGCGAGGCCCGTACCACTTCGTGACTTCAGAGTGCGCGGTGAGTCTGGACGACTTCAGGATCGGGCTCGTGACGCGATACAGCCGGTCCGGGTCGGGCCCGTACATGTAGAGATAGCCGTCGTTGCCGTCGATGTGGATTTCGGTTTCGCCGAGCTCACCTGCATCCGCGCGCTTGATGGCGCCGGCCAGCCGCTGTTCGAGCGCATGAATCTGCGGGCGGTCTTTCGGGTAGTAGTCGAAATGGACCATCATGGCCGGCCCCGGCGGCTTCTGCGCCGGTTGTGCGGCGGCGCTGCCCGCGGCGAGTGCGATGCCCAGCAGCGTGGCGAGTGTTTTCCGGATTTTCGGCATGGGTGGAGGGCGTTCGCGAGCGAAGCTGCGATGTTCGCATATCGAAGGGGCGGCATGGGGCGGCGGCGCTTCGCGTTATGATTGACCCCATCAAAGAAAGGTCCGGCCGGGTAAAACCCGGTCCAACCCGGTCCACCCATTCAAGCCGCCAATGGTCACTAAACAAACGACAGGCCCCGCGCGCCGCAGCGCCGGGCCGGGCAAGCGCGCAGCGCTGCCTCCCGAGGAGACCGCAGCCGCCGTGGATGCCGCTGGTGCGAATGCCGAAGCGAATCCCGAAGCGGACGAAGAGGGCGCGGGCGCGTCCACCTATCTCGTGCCTGGTCTCGAGCGCGGCCTGCGCATTCTCGCTGAATTCTCGGCGCGCGAACCCGTGCTGGGCGCGCCCGAACTTTCGCGGCGTATCGGCATTCCGCGCACGACCACGTTTCGCCTCCTGCAGACCCTCGAAGCGCTCGGCTTCATCGAGCGCGCCAACGGTGACCGGCAATACCGGCTGAGCGTGGCGGTGCTGCGCCTCGGTTTCGAATATCTCAGCTCGCTCGAACTTACCGACTTCGGCACGCCGCTGCTCGAGCGCCTGCGCGACGCGACGGGCCTCAGCACCCATCTTTTGATTCGTGACGGGCGCGACGTGGTGTTCGTGGCGAAGGCACAAACACGTGAGCCGATGTTCAGCTCCGTGAAGGTTCACGTGGGCACGCGCTTGCCCGCGCACGCCACCGTGCATGGCCAGGTGCTGATGGGCGACCTCACGCTCGCCGAATTGCGCACGCTCTACCCCGAGAAACAGCTCGAACGCTACACGGAGCGCACGCCCGCGACCGTCGCCGATCTCTATGCGCGCGTGCGCGAGTTCGCGCAGCAGGGCTACGCGGTGAGCGAAGCGTCGTTCGAAACCGGCATCTCGGTGGTGAGCGCGCCGGTGAGGGATCAGTCGGGCCGTATCGTGGCGGCGCTCACCGCAACCGTGCCGCGATCGGACATCGGCGAGGCCGAGCGCGCGCCGCTCGTCGCCGCCGTGTGCGCCGCGGCGATCGACCTCTCGGCGCGGCTCAATTACCGGCCCGCGGCGAGCGACCCGACTGCGGCACAGGCCGCGCGCACCCGCAATACGCACGCCATCTGAGGCCATGTTCAGGCACGGCGCCCGCAGGTGCCGCGATCAGAACGAGTGGTGAATGCCCGCGAGCACAATCGCCTGATTGCGTCCACTCGACACGCCCGCGGTGAAAAAGGCGGCCTGTGCTTCCGAGTTGGCGTGCTGGTAAAGCGCGTTCACGTAGACTTGCGTGCTCTTCGAAAGCGAATACACGTCGCCGATCATCGCCTGGGTCCAGCGGCGGCCGGACAGCGTGGACGTCGCCGCGCCGCCCACTACGGCGTTGGCCGTCGTGAACTGGTAGTTCGCACCGGCGTCGTAGCTCTGGAACGTGTCGGAATAGCCATTGGACTGCAGCTTCGTGCGCGTATAGAGGGCGTGCACGAGCAGCTTGCCGAATGAGTACGACGCGCCCACGCCCATGTTCTCGACCTTGTCGGCCATATAGGTGGCCGCAGGCTGCCCCTGGAACTCCGTGATGCCAGTGGTCGCGATCGACACCGAGCGGTCGTGCTCATTCGACCACGACGCACCGGCCTTGAACGGACCGTTAGCATAACTGAGCGAAAAGCCCATCGTTCTGCCGGTCGAGAAGTTCGTGGTATTGCCGAAGCCGAACATCGCGCCCGCCGTGAAGCCGTAGAAGCTCGGCGAACGATATTTGACGGAGTTGTTGTAAGGCACGACGCCCGTATCGGCCAGCTGATCGATGTTGCCCGGGTGGAACGCGTACCAGCTCGCCGCGAGATAAGCCGTGCTGAACGGATCGAGGACGTCGAACGAGAACGGCGTTTGATTGCCGAGCGTCAGCGTGCCGAACTGCTCCGAACTCAGGCCCACATACGCCTGGCGGTTGAACAGCGTGTTGGCCTTCGCCAGCGCGCCCGTGTTGGTGTAGAAGCCGTTTTCCAGCTGGAAGATCGCCTTGAGGCCCCCGCCCAGATCTTCCTGACCGCGCAGGCCCCAGCGGTCAGGCTGGGTGTTGCCCTGCTCCATCATCCACTTCGAATGACCCCCTACGTTGCTGACGTAGGCCACGCCCGCATCCAGACTGCCATAAAGCGTGACGCTGCTTTGCGCCCATGCAGACGAGACGGCGCAAATGCCCGTCAACCCCGCGGCAATGAAATGCTTCAACTTTGGACTCCTGATCGTATGACGAAAAGCCGGGCTATCGATCCGGCATACCCAACCTGCATGGCTAATCCACAGGCAGTGCGCGGCGTGCTTCTGTCGGCAAGCGCTCTCGCGTGGCTCCGTTTGTTCCATATATGGTTAGACGTGCTGCCTATGGAAAGTATAGAGATTCTTGCGAGACGCCAAAACACTTTTTTGGGACGGTGATTCCCCCAGGTGCCGCCCGCTACCCGGATGCGCCATACGCGCGTAAGTGCACGTGCCGTAAGCGTTTTGGCAACCAGAACGGCACCCTTGGCGACCTCGAAGATGTCATCTTGAAAGCTGCGCTCGGTGTTTTCCCCAGGCGCACCGGATTTCTATTTTTTTCTTCCCGAGACCGTTTCATAATTGACCATACACGAACTACTGTTCCGTATATGGAACACGGTTGAACGGGAAAGGTGACAAATGGCTGAAGAATGGCGCTGCGCCGGGCATGCCGGCGATCTGACCGAAGACGGGCCGCTCGAATACAAACTCGGCGGCACGGAGATCGGCATCTACAAGGTGGGCGACGAGATCTACGCGCTGGAAAACGTCTGCCCACACGCTTACGCGTTGCTGACGCAAGGCTTCGTCGATGGCGACACCGTCGAATGTCCGCTGCACGAAGCCGTGTTCCATATCCCGACCGGCAAGTGCCTCAAGGAGCCCGGCGGCCGCGATCTGAAGATGTACTCAGTGCGGCTCGCCGGTGAAGAAATCCAGATCAAGGTGGAATGACATGCGAGAAGTCCCCGTGAATTTCAATCCGTGGCTCAAGCCCTGGCTCGCGCCGCAACCGAACAACGTCGCCGGCAAAGGCGTGATCGAGCAGCCGGGCGAGGCGCAGAACATGGTGTGGCAAACGCGCAAGGCGGAGCCCACCCAATACGAAAACGACTTCGGTGACGCACTCGAACAGGTGTTCGAAGCGGGCGCCGCCGAACTCGAGGAAGTCGTGGCGGGCCTGAACCGCATCGGCTTTCGCACGCCCGAAGGCGCAGCATGGAACGCCGAGCGCCTCGCCGCCGAATTCCGTCTGCTCGCCGAATGAGCCGGCGCAGCCAATACTGAATACGGAGACCCCACATGACGTCCCCCACGATTGAAGCCGCAGGCGGCGCCGATCCCATCCGCGCCTATCTCGACCGCGGCATCAAGAACTACTGGTATCCCGTTGCCCCGAGCTGGCAGGTGGGCAACGCGCCCATCGGCATCACGCGCCTCGGCGAACAGATCGTGTTGTGGCGCGATCAGGACGGCCAGGTCCATGCGCTCGAAGACCGCTGCCCGCACCGCGGAGCACGCCTGTCCCTCGGCTGGAACCTCGGCAACCGCGTGGCGTGCTGGTATCACGGCATCGAAGTCGATGGCGGCGGCACGGTGCAGAACGTGCCGGCCGTTTCGGCGTGCCCCCTCGAAGGGCAGAAGTGCGTGAAGTCGTATCCGGCGCAGGAGCATGCCGGCGCGGTGTTCCTGTGGTTCGGCGACGAAGCGCACAAGGAAGCGGCCCCGCTGCAGTTGCCGGAGGAACTTGTTGGTGAGGAGTACGCAAGCTTTCTGTGCGTGTCGAACTGGAAGTGTAATTACCAGTACGCCATCGACAACGTGATGGACCCGATGCACGGCGCGTATCTGCACGCCACCTCGCATTCGATGGCCGATGGCGACAAGCAGGCCGACATGCGCGTGCGCAAGACCGAATCCGGCCTCATGTTCGAAAAGGTCGGCCAGCGCGACGTCAACTTCGACTGGGTCGAACTGGGCGAAACCGGCTGCCTGTGGATGCGCCTCGCGATTCCGTACAAGAAGAAGTTCGGCCCGGGTGGCAACTTCGGCATTATCGGCTTCGCCGTGCCGGTGGACGAAAACAACTGTCAGGTCTACTTCTGGCGCACGCGCAAGGTGCAGGGATGGCAGCGCGACGCATGGCGCTTCATGTATCGCAATCGCCTCGAAGGCCTGCATTGGGCCGTGCTGGAGCAAGACCGCTATGTGCTGGAAAGCATGGCGCCGAATGCACGCGATCACGAATTCCTCTATCAGCACGACGTCGGCATGACGCGTGTGCGGCGCATGCTGCGCCAGCGCGCCCAGCAGCACTTCGCCGAACTCGACGCGCTGCGCGCCGGGAAGGGCGCCAACGCACAAGCCGCAGAGCATGGCCATGCATGACGCCACGTTTGCGGCGCAGGTCGCGCTCGCCGGGCGGCGAGTGGTCGTCACGGGCGGCGCACGCGGTCTGGGTGCGGCGTTCGTGAAGGCGCTTGCGGAGGCCGGTGCACGTGTGACCTTCGGCGACGTGCTGGTCGAGGCGGGCGAAACGCTCGCTCAGCAACTCAGCGCAGCCGGGCACGACGTCGCCTTCGCGCCGCTCGATCTCGCGCAGCCGGCAAGCATCGCCGCATTCGTCGATGCCGCTGCACAGCGTATGGGCGGTGTGGACGCGCTCATCAACAACGCGGCGATCACGAACTCGGGCGGCAAGCTCGCGCACGAAGTGAGCGTCGAGACGTGGGACGCGGTGATGGACGTGAACGTGCGCGGCACCTGGCTCATGTGCGCGGCAGCGCAGCGCTGGTTGCGCGAGTCGGGCCGCGGCGCGATCGTCAACATCGCTTCCGATACGGCGCTGTGGGGCGCGCCCAAACTGCTCGCCTATGTGGCGAGCAAGGGCGCCGTGATCGCGATGACGCATTCGCTCGCGCGCGAGTTCGGCGCGGACGGCATCACTGTCAACGCCATTGCGCCCGGCCTGACCGAAGTGGAGGCGACGGCTTACGTACCCGCCGAGCGCCATACGTACTACCTGGAAGGGCGGGCGCTGCGGCGCGCGCAGGTGCCCGAGGATGTGACGGGCCCGGTGTTGTTCCTCTTGTCCGACGCTGCGCGTTTTGTGACCGGACAGTTGCTGCCGGTCAACGGCGGCTTCGTGATGAACTGATTTCGTAGAACTGACGATAGGTTCGAAAGAACCCAAGGAGAAAACATGGCCGATGCCGATATCGAGCGCAAGTCGTGGGACTGCCCCGCCGACGCGAGCTTTGAAGACTGGATGAACACGCGCGTGGCGCGCTTCGAAACGCGCCGCTACGACTGGGACGCGCTGAAGTTCCAGGCCGACTACGACCCGAAGTACCGCCGCGCTCAAATGCGCTACGTGGGCACGGGCGGCACGGGCGTCGCGAAAGACGTCAACACCGTGCCCGCGGGCGGCTTCACGTTCTCGACCATGGTGATTCCGGCCGGCAACATCGGCCCGAGCCATATCCATATCGACGTCGAAGAAATTTTCTTCGTGCTGCGCGGCAAGATGAAAGTCGTCTGCGAGAAGGACGGCGAGACGTGGGAAGCCGTGCTGGGCGAACGAGACCTGATCTCGGTGCCGCCGGGCGTGTACCGCACGGAAATCAACGTGGGCGAAGAGGATGCGCTGATGTGCGTGATGCTCGGTTCGTCGAAGCCCATCACGCCGACGTATCCGCCCGACTCGCCGCTCGCGAAGATCAAGCGCGAGATGAAGTAAGCAACATTGCCGCAACCCGAACCGAAGCCATGAACGACACGATCCACACCGCATCATCCGCCGCCACGCTCGAAACGCGGCTCGCGCGCTTCGCACTGCAGAGTGCGCGGGCGGGCGAGGCCAGCGTGAGTTATCGCGAAGCCGTGGGCGCGGTCGAGGACGATAAGGAAGCGCTGCCGAACGTGCTCCTGCATGGTATCGGCTCCGGGGCGGCTTCGTGGGTGCAGCAGTTCGAAGCGCTCGGCGGCGCGCGCCGCGTGCTCGCGTGGGATGCGCCCGGTTACGGCGCTTCCACGCCTGTCGCGAGCGCGTCGCCGGTCGCGGCGGACTATGCGCGCGTGCTGGCGGACTGGCTCGACGCGCTGCAAATCGCGCGTTGCGCGCTGGTGGGCCACTCGCTCGGCGCGATCATGGCAGGTGCGTTTGCCGCCGCACATCCCGAGCGCGTGGCCAGTTTGCTGCTGATTTCGCCGGCCGGTGGCTATGGCGCCGCCGATGCCGCTGTGCGCGCGCAAAAGCGCGACTCGCGCCTAGCGATGCTCGCCGATCTCGGTGCGCAGGGTCTCGCGGAGCAGCGCAGCGCGAACATGCTTTCGCCGCACGCCAGCGACGCCGCACGTGCCTGGGTGCGCTGGAACATGGCGCGCATCGTGCCGCACGGCTACGCCCAGGCCACGCATCTGCTCGCGAACGCCGACCTCGCCGCCGACCTCGCGCGATGCGTGGGCAAGGTGCCGATGACCGTCGCGGTAGGTGCACAAGACACGATTACGCCGCCCGAAGCCTGCGAGCGGCTCGCGCAGGTCGCCCGCGCGCCGTTTCATCTCGTGCCGCAAGCGGGCCACGCGGGCTATATCGAACAACCGCAGGCTTATAGCACGCTGATCGAATCCACGCTGACTCGTACAGTCAGTACTACGGAGCTTAAGGCATGACACCCGACGTCGACGAAGACCGCAACGACGCCAGCTACCGCGTGCCGGGTCTGGAGCGCGGCCTGCGTATCCTGACCGAATTCTCGCCGCGCGAGCCGGTGCTCGACGCGCCCGAACTCTCGCGCCGCCTGGGCATTCCGCGCACCACGGTGTTTCGTCTGCTGCAAACGCTCGAATCGCTGGGCTTTCTCGAGCGCGCCGACCGCGACCGTAACTATCGCCTCGGCGTGGCCGTGCTGCGTCTGGGCTTCGAATACCTCAGCTCGCTCGAACTCACCGACCTCGGACTGCCGTTGATCGAGGCGCTGCGCGACGCAACGGGACTGACCTCGCATATCGTGATTCGCGACGGACGCGATATCGTGTTCGTCGCCAAGGCGCAGAGCCACGCGCCCATTTTTAGTTCGGTGAAAGTGAATGTCGGCACGCGCCTGCCGGCGCACGCCACGACCCACGGCCAGGTGCTGATGGGCGATCTCACCCTCGGTGAATTGCGTGCGCTTTATCCAGAGCCGCGGCTCGAACGCTTCACGCCTTCCACGCCGGAGACGGTCGAAGCGCTGTTCGAGCGCATTCGCGAAGACGCTGAACGCGGCTATGCCGTGAGCGAATCGTCGTTCGAGCGCGGCATTTCCGTGGTGTCGGCGCCCGTGCGCAACGACACGGGCCGCATTGCCGCCGTGGTGACGACGACCATTCCGCGCCCCGGCATCGACGCGCAGCTGCTCGACGGCGGTTTGATCGACAAAGTGCGCCACACAGCCAACGAACTCTCGAAGCGCCTGAATTATCGGCCTCAAAGCAGGCCTCAGGCATCCGCCGGCAAGGGTGCGCCCTACATGAAAGCATTGGGGATCAAATGATTCAACTCGATTTGACCGGTCAGGTCGCGGTCGTGACGGGCGGTTCGTCCGGCATTGGCCTCGCCACCGCCGAACTCTTTCTGCGTGCGGGCGCAGCGGTGGCGATCTGCGGCCGCGACAGCGACCGCCTCGCGCGCGCCGAACGCGGCCTGCGCGAGCGTTATCCGCAAGCGCAACTGCTCGCGTCGCGCTGCGACGTGCTCGACGCGGGCGAAGTCGCCGCGTTCGCGGCAGAAGTGGAACAACGATTCGGCCGCGCCGACATGCTCGTGAACAACGCGGGGCAAGGCCGCGTTTCCACCTTCGCCGATACGTCGGACGAAGCGTGGCGCGAGGAACTCGACCTCAAGTATTTCAGCATCATCCGCCCGACTCGCGCGTTCCTGCCCCTGCTGCGCCATGCCGCGAAAGCGGGCAACGCCGCGATCGTCTGCGTGAACTCGCTGCTCGCGCTGCAGCCCGAGCCGCATATGGTCGCGACCTCGTCCGCGCGCGCCGGTGTGCTGAGCCTCATCAAGTCGCTCGCCGTCGAACTCGCGCCCGAGCAGATCCGCGTGAATTCGATCCTGATCGGCATCGTGGAGTCGGGGCAGTGGCGCCGGCGCTACGAAAGCGACCAGGAGGCGCAGTCCGCGGGCCAGAGCTGGGAAGACTGGACGCAAGCGCTCGCGCGCAAGAAGCACATTCCGCTTGGCCGCCTCGGCCGCCCCGAAGAAGCCGCCCAGGCGCTGTTTTATCTGGCCACGTCCCTGTCGTCCTATACGACGGGCAGTCATATCGATGTATCTGGAGGCGTTGCACGTCATGTCTAACAAAACCACCGTCGGCGAACTGATCGCCGCCTTCCTCGAACAATGTGGAGTCCGAACCGCGTTCGGCGTGATCTCGATCCACAACATGCCGATTCTCGACGCCATCGGGACGCGCGGCAACATCCGCTACGTCGGCGCGCGCGGCGAAGCGGGCGCGGTCAACATGGCGGATGGCCTTGCACGCGTCTCGGGCGGCCTTGGCGTGGCGTTCACCAGCACGGGCACGGCGGCGGGCAACGCGGCGGGCGCAATGGTCGAAGCGCTTACGGCAGGCACGGCGCTGCTGCATATCACCGGCCAGATTGAAACCGAATACCTCGATCAGGACCTCGCGTACATTCACGAGGCGCCCGATCAGTTGACCATGCTTTCGTCGATTTCGAAGGCCGCATTCCGCGTGCGTTCGGTCGAGACCGCGCTGCCCACGATCCGCGAAGCGGTGCGCGTGGCGCAGACGGCGCCGAGCGGCCCGGTAAGCGTGGAGATTCCCATCGACATTCAGGCGGCGCTCACCGACTGGCCCGCCGATCTCACGGCGCCGCACCTCACGACGCTCACGCACGACGAAGCGCGTGTGGAGCAGCTGGCAAACGAACTCGCGAAGGCGAAGCGCCCGCTGCTGTGGCTGGGCGGCGGCACGCGTCATGCGCGCGCCGCGGTGGAGCGCCTCGTTGCACTCGGCTTTGGCGTGGTGACGAGCGTGCAGGGCCGCGGCGTGCTGCCCGAAGATCATCCGGCCACACTCGGCGCGTTCAACGTGAGCCCCTCGGTCGAGCGTCTGTACAAGACCTGCGACGCGATGCTGGTGGTGGGCTCGCGTCTGCGCGGCAACGAAACGCTCAAGTACAAGCTCGCGCTGCCGCAACCGCTGTATCGCATCGACGCCGATGCGCTCGCCGACAATCGCGGCTACCGTAATGCGCTGTTCGTGCATGGCGACGCCGGGCGCGTGCTCGACGCGCTCGCCACGCACCTGGAAAGCCGCATCAAGGTCGATCCGCAGTTCGCCGCCGATATTGCCGAGGCGCGTGAAATCGCCGTGGCGGAAACGGCCAAGGGTCTTGGTCCTTACCGCCGTCTCGTGGAAGCGCTGCAGCGCGCCGTGGGCCGCGACTACAACTGGGTGCGCGACGTCACGATCTCGAACAGCACGTGGGGCAACCGCCTCCTGAAGATCTTCACGCCGCGCGCGGGCGTGCATGCACTCGGCGGCGGCATCGGCCAGGGCATGCAGATGGCGATCGGCGCGGCGCTCGCGAATGCCGCCGCGAAGACCGTGTGCCTCGTGGGCGACGGCGGGCTGATGGTGAACGTCGGCGAACTCGCAACGGCCGTGCAGGAAAAGGCCAATGTGATGATCGTGCTGATGAACGACCAGTGCTACGGCGTGATCCGCAACATCCAGGACGTGCAATACGGCGGCCGCCGCATGTACGTCGATCTGCACCAGCCGGAGTTCTCGCAGTTCTGCGCGAGCCTCGGCCTCAAGCACTACCGCCTCTCGTCGCTCGACGACGCCGACACCGTGATTCGCGAAGGCATCGCGTTCGAAGGCCCCGTGCTGCTCGAAGTGGACATGAAGGCCGTGGGTAGCTTCGAGACGGCGTTCGCGGGTCCGCCGGTGCGCAAGGAGGAGCCCCAACATGCATAACGGCCACGCCGTGCCGCACGCACCCATCGACATCGCGATGATCGGCTTTGGCGCAATCGGGCAGACCGTGTATCGCGCGGTCGCCGCCGATCCGCTCGTGCACGTCTCGCACGTGATCGTGCCCGAGCACCACGCCGCCGCCGTACGCGAGCAGGTGGACGGCGCGGTGGAAGTGGTGTCGTCGGTGCACGCGCTTTCCACGCGGCCGCAATTCGCGCTCGAATGCGCCGGTCATGCGGCGCTCGTCGATCATGTCGTGCCACTGCTGCAAAGCGGCACGGATTGCGCGGTGGCCTCGATCGGCGCGCTTTCCGATGTCGAATTGCTCGAACGTCTCTCGCTTGCCGCCGACAAAGGCGACGCCACGCTTACGCTGCTTTCGGGCGCGATCGGCGGCATCGACGCGCTTTCCGCGGCGAAGCTGGGTGGCCTCGACGACGTGCTGTATACGGGCCGCAAGCCGCCGCTCGGCTGGCTCGATACGCCTGCGGAAAAGGTCTGCGACCTGCGTGCGCTCAAGCAGGAGCAGGTGATTTTCGAAGGCAGCGCGCGCGAAGCGGCGCGGCTCTTTCCGAAGAACGCGAACGTGGCGGCAACCATCGCGCTCGCAGGCCTCGGTCTGGACCAGACGACGGTGCGCCTGATCGCCGATCCGGCCGTGGAGCGCAACGTGCACCGCATCGTGGCGCGCGGCGCATTCGGCGAAATGTCGCTGGAAATGTGCGGCAAGCCGCTGCCCGACAACCCGAAGACCTCCGCGCTCACCGCGTATAGCGCGATTCGCGCACTGCGCAACCGCGCCGCGCGCTGCGTGATTTGATGCGAACAGAAGTGAGACCCTGAAGATGACTTCATTCGATACGAGCCTAATCCCGAACAGCGATATCCTGGTCGGCGGCGAGTGGCGCCAGGGACGGGCCGCGCCTTTTGCGAGCCTTTACCCGGCTGACCAGTCGCTGAACATGGAGGTCTCGACGGCGAGCGCTGAAGACGCGAGCGAAGCGGTCGAGAAGGCGCACGCCGCATGGAAGCAGGGCGAATGGGCCGGCATGAAGCCGCATCTGCGTGCGCTCGTGCTCTATCGCATTGCCGACCTCATCATGCAGCGCCACGAAGCGCTCGC
Source organism: Paraburkholderia guartelaensis (assembly GCF_004353905.1). Classification (GTDB taxonomy): domain Bacteria; phylum Pseudomonadota; class Gammaproteobacteria; order Burkholderiales; family Burkholderiaceae; genus Paraburkholderia; species Paraburkholderia guartelaensis. Next base: position 48,365 of record NZ_SMOD01000034.1, on the reverse strand, counting down.
GCAACTGCAGCGCCGCGACAACGGCAAGCCGATCGGCGAAACGCGCGTGCTGGTGGCGAGCGCGGCGAACACGTTCCGCTATTTCGCGGCGTGCCTCGAAACGCTCGATGACGACCTCACGCCCTCGCGCGGTGATTACCTGACGATGAGCGTGCACGAGCCGATTGGCGTCGTGGCGGCGATCACGCCGTGGAATTCGCCGATTGCCTCCGACGCGCAAAAGCTCGCACCGGCGCTCGCGGCCGGCAACGCGGTGGTGCTCAAGCCCGCCGAAGTCACGCCGCTCGTGTCGCTCGCACTCGCACGCATCTGCGAGGAAGCGGGCGTGCCCAAGGGCATCCTGAGCGTGCTGCCCGGCAAGGGCTCGGTGATCGGGGATGTGCTGGTGCGCCATCCGCTCGTGAAGAAGGTGTCGTTTACGGGCGGCACCGAAGTGGGCCGCGGCATCGCGCGCATTGCAGCGGAAAAGCTCATGCCGGTGTCGCTTGAGCTGGGCGGCAAGTCGCCGACCATCGTGTTCGAAGACGCCGATCTCGACCATGCCGTGAACGGCGTGCTGTACGGCATCTTCAGTTCGTCGGGCGAGGCGTGTATCGCCGGATCGCGCCTGTTCGTGCAGCGCTCGATTTACGACGCGTTCATGAAGCGCCTCGTCGAAGGCGCGCGCAAGCTGCGCGTGGGCGATCCGTCGCGCGAGAACACGCAGATGGGCCCGCTCATTACGGCGAAGCACCGCGAATCGGTGGAGCGCTATGTGGCGATCGGTCTGGAGGAAGGCGGCCGGCTTCTGTGCGGCGGCGAGCGTCCGGTTGGCGACGGGCGCGAGGACGGCTTCTTCTATCAGCCGACCATTCTGGAAGGACTCCAGAACAATGCGCGCATCTGCCAAGAAGAGATTTTCGGGCCGGTGCTCGTGGCGATGCCGTTCGACGACGAAGCGGCGCTGATCGAAGAAGCGAACGACAGCGTGTTCGGCCTCGCTGCCGGCATCTGGACGCGCGACTACAAACGCGCTTGGCGCGTCGCGCGCAAGCTCGAAGCAGGCACGGTGTGGATCAACACGTACAAGCTGTTCTCGATCTCCACGCCGTTCTCGGGCTGGAAGGAGAGCGGCATGGGCCGCGAGAAAGGGCGGCTCGGCATTCGTGAATACACGCAGCAAAAGAGCCTCTACTGGGGCTTGAACGACGCGCCATTGCCCTGGGCCAACGCCTGAGGGCGCGGACTCGATATGCATGGGACCGCACTCAGCGCCACAGCGCCAGGTGCGGTCGACAGGAGACAAGCAACATGACGATACTCGGCATCGAACAGATTACTTACGGCGTGGCGGACCTTGAAACCTGCCGCCGCTTTTTCGCGGATTGGGGCTTGAAGGAAACCGCGCACGACGAAACGCGCGCACGCTTCGAAACGCTCAACGGCTGCACCGTGCTCGTGGTCGACTCGAACGATGCAACGCTCCCCGCTGCATTCGAAGCGGGCCCGACGCTGCGCGAAGTGACGTGGGGCGTGGCGACGAGCGCAGAACTCGACGCGCTGCGCGAACGCCTGAAGGACCAGCCCGGTTACTACAGTGAGGCCGACGCGGTGGGCTGCTTCGACCCCGCTGGCATGGCGATTCGCGTGGAAGTCACGCGCCGACGCGAGATCGACGTGAAGGGCTCGCCTTCGAACGTGTGGGGGCAGACGCTGCGTGTGGATCAGCCGTCACCGGTTTATGAGCGCGCGGAGCCTGTGGAAGTGGGCCACGTGGTGTTCTTCACGAACTGCCTGGCCGACCAGGAAAAGTTCTATCACGAGCGGCTCGGCTTCGAGACCTCGGACCGCTATCCGAACCGCGGCGCTTTCATGCGCTGCGCGCCGCACGGCGGCCACCACGACTTGTTCCTGCTCGCGCTGCCTGACGGCAAGAAGGGCCTGAATCACGTGGCGTTCACGGTGCGCGATATCCATGAGGTGTTCGGCGGCGGCCTGCATATCAGCCGCTGCGGCTGGACCACGCAACTCGGTCCTGGCCGGCATCCGGTTTCGTCTGCTTACTTCTGGTACTTCAAGAACCCGGCGGGCGGCCTGATCGAGTATTACGCCGACGAAGACGTGCTCACGCCCGAATGGCAGCCGCGCGATTTCGAGCCGGGCCCCACCGTGTTCGCCGAGTGGGCCGTGGACGGCGGCCTCGACGGTAATACGCGCCGCCAGAAGCACGCCGAAGCGCCGCAGGGCAAGTTCATGACGGAGCGCAAGCCATGAGCGCGACACCTGAAAACACCGCACGGGAGGCACCGCGTACCGTCGTCGTAATCGGCGGCGGCCAGGCCGCGGGGTGGGTCGTGAAGACGCTGCGCAAAGAGGGCTACGAAGGCCGCCTCGTGATGATCGCCGACGAAGTGCATCTGCCGTACGAGCGTCCGCCGCTTTCCAAGGCCGTGCTCGCGGGCGAAGCCGATATCGAAACGGTGCGTATCGCCAAGCCCGACGAATTCGCGGCGCTCAACGTCGAAACGTGGCAACCCGACTGTGCGACCTCCATCGACCGCGCGGCGCGCGTGGTGACCACGCGTTCGGGCCGCGAAGTGAAGTACGACCGGCTCGTGATCGCGACAGGCGGCGCAGCGCGCAAGCTGCCCGCGAGCGTGGCGCAGAGCGCCCATGTGACGTACCTGCGCACGCTGGACGAAGCGCTGGCACTCGGCGAGCGTTTGCGCAGCAGCCAGCGGGTGCTGGTGGTCGGCGGCGGCTGGATCGGCCTTGAAGTTGCCGCAACGGCGTGCAAGCTCGGCGTGCAGGCAACGGTGGTGGAGGGCGCGCCGCGCCTGTGCGCCCGCTCGTTGCCGGAGGATGTGTCGCGCTTCCTGCTCGATCTGCACCGCGCGAATGGCGTGGATGTGCGTCTCAATGCGATGCTGCTCTCGCTCGAAGACCGGCCCGAAGGCGGCGTGCGTGCAACGTTCGCGGACGGCAGCACGCTCGACGCCGATTTTGCGGTTGCCGGCATCGGCCTCGCGCCGCACACGGCGCTTGCCGTCGCGGCGGGCCTTTCGGTGGACGACGGCATCGTGGTGGATGAATTCGGAGAAACATCGGATTCCTGCATATTCGCCTGCGGCGACGTGGCGAACCATCCGAACGCGTGGCTCAAGCGCCGCGTGCGGCTCGAATCGTGGGCCAACGCGCAGAACCAGGCCATTGCAGCGGCGAAAGCCGTGCTCGGCGTGAAGACACCGTATGCGGAGATCCCGTGGTTCTGGTCCGATCAGTACGACGTGAACCTGCAGATACTCGGCGACATTCCCGCCGGCATTGTGCCGGCGCTGCGCGGCAGCCTCGAAGAGAAGCGCGCTTCGCTCTTCTTCGTGGAGGACGGCCATCTGCGCGGCGTCATCGCGATCAACGCAGCACGCGAACTCAAGCTCGCGCGCAAATGGATGAGCCAGGGCCGCGCGGTGGATCTCGCCGCCCTCGTCGACACGAGCAAGGCGCTCGCTTAACACCTCATACACGAGACAACACGGGACGGGATCACAGGCATGAGAACCCTCGATAACTCCATCGGCCATCGCGGCGGCGCCGCCATGTACGAGCCGCTCAGCGACGCGACCGGTGGGCTCCACACGCGCGGGTCGATCATCGCGCGGCTCGAACGGCTGCCGACCAACGCCATGCTGGTGCGCGCGCGTATCCTCATCGGCCTCGCCACGTTCTTCGACGGCTTCGACGTGATCGCGATTGCCGCGACACTGCCGATCCTGATCCAGAAGTGGCATCTCACGCCGTGGGAAATCGGCTTTCTGATTGCGTCGGGCTCGGTCGGGCAGTTGTTCGGCGCGTTTCTGTTTCCGTGGCTCGCGGAACGCCACGGCCGCGTGCGCGCGATTGCCTGGAGTTCGGGCATCATCGGCGTGACGAGCATTGCGTGCGGTTTCGCGCCGAGCTTCGCCGTATTCGCGGCGCTGCGCGTGGTGCAAGGCCTGGGACTCGGCGGCGAGCTGCCCGTGGCCGCGACGTATATCAACGAGGTTAGCCGCGCTCATGGACGTGGACGTTTCGTTCTCCTCTACGAGATTGTCTTCCCGGTCGGCCTGCTCGCTTCGAATGCGCTGGGTGCGTGGCTCGTGCCGCGCTTTGGCTGGCAGATCATGTACTTCATTGGCGGAATGCCGCTCGTGCTGTTCTTCGTGCTGCGCAAGCTCGTGCCCGAGTCGCCGCGCTGGCTTGCCGAGCGCGAACGCGTGCAGGAAGCGGATCGCGCCGTGAGCGCGTTCGAGCGCACCGCGAAAGGTCCGCTCGCCCCGGTCACGAACGCCGCCGAGTTCGACGCGCTCGTCGCGCGCCACCCCAAGCGCAGCGTAAAGGACCTGTTCGGGCCCGCGTATCGCAAGCGCACGATCGCGGTGGCCATGCTCTGGATCACCTGCGGTTTCATTCAGTACGGGCTGTCCACCTGGCTGCCGACGATCTATCGCAACGTCTATCACGCGCCGCTGCAGCTCGCGCTCAATCTCGCGGTCGCGGCCTCGGTGCTCGGCGTGCTCGGTTCGCTCGCTTGCGCGCTGCTGGTCGACAAGGTGGGCCGTAAGCCCGTGATCAACGTCTCCTTCGTGCTGTGCGCGATTTCTCTCGTGCTGGCCGGCGTGTGCCATGCGATGTCGGTCTACGTGGTCGCGACGTTTTGCGCGCTGGCGCTCGGTCTGCTCGCTAGCGGTTTCATCACGGCTTACGTTTACACGCCTGAGTTGTACCCCACGAGCATCCGAGCGCTGGGCTGCGGTGTGGGCGGTGCATGGCTAAAGGTGGCCGCCATCTTCGCACCAACGATAGTTTCGAAGACGATGATCGGCGGCAATCTCGACGTGGCGTTCTATATTCTCGCCGCGGTGCCGTTCATCGCGGCCGTGACGGTGCACTTTCTCGGCATCGAGACGAAGGGGAAGGTGCTCGAGCAACTGGAGGCTTGAGCGGTATAGCGCATTGGGTTTAGATACGAATTTGCCGTCCCGGCCGGGACGGCATTTTTTTTTGGGGCATTTGCCTTGCTTCCTGCCAGGTACCGGTGGACCCGAAAAACGCTACCCAGAGACTTTTAAGCCGCCGCTCGGCGCGCGTCCTCCTCGTTGCGGGCGCATCTCACTCTGGATTTCCGGAGCCGACTTCTTCCGCTTTGGAGCGCGCTCCCTGAGCGACGCAGCACGCGCTTCGCCGAGCGCGATCATGGCGTCGGTGAGTTGCTCCATGTGCGCTTTCATTGTCTTGTTGTCGCCAGACTGCAAGGATATAAACGCACCATCAAATCCAAGCATGCCAAAGTGCGCGAGTTCGTCGGCTACAGCTGACGCCAATGCCTCGCCCACTTCGCTGAATGCGTTGCGAATCATCTCGTGCATGTAGTTGCGGCCTTCGGTGCGCACTTCCACAACGATCTGCATCGCTTCGGGTTCGGCGGCCTCGTTGCTCATGACCATGACGAACAACAGGCGCAGGAAGTTTTCCCGGTGCTCGAACACCTCGCCCGTTTTTTTCAGGTACCAGCCGAGTCGTTCGCGCGGTGTCCCCCCTTGCGGCGGATTTTCATGCGCTTCGCGCATGGCGGCGAAGAAGTCGCGAGCGCCTCTGGCCATCACTTCTGCGAGCAGTCCAGCCTTCGAGCCAAAGTGATGGTAGATCGCGCTCTTGGGGATGCCGGTCGCCTCGACCAGTGCGGACATTGAAGTGCCAGCGTAACCATAAGCCGACATCACGCGTGCCGCCGCGTCGAGGATTTCCTGACGCGATCGTTGGCCGCGCCGATTGCCAATCTGTTGTGCCTTTTCCATCCGGGAAGTATACGTCATCCGGTCTTGGACCGATTGGTACATTACTTGTTTTCCCTGGGGTGCGACGTTTTGGACCTATCGGTACACTTCCGTCGTGGTCTCAACCGCCAGATTCGGGAGCGGCAATCGGATGCCAGGTCCGGATCACATGGCGCGCTGAAAGCGCTTCACCAGTGCGCCGGGCTTGCAGTCAGGAAAAATCGCGAAACGAGGAGAGGTAATGCATAGCGTATCGACGCTGGGATACATGGTTTTTGGAGTCAACGACCTGGCGGCATGGGAGGCGTTTGCCGTCAACGTACTTGGCTTGCAGGCCGGACGGCGAATGCCCGGCGAGTCACTTGGCCTGCGTATGGACGACTACGAACAGCGCATCTTGCTGGTGAAGAGCGACCTCGATGATTTCCTCGCCGCTGGGTGGGAATTCGAATCCGACGCAGAGCTCGAGGCGTTCGTTGTTCAGACGCGTGCCCAAGGCATCGACGTTGACGAGGCGGACACTGAAGTTGCCGAACAGCGCCGTGTCTCACGTCTGTTTGTCTGTTGCGATCCGGACGGCATCCGGCACGAGTTCTACTGCGGTGCTTACAGGACCACATTCCGGGACACTTTCCGTTCGTCAGTGCTGCGCGGTGGATTCAGCACCGGGCGACTCGGTGCGGGACACTTCGTCACCGTGCCCGGGCAGAGCGCACCGGCCAGGGCGTTTTGCGAGCGCGTATTGGGCCTGAAACTCAGCGACTCGATCAATGGCGATGCCGCGCCCGGCGTCAACCTGGATGTCGCCTTTTTTCACGCTCGTACCGGCCGGCACCATTCTCTGGCGATTGCCGACGTGCCGTTTCCGGTCCCTAAACGTATTCATCACGTCATGGTCGAGTGTGTCGACCCCAACGATGTTGGCCTGGCCTACGATCGCTGCAAGCAGGCGGGAGTGCCCATCCTGATGGAATTGGGCCATCACCCCAACGACCAGATGTTTTCCTTTTACATGATTTCGCCTTCCGGCTTCGCCATCGAATTTGGCGCGGGTGGCATCGTGGTGGACGACGCAACGTGGGAGGTCAAACGCTACGCAGAACTCAGCGATTGGGGGCATAAGCTGAATCCGCCGCCGGGCCCGGAAGCCGCGATCGCACAGTGAATCGTCCTTGATCAAGCAAATGACGCATAGATCTACCATCATCGGAGCAAAAAAGTGACCCTGACCGAATCCAGTACGAGCAAGTTCGTGACGATCAACGAACCGGGCCTTGAGAATTTCACGATTCATTTCAACGATGCCGGCGAAGGCCCCGTTGTCGCGATGCTGCATGGCGGCGGCCCCGGCGCCAGCGGCTGGAGCAACTACTATCGCAATATCGAAGCGTTGGTTGCCGAGGGATTTCGTGTCTTGCTGATCGACAGCCCCGGATTCAACAAATCCGGCGAAATCGTGAGCGACGTGCCGCGCAACCTGCTGAACGCGCGCGCCACGAAGGGCGTTCTGGATGCGCTTGGTATCAAGAAGGCGCATCTGGTCGGCAACTCGATGGGCGGCGCCTCGGCGCTGAGTTTCGCGCTCGAGTTTGCCGATCGCCTCGATCGCATGGTGCTCATGGGACCGGGCGCGCAAGGCCCGAGCATCCTCCAGCCTCAACCGGGCGAGGGCATCAAGCACATGTTCAAGCTTTACTCGCAGCCGAATTACGCGAACTTCGAAGCCATGCTCGACGTTTTCGTCTACAACCCAGGGGCGATCACCGAAGAGCTGCGTCGGGGGCGCTGGAACAATATCGAGTCGAACCTGAACCACCTGAAGAACTTCGTCGAAAGCTCGAAGCTTTGCCCAGTTACGAAGTGGGACCTTTCCTCCCGCTTTCCGGAAATCGGCCACAAGACGCTGATTACGTGGGGACGTGACGACCGCTTCGTGCCGCTCGATCATGGCTTGCGCATGATCAGCACGTTGCAGGATGCGCGGCTCCATATCTTCCCGAAGTGCGGCCACTGGGCACAGTGGGAACACGCCGAGGAATTCAACCGGCTCGTCATTGAGTTCCTGAAGAACTAACGGCTAACGACGGCTGCGACGGCGCAGCGTGCATTCGGAATGCAGTCTCCGTGAGAGAAACACGGAGACGCATGTGCAATGTAATACGCACTACGAATCAACGAGCCGGTTTTCGTATTCCACAAAACCCATTGGAGTCACCCCATGTCAGAACACTTCGACGCGGACGTTGCCATTGTCGGCTACGGTCCTTCCGGTGTCATTGCGGCACTTACGCTCGCGAAGTACGGCATTTCCTGTGTTGCATTCGAACGGCATCGCGACATCTATCCGCGTGCCCGTGCCGTCACCGTGAATGACTGGACGATGCGGATTTTCCAGAGTCTCGGCGTTGACGAGCCGGTCCTGAAATGCATCGATCCCCAACGCGCATTGCGGTGGATGCGCTACGACGGTACGGAGATCATGCGCGTCGAGCATCCGCCTTCGACTCTGGGCATCAAGCCGCGCTTCTTCAATATTTATCAGCCGACCATGGAAGCTACGCTGCGCGAGTCCGCTGCGAAGCATGGCGATTTGATCGACGTCCGTTACGGTTTCGAGGTGGCATCGCTGGAACAGGACGCAACCGGCGTCACGGTCACCGCGAAGGATATCGATACCGGCGCAGTGACGAGCACGCGCGTGCGTTACGTGATCGGTTGCGATGGCGGCAGCAGCGCCACGCGCGGCATGATCGGAGCAAAGCTCGAGGGCGATACGCTCGATGTGATGTGGATCGTGATCGACTGTCGTGCGAAACGCTGGTGGCCGGACCGGAACCTGTTGACCTTCTGGTCCGACAAGGAACGGCCGGTGGTGGACATCGCGCTGTCGGGCGGTAATCACCGTTGGGAGCTGCCGCTCAAGCCCGGCGAGACCGAGGCCGACTTCGCCACGAACGCCCAGATCTGGCCGCTGCTCAAGGCGCTGGGCGTGACTGAGGACGACGTCGAGATTCACCAGCATGCGTTCTATCGCCACCACACCCGCATGGCTGACAAGTGGCGCGAAGGCCGTGTCTTCCTGGCTGGCGATGCTGCGCACCTCATGCCGCCCTGGGCTGGCGCCGGCATGCAGACGGGGATGCGCGATGCATTCGATCTCGGCTGGAAGCTCGCGGGCGTCCTCAATGGATCCTTGCCCGAGCATTTCCTCGACACCTACGAAACGGAACGTCGGCCGAACGCTGTCTTCTACACCCAGCTTGCGGTTCAGCTTGGCCGTGTCATCAAGCAGGAGCTCTCGGAGGAGGAGCAGGCCGCACTCGATGCAGCACATCGTGATGCCGCTCAGGAACCGCCGCTGATCGCACCGCCGGTCCTCGCCGCCGGATGGCTGCGTGGCCCTCTCGCCGACGACAGCATCGTGGGCCGGATGGTGCCGCAACCGGTGGTCGGAGACATTCGCGGGGTGATGGGGCGCCTGGACGATTTGCTCGGTGACGGTTTCGTATTGCTCGGCGACGACGTTGACCCGGCGACGCTGCTCAGTGCCGCGGAAAAGGACGCCTGGGACAGTCTCGGTGCACGGTACGTCGCCGTGCGCCAGCAAGACCAGCACACTCAGGGTGACGAAGAGTTGATCGACCTGGACGGCGTATTGCGTCCGTGGCTGCGCAAATATGGTGCGCGCGTAGTGGCATTGCGCCCCGATCGGTTCGTCGCCGCCGCCGACGTGACCGGTCTGGCTGTGCCAGCCTGAGCCGTCGAAAGAAGAGGAGCGGGTGGCCGCAGAGCCACCCTGAGAACACTAGATGAACAGGAGCTAAGGGATGCCACATATCAACGTGATCGATGCGCTTGCGAGCCGACTGCGCAACGCCGAAGCCTCGCGCAACGTGATCGAGCCGGTGCGCGGCGAGATTGCTATCGACGATATCGCCACTGCCTACGCCGTTCAGCAAGCCAACGTCGATCTGCGCGTGGCGAGTGGCGAGCGCATCGTGGGCCGCAAGATCGGCCTCACGTCGCTTGCGGTGCAGAAGCAGCTAGGCGTCGATCAGCCTGACTTCGGCGCGCTGTTCGCGTCGATGGCGTACGGCGATGCGCAAGCGATCCCGCTCTCGCAACTGATCCAGCCGAAGGTGGAAGCGGAAATCGCGCTCGTGCTCGAGCACGACCTCACGTTCGAAAAGCACACCTTCGTCGACATCCTGCGCGCCAGCGCCTATGCGCTCGCAGCCATCGAGGTGGTGGACAGCCGCATCCAGAACTGGGACATCCGCTTCGTCGATACGGTGGCCGACAACGCCTCGAGCGCGCGCTTCGTGGTGGGCAGCCGCCCGGTGCCGCTTTCGCGGATCGACCTGACCGCCTGCGCCATGGAGCTCTCGCGCGATGGCGAAGTGCTCTCGCGCGGCAACGGCGCGGCCTGCCTCGGCAATCCGCTCAACGCAGCCGTGTGGCTCGCCGACCGCATGGTCCAGCTCGGCACGCCGCTGCGTGCGGGCGACGTGGTGCTCACGGGTGCACTCGGGCCCATGGTCGCCGTGAAGGAACCCGGCACGTACACCGCGCAGATCGAAGGCCTCGGCAGCGTTCGCGCGACTTTCTCCGCCTGACACAGGAATTCATATGGCTTCCGAAAAACTCAAGGTTGCGATCATCGGCTCCGGCAACATAGGCACGGATCTGATGATCAAGATCATGCGCAACAGCAAGCATCTGGAGATGGCGGCGATGGTCGGCATCGACCCGAACTCCGATGGTCTCGCGCGCGCCGCCCGGCTTGGCGTGGCGACCACGCATGAAGGCGCCGAAGGCCTTACGCGCCTGCCGGTGTTCAACGATATCGACTTCGTGTTCGACGCGACGTCCGCTGGTGCTCATGTGAAGAACGACGCGCTGCTGCGCACGCTCAAGCCGTCGATCCGCGTGATCGACCTGACGCCCGCCGCAATCGGCCCGTACTGCGTGCCGGTCGTGAACCTCGACGCGCATATCGACGCGCCCAACGTCAACATGGTGACGTGCGGCGGCCAGGCCACGATTCCGATGGTCGCGGCGGTGTCGCGCGTCGCGAAGGTTCACTACGCGGAGATCGTCGCGTCGATCAGCAGCAAGTCGGCGGGCCCCGGCACCCGCGCCAACATCGACGAGTTCACCGAAACGACATCGAAGGCGATCGAGGTGGTGGGCGGCGCCGCAAAGGGCAAGGCCATCATCGTGCTGAATCCGGCCGAGCCGCCGGTCATGATGCGCGATACGGTTTATACGCTCTCCGATCTGGCCGACCGCGAGAAGGTCGAGCAGTCCATCGAGGAGATGGTCGCGAAGGTGCACGCCTACGTGCCGGGCTATCGCCTGAAGCAGAAGGTGCAGTTCGACGAGATCCCCGCGAACGCGCCCCTGAATATTCCGGGCCTCGGCAAGTTCAGCGGCCTGAAGACCTCGGTGTTCCTCGAAGTGGAAGGCGCCGCGCACTATCTGCCCGCTTACGCAGGCAATCTCGACATCATGACTTCCGCCGCGCTCGCCACCGCCGAACGCATGGCGCAGACGCTTCTGAGCGTGGAGGGATAAGACCATGAGCAAGAAACTCTATATCTCCGACGTGACGCTGCGCGACGGCAGCCACGCCGTCCGCCATCAGTACTCGATCCAGAACGTGCAGGACATCGCCCGCGCGCTGGACAAGGCGAAAGTGGACAGCATCGAGGTCGCACACGGCGATGGCCTGCAAGGCTCCAGCTTCAACTACGGCTTCGGCGCGCACAGCGACCTGGAATGGATCGAGGCGGTAGCCGACGTGGTTACGCACGCGCAGATCGCCACGCTGCTGCTGCCCGGCATCGGCACGATTCACGACCTGAAGGCTGCGTACAACGCCGGCGCGCGCGTGGTGCGCATCGCCACGCATTGCACGGAGGCCGACATTTCGAAGCAGCACATCGAATACGCGCGCGAACTTGGCATGGACACCGTGGGCTTCCTGATGATGAGCCACATGACCACGCCGGAAAACCTCGCGGTCGAAGCGAAGAAGATGGAAAGCTACGGCGCGACCTGCATTTACGTGGTCGATTCGGGCGGCGCGCTCACGATGAACGATGTGCGCGACCGTTTCCGTGCCGTCAAGCAGGTGCTCAAGCCCGAAACGCAGACGGGCATGCACGCGCACCACAACCTTTCGCTGGGCGTGGCGAACTCGATCGTGGCGGTGGAGGAAGGCTGCGACCGCGTCGATGCCTCGCTCGCGGGCATGGGTGCGGGTGCAGGCAACGCGCCGCTCGAAGTGTTCATCGGCGCAGCCGAACGCATGGGCTGGAATCACGGCACCGACCTCTACACGCTGATGGACGCCGCTGACGACATCGTGCGCCCGCTGCAGGACCGCCCGGTTCGCGTGGACCGCGAAACGCTCGCACTCGGCTATGCGGGGGTGTATTCGAGCTTCCTGCGCCACTCGGAGGTGGCCGCGAAGAAGTACGACCTGAAGACGGTGGATATTCTTGTCGAACTGGGCAAGCGCCGGATGGTGGGCGGTCAGGAAGACATGATCGTCGACGTGGCGCTCGATCTGAAGGGTAGATTGGGTCAGCCTTGATTCGGTCGGTGAAACCTCACGCGTGATTCGGGTGGTTGTCAGCAGGAATTGTGAGCTTATTAGAATACGATTGGAGACTTGAATGCGGAAATGTTCCATTGCCATAATGTTGGCAGTCCTTCCTGTTGAAGGTGCTTTTGCACAAAGCAACGTCACGATGTACGGTCTGATCGATGGCGGCATCTCGTACGTGTCGAACCAGGGCGGGCACTCCGTTACCAAATTCGATGACGGGATTTTCAACCCAAACCTGTTCGGGATCACGGGCGCCGAAGATCTGGGTGGCGGTACGAAAGTCATCTTCAAGCTGGAGAACCAGTTCCAGCTTGGGACGGGTGCGATGCTGCAGCAAGGCCTGTTTGGCCGGAATGCCTGGGTCGGGCTCGACAACGCACATCTTGGCAAGCTGACTCTCGGTAACGTCTACGATTTCATGTACACGTCGCTGACAGAGGCAGGGAATGCGCCGCCCGTATTCTCCGGTGGACTGTATAACTTCGCCGCTGGCCCGTTCCAGAAGCTCGGTATTCCCCAAAACCCGACGGGCTGGTTCGACTGGAGCAGAACCAGTGGCATTCCCACTTCGAACTCCATCAAATACGAGTCGCCCATATTCGCCGGATTGTCGGTTGGCGCACTCTATTCGCCGGGCGGCGTTGCGGGTTCGTTCGGTTCCAACTCTGCGATGAGCTTTGGCCTCAACTACGCGAATGGACCGTTTGGCGTCGGAGCGGCGTACACACAGAAGAAGTATCCGGGGTCAGCCAGTGGGTCGCCGCAAATCCCCGTCTGGAACTGGGGCGTCGGTGCTCACTATGTTTTCGGCCCCGTCTATACCGCTGCTGATTTTGTGACCGTGCGTAATTCGTTTACGGGCGCCGGTGCCTACGCCGGACAGCTCGCCGCAAGCTGGCAGATCACGCCCGCCTGGTCTTTCGGGGCGAGCTACATGTACATGAAGGGGAACGACGTTCTCGACAACAACCATGCCAACCAGCTTGGTGCAACGCTGAACTACTCGTTGTCGAAGAGAACGATGGTGTACGCCGAAGGCGTCTACCAGCGTGCGAATTCGGGCGCTCAGGCGGCAATCAACGGCATCATGGATCCGAACGGTTCGTCGAGCAGCGCCTCTCAGGCGATTGCCCGAGTCGGCCTCCGTACCACTTTTTAATTCGGCCGGGCACGCTTGATACGTGCCCGCCCCCGAAGCAATTTCAAATGGTTGGCGTACGGACTATTTTTCCCGTCACAACGATACGCACCGAATAGAGGAAGACAACATGCAGTTCCATCTTAACGGTTTCCGCGCTGGCGACCCGACGATCGAACCGGCCGCCGAGGGCACCCCTCACTGCATGCCACCCGACGCTGTCGACGTGCTGATTGTCGGTAGCGGTCCCGCGGGACTCGTGCTCGCGGCGCAGCTCTCGCAATTCCCGACGATCAAAACGCGCGTGGTCGAGCGCCGCAACGGGCCGTTGCAGATGGGGCAGGCAGACGGCGTGGCGTGTCGTACCGTCGAAATGTTTGAAGCGTTCGGGCTCAGCGATCGACTGCTGCGCGAGGCCTACTGGGTCAACGAAACAGTGTTCTGGCGACCCGACGCGCTTGAACGGGGTGCGATCAAGCGTACTGGACGTGTCCAGGATACCGAAACAGGGTTGTCTGAGTTTCCGCACGTCATCGTCAATCAGGCGCGCATTCAGGACTATCTGCTCGATGTGATGCGTTGCTCCTCGCATCGCCTCGAACCCGACTATGGGCTCGAAGTTGTCGATCTCGTGCGCGAAGACAAGGGCGAATATCCCGTGCGCGTCAAACTGCGCCGCACGGACGAAGCGCGAGAGGGCGAAACGGTCGTCATGCGTGCTCGCTACGTGGTGGGCTGCGACGGCGCGCGCAGCCGCGTGCGTGCTGCCATCGGGCAAACGCTGCGCGGCGACGCCGCCAATCATGCATGGGGGGTGATGGACGCGCTAGCCGTCACCGACTTTCCGGACATCCGGCTCAAAGCTGCAATTCAATCGGCGAGCGAAGGCAATCTGCTCATCATTCCGCGCGAGGGCGGCTATCTCGTGCGCTTTTATGTCGATCTCGGCGAAGTGACACCGGAGAATCGCGATAGCATCAAGCAGACCTCGGTCGATCGCATCATCGAAACCGCGCAACGGATTCTGCAGCCTTACACGCTGGAGGTGAAGGAGGTCGCATGGTTCTCGGTGTATGAAGTGGGGCAGCGCTTGACCGACCGCTTCGACGACGCCGTCGCGGCCGACCGGACGTCACGCGAGCCGCGCGTGTTCATCGCCGGCGACGCCTGTCACACGCATAGCGCGAAGGCCGGTCAGGGCATGAATGTGTCGATGCAGGACGGCTTCAATCTGGGCTGGAAGCTCGGCGCGGTACTGGAAGGGCGCAGCGACGCGGATCTGCTTCGCACCTATTCTGCCGAGCGCCAGCCCATAGCGCAGGAGCTGATCGATTTCGACAAGGAGTGGTCCGCGATGATGGCCGCGCCGCCGAAGGACCCGAACCGTCCGGAAGCGGGAGGCGTCGATCCTGCCGAATTGCAGGCGTATTTCGTGCGCGCGGGCCGCTATACGGCGGGCGTCGCAACGCGCTACCGGCCCGGCACGCTCACGGGCGAGGCCACGCATCAGGCGCTCGCCAGCGGCTTCGTGATCGGCACGCGTTTTCACTCGGCACCCGTGATTCGCCTCGCGGACGCGAAGCCTGTCCATCTCGGCCATGCCGCGCGCGCTGACGGCCGCTGGCGACTCTACGCGTTCGCGGATGCACGGGGGGAAGCGCTCGATGCGCTGTGCGAGCATCTCTTCTCTGCGCCCGATTCGGTGCTCCGGCTCGTGACTCCCGAGGGCGCCGATATCGACAGCGTGCTCGATCTGCGTGCCGTGTTGCAGCAACCGCATCGCGAAGTGCGTGTGGAGTCGCTGCCCGATCTCCTGCGGCCGCAAAAGGGGCGCTACGGTCTCGTCGATTACGAGAAAGCCTTTACGAGCGACACGTCGGCTGATGTTTTCGACGCGCGCGGCATCGACCGCGAACGTGGCGCGCTCGTGATTGTCCGTCCGGACCAATACGTCGCGCATGTTCTGCCACTGGATGCTTACGCGGAACTGCATGCCTTTTTCCGGCCGATACTTCGCATGCGTTGAGCCTTCATGACATCGCGAATTGGTCGAACGGACGCGGAAGTTGTTCCCTTTCCGCACTATAGGCAGCCGCGGGCATCGCGCTCGGCTTCGTAGACGAGCGCCTCGACATCGAGCAGTGCACAACGGCACGCCAGCCATGGCGTGCCGTTTTTGTTTGCGCGTCACGATTGACGGCAGTCGCCAGGCGTCCCGAAAACATTCCACAGATGGAACGCAAATACATATGTGAATTCAAGAGCGCGGCGCTCAAGTGAGCTGAACGCTGAAACAAGCCGGAATTCATGGGTGAAACAAGAATATGCCCAAGTTTCATCAGATGAATATCCAGGCTCAATGAAAGAGACGAACGGCAACTTATTTGGGCCGTCGCGCCATTGCCGCGTATTTTAGGCGCGCCAAGAATTCCACACATCGCCAACCGCTTTTCATGCGGCAAAAAGGCGGCGAATCTTGGGAGACAGCGCATGCAATTCACACTGAACGACCGGCTCTTCGAGTTCGAAGGCGATCCGGATACGCCCCTGCTCTGGGTGATCCGCGAGTCCGCGGGCCTGACGGGCACCAAGTACGGCTGCGGCATCGGCGCATGCGGGGCTTGCACCGTGCATCTGGAAGGCGAGGCTACGCGCTCGTGCGTGCTGCCAGTCTCGGCGGTGGCGGGCCGCCGTATCACGACCATCGAGGGCCTCGCGCCCGACACGTCGCATCCGGTGCAACAGGCCTGGATCGCGAAGGACGTGCCGCAATGCGGCTATTGCCAGTCCGGCATGGTGATGGCCGTTGCCGCGCTGCTCAAGCAACATCCGCATCCCACCGAGGCGCAGATCGACCAGGGCGTGACGAACCTGTGCCGCTGCGCAACCTATCACCGAATTCGCGAGGCCATTCATGTCGCAGCGAATTCCTGAGCGCACGCGAGACGTGGGCGAGCCGCTGCGCGAAAGCCGCCGCGATTTCCTCAAGACCGGTCTCGCGTTTGCGGGCAGTCTCGTGCTGCCGCTCGCGTTCAGCGAGCAGGTGAGCGCAGCGGAGGATGGGACGCGCTTTCGCGAGATCAACGACTGGGTGCGTGTCGATCCGGACGGCCAGACGATCATCGGGCTCTCACAGGCCGAAGTGGGGCAGGGTGTCTACACCGGCTTGCCGCAGGTGCTCGCCGACGAAATGGACGCCGACTGGCGGCGCGTGAGCGTGCAGTTCGTGACGGGGCGCGACGCGTATCGCATCGCGGCGGCGAACGAGCATCCACAGCAGTTCGTGGGCGCCTCGATGTCGGTCACGATGTTCACGCAACGTTTGCGCGTGGCAGGCGCACAGGCGCGCGAGGTGTTTCTCGCGGCGGGTGCGCGGCGCCTTGGCGTGCGGCCCACGCAGTGTGCGACGAAGACCGGCCGTGTGATCCATCTGCAAACGGGGCGCTCGGTCGGCTACGGCGAATTGCTTGCGGACGCCGCGAAACTGCCGCTGAACCCGCAGCCGCGCCTGAAGGCGGAATCGGCGCGCACGCTCATCGGCCAGCCGTTGCACAAGCTCGACGCCCCGGCAAAGGTGAACGGCAGCGCGGTATTCGGCATCGACGTGCAGGTGCCCGGCATGCTGGTCGGCGCGGTGAAAATGGCGCCCACGCTCAACGGCAAGCCTCGTGCCGTGCGCAACCGCGATATGGTGCGGGCGCTGGCGGGTGTGGTCGAGGTGGTGCAGGCGAAGGACGCCGTGATCGTTGTGGCCGATACGTACTGGCAGGCCAAAAAGGCTTGCGACGCGCTCGACGTGCAGTGGGAAGACGGCGGCCCGCCCGCGGACAGCGCAACGATACTCGCAGAGCGCCAGGCCGCGCTGATGTCGGAGCAAGCAGTGGTGGCCACGCGCATCGGCGACGCGAGCGCGCGGTTCAATGCCGCGCGCAATGAGCACAGCGCACTCGGCGCTCTCGGCAAGCCCGCAGCCGGGCGGCTGATCGAAGCCGACTACCACACGCCCTATATCGTTCACGCCACCATGGAGCCCGTGAACGCGACGGTGCACGTGCGCGAGCACGACATCGAAGTGTGGGGGCCGATCCAGGGGCAGGACAAGGTGCGCTGGACGCTCTCCGCCATCTTCAAGGTGCCGTCCGAGAAGGTGATTGTGAACACGACGTTCCTCGGCGGGAGCTTCGGACGCAAGTACGTGCCCGACTTCGTGATCCATGCGGCCGTCGCTTCGAAGGCGGTGGGGCGGCCGGTCAAGGTGATCCGCTCGCGCGAGGACGATGTCCGCCACGGCTTCTATCGCCCCGGCGTTTCGGCGCGCATGCGCGCCGTGCTCGGACCCGACGGCTATCCGGGCGCCATGCATCTGCGTGTGGTGGGGCAATCGCTCTATTGGTCGATCAAGCGCGACTACTTCGAGAAGGCGGGCGGCTGGGACGAAACCATGCTCGACGGCCTTTACGACCTCGGCTACTCGGTGCCGGATCTGCTCGTCGATTCGGTGAGCGTCGATCAGCACATTCCAGTGAGCTTCATGCGCAGCGTGGGCAGCACGTCCAGTGTCTTTTTCCTCGAGAGCTTCATCAACGAACTTGCGCACGCGGCGCGCATCGATCCGCTCGACTACCGCCGCACGCTGCTGCGTGACGATCCGCTGGCGCTGCGTGTGCTCGATCGCACGGCGGCGCGGGCGAACTGGAAGCGCAGGCCGGCAGCGGGCGTGTACCGCGGCCTCGCGTACTGTCTCTATACGGGCCGTGGCGGCGCATTCACGACCTATGTCGCCATCATCGTCGAACTGCGCATGGTGGAAGGCCACGCGAAACTCGAACGCGTGGTGTGCGGCATCGATTGCGGGCAGGCCATCAATCCCATGCTGATCCGCGAGATGGTCGAGGGCGGCATAGGCTTCGCGCTCACCAACACGTTCAAGAGCGAGATCACATTCAAGGACGGTGCGGTCGTGCAGGAGAATTTCGCCGACTACCCGCTCCTGTATCTCTCGCAGATGCCGAAGATCGAGATCGAGATCGTGGAGAGCGACCGTGCGCCACAAGGTTGCGGCGAGGTGGCGCTGCCGCCCGTCGCGCCCGCCGTGGCCGCCGCGCTGTTCGAAGCGACGGGCACACGCTTGCGCACCATGCCGCTCGAGCAGGCGCTAGCCTGAAATCGAATCCCTGTTTCATCCCTACAAATAGGCTTTACACCATGATTCGTATTCCTTATTTCGTCGCGCCGCTCGCGGTAGCCGTGCTCGCCCAGAGCGCGCTTGCCGAGCCGGCCGTGGATATTGCGCACGCGCGCCAGATCGCCACGCAGCATGCCTGCTTCGGCTGCCACGCCGTGGACAAGAAGCTCGTCGGCCCCGCGTACCGTGACGTGGCCGCGCGCTACGCGGGCAAGCCGGGCGCGGCGAGCGCGCTCGTCGCGCACATCCAGAACGGCAGCTCGGGCAACTGGGGCGCCATACCCATGCCGCCCAACGCGATCAGCGCGAGCGATGCGCAGATCGTCGCGCAATGGATCCTCGCCGGCAGCAAGAGCGAATGATCGTGCAAAGCTGATGCTGAAGCCGGGCCGCGTCGAACGGTCCGGTGTCCATTCAAATAAATAAGTATGACGAAATAAAGGGTCGGAGATCGTGATGAAAAAGGCAATCGTGGCAGCATCGTTCGCATTCGCTTCGGCGCTCGCGTGGGGGCAGAGCAGCGTGACGCTCTATGGCATCGTGGATACGGGCATCGAGTACTACAACAACACCGCGAAGGGCGGCTCGTTCGTGGGCATGCCCTCGCTCACGGGCGAGGTGCCGTCGCGCTTCGGTCTGCGGGGTCAGGAGGACCTGGGCGGCGGCTACCGGGCCTTTTTCGTGCTCGAAAGCGGCTTCGCGCCCAATAGCGGCGCACTCAATTACGGCGGGCGCCTGTTCGGCCGCCAGGCGAACGTCGGCGTGAGCAGCGACTACGGCACGCTCACGCTGGGCCGCCAGATGAACATGTCGATGTATGTGCTGTTCAACGCCGACGTGATCGGCCCGTCGATCCATTCGATGGCGAGCTTCGACAGCTATCTGCCGAATGCGCGCAGCGACAACGCCGTAGGCTATCTCGGCAAATTCCACGGCGTGACGATCGGCGGGACCTACAGCTTCGGGCGCGACGCAGCGGGTCCCGCGGGCCCATCGGCGACGAACTGCGGCGGCCAGCTGCCCGGCGACGCCGTGGCCTGCCGCCAGTACACGATGATGCTCGCCTACGACAACGCATGGGGCGGCGCCGCCGCGTCGTACGACGTGATGTACGGCGGCCCTGGCGCCTCGGCGCCGCTCACGAGCAGCGCGGATACGGACAAGCGCGTGATCGTGGACGGCTACGTGAAATTCGGCTCGGCCAAGGTGGGCGGTGGCTGGATTCGCCGCAACACGGCCGCGGCGGAGCATATGCAATCCGATCTCTTTTTTCTGGGCGCAGACTACTACGTGACACCGGCTTTTTCACTGGATTTCCAGGCGCTGCGCTATATTCTGCGCGATCAATCGAATTCGACCATGTTTGTCGGCCGCGCGAACTATTTCGTTTCGAAACGCACGACGCTTTACGCGTCGCTCGGATACATGCTGAACAGCGCGCTCGCCGCGAACGCGGTCGCCGCCGCCGGCACGGTGCAGACGGGCGCGAACCAGTTCGGCGCGATGATGGGCATACAGCAACGCTTCTGACGCCGCGCGCGCCGCGCAGCGAGATCGATTCGGAAGGGAGGAGGGAACAATGGCGACGGACTTGTTGAGCGCCGCACTGGCGGATCTGCGCGCCGACGCCGTGGTAACGGGGCACTTCTCGCTCGCGGCGTCATGGGCGTTCCGCAAGCCGGCGATCGAGGGCGTGATGTTCCGCACGGGCCGCGGCGCGCCGTTTTATGTGATCGTGCAGGGCATGGAGCCGCTGTATGTCGAGCCCGGCGATTTCGTGCTGCTGCCGCACGGCCACGAACACGTGCTGGCTTCCTCCCCCGACGTGGCGCCTGTCCCCTTCGATGACCTCGCCGCGCGCGCAGGCATACGCCCGAGCTTCGACACGCCTTTGCGCATCGAGTCGGGCCGAGGCGGCGCGGTATGCGATCTCTACACGGGCATCGTGTTCTACCGCGAGGCGGTGCGCAATCCGCTGTTCTCGGTACTGCCGCCGCTCATTCATGTGCGCGCGAACGACGCCGCGGTTGGCCCATGGCTCGCGGACACGCTCATGGCCTTTATCCGCGAATCGATGGCCTGCCAGCCGGGCTGGGCCGTCGCGGCCGCGCGCCTTGCCGACGTGCTGTTCGTGCAGTTGCTGCGCGCGCATCTAGCCTCGGCGGTGAGCCACACGGGCTGGCTGCGCGGACTCATGGACCCGCAGATCGGCCGCGCCATCGCGCAACTGCACCGGCACCCGGAGCAAGACTGGACCGTCGAGTCGCTGGCGGCGATCGCGGGTATGTCGCGCTCGCGTTTCAGCGCGCGTTTTGTCGAGCTGGTCGAGGAAACGCCTATCGGGCATCTCACGTCGTATCGCATGTATATCGCGAGCGGCGCGCTGCGCGATTCGCGGCGCCGGCTCATCGAGATCGCCATGAGTGTGGGCTACGCGTCGGAGAAGGCGTTCATTCGCGCGTTCCGTCGCTGGGCGGGCATGGCGCCCAAGCAGTACGCGCGCAGCGTGCGCGACCCGTACGACCTGGCGCTGGCCGCGGGTGCGCCCGAGGCCGAAAGGCCGCCGCAAATGCTGTGATGCGCCGCCGTGCGCTCATAACAGCGGCAGCGTGAGCCGGATGTGCTCGGCAAACGCCGTCGTGAGGAGCGACGGCCGCTTGCGCCCGAACTTGATCGTGATGCCAACGGTCGGCAACGGCGGCAGCATGGGGTCGCCATTGAGAATCGCCAGATCCGCGGGAACGGCGGTCTGCGTCATGACGGCGAAGGCCTGACCCGAACGCACGAGCGCGGTGAGACCGGCGAGGCTGCTGCTCGCGTACGCGACGCGGTAGGCGCGCCCCGTGCGCTCCAACGCTTCGCAGGCGGCGATGTGATCGAGCGTGTCAGGATCGGAGAGCGCGAGCGGCAACGGATCGAAGTGGGCGGAGTCGAGTCCGGGTGAGCCGATCCAGACCAGTTGCTCGCGGCGAATGATCTCGTCGTGCGGGCCGCTTGCGTTGGCGGACCCGATGGCGGTCAAAGGCAGTGACACCATCGCGAGATCGACCGCACGCTTGTCGAGTTGTTCGAGAAGGCGAGGCGTGGGAACGCACACGACTTCCACGAGCGCATTCGGATGCTGGCCCGAAAACCGGCGCAGCAAGGAGGGGAGGAACACGGCGGCATAGTCGTCCGGGCAGCCGAAGCGCAGGGTGCCCGACAAGCCCGTGCCGCACAGGTCGGCCATGGCCTCGTCGTGCAGGCGCAGAATGCGTTGGGCGTGCACCAGCAGGCGCTCGCCCGGGCTTGTCAGCGCGACGCCGCGGCCGGTGCGCTGAAACAGCGGCTGATCGACGATTTCCTCCAGCCGCTTGATCTGCTGACTGAGCGCCGACTGGGTGCGGCCAACGCGTTCGGCGGCACGGCTCAGCGAGCGCACCTCGGCAATGACCGCAAACGAACGTAGCAGATCGATTTCCAGCGGACGGCTCACGATATTAGCCTCTCTTCTAGCTTGCATAAGAACTATTCGATTCTATAAAACCAGAGCGCCGACTAGACTGCAAGGAAAACCCGCAAAACCCGCTACCCGACGAGGAGAAGCCCGTGTCCAGGAACGACGACGAGCAGTTTTGGCGCAACGCGAGACAGCATCTGATCCGCTATGGCGGCACGTTCGAGCCGATGATCATCGAGCGCGCCCAGGGCAGCTTCGTCTACGACGCGGACGACCGGCCGATTCTCGACTTCACCTCGGGGCAGATGAGCGCCGTGCTCGGTCACAGCCACCCGGAAATCGTCTCCGTCATCAACGAATACGCGGGCAAGCTGGACCACTTGTTCAGCGGCATGCTCTCGCGGCCCGTAGTGGAACTGGCCACGCGTCTCGCCAACGTCACGCCCGACGGGCTCGACCGGGCGCTGCTGCTGAGCACCGGCGCGGAGTCGAACGAGGCCGCCATCCGCATGGCGAAGCTCGTCACGGGCAAATTCGAAATCGTGGGCTTTGCGCAGTCGTGGCACGGCATGACGGGCGGCGCGGCTTCGGCCACCTATAGCGCGGGGCGCAAGGGCGTGGGTCCCGCCGCGGTGGGCTCGTATGCGATTCCCGCGCCGTTCACGTACCGGCCGCGCTTCGAGCGCAACGGGCAATACGATTACCTCGCGGAACTCGATTACGCATTCGATCTCATCGACCGCCAGTCCAGCGGCAATCTCGCGGCCTTCATCGCGGAGCCGATCCTGAGTTCGGGCGGCATCATCGAATTGCCGCCAGGCTATATGGCGGCGCTCAAGCGCAAATGCGAAGAGCGCGGCATGCTGCTGATTCTGGACGAGGCGCAAACGGGCGTTGGCCGCACCGGGATGATGTTTGCATGCGAGCACGATGGCGTGACGCCCGACATTCTCACGCTATCGAAAACGCTGGGCGCCGGCCTGCCGCTCGCGGCCGTGGTCACTTCTGCGCAGATCGAAGAAGCCGCGCACGAACGGGGCTTCCTGTTCTACACGACGCATGTATCCGATCCGCTGCCTGCCGCAGTCGGCCTGCGGGTGCTGGACGTGGTGGCGCGCGACGGACTCGTTGCGCGCGCAAACATCATGGGCGATCGCTTGCGGCGCGGGCTGCTGGACCTGATGGAGCGCTTCGAGTGCATCGGCGACATTCGCGGGCGCGGGCTGCTGCTCGGTCTCGAGATCGTCAAGGACCGCCGCACGAAGGAGCCTGCCGACGGCCTCGGCGCGAAAATCACGCGCGAATGCATGAAGCTCGGGCTCAGCATGAACATCGTGCAGTTGCCGGGCATGGGCGGCGTGTTCCGCATCGCGCCGCCACTGACCGTGAGCGAGCAGGAGATCGATCTCGGCGTAGAACTGCTGGGCCAGGCGATCGAGCGTTCGCTCTGAGGACCCGGGTCGTCGCGGCTAGGCCTTGCCGCGCGACCCGGCCGGGCTGACCTGAGGCTTCGCGAGCGCACGCGCGGCGAGCGGCGTGGACATGACGATGGACGTGCGCGTCTCGCCGTAGAGATTGACGCGCTGGATCAGGCGCTCCAGATCGGCCACGCTCGACGCAACGAGGCGAATGACATAGGAGTCTGCGCCAGTCACGTGATGGCATTCGAGCACTTCGGCAATCGTGCCGAGTAGCTTGAGAAACTTCGTTTTCGCGGATTGGGGCACGGTAATACCGATCAGGGCCGAGATCGGATAGCCGGCGGCGGCCGGATTCACACGCGCCGTGTAGCCTTCGATCACGCCGGCCTCTTCGAGACGTTTCACGCGCTCCGTGACAGCAGGCACAGAGAGATGCACCTGGCGTGCGACCTCGGTGTAGGTCATGCGGCCGTTTTCCTGCAGCAGCGCCAGTACTTTCCAGTCCAGATCGTCCATCATGGCGAAATGTTTAAGGTGAAAAGCCGATTTTCCCTTAAATCCCGACTTCTGCGGATACTCTTCGCCGTCTACGATAGTCCCTCATAGAACACGAATTGCGGGAGAGGGGACATGTTGTTCGTCAAAGCCGTGGCGATGGGGTTTTGCATCGCCGCACCCGTCGGGGCCATCGGCATGCTGTGCATCCAGCGCAGCCTGAGCCGCGGTTTTTACTCCGGCTTCGCAACGGGCATTGGCGCTGCGTGTGCCGATGCGTGTTATGGCTTGCTTGGCGCGCTCGGCGTGGCCGGCATCGTGACGGCGCTGCCGATGCTGACGGTGGTGTTGAAGGCGGCGGGCGGCGCATTTCTGGTGTGGATGGCGTGGACCATCGCGCGCGAGTCGCCCACCGCGCCGGCCGCTGTACAGGAGACGCAGCGCAGCCCCGTCACACGGGATTTCCTCACGACGTTTGCGCTGACGCTCTCGAACCCCCTGACCATTTTTTCGTTCATCGCCGCGTTCGCCGCGCTCGGGCCCTTGCCGGCCATGCCAGGCGAACATGGCGCGCCGGGAGGGTTTTCGGTGGCGCTGATGGTGACTATGGTGACGGGCGTGTTCGCGGGTTCGGCCGTGTGGTGGTTGTTCCTGAGCGGCGTGACGTCCGCGTTGCGTACGAAGCTGCCGCTCGCGTTCACGCGGGGCATCTCCCTTTTTTCCGCCGTTGCGATTGCCGCGTTTGGCGTCGTTCAGATGGTGACCGGTCTCGCGCGGCTCGCTTAAGACGTCGTTTCGAAACGTTCGAGGGCTTGCGCCACTTCCTCGACGTAGGCGTCCGTCATCGCGCAATCCGCTAGCGCTCGCCTGAGCTGGAACACATATTCCGCGTTGCTGCCGAGCGGCCCATGTGCCTGGGCAATCGCGCGCGCAACGGTCGCGGGGCTCGAATCGGCTTCGTATTGTCGCGGGCAGGTGTTCGCCACGAAGGCGAGGGCGTGCCGCGTCTCGCCCGTCGTGAGCGTCACCGCGGTCCAGGCGGGCGTGTAGGCGCCCGTCAGCATTTCGCGGGTCCAGAGAATGTGCAGTTCTTCGTCGAGCGTGGCGGCATCGAGCCGCAGCACCACGCCTTGCGTATGGCCGCCGCGCTCCAGCGCGAGCATGCGGCCGGGGCACTGCGGGGTGCCGCGTCCGCCGAACAGGCGTATGCAAAAGCTCCGGCGCCAGCCATGCAGCGTGGCGCTCGCGCGCCGGTCGAAGTGCGAGAGCGGATTCCACATGAGCGAACCGTAGCCGAACACCCAGACCTCTTCGCCGGCGGGGCGCTTCGCCATCGTATCGGCGAGCGACTGGGCGATCTGGGCTTGCGTCCAGAGAATTTCCGGCGGGAGATGGCTGAAACTCTCGAGAAACGCACCGGAGCGAATGGCGTCCCTGTTTAGCATGGCGTTGACGGGTCGGTGGAGGCTATGTGACGAAGTATGCGGTCGGCGCGGGTGTGCATAAAGTGGCTGGAGCGCGATGCTGCGTTCAGCTGGGGGCGACAATCGCCCGGTTTAACGCTTCGTGCCGGGAGCGCCGGAACGCTCGCGGGGGTGCGCCACGGAGCGCGGATATCGGGCCGGAACGCAACGACGCTGGCTAAGGCGAGTGATTCGACCGCGGCACGAACGCACCTGCGCAGCATGTGTGCGCCAGCACACATTGGTTTCGTTTGCGTACGAGGAAACTGCTCATACGTATGCTCGCACACTGCCTGTGCCTGCCGTCGAGCCGGCCGCTTGCACACAGGGGAATTTCTCCTATCGTTACGATTATTCGTGCTGTTGTGGCAACGCGGAGATCATCGTGGTCACGCAGATCCTGAACGCGACATCGGTACCCGCCACATCGCCCGGCACCCTGGAGCGAAAGAATCAGACGCTCCGCGTATTGGAAAGCCTCCGGTATGCGATCAACGAATGGGTCCGCGTCAGCAAGCGTAACGACACGAACAGGCAGTATGTCACGCAGATTTCGACCCTGGCGACACAACTGGGATTTCTGCTCGACAAAGTCGATGCCCAGATTCGCGCTGTTCCGGCGTCCCAAAGCGAGCGTTCGACTTACTCCGCCATGCGTCTGATCGAGCGCAGACTACTCTGGATCCAGCGTATCTGGCGTTATTTTCAGACGAAATTCGACCAGCGCGGCGACCCTGCTCTCGCACCGACACTTAAGGCGGCCGATGAGATCGTCTGGAGTTGTTACGCGCAGCCATTCAGGGCGGCTGGCGTCGCCGTGCCCGCGGTACCGCTTCCGTTCGTTGCGCTTGCCTTTTCGCCGTATGCGATTCCACGCGACGAACCGCCACAAGAGCTGCGCTCCGACGTCGACGGCGGATTTCTGAATGCGATGCTCACGCAACTACCGTTGCCGGTCACGGGCTTTCCGCCGGTTGCGGTGGACGAGCCATGGTGGTTGGCTTACCTCGCGCACGAGATTGGCCACCATGTCCAGTTCGACCTCAATGCCGGGGCGATGCTGGGCGCTTTTGCCGATACGCTCGAAGCCGCCGGCGGCGCGCGCTGGCGCGGATGGGGCAAGGAACTGTTCGCGGACTGCTATTCACTGCTGATGATCGGTCCGTGGGCGCTCTGGGCGCTGGCAGAACTGGTCTGGGGCGAGCCGGCCGACATGCTCGACGATAGCAATCCTCGCTACCCCTGTGCGCTCGTGCGGCTTGTGTTCATGAGCGACGTGGCGAACCGGCTGGGTTTCGACGGCACTTCGGCGCTGCGCGGGCTCAATGTCGAAAATCTGCTGGCGGCGCCCGCGATGTCGAAGAATCGCGATTTGCGCATCGCAGCCACGGCGGACCTCGGAAACGTCGCGCATGTCGCTCAAGCCGTGACGAGCGCCCGCTATACGCAGTCCGGAACGCTGCAGGACATGGCCCAATTCGAGCGCGAAGACTTTCTGCCCGGTGGCAACGTCGCGCTTTGGTCCAAGGCGCTGCGTGGCGAAGGGGCGATGGTCCCGAACGGCTATCTTAAGTCGGCGCGCCTCGTGCTCGGGGCAGGCGTCGGCGCTTGGTCCGCGATCCGTAACACGGCCGACGAAGCGCAGCGCGCGAAGCGCCGGCTTCTGCTCCAGGAGAAGTTGATCGAGTCGATCGTGGCGAGCCGTGAAGAGATCGTACGGCTCGCCCATACCCCGGCTGCCGATGAAGTCGATACGCGTAACGATCGTCTTGCCGGCTTGCTTCTCGCAGACTTACCCGAACCCGGAATGTAGACCATGCGAGTCACCGTTTGCGTCGAGCGCGCGGCCGGCGCGTGGATCGTCAATGCGCAAGGTCCCGGCATTGCCTGGGAGCGCCGCATGTTGCAGCAGGACGACGGGGACGGCGGGCTGCTGCCCTTTCCCGATGCCGAGTCGCACGCGGCGGGCGAACCGGCGTGCGAGGGGCTGTCGAGCCAAACGCCGGGCGATGTGCGGGAAGTCTATCGGGAGATCGTGGAACGCAGTCCCAAGCATATCGTCGACTATGGACGCTATTTGTTCGACAACCTCGTTGGCGCCGTCCATTGGTCGCAGATGCTCGATGTCGCGCAGGCGAGCCAGGCGTCGCTCGTCGAGCTTGCCCTGAAATGGGACGCGAACGAGAGCAACCTTTCGCGGCTGCACTGGGAGATGATGCACAACGGGTCGAACTTCCTCGTGGCGAGCACCCAACGCGACAGCGGGCGCATCGACGTCGCGCTGACGCGTGTCGTGAAGGACAGTGATTCGGATGCCAAACCATTGAGCGCGCTGCCGCGTGTGCTGTTTGCCGTCGGCACGTCGTATTCCGATCCTTCCATCCGGCCCGGTGCGGAGATCATGGGGATTCTGCGCGACGCAGGAACCGACTGCCCCTTCTACCCCTATGTGCTCGAGAACGCCAGCCCGGAGGTACTGCAAAAACACATTGCCGCATTTGGGCCGGAAGTCGTTCATTTCATCTGCCACGGCGATCTGGATCTCGGAACGAACGCGGGTTTCATCGAGCTCAAGCCGGACGCGCACAATCCCATGTCGCATTTCTTCGCGTCCCAGATCTGGCAATGGCTGAATGTCAACGGCAAGCCGCCGCAGATCGTGGTGCTGAGTTCGTGCAAGACGGGCGCGTCGGTCGGCAGCGCGCTGGGTCCCGAAGCGGTCGCGCCGCTTGCGGCACAACTGGTCCGTGAGGGCGTGCCGGTCGTCGTGGCGATGTCCGGGAGCATCTCCGACCTGGCATGCCGGCTTTTCACGCGCGGTTTTGGGCACGCCCTCGTGAGAAGCGGCGAGACGCTCGTCGCGGCGACGACGAAAGGCCGCCGCGCGGCGATTGCCCAAGGCGATGCGCCATTGCGTTCGGTGGACTGGGGCTTTCCCACTGTTTATCTTTCGGCGGCCGTGCAGCCGGATTATCGGCCCGCCGTCGCGGCAGCCACCGGCAAGCTCCCGACGATTGCGAAACGGTTGCCGCCGTATTTGCTACGCCGCGAGCGCATCCCGGTTTTCTGTGGCCGCACGGAGTTCTTTCGGCTGTTCGACGAGCTTTTCAGCGAACCAGAACGTGGCGTCGTGCTCGCAGCGTATGCGCGCGACTCGAACAACGCCGAAGGCAGCGACAAGGGCTGTGGCCGTACCCGTTTGCTCGAGGAGCTGGTGATCCAGACGCTGCGGCATCAGCATGTGCCGTGCGCCATGCTGGCTGGCGCACCGACATACAAAGCGCCGGGCAGCACAATGGAGATTGCCTGGCGGATCAACGAGGCGATGGAAACAGCGCGTCAGTCGATTGGTCTCGAGACGGGAAACGAGGGGCCACTGGTGCAACTGAAGTACTACCACCATCAGCAAATGGCGCTGAACGAGCTCGATGCACGTCTTGCGAAAGCGCTGCGGATCGGCTGGACCGGCACCGCCGGCGACCCGCAGATCAGTCCCGCCGCGATTGCTGAAGCGATCCGAATGGAATTCGCTGCCTTGATGCACGAGGCCCGCAGGGAGGGTTTGGCCAGCGATGCAAGCCGTTGCGTGCTGCTGCTCGACGACGTGCAGGACTACTTCAGGGAATTCGACGCGATCGCGCGCACGGTGAAGCTAGGGGCGTACGGATTTGGCACGAAGGAGGAGCCGGTGCCGGTGGTGATCTCGTTCAGGCTTGGCACGCCCGCCGACGATCTGCTCAAGCCGGTCGTGGAAGGGCAGCGGGCGTATTGGCGCGTATCGCGCGTCGGCGCGTTCGTGCGCGGCGAAAAGGGCTGGTCGGAGGACATGTATGCGTACGCGCGCGTGCTTCTCAACCCATTCGATGGCAATCTCGCTGCCGGCATTTCGGATCAGGCCTGGGTGATGGATTACGATACCGACGCGCCGACCGTCGAGAAGTGGGAGGGGCTCTACCGGAAGTGGTTGAACGGCCTGCCACGCGAGTTCCTCACCGATAAGTTCTTCATGCTGGCCGATATGGCAAGCAAGGAAAATTTTCTGAAGCGAGCCACGGATTCGGACGAAATGAAAAAGCTGCAATTGCAGACGGGAAGCACGCCGTGAGCACGCTCGCTGGATTCGAACTGGACGTCGAGAAAACGCTGCGCGAGAGAATCGAGGCGCGGCGCACCGCGCGTCTAGGCGAATTCGACGACGCTTCGCTCGCGTGGCTCGTCATCGTCCCGCTCTGGACTGAGCGCCTCGCCGCGTCGGCCTGCTTCCCGGTGGCCCAGGGCAATGCCCAAGTCGTTTCCCAAGTCGATTCGACCGCGCTGGCCGACTTTCTCGAACGCGCGGAGGCAGCCGGCGTGTGCGCTCGCGAGACGCGCGCCGCCGAGTCCGTTGCGGCGCGTCGTAACGCCGAGGCCATGATGGCGCTCTGGCCTCGTCTTTCGGAAGCCGATAAGCGCAAGCGGGTTGACGACTTACGCGAGTGCGCGCAGGCGATGGCGCCGGGCGCCTTGCAAAAGCGCGTGTTGCGCGAGGCGCAAAGCTATTTGTCCGGCGCGCCGCAGTCCTCTTCGGCGATCGCTTCTGTCGCCACCGCGATCCGCACGATTTTCACGGCGGACAGCGCAGCGCCGGACCCCGAGGCCACGCGGCGCGCGGCGCAGCTTCTGGAGCAGCAACTGTCGGAGACAGCGAAAACGGGAAGCTCGGTCATCGAATCTGCCACAGTGCGGCTGGCGGCGGTGAGCGACCCGCAGGGGGCACAAATCGTCCCCGCCGCGCTCGATGCAATCTCGACTATTCAGGATCCCAAAGCAAGGGTGCGCGCCGCGACCGTGCTCCAAACCGGCTACGCCGACGACGCGACCCTCGAGCGTTACATCATCAAGTCAGCGTCGTCTATCGACGTACCGGAGGACCGCGCGCAAGCACTGCTGCAAGCCGCTACGCCGGCTTCCGGCGGCCCGCGTCTCGACATCTGGAACGCGGCGCTGGGTGCGCTCAGGGATATCGCCGAGCCCGAGTCCCGCGCGGCCGCTTTGCTCAACGTCGCACCGGGACTGGTTCCGGCTCTGCGTGCGCAGGTCAATGGGCTATTCGATGACGCGGTCAGCAAAGTCGCGAACCCTGAACTGCGTGCCCGCATGCTGGCGTCCGCGCTTGCGTGGCTCACGCGGGAGAAGGCGGCGAAGGCCGTCTCCAACGTCATTGCGCTCGCGGGCGCGATCACGGAAGCGGGCGAAAGAGCGAGCGTGCTGGCCGCTGCCGCGCGCGCACTCGCGAAAATCGGAAAGGTCGATGAAGCGTTAGCGTTGGCGAATGACCACGACGATCCCGTCGCGCGCGCCCAGATTCTGCTCGAAACGTATGCGTCGAAACCCGTGGTTGGTCTCGCAGAGGCCATGGAACCGCTTAATGCGCGGGAGCGCGAGCGCGTGTTGTGCACACTTTCGCCTGCCGCCGCGCAAGCTGCGGCGAAAAGCGATCCGGCGCTCGTTTTCGAGGTGGCGCGGGAGGCGGCGCAACGCGGACGGCTCGTGGCCGCCGCGCGCATCGCTGCGCTGCTGACTGCTCGGCGCGCGTCGCCCATTTTCGCATACCTCGTCGAAGAGCTGAGGCGGCTGCCAAATCACAGCGATCGGCTGGCGGCGATCTGCGAGGTCGGCGCGTATTTGCCCAGCAACGCTGCGCTTGCCATCTGGCCGCTTGCACGCGGTGTCGACGCCGCTCGCGGCTTTTGGCTTAGCGAGCCGCTGCGCGAAGACGTCACGGCCTATTTGCAAAGCCGTCGCGGCCCGACATTCTTTGACGAGGCCGCCCGGACGAGCGCCCGCGCGATTCTGGCGTGCGCGGCGCGCGGCGACGACGTGCCAACGGCGACGGCACGCTGGGCCGCCGTTGCCGGAGCGGGCGGTGTTGTCGATGCGGCGGCGGAGCTGACACGCCAGATTCGCGCCGCCGTGGAGTCGGGAAACGCCAGCGCCGCCATGGAGATTCTGAACGTCGCCACGCCGCTTGCGAAGGTCCTCGGCGCGGGCCTCGAGCCGGCACTCGTCATGGGGCGGCACGCCATCCAGCTCACGCTTAGACGCGCGGCTGACGAGCGACATCTGGCGCACTACTATCCGCGCGCCGAGCAGATCGACGCGTTCCGGCAGTTGCTCGCCGCATCCGACGAGCAACCGTGGGCGCTGCACTACCTTGGCGCGGGCGGGGTCGGCAAGACCATGCTGCTGCGCTACATCGCCTCGCAGCTCGCGATTGTCGACGGGCGCAGGCTTCCCACGACGCGCGTCGATTTCGATCACATCAGCCCGGACTATCCGGTGCGCAGGCCTGGCGAGCTATTGGCGAGTCTCGCCGAGGAATTGCGGTTCTACGGTGGCCCGGATCAGGAGGCACGCTACGGTGAATTCGTGGGGCGGCTGAACGGCGTCCATGCGAGCCTGGCCAGTGAGCCGCCGCCCGAAGACCCGCTCAAGAACGTCATGAGCGTAGCATTCGGCGACGTGCTAGAAACCTTCCTCACGCTGCTCGTGAATTTGCCGAAACCGGTTGTTTTCATGCTGGACACCTGCGAGGAACTGGCGCGGCTCGAACCGGCGGGCGCCATGCTGCCGAGCGTCGAAGCCACGTTCCGGATTCTCGAACGCGTGCACGACAGGTTTCCGGGCTTGCGCGTGGTCTTCGCCGGGCGCCGGCTACTCGCGCGCGCAGGCGATACGCACGCGGACGGTCAGCCCGGCTGGGAAGCGCTGCCCGATGCACTGTCCGAGCGCAACAAGATGTTACCGCGTGAAAAGCGCTACCTGCAGCTGCTTCCGGTGCGTGGCTTCACGCGCAGCGAGGCGTCCGACTTCTTTACGCGCGTGGCGAAAGTGGTCCCAGGCGAGGAGCGGCTTACCGCTATCCTGGACAAGAGCCCTGACGTGGATACGCCGATCGATATCCGTTGGCATTTTCCGCGCACGCCGGCGCCGGATGACATCGAGCGCTACAACCCGTTCGATATCTCGCTCTACGCAGACTGGATCAAGGACGTGCCCGAGCTTTCGTCGGAGACGATCAGTTCGGGCAAGACCGATCCCTATGTGGAGATGCGCATACTCGGGCGCATCAAGGACGAGTCCCTGCTCAAGATGTTGCCGGCGGCCGTGCTGTTGCGCCGGTTCGATATCGGCATGCTGGAGGACCTGGTTGGCAACGCGCAAGAGCGGCGCAGAATTTTCCGCGAGCTGGGGGGGCTTGAATGGATCGACTATCAACATGATGTTTTGCAGGTCGATCACAACCTTCTGCCGCGGCTTGTGCACTACTACGAGGACACGAGCCGCAGCGCTCAGCTCGAATTCGCGCGCAGGACCGTAGGCCCGAAACTCGCGTGTGTCATGTCGCGCAGACTGGACGCGCCCGATCCGTTCGCAGACCTGACTGTTGCGAATATCGACGCGGCATTACGGCTGAGCGACGAGATTTCGGCCCTGGATCTGTGGGCGAAAATCGATCGCGCGGTCACGGACCTGGCGAACTGGGCCTGGGCCGATTCGGTTTGCCAATATCTCATGTGCGAGGGCAATGCAGCGGGCAAGGGGCGTTCGCCATTGGGCGCGGCGGTTCGGGCCACGTATGCGGCGGCGGCACTGCACGGACCGCACGCTCAGCTTAGGCGGAGCCTGTGGGAGGAAATTCAGGCCGAAGCCGCACGTCATCCCGATCTGGTGGGACAGCGGTGGCTCTATCTGCGTGCGACGATCGCGTTGGACCAGATCGACGCCGATCTGCTTGCGCGGGTCAAACAGTTTCGCGACGACGAGTGGCGTTACCGGCAACTCGTGGCCGGGCTTGCCGCCAGACTCGATGCTCGCGTGGAGCGCGATGTGCCGCTCTTCGAGATCGCCACGTTCGTGCGCGATCCGTCGCTTGACCCGGGGCTTCGGGCGTTTATGGCGAGTCTCGCGGCGCGAAGCCCGAGCATTCTGCAGGATACGGAGGACGAAGCAAGGCAGCTCATCGAGAAATTGTCGGACCGTCACACGTCGCGCGGTTATGCCGACTGGCGCGTGCCGGCCTCGATCAAACATCGGGCGTGGCTGCTGCTGCTGCTGCGCTTTGGCACCCGCCCAGGCGACACGGACGAATTCGAGGCGTGCGCGCGTTCGGCGCTTCACGCGCTGGTCAGCGTGGATGCGGAGCGGCTGCTCGCGCGCGTGCTGCTGCTGCAGTTGCGTGCGGGGGTGCCGCGCGTACCGGACCTCGATATCGACAGGATCTACGACCCGGGCCGCCGGCCTGTGTGCAAGGCGCATCGTGAAGCGCCGCTGTTGTTCGTGAGCATTGCCCGGGTGCTGCTTGCGAGCGGCGATGCCGAGGCAGCCGGCCGGCTGCTTCGCACGGTGCTCGCGAAGGCGACAGCGGCGGCTGACCAGGACGCGCTTGACGCAGTCAGGCGCATGACGCTGCGGCTAAAGCGCGTGATGCGCGAGCCTGATGCATTGTCGGCCACGGCAGACCTGATCGCGATCGAGCAAGCCGCTTCGCCGTCCTGGCATGGCTGGTGGGCAACGCAATCGGCGCACGATCCTGAGGAGTCGGGGCAACTTGCCCGTGAGGCGGAGCGATCTCTCCCGGACGCGCTGCGCCGCTCCGACGGCACATTCGATCCCCATTCGATACTCGATGCGCTGGAACTCGATCTGATGCGTCGGGCGCAAGGCCGCGAAAGCGATTACGCAGGACCGCTATTGGAGTATTGCACCGAGACGGCGTGCAAGGAAGATCCGCAATTAATGCTTCGGCTGCGGGCGCTGCGAGGCGAAATCAACTGGATGCCATCGGCGCAGAACACGCGCTACTTCGCCGAAATGGCGTTCGAGCAAGCGGAACTGCTGGCGCTGCGTTTGCCTGATCGGGCCGTCAGCCTGTTCAAATATGCCGACTATCTCTACGAGACGGTCAACGACACATTCGGGCACTTTCGCGCGTCGGTTTGCTCCGCGTTGAACGCGATTCGATTGGGCGAGCGCGATGAAGCGAGAAAATTCATGCGGCGGGCCCGTAGGGCGTATGAGTCGTGCCGTTTGATCGACGAGGCATTGCCCGAATGGGACCGCCTCGAAGCGAGCACCGAATTCGACTCGCCCTGGTTCGACTGGTTGCTACGCGTTGCGAGGCTGAAGGCGGAATTCAGCACAAAAGGCCGGGCGGAACAAACGGAGCGGGTGGAGTCCAGCGCCTTCCAGCGCTACGGCACGATTGCGCAATTCGACCTGCTTTCCACAACGCGAGCGCGAACCGTGGCAAGCGATGCGCACGATCATTTCCGACCCTTGCTGTTCGCAAGCAGTCTGACCTTCGCCGCACTGCTGATTTCCGCTGGAGTCTTGGCGACGACGAAATTCGAGGCAACCGGATTTGTGCTGGTGCAACTGGCCGGTATGGCCCTCAACATCGCGATTTTGCTCTTTCTCGTGCACGTGGTGTTGCCGCGCAGGGTGCTCGCAAGCCTGCGTCCGCAACTGCTGGTTCAGGAGCGGCCGCAACCCGGCGGCGTGTTCTTCGATTATCGGCTGGCGAGGCGGACCACGCTCGGAAAGCCGGGCGATTTCACCTACGCCGGGCACGTGGGCTTCGCGCCCTACGCGAATGTCGCTGCGGCCATGCGGGCGGATCTGCGTGGCCTTCTCGTGCCGGGACCAACCATGCTGGTCGTGGATCGCAAGTTGGCGTCGTATCCCTGGGAAGCCGCACTGAGTATCAAAACGCGCCGCGACATTCGGGACATTCTGCTTGGCACGCCTACGTTCGTTCGCCCTGGCGAGGTGCTTCCCCAACCCGTGGCCGGATTGACGCAATGGTCCACCTTGGGCGTCGCGCTCGTCTGCCGTCCTGAACTGGAAGCACCCCTTGCTTCCGCGTGGCGCATCGGCAAGGTTTTCAGTGCGACGAACCCGCAATTGGATGCCAGTCGGGTCTTTCATCTCGTTGGTGTAGCGAATATGGGCAGCCTGCGTCCGGCGTACACGACGTGGAAGGAAATGGTCACAAGCATCGCGCCCGAATCAACCGTGCAGGGATTGCGCTGGGATGCGGGGATCGTGGTGATCCAGGAAGAGCCGGTGGAGCGCATACGCCGCCTCGAAGTCGATCGCAAACGCACGGGCGACGCGCGCTTGTTGGCTGTCGACATGTTCAATTCAGGTATCCATACTATTGTGTTCCTGCCAGCATTGCCGCTCGCGCTAGCAGAGGACATCACGAGCGCCATGTCGTATCGTCTGGATGCCGCGAGGTCACCGAATCTGTTCCAGTTGTTCAGTCTCGTCGCGCTGATACAGCGCATGATCCGGCGCTTCAGGCCGCCGCCGCCGCGCGAGGGTTCGGCGGATCTGCAGGCCGGGTTGGATAGTTCGGAATTCCGCGCGGCGTTGGTTGAGCTGAGTTTCGAGGTCACGTTGTTCACGCGGTCGCCGAAACTGGCGGTCGAAAACCGTTACTACGGATTCAAGACATAGAGGTGAGCCATGTCCGATACGTTCTGGGACAAGATTCAAAGCTGGCTGAAGAGCGATGCACAACACTACATTAGCCATGAGATTCCCATCGAAAGGACCGACTTGCCAGGTCCGGTCGAGTCGATCAAGCCGATGCGCGACTATCTGCGCATCTGGCTGGACGACATGTTCCTTGCGAAGGACAAAAAATGGTTTGTCGAGCAATTTCCTGCCGTTCATACGGGCATCGAACTCGAATTCGGGGGCAAGCCTGTCAGGGTCACACATGTGACGGATGGTACCGGTCAGCCTGGGCCCGGCGTGTTCGAAAGCTATGCCTTGACCGACTTGATGCCCTTCAAAGGGGGAAAGGTCAAAATCCAGTCTGCCTTGATTGCATTGAAGGGACGGGACTACGTTTCGGAAACTATCGGTATCCTGAAGAATTTTTCCGGACTCGTGGGTGCCCCGCTTAGTCAGACGCTGCAGATCGCGGACAAGGTGAACGCGGGCATGCAAAGTCTTCTGCAAAAAGGCACTGGCGGGATGGTATTCGGCTTCCATCGGGAATACGTGGCCGACGACGGCCGCGGCGGCAGCGTTCTCAAGCCCGGTTACCGGGCACTGATCCTCGCGTCCACGAAAGACGTGGATCCCGCACGCCTTTCGGTCAAGGGCGGCCGATTGCATTACGAGCGGCAGAATGGAACACACGAGCCGCTCGAAGGTTTCGACTATATGCTGCTGCGTATTGAAGGGCGCAGCGAACGCGACAACTGGCGCATGCCCAATATCGAGGAGCCGTTGAACGAGGCGATTGCCGCAGCGATTCAAGGCGAGCAGGACAAAGCGGACGACTTCCTGAAGGCGGCGCTCGTGGTGGTCTGGCAGTCTCCCGACCTCGCCGTGCACGATCGCCGCCGCGTTGCCGATGCCATCAAGGCGGAGCTTGCCGAGATCGCGCAAACGGGGCATAGCGTCACGCCTGGTGCCGTCCCGACCCTGGAAGACATCATGCGCGTGCGCGCCATGACGGTAAGCCAGGCGCTTAGCGAGCCCGCCCTGACGCTGGAAGAGATTGTGAACACTTAGGGGCGGCGAACGGCTGTGCTCGGCACAACACGGGTAGTCGCGGACGAAGGCCTTTGCCGCGCTCCGTACTTCCCCCAGGATCGCCCCGCCAATGATAACGCTACCATTCGCCCCATCACGTCACCGGCGGCGCAATGCCCACCCGCCGGCCTTCGACGGCTTTTTTTATCCGTCGAAATGGTAGCGTTATCATGGAGAGCACCTTGTCCCAAGTCCGTAAGAAGCCCGAAGACCTGCGCAGCTACCGCTGGTACGGCGTCAACGACCTCCGCTCGTTCGGCCACCGTTCGCGCACCGCGCAGATGGGCTATCACTCGTCCGATTACATGGGCAAGCCCGTCATCGCCGTGGTGAACACGTGGAGCGAGATCAACTCGTGCCACACCCACTTCAAGCAGCGTGTGGAGGAAGTGAAGCGCGGCATCTGGCAGGCGGGCGGCTTTCCGGTCGAGATGCCGGTCATGACGCTGGCCGAGCCATTCCAGAAGCCCACCACCATGCTCTACCGCAACTTCCTCGCGATGGAGACGGAGGAGCTGCTCAAGTCCTACCCGTTCGACGGCTGCGTGCTGATGGGCGGCTGCGACAAGACCACGCCGGGTCTCCTGATGGGCGCGATCAGCATGGACCTGCCCGCCATCTATCTGCCCGCCGGGCCGATGTTGCGCGGCAACTGGAACGGCCGCACGCTCGGCAGCGGCTCGGACACATGGAAGTACTGGGCGGAGCTGCGCGCGGGCAAGATCACCGAAGACGAGTGGAAGGGCATCGAGAGCGGCATTGCACGCTCGCCCGGCCACTGCATGACGATGGGCACGGCCTCCACGATGACGAGCGCGACCGAAGCGCTCGGCCTCACGCTGCCCGGCTTCTCGTCGATTCCCGCCGCGGATTCGCGTCACGCGCAGTATGCGTCGCTCACGGGGCAGCGCATTGTCGAGATGGTGTGGACCGACCAGAAGCCGTCGGACATCCTCACCGCGAAGGCATTCGACAACGCCGTGACCACCGTGCTCGCGATGTCGGGTTCGACCAACGCGATCGTCCACCTCGTGGCCGTCGCGCGCCGCGCGGGCATCGATCTGACCACCGCGCGCTTCGACGAACTCGCGCGCGTGACGCCGGTGCTCGGCAATATCCGCCCCGCGGGCCGGTATCTGATGGAGGACTTCTATTACGCGGGTGGTCTGCGCGCACTGCTCGTGGAACTGGGCGACCTGATCGACGGCACGCAGATGACCGTGAACGGCAAGACGCTCGGCGAGAACATCGCGGGTGCGGAGATTTTCAACGACGACGTGATTCGTACGCGCAGCAATCCGCTCGTCGCGCGCGACGGACTCGCCGTGCTCACGGGCAATCTCGCGCCGGACGGCGCGGTCATCAAGCCCGCGGCGATGGAGTCGCATCTGCTCAGGCATCGCGGCCCCGCGGTGGTGTTCAAGGACTACAACGACATGGCGGCGCGCATCGACAGTGAAGACCTCGACGTGAGCGCCGACTCCGTGATCGTGTTGCAGCACGCCGGCCCGGTGGGCGCGCCGGGCATGCCCGAATGGGGCCAACTGCCGATTCCGCAGAAGCTGTTGAAACAAGGCGTGCGCGACATGCTGCGCATTTCCGACGCGCGTATGAGCGGCACGAGCTACGGCGCGTGCGTGCTGCACGTGGCGCCCGAATCGTTCGTGGGCGGCCCGCTCGCGCTCGTGAAAGACGGCGACATCATCGAACTCGACGTCGAGGCGCGTCACCTGCATCTGCATGTGAGCGACGCGGAACTCGCCGCGCGCAAGGCGGCGTGGACGCCGCCGAAGCGGCCGTTCGAGCGCGGCTTCGGTGTGATGCATCAATTGCACGTGACGCAGGCGAACAAGGGCTGCGATTTCGACTTCCTCGAAACGCCGGCCGCCACGTCGTGCGAAGCCCACGGCGCCGAACCCGAAATTCACTAATCCCCATCATTGAAGACATCACCGATCATGACCGCACCGAACCCCGCATCGAACCCGCCAGTCAGCGAAGCCGCGCTCGAGCAACTGCGTCACGTGAGCACCGCCACGCTCACGACCCAACTCTTCAAGCGCGGCCTGCGCAACGTGTTTCTGCAGGGCGTGGCGCCGCTCGTGAAGCCTGAGCCGGGCGTGCCGAATCTCGTCGGTCCGGCGTTCACGCTGCGCAATATTCCTGCGCGTGAGGACCTCGACCACGTGGGCGTGTTCCAGAATCCGGACCACCCGCAGCGCAAGGCCGTGGAAACCGCGCCCGTGGGCAGCGTGCTCGTGCAGGACTGCCGCGGCGACCGCACCGTGGCATCGGTGGGCTCGATTCTCGCGCTGCGCCTCGCCAAGCGCGGCGTGGCGGGCATGGTTTCGGACGGACCCGTGCGCGACAGCGGCACGATCGCGGCGCTTGGCCTGCGCATCTGGTGCGCGGGGGCGAGCGCGCCGCTCAATCTCGCGAAGCATCACGCCGTGGACCTGAACGTGCCGATCGCATGCGGCGGCGTGGCCGTTTATCCGGGCGATATCGTGGTGGGCGATGCCGACGGTGTGGTGATCGTGCCGCACGAAATGGCCGAGGAAGTGGCGCGCGACGCCACCGAGCAGGAGCGGCTCGAAGCGTTCATCACCGAGCGTATCGAGTCGGGACTCGCACTGCGCGGCACGTATCCGCCCAACGAGGAAACGCTGGCGGCGTATCGCGCATGGTGCGATCAGCAGGCAAAATAACGCACGCAGCACGCAGGACGATACCGATAAACAGAGGCCCGCGCATGACGCGGGCTCAGGAGACAACGTGAACGATGCCACCGCAGCGATCGACGAGCCGCGTCTGATCAACCGCATGGGCTGGCGGCTGATGCCGCTGCTCGGCGTGCTCTACCTGGTCGCGTATATCGACCGCTCCAACATCGCCTTCGCGAAGCTGCAGATGCTCGGCAGCCTCGGGCTTTCCGAAGTCGCATACGGGCTTGGCGCCTCGCTCTTCTTCATCGGCTATCTGCTGTTCGAGGTGCCGAGCAATGTGCTGCTCCACAAGTACGGCGCGCCGCGCTGGATGGCGCGCATCATGTTCACGTGGGGCGTGGTCACGATCCTGCTCGCCTTCACGCGCAACGCCACGATGTTCTACATCCTGCGCTTTTTGCTGGGCGCATCGGAAGCCGGGCTCTATCCCGGCGTGATCTATTACCTCACGCTGTGGTTCCCGCAGCGCCACCGCGTGCGCATGCTCGGTTACTTCACGGTGGGCAGCAGCCTCGGCAACATGATCGGCGCGCCGATCTGCGGCTGGCTGCTCGACAAGGGCGGACTGTTCGGCCTGCAAGGCTGGCAGCTCGTGTTCGTGGTCACCGGCATTCCATCGGTTCTGCTGACGATCGTCGTGCTGTTCCTGTTGCCTCAGGCCCCGCAGCAGGCGAAGTTCCTCTCGGAAGGCGAGAAGCGCTGGCTCACGCACACGCTCTCGACCGAAAGCGCGGCCGCGCGCAGCCGGGCGCGCCACGGCTCGGTGCTCAGCGTGTTCACGGAGCGGCGCGTGCTCGGCATGGCGTTCTACTACATGATGCTGTCGATCTCCGTGTACGGCGTGAGCTATTGGCTGCCTACGCTCGTAAAAGGCTTTGGCGTGACGAACACGACGAACGGGCTGCTCAACATCATCCCCTGGCTGCTGGCGACGATCGTGCTCGCCACGCTGCCTTCGCGCCTGCGCGCGAGCAACCATGCGACCGTCGCGATGCTGGTGTCGTCGCTGCTCGGCATGGTGTTCTTCGTTTCGTCGGTCTTTCTGCCTGGCCACGCGCTGCGCTTCGCCGCGTTGTGTCTCGGCGCGCCGTGCATGTATCTGCTGATTCCGTGCTTCTGGACGCTGCCGCCCAAATTCCTCTACGGCGCGCGTGCCGCGGCGGGCATCGCGGCGATCAATTCGCTCGGCAATATCGGCGGCTTCATTGCGCAAAACCTCGTGCCCTTCGTGAAGCAGGCAACGGGCAGCACGCGCATGCCCATGCTCGTGCCCGCCGCGTGCATGGTGATCTTCGCGATCGTGACCGCCATGATCCTGCGCCGTGGCGATGGTGGCAACCGCACGCCGCAAACCGTTGACGGCACGCCGCTGCCGAACAACGCGCGCTAGGCTGCGAGGCGGTTTCGCTACAATAGCCGCGCATTGCCCACCTCCGTTCAAGTTCATGTCGACCATCAAACCCGCTCCGAGCATCGAACACGCGGACGCCTCCGTGCGCACGAAGCGCACGCGCGGCGGGCCGAAGGGTCTTCGCATCACCGACGTGGCCGCGCAGGCGGGCGTCTCGCCCATCACAGTGTCGCGCGTGTTCAACAACCCGGAGTCGGTTGCGCCGGAAACGCTGGAGCGCGTGCGTCAGGTCGTGCAGAAGCTGGGCTACGTGCCGAACCGGCTGGCGGGCGGTTTGTCGTCGGCGCGCTCGCGGCTCATCGCGGCCATCGTGCCGACCGTTTCGCACTCGCTGTTTTCGGAAACCATTCAGGTGTTCAGCGAGACGATGTCGCGCGCGGGTTACGAGGTGCTGCTCGCGTTGAGCGGCTATAGCGCGTCGAACGAAGAAAGCCTGCTCGATACGGTATTGAGCCGCCGCCCCGAAGGCGTGCTGCTCACGGGCGTCGCGCATACCGATTCGTTGCGCGAGCGGCTGAAGAACGTCGGTATTCCCGTGGTCGAAACGTGGGACATGACCGATACGCCGATCGACATGCTCGTGGGCTTTTCTCACTACCAGATCGGCGCCGCAGTGGCTGCGCATTTGCTCGCGCGCGGCGCCCGCCGTCCCGCGCTCATCTCCGCCAATGACGCTCGCGCGCTCGCGCGCCGCGCGGGCTTTCGCGAACGGCTCGCGCAGGCAGGCATCGAGGACGTGCCCGAAGAACTGGTCGCGCCGCCCAGTTCGGTCGCGCACGGCAAGCGCGCGCTGCCGCCCTTGCTCGAACGCGGGCCGGATATCGACGCCGTGTTCTGCGGCTCGGATCTGCTCGCCATCGGCGCGCTCGGCGCTGCGCGCCAGATGGGCGTGCAAGTGCCCTCGCAACTGGCGGTCTGCGGCTTCGGCGATCTGGAATTCGCGACCGAAACTACACCGCAGCTAACGACAGTGCGCGTGGAGGGCACCCGTATCGGCGTGAACGCCGCGCGTTTTCTGCTCGACCGCCTGAGCGGCGAAACCAGCGTGAGCGAGCCTCGCGCGCTCGACGTGGGGTTCACGATCGTCGCGCGCGAATCGGCTTGAGCCGCCTCGTGTAGCCTTCAGGCTGCGGCGGCGTTTTCGAGGGTTTGCGCAGGCGCACTGCGCGGACTCGCAATGCCAAAGTGGGCCGCCAGCATATCGACCACGTTGTCCGCCATGCCCGTGCGCGTTTCTTCGGTGGCCGAACCAATATGCGGCGTGAGCACGACGCGCGGGTTGTCGATCAGTGCCTGCGGCACGTGTGGCTCGTGCTCGAACACGTCGAGCGCCGCGCCCGCGAGCCGTTGCGCATCGAGCGCCGCGATCAGTGCCTTTTCATCCACCACGGGGCCGCGCGCGATGTTGATGAGGAAGCCTTGGGGCCCGAGCGCGTCGATCACGGCCGCATTCACCAGATGATGCGTTTGCGGCGTCAGCGGGCAGGTGAGGATCAGCATGTCGCTATTGGCTGCGAGACGCGTGACATCGTCGTAGTACGGTAAATCAACGCTCTTGCGGTTCGGCCCGTAATACGCGACTTGCGAGCCGAATGCCTTGAGCCGCTTCGCGATCGCCGCGCCGATCATGCCGAGCCCGACAATGCCGACCTTCATGCGCGAGATCGAGCGGCCAAGCGGCAGCGCACCGTGCTCGGGCCACTTGCCGGAACGCACATATGCATCTGCCTGCACGATATCGCGCGTGAGCGCGAGTGCGAGGCCAATAGCGGTGTTCGCGACATCCTCGGCCAGCACGTGCGAGGCATTCTCGATGCGGATACCGCGCGCCTGCGCGCTTTTCACGTCGAGATTATCGAGTCCGGCGCTATAGCTCGCAATGATCTCCAGTGCGGGCAGGGCGTCGAGAAACGCCGCGTCGATCTTCGTCTTGCGCAGCGCAATGCCGCGAATGGACGCGCCATGCTGCGCTAGGAACGCCGCCGCGTCGTCCGGCGCCTTCGGCAGATCGAGCATCGTGAAGAGCGACGCGAGTTCCGCCTGGGTGCGTTCCGGCAATTCGGCCGCGTTGAGAATGATGGGTTTTGCCATGATGAATCGATGAATCCTTGCTTCGTTTAGTGCGTGCGCTCGCGGGCTCAGCTGACTTTCACGCGCTCGATGCGGCCCATGAACACGAGGTAAACCAGCGCCGCGACCACACAGTGTGCCGCTACAAAATAAAGACCTGCCGTGTAGCCGCCCGTTGCCTGCACGATATAGCCGAACACAATAGGCGTGACGATACCGCCGATATTGCCGATGCAGTTGAAAATCGCGCCGGCAAGGCCCACGGCTTCACGCGGCGCGGTATCGCATGCAATGGCCCACGTGCCCGCGCCGGCCGCGGCGCCTTTGCCGAAGAAGGCGAGCGTCATCAGCAGGACGATCACGGTGTTACTCTCGGTGAACGCCGAGAACACGATGCAGCAGCCCACGGCCATGCCGACGATATACGGCGTCTTGCGCGCCCACGAAACGCTCCAGCCGTGCCGGATCAGCGCGTCTGAAATCGCGCCGCCCGCGATGCCGCCGACAAAGCCCGCGATGGCGGGCAGCATCGTCGCGAGGCCGGCCTCCATGACGTTCATGCCGCGCGCCTGCACGAGGTAGATCGGAAACCACGTGATGAAGAAATAGCTCAGCGCGATCACGCAATACTGGCCGATATACGAGCACCAGAGCATGCGGTTGCCGAGCAGCATACGCAGTGCCTTGCCGGACACGGCGGGCCGCGACAGACGCTCGAGCTTCGAGTCGATGTCGATCATCGCGCCGCCCGCCACGAGGCGGTCGAGTTCGGCGGGCGAGATGCGCGGGTGCTTGCGCGGCTCGTACATGACGAGCGCCCAGATTCCGGCGCTGGCAATGCCGATCAGGCCGAGCGCGAAGAACGGCGCGGGCCAGCCGAACTTGCCGGTGAGCCAGCCCGCGAACGGCGAGAAGATCGCCACGGCGAAATACGATGCGGACGCAAACAGCGACGTGGCGAAGCCGCGCTCCTCCTTCGGGAA
Organism: Paraburkholderia guartelaensis; assembly: GCF_004353905.1. Classification (GTDB taxonomy): domain Bacteria; phylum Pseudomonadota; class Gammaproteobacteria; order Burkholderiales; family Burkholderiaceae; genus Paraburkholderia; species Paraburkholderia guartelaensis. Next base: position 4,031 of record NZ_SMOD01000034.1, on the reverse strand, counting down.
CCACATGACCGTCACGCGGCTGTTGGCGGGGAAGCTCGGCGCTTCGATGAGTCCGAGCGCGAAGCGCAGGGCGAACAGCAGGCCCAGCGCCATCGACACATCGGTCGTGACCCTGCCGACGAAGCCGACGAGAATCGTGGCGAGCGACCACAGGATCAGTGTGGCGGCGTACATGACTTTCGTGCCGACCCGGTCGAGCAGCAGGCCGCCCGGGATCTGGCCGACCACATAAGCCCAGCTGAACGCCGAGAGCACGTAGCCGAGCTGAATATGGTTGAGCCCGAATTCTTTTGCAATGCCGGGCCCGGCAATCGAGAGGATCGCGCGGTCTGCATAGGCGACCGTCGCGAGCAGCAGGATGGCGGCCAGAATCGTGAATCGCGTGCGGGTGGCGCGAGTGGCGCCCGTGACTTCGGTGGCGGCAAAGCCGGCGGTCCTCTGCGTTGACATCGATGTCTCCAGTCCCGCGCTCGAAGCCGCGGGTATCATTATCGATCCGTACCCGCAAGCATCGTCTCCATGCCCGGGGCAGATTGACTGTATTTGACGCACCCCGCCAGTACGCGTCAATCTTGATTAAGCCAATCAACCTGAAAACTCGTGGAAACCTAGTGGAAATCTGGATGACACAGGAGGAGGCCTGCCACGCGCTGGGCGTGCGCAAGCAGACCTTGTATGCGTATGTGAGCCGCGGGCGCATCGAAGTGCGCTGGGACCCGGAGCACGCGAGCCGCAAGCTGTACCGCGGCTCGGACGTCGCGGCGCTCAGGAAGAAGCGTGACCTTGGCCGCGCCCACAAGAGCATCGCAGCGAGCACGATGGCGTGGGGCGAGCCCATCATCAACACGCGCATTTCCACGATCGCGCGGGGGCGGCTTTACTACCGCGGCCACGATGCAATCGAACTGGCGAGCCGGGCGACGCTCGAAGACGTGGCTCGATGCTTATGGGAAACGGACGCGGCGCCGGTCTTCCCCACCTTCGACGACGACGTGAGCGTACCCGAGGGTGCGCCGCCGCGTGCGCGGGTATATGCGTCGATCGCGCTGGCTTCGGCGCAACCGCGTGCGAGCGGCGCGCCTGACGCTGCACAGTTGAATGAGGAAGCGGCCAGGCTCGTCGGTCGCTTCGCGAGCGCCTTCGTCAAGCCGGCCGATATCGGCCGCTTCGGCGATAGCGGCGCGCTGCATGCGCGTCTTGCGCGAGCGTGGCGGTGCGAAGCACAGGCGGACTTGCTGCGGCGCGCGCTTGCATTGCTCGCGGACCAGGAGTTGACGACGTCGGCGTTTGCGGCACGTGTGGCGGCATCGACGGGGGCGTCGCTCGGCTCGTGCATGCTGGCGGGCCTGGCCGCGTTCGCCGGGCCCTTGCACGGCGACGCCGCACTGCGCGTGCAGGCGCTGCTCGCTAATGTGCGAGAGATGGGTGTGGTCGCGGCGGTCGAGCGCTGGCTGAAGGAGAACGGGCCGCTGCCCGGTTTCGGTCACGAGTTGTACCCGCAAGGCGACCCGCGTGCGGCGGACCTGCTCGCGGCCTTCGATGCGCCGGACGAAGTGCGCGCGCTGATCGAGCACGTGCACGTATCGCGCGGTCTTGCGCCAACGATCGACATCGCGCTCACCGCGCTTGCGGGTTATTGCCGCTTGCCGGAAGACGCAGTGTTCGCGCTATTCGCCATTGGGCGCAGCGTGGGCTGGATGGCGCACGCCATCGAGCAGATGACCAGCGGCACGCTGCTGCGGCCGCGGGCCAACTATATCGGACCCGCCGGCGCCACGCGAATCGCCGGGAATCCTCAGGAATCTTGACGACTGTGCTGGAGCGTGGGAATTACGCCAGGAAATTCCAGGTGGGTCTCGACGCGCTTGACGCCGGCGACACTCTCGGCAGCAATGCGGATCACGCGTCTCTCTCACATTACGTCGCCCACGACGCGCCCATGCTCACGCACGGACTTCGCGGCTTGTTCGCGCGGAGACGAAGACAGAATGTCGAGCCACAACGCGCGCTTCGAGCGGTTCGGGCCGTTCTCTATTCGATTCAGGAGGTCGCTATGGCTGACGATGCCGACGACCTTTCCCGTTGCGTCGATGACCGGCAGGCCGCCGATATGATTGTCGACGAACAAGGTCGCGGCGTCGTGGATCGTCATCTCCGGCGTGGCGGTGACGACGGACTCGGTCATGATGTCGAGTGCGCGCATGGTCGCTCCTTCAACGTGACGCGACGAGTCTTCAACCGTCGCACTCGCCACAGGATTCTGGCAGACACACCGGCGGGGGCACACGGTGCTGAGGCGCCAGAATCGGGATTCACAACGAACGACTGCTCGCACTGCCTGCGATGCGCACCGATGGCAGGCGATGGTCTCCTCGCTGCATAGCGCGGTCACGTCGAGCGGGTTGCGAAATGCGTCACGCAATGAGTGTAGGTCAACTCTTCTGGTAAGCGTGTGCTGGCTAAGCGCCGCCGTGCGCAGCCTTCAGGGGGCTTGCGATCTCCATCAAATGATGGAGGCGAGCCGAGCGCAGCGGGCTTTGGGGCCATATTTCCAGACCTGGAAATAATATGGATAGCGAACGAAGTGATGCGCGGGATGTTCTTGAAAATGGCCGCGCCCATCCCGGCGCGGCCACGTAAGCCCAGCACTCAGTGACCCAGACCGCTCGCCGCGATCTGCTGCTCGACGAACTGCGCGAACAGCGAATGTGTGTGCGTGGTCGGGTGAAGGTCGTCGGCGAACATATAAGTCTGGTCGGCATGGGCCGCGACGTAGGTGGCGGGCGAGCAGAGCAGCGACGTATTGTCCGGCGTTTTCGAAGGGTCGCACGCCTGGGCCGTGTTGGACACGGAGAATCCGTTCGTCTGGAAGTTCGCGATGAGCTGCGTGATCCACGTGTAGGAATCGACTTCGATGACCTTGCCTTGCAGGCCGGCCGTCTGCAACGCGCCGTTCAATGTCGAGTTGAAGAGCTGCGATAGCTGGGTCAGGTTTGCGCCGCCGTCGGCCGAGGTGATGCCCTTGGGCGAGAGGCCGATGTTCGGCACGTTGATCACCACGACATGCGTGGCGCCGGCCTGCACGATCTGTCCGACGATTTGGGCGAGCGTCGTGGCGGCAGTCTGCACGACCGTATTGGCGGTCGGCGGATTGCCGGCGCGCAGCACGTCGTTCGCGCCGGCCCAGACCAGCACGAGTTGGCCGGAGTTAAAGGTGCCGTGAGCGGAGATGTAGCTCGACACCTGTTGATTAACCGGCATTTCGATGTTGCCGATCACGTCAGAGAGGAAGTCGTACTGGTTGGCTGGCGTGGCGACCGTCGAGCCGCCCTCTGCGTAGCCGAAGCCGCCTTGCGCGCTCAGCTTGTGATCGAGACCGACGGTGTACGCGGCGTTCAGGGTGTCGCCATAGTATTGCGCGATATCCTGGGACCAGACCTGACCAGGGTTGGTCGTGAACCGTCCGCCGCCCACGGCGCTCGCAAGCGGCGCGTAGGTCCCGACGTCGGAAAGGCTGTCGCCGAACGAAACGACCTGCAGCTTCACGCCGCCCGCCGGCGTGCTGGTGCCGCTACTCGAGCCGCCGCCTCCTCCTCCTCCGCCACCGCCGCCGCAAGCGGCTAACAGGAAAATCAGTCCGGCAGAAATTGCCACCCGAATCCGGGAATCGATCGTTGCCATTGTGCCCCCCTTACCGCTTGACGCGATTGCGCCCGCGACCGGATACGGCGGGCCTAACAGGCCGCTGAAATACAGCCCAACGGAGACGGCCTTGTTCCGCTTACGCGGCTCCTGCCGCAAAATTTTTCAGATTGCGCAATCTCAACGCGAATTCAACGTTGTTTCGGCGGTTTGAGGCTACTTTTTTGGCCTCATTGCCGCTTTCCCGCCACTATGGACGCACCTGTGCCAGCGATCGCATGCGCACAAGGTTGTAGGCCGCCATATTCAACACGAACATCTGGTCCACCTTCTTCAAGCCACGCACCATCACCTGGCGCATGCGCCCCACGGTCTTGGCCCAGCCGAAA
>NZ_SMOD01000033.1 GCF_004353905.1 Paraburkholderia guartelaensis | reverse complement strand
CTGTCGATGGACGGCAAAGGCGCCTGGCGCGACAACGTGTTTGTCGAGCGCGTGTGGCGCAGCATCAAGTACGAAGAGATTTATTTGAGAGCCTACGAGTCGGTCAGCCACGCCCGGCGCTCCATTGGCCAATACATTGAGCTGTACAACCGCAAACGTCCTCATTCGAGTCTGGCGGATCAGACGCCCGATGAGGCATACTTCGCGACGCTGCCAGCGATCAAATCGGCAGCATGATCGCCCCGGACGTTCCACTTAAAAATCGCGGGACCCTGTCCGAACAAGCGGCACCACCTCTTACCCGGCTGGAATGGGTGCGGGTATCGCTTGCCAAGCACGAAGTCAGCGGCAATCCAAAACAGGCCGCACTGATGCCGGGATACGCCCGGATCAATAATTGGTGTGGTTCACTTGATTTTGAGTTGGAGAACGGTAAGTACAGTATGGGCTACATCAATCGTCGCGATATTGCTGACAGCATTCGTAAACTGGATTTCACCGCGGAGCCACCGACAGATGAGGAGATTGCCGAATTCGATGCGTACATGGAGGGCAAGGGCGCTTGACCGGCTGCTTCGCGCACAGTGCAGCCGAACAGAGCCACGACATTGAAGGTCGGCTCTTGGCCGAATCCGGCAGTTCGCTGTCGGGGACGCGCGTGGCGTGGACTGCATTGGAATGGCTGAGTGCTGCCAAGGGCGGCCCATCGCTTAGCGCACGGTTAGACGCCTCGACGGGCGGCGACCGTTGATTTCACTCAATCGCGCGAGAGAACGGGGCGCCCACCAGCGGACCGTTAGCCCTCAGTCTGCGCGCGTCCCTTCTCCCCCGGACGACCCGCGCACCCGTGCGAAGCGACGGTGGGCGTCCGGCGTCGCGAGTGCGTCGTACATCTCGTTTCCGCACCGATAGCATTCGTCAAGATCCATGAAATCGGGAGCGGGAGTAACATACTCAGCACCAGGTAATTTCGATCGGTCCACTGCGAAACCGCAGCGTGTTGTAATCCAATCGGAGCATTTTGGCGGGTCGAGTGTGTCGACAGCCTGAATTACATTAAGTGTGTTACCAGCACGATGGTCTCGACAGACGACATGGTTGAGGTTCAATTCCAACCCATGCGCCTCGCGCATCATCCACCAGAGGCTGTACGCCGCAAGCCCTTCAGCGCACCCTGGGCCGCCACCAACGTCATTGTGGTAGCCGGGAAACCAGCACTGCTTGAACGATTGACTGCCCGTGTCTCTAAAAAAGATCGGCTTAAACGACCAACGGCGCTCGTGGATAGAAACCGCGTGTCGGAAATGATCAATTCCAGGTTCAAGTTCACCGATATTAAGATGGCTTGAGCGGTCACGGAGGACGTAGAACTGGTTGCCCGGGACGCAATCAAACAGCCCGAGCATATGAATTCGTTGCTGCACGACCGTGCAGGGCTGCCTGACAGCTGTCAGCCACTCTCGATACTCTTCTTCCAGACTGCCCCGCCATCCTTTGAGGCCCCGGCGAACGATCATGCTTGCCAGGTGCCTAGCGGCAAATGCTCCCCGGCTGAAGCCAAAATGAAGATGCGGTCTCCCGGTTGATAGGCAGAATGAATTGCCCTCCATGCCTGCCGCGCGAGGTCGAATGTCCCACGTCCCATCATGCCATAGAACGTGCGCCCAATCGCTAACAGCCCAGAGCCGACTCCCGGGAAGTAATACGGAGGCAGAACGGATTTGTCCGCCCAATCGAGCAACATCGCGACGTTAGAACCCTGGCCCGCGTAGCTCTGTACGGCATTCCAGGTTCCGTCAATCCCCACCACGATATTCCTTTGCATCGCCGCAGTTCGCATGGAAACTTTAGGGACATGGTGGCTCCGCCTTAGAGCCGTCAAGAAGAATAGGCGATGGGTATTTGGATCGGTTTACTACTTTGTTCGGTACACCACACAAGGACGCAGTCAGGTTCGCGTAACGCCGTCGCCGGCGGAGAGCCACCAGCGCCAAGAAGCAGCCCGACCTTGTACCGTTGCGGGCGCTCGATCCCGCGCACAGCATCGGCGCACGGCTGTCCATCATGGAAAGGGGGCGCGGTAACTCAGGTAGAAGTCCTATTTGCTTTCGGCGGTCGCGAAACCACACATAACAGGGAGTACCTTTGTGGGTAGGCCTGCCGAACGAGGTGCGCCAAACGTGGAGCAAGGGCGCACACAAAAATGAGCCGGTTAAACCGGCTCTTGCTCTTTGCGTTCTGCTAATTTGCAGTCCTACACAATTTTACATAAGCTTTATTAGGTGTGCCTTTGATTTTCGTGCAGGTTTCCGGTTAGACGCAACTAAGCCGGGCGGGGCTCTCCCTTGCGCCCCCTGATAAATTCCTTTTCGAATCATGCACCTGCTGATTGCCCTTTGCGGGCTAGCATGATGGAAGGAGCCCGCTCGTTCAATCGGTGATGTGCGCCGAAATTGCAGACGCCGCCTGCAATTTCGACTCACTGCTCGGGACTTCAGCTCAGGCCCCGCTCAGACGTTCAGGCGTCTGTTCCACGCAGCAATCGACCGTTCAATTAGCCGCCACTATGTGGGCGAGAAAATGGCGTTGTATCCACCTGAACGAAAAAAGTTTGAGAATTGCATTTACATCAAGCCAAAGCGGCGCAGCGGCTCAACGAACTGAGAGTTCAACTCCGCCGAGGCGTTTCTGAACAGACCGTTGGGTCTGTTGGCTTGTGCGGCGAAAGTCGCACTGGTGAAGGTTCAGCCCTGCTTAGCTGCGCTTTTACGGCTCCCTTAGTGACGCATCGCCGCCGTAACCAGGAAATGGAACGGCATGGCCAGCAGCATGGTTCCGGCGAACCCGACCAGCCATAGAATGACAAACCACATCATGCGCTTGCCAAGCGTCGTCGATTCCGACGATTCTGAGTCAGAGGGTAGATCTGCCATGACTGAACTCCTTCAATGGTATTGGCTTCCCGCTTCAACTTTCCCGCGAAAGACCCAATAGCCGGCGGTTGTGTATACGACTATGATCGGGATGACAATCACGGCCCCCACAAGCGCGAAAAGCTGACTCACACGCGGCGATGCCGCGTCCCAAAGCGTGACGCTATCGGGAATCGCATACGGCCATATGCTGATAAGAAGACCGATATAGCCAAGAAGGATAAGCAACAGACACAATATGAACGGCGCCCGATCCAAGCGTCGCTTCACTGCGGCGTACATCAGGATCGCGGTTATGGCCACGAGAAACGGAATCGGATACAACCTGTAACGGAACGATGAGTCGAACCAGCGCGTGGCGACATGCGCATCTGTGAGCGGCGTCCAGATGCTGACGGCGAGGATGAAACCAAGCAGGGCAACGGTCAGCGGCCATACAAGCGCACGAAGACGATCCTGGAAGTCGCCATCCGTTTTGAGCACCAAATAAGTCGCGCCCTGCAAGGCGTAGGTGACCATCAGGCCCATACCCGTAAAGAAACTGAAGGGCGTCACCCAAAAGAACGGGTCGCCGGAGAACGTTCCGTCCTCGACGGGGATGCCGTGAAGATACGCTCCGAGAATCACACCCTGAAAGAATGCCGCACCCGCGGAGCCGCAAATGAAGGACAAACTCCACAGGTTTTTCGTGCGATTAGCCTTGCCGCGAACCTCGAATGACACGCCGCGAAAGATCAGGCATACCAGCATGAGTGTAATGGGCAGATAAAGTCCTGAGAGAGCGACTGAATAGACCGTCGGGAATGCTGCAAACAACGCTGCGCCTCCGAGGACCAACCAGGTCTCGTTGCCGTCCCAGACGGGCTCGATTGCATGCATCATCACGTCCCTTTCACCGTCGTTTGGGAAAAACGGAAATATCATTCCGATGCCCAGGTCGAATCCGTCAAGAGCGATGTACATAAACAGGCCGAAAGCGATGATCGCGGCCCATATCACGGTGACGTCCATAGGATGCTCCAGAATGCGTGAGGGGAGGTCGATTGCGCGAAATTAGTCCGTCGCTGCGGCTAGCGGACGCCGTCCGCCAGCTTCAACGGGTTCTGCCGGTTGAGGGAGGGGTGGCGCATGGCCCGGATGTCCGGGGCCCGCGTGGATGAGCCTCAAAATGTAATAGATGCCGGTGCCAAATACGAGAAAGTAGACCATCACGAAGACGAGCAGAGACACTCCAACGCTCTGCGCTATCACGGGTGAAACCGCATCCTTTGTACGGAGCACACCGTAGACGACCCATGGTTGACGCCCTGCCTCCGTGGTGATCCAGCCTGCAATGAGCGCGACGATACCTGCCGGCCCCATGAATACCGTGAGCCATTGATAGGGCCGAAACTCAAACAGCCTGCCTCGATTGCGCAACAGGAAGCCCGCAATGGCAATCAGTATCGTCAATACGCCAAGGCCGGCCATGATGCGGAAGGTCCAGAAGATGAGCGACGAGTTGGGCCGGTCTTCTTTCGGAAACTCCTTCAATCCGCGAATTTCGCCATCCCAACTATGGGTAAGAATCAGGCTGCCCAGGTGAGGTATCTTGATCGCGTAGCGGGTTTCCTCGGCCTGCATATCCGGAAAGCCGATCAGATTGAGTGCTGTGCCGCCTTTCTCGGTCTCCCATAGTCCTTCAATTGCAGCGATTTTCGCGGGTTGGTAGCGACGCGTATTGAGACCGTGCTGGTCGCCGACGAAGGCCTGGAGGGGAGCAAGAAACAGTAATAACCACAGCGACATCGAGTACATTGTTTTGACTGAAGGGTCACGCCGTCCACGCAATAGATGCCAGCCTCCTGTCGCTGCGACGATGAGTGCGGCTACTATGAAGGCGGCCATCGTCATATGCGCCAGTCGATAAGGAAAGGACGGGTTGAATATGACGGAGAACCAGTCGACGGGTAAGACGTGTCCGTTCTCGATGGAGTAGCCTTGAGGCGTTTGCATCCAGCTGTTTGAAGCCAAAATCCAGAAAGTGGAGATCAGCGTGCCGACTGCGACCAGCACCGTGGCGGCGAAGTGTGCTTTCGGCCCCACCTTTTGCCAGCCGAACAGCATGATTCCAAGGAATCCGGCCTCGAGGAAGAAGGCGGTCATCACCTCATATGTCAAGAGTGGGCCTGTGATTGGTCCCGCGAACTTCGAGAATCCGGACCAGTTCGTCCCGAACTCATACGCCATTACAACGCCGGATACCACGCCCATTCCGAAACCCACGGCGAAGATCCTGGACCAGTAAATGCATAACTCCTTGTAATGTGGTTTGCCGGTTTTCAGGTAGCAGCCTTCGAGAACTGCCAAGTAGCTAGCCAGTCCGATGCTGAGTGCCGGAAACATGATGTGGAAGGAGACTGTGAAGGCGAATTGAAGCCGTGACAGATCGAGTGCATTGCCATCCATCGAAATCACCTTAGCCATGCGCCCCCGCTCTTCAAGACGCCTCACGCTCGTTCCGGAAGAAGAGAGTGCGGGCGTCGCACGAAGGCTCGGGTTCGCTCATGAGAAATTGCCGCTAATTTTCAGGGATCCTCCGTCCGTCTACAATCTATCGGATGGGAGGGTTCTTTCGAGAAATAGAGGAATATCGGCCGGGTAGCCGGAAGTGAATCCGAGGAACCCGGTCATTCTCACATCGAACGGGTTGTCGTATTCGATGTACTCCTTCCACCGCAATGCGTGCACGATTGGCCGCTTTTAGCATGCGTGCGAGCTCGATGACTTCCGTGTGCGAATTCTTGCAACCCGCCCCGCATAGCAGCGTCACTCGCGACGACTCGTTCAGCATGCTTGCCAGTTCGGTGACTTCGCAGAGCGCTGGTTGAATCACTGGGGCGATCGCGATCCAGTTTGGCGCAGGTATGGTCAGCGGGGCGAGCGCCACATTGCCCGGGACGACAACCGTTGCCACGCCTTTTCGCCCGTTTGCCGCGCGCATGGCGCGGTTGAGAATCTGGGGGAGCTGGTCCGGGCTCGACACGACGACGCCATACACGCGCTTCACTCCCACTTTAACAAGCGCATCAACCATATAGTCAGAAGCAGTCCTTGTCATTTCACATCTCCATTGCAGTTGAGCATGTACAGACGTATGCTCCCGTTGACAAAATGCGAACTGACGTTAATGGATGCTGTCTGCGTGTAGCATCTCAAACAGTTGATGGTTGTCACGATAATCCACGTGAACGCCGACGATCACCGGTCCCGGCGTATCGAAAGCCGTCTTCATGACGAAAGGGATCTCGTCCGGCTTGTTGATCATGAGACCTCGCGCTCCGAAGGCTTCGGCGTATTTCAGATAATCGACAGGACCAAAGTCGGTTCCCGAAGACCTTCCGTACTTGAGCCTTTCCTGCGTCGCCACCATGTCGTACGAGCCATCTATCCAGACCATGTGCACGATGTTCGCCTTGAGTCGAACGGCTGTCTCGAGTTCCATTGAGGAATAGAGAAAACCGCCGTCACCGGAAATGGAAAGCACCTTCTCCTGTGGCCGGACGATCGAGGCCGCAATCGCCCAGGGCAGAGCGACCCCCAATGTTTGCTGGCCATTCGTGATGAGCACCTGCCGCGGCCTGAAGCTATATAAATGGCGTGCGATCCACAGATGGAAAGACCCCATGTCAAGACAGACGGTAATGTCGTCTCTGACAAATTGCTGCAATTCGTGAACGAGCCGAAGAGGATGGACAGGTGTGCCGTTGCGGGCGGCAGAGTCCCTGGCGAGTTGAAGGCGTTCTGCGTGGATCAGCTCGAGAATTCCCGATGAGATTGCCGACCTTCCGGCACGATCGATCAGCGATGTCAGCGCCTGCAGGGTCAGTGCAATGTCACCCGTCAACTCCACATGGGGACAATAGGCATTGTCGAGGTCCGCGGGTAGCACATCGACATGGATAATCCTGCGCTGCTTCCCCTTGTTCCACAAGGCAGGCCAATACTCCACCGGATCGTAGCCAATCGTAATCACCACGTCGGCGGAATCGAGCAGTCTGTCTGCGGGCTGATTGGCAAGTTGACCGACCCTGCCGCCAAAATTGCTGAACATCATGGCACCCACGGCACCGGCCGCCTGGAAGGTGCCGACCACCGGGAGATTGCGTTTGCCGATGAACGCCTGCAGGGCTGCGGCATTCGCGGGCTTGCTGGCCAACAACCCCAGCAATACCACGGGAGTCGACGCCGCGTTGATCAGCCTCGCGGTTTCCTGGATCGCTGCGCTGTCGGCCGGCCCCAGCCCCGCAAATACAGGCCGCGGCAGCGGCGTATGTCCACAAGGGCTGGCCGTCACATCCTTGGGCAAGTTGACGTAAGCTGCGCCAGGCCGGCCACTTTCAGCGGCCCTGAAGGCATTGGCCATGACCTCGTTGATTTGCGCGGGAGCACCGACCGTGGCGCTGAACTTCGTCACCGGTTTCAGAATGGACACGGCGTCCATAGTCTGGTGAATCTGTTTGAGCGCCTCATCGGCGGCCACTGCACCGCCGAGGGCAACCACGGGGTCTCCTTCCGAGTTGGCAGTCGCGAGGCCAGTCACCAGGTTGGAGATGCCTGGTCCAGAAGTCGCGATGGCGACCCCGGCTGTGCCTGTCATGCGTCCGATGCCACCGGCGATGAAGGCGGCGTTCTGCTCGTGTCGGCAAACGACAGTCTCGATCTTCGAGTCGACCAGTGCGTTGAACACCGCATCGATCTTGGCACCTGGCACACCGAACACGTGAGTGACGCCTTGTGCCTCCAGAGCGCTGACAACCAGATCGGCGCCAATTTGCTGTGCATTTGCAGGTCTCCCGTTCATGGCAATCTCTCAATGAGCTTGTTCGGCGTAGGCTAGTTCCTCGGCAGTGTTCTTGCTGAGGTCGGATTTCAGGAATGCTTCGGATTCTGGCAGTGCCAGATGGAAGCTGGTCAGCGCTTCGACTCGAAGTCGAAGCGGGCCCGCGCAGACATCCAGCAGATGTCCGCCGTGCTGGCGATCCTCGGACAGAAAATGAAAGTGATAGCCGGCAACACTGAATGCGCTCGAGAAGCCGGGCGACCACAGACCAACGAGCGTTCCGTCGATCCACTCGAAATCAAATTCGGTCTGGGATTTCGCCGCGTCGACGAGGCGTGTACCTGGCTCGGGAGGGTTGACGACGCGAGTCCGAACGCTTTCGAAGTGTCCGTCCAGCCGAATTGCATAAAAGATGTTTCCCGACTTGCGATAGCGATCGCAGCACGCTTCCAGTTCCTTGAAGCTGGAAACGGGAACCGATTCTTCGTCAATTTGTGGCGTAAACCGGGTGACAACGGCGAAGGGGACTCCCGCCTCCTTGCCCGATTCTGAAACGCGACCGTTGCCCTGAACCTGATACGCGCGCCGATCGAGTACGACCATTTCCCCATCCAGGTTAGCAAAAGTACCGAGCCCGAAATCTCCGTGTTCGAGAACGGATTCAACGCTGACCTCGGCGTCGAAGACCCCCTCGACCAAGGCTCCCGATGTCGAAACCTGGAACAGCGTATGTACCGCTATACCCAGGTACTGAGACAAGGCGGCCGTGAGGATCGAGGACGACGTTCTTCCCGTTCTAGCGAGTTCATCATCCAGCGCGCTCTTTAGCGAGTTCGGGATGGTAGCGGAAAAAGATATCACTTAGTACTCCTTTGTTAATGAAAAGCGTTTCACCGATCCGGCGATGGTCTTGGAAGGATGTGCCGAGAACCGCTTCAATGACACCGCAGAGCGCTTCCTTGAGCGTCACGGACTGACAGTTGTCGTTGCGGCGTCAGCTGCGTTCCCGCGCGCGTCACCGAGACACGTGTTATGCATGCCTGTCGTGGAACATTCCAGACGGTATCCATACGGGATGCAGGATAGGCCGAAAGAAGTGCGGCCCGCCAATGGGCGATGGTATGGGTCGTACCATCACACTAGCTAGGTGTCGATTACCCCCTGCGAGATCATGCGACGGTTAGCTCCATTTCCCTGCTGTCCGGGATGCCAGGTAGTCTACGTAGACACAGGTGGATGGACAGGTACGGTGAACTGGAAGGTAGCGCCGCGGGGAACGTTCGCACTTGCCCCCAATTGGCCTCCATGTGCCTCGATGATCGAGCGGCAGATCGACAGCCCCATCCCCAAACCGGAAGTTTTTGTCGTATAGAACGGCTCAAAGAGACGCTCGATGTTCCCGGGCGCGACACCCGGTCCGGAATCGCACACGGTTACGACAACGGCATCCGGCTCTTTCATGGCGGAGCTGATCGTCAATTCTCGCGGCCCTTCCTCCGACACGCTCATCGCCTCAATGGCATTGATAACAAGGTTTAGTATCACCTGCTGGAGTTGCACCCGGTCGCCCTTGATGAGCGGCAAGTCCTCTGCTAGCCGCATCCGCATAGAGACGCCGTTCCGATTCGCTTCGCTCGACGTTATCGCCGTGACATCGCGAATCGCCTCGTTGATCTGCAGGATCTCATTACATGTCGGGGCCTTTTTCACAAGGCCGTAAATGCCCCGGATAACTTCGCCTGCCCGGGCGCTCTCAGACATAACCAGTTCCAGCATTTCACGTGCCCGGTTTATCGCCGGCCGTTCCTGGTCTAGCCAGCGCAGCGCGGCCCCACCGGATAAATTGATGGCAGCGAGCGGTTGTTTCATCTCGTGGCTGATCGACGCCGCCAGTTGCCCAATGGCCGTGACGCGGTTTGCATGTGCGAGCTCGAGCTGCATCTGGCGTGCCTCCGCTTCCGCCCGTTTGCGCTCGCTCAGATCGAGCACGAACGCGATGCCTTGAGTCCCGCGCTCGTCCAGCATCGCAACGCCGATCAGCACGGGCACGCGGCTGCCGTCCTTCCTGAAATACTCTTTTTCATAGGGCTGCAATGTTCTCGTCGTCTTTAGCTCCGGCATCCATTCTGATCTGTTGCGCTCGAGCCACTCCGGCGGCGACAGGTCGGTCCAGCGCACACGCCCCGACAGTAGGTCGTCACGGTCGTATCCGACGATACGAAGAAACGCGTCATTGGCTTCGAGGATCCGACCTTCGATATCCCCAATGAAGATCCCAACGATGTTGGCATCGACGAGGCGCCGGATTTTCGCCTCGCGTTCTGCAAGGTCGCGGTACAGACGCGCATTTTCCAGCGCCATCGCAGCTTGAGAAGCCAGTACGTTCAGGACCGCAATCCTTGCCGGTGTGAAGGCACTGGCGGTGAGGTGGTTTTCCAGATAAAGCAGTGCAATCAGCCTTCCTTGTTTGACGAGTGGCTGGCAGAGGATCGAGCGCCCCTGCACGCGGGCAATGTACCCGTCGTTGGAGAACGCGCCCCGGGCTGAGGCATCGTCGAGGATGACGCTCTCCTGCGTACGGGCGCAGTACCGGAGAATCGACTCGGGCAGCTCGGCAGTAGAGATCGGCGCCTCGCGGAGCGAGACCGTTACTGAGCCGGCGTCTGTATCGGCCTGCGCCTCGATCCATAGCCCGGCGTCCCGCGGAAGCACGAGCAGCCCGCGTCGCGCACCGGCGTGTTCCACCGCAGTGCGCATCAGCGCTTCGATCAGGTCGTCGAGCACAATTTCGCCCGACACGATCTGTGAGACGCTCAGCACGGTAGCAAGATCCAGTTGCTCTATTGGCGTTCCGGGTGTGGCCGTCTTGCGCGAATGGTCCGCATAGGGCTTGAGATTGGGGTAGCACTGTTCAAGCTGTCGCACCTTGCCATGTGCTCCCCAACGCAGATAAGCGTCATGGGCGTCCTGCAGGTAGACGCTTGCGACTTTCTCAAGACCTCGCGTCGAATAGAAACGCGCAGCAAGTTCGTTGGCAAGCGCCTCGTTGTGCACCAGGCCGTTTGCCTGGGCCGAGCGGATCGCCTGATCGTAATGGGTCAAGGCATCGAGCGTGCGGCCTTCGATCCGGGCGATCTCCGCCCCCACGAGGGCAGCGCGGTTCTCGAAATTCTCCGGGCAAATATCCGCCCAGCTCTCGAGTTGTCTCTGATGGTCAGCAAGCGCTTCAGTGTGAACCTGTCGCTCATCAGTCGTCGCCGTGTCGAAACAGGCCGCGCGAGACAACGCGCCGTAAAAGTGATATTCGGCCATGTCAAAGGTTGGCGACGTCCAAAGCAGCCGTCGCGCCCGCAAGGCGGCATCGAGCGCCGCAGTGTGGTCGCCTGCGAAGAAACGCGCCTGCAGCTTACGGATCCAGTACCGGCACTCGGCAGTGGCCAGATCCGGGTTCTCCGTGAAGCGGCGCTCGATCCGAAGTTCGTCATAACCGGCATCGTCAAAGCGGCCAAACTTTGGCGTAAGCCCCCGCAGCGTCCGTACCAGGCCGAGCTGGGCGTCGATGCGGTCAATGGCAGCACCGAATCGCATCTTCTGCGCAAACGCGAGACCCCGTTCGGCTTCGCCTTGCACCTCCTCTAGCGGATCGCCTGCAGCAAGCAGGTTCGTATTCAGGTGGCTACAACTGTACGCCGCATAAGTGAGGTCCCCGCTCTGGTTGGCCGCCTCGATCGCGCGACGCAACAGTTCACGGCCAGCCCGGACAGGTTGTTTCCACGGCAGGACCATGCTTCCGAAGGTGATGTAGGTCCCGGCCTGGAAGCGCTTTAGCCCGCGCTGCTCGACTAGCTCGTAGCCGAGCCGACCGAATTGATATGCGGTCTGGTAGTCGCCGAGGAAAGGCCCGGCAATCATGCCGAGCAACGCATAGGCCATAGAGGACGCGTCAGCGTTGCCGCGCTCGAGACTTAAATTGGCAGTGCGACTGATGACCAGGCAAAACAAGTTCAGGCTCGTATTAAAGGCCGGCGCCGTGAGCCTGGCCAGCACATCGAGGATCGCGAGGGATGCCGGGTCGCTCACCAAGGGGAGATCGACAAGTGCCTCGAGGGGGCGGTCTCCGAGGGTTGTCCAGATTCGCTGATACTCCCGGCGCGCTTCCTCTTCCGTCGGGTGCGGCGACCACTCGATGCCCAGATTACGGAGGTATCCGAGACCGACGGCGACCGCCCGGCCGCTTTGATCACGGGTCACGTTGAGATCCATGTGCAGACATGCGACGCGCGCTGCTTCCACCAAATCTTTCGTGCGCGTTGCCAGTACCGCCAGACGCTCGTCCGCAGTTGCCAGCGCACCGGTCAGAAATTCGCACTCGGCCCGGTGCAACTCCAGCGCGAAGATCAGCTCCCGCTGGCGATACCAGCCATCATCGCCCACGAGCGTCACGCCGGCACCCAGATACTTGAGCGCCGAGGCGTAGGCGGTTGACGCCTTGGCGCGCCTGCCGGCTATCAGGTTGAACCGGGCGAGCCGGTCCCGCTCGTCGCGTGACGTGATCAGCGGAATCGCGCGATTGAGATGATTGACGATCTCGAAGATTGCTTCGTCGCGCTCCTCAGCCGGCGTGTGCTCCGCCAGCAGTCGGCCGATGCGAAGATGGGCTTCGACCCGCAACGCTTCGGCGATCAGCGAATACGCGGCTTCCTGAATGCGATCGTGGGCGAACCGGTAGCCGGCCGCGCGGCGTTCGACAAGTTCCAGCCGGACGGCGGGCCAGAGCGCCGCATGAACTTGCTCCTCCAACGTCCCGAGCACAAGTGAGAGCGTCGCCGTCCCGGCGCTGTTGCCAAGACACGCCAGCTGCTGCAACGCAAGCTGTGTTTCGTCGGGCAGGCGCGTGAGTTTCGCAACCATGAGGTCGACGACGTTATCGGTATATCCCTTGGCGTGAATGCGGTCGAGATTCCAGCACCAGCGGGCAGCATCGTGGTCAAGGATAAGCATGCCTTCGTCAGCGAGTGACGACAGGAACTGAATCGCAAAAAACGGATTCCCGCCGGTTTTCTGGTGGACCAGTTGCGCGAGCGGTGCGGCGTGTGCGGGCTCGCAGCGAAGTGCGTCCGCAAGCAACTGCCGCAAATGCGCCTGCTCAAGCGGCGCCAGCGCAATCTCGGTGACCTTACCACCGTTAGCCATGATGGCTTCGAGCTTGCGCCTCAGCGGATGATCGGCTGTCACCTCGTTGTCACGATACGCACCGATCAGCATGAGGTGCTGCAGATCGGACCTGGTCAACAGGTCCTCAAGCAGATCGAGCGTGGCGGCGTCGAGCCATTGCAGGTCATCGAGAAAGAGCGCCAGTGGATGGTCTGCGCGGGCGAAGACGCCGATAAAACGCTGGAACACCAGTTGGAAACGTCGTTGCGCCTGCTGCGGCTCGAGCTCCGGGACCGCGGGCGGCTCGCCGATGATGAGCCTCAGTTCGGGCACGACGTCGACCATTAGCCGTGCATTTGGCCCGAGCGCCTCGACAATGGCGTCGCGCCAGGCGGCGAATTCGGCGTCGCGCTTGCCGAGCAGCGGCCGCACGAGGCTCTGAAACGCCTGGGCGAGCGTCGCATAAGGAATGTCGCGCTTGTACTGGTCGAATTTGCCTGCGGCGAAGAGTCCGCGTGGTGGCACCAGCACCCGGTGCAATTCGTTGACAACCGCGGACTTGCCAATGCCCGCATAGCCGGACACCAGCACCAGCTCGGGCACGCCATTCTTGACGATGCGATCGAAGGAGGCCATCAGGGTCTCGATCTCGGTTGCGCGCCCATAGAGCCTCTCGGGAATGAGCAGCCGGTCGGGCGTGTCGTGCTGACCCAGTTCGAAGTCGTCGATGTGACCTCGGGCTTCCCATTCGGCGAGACAGCGCCGCAGATCGCGTTCCACGCCGCCGGCGGTCTGGTAGCGCTCCTCGGCCGTTTTGGCCATCAGCTTCATGATGATGGCCGATACCGGGGCTGGGACGCCTTCCACCCGCTCGTTGGGCGGCACCGGCTTGCGCGCGATGTGGCAGTGCACCCACTCCATCGGATCGGCCGCCGTGAACGGCAGCGAACCGGTGAGCATCTGGTAGAGCGTGACGCCGAGCGCGTAAAGATCGGTACGCGCGTCGATCGAGCGGTTCATGCGCCCGGTCTGTTCGGGGGCCATGTAGGCCAGCGTGCCGGTGAGCGTCTCGGGCGGTTCGGGCGACTGCCGCTCGCGTCGCAGCTGCGAGGTAATGCCAAAGCCGGTCAGCCGCGGCTGACCGTCCGTACAGTTCACGAGGATATGGGCAGGCTTGAGATCCTTATGGACAAGGCCGCGCTGGTGAAGCTTGCCCAGCGCCTCGGCGATGCCAACGGCAAGGCGCACCGCACTGCTCACCGCCATGGGCGCGCCGATCAGCCGCCCGAGCGGCTCACCGCCCGGATCCTCGAGCACCAGCAGCGTCGTACCGCCGTCACAAGCCAGTTCCAGCGGCCGCACTGCCCAAGCGCCATCAAGCTCATCCTTCAGTTCGAATTCGTGTGCGAGCCGATCGAGGCCCGTCGACGAGGGCTGCCCTGCCGCGGGCCGCGCCAGGAGCAGCGTCCCGTCGTCGCCGACGAGCGGCCGTCGTGTCCGGCTGAGGACGCGCTCACCGTCCTCCCACAAAGTGTGGAGACCGTTGCCCATCTCGCCGTGAGCATAGGTAGCATTCATCTGCCGCCCTTTCTGCCGTCCCGTCAGAATACACCCTGCGACTCACATGACACCCGGTTCGTGCGCTGCGCCGGAAAGAAGAGTGCTACGAACACTCCCTTCAGCGTGCATGCTGGACTAAGGTACATAAAGTGAACGCGATAAACACTCGTAGTCACGTAACGTTGCGCAGGCCGTCAAGCCGTTCATGGGCATCGTGCGTACCCGTTCACCGCATGCGTCGCGCACATCCCGGCACGCGAATGTCGCCAGATCACTAGTCAACGCTGCCCACTTGTGTACCTTCCGGCCGGCTTCCGCATTGCAGTACTGCGATTTAGATGTAACTGCATACTTAAAGACGCGGCCTTAAACTTGTTCACACCGCGCGATCTTCCGAGGGGGCCGTATGTCTGCCGTCAAACCTGCCATTGTTTCACGCGAAGCCACCGCGAGCCCTCCGGAATCGATCGTGTATGTTGTGGACGATGAAGACGCGATGCGTAGGAGTCTTAGCGGGCTGCTCGAATCTGTCGGGCTGTCAGTTGAGACATTTGCTTCATCACGGGACTTTATGGCATCCCCGAAGCTGAATGCGCCGAGCTGTCTGATCCTCGATGTTAGACTGCGTTGCGAAAATGGTCTGGAGTTTCAGGACGCGATGGGCCGTCACGGCTTGCGAATGCCCGTTGTTATTATTACCGGTCACGGTGATATTGAAATGTCCGTGAAGGCAATGAAGTCGGGTGCCATGGATTTTTTGACCAAGCCGTTCCGAGACCAGGACGTGCTTGACGCAGTATCGCACGCGCTGACGAAAGATCGGGAACGACTGAACGCCGAACGTTCCGTCGACTTCGTGCGTGCAGAGTACGAAACGCTTACGCCTCGCGAGCGGGAAGTTGCCGGTTTTATTCTCGCTGGGTTGCTGAACAAGCAGATTGCTGCAGAAATGGATGTCAGCGAAGTCACGGTGAAGATGCATCGCGGACAGGTCATGAAAAAATTGTCTGTGCGTTCGGTTGCCGAGCTTGTGGCCAAGCTCGGGGCGTTGGGCATTGACTCACGTACAAAAAAAAACCAGTAATCTTTGGGCAATTGCGGAAGCAGTTGCATCACGCGGGACTATGCTCGCGGCGCGCTGCTAGCTCATGGGTTGCTCTCTGGTCCGCTGCAGCCGTGTCGCAGACGGCGAAGCATGCCTTCTCCGCTGCCCGCGCGTCGCGCTCTGCTTGTCGTCGTGCGCTATCGCGCCATACGTGCGTATGGATCGCCCACGCCTATTCACAAGTGTTTCCATCCGTTCGTAGAATGGTCTTGCGTCTCCATTGCGCGTACCTTGATTTCATGGCGAAGGCTTGGCGCAGTCGCACATGATCCAGAGCCATTGAGATCACATTGCGACAAAGCGGTTCACGGAGACGACGATGTTTAACGTTCTACACCACTGGATTTACGTCGGCTCCAATGCCTATGACGAGTACACATTCGTACCGTGGCTTAACAAGAGCGTGTATCGGCGGACTGTCGATCTGCGTCAAATCTGCCTCCTGTGACCCGCCGAGCACCCGCGCCACTTGTGTCACTCCGGCGGGACCCTATCACGCCAGACATTGAGCTTACCGAACGGCTAGCCCATCCTGTACCTTTGTACTCTTCCCGGACTGGTCTTTAAGGCCTAGGCTAATCATCGTGCCATTGCGTTTTGCCGATTGAGGGCAAGATGAAAGACTCATTTTGTCTGGGGTTCACGTGCACACCGAACCAAAGAGAACTATTGCTGTCGTGGACGATGACACAGCCGTCAGGTTAGCGGTCGCCGGTCTGGTGAGTTCGATGGGCTGGGATGTGCGTCTGTTTGCCTCCGGTTTCGAATGCTTGCGGTCGAACATTATCAGTGACCTGGCATGCCTGATTACAGACGTCAGAATGCCGAATGTAACCGGGGTGGAACTGCACGACCGAATCGTAAGTCAGGGCTTCGTTGTACCCACAATTTTTATCACCGCCTTTCCGACCGCCGATCTCACTGCGAAACTGAACAAGGATGGTGTCATCGCCATCTTTGAAAAACCTGTCGACGCAAACGTACTGGCAGATTGCATCGATGCGAATCTAGGCAAGCCGTAGCAGACGGGATCGGCTCGTGCTTGCGTCCGCGGTGCGGTGCTTGTGCCGGCCCGTCCAAAGCCTCGTTGACTCATCGGCAGCAAGTTGCCGCAGGGCCGTATCGCAGCCGTTGCAATCGCGAACGCGACGAGCTTGAGCATATGGCCGTTGGCGTGTAATACCGCCTGATATGGCGAAAAAATTCACCCATGTGGGAGGACCGCGGTCTGCGGGCGCTCTCCCGGCGCTTGCTCAACCGAGAGCCGCCTTGTATTCGCACCGTCGTCGATTGACAAGCTCGACGTGGCCGTCGGGGAAGGCAGCCCATACGAAAGCCGACGGCAAATACGCCGTGCACAGAACTCGTTCCCCATTGCCCCCCTTATCACGTAATAATCCCCGCTTACATCCCATCTTCGACATACATTGGTCTGGTATGGCCGACACCATCGTCCATTTGAGGTCCACACGCGTTTCGCTTAATTTGTGTCGTGCGGGCCGGCTTCAGGAGCTTTCCATGACGAAGCTGGCACGTCACTTGTTCGTTATATTGTGCTAAGGAGTGCAGTATGAAAACGATGATCTCGGCGGGCATTCTATTCGCTCTGATCGGATCGGCTGTAGTCAACTACGCGTCGGCACAGGAAGCGACCCGGGCTGAAGTTCGCCAGGAGTTGGTCCAGGCGCAGGGCAATGATTCCCCCAACATTACAGATACCTCCGATCCTGCGACCGATCCGATCTCCACTAAGCAGGTTGCCCAACTCCAGACCCGAAGCAACAGTAGCAGCGGTGCCAACATGTCTAGCGTGCGAGAGACCACCCATCACACGGATTGCGTCGGTCCAGCGTCCTTCTGCTCGATCTATTTCGGCAGCTGATGAACACTCATTCCGAACTGCCGTCGCAGAAAGATGAGCCGAGAGCGGATACCACTGAGTTGTTCTTATCGAGGATAGGAATATGAAAGTAGCGTTGTTTGTCCCCTGTTTCATCGATGCGTTCTTTCCCGATGTCGGCGTGGCCACCTTGGAGTTGCTCGAACGGATCGGCTGTACCGTCGATTACCCGCTTGACCAGACTTGCTGCGGCCAGCCGATGGGAAATAGCGGGTGCGAAAAGGATGCCGTGGCGACAGAGGAGCTGTTCCTCAGGAATTTCGCAGGCTATGACTACATCGTGGCGCCAAGCGGGAGCTGCGTGCATCACGTGCGCGATCACATGACCGCTGCGGCGCAAACGCCCGAGGCTCGTTCAGTGAGGGCGAACACCTATGAGCTCGTTGAGTTTCTGCACGATGTGCTCAAGGTCGAGGAATTCCCATGGGCGGAGTTCCCGCATAAGGTCGGCCTGCATAACAGCTGCGGAACACTACGCGCATTGCGTACCGCGAAGATGTCCGAAATCGAAGAGCCGTTTTTTTCCAAGCCGCTCGCGCTGTTGAAGAAGGTCAAGGGTATCGAGTTCATCACACCGGACCGTCCCGATGAATGCTGTGGTTTCGGCGGCACGTTCTGTGTAACGGAAGAACCGGTTTCCGCAAAGATGGGAATCGACAAGGTACGGGACCACAAGCGCAACGGAGCCGAATATATCGTCTCAGCGGACTCTTCTTGCATCATGCATCAGAAAGGCTGCGCTGACCGACTCGAACTAGGAATGAAGTTCATCCATATTGCACAGATTCTGAATGGAGCACGGGCATGAAGCGGGTAGATCACGCCGGCTATTCAAAACATTTCATAGCCGACGAAAAACACATTGAATTCCACGACAAGCGCCTTTGGCAGCTGAGAACGTCACGCGACAAGGAGGTGCACGGCATAGCCGAATGGGAGGAACTGCGCGGACTGGCGTCAGCGATCAAGGAACATACACTGACCAATCTGGCCGACTATCTCGAAGAGTTCGAACGGAATGCGACGGCCAACGGTGTGGTCGTTCACTGGGCGAAGGACGCCGAAGAGCACAACCGGATCGTGTTGGATATTCTCAGCAAGCGCGACGCGAAGCTGCTGGTGAAGAGCAAGTCGATGCTGACCGAGGAGTGCGAGATGCGTCCGTACCTCGAAGATCGCGGCATCACCGTCGTCGAGACCGATCTCGGCGAACGGATTCAGCAACTCGATAACCAGATGCCCTCGCATGTCGTCGTGCCAGCCGTTCACAAGCTCGCGACGGACGTGGCGACGATCTTCGCGGAAAAGCTCGGGACCGATCCGGACGAAAAGGACATTCCGGCGCTCGCCGAGGCACAGCGGCAGGCGACCCGTCCGCTGATTCTCAACGCAGACGCCGGTATGACGGGCTGTAACTTCGCAGTGGCCGAGACTGGCGGCATCACCGTGTGCACGAACGAAGGGAACGCGGACTTGAGTTCGAACGTGCCGTCGCTGCATATCGCATCCATCGGGATCGAAAAGGTGATTCCGAAACTCGAGCACCTGGGTGTCTTTATCCGCATGCTATCGCGCAGTGCGCTCGGTTCACCGATTACGCAGTACACGTCGCACTTTCGCGCTCCGCGTAAAGGTGGCGAGATGCATTTCATTCTCGTGGACAACGGCCGTTCCGAACGGCTGGCAATGGAGGACTTCTGGTATTCGCTTAAGTGCATCCGCTGTGGCGCGTGCATGAATACCTGTCCGGTGTATCGCCGCAGCAGCGGGCTGAGCTACGGTGGGGTGTATTCAGGTCCGATCGGCGCGATCATCAACCCGACCTTCAACCTGCATAAGTACAGTTCGCTTCCTTTTGCCTCGACCATGAATGGCAGTTGCACCAACGTGTGCCCCGTCAAGATCAATATTCACGAGCAGATCTACAAATGGCGGCAGATCATCGCCGAGAAGCACGAATTGCCGTTCGTGAAGAAGGAGGCAATGAAGGTAGCAGGACAGGTGCTCTCTCATCCCAAAGTGTTTCGAATCGCGATCAAGTCAGCCGACAAGGCTGTTTCGACGCTGCCGCGAGCGGTGCTCTACAACCCGTTGAACGTCTGGGGAAAGCAGCGCGAGGTGCCAGACGCACCGAAAGAAACTTTCCGTGACTGGTATCTGAAAAGGAGCAAGAAATGAGCAGCCGAGATTTGATTCTGTCTCACTTGCGTGAGGTTCAACCCGCGTCTCGTGCTCTACCGCAGGTGCCGATGTTCGATCAAGGACTGCCGTCTGCCGTTGAAGCGTTCAAGACGTCGCTTGCACGTCTGGGTGGCATTTGGTGTGAGCCACCGGACGATGGCAATGTCGAAGGTTTCATTCTGACGCGTTTCCCCGATGCATTGGTGATCTGCTCGGCCGTACCCGAAGTGAAGGGTACGCGCCCCATGGAAGAGATCGCGAAGCCGCAAGATCTGCACGATGTCGATGTGGGCGTGGTGAGACCTGCTTTCGCGGTGGCCGAGACAGGTTCTATCTGGATGAGCGAGAAGGAATATCAGGTCAATGCACTCGGCTATCTGTCGCAGCATCTCGTTGCATTACTCGATCCGCGCGATATCGTCGGGAACCTGCATCATGCCTATCATCGAAGTGAGTTTCACGATGCACGGTACTCGGTTCTGATGAGCGGACCGTCGGCGACGGCGGATATCGAAGGCGTGCTGATTCGGGGTGCGCAAGGAATTCGGTCTCTGACTGTCGTGCCGGTACTGAGAGCAGGGTTCCCGCGCCAGGCGGCGAGCGAGGAGGGCGCGCTGTGCGGTGCGTCCGCGGATCGCGAAAACCGGCGCTGAAGCGAGCAGCGACGATCACGGGCACTGCGCGGCACTTGAGAGCAGCGTACCCTGCGCATTGGTATCGGTGACGTCCGATGTGGATCGGCGAAGAGAGTGGCTTAGCTGTCGGAGGTGGCGCGGCGGTGGTGACTGAGATCCGCGCCTCCTTGCGAAACGGAAAGATCGCAAGGCGTATTCGTGCACAAGGGGCATGGAGTTTTCGCTAATCAGATCGCGTCTGCCTCACACGAAGGGAAAATCTGGAGGTGATTGCCATGAAATTGCTGATCTAAGCGATTATCGTTGCGGATGTCGTTGTCGCGCCAATTGCAGAGCAGGTTCCTCTGTTATCCGACCCTTCGGCCGTGACGACTGCGGCGAATTGAACGACCATTAATTTCGTGGGACCAGCCATTCGAGGCATCGCTGGATCGAACGACGGCTGTGGGTCGAGGCTGTGTGGAAACGCGAAACATGGAGTCCGCGGGCGCATATTCCATGCTGCCTTCTCGCAGCCCATCGGTAGACCAGGAATGCTGGCGTAATTTCGATGCCTCGGTGCAGACTACGCCAGTTTATATGAGGAACCCTGGGTGCTGCACGCACCCGCCAGCCTCATGGCCTTCAAGCGTTTGCCGTTCCCGAATCGCATAGGCCCGTGCGTTACGGGCACTCGGCGCGCGGCACATTGCTCCGCCGCACGCCGGAAGGGCACGTCAAATTGTTGTAATGCTTGGGCTATCGCTGCGTTCAGGGCGGGTTCTTGGACTGGTCGTGTTGCATCTCCTGCATCTCTCGCTAGTTCAAGGAGCAGCCATTTCCTTTCCTTCTTTTCGTTCGTCGGCCGCGCACGCGTATTTGCGTTGCAAATCCCTGACCCGGCGTGTCACGGTCGCGGCGTCAGCTTTTGTGCACTACCTCAAACGAATATCCATCGGGATCGAATACATCGGCGGCATAGTAGCCTGGATAGTATTCCAGCCGGAAGCGGGGCGAGATATTGTTCGTCGCGCCGGCTGTAATGGCAGCGTTGTAGAACGCATCGACCGTCTGTTGATCGGGCGCCATGAAACCCCAATGGGTCGCCGCGGGATTCGGTGCTCCCTGCTTCAACCAGAAACAAGCGCTCTGGCCGTCGCCGAATCCCCATAGATCCGGATGGCCGTTTTTGCCTTTGTAGGGCATGACACAACGGATGCCGAGCGGTTCGAGGGCGGCTTCATAAAACGCGAGCGAGCGTTCTACGTCGCTAACGGTCAGGATAATGTGATCGAGCATGGGTTCTGTTCTCCATTGAAATCGGCAGTCGATCATAAGCGCCTGTGCTGACAGTTCCTGTCAGGAGGGGGATTTTCCGCTGGCTAGTGCTTGCTGTCGACGGCTACAATCTCGGGGCGCTGCCGGACCATTTGCCAGCCGTTTGGGAGAGGAGGCCTTGCATGTCACGTTCGGGGCGGTTGCTGCGCCTGATAGAGTTCCTGCGCACGAGGCGGCGTCCGGTAACGGCCGCCCGGCTCGCGGACGAGCTCGCTGTTTCGGAACGGACGATCTATCGCGACGTGGCGGAGTTGATGGCGCAGGGTGTACCCGTCGAAGGCAGTGCGGGTGTCGGTTATCTGCTGAAACCCGGCTATTTCCTTCCGCCGCTGATGTTCGCGCGCGAGGAGCTCGAGGCGATCATGCTGGGTCTGCGCTACGTCGATCAGCGCGGCGATGACGTGCTGAGAACGGCTGCCAAAGCAGCGAAGGAGAAAATTAGCGCCGTCTTGCCGCCGGATGCGGCTGTGACGCTCGATCTGCCGCTGGCACTGCCTGGGCCGTCGGCAACGTCCTTTCCCGACAATGTGGTTGAGCTCGACCGTCTGCGTACGGCAATCCGGGCGCAACACCGCCTGGAGATCGTCTATGCCGATGCAGCCGGGCGTCGCTCGCAACGCGTGGTCTGGCCCGTACAGATCGGCTTCATGGATAGCGCCCGCGTGCTTGCCGCCTGGTGTGAACTACGAGGCGCCTTTCGCACATTCCGGACCGACCGGATTCTTTCGGTAGTCGAGGGCTCGCGCTATCCGGCTCGGCGTGCGGAATTGATAGCCGGATTGCACGAGCATCTGGCGCGTTCTACCTACGAGCAGGATGCTGACAGAGCTTGACAGCCGAAGGAATGGAGGAGACGAGCTGATGACGGCGCTACGGAATACGTTTCAATGATTTACTTAGGATCACTACGTGATTTAACATAACGCAAATTTTACATAAAAACAATGATCGCATTTTTGTTTTGATTCGTATTCCTATATATTTCATATCGGTGCGATGCCAGTTACGAGGCTTCGGGCATATCACCCGTAGCGCCACCGCATGCAAACCACCATGCGACACGACGTCATCGAACGCATCGGTCATGGATGGCGTGTCACCTTGCTGGTCACATGGCGCCAGACGCCTGGCATCAGTTGGGCGCGGCTCGCCGTGTCTGTCAAAATAGCGGTATCCGTTCGCCAGCTGCTGCGCACCCCAATGCGCCTTCGTGGGTCGCATGTTGCCGGCAACGTCCGATCAATAATGTCGAAAACGGCAACCGGAAATCAACATCCTGGCGATCGCAGGGAAAACGTTACAGCAGGCACGACATGGCACACGAGCGTTGCGAACAATGCGGCAACCAGACGCCACCCTGGGACACCATCCACTGCGGTTCTGGCGATGGCCACTATGAGTTACTCTGCACTTCGTGCTTCAATGCCAGGATTGCCGAGTCCGCCGGATTCACCGATTTCGAGAACGTTCGGCTTGACCCCATCCAGCTGATTGATTGCGAGGGGGATGCCCACCAGTTCCATTTCCAGCTCCGGCTCCTGGGCGCCCGGATTGCGCTGGATGGCTTCGAGCTTCAAGGTGAGCTTCCCGCCGGTTACCGGTTCCAGCTGATCGGCGAAGCTGACGACGATGTATTCGTGCTACTCGGGCGCCTCATCGAGAAGATTCGTCGCGCGCTGTCGTTCAGGCACGTCGATTTTCGTGAGCGCCGGATCATCGACAGCATGGTGCGCGGGCGTATCGAATGGGACGAATCCCAGCCAGGCCACCTGCCACTCGTGGTCGTCGACGGCAAGGAGGTCTTATGGGACGATCTTGGGCGAATGCTCATGAGCATGGAAGGATGGCAGTTCCGGCTCGAGATCGCTGACCCGAGCGACGAGCTTTGAGTCGTGGTGCCGATGCGTTAAACGGGCGGCCGTCACTGGCCCGAGCCGGTTTGCGAACCGGCGCCTCGAACGGTTATCACCCAGGCCGGAGGAGAGCCATGGTCGCAGTGAGGCACGACAATCTTTCCATGGCGTTCGACTTTGTCAGCTGCGCGGCGCCGATGGAACATAGCGCGTATATCTCGCTCGATACGGGCAAAGTCTGGTGGACTTCCGATTCCAGCGAGGCGTTCGACGAGGAGATACCTGATGACCTCGAAACCTCTGACCGCTACCTTGCGATACCGCACAAGAGCGAGCTTGATCTCGGAAGCCATCTCGCCTTGCGCTTTGTCGCACAGACGTTGCCTGCATGTTACGAGCAGGTCGAAGAATTTTTCCGGAGACGAGGGGCCTATGCGCGTTTCAAGGGCCTGCTGGAACGTGAAGGCGTCCTCGAGCGCTGGTATTCGTTTGAAACCGATGCTGTCGAAAGGGCGCTGAGATCCTATGTAGCGAGGACCTGAACACGCTGACGCCTAAAATCAGCGTGCTGAGGTTTGGCTCTCTAGGAGAACATCATGCGTATCGATCAGGCATACACGGATAATGGTGACGGACTGGTGCTGGCAGTGTCGCTGGAACTGGCAGCAGCCAAATGGAAAGTCGCGCTCCACGACGGGCGGCGCGAGAAGCCAGCCGTGCACACGGTCGCGCAACCGCAGGCTGCGGCGCGCCTGCAGGAGGTGCTGGACCTGATCGAGGCGCACAAGCAAAAGTGGTTACTGCCGGCAGACGTACGAATCGCCGTGAGCTATGAGGCTGGTCAGGACGCCTTCTGGATCTGTCGCGCGTTACAGACCCGGCATATCGCCTGCTACGTTGTCGACCCAGCCAGCATTCCGGTCGAACGCCAGAAGCGGCGTGCGAAGACCGACCGGCTTGATGCCATCAAGCTGGTCGTCAACCTGCGCGCGTGGCTCCGCGGCGAGCGCGACCGCATGCATGTGGTGCACATGCCTTCGCCGCAGGACGAAGCGTCTCGGCACCTGATACGCGATCGCGGCCAGCTGCAGAAGGAAGTGCTGCAACATCGCGACCGCATGCGCAAGCTGCTGGTTACGCTCGGTTGCTGGGATGAAGTCGGTCACAGGCATTTCGCCGACCGGCTTGCCCGCGAGGAGGTGAAGTGCCATGACGGCGCACCGCTGCCGCCCGAAGTGCGGGAGCGGCTGCTGCGCGAATGCGAACGACTGTCGCTGGCGCAGAAGCAGCTCGCTGCGCTCGAGACGACACGGCAGGCAAGCCTTCCCGCACCGGCGCGCCAGCGGTGCGATGACCTCGCGCGCCTCAAAGGGATTGGTGAAGTGGGCGCGTCACGCCTCGTGCTTGAACTGTTCTGGAGAGGGTTCAGCAACCGCCGCCAGGTGGGTGCCTGTACGGGGCTGGTGCCCCAGCCCTACGACAGTGGCGAGAGCCAGGTTGACCAGGGAATCAGCAAGCAGGGCAACCGGAGAGTGCGCGCGTTACTCATCGAGATGGCGTGGTGCTGGCTTCGCTTCCAGCCCGACAGCGCGCTCACGCGTTGGTTCAACGAGCGCACTCAGGGCACGGGACCAAACCGCCGCGCACGGCGCATCGCGATCGTCGCAATCGCGCGGCGCCTCGCGATTGCGCTATGGCGTTATCTGAAAGACGGCGTCATTCCCGAAGGCGCAGAGCTGAAGTCGACGTAATCCTTCAGGTTTAGCAGGCAAGAGGTTTATTTGCGTCAGTCGTACGTAGAAGAAACAGTCTGAATTGGACATGCCCGAACCATTGCCAGGTTGCTGATACAACCGATGTCTGAGATGGGGCATGTTCCCGGTAAACGATTCCGGCGTAACGCGCATGCAGGATGAGGCCGGTCACCGCGCCGGCGGATAGAAGGCAGTGGGACACTGGGTCTCACGAGCGCAACGATTCGGGCTTCGAACGAAAAAATTCCTCTGGCAACAGGGGTATCACCTTTCTGTTAAGACGCCTGGAGGAACATGGCGGAAATTCACAATCCAGTCAAAAATGACCTTGACAACATTTTTCTCATAGAAGGCAATGGTGTGCCGAGAACGGGCTGGAGCTTGTTGAGACCTGACGGGCGCTGTGGGATTTCGCCACGCCAGATGTGCTGAATCCGCGTCCGGCGCGGGGCCGCTCGATCGGCTGCGGGTCATGCGAAAATCAGCGACCCGACATCGTCTGGAGCAACCGCACATGAGGTCCGGTATCGCGTGAAGAGGAGCTTTAGTCCAACAGGAGAGCAGCAGGCCGTGATCGCGGCGGCGCGTGGGGCCGGGAACCTGAAGGTCAAGGCCTTCGCTGGCGCGGGCAAGACTTCCACACTCCAGCTCGTGGCCGAGCACTTCGGCCAGCGGCGCGGCATGTATCTCGCGTTCAACCGGGAAATCGCGGCAAGCGCCGCCCGGCGCTTTCCACCTCACGTCGGCGCACGGACGATGCATTCGCTGGCGTGGGCCTGCGCCAAGCCGTCGCTCAGAAGCCGGATGAGCCTTCAGGGCGAGCCGCCGCACGAACTTGCCGCACGCTACGGGCTTGGCCCGCTTGAAGTGCGGACGGTGACGGGTAAGGCCGTCGAGATTGCCCCGTTCGAGATCGGGCGGATGATTGCCGATGGGCGGGACAGGTTCTGCCGGTCCGCGGATGCCCAGCCGGCAGTGCAGCACGTTGTCGTCGATGAAAAGATCGACGAAGCGATGGCCGCGCAACTGCGCACCTACCTGCTGCCTTACGTCGGGCGGCTCTGGGAGGAGGGCGCAGCTGCGCGCGCCGCGAGCGCCATTTCGCCTGACGTGCTCCTGAAGCTCTGGGCATTCTCACAGCCTAGCATCGAAGCCGACTACATCCTGTTCGACGAGGCGCAGGACAGCGACGGTGTCATGCTTTCGGTCCTTGACCGGCAGCGCCACGCGCAGATCATCTATGTGGGCGACCCTTACCAGCAGATCTACGAGTGGCGCGGCGCGGTCAATGCGATGGCGCAGATCGACGCGCCCGAATGCGCGCTCACGGAATCGTTCCGCTTTGGTGCGACGTTCGCGGCGCTTGCCAGCCGCCTGCTCGCACTGCTCGGTGAGCGCACGCCCGTCCGGGGGCAGGAAGCCATCGGCTCGATCATGGTGGAGGATCCCGCGCTCGCGCCGCCGGTCGACGCGATCCTGTGCCGGAAGAACGTCACGGCGCTCTGGCAGTTCGCCGCCGGACTCGAGGCGGGGCACCGACCGGCGATCCGGATGAGTCCCGCCGAGATTCTCGCTTACGCTGACGGCGCTGACCGCTTGCTGGCCGGCCAGCGCGCGTTCCGTCCGGCGGCGTTTTCGCTGTTCGAGACATGGAGCGACGCACAGGCGTTTGCGCGCAGTGCATTTGGTCAGGACCTGCTGCCGGTTGTGCGCATCGTCGACGAGCTGGGGATCGGCTACCTGCGGGCCCTGGCGCAGCGTTCGGCGGCGGAGGGCGCCGCCGACTATGTGATCTCAACCGTCCACCGTGCCAAGGGTCTCGAGTGGAAGCGGGTCAAGGTTGCCAACGATTTCCGCCTGCGCGGGGCCGACGGAAGCCAGATGCCGGACGACGATGAGCTCCGCCTCCTCTATGTGGCCGTGACCCGGGCGCAGCATGTCCTGGATATCTCGGAATTGCGAGACGAACTGCTGCGGCTTCTCAGTCTCCGGCGCCAGGACCGGTCAGCATAATAAGTCATCAAATGGGAGAAACTTGATTCCCGTTTGAGATTAATCTAGAATGGGAGTCATGAAAATCCCATCTGGGAGACCCGCATCATGTCCCTGAATCAACCGTCCGGCCGTCACTCGGCCTCGCGTCCGGGCGCAGCACGTGCCGGCAAGGCCCTGGCCGGCTCTGGCAGACCCGGCGCCCACGCTGACGATATCGAAACGTTCCTCGTCAGGTTCGACCCGCTCGAGCAACGCCGGCAGATCCGGGAAGGCATGGAAGCGGCGATCATCGAGCGCGTGGCGAAGGACCTGCTGCACGTGCCGGTGCAGACGCTGCTCGCGAGTCTCAATCTGCCGAGTTCGACGATCCTGCGCAAGGTGGCGCGCGCGGAGCGCCTGTCGCCAGCCGAGTCGGATCGCGTTGCGCGTGTGCTCTATGTGCGTCAGCTTGCTGTCGAGGTGTTTGAGGACCCAGCGCTGGCCGCCGAGTGGATGCAGCGATCGAATGCGGAACTGGGTGGACTCAGCCCGCTCGAGGTGCTCGACTCGCAACCGGGCTACGACCGCGTGCGTGAGATCCTGCTGCGCGTCATTCACGGCGTGTCTGCATGAGGCTTTACCGCCTGGCAAAAGAACGGCGCGGGTATTACCGTGCCGATGACCTGAGCGGCAATGGTGCGGCGATCGCCGGCGGCCGCTGGAACCCGCGTGGCATGCGGGTGCTTTACACCTGTTGCCACGCGTCGACGGCGCTGCTTGAGGCGCTGGTGCACATGGCGGGCTTGCTGCCGGCCGGTGGCTATTTCCTCGTGACGCTGGAGGTGCCGGACGCTGTCTACGATGCCGCTCTTGTCCCGGATCTCCCAGAGGGTTGGGCGGACCTGACGAGCGATCCCGCAGCCACAAGGGCGCTTGGCCGGCAATGGCTTGAAGCGGGCGAGCAACTGGCGATGCGGGTCCCGTCGGTCGTTTGTCCTACCGACTTCAATCTGCTGCTGAACCCGATGCATCCGGAAATGGCAAGCGTAAAGGTGATCAACACGGAACCCTTTACGCTGGATCCGCGGCTGTTTGGCCAGCCGACGCGATGAGGCCGATGTCGATTGCAGGCGGATGAACCATGCCCCGCGATCAAATATCAGGGTTCGCGATGTGCGTGCCGGCGGCCAAGGTGCTCTCCAGACATCCAACCTAAAAAGCACGATCGTTCGAAAATGCGATAATCTTAATTATGTAAAGTATAGAAAGCTACAATTGGAAGTTTGCTACCGTCGGTAATCTGACCGGGAAAGCTGACGCCGATGTTGGCGCGCGTGAGCTCAATGCGGCGCGGTGAAACATACCGCCCGCCCGAGATTGCGCTTGCGTTGCTCCCTGCGTGACGATCTACCGTCGCACTTCGAAGCCCGTATCGTCCAGAAGCCAAACAGTCTTCCCGACAATGCGGACAGCGCCAATTTTTGCGCGCAATAAAAAAGGCCCTGCGTGTACGCAGGGCCTTCAATAAATGGGGGCTTGAGCCGCTCAGTTCAGGAAGTTCTAGAACTACCGTCTTTGATTGGGTCGCGCCCCGCCTAGCCTGTAGGCCAGTACCTCTACTGACCGAACTGGCATAATAATGCGCATGCTTACATTTGTCAATCCTCTGGAGCAGGTAGCGGTGGTCCGCCTGCTTGAGTTCCTTCAGAACCGTACCCCTTGGAATCGGTCCCTCTGGGGTATCGGGATCATCCTCGCGATGGACGAGCTTTACGAAGGGTGTGCCGCGCTAAGACACGGTCACCTGAGCGATGCCTCGATTAAACGTATGGCCTCGTCGCTGCAAAAGCGGGTCGGTGTACATCCGGCCTTTACTGAGCCCGAGCGACAATTTCTTCGTCAACAGGTCCAGCAGGTTCCGCGAGCGGAAGGTGCAGCGCACTACGGGATCCGCGAACTTTCCGAGAGGGTTTCAAGAGACTACCTGACCCGATGGGCTGGCGCGCTCAGGGCGGGCAACCTGAAGGTCGAACATTTCGCACGCAGCGTCGGCGCCCATCTGCTCGATGCCGGTTTCTCAAGTCAATACCTCCACGACTTTATCAAAGCACGACTTGACGCTCCCGACCCGATCACCGCGGCCGAGCTTTGTGACGAGTTGCACACTGCGATGGTGGCAGCGCCAAGGAAAGAGTTCGAGGTCATGCTGGCGTTTGGCACAAAACCGGAATTCCTCAACGGCATTCCGACCACGTGGCTTCGCGACGCAGCCGTCACAGGTTGGTTGAGGGAAAACGGGTTCGATACTGCGGGAGTCCGCTCGCCCGTCGCGATGATTTTACGCGTGCAGGCTCGCGATGTCGTTGGCGCCGCCGAGATGGCACGGAACGAAACCGATCGTTATGCCGCGCGTGCGTTGATCGCAACCGGTGCCCCGCTCAACCGGCTTCCTCACCTGTGGGTTAAAGGAGCGAGCAATTCCTTCCCACTTAAAGGACACTCCCGCGGCGTCGGCGTAAAAGAACTATTCCGCGAAGATCGCGTTTTCTCCAGCGATGCAAATCAGAGCGTGGATGCCGCAATCGAACTGATGGCACACCTTGAAGAAAGCTCGCCTCCTGCGGCGGTAGCCGGCGGCTGGGGTGCGATTGAGGGCTTGCTCGCG
Source organism: Paraburkholderia guartelaensis (assembly GCF_004353905.1). GTDB lineage: Bacteria > Pseudomonadota > Gammaproteobacteria > Burkholderiales > Burkholderiaceae > Paraburkholderia > Paraburkholderia guartelaensis. The sequence goes on along the minus strand of NZ_SMOD01000033.1, from coordinate 50,738 downwards.
GACCCGAGCGACCGATCCTCGGCAGCCGACCACCTAGCCACGTTGGTCACTTGCTCCTTCCCTCGCGCGGAACTCACGGCGCTTTCGTACAGGGCGGAACAAACAGATCCAGCGGTAGCCGCCGAACTTCAGAACGCCCCGACGAATCGCGAACGTTGCCGTATTCTCGCCAGCATGATCATCGAACAACGCCTTCCCCCGATGCGTGCGCTCACTGACCAAGCGGCAGTCGCAAGACTTACGAAGCTGTTTGCCAATCCGCACCCTGAATTGCAGACGATCCGGGAAGCAATCGGTGATTCGTTTCACCGCTTGTACCGGCAGCGAAACCTCATCTTGCACGGCGCAAAACTTGATAGTGTCGCGCTTGCTGCAAACCTGCGCACCGTCGCCCGCCTCGCTGGCGCCGGCATGGACCGCATCACTCACGGACACTATGTGCAAAATCTGAAGCCCCTAGAACTCGTCGCCAAGGCAAACCTTGCTCTGACGCTGGCCGGACGCGATTCACCGCTAGGATGTGTAGAGCTGCTTGAAATCACCTGAGCAGCCACCCGAGGGCTATGCGAGCAACCTCATCGCCACAGGTACAGACGCCCTCCCTCACCTGAATGCCATAACTTCAAAGAGATAACGCCATGCACCCTTCAGGCCTACAGCGACAAGTCGAAGGTCTCGTCCTGTCGGCTGCGACCCTTGAGCAGGCTATCCACGCCCTCGCAGGACAGTTCCCAGGAGTTGCTTCGCTGGTCGCGTGGAAAGATGCCCTTTTCACCGCGCAACCGCAATATCCGTTCGAAGGGGATCCAGTTGGCGTTCAGACACAGATTGCGCAGCTTTGGCTTGCGCTGGCGAAAATTGACTGTCTTGAAGTGAAAATGGATGTTGAAACCGGGTTGCAGATTCGCGAAAGCCCCGAGCCGCTCGGCAGCCATGCCACGGAATTGCCACGGCCCCCGTCGCTACAGATGCAAGGAAGGATTCGCAAGCTGCTTTTTCGGTCGATGATGGGCATTACTGGGCGCGGGCTCCAGATCAACGAGCTCGAATTCGAATTCGCGCGTTCGATGCAGCAACCACTGAAGCGGTACGTGGCAGATCTCAACATCACCGTCCGCGATCTCGTCGCAAAAGAGTACATTCGCACGACGCAACCAGGGCCACACATGACGCTGTACTATCGTGGCATTGACTTCGACCTATGGATAGAAGAGGTAAAAGCGGCAATGTCCGGTTCCGAATCCCCACATGTTCAGAATTTCACATTCACCGGCGCCGTTGCTTCCGTGCAAACTGGAGCTAACGCCACTGCGACGGTGACACAAAACAATTCGGCGACCGCCGATATTGCAAACGTGATTAGTGCACTTCGCGCGCTGCAAAACGAACTCCTCCAGGCGTCATTGCCACAACATGACCGAGATGAACTGTCGGCGATTACGGAAGAGTCGGTCGTCGAGCTTTCCAAAGCGAAATTCAGCAAATTGAAAATCACGGGGCTGCTGAAGGTCATCGGCGAGACAGTCCAAGTTATGGGCGCAGCTCCTGACGCGTACAAGGTCTTGAAGCATGCGGCCGGTGGCATTGGCATATCGCTTCCCTGAGCGGCGAGCTGATCGCTGGCCCCCGAACACCATGCAACCACTATATGCGCGCACAACGACAGCAATAAAGAGCCTGTGTGTGAAATTCGACAATTTGATTTATGTAAAATAACAAAGGAATGCAGATCAGATGAAGTTTGTCCATTCCCTGCTATCCATCGGGGAAAAATGATCGGCCAAAACCGCCGCTCCGGCATCGCCGCCCGACCTTCGCCGGCCCGGCCGATGCTGGGGTTCAAGAGTTTTTGATGTGCACGCATCATACTCGGCGGCATCGAGTTCATGCACATGATCGTCAAAGGCCAGATGAACGACGGTGGCATCGCGCTAACTCTCGCCCAGCAGTTCCACTCGTTGGCTGCATAAGTATTCCTCATCATCTCGGATTTGTTTGACTCGACTTCCTTATCGCGACAAAACCCGAGCGCTGGGCATCAACCAGATGCAATTGCCAGGCGCGAATCTCCTCAGGCCCGAGCAGCTCGGGCGAGCGTCCGAAATGACGGGCGAACGCACTGACGTAGGACGCGTAAAGGCGCTGGGTATTGGCTGCGAGGTTACGCACGCGCATATCCTCGATCATGCGTCGACTTAGAAGTGTCATGGTGGACTCCGCTCTGAGTGGTCACAGCAGCAAACTGCACTGCCATTGTCGCACTCGAACGGATGAGTCCCGCCGATGATCCCGGAGCCGATGTCGCTGGACGGCCACCCCCTCCCGCGTCAGCGGGGATTAGCGCACTCGCACCGCACCCTTGGCGGCCCCGGCTTCTACTACCCGCGAGTCGGCACCGCTTGCAGGCGGCAGCCGGCAGCAGACGATCCCTTCTCAACCAGTCGCAGCGTCGGCCTCCCGGTGAGTGCCCGTATGGTCACAAAGGTCATCGAATTGAGAGCCCGTCGATGTAGACCGCGATGCTTCTGTCACCGTTGCGACATGAGAAGCGAATCTCCATCTATTTGTTGCGCGGGACACCCATAAACATATCCCGTGACTTGACTGCGGCAGAAAACGCGCTCAATCCGCCCATTGCGTGATCAAGGGTGGCAACAGCACGATTTATCGACGCAGATTCTGCCCCGTACGCTCTTGCTTCCCGCATGTAGAAATTTATTGCATCGAGGCCTTCGAGTCTGTGGGATTGGTTCTCCGGTTGCCCAGGCCAACTGGCGCTCAACATCGAGGCAGGAGGCGAAAGGCTGTCATCGACGATGGAAAGCACACATCCCGTCTCAATATGGATAACTCTGCAAGCCAGGCGGTCTGCATGAAATTGTGGCAACGTTGCAAGGAACTCCAGGAGTGGGGACATATAGCCTCTGGCGTTTCAGTGGGGCAGCCTGTGCTCCGTGTTCGAAGTGGGCAAAGGAATCTGTGGTGGCAATCGCCGCAACGATGCATAAGGCGCGGAATTCGATGCGGCCGTTGCGCCTGCTGGAAAAAGTGAACGGGCGGCGGCCCTTACGGCGGCAGACGGGCAAGATGGCGCGCTAGTGAGCCGTCAGCACCATCAAAATATCTGCATACCATGCGCTGTTCAGTCCGAGCGTTTCGTCCATCTGCTCATCCCGGCCGCCCATGTCAATGCTCGAAGAATGAACGCCTAAAAGCAGCCACGGCAGTTCGTCGGGCGTTCTGCCTTCCGATGGCGCTCTCAGGACGACCGGTGCGCCACTGGTGCCGCGGTGAGTTCTTGCATCGGTGACGAAGCAGCCCTTGCCCTGAAAGCGCAGGCCGAACGCCGAAGCCAGAACGCCTTGCCGAACGACAGGCAGGTGGTGAAGCGAATCGTGGAACCCGAGCGGGAAACCGACGATCAGCAGCGATGCCCCAATCGGCATTGCATCACCAGGGCGCGGCAGATGACCGGGGCCGAAGGTCTGGAACTTTGCGCCGGCAGGCAACGCGCCCCTGTCGAGTTCGATTACGGCTACGTCGATCTCGCCACCGTCATCCGTTCCCTGACGCCAGAGAGGATGTCCCGCGGTGTACAACGGAACGGACATCCACGTCGCGGCGGCCAGGTTCTGCGCGTCGACATGAAACTCGATCTCGAGCCGGTCGGGGAAATGTTCACCGGACACGTCGATCATGACGTGCCGACTGGTCACGAGAAAGAGACGTGTTTCCTGCTGGAAGAAGAAGCCGCTGGCATTGGTCAACCGACGCTCCTGCGCAAACGTACATACACGCGTCACGGCGAGCAGCAGCGCATCCGCGCCGACCTGGGTGTGTGATTCCGGGCGATCGCCTGGGTCTCGCGCCGAGGCAACAGGCCCGCCGTCTGGTTGAGCAGGCCTCTTCCCGTGCGGAATCGACCCGGCGACGAGTTCGAGCAGTGCTTCGTGCTCGGGGCCGTAGTTCTCCGACGACAGAAACGCGCCAACCGCCAACTCCGATACGGTGCCCCCCGAAGCCGCGTTCGACAGATGGCGCACGATGGGAGCCTTGGGCTCGCGGCGACACAGAAGCCATCTGTCACCGTTAGAACTACGATGGAATTCGAGCGCATCGTCGCTCGTTCCAGTGCTGTGTTCCATCCTGGTGAGGCGAGAATCCATGGTCACTCCCGACGTGATCGTGATTTCAATGCGTTGTGGCGTCGCGAATCACGACGGGGGCCGAATTGCGCGAGGACGTACCGTTCGGAAGTCCGCGTGCACGATCCGGCGCATGGCCTGCCTGGCTGGGCCACTCAGGCGGGCGCATCGATCGTGCGATCAAACCCGTGACCGTCAATCAACATTTCAGCATAGGCCACGCACGCGCGCCTCGCATCGCCGGTATTTGCGAAAGGATGCTTGCCGGGCACACGGAAGAGCCGGCTGCGGGAGTTGTCAATCCCGGAATCGGGTTCGCTGATACGGATCGACGCATCGAATCCGTCCTCGTAATTGTGGCCAAATCCTGCCTGGGTCGCCCGGTGGGGATACACGAGCAGGGAAATATCGAGGCCTCGATAACGGCGAATGGTTGTCATCAGGAAACTCCCTTTTGGCCACAGCATGCAGCCGGTTTTTTGATAGTTGTGCGGGTCTGGCCGAAGGCGATATCCAAAGCACCTGACGAGCCGTACCAGCGAGGCGAAGCAACCCGACCGCGCAGTTGTCGGTGAGCATTATCGAAGGGGGTCACCTGCAGTTGGAGGAGAAATGATGCTGATAGCCGTCGCCATGTCATCCGAAACAGGATTGACGACCATGCCGGCAGTGACTGCTTTGTAGACCTCGTGAACCACCATACGCGCGCCGGCACCGTCGGTCAATTCAATTCTGGTAACGTATCTGCGCCGCCCTGCGGTTCCGTTATCAAGGTATAGTGGGGCTCCCCCTCTGGAGTGACCAACATGCCGACACGACCGCTTCTTCTCTACAGGGGGTACGAACTTCATCCCCTCGTCTTCGCTCGCACATTCAGTCGCTTTGACGGACATTCCCGTTACGACGAAGGGTATGACATTGCGGTACGGATATGTCGCCCGGGCGCCATAGCGACCTCTGCCGCAAGCCGTGTTTTCAGGCCGAACCAGGCGCACGCATTATCCGACTTCGGTATGGCGAGGCGTGCCGCCCGGCAGCATGGAAAGGACATCATCGACGGAAAGGTGAGCGGTTCTTCGGTCGTCGATATGTGAAAGGGCTGCTGGCGTGTGACATCAGCCGATTTTTCCCGGCGGAGAATTGCACTTTCCTCGATGCCGCCTTGACCGTAGCGGCTTCTACAATGCGGCCACTGGTGTCGTCCATCCTCAGGCGCATTTCCTTCGTTCATGCAAACGCGGCGGAAGCCCGTGGGAACCGGGAACCTGACTGCACGCACCCCTCCAGACTGGTGTCACCTCCATGCAAAGTGACCGCACCGAAATTCCGTACTACCTGGTTTTACGCGCTGGCTGCCTGCCGTACGTTTTAAACGCTGACCGCCATGTCGTGCGCCGCGAGGCAAGCCCTCTTCTGCGGGCGTTCGCGAGAGCACAGGGTGCGCCGACATCAATCGCGGACGACGCGTGGAACGCCTTTTCCGGCTCGGAGGCCATTTTGCTCATTGAGCGCGCGCAGATGCGGGCCTACGCACTGGTTCGCGGGACCGAAAGCGAACATCAACTCCGGTTACTGGCTGCGCTCTGATTGCACCAACGAGCGCATTCGTTGTGGACAGCGAGCGCAACCACTCGAGCGCACATTTTTCGATGATGTTTTTAGCATGTCTAGCCATCAATCCAATGGAGCGCCCCATGTCTCGGACGATCGGGTATCGCGAGTTCGAGATTCACGTCTAACCCGGCCAGTCTGCAGGAGATCTCCACGAGATAACAGATATCGTTTCTGGCCAGGAGCGACCACTACCTTCACGCGGTCGGCGAATGCGGTGGCCAATTTCGATCGACCTGTCACATAGCCGTCAGCGCCGTGCCGTCATGGCTGTATATCAAGCAAGCCCATCTCAGTACCTCCTTGCATACCCTTCGCGCCACAGGGCAGCACCCACGGACGTCAGCAACGCAGCGTCAGCTGCGTCCAGATCATCCCATGCACTGGCCAGCCATCTTGCAAAGCTCGCGCAGGCATGATCCAGATCGACCGCGGCGCGACCTTCGCGATTCAGTTGCTCGAAGACAGAGATCACATCATCTGGGGTCATCGTTGCTCCCTGGTTGAGACGTTCGGCAGCCTGGGTGTAATTCTTAAGGCCGCCCCCAATATTGATTCGCTTCAGCTCTGCGGACCGTAGCGACGCGCCAACGCTCGCGATCGCCACCAAATTCTCACCGGCGGTCATTTCCTATGTACGAGCGGGCGTGAAAACCAGATCGAGATGCGCTTGTTCATGTCAGGCACCCCCTCCGATGTCGACAACGGAACACTGGCACTAGCTGATGTCTTGCAGACCACGAAATCTGATCTCATTCCTGATGGCGCGCCTGCAATCCGAGAATGCCGAATGAAAAGCCGCGTCCGCGGTGTCAAAAGGGAAGTCCACGTGACCCTTCATGGCGGGGCTAAGGGGCTCAGCCGCTGAGAATTCTTTGTATGTGGCGGGCTGGACAATGTAGTATTTCGGACCATCCGTAATTGTGGGGCGGCTTTCGACTATTGCCTTCATTTGCCACCCGTGGAAGGTATCAAGGCGCGTTTCCATAAGGCCTCCCGCAGGCAGTCGGGAAGGCCGGCGCGCAGTCGAAAGTCCCCCTCCCAAGCACATGATGTGCTCAATCCTGCCCGGCAGCAAGCGAACGCGCTACCATGTTGACGTTGCAGGCAAATTCCGGAATTGATTGGGGCGGCGGACTCCGCCGTCTCCCTCAGGCCATTGGCACCAAAGTTTGACAATCGCCTCCGCGTAGCTGCCGAGAAGGTCCTGCGGCTCAGCACGGGCACTGACACCGGCTCGCACATCAAGTTCGAAGGGAACTTGCCGGTCTGGATCAACCGAAGCACTTTACTTACGAGCGTCGCGCAACCGGGCGGATGGCAACCGTTGAACCTTTGCAATGCCGTTCCCCGCCGCTGGACGAGCAATACCCTGTAAGCGAAGCAGCTGTGGCGGTCCGCTGCATATTGATCAATCGACCAATGCCCGACAAGCGATGGGCATGGAACTACGATTCCGGACCAATGAGAATATCAATGGCAGCCTGACCGGCAATCTCCGCTACAAGGTACGCCCAGCGCTCTGAGAACGGACCATGTCGAACAGGAACGACAGCCCCGTCGATGCTGGTGCGGCCAACATTATGGCCCTTTATCCTGAACGTCACACTGTACATATCCTGAGCAACCTCGGTCAGTGCCACATGGATTTCGAAACCCCGATAGGTGATCAATCGATTCATGTCTGCTCCTGGGTCGCGGACCCGGCGCATGGCACGGATCGCATGAATATCCGAGCCATAATGCGCTTTACATGTCCGCAATCTAAACGCGCTTCAGGTTGCATTCCGGGAGTTCCTGAATGTGGTGCCGAAGCAGCTGCAGCACTGGCAGGCGGACCATGGTTGCCCACGCTTTCGCCAAGGTCCGAGGCTCCGCTCCCAGGTTGCGTATTGCGACGGTTCAACGTCCTACGCATGCTGCGTGCTGCCCGAGGCGGTCGTTCCTATTTTGACCGTTACCTCCAGTTCGCCAGCCACTGATTGCAGGGTGCCCAAACGCGTTCCGTTCCACCAATCCAGCCTGCGTGCGTCGCCGGGCAAGGCGTCCCCGGCAACAGGCACCGCATCTGTTGTCGTTGTTTGCCGCGCGGCTCGCATTTCGCGCGCCTACTCGCGGCCTGTGATTCCGTGCGCGCCGAAAGGTCGCTGTTGCCAGCGGCGATTTCACTGATGGCCAGACGCAACTGATTGACCTCGTTCCGTACGTCCTGCACGACGGTCCGTAGATTGACCGACATCTGCATCAAGGCTTGCTGCACTCGCCCGGCTGCTCCGCTCGCGCCCGTCGTCACCGAATGCAGCAGGCCCCTGCAGCTAGTCGCCAGGGGCCGTCCTCCTATGCGATCACTGAGTGCATTGGGTCGGGAAACAAATATGGAATCAGTCCACGGGACCGAGTAACACGTCGATTGCAGCTTGACCGGCGATTTCGGCTACCGGATAGGCCCATCGCTCAGTAAAAGGGCCGTTGCGCAACGGGATGCGGCCTCCGCGCGCGCCGAGCACTTCGAGGTTTGTGGCGCCTTTTATCTGAAAGGTCACGTCAAAGGTGTCCTCATCAGCAGCCGGAGTCAGTTCGACCTGAATCTCGAAGCCGCGGTACGCGATCGTTCGGTGCATGAAAGCCTCCCTTTCGTCATCGAGCCTAACATGAGTCAGCATTGGACGGCTTACGCAACTATTGGGCCAGGTAGTCACGCATGCGCCACCATACGCTCGTCAAAATCTGCTTATCGGGACGTTCAGGACCACAGCTTCCAATTTGGTCAACCAATGCGCCCCGATTGTCGGTGATCCAGGCGAATGTGCCGAACCTCCGCAAGTGGCCGGTTTGCCTTAGCAATGAGCGTATGCTTTCCCCGCCTCACGAGGGAGCCATCGGCCGCGCGCGACCCGAAAGGGAATTTCACATTTCTCCTGAAGCTGCGACTCCCAATCGACCAACCCTGTCAGCTTTCCGCGTAGCGACACGCCACATCAGTTGATTTTCACGCCGCGACCAAGCTAAGCGCGTATGCTGGGGATGCCAACTTGTCATGTAACGCACCAGGAGCAACACCATGGCCAAGAGTCAATTGCGCAGCACTCGCGAAGCGAAAAAGCCCAAGCAGCCCAAGAAGCCGTCAGTGCCGGCAAAGCCGTACAACACGGTTCATTCGCGGGTTGCGAACGAAGTTGTCGCCAAGAAAAAGACGTAACTCGCTGGGCCGCGGACACGTGGCCCAGCGAACACACGCAACTTGTAACGTTCAACGCTGACATCTGCGCGTTGAAAGCGCAAACCGCTTCGGGAGGCGCATCATGATCCATCACAACACAGACCCCACTTTTCGCGGGCTTCCGCTCACGGCCGAGCAAGACTCGGAAATCCGTCACTACGTGAACAGGAAGGCCAAGCTGGGCAAGCCGTGGAATACTCCCGAACTGCGCGGGATGCTTGAGGACATGCTGCTGCCGCCAAGTACCGACGACGACAGCCAGAGCGATATCTCGGGCGACGCGTCGACCGCCGCAGAGCGCGCAGCAGCGTTCGTCGATCAGGACATGGAACCAATCGAGGCGTATGAGGAATTGCATGCCGCGATGGAAGCCGAAAGCATGAAAGGCGATCGGCGCTAGAGGGAGCGCTCCGCGCAGGTTGAGCGGTTCAACCCGGTCCATCAAAGGCGCAGAGCGAACGACGACACATGGCACTCAGCTTTTCCAACCCCAGCCGCAGCTATGATGGGGTCCGGCATGGCGAGTGGTTCTGGGAATACGACAAAACACGCGAGATTACCCGAAGCCAAAACTCGCACCTGGCAGTCGTTTCTTCTTGACGAGCACAGCAACCGCAGGGCTTTCCTCGGTCCGCAATGGAATTTACGATAACGATCAACTCACCGACGCGTTGCTGGATAGCGAGCCCGCTTCACGATATGCGTTGACAGTCCCTGCTTGCTGGGGTATTGTGACTCTTGAAATATTCAAGAAGCTCGATTGCTGATCACTATTTTCCGCCTCTCCTGAGCGGTATTCGTTGTCCTCTCCTCTTCCTTGAAATTTTTGTCGCTCCGCAACGGAGCTGTTATTTTTATTTCAAGGAATTCTCATGGATACCGGTACTGTCAAGTGGTTCAACGATAGCAAAGGCTTTGGCTTCATTACTCCTGACGCTGGCGGCGACGATCTCTTCGCTCACTTCTCGGAAGTTCGGGGCGACGGCTTCAAGACGCTCGCAGAAAATCAGAAGGTGAGCTACGAAACAAAGCGCGGCCCGAAGGGTATGCAGGCCGCGAATATCTCGCCGCTGTAACGTATTTCAAGGGCCGGCTTACCGGCCCTTTGCTTGTTTGCCTGACTAGTATCCTCGCGGAGCCGTGCGCTCCCGATCTGATCGCCGTGTTTCAACGTGCGCATCATTTGTCTTTGCGACACGATCCGTCTCGCCTCAATTCCAATTTATTTCGCTTGTACGGCATAAATACCGTGCGGGTGTCGCTCGATTATAGCTTATGCAAAATAATAAACAACTTCACCAATACAACGGTTATTCAGTCTCCCCATCTGCGCACCGATTACCGGACGGCTGGTTTGCCGCCAATCTTCTGCTCGTAAGGGATGGTGCCCTTGACGTTGATCGGGTTTCCTACAAGTTCCACGCGCTCGAGTATTTCGATAACGAAACGCAGGCACTGGGACACGCTACCACTTGGGCACGTGACTGGGTCGACAGTCGCGGTTAGTCGGCACCGCTGCGTAGCAGCGGCGAGATGGACGGCGTCGAGGATTGACTGGCCGTCGGTGCAGGGCCCATCTGATCGTAACGATACACAGCGATAGCACCAACTTTCGAATGGACCAGTGTCATTCCGGCGGGCGGTTTAGCGCCCGGGAGTCGCAGATGGACGCGCGGGATGCTCACCGCATGATGTATCTCACGACACACGACGCCCGTTACACCCGCGTCAATCACACAATCACACAACGTCGCAATGAAGCACCTCAAGGGTGCTCGGTCTCGTGCCTGACCAGAATGTCACTCAACCGGATCACGGGGTTCGGTCGCCTGATCGACACAACGCTATTCCCGTCAATCGAATCACAAGGAGCCGAGATGGCGTTATTGGTCATGCAGGTCGCGGTCAGTGGGGAACTGGTTGAGGTTTTCGAAATGCCGGTTGATGATGTCGACGGGCATCGGATGCTCGCCGCCGCCAATGAAGACGACCGGGTTATTCATCCCGTGGTAGAACTTCGGAGGCGGCTGGACGGTGTTGCCACCCGACTCGCACTGAGAGAGCTGCCGTCGCCTGTGCAGGCCGCAGCGCAGCAACTGAAAGAATCGATAGAAAGCTACGTGGGTGCGGTGCAGCGCCTGTGAGGCAGCGGCCTTAGCTGCATTGCGGAATATGAGGGAGCTGTATGCAAAGAACGCTGAAGTATCGCGGGTTTGAGATTTGTGTTGACCTGGTGCCCACTTCTAAAGACATGTTTGACGCGTGGTTCCGCATAGACGGTCAGACTTCCGCCCCGGGAGTGGCTGCGCCAGGCCAGCGTATCAAGGTCCGCAGCGGCCCGTTTTCCCGTCGTTGGGCGTACTTCGTCGCGGAGATCGCGGGCCAGGCGTCAGTCGACGTCATGCTCGGCCCTAACGAATAGTTTGACGCCGTAAAACGCGAAAAGCGGACTTGCCTATCGCGCGTTGTCGCATGCCGTTTAGAAAAACACAGGATACCGATTTAAAGGAAACAGGTTTCATGGACGAACGCAAGCGAGAAAGCATGATTGCCTATCTCCGCCACCGCATGGCGGACTTCGGGATTACCCCGGATGACGTCGCTGCAGCACTCGCTGCCGCGCCGGAAGTTGGCCGCTACCGTAGCGCGAACGGCGATAGCTGGAGCGGCGAAGGGGCGATGCCTCAATGGCTGAAGCAGGCGATTAGCGCTGGACAGTCCTTAGGGCACTTTGAGTTGTCGTCAGGGTGTGTTTCCACGCCCTCCCTTCAAGCAGGCGCAGACTGGACGAACGACCCATTCGCAGGTAGCCCACTCGCCCGGTCTAACGCCCGTTAGACCATACTTTGCGTCTTTCTGGTTTTGCCCATGATCGTCGCTGATCGCATGACCGCGATCGCCTGCATGAATCAACGGTCGGAAAATCAGGAATTCTGATTCCGGGGTCGTCGCTGGGTTTTGTCGCGATAAGGAAGTCGAGTCAAACAAATCCGAGATGATGAGGAATACTTATGCAGCCAATGAGTGGAACTGCTGGGCGGGAGTTAGCGCGATGCCGCCGTCGTTCATCTGGCCTTTGACGATCATGTGCATGAACTCGATGCCGCCGAGTATGATGCGTGCACATCGAAAACTCTTGAACCCCAGCATCGGCCGGGTGCGACGCTTGATGGCGCGGTGATCCTGCTCGATGACATTGTTCAGGTACTTCTTCTGGCGGATCCTGATCGGCGTCTCACGTTCAACATTGAGCGCCTGTAGCGCCGCCAGATTTGATCCGCTCTTATCAATCGTCACGGTCTCCGGCTCGCCGTTGTGCGCGATCACCTTTTCGAAGTAGCGCCGGGCCGCAACCTTGTCACGACGGGCTCGCAGCAGGAAATCGATCGTGTTGCCAGTCTTGTCCACGGCGCGATACAGATATTTCCATTCGCCCCTGACCCGAACGTACGTTTCGTCCATACGGGGGTAATCGGACGATTACCCCTCGCCCCATTCTGTTAAGCCAGATCTTCCGGCAAATGCGAGCTCGGTGCCTGTTCCCTCGAGAAGCGCGACGCCTTAAAGCGCCGTCCGACTGCTGGCCGCTCTCGCGAAGCGACTTGTGGGCGCGATATAGTTAAGATATCGGGGAGCTTGTAGGTATAACTAACTAAACTAACGCGGCTTACAAAGAGCTTTGACGCGTTCTGGCGCGGGCGGATAGACAGCAACCAACTGATTTTTCGCGCTTTTTATTTGGGAGTCGAAGGTGAACCCACGGCTGGCTTGGGTGCGTCTAGCCGGAGACTTGTACGGAAATCGAAGTCACCCCTGTAGCGGCTCATTGGGCTAATCGTTGCGCTACCTGTCGGTGGCAGCCTGAATCCGCGCTAATCCGGCGGTTCCCGCGGTGTCAAGCGTCGCCGCGTGAAGTGCTCGGCGACATACCAGAAAGGCCGCTCGGAGCCAGCTCATCGAGCAGTCCTTTGGCCTCCAGCAGGTCAGCGGTATCGAACCCCTCAGTGAAGAAGCTGTAGATCTCGCTCAGCTTCTTGCTGGCCGCCTCCGTCCTGCCTTGTCTCTGCCACAGGCGGGCGAGACTCAGGGTGGCGCGCAACTCCAGCGACTTGGCGCCCTGATGGCAGCCTTTCTCGATGGCTTTGTGAAAATGTCCTTCGGCTTCCTGCTCCGTCGCCCCATCGTGTTGACGATCCGACTGATGAAGGATCAGCTCCCCCCTAAGGCGATGCAGTTCCGCTTCGTAATAGCGCTCTCCCGTTCTTTCGACCATGGCAAGCGCCTCAGCAAGCGCGCCCAGCCCGGCCTGCGCGTGCCCAGCATGCTCATAGGCTGAAGCGAACAGGCCCAGTACGTATGAGCGCCCCAGTTCGGCTCCTGCAGTTCGGTAGGCGGAGAGACCCTGGGTCATCTGGGCAATCCCCTCTTCGAGACACCCCTGTTCGGCCAGCGCCCAACCCCGAAGGATCGTTCCCCACCCGAGCCAGAATGGGAACCCCTGCGCGGTCGAAAGAGCGATTGCCGATTCAGCGCGCTCTTGGACTAATTGCGCTTCGCGGCGGAACTGGTGCAATACGGCCGTAGCAACCAGGGTGAACGCCAGGCTGAAGGGGTGGGACATCTTCTTAGCCAGCGCAAGAGCCTCCTGATTCGGCTTACATGCCCGATCGGGGTAGCCCTGATACCACATGATCCAAGCTGACAAGTTAAGGTCGCGTATACCGGGATCCGTCCCGTAAATGAAGGCATGCGCATGATGCTGCTGGGGCCTGTAGAGCGCAAGCACCTGTTGCTGTCGGGCATGGGCAGTGCCGAAGTCGCCCTGAAAGAACAAGGTAGTCCCGAGCGCGCTGTTCGCTTCCACGAGCAATTCCGGGTCCCGCGCGTCTTGGGCGAAGGAGAGCAACCGCTCGCCCAACTCGCGCGCAGTGGCGTACTGTGCGTGCAACGCATAGTAGGTCAGCAACCCTAGCTGCACAGGGAAGAGTTGCGACGTCTCTCCAACCTGTTTCCACAACGCCAGCGCGCGCGTGTAGACCGCTTCCACCTCAGGCGCTCCATAGCCTCGGGCGGCCATCAAGGCCGGACCGAGCGCGAGCTGCAATGTCAGCTCCTGGCGGGCGCGTTCGGGCGTGTCAGGCAAGTGCTTCAGCAGTTCCAGGGCCGTGCCGAGGTGCTGGATCGCTTCAAGCGTGGCAGAACGCTTGAGGGCCTGCTGGCCAGCGCAGTGCAGGTACTCCACAGCTTTTGGAACGTTACCGCTCAGGTTGTAGTGGTGCGCCAATTCGCCGCAGTAGTTCTTGAGCCGACCGGCGAAGAGTGCCTCGATGGCCTGCGCCGTGCGTTCATGCATCGCGCCGCGCTGTTCGGCGAGCAGGGAGCTACTCGCAACTTCCTGGGTGAGGGCATGCTTGAACGCATACTCCACCTCCGGGAAGGCTGGCCGCTCGTAGATGAACTCCCCGGCTTGCAGGAGGGACAGTAGACGGCGCAGTTCGTCTTCAGATGGCGCACCGTGACCAGCACTGCAGACCTGCCGGATCAGGCTCCACGGGAACTCCTTGCCGATCACGGCAAGGGTCTGCAGCAACGACTTCTCCGCAGGGGGCAGCCGATCGATGCGGGCAGCGAGCACGCCCTGCACGGTAGTTGGGATGTGCAGCGCGGCAGGAGTCTTCTCGACGCGATAATGGCCGGGCGCGCCGAGTAGCGTTTTTTCCTCGACCAAGGTCTGGATGGCTTCCTCCATGAAGAAGGGATTGCCCTCCGTTTTTTCCAGAATGATCTGTTTGAGGGGCGCAAGTGCGGGTTCGTCCCCCAGCAGAGCGCTGAGCAAGCCTTGGGCTTCAGCCTCGCCAAAGGGGTCGAGCCGCAGTTGCGTCTGGTAGCTTTTCTGCCCCCAGCGGGGCTGATACTCGGGCCGGGAGTTAACGAGGAGGAGGATCCGAGCGCTCGCCACGCGGTCGATGAGGAACGCGAGGAACGCCTCGGTCTCGCTGTCCAGCCATTGCAGGTCCTCGAACAGCAGCTCGATGGGCTGGTTAAGACTCTCGCGCACCAGCAGCCGCGTGACCGCCTCGAATGTGCGCTCGCGGCGAATGCCGGGGTCCATGTCCGCCTGCGCGGAGCCCGGTTCGCTTACGCCCAGCAGATAGAGCAGGTAGGGCAAAAAGTCTTCCAGGCTGCGCTCGAGCGTCAGCACCTTGCCGGTGACCTTCTCCCGGCAACGCCGTTCGTCGTCCTCGACGGCAATCTGGAAATAGTTTCTCAGGAGATCGATCAGCGGCAGGTATGCAAAGGACTTGCCATGCGAGACAGAAAAAGTCTCCAGCACCAGGCAGTCGCGCGCCGAGCGCTCTTTGAACTCGAGGAACAGGCGCGACTTGCCGACCCCGGCCTCGCCGACCACCGCGACGACTTGCCCATGACCCGCCACCGCCTCCTCAAGCGCGCGATGTAACACTTCCAGCTCGGCCTGGCGGCCCACGAACCGCACCAGGCCGCGGTGTGCCGCCACTTGCAGGCGCGTGCGCAGCGCGCCAAGACCGAGCACCTCATAAACGGCGAGCGGCTCGGGGATACCTTTCACTTGGGTGTCCCCCAGGGCCTTGAACTCGAAATACCCCTCTGCGAGCTTATGGGTAGATTCGCTTACCAGGATCGAGGAAGGCGCGGCCATTGTCTCCATGCGTGAGGCGATGTGAATCGTGTGCCCCACCGGGTCGTAATCCGTGCGCAAGTCGTCCTTGCGAATCGAGCGCACCACCACTTCGCCCGTATGGATGCCGACCCGGATCTGCAACGGGACGCCCAGCTCCAGCCGAAGCCGGTCGGCATGGCGGCGCATTGCCTCCTGCATGCGCAGCGCCGCGTACAGCGCACGCTGGGGATGGTCCTCATGGGCGATGGGCGCACCGAACAGCGCCAGGATCCCGTCGCCCAGGGACTTCGCCACATAGCCTTCGTAGTGGTGCACGGCCTCCATCATCAGAGCCACTACGGGGGTGATCAGACGATGGGCCTCCTCCGGGTCTCGGTCGTGGATCAAGGCTGTAGAGCCCGCCATGTCGGCAAACAGCGCGGTGATGGTCTTGCGTTCACCGGCGCTCTCTCCCCTGGCTTCCAGAGCGGCCTGCTCGGCGAGGATGCGTTCGACCAGGTGGGGTGGGGTGTAATGAATCGGGGCAGCGGACGCCGATGGCGATGATTCGCTCACAGGCGCGCCGCATGCGCCGCAGAACAGCGCGGTCGGGTTCAATTCCTGGCCACAGTTCGCGCAGATCCGTGCAAGCCTAGCCCCGCATTGTCCGCAGAAGTTGTGCCCGGCGGGGTTCTCGAACCCACAGTTTGTGCAGCGCATATAACTACTCGACGTTTTCGCGTGCTTCCCGGCCATTAGACGCGTAATCGACTTGCGCATCAACACAGATTGAATGAGCTTTCCGGCTCATCCTGGCAGACATTCGGTGCCGATGCCTTAGTTATCGGCAGTTTGGCAGCGATCTGCGCTCTTGATTGAAGCCGGCGAGGTCGCGGAGTGCGCCCCATAATTCACTCATCTCGTCGAGATTCCGACTAATAGCACTCGAAGCGCCAGACACGTCCCTCCTGAGCGGTCGCTTTAGCCATCTTCGGACGCTCACGTCAATGGATCGAGCGGCTCAGGCGATACCATGCGCAACCGTCGGACCGGAGTTCCATCTCCGCTTCGCCGCGGTGCAACAGGTAGTTCAGGTGTGCGATGCTCTCGCCGGTGGCCATGCCGAGCAAGCCAGGCTCCGCCGAGCTGATCGGACGTGAGAAAAGCTGCGGGAATACATCCACTGCGCGCTTTGGCTGAACCAGAGCCTGCCTTAGCCGGTCGAGCGTCGCATGGTGGCTTCGTCTCAAATAGTCCAGGCGCTCGTGAAGTCCCCTGAACGGCTCGTTGTGTGCGGGCAGCACGAGCACGTCGTCGGGGATCATTTGCTGCAGTTTGTCGAGGGATGCTAACCAGTCCTCCATCGGGTTGGCGTCCGGTTCGGTCGGGACGACCGAGACATTGGATGAGATCCGCGGCAATACCTGGTCGCCGGAGATCAATAGTTTCGATTCGGCGCAGTAGAAGCATGCATGTTCGGGCGAGTGCCCATTGCCAGTTACAACACGCCAGGAATGCTCACCAATGTTCAGGGTCTCGCCGTCGCTAAGCCGACGGAAGCTGTCCGGAAACGCGTGCACGAACTTGCCAAAGCCGCCGAAGCGCATCCTGTAGAGCTCGATCGCGTCGTCGTCCCAGCCCGCCTGCCGGTAAAAGCGCACGCCGTCGTCCGGTGCGGCTCGTCCGGTATCGGCGGCCAAGACCCGGCACATCAGATATTCCATGCGGGTCATCCAAAGCCGGCAGTCGAACTTCCGCGTGAGCCACCCTGCCATGCCGATATGGTCCGGGTGCATGTGCGTGGCGAAGACGCGCGTCAGTCTGCCTTGCGCCAAAGCACCGCCGTCGGCAAACAGTTTGTGCCAAGCCGCTGCCGTGTCGCTGGTTTGCAGGCCGGTATCGACGACTGCCCATCCGTTGCCGTCACGCAATGCCCATAGATTGATGTGGTTGAGCGCGAGCGGCATCGGCATGCGCAACCACAGCACGCCCGGCGCAATTTCGCTGACCGTCCCGGCTGCGGGCGCTTCGCCACAAGGGTAGTGAAGAACGGGCTTATCGTCTCGAGGAGGAATGAGAGTCTCGTCACTCATGGAATCGGACCGATTCGTTTAGCGCGAGCAACGTAGGCAGCCAAGTTCAGCGAGACGCCCGACAAGCCAAAGCACCACAGCGTTGGTGTCTTGAGGATCCACGGATCGGACGGTCGATCTTGTGCTCGGCGACTTTGGTTGCGTCGGCTGCACCGCGCGCGGGTTCGTGTTCTACATCCCTATTGTTGCCGCTCCTGATCAAAGCAGCGACTTCAGCAGTCGGCCCATTTCCGACGGGTTGCGCGTCACCTTGATGCCGCACGCGTCCATGATTTCCAGCTTCGCGTCGGCCGTATCCGCACCGCCCGAGATCAGCGCGCCGGCGTGGCCCATGCGCTTGCCCGGAGGGGCTGTCACGCCAGCGATGAAGCCCACCACCGGCTTCTTCATGTTGTCCTTGATCCAGTAAGCCGCATTGGCTTCGTCCGGACCGCCGATCTCGCCGATCATGATGACGGCATCCGTATCCGGATCGTCATTGAACATCTTCATGACGTCGATGTGCTTCAGACCGTTGATCGGGTCGCCGCCGATACCGACCGCCGACGATTGACCGAGGCCGAGCGCCGTCAATTGCGCCACGGCTTCATACGTCAGCGTGCCCGAACGCGACACGACGCCGATGCGGCCCTTGCGGTGGATGTGGCCCGGCATGATGCCGATCTTCAGTTCGTCCGGCGTGATCGTACCCGGGCAGTTCGGTCCGAGCAGCAGCGTCTTGCGGTTTTCACGGCGCATGCGATCGCGCACTTCGATCATGTCGCGCACGGGAATGCCTTCGGTGATGCAGATCGCCAGGTCGAGGTCGGCTTCGACCGCTTCCCAGATCGCCGCAGCCGCGCCTGCCGGCGGCACGTAAATGACCGAGACGGTCGCGCCGGTTTCGGCCTTCGCTTCCTTTACGCTTGCGTAGATGGGGATGCCTTCGAAATCTTCGCCGGCCTTCTTCGGGTTCACGCCAGCGACGAACGCTTCACGGCCGTTCGCGTACTCACGGCAAGCGCGGGTGTGGAACTGACCGGTCTTACCGGTGATGCCCTGCGTGATGACCTTGGTGTCTTTGTTGATCAGAATCGACATGTATTGACCTCTGTTCGTTTGGCGTCATGCGTCGCACCAAACCGCTTCTTGCGTTGCGGTGTTCGCGCCGGCACCACGCCATTCGTGTCCGGTGAAAATTACTTGCCTTCGGCAGCCGCGACAACCTTCTGCGCGGCTTCTTCCATGCTGTCTGCCGAGATGATCGGCAGGCCCGATTCGGCCAGCATCTTCTTGCCGAGGTCCTCGTTCGTGCCCTTCATGCGCACGACGAGCGGCACCTTCAGGTTCACGGCCTTCGAACCGGCGATCACGCCTTCCGCGATCACGTCGCAGCGCATGATGCCGCCGAAGATGTTCACGAGGATCGCCTTCAGTTCCGGGTTCTTGAGCATGAGCTTGAACGCTTCGGTGACCTTCTCGGTCGTCGCGCCACCGCCTACGTCGAGGAAGTTGGCCGGCTCGCCGCCGAACAGCTTGATGGTGTCCATCGTGGCCATCGCGAGGCCTGCGCCGTTCACGAGACAGCCGATGTTGCCGTCGAGCGAGATGTACGCGAGGTCGAACTTCGAGGCTTCGATTTCAGCGGGATCTTCTTCGTCCAGGTCGCGGTAAGCGACGATTTCCGGATGACGGGCCAGCGCGTTGGAGTCGAAGTTGAACTTCGCGTCGAGCGCGATAACCTTGCCGTCGCCGGAGACGTTCAGCGGGTTGATTTCAGCCAGCGATGCGTCGGTTTCCCAGAATGCCTTGTACAGGCCTTGCAGGATGGCGCGGGCTTGCGGAATCGAAGCGGCCGGCACGCCGATCTTCGCGGCGAGGTCGTCGGCCTGGGCGTCGAGCAGACCCGTCGACGGCTCGACGATGACCTTGTGGATCAGTTCCGGGTGCGTTTCGGCGACTTCTTCGATGTCCATGCCGCCTTCGCTCGAACCCATCAGAACGATCTTTTGCGACACGCGATCAACGACGAGGCTGACATACAGTTCCTGCTTGATGTCGGCGCCTTCTTCGATCAGCAGACGGTTGACCTTCTGGCCTTCCGGACCGGTCTGGTGCGTGACGAGCTGCATGCCGAGGATCTGGTTCGCGTATTCGCGGACTTGCTCGATCGTCTTGGCGACCTTCACGCCCCCGCCCTTGCCGCGGCCGCCAGCGTGGATCTGCGCCTTGACGACCCAAACCGGACCGCCCAGCTCTTGAGCGGCCTTGACCGCGTCATCCACCGAAAACACCGGGATGCCGCGCGGTACCGCGACGCCGAATTTCCGCAGGATTTCCTTACCCTGGTACTCGTGAATCTTCATGCGTGATTCCCTTCAGTCTGAGAGTTGGATTGAGTTGTTTCGATCGAAAATTGCGAGAGGCGTTGCCCTGTACAAGCCGCAACGGAGGCGAGACAACCGATTGGTGCACCAAGAGCGAACCGCGTGAAGCCGGTGGTCGACAAAGCACCCATCTCGGCGCCAGCCCATTTTCATATGTCTGAGAACGGTAATGGAAATCCTATCGCGACGCCACGCGGATCATTACCTTGCCTTCATTAGCACCACTAAAAAACAGCTTTAGAGATTCAGCCGCGTGCTCGAGGCCGTCCACCAGGTGCGCACGATGCTTCAGCTTGCCCTTGGTGAACAAATCGAGGAGCACTTCGTCGAACTCGGCGTAACGATGTTCGAATTGCGAAACGACGAATCCTTCCATCCGCGCTTGTTTGATGAGCATGAGCGGAAGATTCTTGATTCCGTATGCTTCGCTCTCGGTAGCCAGGTCATACTGTGAGATTGCGCCACAGACCACAATGCGGCAACCAACAGCCATATTTTCCAAGACAGCGTCAAGCGTCGCCCCCCCGACGTTGTCGAAGTAAAGATCGATGCCGTCGGGACACTCGCGACGAAGCGCTGCATCGAGTGGCTCAGACTTGTAGTCAATCGCACCATCGAGTCCCAACTCGTCGAGCAACCTGCGGCACTTAGCCTCACCGCCGGCAATGCCGATCACGCGGGCGCCAAATGCCTTGGCTATCTGCGCCGCCAGGGATCCCGTCGCCCCCGCTGCACCCGACACCACCACAGTGTCCGACGGACTAAGCGCGCCCACTTCGAGAAGACCCACCGCGGCCGCACGCCCGATGTGCGAAAAGATTGAAAGGTGCGTTTCCAACGGAACGCCTCGTGGCAGCTCGATTTTCTCAAGCGCGTCGGAACGGGCAACCGAGAATTCTTCCCATCCCCATAGTCCCTGCACGAGGTCTCCTCGGGAGAAGCACCCCGCCCCCGACTGAACGACCTCACCCACGGCCATGCCAACCATCACGCTGCCTACTCCGAGTGCCGAATGGGAAGATGCAGGATCGAGCCTGAGCCAATTGCGACTACTCGGGTCCAGGCTCAGCAATAGCGTGCGCACGAGAACCTCTCCGCCCGCCTGACTCGGCCTCTCTCGCTCCTCAAGCTTCAGACAGCCAGGGTCATAGGCGCCTCGCGCCGGCTTGTGGACAATCCACGACTTTTGCTTCATACGTTCTCCATGCACCGCTCGCTTCCGCGATCGCTATTCCGAAATTCTCAACAAACAGGCGAACAAGGACGCCGCCTTATCGCGGTTTAGTGGGTATGTCCGACGGGAGACCGCAGACATTCATCGTCGGACCGGAGGCACCGCGTCACGTCCTCGTTCACCCTCGACCGTCTCGCATCGCCCGATGCTTCGTGCAACAGGCCAAGGCCGCGATTTTCGGCGGCCCGTTTAGCCGCGCGTATGGCATCGTGAAAATTACTTTCGGCTGCAACGCGAACTCGATCAACGCTCACGACCCATTGATCGAACGCATAGCGCCACCGCACTCTGCGCTCTTCGAGAAGCACGCAAAACCAGCGCCAAATCGAAGCGTCCTCCGCATTGGCCGCGGCAGCCGCGTCAAGGCGGGCCTGCTGCATCGTATCCATCGTTCTGTTCCGCCTAGATAGTTCCGATGGCGATTTCGACGAACCTCAGTTGATACGCTCACTCAGTTCGGGCACGGCAACAAACAGGTCGCCGACGAGCCCGTAGTCGGCCACGCTGAAGATGGGCGCCTCGGGATCCTTGTTGATCGCCACGATCACCTTCGAATCCTTCATCCCGGCCAAGTGCTGAATCGCACCCGAGATGCCCACCGCCACATACAGTTGCGGTGCGACGATCTTGCCCGTCTGGCCCACTTGGTAGTCGTTCGGCACATAGCCCGCATCCACGGCCGCGCGCGAGGCGCCCAGCGCCGCACCGAGCTTGTCGGCCAACGGCTCGAGCACCTTGGTGTAGTTCTCGCCGCTGCCCAAGCCGCGGCCACCCGACACGATGATGTCCGCGCTCGTGAGCTCCGGGCGATCGAGCTTCGTCACTTCGCGGTTCACGAACTGCGAAATGCCACGGTCACCTGCGGCTTCGATCTTGTCCACCGATGCGCTGCCGCCTTCGGCCGCCACCGCATCGAAGCCCGTCGCACGCACCGTGATGACCTTGATCGCGTCGCCCGATTGCACCGTGGCAATGGCATTGCCCGCGTAGATCGGACGCTCGAACGTATCGGCGGACACCACAGCCGTGATTTCGCTGATCTGCGCCACATCCAGCTTGGCCGCCAAGCGTGGTGCAATGTTCTTACCATAGGCCGTTGCCGGCGCCACGATGTGCGAGTAATCCTTCGCAATGTTCAGCACCGTGGCTTCGACGTTTTCCGCCAAGCCTTCGGCCAGATGCGGCGCATCGGCCAGCAGCACCTTCGCCACGCCCGCGATCTTGGCTGCTGCCTCGGCTGCGCCATGCGCATTGTGGCCGGCGACCAGCACGTGGACGTCGCCGCCAATCTTCTGTGCGGCAGCAACTGTGTTCAGCGTCGCGCCCTTGATCGATGCGCTGCTCCCCAAGGGGACTTCTTTCAGGGCGTCGGGTTCAGCTATTACTAAAATCGTCATTTCGTCTCGCTCCGCGCGTAATCTCACAGCACCTTGGCTTCGGTCTTCAGCTTCTCGACCAGCGTATGCACGTCCGGCACCATCACGCCGGCGCTGCGCTTGGGCGGCTCGGCCACCTTCAGCGTCTTCAAACGCGGTGCCACATCCACGCCGAGGTCCTCGGGTTTAATCGTTTCCAACGGCTTCTTCTTCGCCTTCATGATGTTGGGCAGCGTCACGTAGCGCGGCTCGTTCAGGCGCAGATCCGTCGTCACCACGGCAGGCAGCGTCAACGTCAGCGTTTCCGCGCCGCCGTCCACTTCACGCGCAACCGTGGCCTTGCCGCCTTCGACCGTCACCTTCGAGGCAAACGTCGCTTGCGGCAGATTGGCCAGCGCGGCGAGCATCTGGCCCGTTTGGTTCGAATCGTCGTCGATCGCCTGTTTGCCCAGGATCACGAGCTGCGGTTGCTCCTTATCCACGAGTGCTTTGAGCAGCTTGGCCACAGCCAGCGGCTGCAGATCTTCGTTCGACTCGATCAGGATCGCGCGATCGGCACCGATCGCCAGCGCCGTGCGCAGCGTCTCCTGGCATTGCGCCACGCCGGCCGATACCGCCACCACTTCCGTAGCCACGCCCGCTTCCTTCAGACGCACCGCCTCTTCCACGGCGATTTCGTCGAACGGGTTCATCGACATCTTCACATTCGCAATGTCGACGCCCGTGCCGTCCGACTTGACCCGGACCTTGACGTTGTAGTCGACCACGCGTTTCACTGAAACCAACAATTTCATCTCAATCACCGCTCATTGAAAAATGCAAAACCCTCCGAGGGCTCGGAATTTCTTACTAAACGACGGGAACTTCTAGCTGCTCCTCAACCTGGCCGCGTTCGGATGCCACCGTTCCTTCAGTGCTCTGCCTCAACACGAAGACCGATACCGCGCCGCCTAGATTTTTTGCTTGCTCCTGGAGTGACTGCGCGGCGGCGGCCGCCTGTTCGACAAGCGTCGCATTCTGTTGCGTCACCTCGTCCATCTGCGATATCGCCTGCCCGACCTGCTCGATCCCGCGGCTTTGCTCGTCTGACGCGCGTGCTATTTCGGCAACGATATCTGAGACGCTGCGGATGGCCTGCTTGACGTGCGTCATGGTTGCGCCCACGTCCGTAGCTTGGCGAGCACCCTCCTGGATCATCGCCACCGACGCGCCAATCAGTTCCTTGATTTCCTTAGCCGCAGCCGCTGACCGCTGGGCAAGGCTGCGCACCTCACTGGCAACGACTGCAAATCCGCGTCCCTGCTCGCCGGCGCGCGCCGCTTCAACTGCGGCGTTCAGGGCAAGAATGTTTGTTTGAAACGCGATGCCTTCGATCACGCCCGTGATATCTGAAATCCTGGACGAGCTGCTGGCGATTTTCTCAATAGTTCCAACCATGCCTTGTACTGCTTCGTTACCCGTGTCGGCTAGATTGGCTGCGCCAGTCGCGAGATCATTCGCCTGCATTGCATTGTCTGCATTCTGCTTCACGGTCTCCGTCAGCTGCGTCATGCTCGCCGCCGTTTCCTCCAGCGACGAAGCTTGTTCTTCAGTTCGTGAGGAGAGTTCCATATTGCCGCTTGCGATTTCGTGGGACGAACGCCCAACCGAGGCGGCGGACGCCAGTATGCGGCGAACCGTCGACGATAGCTGCTCATCCATCCTTTTCAGAGCCGCGAGCAACTGACCGAATTCACCTCCGCAGTCGACGATTAAATTGTTCTCCAGCTTGCCGACAGAGATGCTACCGGCGACACCTATTGATTTTTCGAGCGGGCGCGAGATCGAACGCAGGAGATAGATGCTAATAGCGATTGCTATGAGTAGGCCCATACCCGACATCGTCAACGCGAGAATCAGCGTTGTATGATAGGTCGCATGCCCCTGGTCGGCCCATTTTCCCGCTTCAGAACGTGTAACATCGACGCCATCATCAATGGCAGCCGTCAGTGCTTTCCAGACCGCTTCATCGGCAACGATATATTTTTCCGCAGTATCTCGGTCGCCGGCCGCATAGGCCGAAGTAATTTTCGCGTCACCATCCATGATCCGAGGAAGTAACGCCACAATGCGGTCGGCAACAGCGCGTCCTTCGCCACTCGCAGCCCCACTGGCGTAGTAGTCATTCCACGCCTTATGCAGGAGGTCTTCATCTTCGCGCATTGCATCGGTCAACGATGAGACGGTGGACGCATCGGTCGTTGCCTGTATGCGGCGCAGCTGTAAGCGTATGTCCGACAGCGCCTTGCGCATGTCGCCGAGGTTCGCGATAGGAAGCGCGCCTTTGAGGTAAACGTCCGCGACACGTGTATTTAGCCTGGCTAGTCCGATAGCGCTAAAGGAACTCATCGCAGCCAGCATAACCACGCAGACAGTCGCACCCACAAAGATCGTGAAGCGCATCGTTCCCATCATGCCTTTCATCTGTTGTCCCCAGTTTCCCGCCAGGCCAAGGTTATGGCGTGCGCACAGGCGTATTCGTGCATACCTGTGCGGTCGAAAGTCATACCGTTTCGTCGGTCTTCGCCGGCTCCGGTCTAGTGACGAACGCATCGCTGAAGAAATTTCCCGCGGGAAGTCCGTTCGCTTGAGTGAAGGTGTGCCGCGCTGCGTCGACCATCAGCGGGTTGCCACAGGCGTAAACTTCATGCTGCGAAAGATTCGGGAAATCCGCAGACACGGCCTCATGCACGAAGCCTTTGCGTCCGGCCCAACCGGGCTCGTCGCCCGACAGAACCGGAACGAAGCGGAGCCCGGGATGGGCCTGCTCCCACGCGCATACCTCGTCGTATGCGTAGAGATCGCTAAGACGCACGCCTCCCCAATAGAGCACCGCGCCACGTTGCCGGATGACCGTCTCATGCGCCTTCAGCATCGCCGCAATCGGCGCGTAACCCGTTCCCGAGGCCAGGAAGATAACGGGCGCAGACGAATCTCGTAGCATGAACGTGCCAAATGGTCCCTCGATTCGCAGCATGTCACGCGGCTTCAGCGAGCGGTAGACGTGGTTCGAGAAGCGCCCGCTTGGCACCGCGCGGACATGCCACTCGATCGTTCCGCTCCCGTCGGGCGCGTTCGCCATTGAGTAGCTGCGCCGCGTCCCATCCCGCAAGACCACTTCCACATACTGCCCCGGTTGAAAAGCAAAACCCGTTTCCGTTGGCACTGCCAGCCGCACGCGGGCCACGTCCTCGCTCACGCGCTGGACTTCCAGCACCCGCGCGCCTGTCTGCAAAACACGCTGTCCCGGCGTGGACGCGACCTCCTGGGCCTCGATCGTGACATCCGTCGTGCAGCGAGCCTGACAGGTCAAGACATAACCGTCGCGCACGCCTTCCGGCTCGAATCCGCTCGGATAGCGCGTGTCGCCGGACAGGACGCGCGCCTCGCACGCGTTACATTGACCACGCCGACAGCTATGACGCGGAAAGTAACCGGCAGCCAGCGCGGCGTCGAGCAGGCTGCCCTCGGCGGAACACGGAATTTCGACACCTGCCGGCTCGATTCTCAGCTTGAATGCAGTCATGGCACTATCCGGTTACTCGTTCGGCCTCTTTTGCCTTGAGCAGATCAAGCGCAACGTCCACAATCATGTCCTCCTGGCCACCGACCATACGACGGCGGCCAAGTTCAACGAGGATGTCGACGGTCTTGAGTCCGTACTTTTTTGCGGCAACTTCGGTGTGACGCAGGAAGCTCGAATAAACACCGGCGTAACCGAGCGCGAGCGTTTCGCGGTCGACTCGCACCGGCCGATCTTGCAGCGGGCGGACGATATCGTCTGCAGCGTCCATCAGCTTGTAGAGATCACAGCCATGGTTCCATTCGAGTCGAGCGGCCGCCGCGATAAATACCTCGAGTGGCGCGTTGCCGGCACCCGCCCCCATCCCTGCAAGACTCGCATCAATGCGATCACATCCTTCCTCTACCGCCACGATGCTGTTCGCGACCCCAAGGCTCAGGTTGTGGTGTGCATGAATGCCGGTCTGCGTCCGGGGATCAAGTACGTCTTTGAATGCGCGGAAGCGCTCGCGGACGTCGTTCATGCCAAGGGCACCGCCCGAATCCACGACGTAGCAGCACGTCGCTCCGTAGCTTTCCATGAGCTTTGCCTGCTGAGCCAGATGCTGCGGCGTCGTCATATGGCTCATCATCAAAAATCCCACCGCTTCCATCCCAAGCTTGCGCGCATGCTCGATATGCTGTCGCGAGACATCGGCTTCGGTGCAGTGGGTCGCGACACGTACGATGCGTGCGCCGGCATCATAGGCATTGCGCAAGTCGTGAATCGTGCCGATGCCAGGCAAAAGTAGCGTCGCGACCTTGGCATGCTTGACCGTCCCCGCCACTGCCGCTATCCATTCGAGGTCGGTGTGTGCGCCGAAGCCATAGTTGAAACTCGATCCTTGCAAACCATCGCCATGAGCGACCTCGATCGAGTCAACTTTCGCCTCGTCGAGCGCCCTGGCAATGGCGACGGCCTGTTCCACGCTGTATTGGTGACGAATCGCATGCGAACCATCGCGTAGCGTCACGTCGGAAATGTAGAGCTTTTTGTCAGATGTCATGCCGTCTCTCCCTTCAGGCAGTGGTACGGGCGACCATTTCGGCGGCCATGCGTTCAGCACAGGCCATCGCCGCGGAGGTCATGATGTCGAGGTTGCCGGCATAAGACGGCAGATAGTGCGCGGCCCCCTCCACTTCGAGGAATACTGAGGTCTTCAACCCGCTCATCCGCGCGCCGACCCCGGGGATATTCAACGGTTGAGTGGCGTCAATGCGGTCAAATTGGACCGTCTGCTTGAGGCGATAGCCAGGTACGTAACGGTTGACGGCAGCCACCATTTCCTCGATCGACTGCGCCACGGCATCCTCGTCGGCCGGCTCTGACAAGCAGTACACAGTGTCGCGCATGATCAGTGGCGGCTCTGCTGGATTCAGGATAATGATCGCCTTTCCCTTCGTCGCTCCACCGATCTGCTCAATCGCCTTTGAGGTCGTTTCAGTAAATTCATCGATGTTCGCGCGCGTACCCGGGCCTGCCGATTTGCTCGAGATCGACGCGACGATTTCGCCGTAGTGCACTTTCGCGACACGAGAGACGGCGGCGACCATCGGAATCGTCGCCTGTCCGCCGCACGTGACCATGTTGACGTTTAGCGCATCGACATGCTCATCAAGGTTCACAACCGGTACGCAATACGGACCAATCGCTGCCGGCGTCAGGTCGATCATTCGGACGCCAGGCTTGAGCCGACGTAAGAACGCGTCGTTCTTCACATGCGCGGCGGCGCTTGTCGCATCGAATACGATATCGATTTCGTCAAACACCGGCAGACGGGTGAGCCCTTCGACGCCCTCGTATGTCGTGGCTACGCCCAAGCGCGAAGCACGTGCGAGGCCGTCAGATGCACGGTCGATTCCGACCATCGCCCCCATCTCGAGATGCTCGCCATGTCGCATAATCTTTATCATCAAATCGGTGCCGATATTTCCGGATCCGATGATCGCGGCCTTCAGTTTCTTTGCCATTGCTCGTCCTTCGCTAGTGTCTCGAGTTAGAAATTCGCTTCAATATTTCTCTTCACCAATTGGCGACCTACTGCTTGATCAGACATAAAGAAGCCATGTGGTTTGCGCGGCGTGGATCAGGCGGAAATACACGCCACGCACCGTCTGCGTGTCGAAAGAAGCAGAGCGCAATCGTATTACCCTCTTCCCTTGACGCTTCGACACGCACGTATCGTCCGTAAGCGCAGCGTGCGTGGCTGAACCGTGTTACCCGCAGCGTTGTGGTCAAAGTTGGGGCAAACCATTTTTCAACTATCGATCGCAAGGACATCTCAGCAGTGTTCATCTGACTTTCCTTCGACTACATTCCCTCGGATCTGCCATGCCCATTTGCAAGTGACGGCTTGGCACCCAGCGTTTTGCTGCGAACTTCTAACTCGGGACACTAGTGCGTTCAATGAGTGTTGGTGGCGGGAAAGATGACCGAGGCGCCCGCATGGAGGTACCCGCGGAAGACGTGTTGGCCGCGCACTCGCATTTCGAGCTTGTCACCGTTCGGTACGAACTTAATTTCTGCGCCCGGAACCGGCACACCGAGATTGCCGGGCTCGGGATAATGGAAGTGCAGGCTGGCGATAACCGGTGAAGTTTCCGTCGAGCCCCACGCCGAACTGAACAGTGGCGGCGCATCACAATGGCGTTCAGCGGCCGATTTCAGGCGATCCCATAGCGGCTTTGGCAACGCAGCGCCAGCGAAAAAGATCGCCCGCATATTCTTGAAAAAATGCCGTGCAAACGTCTCGTTTTGCTCGAGATGGGGCAGCAACACATCGAATCCGCGCGGCACGTTGAAATAGAGTGTCGGCGACAGTTCGATTAAATTACGCACCGATTTTTCGATCGACCCAGGCACGGGCCGCCCATCATCGATATAGAGGGAGCCGCCATTGCGCAGGATCATGTTGAAGTTGTGGTTGCCGCCAAATGTATGGCTCCAAGGCAGCCAATCCACGACGATCGGTGCGGCGGAGTCAACAAACGGCCAAACCTGAGCGATCGCCTCCTGGTTTGCACAAAGCATTCCGTGCGTATTGATTACGGCTTTCGGGATGCCAGTCGAGCCTGACGTCAGTAGGTATTTCGCGTGCGTATCCGGCATGACGCGTGCGTGAGCCTCCATGATGGCTGCCGTTTCCCGCGTCTTGCGCAGGCAGCCGAGATCGATGCCGCCGTCCGGTACATTCCGCGAATACACGAGAGGGCATTGCCTGCCGCTAGCCTGCATTGCCTTGCCATAAACTTCTCCGTCGTCGGCATACATCAGACCCGGATCCAGCACGTTCAGGAGCGCGTTCAATTTGCTGCAATCGTGCGCTGCTCTCGAATAGGCTGCTGATATGAACGACACCGGCAAGCCGATATGCATCGCGGCCAGCGCCACAAGCGCAGCATCTATGCTGTTATCCGATAGAACGACAATGGGCCTCCCGGATGCCAGGCCGATATCGAGCAGGCCCTGGGCGATCGCGCCCACCTCTGCCCGCACTTGCGCATACGTCAAACGGCGCCAACCCGCACCGTCGTCAGTACGCTCCGCCAGGAAGACCTGTCCAGGCGTGGTGCGGCTCCAGTATTCAAGCCAGCTGCCGATGCACCGAGCGTGCGGCCTTGGCGGCATGCGCGAACGCAGAATGAAGCTGCCGTCCGGAGCGTCAATGCGTTCGATATCGGGCGTTGCCAAGGCAAGCTCCGCTGACGCGTGATTCCAGCCAAGCCCGTCGGGTACATCATGCGCCGAGTTCATCACGTCACTCCAGCGCGCAGCTCACGCGGCCCAGGCCGCTGATCTCCACGTCGACGCGATCGCCCCTCGTCACCGGCACCATCGGCCCGAGCGCGCCCGACATCACGACGTCACCGGCGCGCAGTGGTTGGCCGAGTTCAGTCATCTTTTTGGCAAGCCAGTACGTCGCGCTCAGCGGATTTCCGAGGCAAGCCACCCCTGACCCGACAGAGACAGTCATCCCGTTCTTCCTAAAGTCCATCCCGCATCCGGCCAACGAGAGATCGCCTATACGGCGCGGCTCGAGGCCGAGAACGTAAAGCCCGCACGACGCATTGTCAGCGACGGTATCGACAAGCGTAATCTTCCAATCGTCGATCGCACTGTCAACAACCTCGATCGCCGGCAACGCGTATTCCAAACCGATGAGAAAATGCCCCCAGCTCAAGTCCGGGGCATCGAGATCGCGACCAACAACGAACGCGATCTCCCCTTCGGCCTTTGGCTGAATCAGCTTTTGCGCCGGCAGTTCAGCACCGCTCAAATACTCCATGTCCGCGAACAGTACGCCGTAGTCGGGCTGATCGACCCCAAGCTGCTGTTGCACAGCTTTCGATGTCAAGCCAATCTTTTTTCCACAGACTCGTGCGCCCGCCGCAAGGACGCGGTTGACGTTGACCTCGGCGATCGCGTAGGCATCCTGCACCGTTTGAATGTCGAAGGTCTCCGACACGCGAGCGATAGTCTTCCCTTCGGAGCGCGCCTTCCACAATGCTTCGGCTGCTCCCTCAATGCCTGGTTTCATGCCTCTCTCCTCGTAATATTGATGGACCGACGCGTGTCACGCGGATGCCCCTCGCCAGCGACCTAACAGTGCACCGGTCTGTTCCCGTTCAGTTGTCAGCATTTCGAGGTATTCGCATTCGAGCTGCCTCACCAACTCAGCGACACCGCTCAAGCGCTCGATTGCGCCTAGCCCTTGTCCCGCCGACCACACGTCCTTCCACGCCTTTTTCCCGGCACTGATGTCGCCCGAAAAATCGATCCGTTTGTCTTCACTATCCAGAGACGCATCGATGCCGGCCGCATGCAGCGTGGGTTTGAGCCAATTGGCAAGAACACCCGACACGGCTTTCGACTCAACTAAATCCTCAATCCGGCTACTAACCACCAGATCGCGATATTCGGCCGACGCCATGCTTTCGCGAGTCGCGATGAAGCGTGTGCCGGCCACGACGAAGTCGGCACCGATCAATTGGGCGGCGCGGATATCGCGTCCGCTCGTAATGCATCCAGCGAGCCCAAGTGGTCCGTTCCAGAATTGACGGACCTCGGCGACGAACGCGAAAGGGTTGTAATAACCCGTGTGCCCGCCTGCGCCATGGGTAACAAGAATCAGCGCATCGACGCCTGCATCGACAGCCTTGCGCGCCAGCGTGGGCGTGACAACATCCGCCATCACGATGCCGCCGTAGCTATGCACATGCTCGCGCACGCGCGCAGGGCTGCCGAGCGCGGTAGAAACGATGCGGGGCCGATATTTCATGATCAGTGCCAGCTCACGCTCGAAGCGATCATAGGTGCTATGCACGATCATATTGAGCGCCCAGGGGGAAGCGCCCGGCATATCGCGCAAAGCGGATGTCACCTGCGCGAGCCATACCTCCAAGAGATCGACATTGCGAGCATTCGGGGCGGGGAAGCTACCGACAATGCCGGCTGTTGCACAGGCGATCGCAAGCTCCGGTCCGGAAACCAGAAACATCGGCGCCGCCATTAACGGCAACCGACCGGCAGGGAACAGCTCGTCCAGGCAGCCGCGGTTTGTCGCACCGTCCATCTTCGTCACGCCTCCCATATCCGTCATACTTTGCGCGGGGGACGCCCGCGCACCTCCCACCCGCCATCGCTTTGAATGATGTTCGCCGTCGTCGCGCATGAATTGGTGCGCGAGGCGAGCAGCACGTAATGTCCAGTGTGGTCTTCCGGTTGGGCCATAAAGCCGAGCGGTACGGCGTCCGCCACGGCATCCGAGAATCCAGGGATCTCGGATAGCCGCGCGTCATGCTTGCCTAGTGACTCCGGGCCTTTGAGAGGGGTCGCAGTGCCGCCCGGGGCCACGCCGTTCACGCGAACGTCCGGCGCGAGTTCATAGGCGAGTTGCCGAATCATCCCGACGCAGGCGTGCTTCGAAGCCACATAGACGGGACCGCCACCACCCGCATAAAAACTCGAGTTGGAGAGCGTAAAGATCATGCTGCCCCTCGTCTCACGCAACACTGGCGCCGCTGCGTGCGCGGCAAGCAAATACCCCATTACGTTGACCTCGAACACTTCGCGGAAAGTGTCAGCGAGCTGCTGTCCGTCGGCAAACTTCCGCAGCGATGCGAAGTAGTCCCAAACGCCCGCATTGCCAATCAACGTATCGAGTTTGCCGAATGCGCTCAGCGTCGCAGCGACAGCCTCTTCGTTGGCCGTGGCGGAGCGAACGTCACCAACAGTCACCGCGACGCGGTTGCCGAACTCCTGACGCAAGGCATCCGCGCCTTGAGCGCTACGCACCAACGCCCCGACGCCCTTCGCGCCCTCCTGGAGGAAACGCCGCAGCACGGCGAGCCCGATCCCGGAATTGGCGCCCGTAATCAGCGCTACATCGTTGTCTAGCCAACCCATGGTCAAAGGAACGTATTAAGGTTCTTGGACATCAGCAGCGATTGCGTGATGACGATCTTGCGGCTCGCGATCTTGAAGCTGCCGTCGAGTTCGCGGAGTAGATCCTCGCGTCTGCCAAGTAGCAGGTCGTTGTCCGCCTCGCCGCGGCTGCGGTAATTGACAAAGACGGAATGGACGACATACTCGCCAGGCCGAGAACCGGGCAACGCCTCCACATTGCTGATCGCATGCACATGCCGGGTTGGCGGATCCTCCGCCCATGCCGACGGTTGCTTGAACCTTGCAATGCGGCGCTCCAGATCGAAGTGGTTGTCGTCGAAGTAAGCGGCGCGACCCGGGGCATACGCGCCAAGTTTGTCTGCGCGCCTGCGGTTCTCGATGGCAGGCATCCAATAATGGATATCCTCTGTCATGAGCGAGAGCCAGTCGTCCCATGCCTCCGTATCGAGCAGCCGTGCCTCACGGAAGAGGAACTGCTCGATGCGATGGGCAACCTCCCGATCCACCGTGCCATCCGCCGGGCCGGCGGATACGAGCGTAGGTACCGCACTCATGCGACCTCCTTTGCTGCCTGCCCATGGACAAATGCATTCTCATCAAGCCTCGCCGAGTCGCGCTTCGGCACGTCACTCCACGAGTGGGCCTGCATTAGATCGAGCCAGCGCCGATAGAACGCACGGTGGTTGGCCTCGTTGACCTGATTCCGGTAAACATTGCCGGGCAAGTCGCTGTCCTCAAGACGGCTGCCGCGACCAAGCCCCATGTACAAGTCCTGTTGCCGCGTGACGAAGCCCGCATTGGTACGCGTCGAAAACTCAAAATTTTCGCCGTCGTCCATCTCGAACACACCCGTCGGCGAGAACGTCATCATCGTCCCCTTAAGCCACTTGTCCTTGATCTCCTGCGGCGCGCTCTTGTTGACGATGGTCCATGTGTGCAGTTCGATCTTGCCCGGTCCTCGCGGATGCCAAACGCGGAAAGTGTTCTGCCCCGGCAGGAACGACAGGTTCGGAAAGACGCTGACAGACGAAATCGAACCGATCATCTTGGAGCGAAACTCGCCAAGTCGCTCTGCAACTTTCGGTTGAATGCCATACAGATATTTGCGAATTTCCTTTTCGCCCAACGTAGCCGCGTTGCCGATGATGTCGAGATTGAACTCCCAGCCGTGGCCGTTGAAGTTCACATGGTACGAGTCGGGATCCTTATAAACTTCCGCGACCGGTCCGCCCAGCATTGCGCGTGCCGCCGAGTCGTGCGTCCAGAGCGCGTGGTAGATATCGCCGATGAAATTTTCCGTCGGAATCTTCCAATTGCAGTTGATCACCGACTTGACGCAGCCGCCGACAAACTCGGTGCCCTCCCCGTCCATATCGAGGATCACATCGAGGTAATACCGGAAATCGCCAAGGTATTCGTTCAACGAGGGCGCATCCGGATCCATATTGCCGAATACCAAGCCCTTGTAGGTTGCGACCTGAGCGACGGGATGCAGGCCGTGCTCGGCACGATTCATTCCACTTTCGTCGAACAATTCCTGGCCGGCCATACCGCGCAACGCACCGTCGATGCCGAAAGCCCAGCCGTGATAGTTGCAGACAAAACTGCGTGCGTTACCAGCGTCTGTGAAGTTCAGCTTGTTGCCACGATGTGGACAGGTGTTGAGGAACGCTTTGATGGATCCGTCCTTCTGGCGAACGACGATGACGTTGTCTTCGGCCATGTAGGTCGTTAGATAATCGCCGGCCTTGGGAATCTGTGACTCATGCGCGAGAAACAGCCAACTCCGGGCAAAGATCTTCTCGAGTTCCTGCTCGTAGATGCGCTGATCCCAATAGACCCTGCGCGACAGACGCCCGGCGTCGAGATCGATCAGCCGGTCGAGGCCGGCAAGCGGCTCGCTAGCCGGATCCTTGCGCAGCCGCTCGCAGCTTCCAGTGCACTCGTGTGTCATTTCTTCGCTCCTCAGATTGCCGACGCCGCCGCGTCCGCTTCCTGTTCAAGGTCGGCGTAAATATCGTCGCCTTCCTCGATCACCTTGTAAGTCCGCAGATCCGCCGTGCATGGGAACGCCATCGCTTGCCCGGTCGGAATATGAAATTGCCCATCGTGGAGCGGGCAGGCGATCAGATCGCCGTCTACAATTTCGCCTTCCGAAAGCGAAGCGGTCGCATGCGTGCACGTATCGGACGTCGCATAGAAAACACCGTCGACGTTGTAGACCGCAAGCGGGCAGCTCGACTGCTCAGCCTTGCACACCTGTCCTGGTTGCAGCTGATTTCGTTTGATCAAGAAAATCTTGTTGCTCATCTCAGGAGTCCTTCTCGCTTCACTGCGGATGCAGCTGTACGAAACCCAGCCCGGTCACCCACTCCGGCACTGCCTCGTAGGCAATCGTTTCTCCGCGGGAGCCTTCGAGCGCTCCCATGGCACAGGCCCAATTGCGGATTTCCATTCCACCCTCACCGCCGTGCTCGAGGATGTACTCGTCCGACAACGCGCATAGCGCATTGAGATCGCCTCCCTCGGCGTACCCGATGATTTCGCGATCGAACACAGCGTTCACTCGCCCCATTTGGGCAGAGCCTACCCAATGACTTATTCCACCGCTGCCGATCACGACGACGCGCTCATCGATGGGGAAAACCTCGACGGCCCGCCTGATCTGTTCGCCCAGTTCCGCGGATCGCCGTAACGTGATGTACGGATCGACGCCGCACGCCAGATAGACCGGAATGGTTTTGACATCTACGCTCATCGTGCGCAACGGATCGACGATAAGCTGCTGAGGAATCGCCACCGAATGGTCGGCTGTGAACGCGCGCGCCACCGCCCAATCGAATCCGTTTTCACGTCCGTACGTAGCGATATGTGTCGCCAACGCTTCGTTATTGCTGAACGCAGCGCGTTTGAGTCCGGGTAGCTGATCGATGGGGCCGTCGACGTCTCCGGTCGCTATCAGGTAGCTCGGCAGACACTGCGGACCGAACAAGATGTAGTGATCGCAGCCGATGATGATTACGGTGGTCGGCTCTAGCTCTTGCAGGCGCTGCGCGCACTCCGCATAGGCCTGCCAGACCGCATCGCGCTGCTGCTTCGCCGGCGCCTCCGGCGCCACATACATGACGGGATCATGCGGAACCAGAAACGCTCCTACGATTTTTCCCATAGTTGATCTACCCCTTCAGTGCCGCTGCAAAAACCGCTTCCCCGTCCTTCACATCACGCAGGCGCGACAGATAGGCCCTCATGTCGCGATTCGGCGAGAGCTCCTGCCAAAAACCCATGGTCAACATGCTGTTCACCCCGTATCGCTGAAGGCCTTTCACGTCGAACGACAAGATCATCGCGCGCTCGGCATCAGTCAGCGGCAAGCGCTCGAGGAACTGCTCCGCGCCCTCTTTAAACCGCTGTTTAGCGCCGCGATCGATACACAGCTGATGCAGCACACGCTCCACGCTGCTGCGGCTCATGATTGCTGTCCGACGAAATCCGTGACGAGCCGGAGGAAATCGTCTCGGCGCTCCGTTTGCACCCAGTGGCCGCACTTGGCGAACTGGTACAGATCGGCGTTGGGAATGTGCTGAGCGAGTAGGGCACCGCAAGCAGGCGGCACGACTCTGTCCTCGCGCCCGTGCAGCACGAGCGTCGGCGCTTCGATGCCGGCAACGGCGGACGCGGGAAATCCCTTGACGATCGTCGGCCCGTCGTTATTCGGCCTCGGAATCAGCTTACGCAAAGCGTCTTGCGCACCAGGACGAGCGCTGGCCTCATAACGCGTCCGGACCATCTCATCGGTGATGATCGCCTGGTCATAAGGGAACAAACGCATCGTCTGCTCCATGTTCTCGAGCGACGGTTCATACGTCCATGCCGACCTCAGGCCGGGGGTCTGTTCGAATTCGCCTGCAGGGGTGCCTAGCAACACTAGCCGGTCAACGCGTTGCTTGTCGAAAAGGGCGAGACCGATGGCGAGCGCGCCGCCGAACGAGTTTCCGACGAAGGACGCCTTTTCGATACCAAGTGCGTCCATGATGCCCGTGAGATGGCGCACCCAGAGCTTGATGTCGTACTTGCTGCCTTCCTTGAACTCGGTGAAACCAAAGCCGGCGATGTCTGGCACGATCACGCGAAACTGCTCACCAAGATCGCTCATCACGCCCTTCCAGTTGGTCCAGCCCGACACACCGGGACCGGATCCATGCAGCAGGAAAAGCGGCTTGCCCTGCCCGACCTCGTGATAGTTCGTTCGATGGTCCGCCGCCTGCAGCGTCTTTCCAACGCCTGCCAAATCGCCCATTCTCGCTCTCCTCGCGTTCTCTCCATACACATACGTATGTGTATGGAATGCATCGTATGTCGTGGCAGAGATGAAGTCAATATCCCTCGCCAGTCAAATTTCCAGGTGTTAACGTGAATACACATGACCATACGGCTCTGCATGTGTCGATGAAGTAAAATATTTCTTTTGCCCTTACGGACACGCAATGTCACGATCTTCGGTACCGCGTACTTCGGACGCGTCAAGCAAACCTCAACTCACGCCGGATGACTGGATTCGTGCAGCCGCAGAAGTTCTGGTCGACAAGAGTGTCGAAGCCGTGCGTGTCGAGGTTCTGTCGAAAAATCTTGGGGTCACACGGGGCAGCTTTTATTGGCACTTCAAAGACCGCGACGATCTCTTGAGTCATTTGCTGACGTGGTGGCGCGATACCGCGACAGAGCAAATCATTGAGCGTTTTGAGAAACGCAACGTCAAGGCGCGGGAACTGCTGCGCCAACTGCTGGCATTGCCGTT
Source organism: Paraburkholderia guartelaensis (assembly GCF_004353905.1). Taxonomy (GTDB): domain Bacteria; phylum Pseudomonadota; class Gammaproteobacteria; order Burkholderiales; family Burkholderiaceae; genus Paraburkholderia; species Paraburkholderia guartelaensis. The sequence goes on along the minus strand of NZ_SMOD01000033.1, from coordinate 13,249 downwards.
TCACGGCGAAGCAGCGCAGGTTGCCGCCGCGACGGAGTTAGCGATACGGGGATGGGCAAGGCGGGACGAGATGGCCCGTCAATTTGTGGATGAGGTGGATGGGAAGCGCCTTGCTTATATTGCCCAGTGCTTTAGTGCACTCGGCTTCGATATTTCGGAAGCACGCAAGCGCGCATTCGCCCTTTACAGTTATGAGTTGGCCGAATCCCTACTTTCAAACCAGGGTACCGATAAGCAGCGGGACGAGCGGCGCGTTTTCATGGAGCGCATGCTGCTGCGCGACGAACACTAACTCTGGCCTACGAAAGCAGGACCTCGCAGCAGCGCCCGTCCTGCCTTTCAGCTGGATTTAGTAATCGTCCAGGGCCGGTACCGCGCTGCCAATCCGCAAACTTCTTGGGGTTACGCCGAACGCCTGCTTGAACGTCCGACTGAAGTGGGCTGCGTCGTTGAATCCCCATTTGTAAGCCACGTCCGTCACCGTTTTCGTACTGGCAGCCGCACATAGTTCGCGATAGCAGACTTTCAGCCGACGATCACGGATCCAACGACTGACCGTTGTCCCAGTACCTGCGAAGGTAACGTGCAATGTCCGCACGGAAATATGATGAGCAGTTGCGATTGATGCAGCGCACAATTCCGGATCGTCCAGATTTTTGTCAATGTACTGCCGAATCGCGTTCAGCAGTAAGGCCTTTGAAGATGGACGATCGGCGGTGACGGTGAGCGCCGCATCGAGCAAGTCGAAAAAGGACTGGCAGGCAATCGCCAACGCGCCGTCGGAAAGTTGGTCGAGCTCCTGGGAGATCGTCCGGAAATGCTCACCGGCAATGGCCGACAGCCCGGATCCTTGAACCGCCGGTAATGCGCCGCGCAAATGAGTGGCAGCGCTCGCAACCGCCAAGGGAACTCGCTCGCGGGGCAACAGCAGATAGAACTCGCGATGAGGCCCCTCAACGTCGAAGTCGAAACCGAGTTCACTATCCCAGATCAGCAGGTGATTGGGGGGAAGTACGACCTCGCGCCCATCTTCGTACCGGCACGCGAGCCGTCCGCTGAGGTTCATCAGAACACCCAGTAACGGTGCTCCTGACGCCGCTCGTTGGCCGGCAATCCGGCCACTTCGCAGCTCCCCGATTGTTAGCCGATCCACTTTCCGGTATCGCACCGATGCGTCAAAGCCGTCAGGCTCCGGGATCGAAAGCGTCCAATTTACATGCAGATCAGAGAGCTTGCTGCTGAATGCGTCCTGCAAGAGCTTCTGAGGCAACCCGTGGGTCGACCAGGTAACAGCTGCCATCGGGTCCCTTTCCATTGGCGAGTTGGCAAATACGACTACCACCGATCGTGTGGATCAGGAAGGCCGCCGTCAAGTGCGCAGAAACCCCAATTCGCGCACGCGATGCGCAAACCGACAAGTCGCATGCACGCATGTGCAAGCGCCGGATGCCAGTCACCCAGTACAGTCGGCCATCACTAACAGGAACCAAACTATTAAATAGGAGGAGATGATGAGCGATCTGCGTCCTGTCGTCATCTATGGCGCCAGCGGTTATACCGGACGGTTGGTGGCCGAGTACCTGCGCGAATACAACATCCCGTTCGTCGCCGCAGGTCGAAACAAGTCGAAGCTACAGGAAGTCATGGCTTCAGTGCCCGGAATCGAAACTGCCGATTACGAAATCGCCGAAGTCGACGGTTCTGTCGAGTCGCTGGTAGCGCTTTTCAAAGGCAGAAAGGTCGTCTGCAATATGGTTGGCCCTTTTTTGCGATATGCGCCCCCAGTCCTCGAAGCCGCGCTGCGCGCCGGATGCCACTATCTCGACACTGCCGGAGAGCAGCAACACCATCTTCAGTTGCTTGACGAATGGGGCCCCAAATTCGCAGCCGCCGGACTGGTCGTATCGACTGCTGTGTCCATGCAGTATGCGGTTCACGACATTGCTGCCCGCATAGTTCTGGAAACACCGGGAATCGACACTCTCGAGCTTGGGGAGTACGTCAGCGCAGTTCCGACAGTGGGCTCGAGCCAGTCGATGTTCGATGTGATTCGCACAGATTCTTACTACCTCCAGGACAACGTCCTTAAAAAGTACGATGGCATCGTCCAGCAGGACATGGTCGTGCCTGGTACCGCGTATGTTGTCCCGGGCCTTCAGTGGGGTGGCACGGCACTCCCCGTGTTCTTCCGGGATGACCGCAGGGTGCGCAACTGTCGCATGTTCGTCGCGATGCGTAATGACAAGGGCGATATTCCCCAGCGGGTTCGTGCAGCGGAGCGCATGTTCAAGGTCATGTTCCAATGGTTGCCTGAAGAGAAACTGCACCCGGTGCTAGACCGGATCGCAGCCAGCATGACGCCCAATACGCCGCCTCGTGAAAACCGGCAGGTGCACCGATCCGTTGACTGGTGTATTGGCCGCGGGAACAACATCACCGCACGCGCAGTTATTCACGGCACTTCCGGCTATCAAATCACTGGTGTTTTGCAGGCTTATGCGGCCATGCGATTGCTCGGAAACACCTACAGCGGTGTGGGCTTCCGATCGCCGGCGCAGTTCCTGGGACATCGCGAACTGATGGGGGCTCTGGAGGCGTTTGGCCTTGCACGCGTGACCGAGGAGACAGTGGCATGACCGCGGTGCCCGTTTGGATCGCTGGCGTAGGCATGACCTCGTTCGGGGTTAGGCAAGACGCGTCGGTCAAGGATCTCACGAGGACGGCGGTGCTTGAGGCCATCTGTGACGCCGGAGGCGATCTGAGCGCCATTGACGCAGCGTACTTTGGCAATACGTGCCAGGACGTCCTCGAAGGCCAGGTGGTAGTGGCCGGCCAGATGGCGCTGCGATCCATGGGCTTCGAACGCATCCCGATCGTGAACGTCGAGAATGCGTGCGCGACGGGGGCGACAGCCTTGCATCAGGCGATCATGCATGTGCGCTCTGGGGCAGCAGACGTCGTGCTGGCAGTCGGAGCCGAAAAACTGAGTATTGGCGACAAGAGCAAAGCACTTGGAGTCTTCGACGGCGGTGTCGACGTCAATGACAGGCAAGGTGTGCGAGCCGTTCTCGAGGAGTTGGGGGGCGTGATTCCAGACGATGGGCAACCTCACAGCCTGTTTATGGATATCTACGCTGCGCTAACCAGAGCACACATGAATGCGTTCGGAACCACGCAGCGACAGCTTGCCGTCATCTCCTCGAAGAATCACGCGCATGCTGTCCATAACCCTCTCGCACACTTTCGCAAGGAAATGTCAGTGGAGGACATCCTGGCGGCACGGCCGGTGTCGGGGCCGCTCACAGTCCCGATGTGCGCCCCACTAACAGATGGAGCGTCCGCAGTCGTCGTTTGCAATGCAGCCGGCCTGCGACGTCTCGGCAGCGCGCAGCCGATAAGGGTACTTGCAAACGTTCTGCAGAGTGGGACCGTGCGTCCGCTCTCGGCCTGGGATCGATCAGTCACCCGCCTCGCTGCTCGGAGCGCCTATGAACAGGCGGGAGTCGGACCCGAGGACATTTCCGTGGCGGAGGTCCATGACGCATCTTCATTTGGTGAGCTTCTGCAATCCGAATTGCTTGGATTCTGCGAGATCGGCGCCGGCGGGCCGTTCGCGGAATCTGGTGCGACGAAGCTCGGCGGCAGCTTGCCGATCAATCCGTCCGGTGGCCTCGAATCCAAAGGTCACCCAATGGGGGCCTCTGGCCTCGCCCAGATTTATGAGCTTGTGCACCAGCTTCGCGGTAACTGCGGAGCACGTCAGGTTCCCCGCGCCCGTATAGCCCTCGCGGAGAACGGCGGCGGGCTGTACGCAGGTGAAGAGGCTGCCGCCGCAATCACCATTCTCGGCTCCTGAATCGTCCGCATATCTTCTCGGAGGAGACAATGACCTACCAGACACTTAACATCCGGCGCGATGGCCGGACTCTTTTCGTTGATTTCAACAATCCCCCGCTGAACCTGATCAATGCTCAGATGATCGGCGAACTGTTCGACCTTGCGGGATCGCTCGCGTTTGACCGTGAGACCGCAGTCGTAGTCTTCGGCAGCGCGAATCCGGAGTTCTTCGTTGCGCATTTTGACCTGAACGACCTCCTCCGGCTCTCTAGCGACCCGACAGCGCCCCGGAGCCGTTATGACGACATTAACGTGCTTCAAGCGCTCTCGACTGTATGGCAGACCCTGCCGCAGGTCACCATTGGCGTGGTCGATGGAATCTGCCGCGGCGCGGGGCTCGAATTCATACTCGCCTTCGATATGCGCTTCGCGACGCCAGGAAGCAGGTTCTGTCTGCCAGAGGCCAGTGGCGGCATCTTGCCTGCAGGCGGCGGTACCACACGTCTTGCGATGTTGATCGGGCCTGCCCGTGCTCGTGAAGTGATCTTGTCGGCACGCGATTTCAGCGGCGACGAAGCGGCAACCTACGGTTTCGTGAACCGGACGCTGCCGCGCGAGAATCTCCATACATACGTTAGCACGCTTGCCCACGGTGTCGCGAAGCGACCGCCAAGCTCGATTGCCGCTGTGGACGAGGTCATCAAAAGCGTTTTTGGCTGGGCCGTCGACGCACAATTCGCCGGCTTCGCCAGTGAGAACGCGGCGTTCATGAAGCTTGTAGACGAGCCCCCTGTCCGGGAGGGACTGGAAAAGATGGCGCAAATGCAGGACGTCGAGCATGAGCGTGACCTCCCAGCGCTTCTCGCCGCCGCCGAGTAGCCGAAACGACCGTTACAAACAGGAGACGCCGAAATGACACAACAGGTCGAACACGCTGCGCTGACTTCAGTGCGGCCAGATCTGCCGTACGTCGAACTCACGGGATTCGAAGTCCTCAGCGAGGAAGAACGCAACATCCAGCAAGCGATGCACAAGTTTGCACGAGATGTAATGCGGCCTACGGCGATTGCCATCGACAAGCTGAGCGCCGAGGATGCGATTGCACCGAGCTCTCCGTACTGGGACTTTATCAAGACCGCAGCTTCAGCCGGGATCAGTTTCGACACCGACGCTGATGATGTGCCGCCCCAAGCACTGGCCCGGCTACAGGCCATCGTAATCGAAGAATTCGGGTGGGGTGACGTGGGACTAACGGTATCGCTCGCCGCAGCCGCGTTCCCGAACATGATCGCCAAGCGGGCCGCCAACCAGGAACTCATCGATCTGACTGCAAACAAGCTCGGATGCTGGATCGCGACCCAGCCAGATCGCGGTTCCGACGGCACAATGCTCTACCCAGGCGAACGGCACGCTACAGCACCGCAGGGCAACAAAGGCAATCTCACAGCGAAGGTCAGCGGTGGCGACATCGTGATCAATGGACAGAGTTCTGCCTGGGTCTCAAACGGTTCTGTAGCGCAGGTTGCAATCTTGACGATCGTGGCCGACTACGGTAACGGGTTCTTCGACGAAGAAGGGCATCCGCACGGTATCGAGGTCATTGTTCCTTTGGACCTTCCAGGCGTGAGCCGCGGCAAGCCGCTTGAAAAGCTCGGCCAGCGGGCGTTACCGCAAGGCGAGATCTACTTCGACAACGTCAAGGTGCCCCTGCGCTACGCAGTGTCCTCACGGGAGCAATATTGGCGCGGTCATGCAAATACGTGGTCAACAGCCGGCGTTGGCATGGGCCAGATGGCAACCGGCATGGCGAGGGCGGCGTTCGAACTGGCGCTCGCTTATGTGCACGAGCGGCGCCAGGGTGGTGCACTTCTCAGCGACCATCAAATGGTCCAGTACCGGCTCGGTGCCATGGCGCGGAAAGTCGAGACCATTCGCGCGGTGGCCAGGCGTGCCACTGAATACACCCTACTCTCGCCGGCTAAACATCCGTACTTTACCGGCGCGTCGAAGGTTACGTGTACCGACCTCGCGTTCGAAGTCGTAGACGAGGCCCTGCAGCTGTTCGGCGGTTATGGATTGACCCGTGAATACCCGCTAGAGAAGCTCTTCCGGGACGCCAGGGCTGCTCGGATCGAGGACGGCGAGAATCATCTTCTAAACATGAAGTTTGGCTACCTGAATTCCCTGCTCTACCGCAGCAATCGAATCGGGTTGTGAACTAGGAACTTGTATGGCTATCACAGATTTCTTCGACCGCGGGTGGCGGGCCAACCCCGAGAAGATCGCCTTCATCGCTGGCGATCGCACCTTCACGTATAGGCACATCGGCGAGCTGTCCTGCCGCGTCGGCAATGCCCTACTCGGCCGCGGTATCGAGCGCGATGCCAAGGGCGCAGTGCTGGCAAGTAACGACCCTGAGGCGTGGGGTTGTGTGCTCGGACTGTGGCGCGCGGGGCTCGCCTGGGTCCCGGTCAATCCGGCGAATCCGCCAGAGGAGACGCAGCGGCTGTTGGACGGCTTTGACTGCGAAGTGCTGTTCTGTCACGAGCAGTTCCTGCCGCTCGTGCATGGAATTCGAGCTGACCTGAAAAAGCTGCATACCGTGATCTCGCTGGGCAACAACGCCGAAGCTGCATCTGCGGCGGGCGCTATTACGCTCGAATCGTTCCTTGCAAACGCGCCAGCCTCGCTTCCGGACTTTGTCCCGGAACAGGGCTCCCTCGCCGGCGTGATGCCGACCGGGGGAACGACGGGGGCACCGAAAGGTGCGATGAATACTCACCGAAGCTTGTCCGTCAGCGCACTGCACCAGATGTTTGCGGCGCCATACTCTTCGGACGAGCCGATCGTGAATCTTGTCGCCGCTCCGATGACACACGCCGCCGGCACGCTTACCCTGCCATGTACCGCGCGCGCAGGGACGATCGTGGTGATGAATCGAATGGACCTGCATCACCTCCTTGACCTGATCGAGAAACACCGTGTTACGGAACTCTATCTGCCGCCCACGGTAATTTATCGACTTCTCGAAATTCCCGGGATCGAAAAACGCGACTTCTCATCGCTGAAATACTTCATCTACGGCGCAGCTCCGATGTCAACGGAAAAGTTGCGCCGCGCGATCGAAGTGTTCGGACCTGTAATGTTTCAGGGATATGGTCAAGCCGAAGCTCCCTCCGCGATTGCATTCATGCGCCCCGAAGACCACTTCCGCAACGGTGAAATTGCCGACGACGCGCGGCTCTCGGCGGCCGGGCGACCTGCTCCGCTCGTGCGGGTCGAGATCCTCGACGATAATGGAAAAATTCTTCCCACCGGCCAGGCAGGCGAGATCTGCGTTCGTGGCGACCTGCTGATGGCGGGTTACTACAGAGCCCCGGACAAGACTGCTGAAACAATCATTGATGGCTGGCTGCACACCGGCGACATCGGCTATCTCGACTCAGAAGGCTTCCTTCATATTACCGACCGCAAGAAGGACATGATCATCAGCGGCGGGTTCAACGTCTACCCGAGCGAGGTCGAGCAGGTCATCTGGACCCACCCGGCGGTGCAGGACTGCGCTGTGATCGGCATTCCGCACGCCGACTGGGGCGAAGCAGTCACGGCTGTGATCGAACTGAACCAGGGCGAACAAGCGACCGAGGACGAGATCATTGCCTATTGTCGCCCTAAGCTCGGTGGAATCAAAACCCCCAAGCGCGTCGTGTTCGTCGATGCCCTTCCCCGAAGCCCCAACGGCAAGGTCCTAAAAAAGGATGTGCGCGCGCCTTTCTGGCGGGACGAGCAGCGCAAAATCTGACAAGCACACGGGGACGTAGAAGTTCGGCCGGTCGGCATACTCCCACCGGTCTTTTCAAACTCAATAACGATTGCATTGGTTCGCATAACGAAATAAACAATGGAGGCCTAGCCTACCTTTCGTTAGCGATGGCAGAGAGGAGACATTGAATGGACAAGAACCGTCCTTTGGTTACACCGACAGACGTCGGGTGGATGCCAAACTGCGTCAAAGTGTTGTGTCGTGCTACAGCAATGCGTGGCAATGCGGAGGTGCACGGCCATGTTCAGTAATCTCGTCGTGGCCATCACTGGTGCGGGGTCGGGCATTGGCCGCGCGCTGGCTATCGAACTCGCTCGCAGGGGCGCTCGTCTCGCACTGTCAGATGTGAGCGAGCAGAGTCTAGCGAAAACCGTCGAGCTATTGCCGGTCGCCACCTCGTCACGCTCCTACTTACTCGACGTATCAAGTCGCGATGCAATGTTTCGGCATGCTGACGAAGTAGCCAGTGACTTCGGGCAGGTCGACTTTGTGATCAACAACGCCGGAACATCCGTGCTGGCCTCAGTCGAACACGCCACGATAGAGGAGTTCGAGAAGGTAATCGGAATCAACCTGTGGGGTGTGATCTACGGCACCAAAGCCTTCTTGCCAAAAATGCTGGCCCGGCGCCAAGGCTGCATCGTAAATATATCGAGTGTTTTCGGGCTAGTGGCAACACCCTGCTCGGCTGCATACACAATCTCCAAGTTCGGCGTTCGAGGACTAACAGAAACACTGTGGCAGGAATTGGAGGGCACCGGCGTGCGAGCCGTACTCGTGCACCCGGGTGGCATCAACACCAACATCAGCAACGTTCCGAAAGCCGACCACGAGACGGATTTTGAGCGTCGTCTACTGGATGCCAACAAACGCCAGATGACGACAACACCCGAGCAGTGTGCACGCGAGATTGTGGCGGGACTGCTACGCGGCGACAAACGGCTGTTGGTTGGCAATGGCGCGCGCTCCCTGCATTGGATTGCTCGTTTATTTCCCGACAGCTATGGCGCACTCGTGCGCAGAAAGTTGGGGGTTTAACCCGGCCCGACCCGGCGTGACGTCGCGGCAACGTCCTGGTCAACGGCCCGCAAGTCGCCACGCCAACCCGTTCTAGCACGAGCGCGTCGCAGAGCACTGCGGCGGCCTTACTGTCCCACGGTTCCGCGAAGGTCGCCCCTCCCAATATGGCCTCGCTGAACTGTCGGAAGCTGTAGTTCGACCACAACGTATAGAAAAAAACGACAACGGAGACACTTATGTGGAAGTGGAAGTACGCGACAACGGCATGCCTGTCAGGCTTGACGCTGATTGCTGGATCTGTCGACAGCGCTCACGCACAGGCGGCTGGCGACAACGTCGTCAGTCTTGGCTGGGCGCATGTGGCGCCACAAACCGGTAGCGGTCCGCTGACGGTAACAAGCGTGGGCGGAACGCCTGTCAATATGCCGATTCCGGGTTCAGGGGCTGGTGCCCGAAGCGCAGACTTACCCGCCTTCATCTTCGAACACTACATTACCAATCAAATTGGCGTTGCGTTTTTGGGTGGCTGGCCCGGTCGAATGCAGCTAGAGGGGCGTGGCGTGATGGATAGCTATGGCGTTCTGGGCGATACGCGGACGTGGGCTCCCGAGGTGGTATTGCGTTACCACTTTGGTCAGCCCGACAGTCGATTCCGGCCCTTCGTCGGCGTCGGCGTCAATTACACGTGGTTCACTGACACGCGTGTCACGAACTCCGATTTTGTCGAGCAATCCTTCGGTCCCGGTGGAACTGCGACTGCACATGCCTCCAGTTCATGGAATCCGGTGGTACAGGCTGGCCTTGACTATCAGATCTCCAAGCGCTGGTCTGTGGACATGCTGGTTGCATATATCCCTACCGACACCAATGTGACGCTGACAGGGAAAACGGCAGGCGGAACAGAGATTGTCAGTCATGCGAAAGTCAGGCTTCATCCAATCGTGACTTTCCTCGGTATCTCGTACAAGTTTTAACGGTCGAAGGTGCTGCCTAAGCTCCGAAGGTATTCGGACGGAGCTTGACTGCATCATCTTTAGCTCCGGGTTCGATAGAACTGAATCAACGGCGAACGATTCCAAAGGGTAAAGCAACAACGGTTCGGTAATAAAAGTGTTATAAATTTCGTCCCATTACGCCATCAACTACATGGCGTTCTTTTTGAGCCAAATTCATTCATATGAGGGGAGATAACATGCGAATGGCGGGCAAAACGGTGCTGGTCACAGGTGGAAATAGTGGAATTGGATTCGCTGCGGCCAAACGGCTATCGGAAGAAGGCGCTACTGTGGTTATCACCGGACGCAACGAAGCTACACTTTCTGAAAGCAAGGCGGCACTTGGCGAGTCGGCTTTTGCCTTTCGCTTGGACGCTACTGACTTCGTCGGCCTGGAATCCGGGCTCGCATCCATCGTGAGAGACGTAGGCAATTTCGACGCTGTGTTTCTGAATGCTGGCGACGCAAGCTTGACGCCAGTGGGCGGCACGACTGTAGAACAGTTCGATCACTTGATCGCGACGAACCTGAAAAGTCCCTTCTTCTACATTCAAGCGCTCCTACCCCACCTACGAAACAATGCTTCCATAGTACTGAATAGTTCGATCGGCAATGCGATCGGAATGCCGGGGATGGCAGCCTATGCTGCCAGCAAGGCTGGACTGGTCGGGATGGCCAGATGCATCGCCTCAGAGCTGTCTGGAAGAGCGATCCGCGTAAATGTCGTCTCTCCCGGCAATATTCGAACTCCGTTCTGGCGAACTGTAGCAGACGCCGCGCTCATTCCAGCCGTCCATGAGTTCGCGACGCGATCCGTCCCTCTGGGCCGCCTGGGTGAGGCGGAAGAGGTCGCAGAGGTCGTGCTCTTTCTCTGCTCTAGTGAGTCATCGTATGTGCAAGCTACCGAACTCTATGTTGACGGTGGGGTCACTGGCGCGATGATGGGGGCTCCCGCCTATCGCCAGGGTTAGCGTATCTGYATGCGGTCGATAAACGACGCCCTTCCATGGAGTGGCTGAAGGTCTGAACCTAAGTGTCCGCGTGGACACATGCACTCAGACCTCTATGACCGCAAATCGAGACCTCCGCAGCAGACTGGTTGTTGGCCAGAAACGGGATGGCCGGCGCGAATTTGACGAGAACGCCATACGCGAACTGGTCGCGCTATGCCTGAGGCCCGGCGTGTCGATCGCGCGGGCCGCCATGGATCATGACGTCAATCCAAACCAGTTACGCCGCTGGATCGCGCGCTATCAGCCGCAGATGCAGCACGGTTGTCCAGCGTCAGACTCAATGGTGATCGACGGTGTCTCAATCGATGTTCCTGCTCCGGCGCTCAATAGCCCCGGCAATGTAAGTGCCTTACCCGCTTTTGTACCCGTCGTATCTGGCCCGGTATCGTCGTTGACGCAGTGTGATCCGGTGCCGTCGATGGTGCTCGCGCTGCAAGTTCGGTTACCCAACGGTGTTGAACTCGACTTCGGTGAGGCGAGTGTCGAAGAGATCGCAACGATCATCCAGATGCTCGGGAGGATGCCGTGTTCCGGTTCGACGAAAATCTGAAGGTCTATCTGCACCGTGATCCAGTAGACTTCCGCTACGGCATGAACAGCCTGTCCATTCTCGTCGAACAGGTCATGCAACTAAACCCGATGGACTCCTCTCTTTACATCTTTGGCAACCGGCGTCACGACCGCATCAAGATACTCTTCTGGGATGGTAGCGGCTTCTGGCTTATGACAAAACGTCTCGAGGCAAGCCGTTTCATGTGGCCCAACAACAAGGCCGAAGTTGTAACGATGACGACCAGCGTGTTGCACGCGCTGCTGGACGGCGATGACATCACTACGGTCCGTCGGCATCCGAAGCAGGAATATCTGCGTGTGAGCTGAACAGTTGGTAGCCATGCTGGTCTAATCAGGCATGCCGGACAACGTGACGATCACCGCCGAGGAACTGAAAGCCTTACTCGCCGAACGCGATGCTGCTCGTGCATTGCGCGAGGAACAGGAGGCGTTACGCGGAGCCCTGAGGCTCGTGACGGCCGAACGCGATCTTGCCGAGGAGCGCCTGCGGGCCTACCGTCACGAGTTGTTCGGCGCGAAGAGCGAAGCGCGGAATTCAGATCAGCTTGGCTTGTTCAACGAAGCGGAAGTGCTCGGCTCAGGTAACACGCCCGCCCTGGAGGAAACTCCAGAATCGACGGTCGCGGCACATACGCGCAAGAAGCGCGGTCATCGTAAGCCGCTCGATCCCAACCTGCCGCGCGACATTGTGCGGCACGAACTTCCCGAAGACGAACGCTTCTGTGCAAACGACGGTTACGCGCTCGTCGAGTTCGGCGTGGAGATCAGCGAGCAGCTGCACGTAATACCCGAGCAGCTTCGTGTGATCCAGCACCAGCGCGTCAAGTATGCATGCCCGTGCTGCGAACTTGGTATCAAGGTGACGCCAGCGCCACCGCGCATCATACCTCGCGGGCTGCTGAGCGAATCAGCACTCGCGTGGATTGCCACAGGAAAATATCAGTTTGGTATGCCAATCTATCGTCAGGCTGGTCTACTGCGTCGTTTCGGCGGCGATATCTCGTCGAATACGCTCGCCGCGAGCATGGTCCGTGTCGGCCTCGCGACGCAGCCCGTGATCAACCTGATGCGCGACGCGTTGCTTGATGCCGATCTGCTCTACTGCGATGAAACGACGCTCCAGGTATTAAAAGAGAAGGGACGCAGACCACAAACCAAAAGTTATATCTGGGCACAGATGACCGGCACAGGGATCCCCATCCGCTGTTTCAGCTATACGCCGGGACGTGGAACTAGGCTGGCCGACAAGCTATTCGCCGGTATCCGCAAGGGCGCAGTTCTTATGACGGACGGTTACGAGCCCTACAACGACATCGCGCAGCGCTACCAACTCGAGCACCTCGGATGCTGGGTGCACCTGAGACGGTACTTCGTTAAAGCCGAAGAAAGTGTACCGAAAGCGGCGCGCACACCAGATCTGCTCGCGACGCGCTTCATCAAGCTGATTGGCAAGCTGTTCGCCGCGGAGGCACGCAGCGAAAAATGGGAGGCCGATCGACGACAGCGTCTGCGACGACGATACAGCGCTCGGGTACTCGACGCCATTCACGCGCTCGCACTCGAGCAGTCTCGGAATGTCGTACCAAAAAGCCTGCTCGGTAAGGGGCTGACCTATCTGCGAGAACAGTGGCCGAAGTTGATCCGCTACATCGAGAACGGCAGTTGGCCAGTTAGCAATAACGCGTGCGAGAACTCAATTCGCCCCTTCTGTGTAGGGAGGCGCTCGTGGTTGTTTGCGGACACCGTGAACGGCGCAAACGCGAGTGCGAATCTCTACTCACTGGTCGAGACGTGTCGGGCGAACCGTATCGATCCATACCGCTACCTCACCTGGCTGTTCCAGCGCCTACCACTGGCGACAACAATTGACGATTACGACGCACTGCTTCCTTGGAAGCTGCCGGTCGATCTGCGCTGATCCACGTTCCTGACTCACCTCACGTTCTTCGTCATGCGACTCTGTGTGGCGTCGATGATGGATCGCATAC
>NZ_SMOD01000032.1 GCF_004353905.1 Paraburkholderia guartelaensis | reverse complement strand
CAACTCGACAGTCAGCGGCAGCAATTCGCGGCGGCTGGGGCGCGGGTTGCGTCTGAGGGACGTCGCTCATGCCTGCCTCCAGGAGGTCGGAACACCGCGCGAGGCGGTGCGGAGAAACCATGTCGGCGCACTCAACGGCTTGGCCGCCGCGAATTGCTGCCGCTGACTGTCGAGTTGCTGCATACGCATTCTCATGATTGTTATGCCGTCGAAGCCGTGCCTCGCCCGTGCAGCGAAGGCTAAGACTCGCAGTCTAACCAACTCGTGCGCCAATTTCGAAACGTTAGTTATTTGTAAGGTTTTCGGGCGTTTACAGCGCGCCGGGCGGTTCAACGATGAACATTGGCCGCGGTGTGCTATGCATCCCAGAAATGCTTGTTTGCGTGCGCGCCTCTGACTGTCTAGATTGGAAGAGGTCAACGCCTTGCAAGGAGTCCGCGATGTCGAAGCTGTCGATGCTGTCCGTGCCGGCGTGGTTCACGCGGCGCGGACGGGCGGGCGGGCCGCCCACGCCGCACGCCGATGAGCCCGAACCGCGCGATGCGTCGCGCGAAACCGAGCATCTCGAACGAATCGCCACCTATGCACGGGCCGGTTACTTCAATATGGGCTATACGCCCGACATGTTCCCGCTAGTGGGCGATCTGCCGCCGCACTGAGCCGCGCCAGGCGTCACTGCTCCGCGCTTTCCTCTGCGAAACCCAGTGTGCCGGTGGGCCGGAACTCGCTGGGCGGCACGCCCAGCTCGCGGCGGAACATGTCGCTGAAGCTGCTGGGCAGATAGCCCAGCATCCGCGCCACGGCACTCACAGGCTCGCCTTCCGCGAGGCGCGACACCGCGACTGCGAGCTGCACCTGGCGGCGCCACTCCGCAAACCCCATGCCAAGCTCGCGCGTGAAGAGCCGCGAGAGGGTGCGTACGCTCGCGCCCACCCAAGCCGCGTGCTGTTCGAAGCCGATATCGGCCGACGGGTTGTCAATCACTGCGCGGCACAGCGTGGCGAGGCGGCGGTCGGACGAGTCGGGCAGCGGAATGCGCAGCGTGGAGCGCGGTGCGTGGGCGAGTTCGATCGACGCGAGGCGGTAGGCGGCGTCGAGCCAGGCGTCGTCTTCGCGCGCGCGTTCCGCGAGGCTCGTAATGAGTTCGCGCAGCAGGCCGTTGACCTCGAACACTTCGCACCGCTCGCTCAGGTGCCGGCTGTCGCGCTCGTGCAGATAGAGATTGCGCATCTCGACGGCGCTCAGCATGTGGATGGCGTGCTGCGTGCCGGGAGGCAGCCACACGGCGCGCTGCGGCGGCACGACGAGTGCTTCGCGCTCCACCTCGACCCACATCACGCCGGAGACGGCGTAGAGCACTTGCGCCCACGTATGCGTGTGCGGCTCGATCTGGAGGCCGCGCGGGTAGTGGCGTGCGAGCGAACGGCCGCGCCCTGGCTCGTCGTCGAGTTCGGGCGGCGCGGCTTGGGGCATGGGGATCTCCGGGTGGCAGGTGAGGCGTGCGCGCCTCGTACGGCGATCGTCACGCTAGCATGGTTGAGGGTGCGCCGGAAGCATGGCCGGGGCACTGCCGCATTGCCGCACTGCGGTGCGCATCGGTAATATGTGACGATTGACCGAACGCGCCCTGCATTTCCCGTCCATGAACGCAACCGATCCCGCACTGCAAGACGAAGCCCCGCTCGGCCTCTACACCCGCGGCGACGGCCGCGCGCGCGAATGGTGGCGCGTCTCGTCTTCCGAACGCGCGCATATGTACCGCATCGAGCATGGGCAGGGCGAGAGCGGTGAAGTCGACGTCGACACCGAGATCGACCTCGACAATCTCGAAGCGAAGCTGCTCAAGTGGCGTCGCGAGGGCTTCGTTTCCGAAGCGCAGCGCGCCGATGAAGCGCGAGCTTCACTGGCGGGCAGCACATTTTCCGCGGCCTTGCGGCGGGCCGTCGAAGCGGCGCGCGAGGCCAATTCGGCTCAGGTCAGGCCGCACGCCAGCACGCCCACCGTACGGATCGGCAGTGTCGATCTGCCGCGCGGCGAGCCGAACGCGCTGGTGCCGCGCGTGAACGCGGCCTACCTATTCACCGAACGTGGCGACGACATCGTTCAGGACATCGTAGAAAATCGCCGCGTCATGCTGATCGGCCATACGGGTTCGGGCAAGACGAGCTTCATCGAGCAGGTAGCGGCGCGCGCCGACTATGGCGTGCTGCGCGCGAACATGAACGGTCAGACCACCATCGGCGACTTCGTCGGCTTCTGGACCGTGAAGGGCGGCGAGACGATCTGGGTGGACGGCGTGCTGCCCGTGGCGATGCGCGAGGGCTACTGGCTCATCATCGATGAACTCGACTTTGCCGAGCCGTCCATTCTGGCGGTGCTCACCGCCGTGCTGGAACCGAACGGCCGCCTGCTGCTCAAGGAGCGCGGCAACGAAATCGTCGAGCCGCACCCGTCGTTCCGTCTCTTCGCCACCGCGAACGCCGCAGGCGCGATGAGCGCGTACCGCCATCTGTACCAGGGCGCGAATCTGCTCAATGAGGCCTTTCTCGACCGCTGGCGCGTCTACCTGTTCGACTATCTTTCACTTGAAGAGGAAACCGAAGTATTGCTGCGCACGCTGCCGGTGCTCACGCGGCCGCTCGCGCACACACTCGCCGCCATTGCCGCCGACTGCCGCGCCGCGTTCGCCCGCGAGGACCTCGCGAGCGCGTTCTCCACGCGGCGCCTGATCGACTGGGCCGAACTCATGCTGCGCACCGGCGATGTCGAACGCGCGGCGGGGCCGGCGATCTACGCGAAGGTGAGCGCGGACGATGCGGCGCTCATCCGCAGCGTCATCCGGCATCACGTGATCTTCGACGCGTGAGTGCGGAGGCGCCCGTGTCCAGCTTGCAGGACGAAACACAAAGCTTGACGGCGAGCGCCGATCCCGCGGGCGCGCTCGGCCGCCTCGCACGGGTGCTGACCGGCGACTCGCGCGTGAGCGTGTCGTTCGGCGCGGGCGAGCCGCGCATTGAAGGCGAACGTTTCGTGCTGCCCGCGCGCCTCGCAACTGATGGCGCAAATGAAGCCGCACTGCTCGGCGCGCTCGATTTGCTGGCGGCGCGCCATCGCTACAGCGAAGCGGCGCGTCTCGACACGCCGCAAGCCGGCGTGACGGGGCGCATTGCGCAGGCGATCGAGGACCGTCGCGTGCTCGCGCAGCTCGCGCGGGCATTCCCTGGCGCGCAACGCTACGCGCAAAGCTGGCGTATGCAGCGCCGTGAGGCAGTCGCGCGGCGCTGGTCGAAACTGGCGTGGCGCGAGCGCCTTGCATGGGCGATCGAGCGTACGCTGTGGGACGAAGCGCCGGGCGTGCTGGAGCGCGATGCCGCGGCGCTTGCCGCCGCGCTGCGTGCGATCGACGCTCCGCTCGGCGCGGCCCGCGCGAGCCAGTCGACGCGCGCCAGCCTGAGTGCGGCCGCGGCGATCGTGGCGGGCGTGCGCGCGCTCGCGTCGCGCGGCGCGAACAACATGATGCAGACGGCGGGCCCGCCCGAAGGGCTCGACGACGAATCGGCGCGGCTCGCTCAGGCGATAGACGACTTCGGCAAGGACGACGAGGTCGAGCCGCCGGGCAGCGCCGCCCAGCCGGATGATGTCCGCGAAGGCGGCGACGGCGCTTCGGCACGTGCGAGCGCCGAATCCGATTCCGCCGCCGGCGCAGCGCTTTCCGAAGCGGATGCGCCGCACGCCGCCGCCACGAATCGCAGCGCTGCGCCAACGCGGCCACGTTTGTCGATCCCGCTGACCACGGCCTACGACGCCGTCACCGATCTCACGGGCCGCGGCGACGCCACCGGCTGGCGCAAGCTGCGCGCACTGGCGCGCGCGGAGACGGGCGCGCTCAAGGCCCAGCTCGAGCGCGTGCTCAAGGCCGACGAACTCACGCACTGGAAGCGCGAGCAGGAGCGCGGCGAGATCGACCGCGCGGCGCTCGCGCGTCTCGCCGCCTCACGCGGCTACCGCACGCCGTTTCGCGTGGCGCGTCATGCGAGCGGGCGCGACACGGTCGTCACGCTGCTGCTCGACCTGAGCGGCTCGATGGCGGGCCGCAAGATCGAGCTGGCGCGCCTGTGCGCGGCCGCGCTCGCCGACGCGCTCACGCAGCTCGCCTTCGATTCGGAAGTGCTCGGCTACAGTTCGATCGAAACGCCGGAAATGCGCGCGCTCTATGAACGCGAGCGCGCGGCCGGCGCGGATCTACGGGCCTATAACCGCTTCGTCGAGCGGCTGGACCTGCGCGTGTTCAAGCGCTTCGACTCACGCGACCTGAGCGGGCTCGCGGCCATCGAGTGCGGCCACGAGAACCCCGACGGCGAAGCGCTCGCCTGGGCGGCGGCGCGACTCGCTCAGCGCAAGGCGCGCCGGCGGCTGCTTTTCGTCCTCTCGGACGGCTATCCTTCGACGAGCGACGGCGACCCGGCTGTATTGCGCAGCGACCTGCTCGCGCGCGCGCAGGCGGTCAACGAGCAGGGCATCGAGCTGGTCGGCATCGGCATCCTGGACGACGCCGTTGAGGCGTTCTATCCGAATGCCGTGGTCGTACGCAAGCTGCACGAGCTGCCGGCCACCGCGTTCGCGACGCTGAGCCGGCTGCTCACGGGCCGGCCGCACTGAAACCGTGCGGGCAACGGCAGCGGCGCTTTCCTTGCCGGACTGGGCGCATTGCGCTAACTTGAGCGGGCAGGCGTTGCGCCGTCTGCCAATCCATCCACTGACGAATAGATACAGGTCATGCCAGGCCGCGATTACCGACCCGTGGATTACGACCGCCTCTACTACCGGCTCGATCTGGAGCCGGGGGCGAGCGAGGCGGACATCAAGCATCACTATCGCCATCTCGCGCAGATCCTGCATCCCGACAAATGGCGGCACCCCACCGCCGCCTCGATGCGCTGGGCTGACGACCAGTTCAAGCGCGTCAAGGAGGCGCGCGAGCTACTCGAAGCGTACTGGTCCGTGCATCATGCGCCGCCGGTGAGCCGCTCCGCGCTGAGCGTCGCGCAGGCCGAGGAGCTGCACGCGCAGATGCAGGCGCTGCTGGCGCAGCGCGAACGCGTGCGCGCCGAACTGGACGGGCTGCGCGACGAGCGCACGCGTACCCTCGACGAGATCCAGCGCATGCGGACCGAACGCGACTCGCTGCATGGCGAACTCGCGGGGTTGCGCGACGAAGCGGATGCCGCGCAGGAAGACGAGCCGCAGGCCGCAACCGAACCCCAATCCGTTGACACGCGGGCGCGTTCAGGCGGCGTGCGCGATTTCCTGTTTGCGAAATTCGATGACCCGTCGCGGGGCTGGCTGTTGACGCTTTCGGCGAGCGTGTTCGTGTGCGTCGTGATCTTCGTTGCCGCGCATTGGATCGCGGGCTTGCTGTTCGCGCCCATTGCGCGCTTCGAGGTCGGCCGCTGGCTCATGCATATCCTGCAATGGGTGCTCGTGGCGGGCGGCGTGGTGCTCACGTTCGGCTGGGGCTGGTCGCAGCGCACGCTGTTTCGCGCCGGGCGTGCAGGGCGCGAGCACCCCGTGGCCTTGCCCGCCGATGAAACGCTCCGCCGCGTGAGCGCGGCGTTGCGTCACGAGGCGCACTACGGTGCGGAGTGGAGCGTCGAATCGTACGATGCCGCGCCCGACGAGACGCAGTTCGCGCTGCGTGCGGTCATGCGCTTCTCGCCTGGCTCGCAAACCGCCACGCGACGCCACATGGTGGCGTTCCGCTGCCGGGCGCACACGACCGGCGCTGCGCAGACGGCGCTCGCGTACGACTTTTCCGTGGCGGCGCCCACGTGGTGGCTCGTTCCCGCCGCGCGCGTGGTGCGCGACCTGCGCAAGCGGCTCGACGCCGATCTCGGCGCGCCGCGCTGAAGCGGCATCGCTTTCAATCGACGACGAAGAGCTTCGCACCCGTGCGTGTGTACGACTGGTGCGCCTCGGCGTTGTCGCCCACCTGATAGCTCATGCCGGGCGTGAGGACGAACTTGCGCCCGTCGTCGAGCGTGGTCTCCAGTTCGCCTTCGAGGCAGAACAGAATGTGCCCCTTCTTGCACCAGTGATCCGCGAGGTAACCCGGCGAATACTCGACCATGCGCACGCGGATCGGGTTGGCCTCGTCGCCGAAAAAGCGCGTGCGCCAGGTAGCCATGCCCGTTTCCCCTTTGTGTTGCGTGGGCTCGACGCTGGACCAGTCGGTGGTGCCGAAGCGAAATGCGTCCATCTTCATGTGGTTTTCTCCTTGTGCGTTTCGTTAGATTGTAGCGGAGCACGCTCACGCATCGTCGTCGTCCGCCACGCGCTCCCGTTCGTCCACGCGCTTCATGTTATCGAGCAGCTTCAGCAGATAGTGCAGCGTGTGCGTCATGTCGTCCGACGAAAAATTGTCTAGTACTGCTTCGTAGTACGCCTCGATTTTCGGCGTGGCCTGCGCGACCCATAGCTTGCGGCCCGGCTCGGTCATGCAGACGAGGCGCGAGCGGCGATCGCGCGCATCCGCCTCGGTCCTCACGTGGCCGTCGCGTTCCATCCGGCTGATCAGGCCCGAGAGATTCTGGCGGCTCACCATCAGATACCGCGCGAGATCGCCCACGCTCATGCCCGGCCGTGCTTCCGGTCGCGAGAGCGCGCCGAGCACGGCCCATTGCTGCGTGGTCAAGCCCTCGGCTTCCACGGCGCGTGTGCCGGTTTTATGCAACATGTTTGCGCATTGGTAGAGCCGGAAGAACAGCCGGTTGGCAAGGTCGAAGCGGCTTGAATCCTGAATTTTTGATGTTTTAGGCAAGGGTTTCTCCTGGTGCTTCTGCGCTTGTCTTCGACTTGGGTGTTACCTAGTATACGTCAACATATTGACGTAATTCGTAGCGGGGCCGAAAGATGGTCCGGCGTCGAAGGCGTCTATGGTACTGCTCAACCGAATGGAGGATCGCGGTGCGAAAACTCGAAGGCAAGACGGTCGTGGTGACGGGCGGTGGTGGCGGCATCGGCGGGGCGACCTGCCGGCGCTTTGCCGCTGAGGGCGCGCGCGTGGCGGTGCTGGATCTGTCGCTCGAAGCGGCGCTGAAGGTGGCCGACGAGATTCACGAGAAGGGAGGCCAGGCGCTGGCGCTGCGTTGCGATATCACGAACCGCGAGGAGGTGGAAACGGCGCTCCAGCAGGCGCAAGCGCAACTCGGCCCTGTGGATGTGCTCGTGAACAATGCGGGCTGGGACGTTTTCCGCCCGTTCACGAAGACCGAACCGGCGCAGTGGGACAAGCTCATCGCCATCAATCTCACGGGCGCGCTGCACATGCATCACGCAGTGCTGCCCGGCATGGTCGAGCGCAAGCGCGGCCGCATCATCAACATCGCCTCGGACGCCGCGCGTGTCGGCTCGTCGGGCGAAGCGGTCTATGCGGCGTGCAAGGGCGGCCTTGTGGCGTTTTCGAAGACCATTGCGCGTGAGCATGCGCGCCACGGCATCACCGTAAACGTGGTGTGTCCGGGCCCGACCGACACCGCGCTCTTTGCCGAATACAAGGAAGGCGCGGGCAACCCGGAAAAGCTTCTGGAAGCGTTCCAGCGCTCCATTCCGCTCGGCCGCATCGGGCAGCCCGACGATTTGCCCGGCGCAATCGTGTTTTTCGCGAGCGACGACGCGAACTACATCACGGGACAGGTGCTGAGTGTATCGGGCGGCCTGACCATGGCGGGCTAACGTCGGCGAACGCACGCTCTATCGACTACGCAACATCAAAGGCATCGATCATGAACTACGAAGACATTCTCTACGAAGTGCGTAACGGCGCGGCATGGATCACCATCAACCGGCCCGACAAGATGAACGCGTTTCGCGGCCGCACCTGCGACGAACTGATTCACGCGATCAACAAGGCGGGCTACGACCGCGAGATCGGCGTGATCGTCCTTGCGGGCGCGGGCGACAAGGCGTTCTGCACGGGTGGCGACCAGTCCGCGCACTCGGGACAGTACGACGGACGCGGCACGATCGGCCTGCCGATGGAAGAGCTGCACACGGCGATTCGCGACGTGCCCAAACCCGTGATCGCACGCGTGCAGGGCTATGCGGTGGGCGGCGGCAACGTGCTGTGCACGATCTGCGATTTCACCATTGCTTCGGAAAAGGCCGTGTTCGCGCAGGCGGGCCCGAAGGTCGGTTCGGTCGATCCGGGTTACGGCACGGCGTTTCTCGCGCGCGTGGTGGGCGAAAAGAAGGCGCGTGAAATCTGGTATCTGTGCCGACGCTATCCGGCGGCCGAAGCGCTGGCCATGGGCCTCGTGAACGCTGTGGTGCCGCACGATCAGCTCGACGCGGAAGTGCAGAAGTGGTGCGACGAGATCATGGAAAAGAGCCCCACGGCCATTGCGATTGCCAAGCGCTCGTTCAATATGGATACCGCGCATCAGGCCGGCATCGCGGGCATGGGCATGTACGCGCTCAAGCTCTACTACGACACGGAAGAGTCGCGCGAAGGCGTGCGTGCCTTCCAGGAAAAGCGCAAGCCGGAGTTCCGCAAGTACGCCAAATAAAGGCGTCTCCATGACGATCAGGATGACGAATGAATAAAGCCGGCTGCTTCAAGGAGACACCATGAATCCGTATATCGACGAAGACCTCGCTGTTCTCGGCGAGCATGCGCGGCGCTTCGCACAAGGGCGCGTTGCGCCGGGCTTTGTCGAACGCGACACCACGCGCGTGCTCGATCGCGGCCTCATGCGCGAAATGGGCGAGATGGGCTTCATCGCGCCGGAATTGCCTGAGCAGTATGGCGGCCAGGGACTGGGCTGCCTCGCGGCGGGTGTGATCCACGAGGAGATTGCGCGCGCGGACCTGAGCCTTTCATACATCAACCTGCTTGCCTCGCTCAACGGGCAGATTCTCGCGAAGCACGCTGCTCCCGAGATTGCGCGGCCGTGGCTCGAACGCCTCACGCAGGGCCGCGCGCTGCTCGCCATCGCCCTCACGGAGCCGCGAGGTGGCTCGGATGCCGCGAACCTGCGCCTGAAAATGGAGCGCGTAGGCGACCATTACGTCCTCAACGGCGAGAAAACGTCGATTTCGGCCGCCGATCAGGCCGACGCCGCCGTAGTGTTTGCGCGCACGGGCAGCGTGGAAGACGGCGCGCGCGGCGTCTCGGCCATTCTCGTGCCGATGGATCTGCCGGGCGTCACGCGCAATCGCTTCGACTGCCACGGCCAGCGCGCGATCGGACGCGGTTCGATCTTCTTCGAGAATGTGCGCGTGCCGGTGGACCATCTGCTGGGCGACGAGGGCAAGGGCTTCGTTCAGGTGATGCAGGGCTTCGACTTTTCGCGCGCGTTGATCGGCCTGCAGGTGCTCGCCGTGGCGAGCGTGAGCCTCGAAGAAACGTGGGAGTACGTCGCGCAGCGCGAGGCCTTCGGCAAGCCGCTTTCCGCATTCCAGGGCGTTTCGCATCCGCTCGCCGAATATGCGACCCAGGTGGAGGCGGCACGCCTGCTGTGCCTGCAAACACTGTGGCTCAAGGACCGTGGACTGCCGCATACGGCCGAAGCCGCCATGTGCAAGTGGTGGGGGCCGAAGCTAGCCTACGACGTGGTGCACCAATGCCTGCTTTCGTTCGGGCACGGCGGCTACGACCGCGGGCCGCTCGAACAGCGTCTGCGCGACGTGCTCGGCTTCCAGATCGGCGACGGCACGGCTCAGATCATGAAGACCATCATCGCGCGCTCGAACGCGGGCCGCGACGCGGTGCCGGCATGATGCGCGCCGCCTGCGACGTTTCCTGCAACGCCACGGGAGGGCGCACATGGAGTTCGACGCGGTACTGATCGGGCCGCGCCGCGCGCGGGAGGAGGCACGGCGCTGGTGGCCCGGGCGCACCATCAACGACGAACTGGACGCCTGCGTGGCCGAATGCCCGGCGAAGATCGCGCTCACGGCTGTACGAATCGAAGACGGAGAGACCACACACTTCACGTACGCGCAGATGGCGCGGATGGCGGACCGGATTGCCGTGGGCCTCGCGCGGCTCGGTGTGGTAAAGGGCGACGTGGTCTCGATGCAGCTGCCGAATTGCTGGCAGTTCACGCTGCTTTATCTCGCGTGCTCGCGCATCGGTGCGGTGCTCAATCCACTCATGCCGATCTTTCGCGAGCGCGAACTGTCGTTCATGCTCAACCATGGCGGCAGCAAAGTGATGATCGTGCCGCAGCGCTATCGAGGCTTCGACTACGAGGCCATGCTGTGCGCGCTGCGGCCAGAACTACCCGCCTTGCAGCACGTGGTAGTCGTGGGCGCAACTGACGGCGGCGAGCCGGCGCGCAACAGTTTAGAAGCGCTTCTGAGCGGCCCGCGCTGGGAAGAAGCGAGTGATGCCGAAGCCATCCTCACGCGCAATCGCCCGGGCCCCGACGACGTGACGCAACTGCTCTACACCTCCGGCACGACGGGCGAGCCCAAGGGCGTGATGCACACGGCGAACACGCTCTTTTCGAACATTCTTCCTTATGCGCAGGCCATGCGTCTCGGCCGCAACGATGTCGTGCTGATGGCCTCGCCCATGGCGCATCAAACCGGCTTCATGTATGGCCTCATGATGCCGATCGCATTGCGGGCGAGCGCTGTCTTGCAGGACGTATGGCAGCCCGAGGCAGCGCTCGCGCTCATCGCAGCGGAGCGAGTGACGTTCACGATGGCGTCCACGGCGTTCCTCGGCGATCTCGCCAACGCGGCCATTGAGACGGGCACGCGCGTGCCGACGTTGCGGACGTTCTTATGTGCGGGCGCGCCGATTCCCGGCGCACTGGTCGATCGCGCACGCACGGCGCTGGGGGCGAAGATCGTTTCCGCGTGGGGCATGACGGAGCTGGGCGCGGTGACGCTCACGCATCTGGACGACGCTGACGAACGCGCTTCCACGACCGATGGCGCGCCGCTGCCGGGCGTGGAAGTGAGAGTCGTGGACGAGAACGACCGCTTGCTGCCGGCGAACGTAGCGGGTCGGCTCTTCGTGCGCTCCTGCTCGGGGTTCGGCGGCTACCTCAAGCGCGGGCACCTCAACGCGACGGACGAGCAAGGCTGGTTCGACACCGGCGATCTCGCGATCATCGACGAGCGCGGCTACATCCGCATCAGCGGCCGCAGCAAGGACGTGATCATCCGTGGCGGCGAGAATATTCCGGTGGTGGAGATCGAATCTCTGCTGTATCGTCATCCCGCTGTTGCGCAGGTAGCGATCGTCGCGTATGCGGACGAGCGGCTGGGCGAGCGCGCCTGCGCCGTTGTGGTGGCCAGGCCCGGAGCAGCTGTCGATCTGCCTTCGCTCGTCGGTTTTCTCAAGTCGCACAAGGTTGCCGTGCAGTACCTGCCTGAACGCCTATGGCTGCTCGACGCCATGCCGACCACGCCGGCAGGCAAAGTGCAGAAGTTCCGGTTGCGCGACATGCTGCGTGAAGCCGATGTCAGAAAACTTGCCGGAACATCCAGTACAGGCCAGCAGCAAGCGCAATCGAAGCAGGCAACGTGAGCACCCACGCGAGCACGAGGTTGCGAACGGTTCCCCACTGCAGGCCCGAGCCGTTCGCGGCCATCGTGCCGGCCACGCCGGAAGCCAGCACGTGCGTGGTCGACACCGGCAAGCCGTAGACGTCGGCCATGCCAATCGTGATCATGGCGACCGCTTCGGCCGATGCGCCCTGACCATAGGTGAGATGCTGCTTGCCGATCTTTTCGCCCACCGTCACGACAATGCGCTTCCAGCCCACCATCGTGCCGAGACCGAGCGCCAGCGCCACGGCCACTTTCACCCAGGTGGGAATGAACTTGGTCGAGTGGTCCATCTGCTTGCGGAAGGTGTCGAGCACTTTGGCGTCAGCGGGTGACATCTCGGGTGCCTTCGCCTTTTGCATCAGGCGGATCGCTTCGCTCGCCACGTACATGTTGTTGCGCACGTTGTCGACGATCGCGTCGGGCACCGTCGCCATCGAGCCGGACAGGGCGACCTGGTCGGCGATGGTGTCGGTGAGCTGGCGCAGCGCGGGCAGCGTGGCGGGTGTGAGCTGGCGTGTGCGCACGAATGCCTCGACCTCGGCGCGCGCGTTGTCGGGCGGCGCGCCGTGCGCGTATCGGCCCAGCGTTGCGGACGCCTCGCGCGCCACGACCACGAACGCCGTGGTTTCCTCGGGCGTGACGGCCTTGTTGAGCGCATAGGCGGTCGGCACGACGCCGATCAGGATCAGCATGATGAGGCCCATGCCTTTCTGGCCGTCGTTCGAGCCGTGGGCGAACGAAACGCCGGTGCAGGTGAGGATGAGCAGCGTGCGGATCCAGAGCGGCGGCGCCTGGTTTGCCTTGGGCTCGGCATAGAGCGCGGGCACGCGCACGAGCAGCTTGAGCACGAGGAGCAGCAACGCGGCCATGACGAAGCCGACCACGGGCGAGAACAGCAGCGCTTTGCCGACGCCCGCCGCCTGGTCCCAGTCCACGCCGCTCGTGCCCGAAGGCCCGCTGATGAACTGGTTCATGATGCCCACGCCGATGATCGAGCCCACGAGCGTATGCGAACTGGATGAAGGCAACCCGAAATACCAGGTGCCGAGGTTCCAGACGATGGCGGCGATCAGGAGTGCGAACACCATGGCGAAGCCCGCACCGCTGCCCACCTGGAGGATCAGCTCCACCGGCAGCAGTTGCAGGATGCCGAACGCGACCGCGCCGCTGGAGACGAGCACGCCGATGAAATTCCACGCGCCCGACCACGCCACGGCAAGATGCGGATCGAGTGAGTTCGTGTAGATGACGGTGGCGACGGCGTTGGCGGTGTCGTGAAAGCCGTTCACGAACTCGAAGCCGAGCGCGATAAGTAAAGCGAGTGCGAGCAGGATGAAGGGAAGCGCCGAGCTTTCGCGCACGGCGCGCAAATCGACGACGAGATGATCGATGACATAAATCGCCCCGGCCGCGATGACGGCGAGAAAAAGGGCGATGCCAATGCCGCGGCGGCGTGCGCTCGGCGCGCGGTACGGGGACAGGGGTATGTCCGGCATGAAAGCGTTGCTCTGATCAATCCGCCTCGGGAAGCGCCTCGACGCGGCGTATGCGGTTAGCAAACGTGCGCGGCGCGATGCCGCGTCGGCACGCTAAAAAGCGTCACGGACGGGACGAGGCAGTGTCGCACAACCGACAAAAATCAGACACGGACATGACATCGCACTCGGTGGCGCGCGGGCGCGCTTTTGTGACTTTTCACAATCACCTTATCCCCTTTCCCAGTTCTCCAGGCGCGGTCAAGCCCGTAGCATGGGCGTGAAACGCGGCACCTCGCATACAAGCCGCGAATTGATTTCATGGAGACGAACGTGTCGAAAGCCCCCTGGCTCGCCAGCTATGGCGAGATTCCCGCTACCATCGATCCCGACCGGCATCCGTCGCTCGCGCATATGTTCAATGAAGCGATGCGCGAGCATGCGCACCGGCCGGCATTGCGCGCGGGCGGCGCCACGCCGGGCGACGCTTCGCCGGGCGACGCATCGCTCAGCTACGCCGACGTCGACCGTCTCTCGCGCGATTTCGCGGCGTATCTGCAGCACGCAGGCGTGAAGAAGGGTGACCGCGTCGCCGTGATGTTGCCGAACCTGCTCGCGTTTCCCATTGCGCTGATCGGCATCGTACGGGCAGGGGCGGTGCAGGTGAACGTGAATCCGCTCTATACGCCGCGCGAACTTCAGCACCAGCTCGTGGACTCCGGCGCGCAAACACTCGTGGTGTTCGATGGCGCGCTGCCCACTTTCGACGCGATCAAGGCGAATACGGCCGTCCAAACCGCGTTGAGCGTTGCCGCAAGCGATTGCGCAAGCCCGAGCAGCGAGTGCGATGCGCAACCCGGCTCGTTTGCGGCGGCGCTCGCGCAAGGCGCCGGCTTGCCGTTCGAAGCCCCCACCTTGTGCGGCGACGATCCGCTCTTCCTGCAATACACGGGCGGCACGACCGGGCTTTCCAAGGGCGCGCTGCTCACGCATCGCAACCTCGTCGCCAACGTCGAGCAGTTCAAGACCTTCATGCCGGGCTTCATGAACCCGGGCGAGGAGGTCATCGTCACCGCGCTGCCGCTCTATCACATCTTCGCGCTGACGGTGAATCTCATCACGTACTTCTCGATTGGCGCGGAGAACTGGCTCGTTGCGAACGCGCGCGATCTGAACGGCATGATCGATGTGTTCAAGGCCGCGCGGCCGACGAGCTTCATGGGCGTGAATACGCTCTATGCGGGGCTCGTTGCACATCCGCGTATCGGCGAGGTCGATTTTTCGCGGCTGCGGCTCGCGGGCGGTGGCGGCGCGGCGATCATTCCCACGGTTTCCGAGCGCTGGCAGGCGATTACGGGCGGCTTTATCCGCGAAGGCTACGGGCTTTCGGAGACGAGCCCGGTGCTGTCGTTCAATCCGGGCAGCGTCGATCGGTTTACCGGCACGACGGGACTGCCGGTGCCCTCCACCGACGTCAAGCTGATGAACGACGGCGTCGAAGCCGCGCCTGGCGAGCCGGGCGAGATCTGCGCGACGGGCCCGCAGGTGATGCAGGGCTACTGGAACCAGCCCGAGGCCACGCGCGCCGCTTTTACGGACGATGGCTACTTTCGCACCGGCGACGTGGGCGTGTTCGACGCGCGCGGCTTCCTGCGCATTGTCGATCGCTCGAAGGACATGATCCTCGTTTCGGGCTTCAACGTGTATCCGAATGAAATCGAGGCGGTCGTGACCGCGCTGCCGGGCGTGGCCGAATGCGCGTGCGTGGGCGTGGCCGACGAACGCAGCGGCGAGGCCGTGCGTGTGTTCGTGGTGCCCGCGCGAGAGGCGGCGCTGAGCGAGGAAGCCGTGATCGCGCATTGCCGGGCGCAACTCGCGGCCTACAAGGTGCCGCGCGTGGTGAGCTTCGTCGAAGCGCTGCCGAAGTCGACGGTGGGGAAGATTTTGCGGCGGGAATTGCGCGACGCGGGGTGACGCGCGAGCGGGGCGCGCCGCGTGCTTCAGCGCGCCGCGCTCTTCGCCTTCCTCACCCGCAATCGCCCCTTCTTCTCCGGCTTCTTGCCATCGCGCTCCGAGCCCTGCGTCGCCCCGCGCAGCTTGAGCGCGATATCCAGCCTCGCAATCCAGTGCGCGTCATCGAGCTTCGCGCCCAGCAGCGTCTCGATGCGCTCGAGCCGGTAGTCGAGCGTATTCGGATGCACGCCTAGTGCTTCAGCTGTCTGGCGCCGGCGCTGGCCGCTCGCGAACCACGCTTCGAGCGTAGTGACCAGGTCCGCCTCTGTCGCCAGTTGCTCGGCGAGCGAAACGAGATAGCGCAGGACGTTGGCGCTGCTGCGCACACTCTCCTCAATGGCGATCGACGAAAAGCGGTGCACGCGAAGGGCGTTGCCGGGTTCGCTGCCGTTCTCGTCGCCGTCGTCCGCGCGGCTGCCACGAGGCGCAAAGTCCACCGCCTTAAGTGCTTCTTCCACCGAGGCTGCCCAGCCGCGCGCCCCTTCGTTCATGAGCCCGATGCCGATGCTGCGCACGCGCGGCTCGGCACGCGTGAGCGCGGCGGCGTGCTCGGCCACGCGCTGATCGTTGCGCGTCATCGAATCGCCCCGCACGCAGGGCAGCCAGAACACCAGCCGCTCGCGGTGCCATGCGCGCACGAGCGCGTCCGGTTTCAGGTCGAAGTGGCGCGCGGCGCTGAGCGCGAAACGGTCGAGCGCATCCTCGCGCACCGAAGGCGCGTGGTCGCGCAAGTCCAGATCGACGGCGAGCGCAATGCGCGGCAGCGTGGCGTCGAGGCCGAGTGCCTCGACGGTCTCGCGAAAGCGCGCGGCGTCGTCGGGGGCATGGAACACAAGGTCGTAGAGCTGCTGCAGCAGCGAGCCGCGCCAACGCGCTTGCTGGTGCTGCTCGTCGAGATAAGCCTCGGCGATGTGCTCGGCCATCGCATCGAAGTAATCGAGCAGATAGGGCGAGATATCGAATAGCAGTTCGTGCGCGAGCGCCGGGTCGGCCTCGGCAAGCTCCGTGCAGGTGCGCCACAACTCGCGCGCGCCAAGGCGAAATGCGCGCAGCAGCGAGCGCAGCGGCACGTTCTGGTGGACGCGGCGGCGCGCGAACGCCGCGGTCTGGTCCATGACTTCGGAGGTGGGTGGCGTGCCGTCGAGCAGGCACTGGAACCACTGGTTTGCGGAAAACGCGATCGACGTGAAGATGTCCTTGCGCGCCGCCGCCGAAAGCGCGCTATAGCCTTCGAGCGAGAGCAGCGTGTCGTAGGTGCGCTGGACAGCCTTGGGCTGCGTTTTGGCGAGCGTGCGCAGCCTGCTGCGCAGGCGTGGGCTGATGGCGGGAACGGAGGGCGGCACGGTGAGTTCGCGGATTCGCGCGGATTCGTTTTGGCGTTATCCGCGAGTGTACTCAGCGCCGTGCCGCTGCGTCGAGGGGCTGCGAGCGAAACCGGGGGCCGTGCAGGGCCCCCGGCGGTGCATCGGAACAACGATCAGAACAGCAGCGCGATACCGGCCATGCCGACGAACTGCGAGCGCGTGGACGAGGGCGTCGAGTTCTGCGAGTCGCCCACGGCCGGGCTCGCGTTGACGATGTTGCCCGCGCCGTTCGCGCCGAGCGTCTGGCCGCCTGCGTGCTGGTAGGCCTGCAGTGCGTAGAGCGTGGTGCGCTTCGAGAGGTGGTACGACTCCTTGAGCGAGTACTGCTGATAACGCGCCGCGCTCGTGATGCCGTTGGCCTTCGAAGCCAGCGTATAGGCGAAGCCGCCGCCCACGTCGAAAGCCGGCGTGAAGCGATAGACCGCGAGCGCCGCCCAGGTGTTGAAGATGGCCGTGTCATGGAAGATCGACTTGCCGCCCGCGATGTACTGAACGTTCGAATACGACGCGCCGAGGACCAGGTTGCCGAGCGTGTAGTTGCCACCCGCCGCGATGTGCTGGACCGCGCTCGCCGAGACATAGCCCGTATTCAGTGACGACTTGCCGAAGCTGCCCGTTGACGAACTGTCGAAGCCGCTCGTCAACTGCGCGTTGTCCATGCGCAGGATGGCTGCGGCGAGGCTCACCGGGCCGGCGGAATAGCGCAGCGCGGCGCTCCACGTCTGACCCTTGCCGGTGCTGCCCGCAATGCCGCCGAGCGCGTACATGGCGCTCGCCTGCAAGCCGTAAAAGATCGGCGAGGTGTAAGTGGCCGAATTGTTGATGCGCACGGTCGTGTCGAGACCGTCGATATCGCCGGGGTGCGCGCCGGTTGCACCGGTGAGCCACGAGCTTCCCGTGAGCGGCCCGACGAACAGGTAATACGGCGTGTACTGGCGGCCGGCCGTGAACGTGCCGAGGTTCTGGTTCTGCAAGCCCACGTAGGCCTGACGATTGAAGATCAGTCCGCTCGACGACAGCGCGCCCGAGTTGAGGTCGAAGCCGTTCTGCAGGTCGAAGATCGCGAACGTGCCGCCGCCGAGATCTTCCTTGCCCTGCAGGCCGAACTTCGACGCATACAGGTTGCCCTGGCGCAGATAGACGTTCGAGTGACCGTTCTGGTTGTTGACGTAGGTGATGGCGTCGTCGACGGCGCCGTAAAGCGTGACGCTGCTTTGCGCGAACGCGGGGCTGGCCACGAGGGCTGCGCTGGTGGCGAGGAACGTGCCAAAACCAAGACCTGCTTTCTTCATCGTTGTGCGTCTCCGGGTGAGATTTGGACTGCTTATTGTTTTCTTTGCTACGCCGCATGATTTTCAGGTCGATGC
Organism: Paraburkholderia guartelaensis; assembly: GCF_004353905.1. GTDB lineage: Bacteria > Pseudomonadota > Gammaproteobacteria > Burkholderiales > Burkholderiaceae > Paraburkholderia > Paraburkholderia guartelaensis. The sequence continues at coordinate 71,562 of NZ_SMOD01000032.1, read as the reverse complement.
GGCGTGCGTACTGCTGCGCGAAGTGACTACGGGGACTGCGTTTGAATCAATCTTGCGGTTTGTGCGTGCCTTGTGCGGCAAGTGCGCGCTGGCGCGCCTGCGCCGCGAGGCGCACGGCTGCGTTAGGCGCGCCGTAGCCGTCGTAGCCGCCGCGCCGCTCCACGATCTCCAGGAAGAAGCGCTGATCGAGCGTCTCCGTGTAGGCGTGCAGAAACTCGCCGCCGCGCTCGTCGCGGTCGTAGAGCAGGTTGTGGTTGCGCAGCGCGTCGAGAAACGCGGGGTCGAGTGCATGGCGCGCGTCGAGATCGTCGTAGTAGTTCGCGGGCACGCGCAGGAGCGGCACGCCGGCCGCCTCGAATTCGGTTACAGCGCGGAAGATGTCGCTGGTGTTGAAGGCCACGTGGTTCAGGCCTGTGCCGTGGTAGGCGCGCACGGTTTCCGCCGCGGCCGTGTGCTGGTCCACCGACGCGTTGAGCACGACGCGCAGCCCGCGGTCGCGGCTCATGAGCGCGCGGCTGCGCACGAGCCCGTACGGATCGGGCAGCAGCACGGCGGGCGTTGCTTCGAGCCCGAACGCCGACTTCAGGAACAGCACCCATGAATCGAACGAGCCGGCAGGCAGCGAAAGGCTCACGTGATCGATGCCCGCGATCGGTCCCACTTCGACCGGGCCGTCGATATCCGTGAGCGCGAAGTCGGCTTCGAAGAGGGTAGGCTGGCCCGGCTCCTCGTTAACGAAATAGTTAAGACTGCCGTCCGGCCCCTGGACGGCGGGCACCACGCGCTCGTTCGGACCCACGCGGCCCGAGAACGGCGGGTAGCCAAAGCCCGCCGCGCGTTCGAGCGCGAGGCGCGCATCGTCCACGCGAAACGCCGACGCGCAGAGCGAGAGTCCATGGCGCTGGAAAAAGGCGTTGGCGAACGAGTCGGACTCGGCGTTGAGCACGATGGCGGCCGAACCGTGCTGATAGAGCGTGACGTCCTTTGAGCGATGCTGGCCCGCGCGGCGGAAATGCAGCTTTTCGAGCCAGTTCGCCACGTGCGCGCGGGCGGTGTCGTCCACGGCGAACTCGAGGAATTGCCACTGTGCGTTCGCAGGCGCGGCGCTCGGGTGGTAGAGCGCGCTCGCGTCGATATGCTCCGCCTGCAGGGTTTCGCGCGTGAGCGATTCGAGCAGCAAGAGCGAGCGATGGCCGTCGGCGGCCGTGGCGGCGGGCGGCGCGCCGCGAAAACCGTCGTTGAAGATTTCGAGCGAGAGCGGGCCCGTGTAGCCGCTTTTCACCACCTGCGCCGTGAAATCCGCGAGCGCGAAGTCGCCCTGGCCCGGGAAGCAGCGATAGTGCCGGCTCCATTCGAGCACGTCCATCTGCATTCTCGGTGCGTCGGCGATCTGCACGAAGCCGATGCGCGCGCCCGGAATCGCGGCGATGCCGTCGGGCGTGTCGTCGAGCGAGAGCGTATGGAAGCTGTCCAGCGCGAGTGTCAGGTTCGCGTGATTGACGGTGTTGACGAGCCGCCACGCGTGGCCATAGGTGCGCACGTGGCGCCCCCATGCAAGCGCCTCATAACAGATCGTCACGCCCGCTTCCCCGGCGGCTTGCGCGAGCGCGCCAAGCTGTTCGGCGGCCAGACCGTCGTCGCAGATCGTTTCGGGCGAGACATTGCTGCACACCAGCAAACGGTCCGTGCCCAGTTGATGCATGACGTCGAACTTGCGCTTCACGCGTTCGATGTTGCGCGCGAGGCGCTCGGGCGCGACGCCCTCGAAATCGCGGAACGGCTGGTACAGCACGATATCGAGGCCGAGATCGCCGGCCATGCGGCGCACGTCGGCCGGCGAGCCTTCGAAATAGAGCAGATCGTTCTCGAAGATCTCGACGGCGTCGAAACCGGCGGCGCGGATCGCGGCGAGCTTTTCGGCGAGCGTGCCGCTGATCGACACCGTGGCGATCGAGCGGCGCAGCGCGCGAGAGGGGGTGTGGAGCGGCTTGGACATGGGCATGGCGAGCTTGCTGACTGCGACTTCGGTGTTGAACAAGGGTCCGGCGCGGCGGTGTGGCGCGGGTATTTAACTAACTGGCGCACCACAGACACACTTGCCGCTGGAGTGTCCGAAGGATACGCCAAACTAACTAGTTAGTACAAATTCTGGCAAACCCCAGGTGACCGGTGCACCGCTTCGCGGCACACTGGCGACCATGCGGTGAAACATGCAACGGTTCTTGAGCATGCGCCGTGCCGGTCGTCAAGCTGTTCTGGAGTGTGTGTAATGGGAATGCCTTCGGTGCTGGTCCTGAACGGACCGAACCTGAATCTGCTGGGAACGCGGGAGCCCGCGATCTACGGCGCTGAAACGTTAGATGACGTTGCCAACCTGTGCCGCGAGGCGGCGGGGCGTCTTGGGCTCGAGATCGATTTTCGCCAGTCGAACGCCGAGCATCAGCTGATCGACTGGCTGCATGAAGCGCGTACGCGCGTAGACGGCATCGTCATCAATCCGGCTGCCTATACGCATACGTCGGTGGCGATTGCCGATGCGCTTTCCGCCATCGCGAAGCCTGTGATCGAGGTCCATATCTCGAACGTGCACAAGCGCGAGGCGTTCCGGCACCATTCGTTCGTTTCGCCCATTGCGGAGGCCATCATCGTCGGCTGCGGCACGCAAGGGTATGTGCTCGCGCTGGAGCGCATGGCCACACTGCTTGCTAAAAAGGTGGCGAAATGAGCGCCCAGAACAACGCCAAAACGAATGCGCTGGGCGCGCGCGCAACCGCCAACTCGTTTCTCTGCGGTCTGATCGGCTCGGGCATCGGCGGCTCGCTCACGCCCGCGATGCAGGAGCAGGAAGGCCGCGAGCTCGGCTTCCACTATGTATATCGGCGCATCGACCTCGAAGCGCTGAAGCTCACGCCCGCCGCGCTGCCCGAGCTGCTGCTGGCCGCCGAGCGCATGGGTTTCGACGGTTTGAACATCACCTATCCGTGCAAGCAGGCCGTGATCGAACTGCTCGACGAACTCTCGGATGACGCCCGCGCGCTCGGCGCCGTGAACACGGTACTGTTCCGCGACGGCAAGCGGATCGGTCACAACACCGACTGGTCGGGTTTCGCGCGCGCGTTCCAGCGCGGCCTGCCCGACGTCTCGCTCGAAGCGGTGGTGCAGCTGGGCGCGGGCGGCGCGGGCGCGGCGGTCGCACACGCGGCGCTGCAGATGGGCGCCCAGGCGCTCACGCTGTTCGACGTGGACGCGTCGCGCGCCGAATCGCTCGCCAGCGAATTGCAAGCGCGCTTCCCGACGGCTCGCGTGAGCGCGGGCGGCGATCTGCGCGACGTGCTCCAACACGCCACGGGCCTCATCCACGCCACGCCCACCGGCATGGCGAAGTTGCCCGGCATGCCGCTGCCTGCGGAGTATCTGCACGAGCGGCTGTGGGTGGCGGACATCGTCTATTTCCCGATCCGTACCGCGCTGCTCGAAGCGGCAGAGGCGCGCGGCTGCCGCACGCTGAGCGGCGGCGGCATGGCGGTGTACCAGGCAGTGGATGCGTTCCGGCTGTTCACGGGCGTCGAGCCCGACGCGGAACGCATGTATGCGCATCTGCAATCCATGCTGGCCGCGAACGCTGCAAGCGCCGGCGAATAACAACGACAGCGCTCGACGAGCGTAAGCGCAGAAGCGCCAACTCCTGCCGACCGCCACATGGGCATGGGACGGGAGTCAGCGCTGAAGCGCCAACTCCCGTCGACCGCCACATTGGCATGGGACGGGAGTAAGCGCTGAAGCGCCAACTCCCGTCGACAAATTGGAGACGAAGACATGGCACCACCCGTATCCACGGGGCGCGGCGACGCGCCGAACCTTTCCGCAGCCGCCCCCGTCGAGGGCGCGATGCGCCGCTCGAAAGCGCGCTATCGCATCCTGGGCCTGCTGGCCGTCGGCACGATGATCAATTACCTGGATCGCACCGTGCTCGGCATCGCAGCGCCGCAGCTCACCAAGGAACTGGGCATCAACGCGGCCCTCATGGGCCTCGTGTTCTCGGCGTTCTCGTGGAGCTACGTCGTCGCGCAGATTCCGGGCGGCGTGTTCCTCGATCGCTTCGGCAGCAAGTTCACCTACTGGCTCTCGATGACGCTCTGGTCGATGTGCACGCTCGCACAGGGCTTCATCAGCGGCGTGGGCGCGTTGTTCGCCTGTCGCCTGGGTCTCGGCGCGGCGGAATCGCCGTGCTTCCCGACCAATAGCCGCGTGGTCGCCACATGGTTCCCGCAAAGCGAGCGCGCGTTCGCCACGGGCACCTACACGGTGGGCGAGTACATTGGCCTCGCGTTCTTCAGCCCGTTCCTCTTCGCGCTGATGGGCGCCTACGGCTGGCGCTCGCTGTTCTACGTGGTGGGCGGCGTGGGCATCGTGTTCGGCCTCGTGTGGTGGTTCCTGTATCGCGAGCCGCACGAGCACCCCGCGGCCAACCGCGCCGAACTCGACTACATCGAGGCGGGCGGCGGTCTCGCTCGCCACGAGCGCAAGGCCGACACGCAAGCCGCTGCCGGGCAACCGAAAAAGCAGGGCTTCGACTGGCGCATGGCCGGCCAGCTGGTGCGCCGCCGTCAGCTCGCGGGCATCTGCCTCGGGCAGTTCGCGGGCAACTCCACGCTCGTGTTCTTTCTGACGTGGTTCCCGACCTATCTCGCCACCGAGCGCCACATGGGCTGGCTCAAGATCGGCTTCTTCGCGATCATGCCGTTCATTGCCGCGTCGATCGGTGTGATGTTCGGCGGCACGTTCTCCGACTGGATGTTGCGCCGCGGCATCTCGGCCAACGTGGCGCGCAAGCTGCCGATCATCGCCGGTCTGTTGCTCGCCTCGACGATCATTCTCGCGAACTTCGTAGAGAGCAACGTGGCCGTGATCGCGATCCTCTCGGTGGCGTTCTTCGCGCAAGGGATGGCCGCGCTTGGCTGGACGCTCGTTTCGGATATCGCGCCGGCCGGCATGCTCGGCCTCACGGGCGGCATCTTCAACCTGGCGGCCAATCTCGCGGGCATCATCACGCCGCTGGTCGTAGGGCTGATCGTCGGTGCGACGGGCTCGTTCGTCTGGGCGCTCGTGTTCATCGGCGTGATCGCGCTGATCGGCGCGGCCTCGTACATCTTCATCGTGGGCGATATCAAGCGCATCGAGCTGTAAGGCTCGCAGGCCGCTTCCGGGCGGCTTTCAGCGTGATAGCGGGGCGCGGCACCTTCTAAAGGGCCGCGCCCCGCGTGCTAAAATCTCCCGCATTCCTTCCCTGCTGCGGGCCAAAAAAAACATGGCAAGACCGGCGGCTTCGGCCGAACGCAACGATGCTCAATCCGAAAGCCGGCGCAAGTACGATCCCGAGCAGACCAAGCGCAATATCCTCGAAGTGGCGACGGCCGAGTTCTCGGCCATGGGTCTCGCAGGCGCGCGTGTAGACGCGATCGCCGAGCGCACCAACACCACCAAGCGCATGCTGTATTACTACTTCGGCAGCAAGGAAGGGCTGTACGAAGCGGTGCTCGACAAGGTCTACGGCGACATCCGCGCGCTCGAACTGGACCTGCACATCGACGAACTGGACCCCACGGAAGGCCTGCGGCGGCTCGTCGAATTCACCTTCGACTATCACGACCGCCACCGCGACTTCGTGCGCCTCGTGACGATCGAGAACATTCACGGCGCGAAGTACATCGAGCGCCTGAAGACTTTCCGCAGCCGCAACGCCAGCGCGATCCGCACGATCGAAGACCTGCTCGCGCGCGGCGTGGCGAGCGGCGCGTTCCGCGAAGACATCGATCCCATCGACCTGCACCTGCTCATCAGCTCGATGTGCTTTCACCGCGTGGGCAACCGCCACACGTTCGGCGCGGCGTTCGGGCGCGACCCGTCGCATCCGCGCCTGCGCGCACGCCATCGCGAGATGGTCGTCGACGCTACGTTGCGATTCGTCAAGAAGTAAGGCGGCCGCCAAGCCGCGGTCGGCCCGGCCGCTCCGGCCGTTCCGCGCTCGGCTGCCGATGCGTGACGCATTGGCCTTGGCGCGCCGGGGTTCCCCGCAGCGCACTGTGCAGGGCTGCCAAAACGCCCCGGCGAACCCCGCGAAATCATCTCCAAATTCCCGGCGAGCCCCGTCCTGCGTGGCTGTCAGCTAGCATCGCTTGTCCCATAAAAGTGCGCAAACGCATTACACTACGGCGGTCACGGCCGCCGCGCGCGGCCTAGCCCGGCGCAGCCGCGCCCCGCCTCGCCGGCGGGCCGGCGCGCCGGTCCACGCCACCGGAGAGTCTTTAGCGCAATGAGCACCGCCATGCCCCGTTCCGGCCAAGCCGGCCTGCCTCGACAGACTCAGGGTCGCTTCACCCTCGGCACACGCATCGTCCTCAGCTTCGGCCTGCTGTTCGTGCTCATGCTCGCGATGGCCGCGATCTCGTGGGACCGCCTGCGCGCCATCGACAGCGAGGCGATGAGCCTCACGAGCGATTCGGTGCCGGGCCTGTTCTACGCGACCTCGCTGCGCGCGGCGGCCAACCAGACCTATAGCCTCGTCGAGCGCGCGGCCTTCGTCGATGCCGACCCGGATAGCGTGGCCCGCGACCTGTCGGGCCTGCCCGCGGCCGTAGCGCAGGTGGAGGAGACCGCACGGCAGTACGAACGCACGCTTTTCCGCAGCGACGATCGCGAGCGTTTCCAGCGCTTTCGCGACGCCTACGCGCGCTATCTGCCGCTGGCAAAGGCGGTAGCGAGCCAGTTGCCCGCGTCGCGCCCAGCCGCGCAGGCCGCATTCGCGCAGATCGGCCCGGCCTGGCAGGAGGTGCTCGCCACGGCCAACGCGCTCGTCGAAGAAAACCGTCAGCAGGCCGACGAGTCCGCGCAGACCATCCGCAGCTCGGTCACGGGCACGGAGATCACGCTCGCCACGGCGCTGGGCGTCGTGCTGCTCGCCGCGCTCGCGACGGGCTACGCGCTCTATCGCGCGATCACAGTGCCGATGGCGCGGCTCGTGGAGGTGCACGACTCCATGCGCACCGGCAACCTTTCGCAGCGCCTCGCGCTGAACCGCACCGACGAATTCGGCGTGCTGGAAGACGGCTTCAACCGCATGAGCGACGAACTGGCCAGCCTCGTCGCCCAGGCGCAGAAGTCGTCCCTGCAGGTCACGACCTCTGTGGCCGAAGTGGCCGCGACGTCGAAGGAGCAGCAGGCCACCGCGAGCGAGACGGCGGCCACCACGACCGAAATCGGCGCGACCTCGCGCGAGATTTTCGCCACGGCGCGCGACCTCGTGCGCACCATGAGCGAAGTGGCGACGGTGGCCGAGCAGTCGGCCGGGCTCGCCAGCACGAGCCAGAGCGGGCTCACGCACATGGAAGACACCATGCGCAGCGTGATGGAAGCAGCGGGTTCGGTGAACGCCAAGCTCGCCATCCTCAACGAGAAGGCCGTGAGCATCAATCAGGTCGTGGCGACGATCACGAAGGTGGCCGATCAGACCAACCTGCTTTCGCTGAACGCGGCGATCGAAGCGGAGAAGGCGGGCGAGTACGGGCGCGGCTTCTCCGTGGTCGCGACCGAAATCCGCCGCCTCGCCGACCAGACGGCCGTGGCGACCTACGACATCGAACAGACCGTGAAGGAGATCCAGTCGGCGGTGTCGGCGGGCGTGATGGGCATGGACAAGTTCGCGGAAGAAGTGCGGCGCGGCATGCACGACGTGCAGGCCGTGGGCGCGCAGCTTTCGCAGATCATCGGCGCGGTGCAGACGCTCGCGCCGCGCTTCCAGGTCGTGAACGACGGCATGCAGGCGCAGGCCACGAGCGCCGAGCAGATCACCCAGGCGCTCACGCAGCTTTCCGAAGCCGCTCAGCAGACGGCGGAGTCGCTGCGCCAGTCGTCGCAAGCCATCGACAATCTCACGCTCGTCGCCAACGAACTGCGCACCGGCGTGTCGCGGTTCAGGATCGAGGCGTGACGCGGGAGCGGCGATGCTCTTCCTGGTGTTCGAACTGGACGGCGAGCGTTACGCGCTCGATGCCCGCGAGATCGCGCACGTGCTGCCGCTCGCACCCGTGCGCGCGTTTCCGGGCACGCCCGCGTATATCGCCGGCGTGATCGACTACGAGGGCGCGCCCGTGCCCGTGGTCGATCTGCCGATGCTCGCGCTTGGGCGGCCGGCGCGCACGCTCATGTCCACGCGGCTCGTGCTCGTGTATGACGGTGGCGCCGAAGCCGGCGCGGCTGGCGCCCATGCGTCGCCGCGCCGCCTCGCGCTGCTGCTCGAAAGCGCGACACGCACGCAGTCGATTGCGCCCGAGCGCTTTGCCGAAGGCGGCATCGCCACGCCCGAGGCGCGCTGGCTCGGCCCCGTCGCGCGCGACGAGCGCGGCTTCGTACAGTGGGTGAAAGTCGCCCAACTGCTCGACGCGCGCGTGCGCGCGCTGCTCTTTCCCGATCCGCCCTCGTGGCAGGGCGCGTCATGAGACAGGCCGACCCGCGCTTCGCCGCCTGGCTGCTCGACGAAACCGGCATCGACGCCGAATCGCTGGGCGCCAACGCGCTCGCTCGCGCGGTGGGCTCACGGGCGGCGGTGACGGTCGAAGTTCAGGCCGATCTGCATCCGGCGCTCACGCGCAAGGAGTGGATGAGCGGCGTCGCGCTGCCCGAATGGGCGCGCGAAGCCTACTGGCAGCGTCTCACGACGACGCCCGCGGAGCGTCAGGCGCTGATCGACTCGCTCGTGGTACCCGAGACCTGGTTCTTTCGCGAGCGCGAGGCCTTCGCCGCGCTGGCGCGCCTTGGCGCGAAGCGGTTGGCCGCGCAGCCGGGCGAAGTGCTGCGCGTGCTGAGCGCGCCGTGCTCAAGCGGTGAGGAGCCCTATTCGGCGGTCATGGCGCTGCTCGACGCGGGCCTCGCGCACGAGCAGTTCGCCATCGACGCGATCGACATCAGCGGCCAGTCGATTGCGGCGGCCGCGCGCGGCGTGTATGGCCGCAATGCGTTTCGCGGCGACGGCCTCGCGTTTCGCGAGCGCTATTTCGAGGCGGCGCCGGACGGATGGCGCATCGCCGCGTCGGTGCGCCGCGCCGTAACCTTCGAGCGCGCGAACCTGTTCGAATGGCTCGCACCGCACCCGGTGCGCTACGACTTCATTTTTTGCCGCAACGTGCTGATCTATTTCGACCGCGCCTCGCAGGACCGCGCCATCGGCCTGCTGCGTGCGCGCCTCACGGCGGGCGGCATGATCTTCGTCGGACCGGCGGAAACGGGGCTGATGATGCGCCATGAGATGGTGTCCGCCTATATTCCGCTCGCGTTCGGTTTTCGTGCGCCGGAACCTGGCGAGACCGCCGATCATCATCATCCGGCGAGCCCGGCGGTTTCTGTGCCGCCCGCGCTCACGCCGCTGCCGGTCATGGCCGCGACGGCGGCGGCGCCCGCATTCGGCAGCGCGCCGGTGTTTGCACCGCTCGACGCGCCCGTGGCCGCGGCTGCTCGCCGGCCCGCGACGCCGCGGCTCGCGCTGCGCCCCTTGCACGGTACGCCTGCTCCGCGCGCGGCGGCGGTGGTGAACGCACATGCGGGCGGCGGACATTCCGCCGGCTCCTCGCCCGAAGCGGCGCTCGCCGACGCGCGGCGCCTCGCCGACGCAGGCGCCCTCGACGAGGCCGAACGCCTCGCCGCGCGAGCGGCGCAGGCGCTGGCGCAAAACCCGGATACCTGGTATCTGCTGGGCCTGATCGCCGATGCGCAGGGCCGTGCGCCCGAGGCGCTCGCGCACTATCGTAAGGCCATTTATCTGGCGCCTTCGCACTACGAAGCGCTCACGCATCTGGCGGCGCTGCTCGAAGTGCAGGGCGATGCCGAAGGCGCGCGCCGTCTGATGCGCCGTGCACAGCGCGCCGAACCGGACGCAGGAGGCCCGCATGCCTGAGCGCGAACTAGAGCGAGACCGCGCGCATGACCTCGCGCCGGCGGCGCAGCTGCCCGAGCGGTGCTGGAAAGTCATCGGCACGTTGGGCGACAACTCGTGCCAGCGCCTTGAAACGTGCGTGCGCTGCCTGAATTGCCCGGTTTTCGAAGAAGCGGCGGCGCGCATGCTCGATCGTCCCGCGCCGCTCGCGCCTACCGCGCTTGCGCTCGAACGCGCGCCCGAGTCCGCGGCCACGCAGACGCGCGAGGCAGGCTCGCTCGTGTTCCGCGTGGGCGGCGAGTGGCTCGCGCTGCCCGCTACCGCGCTGCGCCAGGTGCACGAGGCGCGCGCCATCCACACGCTGCCACACCGGCGCAGCGCCGCCGTGCTGGGCGTCGTGAACGTGCGCGGCGTGCTCACGCTCGCGGTATCGCTGGCGGCGCTGCTGCGCATCGATGCCGCTGGCCCCGGCGCACCGTCGCGCGCCGCCACGCCGCGCCTGCTCGTGACCGAGTGGGCGGGCGCGACGACGGCGTTTCCCGTCGATGCCGTGGAGGGCGTCGCGAACTTCGGCGCCGACGCGCTCCTGCCAGCGCCCGCCACGCTCGCGCAATCGGCCGGGCGGCATGTGCGCGGCGTGATGCACTGGCGCGGACGTTCGGTGGGCGTGCTCGACGTCGAGGTGCTATTCGATGCGCTTGCAAGGAGTTTGCGATGAGCGACGACGAACTGAGCCGCCGCTCGCTGCTCGACCTCTTCCATGAAGAGGCGGCGGCGCAGACGCGCACGCTTTCCGCGGGCCTGCTCGCGCTGGAGTCCGCACCCGAGGATGCCGCTACGCTCGAAGCCTGCATGCGCGCGACGCACTCGCTCAAGGGCGCCGCGCGTATCGTCGGGCTGCCGGAAGCGGTCGAGGTGGCGAGCGCGATGGAGGATTGCTTCGTGGCCGCGCAGCGCGGCGAGTTGCGCATCGACGCGGCGCGCATCGATGCACTGCTCGTCGGCATCGATTTGCTGGGCGCGGCAGGCGATGCCGACGCGCCGCCGCTTTCGCACGAGGCGGTCGTGGCGTTCGTGGCGCGACTTCAGGGCGGGGCGCAGCCTGGCGTGTCTAACACCACCGCCGCGAGCGCGCCCGAGACCGACGACCTCGCCGCGCTGGCGGCGTCACTGCGTCTGCCCGAACCCGCGGTCGAGCCGGAGCCGGAGGCGGTGGCGTCCGGCGACGTCGAACCCGCGCCGCTCGCGCAACCCTCGCCACCCCGTTCAGCGGACGCCGAGCGCATGCTGCGCGTGCGCGCCGGCACGCTCGACCGCTTGCTCGGTTTCGCGGGCGAATCGCTGGTGGAGTCGCGCCGCATGCGGCCGTTCGCGGAAGGTCTCTTGCGCACGCGCCGCGCGCAGGGCGACGTGCTTGCGGCGCTGGGCCAGTTTCAGGAGCGCCACGGCGATGCGCTCGACGACGACGCGCGCGCCGCGCTCGCGGAAATCCGCAATGCGGTTGCATCGCTGGATCGTCAGCTATCCGAGCGATTCGACGACGTCGATCGCATCGACCGGCGCGGAACGAAACTCGCGCAGCGCCTATACGACGAGGCCCTGCAATGCCGCATGCGGCCGTTCGGCGATGCGGCGCACACGTATCCGCGCGTGGTGCGCGACCTTGCGCGCTCGCTTGGCAAGCGCGTGCGCTTCGCGATTGCCGGCGAGTCGACGCAAGTGGACCGCGACATTCTCGAAATGCTCGACGCGCCGCTCGGCCACCTGCTGCGCAATGCGCTCGATCATGGTATCGAGGACCCCGAAACAAGACGGCGCGCGGGCAAGCCCGAAGAGGCGAGTCTCACGCTCGAAGCGCGTCATAGCGCCGGCAAGCTGCTGATCGCCGTGGCCGACGACGGCGCGGGCATCGATCTGGACGCACTGCGCGCGAGTATCCTCGCGCGCTCGCTCGCGCAGCCCCAGGCCGTGGCCGCGATGTCCGACGCCGAGCTGTTCGACTTCCTGCTGTTGCCGGGTTTCTCGCTGCGAGACACCGTCACCGACGTGTCGGGCCGCGGCGTAGGCCTCGACGCCGTGCAGAATTTCGCGAAGGCCGTGCGCGGCACGGTGCGCATCGAGAGCTCGGCGGGGCAGGGCACGCGCTTCGTGCTGCAGTTGCCGCTCACGCTTTCGGTGGTGCGCAGCCTGATCGTCGAGGTTGCGGGAGAAGCCTACGCGTTCCCGCTCGCGCACGTGCGCCGCGCGCTCAGCGTGCCGCGCAGCACGATCGAGATGCTCGAAGGCCAGCAGCACATTGCCTTCGAAGGGCGGCCCGTGGGGCTCGTGACCGCGCGCCAGCTGCTCGGCGCGGGCGCCGAAGCCACGACTTCGGAAGACCTCAACGTCGTGCTGGTGGGCAGCGAGGCGGCCCTCTATGGCGTGGCCGTGGATCGCTTCGCGGGCGAGCGCACGCTCGCGGTGCAGCCGCTCGACGCGCGTCTGGGCAAGGTGCGCAACGTCTCGGCGGCGGCGCTGCTCGACGACGGCGAGGTCGTGCTGATTGTCGACGTGGAGGACATCGTGACGTCAGTTGCGCGTCTCGTGCGCGATGGCCAGCTCGCGGGCGTGGCGCGCGGCGGCGCACACGATGGGGCGCGTGCTCGCAAGCGCATTCTCGTTGTCGAGGACTCCTTGACGGTGCGGGAGCTGGAGCGCAAGCTGCTCGAAAAACGCGGCTACGACGTCACGGTGGCGGTGGACGGCATGGACGGCTGGAGCACCCTGCGCAACGCGCACTTCGACCTCGTCATTACCGACGTCGACATGCCGCGCATGGACGGCATCGAACTCGTCACGATGATCAAGAGCGACGCGATGCATCGGAACGTGCCGGTGATGATCGTCTCGTACAAGGATCGTGAAGACGACCGGCGGCGCGGACTCGACGCGGGCGCCGACTACTATCTGACGAAGGGCAGCTTCCACGACGAAGCGCTGCTCGACGCGGTAAACGACCTGATCGGAGAGGCGACGGGATGAAAATCGGTATCGCCAACGACATGCCGCTAGCGGTCGAGGCGCTGCGTCAGGCCATTGCGACGCGGCCAGGCCATCGCGTGGTGTGGGTCGCCGCGAACGGCGAGGATGCTGTGCAGTTCTGCGCGGCGCAGGTGCCCGACGTGATCCTCATGGATCTCGTGATGCCGAAGCTCGACGGCGTGGAGGCCACGCGGCAAATCATGGCGCGCTCGCCGTGCCCCATCCTGATCGTCACGAGCAGCGTGGGCGCGAACGCCTGGCGCGTGTACGAGGCGATGGGCGCGGGCGCGCTCGATGCCGTGGACACGCCCACGCTCGCCGGGCCCGACACGCGCCGCACCATGGACCTGCTGCTCGCGAAGATCGAGCAGATCGGGCGCGTTTCCGGCGCGCTCGATCTCGCCGCGCGCGCCTCGACATTGAGCGCTTCCGGCATGACGAAAGCACCGCTCATCGCGATTGGCGCCTCGGCGGGCGGACCCAGCGCGCTCGCCACCTTGCTCGGCGCGCTGCCCGCCGGTTTCGGCGCGAGCATCGTGATCGTGCAGCACGTGGACCAGTCGTTTGCGGCGGGCATGGCCGCCTGGCTCGACGGCCAGACGCCGCTCACGGTGCGCATCGCGCTCGAAGGGGAGCAGCCCGCGCCTGGCTGCGTGCTGCTCGCCGCGACCAACGATCATCTGCGCATGACAGTGGGCGGTAAGCTGGCTTACACTCGCGAGCCGGCCGACACACCTTACCGGCCCTCCGTCGATACGTTCTTTCACAGCCTCGTCGAGCGCTGGACGGGCGACGCGATCGGCGTGCTGCTCACGGGCATGGGACGCGACGGCGCCATCGGCCTGAAGGCAATGCGCGCCAAGGGCTGGCACACCATCGCCCAGGACGAGGCGACGAGCGCCGTATACGGCATGCCCAAAGCGGCGGCGGCGCTCTTCGCCGCGCGCGCGATCCTGCCGCTTGGCGCCATTGCCCCCGAGCTTGCGAGCCGGGTGAAACCACTGCATCAACCAGCCGGCTAGACGCCAGCGATCACGAGACGCGACCGATATCATGACCGAGAAGTCCAATCTTCCAACCAGCGCAAACGTTGCCGACAGCATCGGGCCGGACGTCGGCCTCGATGCAGCGCTTGACCCCAGCAGCGCCGACGACGCTTCGCTCGCCGTCGCGCTGGAGGCCGTGCGCAGCGCGCTTGAGCAAACGCTGCCCGCCGCCGACATGCCGATGATGGTGCTGCTGGTGGACGACCAGGCGATCGTGGCGGAGGCCGTGCGCCGGGCGCTCGCAAGCGAACGCGAGATCGACTTCCATTATTGTGCGCATCCCGACCAGGCCGTGCGCACCGCCGAGGAAGTGCGCCCGACTGTGATCTTGCAGGACCTCGTGATGCCGGGCACCGATGGCCTCACGCTCGTGCGCGCCTACCGCGGGAACGAAGCGACGCGCGACGTGCCGATCATCGTGCTCTCCACCAAGGAAGAACCCGCCATCAAGAGCGCGGCGTTCGCCTCGGGGGCCAACGATTACCTCGTCAAGCTGCCGGACAGCGTCGAGCTGATCGCGCGCGTGAAATATCATTCGCGATCCTACGTAAACATGCTTCAGCGCGACGAGGCGTATCGCGCGCTGCGCCGCTCGCAGCAGGAACTGCTGCGCGCAAATCTCGAACTGCGCCGCCTCACGCATTCGGACGGCCTGACCGGCCTCTCGAACCGGCGCTATCTGGACGAATTCCTGAGTGCGGAGTGGAAGCGGGCGGAGCGCGAGCGCACCGAAGTGTCGCTGCTGATGATCGACGTGGACTACTTCAAGCCCTATAACGACACCTATGGCCACGTGGCGGGCGACAACGTGCTGCGCTCGGTGGCGACGACGATCCGCCGCGAAATACGTCAGCCGCGCGACCTCGTGGCGCGCTTCGGCGGCGAAGAGTTCGCCGTGGTGCTGCCGGGCACGGGCAGCGCGGGCGCGCGGCTGCTCGCCGAGAAAATGCGCCGCGACGTGGCTGCGCTCGCGTTACCGCACGTGGGCTCCGCCGTGAGCGAGCACCTCACGATCAGCATTGGCGTGGCGACGCTCACGCCCGCGCCGGGGCTCGCGGAAACCGCGCTGATCGAGGAGGCCGACGCCGCGCTGTACCGCGCGAAGCGCGACGGGCGCAATCGCGTGGCGTTTTCCACGCACGTGTCGGGGCGGTCGTAAAGGCGCAGCGCCTCAGCCCGGCGTCCAGTCGTACATCAGGATCTTGGCGCGCGCGTCGTCTTCCACGAGCACCACGTAATCGCCGTTATCGCGCTGCGCGGCGCTCATGCCCATATAGATGTCCACCCACCCGCTCGTGTTGCCCACGTTCGCACCGGGCGTCATCGAGCCGACGATCTGGCCGCTGCGCGCGTCGTACACGTCGATCTTCTGCGTGTATAGCTCGGCGATGAACACATAGTTGCCGGCCACGGCGATCCCCACCGTCGTCACCTGCGGGCTGCTGCTCGTGTTCCAGGGCAACGATGCCTGCCACGTGAGCGTGGGCGAACCGCTCGACCAGTTGTCATAACGCGCGAGCACGGGCCCGGCTTCCTTCCAGTGCGAGGCATCCCACGGAATGTTCGCGGTGAAGCCCGTGATGTACATCGTGTCGGTTTCGGCCACGTAGACGATCCGCGCGATGCGGTTGAACGGCGCCGGCATCGGGAACATCTTCGACGATGCATAGGTGTACTGCGGATTGCCCTGCGCGTCGAGCCCTTGCATCGGCATCTCGCGAATCCCCGAAAGCGGCGTCGCGAGCCAGACGTTGCCGGGCGTGTCCACCCACCAGTAGCCGTTGCCGACGGTCGCGCCCGTCGAAGGGTTCGAGGTGATCTCGCTGGCGTCCACGTGGCCGTCGCCGTTCGCGTCGCGCCACATCCACTCGCCGTAAGTGGGCGGGCCGGCGGGCCAGTTGCCCGGCATCGGATTCTGTGCGAGCAGGCCCGAGGGAATCGCGACTTCGCCATCGGTCGCGCTCGAGAAGCGGTAAATGTTCAGGTAGTGCGCGTACTGGTCGAGCGTATAGAGGAATTGCTGGCCGTTGAAGCGGCGCACCATGGGCGAGCCGCGCACGCCGCGTGTGGAGTGCAGCGCGGGATCGTCGGGATACGCGAAGCGGTTGAGCGTGAAGCCCGCATAGGTCCATTGCTTGCCAGGCGCCTGGCTGTAGTCGAGCGTGAAGCGCTTCGAGCCGGTGAAGACGTTCGCGGTGTTGGCGGGGTCGAAGGCGGCGGCATCGACGAAGGTCAGGCCATCGAGGCGCCAGCCCAGCGTGCGCGTGCCCATTGCGTAACTTTCGAGCACCGCCCCCTGGCCGACGAGCGCGGTGCCGTACGGCCGCGGCCCCTGGCCGTTTTGCGCGACGTACAGGTTGCCCGCCTGGTCGTAGCCGATGCTGGTGATGCCGTTGAAGCGCCAGTCGCCGGGCGTGCCCTCCACGACGTGGAAGATACCCTGGCGCGTGCCCAGCGTGCCCGCCGCCGCCATCTGGCCGCCCGACGCGCGGGCGTAGAGCAGAATCTGCTGCGAGGGGCCGTTGTCGGCAATCGAGAGCTGGCCGGAAGGCGCGAAGGCGAGGTCGGTGGGCACCGTGCCCGCGGGCAACACGGGCGCATCGTTGAGCGCGGTGCCGTCCTTGCGGTAGTGACCGATGCTCGGGCCGTTCGCGTCCTGCATGCCCTGGATCACCCAGAGCGTACCGTCGGTGGCCAGCGCAATGCGGCCCGGTGTAGGCGCGGTGAAAGAACGCAGCTGACGCATGGTTTGTGCGTCGTAGACGACGATGCGGCTGTCCGCGGTATCCGAAACATACAACTCCGCGTCGGTGGCGGCGAGGCCGCGCACGGCGCTGTCGCTGCTGCTCGGCGCGGCGAGCACGCGCAGGAAGCTGTTTTTCGTCGCGTTCGCGCTGTTGCCGATGCCGCTCGCGAACGGCGCGCCCTGCGCCACGTTCGAGCGCAGCCGGCGCGTCACACCGAACCATGTCTGGTTGGCCGGCGGATAGTCCGCGCCCACGAGCCCATTGCTCTGGTTGCCGATCGACATCGCGGCATAGACATAGGTACTGTTCGCCGCGATGGCGTCGCCGCCCGCATTGCCCCAGCCATGCGTGTTGCCGGCCACGGCGAGCTTGTCGCCGCCGCGGTAGACGCCGATCTCGCTGCCGCTTTCGTCCCAGGGCGCGTTCGCGTAGACGGTGCCGTCTGGCGCGACGGCGATGGCCTGTACGTCCTGCTGCATCCACTTGCCGTCGCCGAAACCGAAGCTGTTGCCGATCCAGGACGTGGTGTAGTTGAGCGTGCTTTGCGCAACGCAGGGTTCAATGGCGAGACCTTGCAGCGCTAACGACAAGGCAATGAGGCGAGCAGCATTTTTCACTTGAATTCCTGTAAATCACGAACCTGCCGCAGGGCATGTGGCAGTTGGGCGTGATGCTCGCATGCGCTTTTAAGGAAATAATTCAAATATTATTCAATGCGGGTAATGTGGCCTTTTTTTATGCGGATGCGATGAACGGGCTGCCCCGTATGGAGCAAAATCGCTCGAGCACCGCGCAAAAGGGGAATTTCGCCGCCCGCTGGAATAATCGGCGCCTGCCGCGTGTTTGCCCCCGCATCGCCACCTATTCAGCATTGGTTCACGACCATGAAGTTCCGCGGGCCGCTCGACGAGCCGCCAGTTTCCGAAGCCGATATCCAGGCCTATAGCGACGGCACGCTCGCTGGCGCGCGGGCGGCACACGTGCGCCGCTACCTCGCGGGCAAGCCCGGCGAATGGCATCGGATCCTGTTCTACCGGCGCCTGAACGCCCAGATCCGCGATGCCTACCCGGCGCCAGGTGCGCCGACGGCACCGACTGCGCAGACGGCGCACTCGCTCAGCGCTCCGGCTCGAAGCAGGCGGGTGTTGCGCTACGCTATGGCTCTCGCGGCCGCCCTGGCGTTGGCGGGCGCCGCATTGGCGTGGGTCGGCGTGACCGAGCCGTCGCAGCAAGTGCTGAACAACGCCGCGGTGATGGCGCTGATGGAAGCCGAAAACGCGCAGCCCGAGGCGCTGGAAGCGGGCGCGGCGCGTGCGCCGTTCGATTTCGGCGCGGCAGGCCTGCACTTTCTCGGCGGCGGAGAAGTGCGGGTTGGCCCGTTCGCGAGCGCGCAACGCTATGTCTACGAGAACAAAGAGGGCGAGCGCGTGGTGCTGCTCGCGAGCCGCGCCTGGCTGGCGGGCGCGGCGCCTCAGTGGAGCGCCCACCGCGCGGGTCCGCTGCGGCTTCTGATGTGGCGCGAGCGTGGCACGCGCTGGGTGCTCGCGGGTGACGCACGAACGCGCGGCTTGATGCGCGCGGCGGACATCGCGACGCTCGCCACGCCGCAGTCGCGCGAAGGCGAAGGATCGTGAACCAGCCCGACGATGCGAGCCGCGCAATGACCCTTGCAGCAATCCAGGATGAAACATGGACATCCGTGACGAGTTGATAGAACACGTGCCGCGCCTGCGACGCTACGCGCGCGCGCTGATCAACAACCGCGAGCTCGCCGACGACCTCGTGCAGGACACGCTCGAGCGCGCCATCGCCCGCACGGAGTTGTTTCGTTCGGGCACCGATCTGCGCGCCTGGCTTTTCACGATCATGCACAACCTCTTCGTGAACCAGGTGCGTAAGTCGGCGGCACGCGGCGCGCACGTTTCCGTCGACGACGACAGCGTGCCCGAAACCGACTACGCCGTGCCCGCCACGCAGACGGGTGCGCTCGAAGTGCGCGATCTGGACTTTGCGCTGCAGCGACTGCCCGTGGAGCAGCGCGAGGTGGTGCTTCTGGTAGGACTGGAGGAGATGAGTTACGCCGATGTCGCATTGGCGCTCGACATACCGATAGGAACGGTCATGTCGCGACTGTCGAGGGGACGCGAGCGCTTGCGGGCGCTCATGGCCGGTTCCGTCCCGCGTGCGAATCTGAAGGTGGTGCGATGAGCGAACAACAAAATCCAGTCACGCAAGACGAGATCCACGCCTACGTGGACGGCACGCTTTCCGAGGCTCGCCGCGCCGATGTGGAGCGCGAGCTCGAGCGCAACCCCGAGCTTGCCGCGCGCGCGAGCGACTTCTTCGCGCTGAACAATCTGCTGCACGAGCGTTACGACCGCGTGCTCAACGAGCCGCTGCCTGCGCGCCTGCGTGTGGCCGCCCCCGAGCCCGAGTCGCAGACGGTACGCAACGCGCGCCCGGCCGCGAACTGGCCGCGCTTCGCGGGCCTGGCGGCGGCACTCGTTCTGGGCGTGGGCATCGGGTGGGGTATGCACTACGGCATGGGCGGCACGGGAGGTCCCGCAAGCGCGGCTGGCGGCGGCGAGCTGCGGGCGGTGAGCGCGGACAACTCCATGCGCTTCGCGCAGCAAGCGGCGCTGGCGCATGTCGTTTATATGCCGACGGTGGCGCGGCCCGACACGATGGACGACAGCCAGGAGCAGGACTTCGTGAAGTGGCTCGCCAACCGGCTCGGCACCAACGTGCACGCGCCGATGCTATCGAAGAGCGGGTTCGAGCTTTCGGGCGGGCGGTTGTTGCCGGCCGACGACGGCGGCGAAGTCGCGCAATTCATGTATCACAATGCGCGTGGCGAGCGGGTGACTCTGTGTATCTCGCATCGCAAGACTAGCGCCAATACCACTGCGTTCAAGCTCTATCAGGATGGGCCTGTGAATGTGTTTTATTGGGTGGATGGGGATTTTGGGTATGCGCTTTCTGGGGGGATTGATCGTAAGGAGTTGCTGCAGCTTGCGCATGATGTTTATGCGCAGTTGACGCAGCGGTGAGGGTTGGGTTTTTGGTTTTTGTTCCTGGCGCTTTGGCCTTTTCTTGTTTTCGCGGTGGTCTGCCTGGGTTGCCCCTGTGCGGGGCGGCACCTACTTTCTTTGCGGCGGCAAAGAAAGTAGGCAAAGAAAGCCGCTCAAACCGCTAATGCCTGCCACCGTTCACCTCGCGCCGTAAATGGTGAATGGCTCCGGAGCGTCTGTCACCACTCGCCCACAAACGAAGTGACAAGGCGCTCATCCTTCCGGCGGCGCTACGCGCGCCGAAGGGCATAACCAAAAACCAACGGGGCACTGAGTTTTCGCGAATGCGCATTCGTGCCCCCGGTTTCCCTTGCAGACCCAACCGCAGCGCGCGAAGCGAGCAGCGGGATGAATGAGCGCCTTGTCACTGACATTGAAGGTGCGAGGTGACAGACGCTCCGGAGCCATTCACGAAGAATGGCGCGAGGTGAACTGTGGCAGGCATTGGCGGTTTGAGCGGCTTTCTTTGCCTACTTTCTTTGCCGCCGCAAAGAAAGTAGGTGCCGCCCCGCACAGGGGCAACCCAGGCAGACCACCGCGAACACAAGGAAACGCGAAAGCAGCCAAAAACCGAGCGCAGCGCCAATCACCTAACCTTCACAGCCACAAAGCTCCTCGCATTATTCCGCTGAATCAGCAGCGACATACTCTTCGTCGCCTTCGCCTCGAGCGCGACAGCTTGCTCCTGCGATTCGACCAGCGTGTCATCGAGCGACAGCACGACGTCTCCAGCCCGCACACCCGCACTCGCAGCGGGTCCAGTGGAGGCTTCCACCATCAAACCAAGCGGCAACCCGGTCGAGCGCTTCTCCTCGGCGCTCAGCGCGTGCGCGATCAGACCGAGGCGGTCCGCGGCATGGCGCGGGGGCGGTGCTGCCGCAGCGGCAGGCTGCGCGCTCGTATCCGTCATCACCGTTTTGACGGCATGCACGTCGGACGGCGGCGCCTTGCTCACCGGATCCGCTACGGCGGGCGCGACCGGCGCGTCGGTCTTCTCCGCCGCCTGTGCGGCATCGGTTGCTTGAGCTGCTGTCGCACCTGCGGCTGCGCCAGCCGCCGCCGCAGGCGCATCCGCCGCCTTCGCCTCGAACGCCGTGTTCGAGAAGCCGGCCACCGCGGGCTGACGGTTGCGGATCACCTTGAGGGAGGCCGGCGTGGCGGGCGGGACGGAAGCGAGCGCGGCGGCGAGCGTCGCGGCCCGGTCGACGGGCTTGGTGCCGACCTGCACGATCACGTCACCGGTCCGGATGCCCGCTTTGCCGATGGGCGAGGCGGGATCGACTGCATCGACGAGCGCGCCGCCCGCGTGCGGCAAGCCGAGCGCCGCCGCGAGCCCGGGGCTCACGTCTTCGACTTGCATGCCGAAGGTGCGGATCGTCCCGCCATTGCCCGCGTTTGCCGCGTTCGCCGCGTTGGCGCTGCCGGCGGGCGCCGCCTTGCGCGCCTGCAACTGGGCGCGGAACTGGTTGGCGGCGTCGATCGGAATCGCGAAGGTCAGGCCTTGGTAGCGGCCGCCATCCGCGTAAATCTGCACGCCGATGCCGATGACCTCGCCCTCGCGATTGAAGATCGGGCCGCCGGAGTTGTCGGGGTTGACCGCCACGTCGGTCTGGAGGAACGGAAACGCCTTGCCGTCGGGCAGCGTGCGCGAGGTCGCGCTGAGGATGCCCGTCGTCACGGTGTTCTGATAGCTGTCCGGCGACCCGATCGACAGCACGGGCTCGCCGGCGTGCACCTTCGCCGTATCGGCGAGTTTCACGAACGGTAGATCGTGGGCGTCGATCTGCAGCACGGCAACGTCGCTTTGCGGATCGACGGCGACGACCTCCGCCTTGAACTCGCGCTTGTCCGTCAGCCGCACGGTCACCTGCTCGGCGTTGTCGACGATGTGCGCCGTGGTGAGCACGACGCCATCAGGGCTCACGATGAATCCGGAGCCCGCGCCCATCATCACGCGCGGTCCGCCGGCCTCGGCGTCGGACGCCGGCTTCGGCGCGCGCTTGAAGAACGCGAAGAAAGGATCGTCGGCGTCGATAGCCTCCTGCTCGGGCGGCGACGACGGGTCGTCGGGACTGCGCGCGATCACGTGCACGACGGCGGGGCCGTAGCGCTCGGCGAGCGAAAAGAAGTCGGGTGCGGCCACGGCCGCCGGCGCGGTTGCCTCGGCGGTGGTCTTCGGCGCGGCGGCCTTGTCGCTAGCCGCCTTGTCGCTGGCCGCCTTGTCGACGGCGGCTTTGTTGGCGGGCGGCTTGTTGGCCGGCGGCTTTGTGGCGGCCGGAGGCGTCGTTGCGGCGTTCGCCTCGTAACAGAAAGCGCTGGCAAGCGCGAGGGCAAGCGCCGCCGCAGGGCGCGAAGTGCGGGCGAAGATCAGGCGGAGCACAGCACACCTCCCAGTGGTCATCGTGCTGGCGGGCGGCACGCGAACGCGGATAGCAAACGAATGCCGACGAACATAGTGTAGTCACGCCACAAGACAATTGGGGGGCAGGGTTTGTCCTGTAGCGCACGCAAATCTGCAGGCACGCGTCACGGTGCATGCCCGGCGCATCGAAGATGACGCGTTGGTGACTTTGCGGCTGGCGAGGATGCTCGGGGTCGGGAGGGGAGGCGCCGAAAAAGCGCGCGAGACGCCCCGCTCGTTGCGAGCGGGGCGTTCTGCGGTGGCCAGGATGGGGAGCGGGTTTCGGCGACGGCTTTCAGCTACCCGAATACAGGTTGCAGAAGCTCACCGGCCCGACACACGTCCTGTGCGGTGCGCCGGCGTCGCTCGTGCCCTGCATCGGCGCGCCCATGCCGCTGGGTTCCTGCTGTTGATGTTGTGCCTTCGCACGCGCAACTTGTTGCGCGGATACGGGGCTCACGTCGGGATACGAGCTGTCGGTCACGAATTGCGAGCCGTTGGCCTGTGCTTCGATCAACTGTTCGCGCACCTGGGCACGCGTAAGTCCCTGCGCGGACGCGGTGGATGCCGCGCCGATGCAGGCAGTCACGACGAGCAAGGCGTAAAGCGGGCGGCGGATGATCATTTCGAACTCCTGATTAAAAGCATGGTTCGGCGACCGGCTGGAGCACGGTCGAATCAACGGAGACTGCAATGGGTATACTGCCGCGGGTGCGCTGTTATTCCCGTGGAGTTGCAGCGGCGGTGTGTTTTTCTACGTGAGCCGCACCTGGACCCAATACGGCAGGCCGGCGCCGACCAGGCTGACGCCGACGAGCGCGAGCGCGCCGGCAAGGAGAAGAACGAGCGGACTGACCCGCGTTCTGAGCAGCACGCAAAGCGACACGATAGCAATCGCCTTGGCGGGAAGGCCGCCGTTCAGCGACTTGAGCAGCACCCAGCCAGCCGCGAGCATCATGCCGGCCGCGATGGGGCGCAGGCCGCGCTCGAGCGCCAGCTGCCACGCCGCACCCTGATAGCGGCCCCAGATATGCGTGACGCCATAGATGAGGATGCCGGTTGGCAGCAGGAGCGCTGCGGTCGCCACGAGCGCGCCCCAGAACCCGGCGACCTGCCAGCCGATCAACGTGACAAGCAGCGAGCCGGGGCCCGGCGCCATGCGCGAAATCGCGAAGTCGGCGGCGAATTGTGAATGCGTCATCCACGGATGCACTTCCACGACCTGGCGCTGGATCTCCGCGACGATCGCCTGGCCACCGCCGATCGTCACGAGCGAGAGTGGCGCGAAAATGGCGGCCAGCTGACCGAGCAGGCGTGAATTCATCGCGCACCCCGGCGGATCGCCACGTATTCGTAGAGCACGCTCACGGCGCCGCCTGCCAGGACCACCCACACCAGCGACAAACGCAGGATGCCGATCGCAAGAAAGGTCGCCGCCATGAGGAGCAGCGGAAGCACTTGCCGCCGCACGCGCCGCGCGGTGACGACGCCCATCGACAGCGACAATCCCGTTGCCGCTGCGGCGGCGCCAGCGATCAGAATCTGCGTGAGCGGATGGAAGATGAGCGCGCCAACCACGCTGCCGATGACGACGATCAGACACGCGGGCGGCACGAGGATGCCCGTGACGGCCACGGCGGCGCCGCGCCAGCCGAGCAGCCGATGCCCGATCCAGATCGCCATGTTCTTCACGTTGATGCCGGGTAGCGCCTGCGAGATGGCGAGCCCGTTGAGAAAGTCCTCTTCGCTGATCCAGTCGCGATCCTGGACGAATTCGCGCAACAGCCAGCCGCTCAAACCGCCGCCGAAGCTCGTCAAGCCAATGCGGCTGAAGATCAGAAAGAGTCCGAACAGCGTGGGGCGCGGCGAGGCGTTTGGCGTGGAAGCAGTCACGGGGATGACGGAAAGGAGGTAATGCCGAATAGCTCGGCGATCGTCTCGTGCGGCCTTTCTTTCCGGTTCCTGCTCGATTGGGTCGATCTTTTACCGGTGTTCGAATTGGCATCGCGGCAATGGTCGGCGAAATTATAGCGCCGCGGCACTTGTGACGCGGCGCGCCCAGCGGCGCGCGGTCATGCAAAACTCAGCGCGAGGTCAGGGCCGTTATGATGGTCGGACTCGCAGCGGTTCGATCGCTGTGATCGCCGTACCGCGCTGTCCGCCGTGTGCCGCCTGGCGTGACGTGATCAAAACGCCTTGTCGCCATTGCTCATGCCCAGGAAAAAGACCAACGTCTGGCTCAAAGGTCTCGAACTGCTCACCCGCATGAGCACAACGCGACCGAAGAAAAAGGCCGCCGTACGCAAAGCGGCGCCCGCAAAGGCTGCCCAGGTCGCGAGGCCGGCAGCCAAACCGGCGAAGGGCGGCGGCAAGGCGCACGTGGGGCGTGCGCAACCGGTGGGCACGGGCGGCAGGTGGATCCGCTCCTATCATTCCGCGCCGCCCAGGGCCGGGCATCTCGTCAACCATCTCGCGTATGCGCTCTATTTGCCCGCCGGCGCGGCCAAGGCCAGGGTAACGGGCACGCCGCTCGTGGTCATGCTGCACGGCTGCAAGCAGACGGTAGAGTCGTTCGCCGCGGGCACGCGGGTTTGCCGGCTGGCGGATCGCGCAGGCTTCGCCGTGCTGCTTCCCGAGCAGGCGAAAACGGCGCACGCACAGCGATGCTGGCACTGGCACGGCGACCATGCGCAATCGGAGGCGCCGGCGGTCGCCTCGCTCGTCGATGCCATCGTGCGCGAGCACGGATTCGATCGCGAGCGTATCTACCTGGCGGGCATCTCGGCGGGAGCCGGTCTCGCGTCCGTGCTCGCCATGCGCTATCCGTTGCGCTTCGCCGCGGTTGGCCTGCACTCGGGGCCGGTTTTCGGCGCGGCCACTTCCACGATGAGCGCGATGAACGTCATGCGTCACGGCAGCCGCGAAGACCCGGCGCATCTGGTCGATGCCGCGGTCGACGTCGCCACCCATCCGGGTGTGCCGACCTTCATCGTGCAAGGCGAAATCGATGCGGTCGTGGCGATGCGCAACGCCGCGCAACTCGGCATGCAGTTCGCGCGTGTCAACCGGCTGCTCGATACGCAGGGCGAGTTGCGCGTTGGCGAGATCCGGACCTATAGCCGCGACGCGGTGGCGTACACCGACTATGTCAAGTCGGGCAGGCTCGTCGTGCGGGTGTGCCTCATTCGCGGACTCGGGCATGCATGGAGCGGCGGCGATCCGCGCGAAGCGTTTCATTCGGATCGGGGCCCCGATGCGATGGCGATGATGTGGCAGTTCTTCCGGCGGCAGCGCCGAAGTGCGGCAGGTGAAATGGCGTGAGCGGGGCGTTAGCCCTCGTTTGCGCGGCGTACTCTTGCGGGAAGCAGCATGGCCGCCGCGAAGCACAGGAGATGCAGGCCGCAAAGCGCCGCGAACGCCGGCAGGAATTGCCGCGGTTCGGCAGCGGTGGAACTCGGGACTGCCAGGGAAACCGCGATAGAGATGAGCGTCGTGGCGAACGGGCCGCCAATTCTCTGCGCGATATTCAATGCGGTGTTCGCCACGGGAAGCCGGGCTTTCGGCATCCGGGCATACGCGGCGGAAATCGAAGGAATGCTAATGGTTCCCTGTCCTACGCCCGCGATGAACAGACTGGCCAGCGAGAGGCCCGTGGAGAACGCGTTGCCGGTCATCCACAGGAACGGCAGCGTCGCGACCAGCGCCAGCAGCGCCCCGCCTGCCGCGAGCGCGCGGCAGCCCAGCCGCTCAGTGAGAGAGCCCATGCAGGCGAACGAAGCCATCATCCCCGCGCCCGTCGCCGCGAGAAGCCAGCCCGCATGCGCGGCACTTAAGCCGCAGCCTGCTATGAGGTAGAGCGGAACGGCAAGCTGCCGTCCATACATGATGCCGTTGGCGAAGAATTGCGTGACGGCGGGAACCGCGAACGTCCGGTCCGCAAAGAGGCGCACGTCGATCAGCGCCGCCGTAGGCCGGCGTAGCGAGTGCCACACGAATCCCGCGAGCAGCGCGGCACCGGCTAGCAGAAGCCCTGCGCCTTCGGCGTGCATGGCGCTCTGGAATCCATAGACGAGCGCGGCGAGCCCAGGCGAAATCAAGGCAAAGCCCGCGAAATCGAAGCGGCGCCTTTGCGCTTGACGGGCGTCGGGCGCGAGCAGGCGCGCGGCCAGCGTGACGCCGAGTATGCCGACCGGCACGTTGATCAAAAAGAGCCAGGGCCAGGTTGCCCGAGCCAGCACGGCGCCGGCAAGCACTGGCCCGAGGATCGGCCCGAGCAGGATGGGCAGTGTGGCATAGCCCATCACGCGCTCCATGTTCTTGCCCGCGACGCGCCCGATCATCATCTGCGCCATGGGGGCGAGCAGCCCGGCCACGAGTCCCTGGAATATGCGCGCGGCGATCAGTTCCCCCATGTTTTGCGCTGCGCCGCACAGTACCGAAGCGAGCGTGAAGGCCGTGAAGGCAAAGAGATAGAGCCGCTTCGCACCGACACGGTCCACGAGCCAGCCGTTGAGCGGAAGCATGAGCGCCATCGCCAGCAGGTAGCCGCTCATGATCCACTGCGTCGTGGCAACGGGCGAGTGGAGCGCATGGCCGATGGCGGAGAGGGAGACGTTCACGAGCGTCGAGTCCATCTGCGCCATGAACGAGCCGATCGAGACGACGACGGCGACCTTCCAGACGGACCGGGGAATCCGGCTGGCGGCGCCGCTGGGATCTCGCGTTCCGCTCATCGTTCAGCCAGCCTTCTCATGATGTCGCCCGCCTTGAAAAGCGCGGCGCGCTCATCTTCGTCGAGGTTCGCGATGGCTTGCGAGAGCCACAGTTGTTTCGCGTCGCGGTTTTTCTTGCGCAGTTGCTTGCCCTTTTGCGTCAGCTCGATGAGCACCTGGCGGCCGTCGGTCGCGTGTGGCGTGCGCGTGACGAGGGCCATGTCCTCGAGCGCCGCGACGGTAGCGCCCATCGACTGGGGCCGCATGCCTTCGGCGCGTGCGAGCGCGGCAATCGTGGCGGGGCCGTCGTTGGCCAGCCGCGACATGACGACGGACTCGGTCATCGAAAGGGCACCCGCATACGACTCGTTGCGCGTGCGCCGCACGAGCATGCCGATCGCCTGCATGAAGTCGATGACGGCGGGTTCAGGGGTTTTGGCAGACATGACGATCCACGCGGATTCGGATGCGATATGTCATCGAATGATGAGGATAAACAGCCAAACTTGCAAGTTTACCTGTTTAAATTTTGAAGACCTGAGGGGAGGGATGCCAAACGGTTAACGCCAGGCGCGCGCCAATTGAGGCGTATGCTTGCCATCAAACGACGGCATTCAACCCCGATGGAGACACGCATGGCGGCACTTCAAATCGACGATGTACCGGCCGCGATCCGGCAGGCCAAGCGCATGTTGCGCGCGCAACTGCCGAATTATCGCGAAGTGTTCGAGGAAGTCGCGCAGGTCATTGGTGAAGAAGCGCGGCACATTGCCCAGCTGCGCGAGGCGGGCGAGGCCGTGATTCCGGAGATCGCGTTCGCCGATATCGCGGCGCAGCGCGTAAGTCCCGAGGCGATCGCGCTCGTGAAAGCGCGCGGCGCCTGTGTGATACGTGGCGTGTTCGAGCCGGAGCAGGCCGCGCGCTGGGACGCCGAAATCGCCGATTACGTGGCGCGCAACGATCTCGACGCGCGTGCCGCCGAACGCGCGGCGCAACGCAACGCCCTGCCGCCGCAGGCGAGCCGCCCGTTGATCTATGGCCTCTACTGGTCGAGGCCGCAGGTGCAGGCGCGCGAGTCCGCCGAACTGACGGCCGCGCGCGTCTTCCTCAACCGCCTATGGCGCCACGAGAGCGAAGGGCGCGTGCATTTCGATCCTGATGTCGTGCCCGTCTACGCCGACCGTCTGCGGCGCCGGCCGCCCGGAACGGCTGCCCCCGGCCTCGCGGCGCATTGCGACGGCGGTGCGGTCGAACGGTGGGTCGACGAAAATTTCCGCCAGGTCTATCGCCACGTGTTCTCGGGCGACTGGCGGCGCTACGACCCATTCGACGGCGCGTACCGCACGCACGCGAGCGAGATTCCCTCGCGCATCGCCTCGTCGATGTTCCGCACCTTCCAGGGCTGGACCGCGCTCACGCCGCAGGGCCCCGGCGACGGCACGCTGCAGATCGTGCCCATCGCCAACGCCATGGCGTACGTCCTTTTGCGCGCGCTTCAGGACGACGTGGCCGAGGACGACCTGTGCGGCGCGCAGCCGGGCCGCGGACTGCCGATCAGCCATGAGTGGCATGCGCCGCTGTTCGATGCGCTGACATCGATTCCTCAGATGCAGGCCGGCGACACCGTGTTCTGGCACTGCGACGTGATTCACTCCGTGGAAGACGAGCACCGCGGCAGCGGCTACAGCAACGTGATGTATATTCCGGCCACGCCGGGTTGCGCGAAGAACGACGCCTATTTGCAGCGCCAGTTGCCGAGCTTTCTCGAAGGCCGCAGCCCGCCCGACTTTCCCCCAGAGCATATCGAAGCCGATCTGGCGGATCGTGCGGGCGTGGCCGATCTCACCGCGCTCGGGCGCACCCAGCTCGGCTTGCCCGGCGTGGCCTAACATGTGCAGATGACCCACGCGTGTCGGCGCACCGATTCGCGCGCTTGCCTGCAAAAGCACGCGTATGGCATGCTGTGCGCCGATCAACCGGCCATGACGACCATGGATTTCGCTTCGTCCGTCGCAACGTATGGCGCCGACCTGTCGGGCCTCATTTGCGGTTTTCGCTTCACGCCTGGCCAGCCCGGGCAGCCCGTCACGTGCGACGATGTCCTCGAGGCGCTGCGGCGCACGCACGAGAGCGGCGAGCCGCAAGTCGCGCGCGACGACACGTTTTACTGGCTGCACTTCAATCTCGCCCACGCCGCGGCGCAGCCGTGGATGCGCGCGCATCTCGACCTGCCCGACGCCTTCTTCGAGATGCTCGTGGAAGGCTCGCACTCCACGCGTATTGAACACGTCGACAACGGGCTGTTCGCCGTGGTCAATGACGTGATGTTCGATTTTGAACTCACGCCCTCGCAGATCGCGACGCTCTGGTCGTACACGCACGAGCGCATTCTTGTCTCGGCGCGCCTGAAGCCGCTGCGCTCCATCGACCGTCTGCGTGGCTACGTGCGCAGCGGCGAGACGTTCCGCTCGCCGGCCGAACTGCTCATCCACCTGATGCGCGACCAGGCCGACCTCATGGTGGAGATCGTGCGACGCACGAATGTCGACGTCGATCGCGCCGAGGATCAGTTTCTCGCCTTGCGCCGCTCTGCGAGCCGCCACGAACTCGCGGCCATGAGGCGCATTCTGGTGCGCCTGCAACGGATGCTCGCGCCGGAGCCGGGCTCGATTTTCCGTCTGCTCGCGCGCCCGCCGCGCTGGCTCCAGACAGCCGACATGCAGGACCTGCGCGAGGCGACCGAAGAGTTCTCGCTTGTGCTGGGCGACATGGCCGGACTCGTCGAGCGCATCAAGCTCTTGCAGGAAGAGATTGCCGCGCGGCTCGAAGAGCAGAACAACCGCACGCTCTTCACGCTCACGCTCGTCACCGTGCTCGCGCTGCCTATCAACATCGTCGCGGGCTTCTTCGGCATGAACGTCGGTGGCATTCCGCTCGCGGAAAACCGCCACGGCTTCTGGCTCATGGTGGTGCTGGTCGCGACCTTCACGGCGTTGCTGGGATGGTGGGTGTTCCGCCGGCGCGGCGACACCTGAGGTTTGCGGGGTCGCCGGCGGCCTCCCAGACGCGCGCTATATACTAGGCGCTCGAATTTCCTGTTTGAGCGCCTGCCATGACCGTTCCCTCGTCGATGCCCGAGGCCGTGCCGCCCATAAGCAAAGCCGGGTGCGCCGGGGTGCGGGAGCAGGGCGGACCGTTGCGCTCGCACGATCATGCGTTTTCGCTCCCCGCCGGGCACGACGCGGCGGATCCGTTGCTCGACGGCCTGCTGAGGCTCGTCGCGGCGCATTTCGGCGTGGCGGCAGCCTGCGTGGTGCCCGGCGAGGCGCCCGCTGAGCGTGGGCTGGGTGCCGGCGTGGACGAAACGCTCTACGAGGCGCTGCGCGTGCTGGCGCATGGCTGCGGCGCCGGCGAGGCGCGCGAGCCGCTCATCGTGCCCGATATTTCCGAGGATCCCGCCTGGCGCGACGTGCTTGCACACGCAAGCAAGCCGCTTCGTTTCGTGGCAGCGTGGCCCTTGTACGGCGCGCAGGGCGAACACGTGGGCAGCCTCTGCCTGATCGACCCCGCACCGCGCGAACTGGATGCCGCCGGGCGCGCGAGCCTCGGCGACTTTGCGCGTGTGGCGGCCGCGCTGGCCGTGCGGCCCACGCTCACCACGAGCGGCGACATCGCAACTTCCGCCACCGGCGAATCCACGCTCCATACCGAACTCGAAGCGTTGCGCGAGCACGAACGCCTGCTCGCGCATGCCATCGCGGGCAGCGGCACGGGCATCTGGGACCGCGACGTGGTGACGGGCGAGATCCGCTATTCGGTGGGCTGGAAGGCGATACTCGGCTACGCAGACCACGAGCTGACGAGCCGTATCGAAGACAGCTATCTGCGGCTGCATCCTGACGACCGCGACTACGTGAAGGCCGCGATGCAGGCGCATTTCGACGGCCGCACGCCCACTTACGAGGTCGAGCATCGCATTCGCTGCAAAGATGGCCGCTACAAATGGATCTGCAGCCGCGGCAAGGTGATGAGCCGTGACGCGCACGGGCGGGCGCTGCGCATGATCGGCACGACCACGGACATCACCTCGATGCGCGAGATGGCCGAGCGTTTGCGCGAGAGCGCGGCGCTCATCACGAACCTCACGAACGAAGTGCCGGGCCTCGTGTTCCAGCGCCGCCAGTTGCCCGGCGGCCGCGCGTTCTTCTCCTATGCGAGCGCGGGCATTGCCGAGATCTACGAACTCACACCTGAGCAGGCCGCGCACGACACGGCGTGCATCGACGCGCTGATTCATCCCGACGATCTCGACGCATGGCGCGACTCGTTCGAACTCTCCGCGGCGAACCTCACGCCGTGGCATCTGGAGTTTCGCGTGCTGCTGCCGCAGCAGGGCCTGCGCTGGCGCCAGGGCGACGCGAGGCCGCAGCGGCTCGCAGACGGCACGACGGTCTGGCATGGCTTCATCACGGACGCCACCGAGCGCAAGCGCATCGAAGC
Organism: Paraburkholderia guartelaensis; assembly: GCF_004353905.1. GTDB lineage: Bacteria > Pseudomonadota > Gammaproteobacteria > Burkholderiales > Burkholderiaceae > Paraburkholderia > Paraburkholderia guartelaensis. Next base: position 40,139 of record NZ_SMOD01000032.1, on the reverse strand, counting down.
CGAACTGCAGGAATTCGCGAGCACCGACGGTCTCACACGTCTGGCCAACCGCCGTCATTTCATGGCGCGCGTCGAGGCGCAACTGACACAGGTGCGGCGCGGCGGCGCGGGCGCGGCCGTGATGATGTGCGACCTCGATCACTTCAAGTCGATCAACGACCGCTGGGGCCACGCAATCGGCGACGACGTGCTGCGCCATTTCGCCGAGATCCTGCGCACGCAGTTGCGCACGGGCGATATGGCAGGGCGCATCGGCGGAGAGGAGTTTGCGATTCTGCTCGCGGCTGCCGACCTCGAAGGCGCGCAAAGCGTCGCGCGGCGCATTCAGGAGCACTTCGCGGCGCAGCCGCTCGGCGTCGACGGCGATGTGGTCGCGCTGACCGTGAGCATCGGCATCACGCTCATGAATGCGGCCGACATGAGCGCCGAAGGCGCGCTCACGCGCAGCGACTTCGCGCTCTACCGCGCGAAAAAGGGCGGCCGCAACCGCATCGAATGCGCATAAAGTGCGTTCACGTTAGCTGACGTTTGCGTGCGCCGGGCACTGCGCGCGCCCGCTGCCAGCGCGTTGGTGTATGTTGGCGTCATACCGTAGCCGCCCTCCATGACGGCCCTGGTGCGGAGGACGCCTTGCCCGAAGTCTCGCCCAACCCCGGCGCGGTCCGCTCGCGAGTCTCGCGTTTGCTCGTGCTGCTGGTCGTGGCGCTGATTCCGATCCTGCTGTGTGTGGTGCTCGGGCGTTACGAGGCCGAGCGCATCGCACAGCGCGAGGCGAATCTCGCTTCCGCATTTATCGTCGGGCAGGTGGTCTCGATCGTCGAGACGGCGCAGAGCGCGGCGCGCACATTCGGGCCGCGTGCGAACGAAGCGTGCAATACGCTCTCGCCGGATCTCACGCGCAAGGCCGCCGCCGTGCCCTATGTGCGCACGCTCAACATCCTTTACGAAGGCCGTATCGCCTGCTCGTCGGCGTACTCGCAACAGGCTGTCCCCGATGGCGGCTGGCTCAACGGCAGCGTGCCGGCCTCGAAGGACGAATGGCTCCTGATCGTCAACGACACGCCGATGGTGCGCAACCGCCCCTCGCTGCTGGTTGGCGTTGCGGGTGAAGCAGGGCGCGCGGTCGTGGCCGTGGTGGACGTGCAGTATCTGATGGACCTGCTGCATGGCGCGGCGCCGCTCACGGTGTTTCGCCAGGCCGAGCTGAGGGTGGGCGAGGGCAGCGTATTGCGCGAAGCCATGGCGCTCGTGAACGTGCGCGGCGCACCGTTGCTGGCCGATGTGCAAAAGCCCATGTCGGGCACCATGATCGAATTGAAGATCTACGGGCGGCCCGAGCGCATTCTCGAATATTGGCGCGGCCTGCTGCTGCGCTATATGCCGTGGGCGGTTGCCTTCTCCGCGTGGCTCGTCTGGCTCGTGCGCCGCTTGCAGCAAAGCGGGCAGTCGCGCCGCGAACAACTGCTGCGAGCGATTCGTGCGAATGAATTCCATGTCGAATACCAGCCGCTCTACGGCGTGGAGACAGGGCGGTGCGAGGGCGTGGAGGCGTTACTGCGCTGGGTGCGGCCAGGCAAAGGCGCGATTCGTCCGGACGAGTTCATTCAGGTGGCCGAAGAAGAGCACGTGATCGTGCCGCTCACGCAGCATCTGCTGAAGCTCATCGAGCGCGACGTCGCGACGTGGGACGTCGCGTCGGGCTTTCACCTTGGCGTCAACTTCGCGCCCGAGCATCTGTCGGGCGTACAGCTCGTGAGCGACGTGCAGGCGCTACGGGCGGCTGTTGCGCCGCGCGGCGCGACGATCACGCTGGAGATCACGGAGCGCACGCTGGTGCGCAATACCGAGCAGGCGCGCAGCAATCTCGTGGCCTTGCGGCGCGAAGGCGTGAAGGTCGCCATCGACGACTTTGGCATGGGCTATTGCTCGCTCTCGTATCTCGAGAAATTTCCGTTCGATATCCTGAAGATCGATCGCGGCTTCGTGCTGACGATCGACTCGGAAGGCAGCAAGGCGGCCGTGCTCGACGCCATTATCGATCTCGCGCATAGCCTTGGCGCGCGGCTCGTGGCCGAGGGGGTGGAAACGCAGGTGCAACGCGACTATCTGTGTGCGCGCGGCGTCACCTATATCCAGGGATTTTTCTATGCGAGGCCCATGCCTTCGGAGGCGTTCGTGCGCTGGTATCGCGCGAATGGGGCGCATATGTCGCCGAATCCGCACATGACGGCCGGCACATAGGGCGTGCGCGTTGCACGCCCGCGTATTCCTGCCGGCGTGATTTGCTTAGCGCGAAACATCGGTTCTGCGAACGCGTGCGGCCCGGTAGCATCAACGCTTCGATGGCTGCGCCGTGTGGGTGCATGCCCCATGCCAACACGGAAGCGCTGAAGATGACTCGCCCCACGCCGCCCAGGCCCTATACCCGCCGCCATTTCCTCGCCACGCTGGGCGCAACGCTCGGCAGCGCTGCGCTGCCCGCCACCGCGTTCGCGAAATATCAGCCCGACCAGTTCCGTATTGGCTATCAGAAGGCGGCGAGCACGCTCGTGCTGCTCAAGGCCAACGGCACGCTCGAAACGCGCCTGGCTCCGCTCGGCATCAAGGTGTCGTGGACCGAATTCCCGGCCGGACCGCAATTGCTCGAAGGCCTGAACGTGGGCGCGATCGACTTTGGCTATGTGGGTGAAGCGCCGCCCGTGTTTGCCCAGGCCGCGGGCGCGGATTTCGTCTATACGGCGTATGAGTTGCCCACGCCGCACGCGGAAGGTGTGGTGGTGGCGAAGAACTCGCCGATCCGTGATGTGGCAGGACTGAAGGGCAAGAAAATCGGCCTGAATCGCGGCTCGGACGTGCACTGGTTTCTCGTCGCGCTGCTGCAAAAGCAGGGCCTTTCGATCGGCGACGTGCAGCCTGTGTATCTGGCGCCCGCCGACGCGCGCGCGGCGCTGCAAAGCGGCGCCATCGATGCGTGGGCGATCTGGGACCCGTTCCTTGCGGCCGTCGAATCGCAGGACGGCGCACGCTTGCTTGCCGATGCAAGCGGCGTGGCGAGCCATCATCAATTCTTCTTGAGCCAGCGCGAATTCGCGCAAAACCGCAAGGACGCGTTGGCGATTGCGCTGGATGAACTCGGCAAAACGGGGCAATGGGTGCGCGCCAATACGGCGGCCGCGGCCGCGAAACTCTCGCCAATCCAGGGCCTGGACGCGGCGACAATCCAGACCGGCCTCACGCACTACGCGCATGAATACCGGCCTATCGACGCCGCCGTGATCGCGCAGCAGCAGAAGATCGCGGATACGTTCTACGACCTGAAAATCATTCCGCGCCGCGTGGTGACGAAGGACGCCGTGCTCGCCTGAACGCGCGAGCACGGGCGCCCCGTGCTCAGATAACGCCTGGCGCTTAGTGCTGCGACGACCAGCCCTTGTAGCTGCCCACGTTGTCGCGCGTGACGAGTTGCGGCGTCATTTCGATCATCGGGTTGGCGGGCTTCTTGCCGTTCATGATGTCGTAGCCCACCTGCACCGCCGTTTGCGCCATCTTCCACGGGTCCTGGCTCGCCGAGGCCTGCACCAGCGTATCGGTCTTGAGCGCCGTTTCGATATCAGGCGCGCCGTCCACCGACGTAATCACGATGTTGCTGCGATGCAGCTGCTTCGCCGCAAGGTCGCTGCCAATGGCCTGCGGATCGTTGATGGCAAACACGCCGGCAATCTTCGGGAAACGCGTGAGGTAGCCCTGCATCACGTTCATGCCGCCTTCGCGCGAGCCCTTGCCGTCCTGATCGTCGGAGAGAATCTTGATGCCGGGCGTCTTGGAGAGCACCTGCTTGCAGCCGTTCACGCGGTCGATTACGGCCGAGACCTGCGGCCCGTTCTGGATGATCACGTTGCCGGTGTTGTTGATCTTCTTCGCGAGGTATTCGCACGAAATCTCGCCGGCCTTCACGTTGTCGGTCTGCACGGTGGCGTCGGCGCCCGCGGCGGCCACGTCCACGGCCATCACCACGATACCGGCCGCCTGCGCCTTCTTCACCGCGGGCAGGATCGCCTTCGGATCGGTCGCGTTCAGAAGGATCATGTCCACGTGCGCCGAAATGAAGTTGTCGATCTGCGTGAACTGCTTGTTGAGGTCGTAGTCGGCGGAAACGGCCGTGACCTTGGCATTCGGGTTGATCTGTTTGGCCTTCGCTTCCGCACCCTGAACGATCGTCACGAAGTAGGGGTTGCCGAGCGAACCCACGGTAATGCCGATCGACTTGAGCTGCTTGTCGGCGGCATGCGCGCCTTGCAGTGCGAAGCCGAGCGTGAGGGCGACAGCGGCGAGAGCGGCTTTCTTCTTGAACATGAGGTTGTCTCCTGAGGGGTCCTGTTTGGGTGATTTCCCGGCGAGCGCAGCAGGACCGCCTGCGCTCGCAATTGTTTCCGGCTGATGCATGTCCGATGCTGCTTACGTGCGGGCCGAGCCGCGCTGGCGGTAGCGGTCGAGCGCCACGGCGCCGACGATCACGAGGCCCTTGATGATGTACTGCCAGATGTCCGAGACGCCGAGCAGAACGAGACCATTGGTCAGGACTGCGATGATGAGCGCACCGATCAGCGTGCCGATGATCGAGCCCACGCCGCCCACGAAGCTCGTGCCGCCCAGAATCACTGCGGCGATCGCGTCGAGTTCGTAGGACTGGCCCAGTTGCAGGCCGTTGGCTGCGTAGAGACGGGCCGCCGACATCACCGCGCCGAGACCTGCGAGCAGGCCCGACACGGCATAGACGAACATTTCGATGCCCCACACCTTGATGCCCGAGAGGCGCGCCGCTTCCGGGTTGCCGCCCACCGAGTAGATGCGCAGGCCGAGCACGGTACGGCGCAGCACGAACCACGAGCCGGCCACCACCACGAGCGCGATGATCACGAGCCAGGGCACGCCGAGCACCGTGCCGTTGCCGATGAACGCGAACGACAGCTGCGGGTTGAAGATCGTGGTGTCGTGACCCATGAGGCGCGCAATGCCGCGCACCGCCGTGAGCGAGCCGAGCGTGACGATGAACGGCGGCAGGCGCAGGAGCGCGATGAGCGCGCCGTTGATGAGGCCGAAGCCGAGGCCCACCGCGAGCGCCATCGGTACGCCGACCCAGCCCCAGCCCGCGAAGTTCGAGCCGATCATGGCGGCCATGGCGGCGGCGGCCAGCACCGAGCCCACCGAGAGGTCGATGCCGCCCGTGAGAATCACGAAGGTCATACCGGCGGCGAGCACGATGTTGATCGACGCCTGCTGCGTGACGATCGAAAGATTCTCCAACGTAAAGAAGCCATCGTTGAGCAGACCGAAGCCGATACACAGCAGCACCAGTACCGGCAGCATGCCGGCGGTGCGCACGAGCGACTTCATGCGCTGGCGATGACCGTCCACCGCGACGCTGCGTGCGGGTTGAGCGCCTTGCGCGGGCTGTGTGGGCGAGGCCGCGACACCGTGCCGGGGAAGAATGCTTTTCATGTCGTACTCCTGAGGGACGTTTCTTGCGTATGCGGTGAAGGTCAAGCGGCTTCGTCGAGCGGGTGCTGCGAGCCTGTGGCGAGTTCGATGATTGCTTCCTGGGTGATGGGCTTGCCGGTGTAGCCGCCCAGCTCGCCGGCGAACAAGCCTTCGCGCATGACGAGTACGCGGTCGGCCACGCCGATAATTTCGGGCAGCTCGCTCGAAATCACGATGATGCCCACGCCGGTTTTGGCGAGGTCGTTGATGATGCGGTAGATCTCGGACTTCGCGCCGATATCGACGCCGCGTGTGGGCTCGTCGAGAATCAGCACGCGCGGCTTCGTTTCCAGCAGTCGCGAAAGCAGCACCTTCTGCTGGTTGCCGCCCGAGAGCGCGCCCACGTTCACGCGCGCGTTCGGTACGCGAATGGAGAGCGAGCGTATGGCTTCCTTCGCACGCTCGCCGCCGCGCGCGAGGTCGAGCACGCCCATGCGCGCGTCGCGCCCGGCCACGGCGACGTTGATGTTGTCGCGCACGCTCATGTCGAGAAAGAGGCCCTGATGCTTGCGGTCTTCGGTAAGGTAGACGAGGCCCGCATTGATCGCGTCGCGCGGCGTGTGCACGTTGAGCGTCTTGCCGTCGATGGCGATCTCGCCGCGCACGCGCGGCTCCGCGCCGAAGATGAGGCGCGCAAGCTCGGTGCGGCCCGCGCCCACGAGGCCCGCAACGCCGAGCACTTCGCCTGCATGCAGGTCGAGGCTGCAGCCGCGTACGCGCTTGTCGTCGGCCACGTCGCGCACGGTGAGCACAGCCTTGCCCGGATCGTAAGGCGCGTGCGCTTTTTTGTAGAAGCCCGAAATATCGCGGCCCACCATCATGCTCACGAGGCTTTCCGCGTTGAGCGCGTCGCGCATGAGCGTGCCCACGTAGCTGCCGTCGCGCAGCACGGAAACGCGGTCGGAGAGTTCGTAGACCTCGGCCATCCGGTGGCTGATGTAGATGATCGCAAGCCCTTCGTCGCGCAACTGGTTGATGAGCTTGAAAAGGCGCTCCGTTTCGCGCGAGGAAAGCGGCGTGGTGGGCTCGTCCATCACGATGATGCGCGCGTCGCTGTGTACGGCGCGTGCGATTTCCACGAGCTGACGCTCAGCGATGGAGAGCGAGCCCACCAGCGTGGTGGGCCCGAAGCTCGCGCCGAGGCGCTTGAGCACGTCTTCGCAGCCGCGCTCCATGGCGCGCCGGTCGACCGTGCCGAAGCGGCGGCCGCCCTTGCGCAGTTCGCGGCCCGCATGAATGTTCTCGGCAACGGAGAGATTGGGCGCGAGGCTCAGTTCCTGATAGATCACGGCCACGCCCAACTCGCGCGACGCATGCGGCCCGTCGATCACGACCGGCTTGCCTTCGATGAGAATCTCACCGCCGGGGTCGGCCTGGTAGGCGCCCGAGAGAATCTTCATCAGCGTGGACTTGCCCGCGCCGTTCTCGCCCATGAGCGAGTGGACCTCGCCGGGGTAGACGGTGAGGCGCACGTTGTCGAGTGCGCGCACGCCGGGGAAGGTCTTGGTGATGCCCCGCATTTCCAGCAGCGGCGGCGTGGACTCAGAGGGCGACATGGCTCTCCTCCTGCGCTTGTGCGTAAGTTTGTGCGCCGGCACCCATGAGGATGCCCGCGCGCGGCGAAAAGTTGAAGAACATGGGGAGCGTGGCTGCGCCGAGCGCCCCCGCATCGGGACCGAAAGTGCCGCGCACCAGAGCGGGCGTGCCGCGCGCCTCGGGCGCGGTAGCGGCGACTGCGAGGCGCAGGCGCTGCATGAGCGTGTCGATCAGGCCCGCGTCCACGTCGGCGTCGAGCACCACGGCCGGCACATCGAGCACGCAGAACGCCGAGCGCAGCGCGGGCGCGAGCGCATCGATGCAGTCGTCGAGCCATTCCTGCACGCCGGGGTGGCCGCGCGCGATGCACGCTTCCAGGTCGGCGCGGCTGTCGATCGTCTCGCCGCAATACTGCAGATGGCGGCGCAGCGCGATGAGCGAGGCGCGCGAAAGCAGGATGTCCCACTGGCCCGGCGGCTTATGCGCCGAGGGCAGGCGGCTCGGCGGCACGGGCATCACTGCGAAATCGCCCGCGTTGCCGGTGAGGCCGCGCACACAGTCGCCGTCGATGGCGATGCCGCCGCCGATCGCCGGGCCGAGAAACAGGTAGAGGAAGTCGTCGCGCTGGCGCCCGCAACCGTAGAAGATCTCGGCGATGGCGGCTGCGTTGCCGTCGTTTTCGCTGAACACGGGCAGCGCCGTGGCGCGGGCCAGTTCGCCCGCGAAGTCCACGTCGTTCCACACGCGGAAGGTGTCGGCAGGCAGGCCCAGTTCGCGCAGCCAGCTGCCGAGGTTGTACGGCTGCGCCACGCCGATGCCGGCGAGGCGGCTGCGTTCCTCGGTTGTGAGGAGCCCTAATAGCTCGGCGATGTCGCGCTGCACGATCTCCTGCGCGACCGAGGGTTGCGGCAGCAGCATGTCGCGCGAGCGGCGCTCGATCATCTGGCCCGCGAAATCCACGAGCACGGTTTCGATGTTGGTCCGGTCGAGCCGCACGCCGATGGCGAACGCGCCGCGTGGCGAGAGGCGCAACAGCGAGGCGGGCTGGCCGCGCTGACCGTCGCGGCGGCCGCTCACCTCGATCAGGCCGTTGGCCGTGAGCGACGTGATGATGGTGCCCACCGCGGTGCTCGTGAGATTCGCGAGACGCGCGAGATCGGCCTTCGACGCCTCGCCCGCGCGACGCAGCGCCTGCAGCAGCAGGCGTTCGTTGAAGCGGCGGACGTTGGCGGAATTGCTGCCCTGACCGACATGCGGACTTCTCACGTGTCTCCTCCTGTCGATCCGGAGTTGGCGCTTTAGCGCTGACTCCGGTCCCATGCAAAGCAAAAGAGAGGGTCGGCCTGGAACTGCGTGACCGACTAAATAAATCAAGTTGATTTATTTAATGCCAGAAATCGGGGGCTGTCAGCCTGGGGAAATCCCGTTAAGGGTAATGGGGCGTGATAAGCGGGACGGACGCGATGCGCGCCTTGATGCAAAAGCTTAGGAGACTTTTGCGCAGAAGGGGAAGAAGCGGGGAACGAGCAGCCGGCGTGCCCGCGCGCGTTCGTGTGGCGCGCGGGCGGCAGGGGATGAGGGAGCGGGACAGCGTGTTACGAGCGCACTTCGCTCGCGTCACGGCAAGCGAACAAACGGCGCGCCGACCAGGGCCGCCTGGTGCTTTCTGCGCTTTCCGCCACCTCACGCCACCAGCGCTCCCCCCGATGCGGCTCGGCCAGATCGAGCCGCTCGCCGATGCGCGGCGTGGAGAGCGTCACGCCGCGCGCGAGCGCGAGCCCGGTCACGCGCTCGAACGGATCCTGCCAGCGATGCATCGCGAGATCGAACGTGCCGTTGTGAATCGGGACGAGCCACTCGCCGCGCAAATCCACGTGCGCCTGCACCGTTTCTTCGGGCTGCATGTGGACGTAGGGCCATTGCGGGTCGTACGCGCCGGTCTCGATGAAGGTCGCGTCGAACGGGCCGAGGCGTTCACCAATGGTGCGAAAGCCGTCGAAGTAGCCGGTGTCGCCGCTGAAGAACACGCGCAGGTCGGCGTCGGCGATCACCCACGACGCCCACAGCGTGCTGTTGCCGTCGAACAGGCTGCGCCCCGAGAAATGCTGCGCGGGCGTGGCGGTGAACTCGATGCCCTCGACACTCGCGCCTTGCCACCAGTCGAACTGGCGCACCTTCGCACCGTCGATGCCCCATTCGATCAACCGATCGCCCACGCCAAGCGGCGTGAGAAACACGCCCGTCGTGGCGGCGAGCGCGAGCACGGTTTCGCGGTCGAGGTGGTCGTAATGGTCGTGCGAGAGGATCACGCCGCGCAACGGCGGCAGGTCGGCAAGCGCGATGGGCGGCGCGTGAAAGCGCTTGGGCCCGAGGTGCCGGAACGGCGAGGCGCGCTCCGCGAAAACCGGGTCGGTGAGCCAGAACTGGCCGCGCAGCTTGAAGAGCAGCGTGGAATGGCCGAGCCGGTAGACGCTGCGGTCGGGCGCAGCCTCGAGCTGTTCGCGCGTGAGCGCCTGAACGGGCAGCGAGCCGGCGGGCACGGTGCCGCCCGGCTTGTGGAAGATCATGTTCCACATGATCTTCAGCGTCTTGCCGATCCCCTCGGCCGGGCGCGGACGCACGTTGCGAAAGCGCTCGCCGTCGTGTTGCGGCGAGGTGGACGAGAGCTCGCGGCCGCGTTGTGCGGCGCTCAGGCCCAAGGTACGGCTCAGCGATGCGAAAGGCGAGGTCATGTCGGCGGCTGCCTTTGGAAACAGGAAGTAGACTGCACAGTGTAGTTTATTCTGGCGAAAAGTAAACTGTCTGGTGTAAGATTTGGGAATGGATTGCATCCCCGCCACCCCTCAGCGCCTGACCGACCGCAAGCGCGCCGCCATCGTCGCGGCGGCCATCGACGAATTTCTGGCCTCCGGATTCGACGCCACGAGCATGGACCGTATTGCGGCGCGCGCGAGCGTCTCGAAACGCACGGTCTACAACCATTTCCCGAGCAAGGAGGCGCTGTTCGCGTCGATCCTGTGTCAGCTCTGGGATGCGAGCGCGACCGCCGATGCGCCGACCTACCGCGCCGGCGAACCGCTGCGCGCGCAGCTCGTCGAGTTGCTGATGCGCAAGCTGCGGCTCCTGAGCGATGAAGCGTTTTTCAAGCTTGCGCGCGTGGCGATCGCGGCGGGTATCCACTCGCCCGAGCGCGCCCGCGACATGGTGGCCCGCATTGGCGAGCGCGAAGAGGACGTCACGGTCTGGGTGCGCGCCGCCGCCGCCGATGGCCGCCTGAAAACGACCGACCCGGCATTCGCCTCGCAGCAACTGCATGGCGTCGTGAAGGCATTCGCCTTCTGGCCGCAGGTCGCGATGGGCCAGCCCCCGCTCGACGAGGCGCAGCAACGCCAGATCGCCGAGTCCTCCGCCGATCTCTTCCTCGCGCGCTACGCGTGAGCGTCCGAAAGCGCGCCTGGTCGCGACGCGCAACGGTTCATCTGGAATAGACTCTTGCCTTTCAGGATCGCAGGCTGACTGAGAGGACACGTTCATGCCATTCATGCTGCTCATCGCCGAGCCGCGCGGCCAGCGCGAGACGCGCGCGCAATCCGAAGGCGAGGCGCTCTACGCACGCATGGTCGAGTTCGCGGATGAACTCGCCGCCGAGGGCAAGCTGATCGACGCGCACGCGCTCACCTCCGACACCAGCGGCGCACGCGTGCAGGTGCGCGAAGGCCGTACGAGCATCGTCGACGGCCCGTTCGCCGAGGCGAAGGAGATGATCGGCGGCTTTTTCCTTGTCGATTGCGCAACGCGCGACGAGGCACTGGCCATCGCGCGGCGCTGTCCCGCGGCGCAATGGGCGAGCGTTGAGGTGCGCGAAACCGGTCCGTGTTTCCGCTGAGGCGGCGCTTCACCAGGTACTTTCCCCAGGCACGTAAAAAATTTCGCTGTCGTTTGTCGATTTCCGCGCGCCCCGCGCGTCGTGTTCATGAGCGCACCCAAGGGTGCCGCTTGCTTCGAGTGTCCCCAAACATCACATTCAGGAGAAGGCAATGCGATTCATGATCATGGTGCGCGCCAACGCGCTGACCGAAGCGGGCGAGCCGCCCGACGACGTGGAAGTTTTCGCCGAGATGGCCCGCTATCACGAGGAGCTGGCGAAGGCCGGCGTGCTGCTCGACGCCTCGGGCCTCCAACCCAGCTCGCGTGGCTTTCGCGTGCACTACACGAACGGCAAGCCCACGATCCTTGACGGTCCGTTTGCCGAAACGAAGGAGCTAATCGCCGGCTATACGCTGATCCAGGTCCGCTCGCGCGACGAAGCGCTCGAATGGGCGCGCCGGTTCCCGTCGCCCTTCGGCAAGCACACCGAGGGCGAGGTCGAAGTGCGGCAACTCTATGAACTCGACGAACTTCCGCAGTGCGAGGGCGTCGAGAGTTTTCGCCAGCTGCAGGAACAACGTAAGGCATCCTGAGCATTTGCTCGATCACCGTGAGGCTCCAAACATGCATAAGCACATCTTCGTCAATCTGGGCGTGCGCGACCTCAAGCGCTCGATGGACTTCTTTGGCCACCTCGGCTTCAAGTTCGACCCAAAATTCACCAATGACCAGGCCGCCTGCATGGTGCTGGGCGAGAACATGTACGCCATGCTGCTCACCCTCGATTTCATGCGCGGCTTCACCGACAAGGCGCTCGTGGACGCACGCGAAAGCACCGAAGTGCTGACCTGCCTCTCGTGCGTGTCGCGCGAGGAAGTGGACGGGCTCGTCGACAAGGCGCTCGCGGCGGGCGGCACGTCGAAGCGTCCGCCGATGGAGTGCGGCACCGACATGTACGGCCGCAGCTTCGAAGACCCCGATGGCCACATCTGGGAACTGATGTACATGTCGCCGGCGGCGGTCGAAAAGGGCGCGCACGGCTCGTGACGCAAGCGCGCGACCCTCACGACCCATTCACGGCAACGCGCCGCGCGGTCGAGGCCGTGTGGCGCATCGAGTCGGCGAAGGTGATCGCCCACGCCGCGCGCATCGTGCGCGACGTGGGTGTGGCCGAGGAAATCGCGCAGGACGCGTTCGTCGCCGCGCTCGAAGGCTGGCCCGCGAGCGGCATTCCCGACAACCCCGGAGCGTGGCTCATGACCGCCGCGAAACATCGCGCGCTCGACCGGCTGCGTCGCGCGGCCTCGCATGCCCGCGCGCACGAGGCGATGGGAGCGGATCTCGAAGCGCTCGAAGCGCACTTCGCGCCCGACTTCGTGGAGGCGCTCGACGCCGCGCGCGAGGACGAGATCGGCGACGATTTGCTGCGGCTCGTGTTCGTGGCGTGCCATCCCGTGCTGCCGAAGGAGGGGCGCGCCGCGCTCACGCTGCGTCTGCTGGGCGGCCTCACCACGGCTGAGATCGCGCGTGCGTTCCTCGTGCCCGAGGCAACCGTCGCGCAGCGCATCGTGCGGGCCAAGCGCACGCTCGCGGCGGCGAAAGTCCCCTTCGAAGTGCCGCGCCTCGCCGACCTCGAACCCCGGCTTGCTTCGGTGTTCGAAGTGATTTATCTGATCTTCAACGAAGGCTACACGGCCACGGCGGGCCCGGACTGGACGCGCCCCGCGCTGTGCGAAGAAGCGCTGCGCCTTGGCCGCATGCTGGCGGAACTCGTTCCGCTAGAGGGCGAGGCGCACGGCCTCGTTGCGTTGATGGAACTGCAGGCTTCACGCCTGCCCGCACGTGTGGACCGGGCAGGGCGCGCCGTGCTGCTCGCCGACCAGGACCGTAGCCGCTGGGACGCGCTATTGATTCGGCGCGGGCTTGCCGCGATCGCGCGCGGCGCGGCCTGCGCGGGTACGCCGGGCCCGTACGCGCTGCAGGCGGCGCTCGCGGCTTGCCACGCGCGCGCCCCGAGCGCGGCGCAGACCGACTGGGCGCAGATCGTCTCGATCTACGACGCGCTGCTGAAACTCGACGCCTCGCCCGTCGTGCGTCTGAATCGCGCCGTGGCGGTGGGCATGGCACAAGGGCCGCAAGCGGCGCTCGATCTCGTCGATGCGCTGTGTGCGGAACCCGCGCTGCGCCACTATCCGTGGCTGCCGGCCGCACGCGGCGACCTGCTCGAAAAGCTGGCGCGCCGTGCCGAAGCGCGTGCGGAATTCGAGCGCGCAGCGGCGCTCACGCAAAACGCGCGCGACCGCGAAGTGCTGCTGGCGCGTGCGCAATCGTGCGTGCCGCGCGCTTGAGGGAGCCATCGCCGGAAGGGTCACGCTTGCGCTTCTGAAATATCGGGGCACAACGTTTGCTACCAGTGCGCGCGAACCCACTCACTTTGCGCGGCCCGCTGCGCAGGCTTCCGATGATTTCAAAAGCGACGATTCTGGCGGTTTCGTGCTCGGCCTTGCTGGGCACGGCGTGTGTGCATCTCGGCCCGACGCGCTTGCGCGCCGATCAGGTCGACTACGCAAGAGCGCTCGGCGATGCAAAAAAGCGTGGAATACTCGCGGCGGTGGTCGGATTGCGCTACGGCGACGCGCCGGCCTTTCTCACGGTAAGTTCGATCATCGCCGCGTATCAATTCGATTCCACGGCGGGCGCCACAGGCAATATCGGCTCGGGCGCGCAGCCGAACTACGCGCTTGCGACCGGTAATATCTCCTGGTCGAATCGCCCGACTTTCACGTTCACGCCAACCACGGGCGAGGCGTTCGCCTCGGCTTACATCCGGCCGCTCGCGCCGGAACTCATGATGCCGCTCGCCGAAGGCGGCATGCCGGTCGATCTGCTGCTGCGTATCGGCGCGCAATCGATCGGCGGGCTGCAGAACGGCAGCGCGCTAGGCGGAGAGGGCAGCGCGGGCTCGGCGGGTTTCTTCCAGTTGCTTCAGACGCTACGGCGCCTGCAACTGGAGGGGGAACTGAACGTGGAGTCGCGCAGCGAAAACGGCAAGACCAGGGTGTTTCTCGCGCTCGGCGCGACGAATAGCGCGCAGTCGCCGCAGGTTTCGGCGGACCTGGCGCGGGTGCGCGAACTGCTCCATCTCGCGGCGGACACGCGCACTTACGAGATCGTCTACGGACCCTCGGCGCAGAGCGGCAATCGCATTCCGATGGTGACGCGCTCGGTGCTCGGCATCCTCACGGATATCGGCGCGCAGGTGCAGGTGCCGGACGCCCAGGTGCAGAGCGGCGCGACGAAACCGACTGTCGGGCTCATTGGGGGCGAAACGCGGCCGATCATCATCGTGCACCAGGGGCCCAAGGCGCCCGCGGACGCCTACGTTGCGATCGAGTACGACGGCACGGCGTATTGGGTAGAACGCTCCGACTTCGACTCGAAATACGCGTTCACGGTGCTGCAAAACCTCATGGCGCTCGCGGAAGCCGAGACGAGCAGCAAGGCGCCGGTCGTGACGATTCCCGCGAACTAGGCTTGAGCCGTCTCGCTACGCAAAGCGCTTGCGCGCGAACATCCCAAGGTCGATGCGGCTTTCGCCCTGCGTGATCCGCTCGGCCAGGGCCTCGCCGATCGCGCTGGCGAACTTGAAACCGTGTCCGGAAAAGCCGGTTGCGATGTGCACATTCGGGCAGGTGGGCACGCGGTCGATAATGAAATGCTCGTCCGGCGTCATGTCGTATTCGCAGGCACGGCCCACGCGCAGCCTGCCCGCGCCCGGCAAGTAGCGTTCCAGGAAGGCTTGCAGATCGCCGAGATCGGTTGGCTGGGTGCCGAATGGCGCGAGTGGCGCGTCCGCAGCGACGGGCTCGCCGGTGTCGTGGCGGCCCAGTTTCAGGCCGCTGCCGTCGAGATCGGGAAACCCGTAAAATCCGCCCACTTCCGAGGCGACGAAAAAGCCCGGGAAGCGCTCCGGCGCAAAGAGCCCGGGCTCGCACTCGAACCACGCGAAACTCTTGCGCACGCGCGTGACCGGCACGTCGAGGCCTAGTGGCGAAAGCAGACCGCGAGTCGATTTGCCGGCGCACACGATCAGGTCTCGCGCGGTGAACTTTTCGTCGTTGTCGGTCCAGACGTTGACGCTCTCCCGCCCATGGCACTCGATGCGCGCGACGCGCGTATTCGTGCCCAGCGTGGCGCCGAGCGCGATCGCGAGCTGGCGGTACGCGCTGATCGCGCGCTCGCAATACAGCACGCCCGCACCGGGTTCGAAGTTCGCGATCTGCTCTGGCCGCAGCCGCCACGCGGGCCAGCGTTTGCCGGCAGTGGCTGAGTCGAGCGTTTCCAGCGGGATGCCGTAGCGGGCGGCGCTCGCCTGCACCTCGCGCAGGAACGTGTCGTCGGGCGAGCCGATATTGACGACGCCCGTGCGCACAAAAAGGGCCGTTTGCGCTTGCTGCTCGAGGTCTTCCCAAAGCTGCTGGGCGCGCAAGGCGAGCGGCACGTAGGCGGCGCCTTCGCCGTAGGCGTGGCGAATGAGGCGCGTACCGCCGTGATGCGCACCCTGATCGTGAGGCGGATCGCCGGCGTCGAGCAGGAGGACCTTGTTGCCGAGACGGCTCAGATAATAGCCGGCCGCCATGCCCATCGAACCCGCACCGACGATGAGCGTGTCGAAATGTCGATTGCTTGCGTTTGTGTCCTGCATGGATGCCCCGTGCGCGCCGCGGCGCGCGAACGTGAGCGCGCCCGGTCCCGCAGATCGGGACGGGCGCGCCGTAAAGGGCATTCATTGTCGGCGCTTCGCGGGCGCCTGTCGAGCGAGGCCGGGCGCGTGCCGGATCAGGTCCGTTTGTGCGGCGGCAGGCTGAGGAGGGCGTCGCGCTCGAGCTTGTCGAGCAGGCCGACAATGCGGCTGCGCTGAGTTGCAACCAGATCGTAGGTTTCGGCTACGGCGCGCAGGCGCTTGCGCCAATAGGCGTAGTCGAAGCCCTTCACGGCGGCGTCGCCGTTGTGGGCGTAGTGCTGCACCATGCGTTCGACGTGGTCGAGTTGCGTATCGGCCAGCGCCGCCGGCAGAAGTCCCGAGGCCTTCTGAGGCGTCGGTTTGGCTAGGGTGCTCATGTTTTTTTCGGTTCTCTCAGGTCGCCTTTACGGCTGCACGGCCCCGGATCGGCGCGTTCCTGGCACATGAAATGCCGCGCACGGCTTGCCTAAACTCCCCCGGCAGGCAAAGCAATGCGGAATGCGCGAATTCGGACCATCCATCGACAGGCCAGCCGCCGCCAAGCGGGCAGATTCGCCTCGTCGTCGCACAAATCTAGCGCGCTTTTTCGGGGCGGCTTGACCGTGCGTCTCAATATTTGGCGCCGTGGCGGTTTCGCCACGCTGCCTGCGCGTCAGGCCCGCGCGCGCCGCCTGCGCGGCCCCGTGGACATGCGCGTGACAAGCTCGGGCGGCGGCCCGAGCACCATGGGCGGCTGCTGGTCCGGTTCGTCGATCAGCCGGATCAGGCTGCGGATCGACAGTTCGGCCACGGCCTCGGTCTGGATCGCGACCGTGGTGAGCGCGGGGCGCATCTGATGGGCGAGCTGAATGTCGGTGATGCCGATCACCGACACATCGTCGGGCACGGCGCGCCCCATGCTGACCAGCGCCTGAATCGCGCCGATCGCAAGCAGGTCGTTGGTCGCGAAGATCGCGCTCACGCGCGGGTGTCGCGCGAGCAATTCCTGGCAGGCCGCGTAGCCGGAGTCGATCGAATCGCGTACCTGCATCTGCGCCACGTTCGCGGGATCCACGCCGCCTTCGCGTAGAGCCGTTCGGAATCCTTCCGAACGCGCATCCTGCAAGCCGCCGCAGCCGTCGCCGATCAGCATGGCGATATTTCGGTGTCCCAACTCAAGCAGATGCTGCGCCGCGAGTGCGCCTGCGCGCGCGAAGTCAACGGCCACGCATGGCAACACGGGCGGGTTCTCTGGGTGCTCCCACATCGCCAGCAGAATGGGGCCGTTGTGCATGGCCGAGATGCACAGTTCGTTCATGGCGATGTCGGTGTTCATCACGAGCACGCCGTCCGCGAAAGTGCCCGCGATCTGGTTCAGGTAGGCGCGGCCGATTTGCGCGTCGTCGTCGGTGTTGCAGACCATGAGGAAGTGGCCCGCCTTGCGCGCGGCGCGCTCGGCCGCGAGCACGAACTCGGGATAGAACGGGTTGGAGATGTTCGAGAGCATGAGCGCGAGCGTGGACGAGCGCCCCTGCGCGAGCGCGCGCGCATTGAGGTTGGGCCGGTAGCCCAGTTCGGCGATGGCCTGCAGTACGCGCTCGGCCGTCTCGGGGCGAACCTTCTCGCGGTTGCGCAGCACGTTCGAAACGGTAGCCGCCGTGACGCGTGCGCGCCGCGCGACTTCTGACAAGGTGACCATGTCGGACCTTTCCCACATTCAGGGAAGATGATTCAAATGTTGCAATGCTGCGGCCGGGTTTGCTACTTTTCTCCCACAACATCAACGGAGACAACGAATGCGCGATTATGCCGGATTCGAATTTAAGCGGTTAAATGCCCGCTGCGCAAGGGCTGTGGGAAGTTTTCTGCATAAAAATTTAAGCGCTTAAATTTCGAGGCGAGAACATGGCGACGATACAGCTCTCGGGCGTCGGCAAGCGCTACGGCGATCATCCGCCGGTGGTGCGGCGTGTCGATCTCGACATTGGGCATCATGAGTTTTGCGTGTTCCTCGGGCCTTCCGGCTGCGGCAAGTCCACGCTGCTGCGCATGATCGCGGGCCTCGAAGAATTGAGCGAAGGCGAACTGCGCATCGGTTCGCGCGTGGTGACGGACGTGCCCGCCGCCGAGCGCGGCGTGGCGATGGTGTTCCAGAGCTACGCGCTCTTTCCGCACATGACGGTGTTCGAGAACATCGCGTTCGGCCTGAAGATCGCCAAGGTGCCGAAAGCGGAGATCGAGCGGCGCGTGCGCGACGCCGCGCGTAGCCTGCAACTGGAAGCGCTGCTCGACCGGCATCCCAAGGCGCTATCGGGCGGACAGCGGCAGCGCGTCGCCATCGGCCGCGCGATCGTGCGCGAGCCCGGCGTGTTCCTGTTCGACGAGCCGCTTTCCAATCTCGACGCCGCGTTGCGCAGCCATACGCGCATCGAGATCGCGCGCCTGCACCAGCGCTTCACGGATGCGAGCGTCGTGTACGTCACGCACGACCAGGTCGAGGCGATGACGCTCGCCGACCGCATCGTGCTGCTGCACGCGGGCGCCGACATGGAGCGCCACGGCAGCGTGGCGCAAAGCGGCGCGCCGCTCGATCTCTATCACCACCCGAAGTCACGCTTCGTGGCCGGGTTCATCGGCTCGCCGCGCATGAACTTCATCGACGCGAGTGTCGACTCGGTGGATGAAGAGGGCGTGCGCGTCACGCTCGAAGGCGGGCAGACGCTGTTAGCCTGCGTCGACGGCCGCACATTGCAGCGCGGCCAGCCGGTCACGCTGGGCGTGCGGCCCGAGCATCTGCGGCTGACTGGCGACGATCAATCGATTGCGTGCGCAACGGTCCTCGCCGAGCGCCTGGGCGAACATAGCTATCTGCATGCGGATCATGCGGCTGGCACACTGGTCGCCAAAGCGCCGGGAGATTCGCTTATCGGTGTGGGCGAACGCATCCGTGTGCATGTGCCGCCGCAGGCGTGCCATCTGTTCGACGCCGAAGGCGCGGCGTTGCGCCGGCTCGCGGCAGCGCATGCGCCGGCGCTGGCCTGATTTCGTTATACCCCGCCGGTAGAGCGGGTCACCAGGTCTGGCGGCGCGGGTGCCGTCAGTCGACAAAGGCAGTCCAACAGCATGTTGGATGGATCGACACAGGAGACAACAGATGTTTTCCAATCGCATGAAAACGTTCGGTTCGCTGGCCCGCGCCTCGGCCGCCGTTGCGATCGCTGCGGCGACGGCGTTCGCGAGCATCGCCGCCAACGCCGGGACGCTCACCGTCAACGTCTCGGCGCGCGCCAACCAGCGCTCGACATGGCAAGACGCCTTCGACCAGTTCAAGAAAGCCAATCCCGACGTCGACCTCAAGGTCTCCTATATCACCGAGGAAGCCTACAAGGTGCAGATGGGCGGCTGGCTCGCGACCGATCCGCCCGATGTGGTGTCGTGGCACGACGGCGAGCGCATGGCCTATTACGCCGAGCGCGGCCTGCTGGAAGACCTTTCGCCGGACTGGGCAAAGAACGGCTGGAACGAGCAGTATGCGTCGGTGAAGAGCGCATCCACATGGAACGGCAAGCAGTATGCCGCGCCGCTGGGCTATGACGCCTATGGCTTCTTCTATCGCAAGGACCTGTTCGCGAAGGCCGGCATCAATTCGGAGCCGAAGACCTTCGACGAATTGCTGGAAAGCTGCAAGAAGCTCAACGCCATTGGCGTCGCGCCCATTGCCGTGGCCGCGCGCGACAGCTGGACGCTCGCTGCCTGGTTCGACTATCTCGACCTGCGCATCAACGGCAACGAGTTCCATCAGAAGTTGATGGCCGGTCAGATTCCCTATACCGACCCGCGCGTGAAGAAGGTCTACACGACGTGGAAGACGCTGATGGACAACCATTGCTTCATGGAGAACGCGCTTTCCTACGACGTGGATTCGATCGCGCCGGTGCTCGTGAACGGCAAGGCGGCAATGATGCTGATGGGCACGTTCTTCTCGGCGAGCTTCCCTGAGAACATGAAACAGAACGTGGGCTTTTTCCGCTTCCCGATCATCGACGCCAATGTGCCGACGGCCGAAGACGGTCCCGTGAACGTGCTGCTCATTCCGGCGAAGGCCAAGAACAAGGCCGACGCGCGCCGGTTGCTCGCCTTCATGGAAACGCCCGCGATCAACGCCGAACTCGCGCACGGCTGGGGCCAGCTGCCTTCGAACAACAAGGCGGCCGAGCCTGACGATCCCATCTCCAAGGTGGGCTTCCAGACGCTCGCGAGCACGAGCGGCGGTATTGCGCAGTTCTACGACCGCGACATGCAGAAGGAAATGGCAGACGAAGGCATGAAGGCCATGCAGCAGTTCTACAGCGATCCGTCGCAGCTCGATACGCTGCTTGCGCGCCTCGAAACGACGCGTCAGCGCATCTATCACAAGTAAAGCCGCGGTGCGGCCGGCGCATTGCGCCGCCGGCCGCACCTTCTTCGATCACCGGCGAGACTTCACCATGTCCGATACCTTGGCGCGCCCCATCGGGGCGGCGCGGCCGCGTCGCGTCTCTACTGTGCGGCGGCAGCAGAATCGTGCCGCGCTGTTTTTCCTGCTACCGGGCTGCGCGCTCTTCACGCTGTGCGTGGTCTACCCGATCTTCAGCAGCATCACGCTCAGCTTCTATAACTGGGACGGGATGACCGCGAAGACATTCGTCGGTCTCGCCAACTACGTCGAGCTGTTCCAGACCGACACGTTCTATACCGCGCTCAAGAACAATCTGTTGTGGCTCGTGTTCTTCCTGCTCGCGCCGCCGCTCGGTCTCGTGTTCGCACTTTATCTGAACCAGCACGTGCGCGGCATACGGGCCGTGAAGTCGCTGTTCTTCGCGCCGTTCGTGCTCTCGGGCGTGGTGGTGGGCCTCGTGTTCTCGTGGTTCTACGATCCGACCTTCGGCTTGCTCAAGATGATCGTCGGCCATGGCATTCCCGTGCTGGGTGACCCTAAGCTCGTGACGTTCGGCATTATCTTCGCCGCACTCTGGCCGCAAACGCCGTTCTGCATGATCCTGTATCTCACGGGACTCACGGGTATCAACCCGGAGATCGTGGAAGCCGCGCGCATGGAAGGCGCGAAGGGCTGGCGGCTCTTCTGGCACGTGGTGCTCCCGCAGCTTCGCCCTGCCACGTTCATGGCCATCGTGCTCACGGTGATCGGCGCGTTGCGCAGCTTCGACCTCATCGCCGTGATGAGCGGCGGCGGCCCCTTCGACAGCTCCACCGTGCTCGCGTACTTCATGTACGACCAGGCGATCAAATACTACCGAGAAGGCTATTCGGCGGCGATTGCCGTCGTGCTGTTCGCCATCATGCTCGTTTATATCGTGTTCCATTTGCGCCGCATGCTGCGCGAAGAACGCTGAATTTTCCGTCGCTTTCTCGTCGCTGTTCACGGAGTCGCTGCCCATGTATCCGCTTCCCGTCGATCGCTGGAAACCCGCGAATCGCGCGCTCTACAAGATCTCGTTGCCCATTGCGCTCGTCATCTGGCTGCTGCCCATGCTCGCCGTGCTCGTCACGTCGATCCGGTCCACCGAGGAACTGCAGCAGGGCGACTACTGGGGCTGGCCGAAGCACTTCGCGCTGCTGGAAAACTACGGTGCGGCGCTCACGCAGACGCCGATGCTCCATTACTTCGCGAACAGCGTGCTGATCACGGTGCCTTCGGTGATCGGCGCCATCGCGCTGGCTTCGATGGCGGGCTTCGCGCTCTCCACGTATCGGTTTCGCGGCAACACGGCGGTGCTGTTCGCCTTCGTCGCAGGGAATTTCGTGCCGATCCAGATTCTCATGATCCCGGTGCGCGACATGGCGCTGCGCGTGGGGCTCTACAACACCGTGTGGGCGCTCATCATCTTTCACGTGTCGTTTCAGACCGGATTCTGCACGCTGTTCCTGCGCAATTTCATCAAGCAGCTGCCGTTCGAGCTGATCGAGGCCGCGCGCGTGGAAGGCGCGAGCGAGTGGGCCATTTACTGGCGCATCGTCATGCCGCTCGTGCGGCCGGCGCTCGCCGCGCTCGGCATTCTCGTCTTCACGTTCGTCTGGAACGACTACTTCTGGGCGCTGTGTCTCACCCAGGGCGACGACGCCGCGCCGATCACGGTGGGCGTAGCGGCGCTCAAGGGACAGTGGACCACGGCGTGGAACCTCGTGGCTGCGGGCTCGGTGCTTGCGGCGCTCCCTTCGGTACTGATGTTCTTCGCCATGCAGAAACACTTTGTCGCGGGGCTTACCTTCGGCGCGAGCAAGGGCTGAGCGAGCCCGGCCGCAGCCGAAGGCCCTTTTTTATCTCATTCGTATTACTGATGTTATTCCGAGGCGGATTGTCACTCATGCAAATCGGTGTCTGCTACTACCCCGAACAATGGCCGCACACGATGTGGGCGGACGACGCGCGCCGCATGGCCGAACTCGGCATTACGCACGTGCGCATTGGCGAGTTCGCCTGGAGCCGCATGGAGCCGCGCGCAGGCGTTTATGAGTGGGCCTGGCTCGACGACGCGATCGAAACGCTCGCGGCTCGCGGCCTGAAGATCGTGCTCGGCACGCCCACGGCCTCGCCGCCGAAGTGGCTCGTCGACGCGACGCCCGACATGCTCCCTGTGCGCGCCGACGGCACGCCATGGAACTACGGCTCGCGCCGCCACTACGACATTGCAAGCGAAGCCTACCGCGCGCATTGCGTACGCATTACGGAGGCGATGGCGCAGCGCTACGGCGCGCATTCCGCCGTGGTCGCATGGCAGACCGACAACGAACTGGGCTGCCACGACACCGTGCCGAGCTGGTCGAGCGCCGCGCAGCGCCGCTTCCAGACGTGGCTCGCGAAGCGCTACGACACGATCGAGGCGCTCAACGAGGCATGGGGCAACGTGTTCTGGAGCATGGAGTACCCGTCGTTCGAAGCGGTGGGGCTGCCCGTGCGCACGCCGACCGACGCCAACCCGGCGCATCATCTGGACTTTCGCCGCTACATGTCGGACGAAGTCGCGAGCTTTCATCTCGAGCAGGCGGAAGTGCTGCGCCGCCACGCGCCGAATGCCGACGTGTTGCACAACTTCATGGGCTTTTTCACGACCTTCGATCACTACCGGTTCGCAGCGGACAAGGCCATCGATGTGGCGACGTGGGACAGCTACCCGATTGCGCGCACCGAAGTGATCGGGTTGCCGGAAGCGCAAAAGGCTCGCTACGCGCGCACCGCGCACCCCGACGTCTCGTCATTCGATCACGACCGTTACCGTACGATCGGCGGCGGACGCTTCTGGGTGATGGAGCAGCAGGCGGGGCCGGTGAACTGGGCGCCATGGAACCCGGTGCCCGCGCCGGGCATGGTGCGTCTGTGGGCCTACGAAGCGTTTGCGCACGGCGCGGAACTCGTGTCGTATTTCCGCTGGCGGCAATGCCCGTATGCACAGGAGCAGATGCATTCAGGCCTCAATCTGCCGAATAACGAGCTTTCCCCCGGTGGCCGAGAGGTGGAGCAGGCCGCACGAGAGATCGCGGCGAGCGACGTGTTGCGCACGCTCGCGCCGGCGGGGCGTGCCCAGGTGGCGCTCGTATTCGACTACGAGACGCAGTGGATGTTCGAGATCCAGCGCCACGGCGCGAGCTTCGACTATCAGACGCTCGCGTTCGACTACTACAGCGCGCTGCGCGAACTCGGCCTCGATGTCGAAATCGTTTCGCGGCACGCGGATCTTTCGGCGTACCGGCTCGTGGTGGTGCCGTCGCTGGCTGTGATCGATGACGCCTTTGTCGATCAGATCGAGCGCAGCGATGGGCTCTGGGTGTTCGGGCCGCGCAGCGGCTCAAAGACCGCGCACTTCGCCGTTCCCGGCGACCTGCCGCCCGGCGCTTTGCAGCGCGTGCTGCCGTTACAGGTGCTCGAGGCGGAATCGCTGCGGCCCACGCTCGCGCCAGCGGTCACGATAGGCGGCGTGCAGGGCGAGGCACTGCATTGGCGCGATCACGTGCGCGCCAACGGCGCCACGCGCGTTCAAGCGCAATTCGAAGACGGCTGGCCGGCGTTGCTCTCGCATGGCCGTGTGCGTTACGCCGCTGCGTGGTTTTCGCGCGACTTGCATCTCGCCATGCTCGACGAAGCCGCGCGCGGCGCGGGCCTCGAAACGCAGCGCTTGCCGGAAGGCTTGCGCGTGAGCCGACGCGGTGGACTATGCTTCGCCTTCAACTTTGGCGAGCAGCGTACGCAGGCGCCGGCCCCTGCAGGGGCGCAGTTCGTGCTGGGAACGCGCGAGCTTGCGCGAGGCGACGTGTGCGCGTGGCGCGAAGTTCGCTGAGCCGCGGCTAGCCTGAGCGCGTGTTCCGCGTCGCGCGACGCACGCGCCGCGGATCACTTGCGCGCATCAGAACAGATGGCGGATGCCGATGCTCGCGCCCACGGTCGAGCCGGAGACTTCAAAGAGCGCGTTGTTGATCGACAAGCCCGTGTCCATGCGCCCATGGTTGTTCACGTAGCCCACCTGGCCATAGAGCGTCGTGCGCTTGGAGAGGAAGAACTGCACGCCGCTCGACGCGAGGAGCGAGTGGTTGGTGCCGTCGTTGCCGTCGCGCGTGTACCAGACGCCCGCGTCGACGTCGAGGTAGGGCGTGATCATATAGCTGAGTCCACCGGAGTAGACGCTGTTGTCGAACGACTGCGCAACCTTGTAAAGCGCATACGAAGCGGAGATCGTGAGCGAATTCGGGAAGCGATAGCTCGCGCCGATCGTGCGGCCCACGAACTCGATGGTGCTCGGCACCGGCGTGGTGGCAGCGCTGCCTCCGGCGTTGCCGCTATACAGCGCGCCTGTGATCGTGAAGCCCGCGATGTGGTAGCGCAGGCTCGCCGAATACTGGCGTCCCGCCTGGAAGTTGCCCGCTGCGCCGCCCATGGCGAACATGCCCATCGCCTGGATGCCGGCGATTTCCGGCGACGTATACGTAATCGCGTTGCTGTTGAAGAGGCCGGTTACATACACGTTGTTCACGTAGCTCACGAGACCGCTGCCGAAGTACGACATGCCGCGCGGGTCCGTTTGGTAGAGCGAGAGGAAGAACGGTGAGTACTGCAAACCGGCTTTGACCGTACCGTAGGGGCTTTCCATGCCGACCCACGCCTGACGCCCGAAGAAGTTGCCGTTGGAATTGCCGAACTGGCCGTTCGCGACGCTGATGCCGCTTTCGAGCGCGAATACTGCGCGCATCCCGCCGCCCAGGTCCTCGGCGCCGCGCATGCCGAAGTTCGAGCCGGACATGCCGCTGTCCGTAAACGAGAACTGATGACCCGCGTTTTGGCCCGTCTGCGTGTTCAGCGTATGGCTCGTGTAAAGGATCGAGCCGTCGACGATGCCGTACAGTGTGACGCTGCTCTGCGCGCTTGCGACACCCGCTGTGCCCATCAAACCGGCTGCCGCGAGGCAGCGGACCAGCCGTTTCATACCGAGGTTGTCGCGTTGTAACATTTCGTCGTCCTTAGTGTTATTTATGGATTGAGATCGATGTGACAGGGTGGTGCACACGCTTTCGGGCAATGCTCCAGGCAAAGCTTCAGGTCAAGCTTCGGGCAATAGGGGACCGGGGTTCCTCGCGGAACCACACGAATCGGAATACTGGGAGTGCTGCCTGGAGTACTACGCGGAGTACTGCGCGGAGTACTGCGGTCTGGCGCGGCGGCCGGGGTCCTCTCGCGTGCGCAGGAGCAGCGTGGACGAGCGCGTGGTCATCGTGGGCTTGCGGCTAGGCATGAGCCGGATTGAATGCGCGTTCACCGATCGCTTCTCCCCTGACAAGAGGTGTGCAACGTTGACGGAATGCTACGTTCGATGGAGGTATTTTTGTACGACCGTGCGGAATCTGTCACCCTGGGAGAAACGATCACATTTGCGCATCAATTTATTGCACTCGGTGCATGAATCGACACACGGGCGTCTGAATCACCCCGCCGGATTCTCCTCATCCTGCGGCGGCGCGCTGCCCGCGGGCGCACCCAGGATGCTGACCTGGAAAACCCGCGTGCCTGCAAGCGATTCGAGGTTGGGGTCTTCGGGGTAGCTGAGCAGCAGCGGGAAGATGACTGAGCCGCCAATCACGGCGCGGCGGCTGTTGTCGGCGGGGCGCAGGCCCCACACGTCCTGATAGACGAGCGGCACCGTCTTGCCGTCGCGCTCGGTGTTGCCCAGGTACAGCATGACATGGCCGCCTATATAGATGAGCGTGCGCATGGGCGCGCCGTGCTGCACGAGCCAGTCGAGGCGTTGCGCGGGCGTGGACGCCGAAAGATCGGTCATCGCCCCCGCGTTCATCTGCGTGGACGAATGGCGCGGCAGCCACACGCCGAACGCCGCGAAAATGCTCTGCAGTTCGGCCGAGCAGTCGTTGTCGAAGTTCGTGTTGCCCCAGCCGTAGGGGCGGCCGATCAGCGCCTTCATCAACTGCGCGAGATGGCGCGGCGTGGCCGCGAGCGGCGCAGGCACGATGGCGTTCGCGTCGAGCACTGCCGTGCGGATGGCCGCGCGGCCGTCTACATCGCGGGCGGGCACGAGCACTTCTCCCGGCGTCGCGCCCGATGCGGGCCGCAGCGGCAGCAGCGTGCCGGCGGGCGCATCGAAGCGGAACACGCCGCCATCGTCGCGCAGCGCGGCGGAGGGCACGACCACGACGCCGAGCGACCGGTGCGCCGCTGCGCGCCACGTCGAAACGAAGGTTTCATCGACGCTCGCCACGCCGTCGCTGCGCACCCAGCCCTGCACATCCGGCGTCTGCACGTAGCGCCAGGCGCCGTCGGCGCTCGTGCCGAGCACGTAGAGCGGCGTGCCCGGCCGCACGGCGCTGACCTGCAGGTTGTCGAAGGGATAGCCTTCGCCCGCTATGCGATGTGAATAGAACGACGGGTCGATGGTGGGCAGCTCGCGCACGTAAAGCGCCGTCGTGGCGATGGCGCGACGCGCGGCGTCGAAGCCGCTGGCCTGCTCGAACTGGTTGACGTTGGCGTTGCGCTCGATGGCATCGATCCACGCCTTCGTGTGCGGCCGGAAATTCATGCCGTAGCCAATGCGGCGCGGCTCCTTGCCGGTGTTGTCGAACTCGGCGAGGCGGCGCGTTTGCAGCGCGGCGATGTCGCTGCCGCCGTCGCGATACACGCGCTGCTCGACAAACGCGTGATTCCACGGCGAGGGATCGTTCGGCCCTGCACCGAAATAGCGCGCGACGAGCGCATCGAATTGCGCGCGCTGGACGTCGGGCGAAAGGAAGGGCTTGTCGTAATCGGCGCTGGCCGGATCGATCCAGTGATCGACGTTCTGGTCGTAGTGCTCGATCGGGAAGAGCGTGACCGTATCGGGCGGGAGTGCTTGCCCGGCCTGACTCTGCGAGGCCGGCCCGGTTGCGCATCCCGGCAGCACGCACGCGGCGGCTAGCGTCAGGGCTAGGAAGCGGGCGCGCGGAGCCCGGGCAAAAGCGGAAAGGCGAAAGGAAGAATCGAGGGCGGAGCGCATGGGCGAGCGGGCGGTTCGACAACCCGTGGATGATACAGGACGCGCCGTGCCCGCCGCCCTCGCTATTGCCCGAAGATCACACGATCACTGCTCGATCTGCCGGTTCCAGCGCGAATCCCATTGCGCGCGGTGCTCGTTGATCACGTCCCAGTCGACCACCGTCACCTTCTTTACGAGCTGGTCGAGATTGCCCAGGCTCTTTTGCATGTCGGGCGGCATGGTCGCGTTCTGGTTGGTCGGAATCTGCTTGCCGGCGGAGGCCGCCTTGCTCTGTGCGGGCGCCGACAGCAGGAACTGCGCGAGCTTTTGCGCGAGCTGCGGGTCCGGATTGTTCTTCACCACGCACAGGTCCACGAGCAGCAGCACGGCGCCTTCCTTCGGGTTGGCGTAGGCCACGGGCAGGCCCTTGTCCTTCAGGTCGCCCACTGCGGTTGGCGTGAGCGGGAAGATGCCGGCCTCGCCGGTCTGGATCATCTCCGAGAGCTTGGCCGAATTCGGAATGTATTCGACGACGTTCGGCCCCACCGTGCTCGCCCACTTCGTGAAGCCCGGCTCGACATTGCTCTCGCTGCCGCCCATCAGGCGGTTGATGGCGAGAAAGCCATGCAGCCCGAAGGTGCTGCTCGAAGCCGACTGGAACACCACCTTGCCCTTGTATTTCGGATTGGCGAAATCGAGCCACGAAGTGGGCGGCGCCCAGCCTTTATCCGCGAACAGCTTCGTGTTGTAGCCGATGCCCGTCATGCCGAGTTGCACGCCCGCGCCCACGTCGCCTTTCATGCGCGCGAAGGGATACAGTTCCTTGAGCACCGGCGAATCGTCGAGCTTCTCGCACACGCCCATGCTGACGGCGCGCGCCATCACGCCGTCGTCGAGAAAGGCGACATGCATCTGCGGGCTGTTGCGGTTGGCGAGGAGCTTCGCGAGCACGTCGGATGACGTGCCCGGCACGACCACCACCTTGACGTTGTTGGCCTTCTCGAAGTCGGGCAGGACCTGGCTCGTGTAGGCCTTCTCCATCGGACCGCCGTTCATGCCGACGTAGATCGTCTTCGTTTGCGACCAGGCGCCTTGCGAAATGCCAAGGGCGACGAGTGCGGCTAGCGAGGCCAGGGTGCGTGTGAATTTCATCGTGGGGACTCCTTATTTGATTGGGAGAGCGGCATGAACGGAAGACTGCGTGAAGCGGCCGATTGCGAACGCTTCGATGGGCGTGCTCGTCGCGCCTTCAGTGACGAGTTCGGCGAGGACTTCGCCGACGCCCGGCGCCAGCAAGAAACCGCCGCCGGAAAAGCCGAACGCGTGCACGAGGCGCGGCGTGGTGTTGCTGAAACCGATGATGGGATTGTTGTCCGGTGTTTCGCCTTCCACGCCGCTCCACGTGCGGATGAGCAGCGCATCGCGCAGGCCGGGCAGCAGCGCGCAGGCGTCGCGCATGACGGCGCGCGTGGTGGCGGTGGAGGGCTGCGCGTACTCGCCGTCGCCGTGCCCGCGCCCGCCGCCGATCACGCAGTTGCCGCGCTCGACCTGGCGCGCGTAGACGCCGCCGCCGTAGACGCCCAGGTTGTGCTGGATAAAGCGCGGCAGGGGCTCGGTCACCCACATGTTCGGGTAGATCGGCTTCATCGGCACGGTTTCGCCGAACGCGCCCGCCACCGTATTGGCCCAGGCGCCCGACGAGTTGATGAGCCAGTCGGCGCTGATGCGCTCGTTGCCCGCGCGCATCTGGAAACGCCGCCCGTCGAAGCTCAGGTCGCTGAGCGCGGTCTGCTCCTGCACGTGCGCGCCCGCG
Organism: Paraburkholderia guartelaensis; assembly: GCF_004353905.1. Taxonomy (GTDB): domain Bacteria; phylum Pseudomonadota; class Gammaproteobacteria; order Burkholderiales; family Burkholderiaceae; genus Paraburkholderia; species Paraburkholderia guartelaensis. Next base: position 11,155 of record NZ_SMOD01000032.1, on the reverse strand, counting down.
CGCCGCGCCGCCGCCGCGAAGCCGGGCGAGACGAGACGCGGATTCGCCTGGCCGTCGCTCGCGCAGAGCGCCCCGCCAATGGCGGCCTTGCCGAGCCACGGGTAGCGGCGCCGAAACGCTTCGCCGCTCATGACCAGTGATTCCACGCCGAAATCGCGCGCCATGGTGGACCACCCGTGAAGCGCCTCGAGATCGCTATCGCGGCGCGCGAGGCGCAAGTGTCCCGACACGACGAATTCGCCGTCGGTGCCGATCAGTTCGGGCAAGCGGCTCCATACACGACGGGCGCGCACCGCAAGCGGCAGTTGCTCGGCGCTGCGGCCGTGGGTGCGCACGCCGCCGTAGTTCACGCCGCTCGCCTGCGCGCCGCAAAAGCGGCGCTCGAACAAGCCGACGCTTACGCCCTTGCGCGCGAGCGCGAGCGCCGCCGATGCGCCGACGAGTCCGCCGCCCGCAATCACAACCTGGAAGTGGCGCGTGTCACTCATCGTGGGCTTCCTCTTCGATGACCTGCACGCCGTCGTCGAACAGCATCGGCGAAATGGGAATCGGCTTGATGGGCGCCTGGCTGCGCAAACGGCCCACCTCGTGCAGCGGCTTGCCGGTCTCCGCGCTCAGGAGCGCCATGGCGGATTCGCCGCACATGCGCCCCTGGCAGCGCCCCATGCCGATGCGCGTGAGCGCCTTCAAGCGGTTGACTTCGGTGGCGAAACCGCCGCGGATACAACTACGCAGCGTGCCTGCGTCGACTTCCTCGCAGCGGCAGACGGTCAGATCGTCGGGCCAGTCGGCGGCGCCGTTGGCCGGAGGGGCGAACGCCTGCTCGATGCCCACACGAAAGCGCGTAATACGCTCGAGGCGCTTGTCGATCGTTGCCGCGTCGGGCAGTTGGGCATCGTGCTGCGGCGCGTTGATGCCCATGTCTTCGAGCATCGCAAGCGCTACGCGGCGGCCCGCGAGTTCGGCGGCATCGGCGCCCGCAATGCCCGCGCCGTCGCCGGCAAGATAGACGCCCGGCACCGAGCTTCGGCCCGCCGCATCGCGCTCGGGCAGCCAGCAGCGGTTGAGGGTGTCGAAGGCGAAGCGGCAGCCCGCGAGATCGGCGAGCTGGGTTTCGGGCCGCAAGCCGTAACCGAGGCCGACCGCATCGCAGGCAATGGCGTGCTCCTTGCCGTCGGCTGCGTGCCAGCGAACATATTGCACGGCCTCGTCGCCTTCGATGGCCTCGAGCGCGACACCATGCTCCATGCGCACGCCATGCGCCTTGAGCCACGCAACGTAATAAACGCCCTTGGCGAAGGTGCCCGGCTGGTTGAGCAGCTTCGGCGCGGCGGCGGCCTGGCGCGTGAACGGGCTCGTGTCGAGCACGGCGGCCACTTGCGCGCCCGCTTTTGCATATTGGTAAGCGACGAGGTAGAGCAGCGGCCCGGTGCCGGCGAACACGGTGCGCTGGCCAATCGCGCAGCCCTGCGCCTTCAGGGCGACTTGCGCGCCACCGAGCGTGTACACGCCTGGCAGCGTCCAGCCGGGCAGCGGCACGATGCGGTCGGTCGCGCCGCTCGCGATGATCAGATGCGACCAGGGCACGCTCGCTTCGCGGCCCTCGCGCAGGGTGTCGAGCCGGCCCGGCTCGCACGACCAGGCGAGCGTGTCGGGCCGATAGTCGATCTTCGCGAGCAGTTCGGCCATGGCGCTATGGACCGCGTCGGCTTTCTTCGCCTCGAAGCCGTAGAGCGCGGCTTTCGTGCGCGAGAAGCCTGCACCGTCAGCGGGCTGGCGATAAATCTGGCCGCCCCAGCGCGCGTTTTCGTCGATCACGGTGGGGCGCAGTCCCGCGGCCACGAGCGTTTGCGCGGCGCGAATGCCGGCCGGTCCCGCGCCGACAATCACAATGCGAGCAGGCGTGGACGTGTTCATTGCGTGTCTCCGCCATAAGATTCGGTATCCGAATCGGTTCGCGTCAGCACACGCATGCCTTCGCGCAGCGGCGTGGAGCAGGCGCGCAGGCGCGTGCCGTCTTCGCTTCGCACCCAGCAGTCCTGGCAGGCACCGATCAGGCAGAAGCCCGCGCGCGGTTCTGTGCTGAACTCGCTGCGGCGCACGTGCCGCTGGTGCGTGAGGATCGCGGTGAGCAGCGTATCGCCCGCGAGCGCCCTGACTTCGACACCGTCTAGAAGAAAGGAAACGCTCGCGCGTGCTGTCTCGGCAACGCGGACGAACTGGGCAAGGGGAGGCGGCGTGACGGTGCTCATGGGAGTTCAGTGGCGCGGCGGCAGGAATCGAAAGAGGCGGGCGGCGGTCAGTGCTGCCCGATCAGAATGCGGTTGAGCCCGTACACGCGGTCGAGCAGGAACATCGCGCCCGCCGTGATGAAAATGACGAGCGCGGAAACGGAGGCCATCATTGGGTCGATCGACTCGGTCGCGTACATGTACATGCGCACGGGCAGCGTGACGGTTTGCGGCGAGGTCACGAAGATCGACATCGTCAGTTCATCGAAGCTGTTGATGAACGCGAGCAGCCAGCCGCCCGTGATGCCGGGCACGATCATCGGCAATGTGACGCGGCGAAAGGTGGTCCACGCGCTCGCGCCGAGCGACGCGGCCGCATGCTCGATGCTGCGGTCGAGGCCGCTCACCGAGGCGAGCACGAGCCGCATGACGAACGGCGTGATGATGATCATGTGCGCGAGGATCAGCCACGCGAACGAGCCGGTCGCGCCGATCAGCGCGAAGAAGCGCAGCAGCGCGATGCCCAGCACGAGCCCCGGAATCACGAGCGGCGAAAGCAGCAGCGCGTTGAGAAAGCCGCGTCCCGGAAAGCGCGCACGACCGATCGCCAGACCCGCAGGCAACGCGATGACGAGCGAAAGCGTGGCCGAGGCGAACGCGAGCTTGAGGCTGTTGAAGAACGCGGTGATGAAGTCGGGATAGTCGAGGATCGCGCGGAACCAGCGCAGCGAGAAGCCGTGTGTGGGGAGCGTCAAGGTTTCGTCGGGGGTGAAGGCCACGAGAATGACGATGACGAGCGGCGCCAGCACGAACAGAATGACGAAGCTATGGAACGTGAGGGCGAGCGGTCCGTTTTTGCGCATGATGTTGTGTCCTGGGGCCTTAGCCCATGCTGCGCGCGTAGCGCCGTTCGAGCACGCGGTAGTAGGTGAGCATCACCACGAGATTGGCGACGAGCAGCAGCACGGCGATGGTCGCGCCAAGCGGCCAGTTCATCGAACTGAGGAACTGGTCGTACACGGCGGTGGCCGCCACCTTCAGGCGCCGGCCGCCCAGCAGGCCCGGAATCGCAAAGGCGCTCGCCGAAAGGCCGAATACCATGAGGCTGCCCGAGAGAATGCCCGGCATGAGTTGCGGCAGCACGATACGGCGCATGGTGGTGAACGGCGAGGCCATCAGTGAAAGCGCCGCGTTTTCGGTTTGCGGATCGAGCCTTTGCAGCGCGGTCCACACCGGAATCACCATGAACGGCAGCATCACATGCACGAGCGCGATGACGATGGCGAAGGTCGTGTATTCGAGCTTGAAGGGTCCCGTGCCGAACAGGCCGAAGAACTGGTTCACGAGACCGTTCATGTTGAGCAGCATGCTCCAGCCGAACGCGCGCACCACCACGGAAACCAGCAGTGGCGCGAGGATCACGAGCAGGAAGAGCGAGCGCCACGGGTCGCGCATGCGCGAGAGGATGTACGCCTCGGGTGTGCCGATCACGACGCACAGCAGCGTGGTGAGCGCGGCAATGCCGAAGGTGCGCAGGAAGATCGTGTGAAAGTACGATGAGCCCAGCACTTCTATGTAGTTGTGCAGATCGAATGCGGCGATGGGGCCGCTCATCGGATCGAAACGATAGAACGTGAGCGCGAAGGTCATGGCGAGCGGCACGAGCACGAGCGCGGCGAACAGCAGCAGCGCGGGTGCGCTCATGAGCCAGAGCGGCACGTAAGCCTGCCAGCCGGCGCGCACCGTGGCGCGCGGGGCAGGCTGAGAAGTGCGCAGCGTACTAGACACGGGCGCCCTCCTGGTGGATGAAGCGGATCGCGTCGCTATGCCAGTCAATGCCCACCTGGTCGCCTTCGGCGAGCGGCTCCTTGCCCTCGTTCTGGCAGCACACGAGCATTTCGCCAGCGCGGCTGTCGAGTCGATAGAGCCACTGGCTGCCGAGGAAGAAGCGGCTCGTCACGCGTCCGGCGAGACGTCCCGAACCGGTTGCGCACAGCTTGAGCTTTTCGGGGCGGATGCACAGCGTGATCGCGTCACCGACACCCACCGCGCGGCCGCGTTCGGGGAGTTGCGCGGTCGAGCCCGTTTCCGCGAGGTCGTTGCCGAGATCCACGCGGATCGTGTCGCCCTCGCGCGCGACGATGCGGCCCGCGAGCATGTTGGCCTTGCCGATGAACTGCGAGACGAAGTCGTTCTCGGGCCGCTCATACGCGCGATATGGCGTATCGACCTGAGTGATGCGGCCGCTTTCCATCACGACCACGCGGTCGCTGATCGAGAGCGCTTCCGACTGGTCGTGCGTGACCATCAGCGTGGTCGTACCGATCTTGCGCTGAATGGCGCGCAGCTCGAACTGCATGTCTTCGCGCAGCTTGGCGTCGAGATTGGACATCGGCTCGTCGAGCAGCAGCACCGGCGGCGCGATCACAATGGCGCGCGCAATCGCCACGCGTTGGCGCTGGCCGCCCGAAAGCTCGCGCGGAAAGCGGTGCGCGTAAGCATCGAGGCGCACGAGCGCGAGCGCCTCGCGAATGCGGTCCCGGCGCTCGGCTTTGGCCACGCCGCGCATTTCGAGGCCGAAGCTCACGTTCTGCTCCACGCTCATGTGCGGAAAGAGCGCATAGCTCTGGAACACGATGCCGAGGCCGCGCTTGTTCGGCGGCATGTGCGTGATGTCGCGCCCGTCGAGCGTGATGCGCCCACGCGTGGTTTCCACGAAGCCGGCGATCATCTGCAGCGTCGTGGTTTTCCCGCAGCCCGAGGGGCCGAGCAGCGAGACGAACTCGCCTTTTTCCACCGACAAATTGACGCCGGCGACCGCTTGCAGGTCGCCAAACGATTTCGATACGTCGGTCAGGGTGAGGAACGACATGGTGTGGCCTTCCAGTGCTTGGGTTGCGCCGGCACCCGCTGGGCGAATCGCAGTGCAGGGCGTTGAGCCGACTGTAGCTAGCCAAATTTTTAGTCGTCAATTTAAAATTCCATCAAGCGATAGAAATCTGACTTATATTCCATTTGACGGAATGTGAGTGCGGCTTGGCTTATTGATTGTTTCATCCGGTGAACTTCGGGAAATCCCTGAAAGCGCCTGCCGCAAGCACAACGGCTTGTGGCGCGCCAACCATTCAGGCAGCACGCGAATTCGTACGAGCTTTCGGCGGATATTCCGCTGAGTGGAATAAATTGAGATCGATATGACGACAGTGGAAGAGAAAAGTGGAACGCCGGCGGACGACGCACGCGGCGCGGGCGTGTTGCAGCGCGCATTCGCTGTCATCCGCGCACTGGGGGCAAGTCAGGCGGAAGGCAGCCGCGTGACCACACTCGCCAGGGCCGTGGGCCTCACCCAGGCCACCGTGCATCGGCTGCTGCAGGGGTTGATCGCCGAAGGCGTGGTCGAGCAGGACGAGGGCACCCGGCGCTATCGGCTGAGTGTGGATTTTTTTGCACTCGCGGCGCAGGCGGGCAATCCGAGCGGCATGCGCACGCTATGCCGGCCCGCATTGCTGCGCCTGTGCGCAAGCCTTGGCGATACGATTTTCCTGCTCGTGAAGAGCAGCTTCGACGCCGTTTGCCTCGACATGTGCGAAGGTCCGTTTCCGATCCGCTCGTTCACGGGCGATATCGGCGGGCGTGTAGCGCTGGGCGTCGGCCAGGGAAGTCTTGCCATTCTTGCGTTCCAGCCCGAGGCCGAGCGCGAAGAAATCATTCGTTTCAACGTGCCGCGTTTGCGCAGTTACGGCGTGCTGGACGAAGTGTATTTGCGCACGGAGATCGAGCGCGTGCGCAAGCTCGGCTATGCGGGGCGCAATACCGGCGTGCTCGAAGGCATGGCGGGCGTGGCCGTGCCGATTCTGGACCAGAACGGTTGTGCCGTGGGCGCATTGAGCGTGGGCACGCTGGCTGCTCGTCTCACGGAAGACCGGTTACCCACGATCGTCGAACTGCTCAAGCGGCAGGCCGAGATCATCGGGCCGCAAACGAACCCGTTCGATGTGGCGGTGCGCCGTCCCATGCATGGGCTCACGCGAGCAATGACGACGCAACCATTGGCTTGAGCGATGATGCGCGGCGAATGAGCATGTGGAATGGATTCCTAACTAAATTGCCTGATCGCGAATCGTTCTCGTTAGATGGTCGGTGTGCAAACGTTCATCAGGTTCGTGCATGCTGCATTGCGAAATCGAGCAGTATGGTCGGACAAAATTTGACCAGGGAGATAACCTATCCGCATGCGTCTTGGTTTTGGCGTAAACGGGCGGGTTGCTGTTCGTAGACTGAAGGCGGTGTACGAATGGCAGTTCGCCGCCATGGAGCTTTGCAATCCATCGCAGCGCGAGCAGGTAGGCCCGGAAACGCAAACAGAAGCGCTCGAAGCGCCGTCTTGCGTGTAGTGTTGCAAGACCCGGGGGGACAAAACGACCCGCCGCGTGGACTGTCACATTGAGTACCTGCCGTTGCCACGTCGACGAGAAGTCATTGAGGAGCGTGGGTGCTGGGGGAGGTGGAGCGCATGTGTGATCCCGCAGCGCTTGCAGTCAGAATATACCGGTGATCGATGACGACCATAAACGACCGGACGTTGCCCGTTTTCGAGGCACCGGCTGCTATTGCTACGCCGGTGCCGGTACGCGCGGCGCCTTCGATCTTTCATGAGCGCTGGTGGCTCGACATCGCCACGCAAGGCGACTGGAAGCTTGCGGTGGTGAAGCAGAACGACGAGGTCATCGGCGAGATGCCGTACGCGATGCAGCGCACGCGACTGTGGCGTGTCTCGCACCTGCCGCCGCTCACGCGCACGCTCGGGCCGGTCATCAAATCCGTGACGGGCAGCGAGGCGCGCCAACTGCATCATGAACTCGACGTCACCGGGAAATTGATCGAGCAGTTGCCCGACTGCGACAGCTTTTTCCAGGTGCTCGATCCGCGCATCGACGACGCCCTTGCGTTCGCACTGCATGGCTTTACCGTGACGGCGCGCTATACCTTCCGTATCGACCGGCACACCACGGCCGACGAAGCGTGGAAGCGCCTGAACAGCAAGACGCGCAATGTGATCCGCAGCGCCTCCCGTGAATTGACCGTCGTGCCGGACATCACGCCAGCCGAGTTCATCGCGTTCTACGAAGCGAATCTTGCGGCGCGTGCGCGTACCAACGCTTACGGGGATGCCATCATGCGCGACCTCGTCAACGCGTTCGTCGAACGCAAGGCCGGGATGCTGCTCGGCGCCTATGGGGAGGGCGGGAAGCTCGTGGCGGCGGTCGGCCTCGTTTGGGACCACCAGGCAATGTATTACCTGCTTTCGTCGCGGGCACAGGACGCGCACAGCGGCTCGATCAGCCTGCTGCTGTGGACAGGCATTGGCCGCGCGCTCGAGCGCAGGCTCACCTTCGACTTCGACGGCTTTTCGAGCCCGTCGACCTTCAGCTTCCTCAATGGATTCGGCGCGACGCTTACGCAGCGCCTCGGCGTCGAGCGCCACGGCACGGTTTATTTGCTGATGCGTACGCTCAAGCGAAAGTTTGCGCCGGGGCGGGTATTTGCGCCCCATCTCTGAGCGGCGGGAAAGGCGACGTCGTGTAGCGAACTATATCGCGCGCTAAACGAGTTCGTGCCGCGCGGGGTCGCTTGCGCGGCGGGTCGTGACCTCGGCAAGCTCCAGCGCGCTCGATGCGAAGAGCAAGGGCGTCCAGCGCCGGATCGTGCTTTGCGCGCCTGCGGCGAAGCGCTCGCGCAGCGCGGGCTCGCCGCCCAACTCGCCGATACGCTGCGCGAGCGTCGAGACGTCGCGCGGTTCGACCACGAAACCGTTCACGCCGTCGATCACCACTTCGCCCGCCACGCCGCATGTGCGCGTGACGATGGCAGGGCAACCGGCCGCGAACGCTTCGTTCACGCACAAGCCCCATTGATCGAATTCGCTCGCCAGGACGACGAAATCCGCGAGCGCATAGAGATTCGGCATCTCCTGGTTGGCGAGCGAGTTGAGTATCGTCACATGCGGCGTGAGGCCGAGCGATGCGATGCGCGCGCGCAATTGCGCTTCGAGCGGGCCTTGGCCCACCAGCACGAGGCCGATATTTTCGTTGTACACGCCGGATTTACGGTAGGCGTCGATCAGTACGTCGACGTTCTTGCGTGCGACGAAGCGGCTCACGCACAACACATAGCGCTGCGGCAGGCCGAAGCGGGATCGCACGGCTTCGGGGTTATCGCTCGCGGCCTGCGCGAGATCCGAAAAATAGTCGACGTCGATCACGTCGAAGCCGATGCGCGACCGTTCTTTCGGTATGCCTAGCGATTGCGCGTAACGGCGATGCTTCTCGCCCGCGACGAGCGCGCCGTCGAAGCGGCTCACGATAAAGCGCTTGAGCCGCTCCTTAGTGCGCTGGCGCAGTCCGTCGTCGGCCTTCGAGTCCGACATGTAGATCAGCTTGAAGCGCCGCGTGAGATGTCTGAGGAAACAGAGCACCGCCGAATAGCCGGTGTTGTAGCCGAGCGTGATGACCACGTCGGGCATGAAGTTGCGCACCTTCGCGATGAGGCGCGCCGTGTCGCGCGCGCTGAGGCCGTCGCTGTCGGCGCCGTTCTCGACCAGCGTTTCCGCCATGCGTGGTCGGTTCGCGAAGAATGCGGCGCGCCGTTCCTGAGGGAAGCCATAGACGCCTGAGCGTGCGAAGACCTCGAGAAGCGCCACCTGGTGGCCGCGACCGGCGGCCGCGCTAACGAGAGCCTCGTAGCGAGGGACGTGATAGTCGCCCAGGTTGCCGATGACGAAGAGGATGCGCATGGACAATGACGGCTCACGGTGGCGCTTGGTTGAGCAGGCAGCGCACCTCGGGTGCCTGGTCTGCATGAAATCCCGGACAGTCGTCCTGACCTGCCGGGCAGCGTTGCCTGCGCCACACCGCTCGCACAATCGCGGCGGGGACCCGCAGTCACGCCGTTTGCTGCATCGTAACCCGATAGTGAGGCGTTTTTACGCAATGTCGGCGATCAGCGAAAACTTGTCCGATATGGCGGAGTCGATGCAAAGCAGATAAAAACCCGCCGGTCAATTCTTCCACGGAAATACGAAAGGGTATGCACGTTGTGGCACAGGACTTGCGTGGTCCCGGCCGATTTACGCGATTTCCGGCTGCCAAAGGGCGGGTTGCGCCTCGCTTGTAACCGATTGTCATCACAACGGACATCAATTGGCGCGGTGCGATGAAAACTGTCATATCAATGCGTCACACTGGAGGTTTGGCATGTTTCAATACGTAGGAAGAAGGGAAAGCGCTTAAGGTCTGCATCAGATTTTCGGCTTAATATCCTAAGGTTGACCCGTGGCGCCCAGGCCTTCAATTCGATAACAAACATGCGAACCGGAATGCCGATCGAATGTTTTGCGTAATGTGTTTCGAGGGAATTGCGCGGCGTAAGACGCCGGCAAGGCTGGCCACGAAGCGTACGCGAGGGCAAACCGGGTTTCACCATACTGCGCGGACAATCGAGGAATATGAAAACGCTGTTTCTGCAGGCCCCGTCGTATGACGGCTTCGACGGTGGCGCGGGCTCGCGCTACCAGGCAAAGCGCGAGATCCGCTCGTTCTGGTATCCCACCTGGCTCGCGCAGCCCGCGGCCCTCGTGCCCGACAGCCGCGTGCTCGACGCGCCGGCCGACGGCCTCTCCGTGGAAGAAACGCTGAAGATTGCAGCCGCGTACGACCTCGTCATCATCCACACGAGCACGCCGTCGTTCCCGACCGACGCGCTCTTCTGCGAAGACCTCAAGAAGCGCAAGCCGTCGATCGTCATCGGTCTCGTGGGCGCGAAGGTGCAGGTCGATCCGCACAATTCGCTCACGGCATCCGAGGCCATCGACTTCGTCTGCCGCGAGGAATTCGACTTCACCTGCAAGGAAATCGCCGAAGGCATGCCGCTGGCCGCGGTGAAGGGCATTTCGTGGCGCGCGAAGGACGGCTCGATCGAGCACAACCCGGGCCGTCCGGTGCTCGAAGACATGGACTCGCTGCCGTTCGTCGCGCCCATCTACAAGCGCGACCTGAAGATCGAAAACTACTTCATCGGCTACCTGAACTACCCGTACGTCTCGATCTACACGGGCCGCGGCTGCAAGTCGCGCTGCACGTTCTGCCTGTGGCCGCAGACCGTGAGCGGCCACGTCTACCGTACGCGCTCGGTCGAGAACGTGCTCGAGGAAGCGAAGTGGATCCGCGAGAACATGCCGGAAGTCAAGGAGCTCATGTTCGACGACGACACCTTCACCGACGACCTGCCGCGCGCCGAAGCGATCGCGATCGGTCTCGGCAAGCTCGGCATGACATGGTCGTGCAACGCGAAGGCGAACGTGCCGTACAAGACGCTGAAGGTCATGAAGGAAAACGGCCTGCGCCTGTTGCTCGTGGGCTTCGAGTCGGGCGACGACCAGATTCTCGTGAACATCAAGAAGGGCGTGCGCACGGATTTCGCGCGCCGCTTCAGCGCCGACTGCAAGAAGCTCGGCATCAAGGTTCACGGCACCTTCATCCTGGGGCTGCCGGGCGAGACGCAGGACACGATCAAGAAGACGATCGAGTACGCGAAGGAAATCAATCCGCATACGATTCAGGTGTCGCTTGCCGCGCCGTATCCGGGCACGACGCTGTACAAGCAGGCCGTGGAAAACGGCTGGATGGAAGAGAACAAGACCATCAACCTGGTGAGCAAGGAAGGCGTGCAGCTCGCGGCGATCGGTTATGCGCATCTGTCGCGTGACGAGATCTATCACCACCTGGAGCAGTTCTATCGCCAGTTCTATTTCCGGCCGTCGAAGATCTGGGAGATCGTGCGCGAGATGCTCACGAGCTGGGACATGATGAAGCGGCGTCTGCGCGAAGGCGTGGAGTTCTTCCGCTTCCTGCGCGCACACGAGGCAT
>NZ_SMOD01000031.1 GCF_004353905.1 Paraburkholderia guartelaensis | reverse complement strand
GTTTCGGCTGGGCCAAGACCGTGGGGCGCATGCGCCAGGTGATGGTGCGTGGCTTGAAGAAGGTGGACCAGATGTTCGTGTTGAATATGGCGGCCTACAACCTTGTGCGCATGCGATCGCTGGCACAGGTGCGTCCATAGTGGCGGGAAAGCGGCAATGAGGCCAAAAAAGTAGCCTCAAACCGCCGAAACAACGTTGAATTCGCGTTGAGATTGCGCAATCTGAAAAATTTTGCGGCAGGAGCCGCGTAAGCGGAACAAGGCCGTCTCCGTTGGGCTGTATTTCAGCGGCCTGCTAGCAGCGGAATCGCCGCGAACGCGCTCGCGCTACTATGAATAGCTCAATTGCTTGTTTGTGGTGAAAGTACCGATCGGCAAGAATGGCCCTGCCGAACTTTGGTCAGGACCACGATATGTCGAACGCGCCCAGCCTTCAACTCGATTCCGCCACGCTCGTCGAAGAATACGATCGGCTTGGCATTCGCCAGTTTCATCACGGTCTGCAACTGCTCGACGTGCTCGGCTTGCGTGAAGGCGAACGCGTGCTCGACGTGGGTTGCGGCACGGGCCGTCTCACCGAATCCGCGGCGCAGCGCGTAGGCGCGCACGGTGAAGTGCTCGGCCTCGATCCGTTACCGCTGCGCGTGCAGCGCGCGCTCGAACGCGCACAGGGTCGATTCGCCGCGCGCGGCCATGCACTCACGCGGCGCATGATCATTGCCACGGCGCACAAGCCGCTCGCGCATTGAATCCTTACCTTCCATACGTAGCGAACGCCAACCACGATCGAGGAGCACACATGAGCGCAGCACCGCGACGCGAGGGACAATTGAGCCTCGGCGCCTTCCTGATGGAGACGGGCCACCATATCGCCGCGTGGCGCCACCCCGACGCGTACGCAGCCGGCGGCCTCGATTTCGCGCACTACGCCGAGCTGGCGCAAACGGCCGAGCGCGCCAAATTCGACGCCATCTTTTTCGCCGATAGCGTGAGCGTGCGCGACACGCATGTGCCTTCGCTCTCCCGCACCGCGCGCGCCGATCATTTCGAGCCGATCACGCTGCTCTCCGCGCTATCGGTGGTCACGAAGCACATCGGGCTCATCGCCACGGTATCGACCTCGTTCAACGAGCCCTATAACGTGGCCCGCAAATTCGCCTCGCTCGACCATCTGAGCGGCGGCCGCTCGGGCTGGAATCTCGTGACGTCGAGCACCGAAACCGAAGCGCACAACTTCAGCCTCGACAAGCACCTCGATCACGCCTTGCGCTACGAGCGCGCGCAAGAGTTCTATGACGTGGTCTCCGGGCTTTGGGACAGCTGGGAAGACGACGCCTTCATTCGCGACAAGGCGAGCGGCGTCTACTTCGACCCGCAGAAGCTGCACACGCTGGACTATCGCGGCAAGCACTTCAAGGTGCGCGGCCCGCTCAACGTCGCGCGTTCGCCGCAAGGCTGGCCCGTCGTCGTGCAGGCGGGCGCTTCGGAAGCCGGCAGGGAACTCGCGGCGCAGACCGCCGAAGTGATTTTCGTCGCGCATCAAACGCTCGATGAAGCGAAGCAGTTTTATCGCGACGTGAAGGGGCGGCTCGCGCGTTACGGCCGCCGCCCCGAGCATCTCAAGATCATGCCGGGCATTTTCCCCGTGATCGGCCGCACGCAGGAAGAAGCGCAGGAGAAGTTCGATGCGTTGCAGGCGCTGATCCATCCGAGCGTGGGACTCCAGCTGCTCGCGAACATGTCGGGCGGCCTCGACCTCTCGCAGTATCCCGTGGACGGCCCCGTGCCTGAGCTGCCCGAGACCAACGGCGGCAAGAGCCGGCAACGCTTGCTGCTCGATCTCGCGCGGCGCGACAACCTCACGATACGCGATCTTTATCTGCGCATTGCGGGGGCACGCGGGCATCAACAGGTGGTCGGCACGCCGCAAAGCATTGCCGACCAACTTCAGCAATGGTACGAGGAAGAAGGCGCCGACGGCTTCAATATCATGTCGCCGTGGCTGCCTGGCGGCCTCAACGAATTCGTGCAGTACGTGGTGCCCGAATTGCAGCGTCGCGGACTCTTTCGCACGGAATATACGGGGCGCACATTGCGCGAGCATCTTGGCTTGCCCCGTCCCGCGAACCGCTACGCCACGCAGCGGGAAGACGCGTTGCGCGTCGCTTCCTGATTCCGTTCACCGACAATCCACATTTCACCCCAGGCCGAAATATTCGCACCGAAGATGCCCGCATACTGTCGATACGCGCTCTATCCGTAGGGCGCGGCCTCGTAATCTCATCGCTTCTGCGTGAAATCGATCGCCCAGCATGCAAACATCAACCGCGAGCAAATCGGCCGGAATCGACCTGCTCTTGCTCCTCGCACTGTCAACGCTTTGGGGAGCGTCCTATACGTTCATTAGAGTCGGCGTGACGACCATTCCGCCGTTTACGCTCATCGCCGCGAGAACGTCGATTGCCGGGACGCTCCTTCTGCTCTGGATGATGTGGCAACGCATTCCGATCCCGCGCGACCCGGCCGTGTGGCGCCGCTTCGCCGTCCAGGCGCTCCTCAATAGCGTGATTCCCTTTACCCTGATTGCGTGGGCCGAGCGTTCGGTGGAAGCCGGTCTGGCGACCATCCTCAATTCGACTTCACCTGTCATGGCGTTCCTCGGAACGTGGCTGATTACGCGCCACGAACAGGTCACCGCGCGCAAGCTGTTCGGCGTCGCCGCGGGCCTGGCCGGCACATGTCTCGTGGTCGGCGTGAGCGCATTTGGAGGACTCGGCCAGCAACTCATCGCGCAACTGGCGATCGTCGCCGCGACGATTTGCTATGCCGGCGCGGCGATCTACGGTCGATCGTTCAAGGGACTCTCGCCGGTTGCTCCCGCCGCGGGGTCGCTCATCGTGGGCGCAATCGTGCTGGTTCCCGTGAGCGCCGTCGTCGATCGCCCGTGGACGCTGCATCCGTCACTGCAATCGATCGCAGCGCTGATTGCGCTCGCCGTTTTTTCCACGGCGATCGCGTTCGTCATTTACTTCCGGCTCGTCCAGACGCTCGGCTCGGTTGGCACGACGGCGCAGGCCTATTTGCGCGTGCCGATCGGCGTGGCGATAGGCATTGCGTGGCTCGGCGAATCGCTCTCGACCTCGGCGTGGCTGGGACTCGGGTGCGTCGTTGCCGGCGTCGTCGCGATGACGCTGCCATCGGCCAGCCAATCCCGCGCGAGCGGCCACAGGCTGCGCTCGAATCGCGAGTGAAAAAACGCGAAGTGCCCGATGCTGCGCTCGCCAATTGAGGCGGGCGCGATGCGTACATGCGTCGACTGGCTTTGGGTGAAATAACGCAGCGTGCGTTCGATCGCCCGGATCGTGCCGAATGGATCATCGGGGAAACTGACTGCAAGAATGGGCGCCTGCATGTTGCCAAAACGCGCGACGATGTCCGCTCGCTGCTCGGGCGTAAGCGCGAGCGACCCGTTGCTGAGCGTGTCTTCAAAGCGGGCGCGGCCCCGGCTCCAGATCCTCGCGACGCCGCGCGGCGTGTCCTCCATCCATCCGAACCACGATGCGGGGAAATAGCCCATCAGACCGGTCAAAACCGGCATCACGACATGCCATTTCCAGAGCATGAGCGGCATGCTGCGCGGCGCGTAGTCTCGCCAATACGCGTATTGCGTGCCGACGGTGAAGACGCGGCGAATGAATTGATTCGACGGCGCGAGCCCGGTCAGGAAGCCGCCAATGCTATGCCCCACGACGTCGATCGGTTGTTCAGGGAACATGCTTCGGGCGTAGCGCAGCACCGCTTCGAAATCGCGTTCGCCCCATTCCAGCCAGCTCGCATCGAGCGTTGCGAGCGTAACGGGCTGCGAGCCGCCAATGCCACGGTAGTCGTAGACCAGCACGTCGAAACCCTGCTGGTGCAGCCATGCGCCAAAGCGGAAATAGTAGTGGCAGCGCACCGACGTGGCCGAATTGACGATGACCACCGGACGTGACGCGTCCGCGTTCAGCAATGTGTGACGACGCCACACGTAAGCGCGAAGCGTAAAACCATCGGCGGCGGTGATGGCGACGGCGACAGGACGCGCCTCGCCCGGATCGGCTGAATGCATAAACGTGCTCCATGAAGAAACCCGAGTGTCGATTTCACTTGACCTTGCCAGCGGGTTCAATCAATCTTTGCTCAGCTTTCGCATGAGGAAAACGCATGTCAGTGCCGCTCGTGAAACTCCCTCCTCTCGACCTCATTCGCGGTTTCGTCGCGGTGGGCCGGCGCATGAGCATCACGCTCGCCGCCGACGACCTGTGCGTGACGCAATCCGCCGTAAGCCGCCAGATCGCCGCGCTCGAAGAGGCGCTAGGCGTGCGCCTCTTCAACCGCGGCTATCGTTCGATCTCGCTCACGCCGGAGGGCGAGCGCCTGCTGCGCGTTGCGGACAGCGCGGTGCAGCAGATGCAGGAAATCGTCGGCGCGCTGGCGGCGCGCGAGACGCGCCAGCCGGTGACGATCACCGCCAGCATCGGCATTGCCGGCCTGTGGCTGCTGCCGCGTATCGGTGAGTTGCAACGCCTGCTGCCGGACATCGATCTGCGTCTTGCGACCTCCGAGAAGG
The DNA here is from genome assembly GCF_004353905.1 of Paraburkholderia guartelaensis. Taxonomy (GTDB): domain Bacteria; phylum Pseudomonadota; class Gammaproteobacteria; order Burkholderiales; family Burkholderiaceae; genus Paraburkholderia; species Paraburkholderia guartelaensis. The sequence continues at coordinate 91,336 of NZ_SMOD01000031.1, read as the reverse complement.
TGCTCGACCTGCGCGCCGAAGGCATCGATCTCGCCTTGCGCTACGCGCCTGCACGCATCGCGCCGGAGGCGGCGAATCGCGCGGTGCATCTCTACGACGAATACGTATTGCCGGTCGCGCATCCTTCGTTGAATGTGAAGAAGCTCGACGCGGCCACGCTCGCGCGCCACGTGCTGCTCGAATTCGAGGGCGTGCGCCGCCCGATGCTGCGTTGGGCCGATCATCTGGGCGCGCGCGGCCTCGACAGCGCGCCGCTTCGCGGCGTGCTGCGTTTCAACCAGTACGATCAGGTCATTCAGGCCGCCATTGCCGGCCGCGGCATCGCACTCGGGCGCGTCGCCCTCGTGCAGCCGCTGCTTGCGGACGGGAGGCTCGCCGCCATCGGCAATGCGCGCGCCGAGGGTCCGACTGGCTATGCCTACTGGCTGCATCAGGCCGACGAAGCGCCGCGCGACGACGTGCGCGCCGTCATCGACTGGATCGTCGAACAGGCTCGCCAAAGCCGAATCGCATGATCAGTACGCATGCGAAACGTGCCAAAAACTCGCTTGAGCCAAGCCGCCTTCCCGCGCTCTACTAGGCACCACGCTGCGCAACAGCGAAGCGTCCAGTGCGAGGAGGCGAACGATGACCGGAATGGACGATGCGTGGCGCCGCTGGCTGCTCGTGATTGCAGGCGGCGTCGTGATGGGCGCGGCGCTCGGCGTGCGCAACGTGCAAGGGCTATTCCTGTTGCCCGTCACGCTCGATCGCGGCTGGACGCGTGAGACGTTCGGCCTCGCGCTCGCGCTGCAAAACCTGCTGTGGGGTATTGCCCAACCGCTCACTGGCATGATCTCCGACCGCTTCGGCTCCGCGCGCGTGATCTTCGCGGGCGCCCTGCTCTACGCGCTCGGACTCGCGATGATGGCCCTGAGCGCGACGCCTGGCGTCTACACGTTTGGCGTGGGCGTGGTGCTCGGCGTGGCATTGTCCGGCACGGCGTTCGGCGCGGTCTACGGCGCGCTCTCCCGGCTCTTTGCAGCCGATCAGCGCAGCTGGGCGCTGAGCGTTGCGGGCATGTTCGGCGGCCTTGGCCAGTTCTGCATCGTGCCGCTCACGCAAGGGATGATCGGCAGATTCGGCTGGGTTACGGCCATTCTCGTTCTCGCCGCCATGATGCTCGCCAGCGCGCCGCTCGCGGCATGGCTGCGCGACCGTCCGGTGGCGCGCAGCGGCGCGATCGATTCGCACGACACACTGCGCCGCGCCATTGGCAAGGCGTTTGCGCATCGCGGGTTCTGGCTGCTCAATCTGGGCTTTTTGTCGTGCGGCTTCCAGCTTGCATTCATCGGCGCGCACTTGCCGGCGTATTTGCTCGACAAAGGCATGAGCGCGCGCGAAGCAAGTCTGGCGCTCGCGCTGATCGCGCTCGCCAACACGGCGGGCACGTTTTTATGCGGTTACGCCGGGGGATTTCTGCGCCGCAAGTATCTGCTCTCGGCGATCTATTTCGCACGAGCGGGCGTGATGGCGCTATTCCTCGCCTTGCCGCTCTCGCCGCTCACGCTGTATGTGTTCGCGTTTGCGATGGGATTCATGTGGCTCGGCACAGTGCCGCTGACGAGCGGGATCGTTTCGCAGATGTTCGGCGTGCGCTATATCTCGACGCTATTCGGCTTCGTGTTTCTCGGGCATCAGATCGGCAGCTTCTTTGGCGTCTGGCTGGGCGGCGTGGTGTTCGACGCAACGCACAGCTACGGCCTGCTCTGGCAGGGCTCGATTGCGCTCGGCATCATTGCAGGATTGATGCATCTGCCGATCGACGACGAGCGGGTTGCGCAGCGCGCCATGATCGCGGGCCAGCCTTCGTGAGCGAGGGGTTGGCCGTGCGCATCATGCAGCTCATTCTGACCATTTCGTTCGTAGCGCTTATTGTCTGGACCTTCGTCGAATATCTCACGCCTTCGACGATGCTTGCCTTACTCACTGGCGCCGCGTTTTGCGGATGATTGCGCCACTTATGCCGCTTACTTGATCAACTCCAGAATGTCGCGAAATCTCGGGTGCTGGCTGGAGCGCAGCCATTCGAATGCGACCATCTCGACCGTCGCCACTTCAGCGCCCGCTTTATTCAGACGCGAAATTGCGACCTCTTTGTCGACGACTTTGCGCGAACCCACTGCATCGGCAACGACAGTGACCGATAGACCGCGATGCAGCAACCCAATCGCCGTTTGCAATACGCAGACATGCGCCTCGCATCCCGCGACGATGGCTCGGGTTCGCCCTTGAGGCAGCGCGTCGAACAGGCCATCGGCAGTGGCGTCGAAATGGTGCTTTGCAACAGTCATTGAGCAGAGTTCTTTAATTTCCTCCGCGTTTTCGCCGAGTGCGCGCGGATTCTGTTCTGTCCCGATGACTGGAACATCGAGACCCCGAGCAATCCGTCCGAGCCGAATGGCTTGACCGACAACGGATGCGCCGTCGTGAATCGCAGGCATCAGTCTCGTTTGCAGGTCGATCAGAACTACGATCGATTCGGAAAGGCTATGCAGCATCACGAATCCTTTTTGGAAATTGCAGTGCGCAAAAAGGGCACCTGTCAGGGATATTACTAAGTATGCGACAAATGGTCGCCATGCGACTCTATGTCCCAATGCCATTCCCTATGGAGCCAGGCATGCAAGCAGAGACGCTAAAGAAAGCAAAAGCCGCCACCTTTCTCACCCGGTCGGCGCTGTGTCTGATGCTGTTGCCAGTTGCCTGTCTTGTCTGGGCACTCCAGGCGTATCCGCCACAAGAAGCGATTTGGGTTTGCTTCTCGCTGGCAATCTATATCTGGCCTTTCGCCGGAGTCCTCTTTGTGATCTCAGCGGGATTCCACGTCGGCAGCCACGGCCGCCGACTCGAGAAGGACGCCGGATTCCGCGAGGCGCATGGGCACTAGCTAGCCCCACGTGCCGTTCTGCCAGACGGTCTGCTGTCGTTGCTCGAATAGAAGCCTGCTGGAAACAGCGGGCTTCTGAGGCGTGACTGGCCGTTTATCAGGACTGCATAGATGACTGGTTAGCAAACCTTATCGGTGTGCTAGCTACCGATAGTACCGCACTGACCTTTCGATTCGAGGCCAGTGAGCCTATAGCCGACCTGCAATTCGGTGATCAGGAACCGCGGACGCGCCGGATCCTCTTCGAGCTTCTGCCGTATGCCGGCCATATACACGCGCAGGTATTGCGGCCGATCGACATAGGTCGGCCCCCAGACATCGAGCAGCAACTGCCTATACGTCAGCACCTTGCCATAGCCGCGAATGAGCGCCGCGAGCAGGCGGAACTCGGTTGGCGTGAGGTGGACCGGCGCGCCCGCGCGGGTCACTTCGTACGTGGCCAGATTCACGCGGATTTCGCCGAACTGAACGGTCGCGTCGCCCGTGCCGGCGCCGCTCACGAAACTCGCGCGCCGCAACTGCGCCTTCACGCGGGCGATGAGTTCGGGCACGCCGAACGGCTTCGTCAGATAGTCGTCGGCGCCGAGATTGAGCGCTTCGACCTTCTCGCTCTCGCGATCGCGCGCCGAGAGCACCACCACCGGCGTGCGCGACCAGCCGCGCAAATCGCGGATCAGCGCCTTGCCGTCTTCGTCGGGCAGCCCGAGATCCACGATCACGAGGTCGGGCTGCCGCGTGCTGCACTCCACACGGCCCTGGGCTGCATCCGCCGCCTCGAACACGCTCATCCCCTCGCGCTCGAGCGACATGCGCACGAAGCGCCGGATATCGGCCTCGTCTTCGACGATCAGCACACGGGGCTTGCTCATGCAGTGGGTTCCTCAAGAAAGTCGGGCGGTGTGCTCATAGGCAGGCTGATGGTGAAACGCGCGCCGCGCGGCTCGCGATTTTCGCATTCGATCGCACCGCCGTGCGCCTCGACGATGGTGCGGCATAGGGCGAGGCCGAGCCCCACGCCCGAGATCGACGATTCCTTCACGCCGCGCGCGAATGCCTCGAACAGGCGCTCGCTTTCGATGCGCGGCAGGCCCGGCCCGTCGTCCTCGACGACAACGTGCACGCAATCGCCCGCAGCGTGTGCGCGGACGGTGACAGTGGAGCCGGGCGGCGTGTACTTCACGGCGTTGTCGATCAGATTCACGAGTACACGCTCGAACGCAATGGCGTCGAGTTCGATGAGTGGCAGGCCAACGGCGAGGTCGGTGCGGGTGCGGTGCGCGTCGAGCGATGTGCCGAGCCGCGCGAACGCACTGCCAACGATTTCGTCGAGCGCGTGCCACTCCTTGTTCAGGCGCACGCCCTCGCCCTGCATGCGCGCGAGATCGAGCAGATTCGTCACCAGCCAGTGCAATCCTTCGGTCTGCATACGAATGGCGCGAGACACCACGCGGCGTTCTTCATCGGGCAGCGCATCTGCGCGTTCGAGCGTTTCGGCAAGTCCGCCAATGGCGGTGAGCGGCGTTTTCAGGTCGTGCGATACCGCCGCGAGCAACGCATTGCGCAAGCGCTCGCCCTCTACGCGCAGCTGCGCGGACTGCGCGATTTCGATGAAGTGGCAGCGCTCCAGCGCCAGCGCGATCAGCGAGCAGCACGCTTCGAGCAGCCCGCGTGCGCTGGCGTCGGCAAGCGGCGCGCCGTCGGAGCCGACCACGGCGATCACGCCGCGCGTGGCAATCGGCCCGCGCAGCGGTAAATAGAGCGCCCGCGCACCGGGCAACGCCGTCGTGCCCGCGCCCGCGGGCTGCAGATGCGCGAACGTCCAGTGTGCAATCGAGTCATCGACGAAATCGGCCTCGCCGATCGTGCGCAGTGTGCCGCGCTCGCTCGTCACGACGAGCGCCACGCGCACCTGCACGAGCAATGCGAGTGTTTGCGCGCACACGTGCGCGACCTCTTCCGCCGAGATCGCGCCCGAAAGCTCGCGCGCCACCCGCGCCAGCGCCGTGGCGCGCCGCTCGCCCGCCGTCGCCACGAGGGCCTTCTCGCGCAGTCCGGCGCCAAGCTGGCCCGTGACTAGCGCGACCACGAGGATCAGCGTGAACGTGAACAGGTATTGCGTGTCGGAGACCGCGAAAGAAAAGCGCGGATCGACAAAGAAGAAGTCGAAGCTCGCCACGCTGAGCAGCGCCGACCACGCGCCAACGAGCCGCCCATATCGCAACGACAGCAACACGACCACGAACAGGAACAGCATTACGACGTTCGAAGGCGCAAACACACGCAGCAGTTCGTTGGCCGCCAGCGTGGTCGCGCCGCAGGCGAGCAGCGCCGCGCCAAACCCGCCGGCTGGCGACGGGCCCTCCCGCGCATCGGCGAGCGCGCCTTCGCGAGCCAGCTTGCGCCGCCGCGAGCGCATCGCGCTCACGCAGGCCATCAGTCTTTCGATTGGCGCGCGGTGTGCGCGCGCTTCGTCGTGCATGTCCATAAAACGAAAGCCGGGGGCGATGTCCCCGTGTGTGGCTAATCCCGCTGTGCGCGCCTCAGAAGAAAGGCGACACCAGCAGATCGATGAGCTTGATCCCGATGAACGGTGCGATGACTCCGCCCACGCCGTAAATCAGCAGGTTTCGCGTGAGCAACGCCTGAGCCGGTTCGGCACGATAGCGCACGCCCTTCAACGCCAGCGGAATCAGCGCGATGATGATCAGCGCGTTGAAGATGACCGCCGACATGATCGCCGATTCCGGGCTGTGCAGCCGCATCACGTTGAGCGCCGAAAGCGCCGGATACGTCGCGACGAAGGCCGCCGGGATGATCGCAAAGTATTTTGCCAGATCATTCGCCACGCTGAAGGTGGTGAGCGCACCACGCGTCATGATCATCTGCTTGCCGACCTCCACCACGCGCAGCAACTTCGTGGGATTGCTGTCGAGGTCCACCATGTTGCCCGCTTCCTTGGCCGCCTGCGTACCGCTGTTCATGGCCACGGCCACGTCCGCCTGAGCGAGCGCGGGCGCGTCGTTGGTGCCGTCGCCGGTCATCGCCACGAGGCGTCCCTCGCCCTGCAGCTTGCGGATGAGGGCGAGCTTGTCTTCCGGCGTCGCCTCGGCCAGGTAGTCGTCCACGCCCGCCTCCGCCGCGATTGCGGCGGCGGTGAGGCGGTTGTCGCCCGTGATCATGATGGTCTGGATGCCCATGCCGCGCAGCTCGGCGAAGCGCTCCTTGATGCCGCCCTTCACAATGTCCTTGAGCTCGACCACACCCATCACGCGCTCGCCGTCGGCCACCACGAGCGGCGTGCTGCCGCGCCGCGCCACCTGCTCCACCGTCTGGCGGATTTCCGCGGGAAACGCGGCGCCCAGGCTCAGGACGTGCTTTTCAACGGCGGAGGCCGCACCCTTGCGAATCTGCCGCTCGCCGATATCGACGCCGCTCATGCGCGACTGCGCGCTGAACGGCACCGGCGCGCTGCCGTGCAGCTCGCGCCCGCGCAAACCAAAGCGCTGCTTGGCGAGGACGACGATCGAGCGGCCTTCGGGCGTCTCATCGGCGAGCGAGGCAAGTTGCGCCACATCCGCCAGCTCGTGCTCCTCGATGCCTGCGGCGGGCAGGAAGGTCGATGCCTGGCGGTTGCCGAGCGTGATCGTGCCGGTCTTGTCGAGCAACAGCACGTCGACATCGCCCGCGGCCTCGATCGCGCGGCCCGAAGTGGCGATCACGTTCGCGCGCATCATGCGGCTCATGCCCGCCACGCCGATCGCCGAGAGCAGCGCGCCGATGGTCGTCGGAATCAGGCAGACGAGCAACGCGATCAGCGCGGTGAGGCCGACGCGCGCGCCGTGCCCGCTCAACGTGACGCTGAGCGACGAGAACGGCATCAAGGTCGCGCACACGAGCAGAAAAATCACTGTGAGCGCAACGAGCAGGATCGTCAGCGCGATTTCATTGGGCGTTTTCGCGCGCTTCGCGCCTTCGATCATCGCGATCATGCGATCGAGGAACGCTTCGCCCGGATTGGCCGTGGTGCGGATGATGAGCCAGTCGGACAGCACGCGCGTGCCGCCCGTCACCGACGAAAAGTCGCCGCCCGACTCGCGAATGACCGGCGCCGATTCACCGGTGATCGGCGATTCGTCCACGGACGCCACGCCGTCGATCACCGTGCCGTCCGCGGGAATCATCTCGCCCGCTTCCACGAGCACGATCTTGCCCGCCACGAGCTCGTCGCTCGGCACGAGATAAAAGCCGCTGCTGAACTCGGGTTTTTCGAGCACCCTCGCCATGACGCGCTTGCGCGCCGAACGCAACGCTGCCGCCTGCGCCTTTCCGCGCCCTTCCGCCAGTGCCTCCGCGCCATTCGCGAACAGCACCGTGAACCAGAGCCAAACGGCGACGGCGAGAATGAAGCCGGGATGCGCGTCGCCTCGCGCCGGGCCTTCGAACAGCGCCTGCACCCAGAGCAGGGTGGTCACGATGCTGCCGACATAGACCACGAACATCACGGGGTTACGCAACTGCGCGCGCGGTGTGAGCTTCGCAAACGCCTCGCCAATCACGCTGCCCCAGCGCGGGCGTTGCGCCGCCGGTGGCGCGGCCTCCTGCGCGGGAAGGCTGAATTCGTTCTGTACATTCATCGGGATACTCCGGTTACTGAGTCGCTTGCGCCGTCGAAGACGACAGCGCGTCGAGCGCCAGATTGAGTTCGAGCACATTCACGCGCGGGTCGCCGAGCACACCGAGTTGCGGCGCCTTCGTGTGCTGCGCGACTAGCGCGCGCATCGGCTCCATGGCGAGGCCGCGCGCTTGCGCGACACGCTGCGCCTGGAGAAGCGCATTCGCCACCGAAATGTCGGGGTCGAGGCCGGACGCGGAGGCCGTCACCGCGTCGACGGGGACCAGCGTCGCGCTTGCGAGACCGTTTTCGCGCCGGTAGGCCGCGGCTCGCGACGCAACCTGATCGATCAACGCCTTGCTGGTCGGTGCGAGATTACTGGCGCCGCTCGACTCCGCGTTGTACGGCTGCGAGACAGTCTGCGCGGGATTTTTGGGGTCCGCGCCGAGCGTTGCGCTCGGGCGCGGATGGAAATAGCGCGCCTGCGTGAAGTCCTGGCCGATCTGCGCCGACCCGACCACGCTGTGATCTTTTTCGACCAGACTGCCATTGGCCCGCGACGGCATCAGCACCTGCGCGATGCCCGTGGTCAGCAGCGGGTAAGCCAGCCCCGTCAACAGCATGAAAAACACGGCCGACACCAGCGCCGGGCGCATCAACTCACGCAGCGACGGCGCGGGTGACGCGGTGCCTTGTGCGAGGTCACCCGCCGCGCGCGCACTCTGCATATTCGAATTCATTCGGCATCCTTAAAACGAGTGTCCATTGGTCAGCATCAGATGCTCGACCACCGGCCCGAGCGCGAGCGCCGGGAAGAAGGTCAGACCGCCCACGAGCACCACCACGAACACGAGCAGCGCAGTGAACAACGGCGTCGCGGTCGGCAGCGTGCCGGGCCCTTCCGGCACGGTCTTTTTCATCGCGAGGGAGCCCGCCACCGCGAGCATGGGCAGCAGCGTGAAATAGCGGCCGAACAGCATGGCGAAGGCAATCGTCGTATTGAAGAACGGCGTGTTCGAATTCAGGCCTGCGAACGCGGAACCGTTGTTCGCCGTCCCCGAGGTGTATGCGTAGAGGATTTCGCTGAAACCGTGCGGGCCGGCGTTGTTCAGGCTCGCCTGCGTATCCGGCCAGATCGCCGCGAGTGCGGTCAGCACGAGAATCGACGCCGGATGCGCCAGCACCGCGATCATCACGAGCTTCATCTCGCGCGCTTCGATCTTCTTGCCGAGAAACTCAGGCGTGCGCCCGATCATCATGCCCACCAGAAACACGGTGAGAATTGCGAACGTGATCAGGTTGATGAAGCCGACGCCATCGCCTCCGAACACGTTGTTGAGCATCATCTCCACGATCGGGATCATGCCGCCGATGGGCATGAGCGAATCGTGCATGGCGTCGACGGAGCCCGTCGTCGCGGCCGTCGTCACGCCGACGAACATGCTCGTCTGCGCGATGCCAAAGCGCAGCTCCTTGCCTTCCATGTTGCCGCCAGCCTGCAGTTGGCTCGCCTGCTGGTCCACACCGAACGGTGCAAAGTTCGGGTTGCCGCCATGCTCCGCCCCATAGATCAGCGCCACGCAAATCACGAACATCGCGCTGAATGCGGCAAAGAACGCCCAACCCTGGCGGCGGCGCAGCAGCATGCTGCCGAACGTGTAGGTCAGCGCGGAGGGAATCAGCAGCATGCAGAGCATGTGCAGCGTGTTGGTGAGCGGCGTCGGGTTTTCGAACGGGTGCGCCGCGTTCATGCCGAAAAAGCCGCCGCCGTTGGTGCCGAGATGCTTGATCGACTCGAGGCTGGCGACAGGCCCCAGCACGATGTGCTGCTGCGCGCCTTCGAGCGTCTTCGCGACCGTTTCGCTCGTGAGCGTCTGTGGCATCCCCTGCCAGACATAGACGAGCGCCATGAGCAGGGAAAGCGGCAGCAGCACGCGATAGAGCACGCGCGTGAAGTCGACCCAGTAGTTGCCGATATCCGCGGCGCTACGGCGACCAAGGCCGCGAATGAAACCCGCAGCGGCGGCCACACCGGTTGCGGCGCTGACCATCATCAGAAACGTGATGACAGCCATCTGCGAAAAGTTCGAGAGACTGCTTTCGCCGGAATACGACTGCCAGTTCGTGTTGGTGATAAACGATGCCGCCGTATTGAAGGCAAGATCGGGCGACTGCGCCGCGCGTTGCAGCGAATCGAACGGCAATAGCGCCTGCACGCGCAGCAGCAGGTAGCCCAGCAGCATCATGGCCGCGTTGCTGATGAGGAGCGCCAGGCCGTAGTGCGTCCAGGACATTCTGGCGTTCGCATCGACTCCTAGCAGAGCGTAGGTCCAGCGTTCCGGCGCCGCGTGACGTTCATGTGTGAACACGCGGGTGAGCCATTTGCCCATGACGATGGCAAGCGCCGTCATGAAGGCGAACAGCAGGATGAACTGCACAAGATCATTGAGCATTGGAGACCCCTCTCAGATCCGGTCCAGACCGATGGTGAACCCCGCGGTCAGTGCGAAGAACCCTGAAAACACCAACAGGTAGATAAAGTCGTTCATGGTTTGAAATAGTGATTGACGACAAACGGGTCGTGCCGGCGCGAGCGAAGCTCAGAACTTCTCCGGCTTGACGAGCGCGTAGATCAGATAGACGAACAGGCCCGCGGCAAGCAGGCCGGCGAGCGCGGTCATGGGCGAAACCCTCCCGCAGGCAGGGAAACGTTGGCTCGCGGCGTGTGAGGGAGAACGCATCGCGCAGGACGGCGAGGCGTGGAACGAGGAAGGAATGGCATAGGTCAGGCTCACGTTGGAATCGTGGTCTGCACTCTATGCAAAACGATCTAAAGACGGCGCTGAGTTTTGACGGCCGATGTTAAGACCACGTTAAGAGGTCAACATCGGCTGCGCGCCATGGCGACGTCAGGCGCGCAATGTGCTCCGACGCAATGTGCCCGGTGAAAGGCGTGTCGATCGCCCTTTTGTCAACGGCGTTGTTTGCAGTGCACCCAGGCCGGAATCACAAGGAGAAAAAGGATGACCCTGCTCATTTATTTGATCGGATGGATCATTTTTATTGGCGGCGTGGCATGGGCATTGATGGCGCTGCATGTTGCGCCGCACATCATCGAGATCGTGGCGGTGATACTGCTCGGCGTTGCGGTGATCACGGGCGCCACGCGCGCGCGCAACCGCGACCGGTCGACGTAGCAGCAGACTGCTACGCGCAACAGTTCAAGTCACTGGTACGTGCAGCTGGATTGCGTCTCACACGACCATACCCAGATCGGCAAAACTGGTGACTCTTGCCTCACAAGCCTGCGCAAGCCGCAAATCGTGACTCGAAAAAAAGACCGCGCTGTCTTTGGCCAAATTCTTGAATAGATCGATGAGAACCGCGCGCGCGGCGGCGTCGAGCCCGTTGCCCGGTTCGTCAGCGATGACGACGGCGGGCTCGCCCAGCATGGTCGCCGTCAGGAATATCTTCTTGCGGGTGCCGAGCGACATCTGCTCGAAGCGCTTATCGAGGTGCGGTGCGAGGCCGAAGCGATCCGCAAGATCGAGCGTGCGCGTGTCGACAGTGGTCTTCTTCGTCGACGCGACGAGTTCGAGAAATGCCCGGCCTGTTTGGAACGGATATGCCATGCAGTCGTCGGGCACGTAGGCCAGGGCGGATTTGGCCTTGAGCGGATCGGTGCGCAGCGAATGACCGTCGATCCATACCTCCCCTTCGTCGGCGTCGATCGCGCCGGCAAGGATGGCGAGCAACGTCGACTTGCCGCTGCCGTTTTCATCGCAGAGCGCCACGCACCCAGCGCCGAGAGTGTGATGCAATCCCTGGAAGATAACGCGCTCGCCAAAGCGTTTGCTGAGGTTTTCGAATCGAAGCATGGTGGAATCAATCAAGTGAACAATGGCCAGACGGCAGCGACCCAGATCGCGGCCAGCATCGTGCCGAGCAAGACGGATTGCCGGGGCGTGTAGCGTTGCGGGAAATACAGCAAGGCAAGCAGCGGCGCGCCCGAGCACAAGAGAGCCACCGCCAGCCACAACGGCAAAACACCGTGTGCGGCCAGCAGCAGCGGCGCAACGCTGGCGAATGGCAGCGCCAGCGCGGCAACGGTCAGCATATCGGCACGGGGCTGCGCCGCCTCTGCAATCGGCAGCGATCGCATGAACTGCCCGGCGTGGAGGTGCGCCGCGCGCAAATCGCGATAGGTCGTCGCGGCGATCAGCGCAATCACGGCCTGCGAAATCAATGTCAGCGGAACGGCGCGCGTGTCGAAATTCCAGAGTCCAAGCAGGAAGCATGTGGAGGCCGTGACGGAGCCCATCACCAGGTAGCGTGCGAAGACGCCTGCGGCGCGATCCCACACGATGCCGATCTGCAGCCTCGTCACAGGCGAAAGATTCTGCACAACGTTCGCGCGCATGCAACCCATGACGCGGCGTGAGCGCGCACCGGGCCATCCAGACCATGAAGTCGAAGCAACCGGTTTATGGGCGATCGCGAACGCTGCAAGCAGCAAGGGTATGAGCAGAAGCGCCGGGCGGATCGTGTCGCCCGTCTGCAACGCGCCGACGAGGACAACATTGGCGGCGACCAATGGAATCGCGTTGCGCGCGCTGCGCGACAGCGCAGTCAATTGCCATCCAAGCGTAATCAGCAGCAGATCGAGAACGAACAGATAGTTGGTGGCCTTCTGCGGCAGAAAGGCCAGCGCGACCGCGGCGGCGAGCACGGGCAGAAAGAGCGGCGTACTCGCGACGAGCACGACAGCGATATCGACGGCACGGCGGCGGGCATGTGAACTGGGCAACGAATCGAGGAAAGTCGCGAACGCGCCGCCCGTGATGGCGCCACGTTGCGCGAGCACCCACAACATGCCGACGGCTTCGAGCATATGCACCCACACGAACCGCCATTGCATGCCATGTGAAGGCGCGAGAGCAGCGAGTACCGGTGCACCGAGAATCCGCGTCTGGGCGAACACAGGCATCGCCGGCAGCAACAGCAGGACGGAAAGGATCAGCGCCTGCCAATGTCTGCGCAACATGCGAGACGTTGCGAGGGCATACCACCGCAGTCGGCAGGACAACATCATGTTTTCAACTTCCCTTAATCCCTTAACGCAGTCGCGAAATCGTGCACTGGACGGACTCGATATCGTGCCACGTCGGCTGCGGTGCAACAACCGCGCGCGCCTTTCGTCGGCACTCCCGCGTCGATTATTCAAAATAACATACAGATAACTTTCATATTTATTTCATAGATCGGCTTTCAATTTTTTATCCGGTCGCTATGGCGTGATTTAAATGCAATGTTATATCATTACATTCAGAACCCGAGGCCAGCCGAAACTTTGTGAGGCGGGCCCGGAAAACAATAACTCTTCCCAACCGCATCATGATCCACCGCACACTCATCGCCCGCGCGGCGCTAGTCTCGTTCGCCATGATCACGGCCACGCAGGCGCGAGCTGCAGACGCCGACACCACACTCAACGGCACAGTGAAGGACATGTCCGGCAAGCCGGTGGATCACGCTGCTGTCGTACTCCAGGACGCAAACGGCGCGCAGGCAGGAGAGACCACGACCGATGCGACTGGACACTTCGAACTCCTTCACGTTGCCACGGGCACTTATGCGGTGACCGTCACGGCGCCCGGCTTTGCCGCCGCCTCGCAGATCGCGACCACTGCACCGGCGAGTCCAGCCAGCGTGGCAGTGGTTCTGAACAAGGGCGACACGCTCGACGTGCAGGTCAACGCGAAGCGGCTCAACGAGGCGCGTAACGGCCTGCTACCCGAGACTGGCAGCAGCATCTACCGGATCACCCAGGCCGACATTCAGGCCATGCCGCAAGGCCAAAATACGCCGCTGAATCAGGTGCTGCTGCAAGCCCCGGGCGTCGCGGACGACTCATACGGCCAGGTGCACGTGCGCGGCGACCACGCCGACCTGCAATACCGGATCAACGGCATTCTGATTCCCGAGCCGATCAGCGGTTTCGGGCAATCGCTCGATACACGCATCATCGACCAGCTCAATCTGCTGACCGGCGCGCTGCCGGCCGAATACGGCTACCGTACGGCCGGTATCGTGGATATCCGCACCAAATCCGGCGATCTCGGCAACGGTGGCTCGATCGATGTCTATGGCGGCAGCCACCAGACCATCCAGACGAGCGCCGATGTCTTCGGCAGCAAGGGCGATTTCAGCTATTACTTCAGCGGCTCGCTGGGCGAAAACAATCTGGGCATCGAGGCGCCCACTGCGTCGCCGAGCCCGATCCATGATCACACGCGTCAGGGCAATGCCTTCGGGTATATGTCGTACATCATCAACCCGCTCACGCGCGTGAGCGTGATGTTCGGCACGGCATCCAACCAGTTCGAGATCCCGAATACGCCCGGCCTCACGCCGAACTTCATGCTCGCCGGCGTGCCCACGTTCGATTCCGCCAACCTGAACGAAACCCAGTCGGAGCTGAATAACTTCGCTGTGGTCGCGCTACAAGGCACCAACGGCGGGGCCCTCGACTATCAGGTTGCGCTTTTCACGCGCTATACGCGCACCCAGTTCAATCCGGACCCGGTCGGCGACCTGATCTTCAACGGCGTCGCCTCGCAGGACTTCCACAGCGATACCGCCAACGGTCTGCAAGCTGATACCACGTACCGGCTCAACGACCACCACACGCTGCGCGCCGGCGTGCTCTTCCAGCAGGAGCATGCGAACTTCTCGGACAACGTGACCGTTTTCCCCGCCGACGCCAATGGCAATCAGACCTCGGATGTGCCCTTTACGCTCTCCGATTCGAGCAGCAAGACGGGCTACCTCTACAGCGCGTACATCCAGGATGAGTGGAAGATCACCGACAGGCTGACCTTGAACTACGGTCTGCGCTATGACGGCATGGACGAATACGTGCAGGCGAACCAGTTGAGTCCGCGCATTGGCGCGGTGTTCAAGCTGACGCCCACCACGACATTTCATGCCGGCTATGCCCGCTACTTCACGCCGCCTTCGTTCGAACTGGTGTCCAGCTCCACCGTCAGCCGCTTCAATGGCACGACTAACCAGAGCGAGGTCACGCAGAACGATCCGGTGCAGCCCGAGCGCGCCGATTACTTCGACCTTGGCGTGACCCAGCAAATCGGCTCGGACCTCACGCTGGGCCTGGACGCGTACTACAAGAAGGCCCACAACCTGCTCGACCTCGGCCAGTTTGGCGCGGCGCTCATCTATACGCCGTTCAACTACCAGTACGGACGTGTCTATGGCGTCGAATTCACGGCCAACTACAAGCATGAAAACGTGTCGGCGTATCTGAATCTCGCCTATAGCCGCGCAATGGGCAAGAACGTCACGTCCGCCCAATTCAATTTCGGTGCGGACGAACTAGCCTATATCAGCAACAACTGGGTATTCCTCGATCACGACCAGCGCGTGACGGCATCCTTCGGCGGCGCCTACAACTGGCATCGCACCACCTTCACGATGGACGGCACGGCAGGCAGCGGCCTGCGCAACGGCTTCGCCAACACCGGCAAGATGCCCTTCTATGCGCAGATCAATCTGGCCGTCATCGAGCATTTCAACCTGCCTGTGGTCGGCAAGATGGATGGGCGGGTCGTGGTGATCAACGCATTCGGCAGAACGTATGCGCTGCGCGACGGTTCCGGCATCGGCGTGTTCGCACCTCAATACGGCCCCTATCGCGCGTTCTATGCAGGACTAACCAAATACTTTTGACAGAACCACATAACCGGGTGCCTCCATGCAAGACTGGACAGGAATCGCGCAGGCCGCGCGGGTTGGCGGATGGGTCGTTTATCCGCTCACCCTGCTCGCCATCGTTGCGCTCATCATCACGCTCGATCGCGCGTGGGTGTTCTGGCGCTTCGCGGTCATTCCCGCCGCCCCGCAGACGCAATCCCATGCAGGTGACGAGCCCGATCGCACCGCTGTGCTACTGCGACTGCCCCCGCAGCACGCGCTGCGCAGGCTGCTCGAACCGTTGATCGGTCACGCTAGCAAACCCGCATGGTGGATCGAAGCCAGGGCGGGCGCGCTCGCACTCGATGTACAGCGCGATATGTCGAGAGGCCTCTGGGTGCTCGAAACAATCGTGACAGCCGCACCGCTGCTCGGCCTGCTGGGAACGATTGTCGGCATGATGCATGCGTTCCGGCTGATCGGAAATAACGGTCTCGTCAATCCTGGCGGCGTGACCGGCGGCGTGGCGCAGGCGTTGGTCGCGACCGCCATCGGCCTCGTGATCGCGCTGGTCTCGCTGTTCGCCTTCAATTATTTTTCGAGGCGTATCGACAGGCTCATGGACGAGCTCGAAGCGATCGTCAACACGTGGCTCAGCAATGTGAGACTGGCGCAGGAAAGCGAGGCGCTATCGTCATGAAGCTGCGCCGTTCCCGGGCATCGAAGCGCGGTCGCATCGAGATCATTCCGATGATCGATGTGATGTTCTTTCTGCTCGCCACCTTCATGCTCGCTTCACTTACGATGCAGCGGCTCGACGCGGTCAAGCTCGATCTGCCGCGCGGCACAGCGCAACCGCTTGCCGCGCAGCAGCCCCTCACGCTCAGCGTAAGCCATAACGGACAGATCGCGGTGAACCGCCAGGACGTCCAACTCAATGAAGTGGCGGGAACGATAAAGCGCCAGCTGGCTGCCGATGGAAACGTGGTTGTCGCCGCGGACGCAGGCGCGCCGAACGGCCTGGTCGTCCAGGCCATGCTCCAGGCGCGCCTGGGCGGAGCCGGCCACTTCCTCATCGCGGTACAACGTGACCAACCGTAGCATCGCGCGCTTCGTCAGCCTGCTTGACGCGCGCGGCCCGAGAGCCCTGGTCGGATGCGTTGTGGCGCTCGCGGTGTGGTCCGCATTCGTCAGCATGTTCGTGGTCGGTCTTTCGGAAAGTCCGGAACGCGCCCGTGCGTTGACGCTCGATGCGCGCATGGTGGAGATCACTCCGCCGGCGCCGCCCCAACCGCCAGCCGCGGTCGCACGCCCTGCTCCGAGCATCGCAGCAACACCCCGCCCTGCGCGCGTGGCTCGGCCAATGAATCGGCCTGCGGCTCCGGCTCCCACGCACTTGCCTGCGCATACCGAATCCCCGTTGCCCGCGGCTGCCGCTCCGCAGCCGGCAACGGCAACGGCAACGACGCATGCCAGCACCGAAAACGCAGCGGCTACACCCGCTCCGTCCAGCACCCCTTCCGCAGTGTCCGGCGATACCACCGCGCGGCCGGTTATCCGGCCGTTGCCCGTGCTTCCCGATGACCTGCGCGAATACGCGTACCAGGCCATCGCGCTAGCTCGCTTCACCATCCATCCGGACGGATCGGTCGACGTCGCGCTCGTCAAACCCACACAGAACCCGCGCCTGAACCAGTTGCTGCTGGAGACGCTTCGAAACTGGCACTTCTTCCCCGCGATGAAGCAAGGACATCCGGTCGAAAGCGAACAGGACATCCGCGTCCATTTCAATATCGAGTAAGGCCGGTAGCCTGGCTGCTGACATATACTCGTCGTGCCGCGCCGGAAAACCCTCGAAAGCCTCGACGGCTCGCGTCTGGTGCGACCCCTTAAATCTGGTGCAATAGTGACTTCGTGATTTGAAATGAGCGATGGCGTGGAGTACAAACGGCTCGTCGACCTTCCGGGACTCGTTCTCGGCACCGGGCGTTTCAAAGCGTTCAATTTCGGCCGGCACTACCATCTTGACTATCACGTCGGGCTCGTGACCGAAGGGGTTCAGCGCCAGTGCGTGAACGGAGAGGCCGTGTTGCTCGGGCCGGGTCGCATTTCCTTGATGCCGCCCGGCGAGATCCATGACGGGGTTGGGGAAAGCGGAGATGCTTATACGCTGAGGACCTTCAGGCTATCCCAGGACCTGCTGAAAGAAGTCACAGCCGAGGTAACGGACTCCACTCGCGAGCCCGGGCTGAAAGGCATGATGATCGAGGATCTGACGCTCGCCGCGCACCTGTTGCAGTTCCACGATGCGATGCGGTCGTCGCCTGACGCTTCCTCGGTGTCTGTGCAGTCGGAATGGCTTTCCCTGCTGTATGTCCTGTTTAAGCGGTCCGGAGCCATCAAGCCGATCGCCGTCAAAGGGACGCTCTCGCCAATGCATCGGCAGCGGCTCAAAGACTATTGCCTGTTCCACTTGGCGGAGAAAATCACGCTCGACGAATTGGCCACCTTGTGCGGTCTGGGGCGCTTTCATTTTTTGCGTCGATTCAAGCAGACAGTCGGCATGACGCCTCACGCCTGGCTGCTTCGTCTGCGGCTGGAACAGGCGTGCGCCCAGTTGGCCCGCGGCAGGCAATCCATTGCCGAAGTCGCCCAGGGCGTCGGGTTTTACGATCAAAGCCATTTCAACAGGGCGTTCCGTCAAGCATTCGGCGTGGCCCCGTCCGCGTACTGAGCCGATGGGCCTTAGATCGCCTCGCGCGTCAATTTTTTACAAGCCAGCCGCCCCGTTCCTCTTTAGGATCAGCAGAAGTTCGGCAACGGTTGTTCCGATCGCAAACCTGGATGCCCATCGCAATGAATCTGCACTTTGAAACCCCTTTGGTGGAGTCGCGCGCCTTGAGCGTCGCTGGCGAACAGTCCGTGTGGCTCAAGCTCGACGCTTTGCAGCCATGTGGATCGTTCAAGATCCGGGGCATTGGCCACGCTTGCGCCGTCCACCAAAGCCGTGGCGCACAGCGGTTCGTGTCCTCCTCCGGGGGTAATGCAGGTCTTGCCGTTGCTTATGCGGGCCGGCGCCTGGGCGTTCCCGTTGTTGTCGTGGTGCCGGAAACCACGACCGAGCGCGCCAAAGAGTTGCTCCGCCTGGAGGGTGCGGAGGTCGTGGTGCACGGCAGTTCCTGGCAGGAGGCAAACCAGTTCGCGCAAACGTTGCTGGGCGCCACGGACGCGTTTCTGCATCCCTTCGACGATCCGTTGCTGTGGCACGGCCATGCCTCGATGATCGATGAAATTGCCCAAGCCCGCTTCAAGCCCGATGCCGTCGTGCTTTCCGTTGGCGGCGGCGGCCTGCTTTGTGGCGTCGTGGAAGGCCTGCAGCGCAATCATTGGCACGATGTGCCGGTACTGGCTGTCGAAACCGATGGCGCCGCTTCGCTCCATGCCGCTGTCGAGGCGGGGCATACGGTGACGTTGCCGTCTATCTCCAGCGTCGCCACGTCGCTCGGCGCCAAGCGGGTGTGCGAACAGGCGTTGCGCTGCGTGCGCGAGCACCCGGTACACAGTCTCGTCGTGTCGGACTCCAGCGCGCTCGCTGCCTGCGAGCGTTTTCTCGCGGATCACCGCATCCTGGTTGAGCCGGCTTGCGGCGCAGCGCTGTCTGTCGCCTACGACAGGCATCCGGCGCTGGCCAATTACAAGAAGGTTCTGATCGTCGTATGCGGCGGCGCCACGGCCACCATCGATCAGATACGCGCGTGGTCCGGCGAGGCACATAGCCGATGACCTTGTGCCCCCACCGGCGGAAACGATAGAATCGTCTCCGCCGAAAATAGAGTGGCAGGTTGGTATCTCCTGCGCCCAGTTGTTGGGTTCTAAATCCGCCGCGGCGTCAACCCTACTTTCACCAAGTGGAGGGGACGCGCTGTGGACACGACGCTGCGTACCCCTCTGAACGAGGAGTCTGCACAGATGCGCAGCAACACCCAAGACCCGTCAAACGCAGAAGGAGCGCGGTTCAGCGGATTGACTTTCGACCGCGACGCGCTGACCCGACTGCTTCGAGAATGCGGCGACGAACCGACCTTCGAGCACTGCAGTTTCGACGGCGAAGACCTTTCGAATCTCGATCTCCGTGCCGCCCGATTCACACAGTGCACCTTCGAGCACACCCTGCTCGAGCACTGCGAACTCTCAAGAAGCCGCTGGTTGGCGTGCAAGGGCGCAGCCGCGAAATTTCGCTACGCCAATCTGAGTGACGCGCGCTTCTATCGCAGCGATCTGAACAATACCGATTGGACAGGCTCGAAACTCGCGTCGGCGTCATTCACCGAGGTGAAGCTCACGGGCGCCCGCTTTGTCGACGCCCGTACGCTAGGGCTCAGCTTTCACGATTCACTGCTCGTTGGCGCAGACCTGAAGGGGCTCTCCTTCCGGAAACAAACCCTTGAGGCACTGAATTTCTCCGACGCGGATCTGTCCGACTGCGACTTTCGCGACGCTGTGTTCGAAGGCGGCAGCCTCAGCAACGCCCAGTTGCGAAACAGCCGCTTTGACGGTGCGGACCTACGCTCTGTAGACCTAAGCGGTTTTCGGATCTCCGATGTGCTGCAGCATCTCAAAGGCACGATACTCTCCGTCGATCAAGCCGTGATGCTGGTTGGAGATTGCGGAGTGCGCGTGTTGTAGTTCGGTGAAGGCCGGCACGAGCTGGCCTTCGCTTGCCAACGACACGGCAACATCTGCCGGGAACTCCCGTTGCGCTATAAGGAAGCGCAACTTACAGGAGCCCGATATGCACTGGCGTCATCTAGCGCCTGGTTCGCTCATCGCCGCAGCATTCTCATTACCGATTGCATGGGGTGCGAGTGACGACGCGCAGATGAATAGGCCAAACGACCTTCATACTGCCACCCCTATCAAGCACCTGGTCGTGATCTATGGCGAGAATGTCTCGCTCGATCACTACTTCGCGACCTATCCGCATGCGGAAAATCCTTCAGACGAACCGGCGTTCAACGCATTGCCCGGGACGCCCAGGGTGAATGGCCTAGCAGGGCCCCTGCTCTCCAGAAATCCGAATGCGACGAATCCGGCCAATGGCGCGGGCGCAGCGAACCCGTTCCGTATCGACCGTACGCACGCGGCCACCGCCGACCAGGATCACGCCTATGCGGCAGAAGAGCAAGCCTATGACAACGGCGCGGTCGACCTGTTCCCGAAGTACACGGGCAAAGGCACGACCGACGGCCCCGGTGAGTCCGGAAACAATGGCGAGGTGATGGGCTATTACGACGGCAATACCGTCACTGCGCTATGGAACTACGCGCAGCGATTCGCGATGAGCGACAACGCCTGGTCATCGACCTATGGCCCGTCGACGCCGGGCGCGCTGGAGGTGGTCTCGGGTCAAACCAACGGCGTGAAGACCGTGCTGACGACGAAAAAGCCTTCGGTCCCGGGCTCCTACTACGTGAACGACGGACAGGGTGGCTTCACGCTGATCGACGACGTCGATCCTGCCTTCGACCGATGCTCGAGCAAGCGGGACACCGTCATGATGACGGGCAGAAATATCGGCGACCTTTTGAACGCGCGCAATATCTCGTGGGGCGGCTTCATGGGCGGCTTCAACCTCGATACGGTGAACAGCAATGGCACGACCGCGTGCAGGCGCAGCACGCTATCGGCGGTCGTTGGTGCGGCCACGGCGGACTACGTTCCACACCACAACTGGTTCCAGTACTATGCCTCGACGTCGAACCCGAAGCATTTGCGCCCGAGTTCTATCCAGGCCATCGGGCATACCCTGGATAAAGATGGCCGGACCCGGGACCCCGCCAATCATCAGTACGATTCCGACGACTTCTTCAGCGCGGTGAACGCCGGGAACTTTCCGGCCGTGAGTTTCCTCAAGGCCCCCGCATTCCAGGACGGTCACGCCGGCTATTCGGATCCACTCGACGAGCAGGCGTTCGTCACGAAGGTCGTCAACTTCCTGCAGCGCCAGCCGGACTGGGCCAACACCGCCGTTGTCGTGACATGGGACGACTCGGATGGCTGGTACGACCACGCATACGTATCGCCGACGAGTGCGTCATACGATTCGGTCGCCGACCACCTGAATGGCCAGGGAAAATGCGGTACCGGCTCCGCACAGGACGGCGTGAACGGCAAACCCGTGAACGGCCGCTGCGGCCCGGGCGCGCGCATTCCGTTTCTCGTCATATCGTGCTGGGCGAAGGAGAATTTCGTCGACCATACGTTGATCGACCAGTCGTCGGTCGTTCGCTTCATCGAAGACAACTGGCTCGACGGAGAACGTATCGGCGGTGGGTCGTTCGACAGCAAGGCTGGCAGCATCATGGGCATGTTCGATTTCAGCCGCCGTGGCGAAGACCTCGCTCAACGCAAGCTGTTTCTCGACCCGCCGACAGGGCTGCCGGTCGACACGCCTGCGAAGGTCTGGCGCGAGGCGGCACGGAACTCGACAGCTCTCCCCATTCCTGTTTTGATTCCGATTCAATGTCAGGGTAAACGATGCCGTGCGCGCCATTTCTACACTGGCTTCTTGTAGATATGTCAACGCGCTTCTGCGCTTCGTTTCCGTGGATTGCGGCCTCTCGATAGTTCATATGGTTGATTTGGAATCCAAATCTCTCTCACCTCCATTTGCTGGCCTCTACACGGCCGCCCCCATGCGCCACCAGCACCATGACTGACTGTGGCTACAGTGACAGCCCGAGATAAAAGCGTGGCGCTATGTATCAAACGAATAACGCCCTCGCCTTTACACAGACCCTTGCAAATTTTTCTGACGCCCGAGAGGGTACGGCGATTGCACCACTAGCGAAACGCGTTGACGTGAACGCCGATTGCCAGATGACCCTCAGAGACCCAGACGGCTTTCAGCGTTGCGTGACGCGATGCTGCCAGACATTTGCATGAGCGGGGGCTCTTCTATGTCGAACCGACACGAGACCTCTCCTGCCGAGACGGGCGAGGTCCTGGTACTGGTGGGCGCCGCTTTCGCTGTACTTGGCGGTTGGCTCGTCGCAATGGGTTCCACGCCCTACTACGTCGTCACCGGCTTCGCGCTGATTGGCTCGGGCACCCTCATGGTACGAAGCCGCACAGCAGGCGTCTGGAGCGTCTTCTTTACGCTCGTCGCGGCACTTGTGTGGTCTATCTCCGAAGTCGGCCGCGACGGCTGGAAGCCCATGCCGCGCCTGCTGTTGCTCGCTTTGCTCGGCATCTGGTTCTACCTCAACATCGTCGTCGGCAATTCGGCGATCGCGCGTCCCGTTCGCGTCGTGGCGAGCGTCGCGGCAGTCGTCTATGCACTCACGATCGTCGGCATGTTCTCGCCCAAAGTGCCCATGTCGGTGGCGCAACACCTGCGCTACGGACCGCTATCGCCTCCCCACAGCAGCAGCAGCGCGTCGTCCGATCAGGGCAGCTAGCGCCGCCCGACATTCTCGCTGAGAACGATTTGAGAATTGATTTCGATTCAATTGACCAGACCACGATGCGCGTTCTTTCAGGTTTCATCGGACGAGGGGGGAACACCAGTTGCTTGAAGGCAGACCCGGAGGTCACAGAGGTAAGCCATCGTGCTCATACAATTCCCAGCTGAAGAAGCCTACTACCACGCGAGCGGCACAGTCCGGTATCGTGCCGTCGTCGACGGCACACCGGTCATGTGCGAAATATCCCCAGAGGCCCTTGAAGATTATTTTCGTGCGCGCGCCGGTCGCGCTGGCCTGTTAGCGGCCTTCTCGACACATAGGAAGGAGATCGAATCAATTACCAGACAGATTCTCCCCCACCGGATCTCATCAGGCCGCTGCCAGATTTTCTTGCGCGACTGCCTGCGCAAGCCCGGCATGATCGAAGCGGACATCAAGCACAACAGGGGAATCGTGGAAGTTGCCCAACGCGAGGAAACGGGAATCGCGAGCGCATACATACCCGCGGAGATGAACGCTCTCGAGGCTGGAAGTGCGTTGACATGAGGGCGTGCTCTGCAATGTAAGGCCCTTGAATGCGAAAGCCCCAACGAGTCCTTGACGCACTGCAGTGTGAATGAAGGCACGCTATATGCGCACCTTCGAAGTTGCATCGCAGCAGCTCATCGCTGCGAACTGCTTTCACCGTGTGCGCGGGCTTGAAAAATACCATGAAGAACGCCTCGCGTATGTGGCACGGAGGCGGTTGAGGATTCTGTTCGAGACCGCCCTTCTCACGAATTCATCAGCGGGATGGCCACAATAATGAACAGCTTCGATACCGTCATTCTGGGAGCCCTCACCCAACTGCAGCTTCCTCCCCAGGTCAATTACGCAATTGGTGTGATTGCCGACTTCTACACATTCAAAGGCTATTTGTTGATTCCGCTATTGTGGTGGATCTGGTTCCAGCCACACGAGCGGCGTGGCTGGCGCCGCGAGATCGTACTCGCCACGCTGGCAAGCGGTCTCATTGCACTCGCGGTGGGACGCCTCCTTGCGCGCGTTCTGCCATACAGGGAACGGCCGCTATTCACACCGGGCCTGAATCTACATTTCGCCTCTTCACCGGTGCAACTCGCCGGGCTGATGCACTGGAGTTCCTTTCCTAGCGATCACGCCATGCTGTGGACGGCAGTAGCGATGGGGATCTTCCTCGTATGGCGAGGCATCGGCATACTTGCGTTCTTGTCTGTCGCGGCATTCGTCTGCTTTCCACGGGCTTATCTGGGCTATCATTACCCCACGGATTTGCTCGTCGGTGCCTTTATCGGCATCGTGATTACCTGGATCATGACGCGCAGAGCCGTGAGAAGGCGCACTGTCAAGCCCTTCATGCGCTTCGTCATGCGCTACCCCGGTCCGGTTGCGGCGGTCGGCTTCTTGCTCTGTTTCGAGCTGGTCACGCAGTTCGACGATCTTCTGCGGCTCGCCCATTCGGTACTGCACACGGTAACTTGACGGATGCCGGCGTCGAATCCACGCCAACCCTGGTTGCAGACTTTCCCGCCCACCGCCTTCGCGATGGTGATGGCGACCGGCATCGTCTCGATCGCAGCCCATCTTCTGGGCTACGACGTTATTGGGTGGCTGCTTCTCGGCATCAATGGAGCGGCGTGGCCCGGTTTGCTTGCCATCACGCTGTGCCGTCTCGTGCGCTATCCACGCGCGGTGCATACCGATATCGTCGATCATAGCCGCGGACCGGGCTTTCTCACGGTCGTTGCAGCGACTGCTGTGCTCGGCAGCCAACTCTCGGTGTATCACGTCCTGCCACGCGCGTTACCGTGGTTCCTCGGTCTTTCAGCCACGCTCTGGCTCGCTGTCGCGTATACGTTTCTCGCTGCAATGACCATTGGCCAGCGAAAGCCCGGCCTGCATACCGGGCTCAACGGAACCTGGCTGCTGCTGGTCGTTGCAACCGAGTCGATTGCGGTCCTGGCTCTGG
The DNA here is from genome assembly GCF_004353905.1 of Paraburkholderia guartelaensis. Classification (GTDB taxonomy): domain Bacteria; phylum Pseudomonadota; class Gammaproteobacteria; order Burkholderiales; family Burkholderiaceae; genus Paraburkholderia; species Paraburkholderia guartelaensis. Next base: position 66,632 of record NZ_SMOD01000031.1, on the reverse strand, counting down.
CCGTTTCGCGGATGAACGGCGAGAGCGTGCCGCTGCTCGATCTGCTCGCGCTCGGGGCGTGGCTGCTCGGCGGCGTGCTGTACATGATCCTCATCACGCTCATTTTCTACCGGTGGTGCTTCGTGCCCATGACGGCTGCGGACCTCACGGAACCGTGGTGGATCAACATGGGAGCGATGGCCATTACCACGCTGGCTGGCAGCCGTCTCATTCTGGCCGGGCATGACCTCGTGGCCTGGCCCGGCAGCGACCTGTTCGTGCTGCGGGTCCTGACCACTGCGTGCTGGTTCACGGCAACGTTCTGGATTCCTCTGCTTGCCGCGCTCTACATCGAGAAGCACGTCATCATCGGCGAGCCGGTTCGGTATACGGCGGCCGAATGGTCCGTCGTCTTTCCGCTTGGCACGTACTCTGCCGCGACCTTCCTGTATGCCGAAGCCACCGGGCTTCACGTTCTCGCGTATGTGGCACACGTCACCGTGATCGTCACCTTCATGGCGTGGACGTTGGCTTTGTTCGGACTGCTACGCGCTTCGGTCAGGTCTGTCAAAAGAAAATAACGAACGTGGCGATCAATTACTGCGAGTCACTGCGCGCATGCGTCGTGATCTGTACGAAATCGGCAACGATATGCCCTGCGCCATAACGGGCTTCCATCTGCTTCAACTGCTGCCCCACCGCCGCAAGGTAAGCGGAGCGAGACTCCGAAGCCGGACGCAGCCCATCGAACAGCGGCGCCGGCGTAATCAGCAAAACGATCATCTCCGTGCCGAACGGCTTGTCCACGAGCCAGTATCCCGAGCCTCCGACCGTCGCCGAAAAGCTGGGTGGCGCCTGGTTGTCGCGCTCGACGTTGCTGGGGACGAGATGCACGACGCTCCCGTCGAGCGCGAAATAATCCACGTTGACGTATGAGTCGTAATGCGGCGTGGTGATATCGACGATGAGCGGCATGCCCTGCGTCAGGTGAGCGTCGAGTGGCTGGGTATGGATCGACGCACCGCCGCCCGCCAGATGATTGGCGCGCCAATACGGCGCGAATGCGCTCACGACTTCGCAGTTGTGATTCTCCACCGCAGTCACATCGAGTTTCGCGGCCTGCCCGCCGGGCGTTTGGGCGAGCGCGTCATGAACGTGTGCCATGTTCTCGCCCGTATTGGCAAAGCCGCGCACCTGGACTACGTGCTCGGGCAGCGACGCCGCAAGCGCCGAGCACGGAATGTGCGCGAGCGTCGCGTTCAGCGCGGCGATCGACGCCGCGTCCGCCACCGGCGCGCTCGGTGCGGGAACCGCTGCAGCCGCAGTCGTGGCAGGCACGCTCGCGACAACCGCCGCTGGCGTTGCAGCAAGCACCGGGGAGGCCGGCGCCTCCGAGGCCGCCAGCGTCGCGCTAGCGGGCGCTATAGCCGACATGGAGGGCCTCGCACCCGTTTGCCCATGCCCGGAAAACACGCGATACCCGACCCATAAGCCTGCAGCGACGACGATCGCCCCCACGCCAATAGCGCCGGCCCGGGCGCCCGGGAACGCCGCCGCACGCGTGAGCACGCCCATGCCATCGAGAAACTGATTGACGCTCGCGGTGCGCGATGCGCGGTCAAACGAAAGCGCCGCGCTCAAGGTGCGCCATTGGCCGCGATCGAGACCTGGCGGCCGCTCCGCGCGCATCTTGTCGCTGCGTGCCTGCGTGGCCGATTTGCGGTTGAACGGATGCTTGCCCGTCAACAGTTCGTAGGTCACACAGGCGAGTGCATAGACATCGTCACGCGGATCAGGCTCGCGATGCTCGAACATCTCCGGGCTCGCATAGGCGGGCGTGATGCCGCCGAGCGTAGCGGGATCGAACACGGTGACGTCGGGATCTTCTTCGGGCCGCTGGAATACGCGCGCAATGCCGAAGTCGATCACTTTCACATCACCGCCATCGGTGAGAAAAACATTGGCTGGCTTGAAGTCGCAATGCACGAAGCCGCGCTCGTGCGCATACGCCAGTGCCTGCCCCATCCCGGCAATGATGGGCCGCGCCTTTTCGAATGGCATACCCGCGAAACCCGGCGCGCGCAGCAGCTTACTGAGCGGCTTGCCCGACAGATATTCCATCGTGAGGTAGACGAGCGGACCGTCGCGGTCGAAGTCGTACACCGTGACGATATTGCGGTGCGCGAGCGTCTGCGCCTTGCGGGCCTCGCGCTGCAGCGCGATCAGCGAAGTCGGCTGGCCGCGGAACTGCACGTTCAGCACCTTGATCGCGATATAAGGTTTGCGGTCCGAAGCTTCGAGCTTGCGCAAATCGAGCGCCTTGTAGACGGTGCCCATGCCGCCCACACCCAGACACTCTTCGAGCACGAAGCGACCGTTGAGCGTGTCGCCAATCCCCTTCACGTGTTCCGCGTCATCGCCCGCGGAGGCGGAACGCGCCGCGGCAATGGCTTCGTGAATGCGGGTGGAGTCGTCCACGGCCGCCGAGCTGTCCTCGCGATGTTCGATGCGGCGCAGAACCTCGGCATACACCGCATCGGGCAGCGGATGGACAGTTTGCGTTGCGTCCACCGCTTCGCGCAGGCGAGCGCAATTGGCCGCGTCGACCGCGAGCACGTGGTCGATCTCGGCGAAGAACGCCTCGCGTGAGAGCGCCCCGCTCTGGAATGTCTGGATCAGCTGCGCAAGGCTCATCATTCGTATGCCTTCAACTCAGCTTCAGGATGGCCGAGGCGCTTTGCGTCACACGTTCCCGGCGCACGATCGCGCCGCGTGTGGCTGCTGCCGCGATCCCCGTCGAGCCCGCTGCAACGTGGTCTCGTCATCTTTAAAGCATACAGAGTCGCCGCCGGATCTGCGCGCACCGTGATCTCAGCCGGCGCACGCGCTTGCAACCATGCAACAAGGTCTGATGAGAGATTAATCTGCGGCAACGCGCAGTGCAATCGGTGCCTGAACCAGGCTTTTCGCTCGCTCGTGTTGCCCTGAATCCAACGGCCTCGCCGCGCGCTGTTGGGCACGCCCCATCAGCGATTTCGCGCGCGAGCGCTGCCACCTGCCCTGCACCCGCCTGGCGGCTTGCCGCAAAGCCCCGTCACACAAGGCGCTGAGCGGTTCGCCACATAAACGCGAAGCCGCTGGCACAGCCTGTGCATTAAGAGGTGCGAGCCCGCAAGATACTGCAGCTCAATCGCCAACTACCCTGTACTGCCCTTCTGGAGAACTGTCATGAGCAAGCTGATGATCGCCGACCTGAGCGTCGCGCAAGAACTCGACCGCAGCGAAATGAGCGCCGTTCGCGGCGGTGGCGGCCTGAGCCTCTGGCCCGGCTACTACCCGGCGCCGTCGTTCAAGTACGACACGACGAACTTCAATGCCCAGCAGTTGATCGGCCAGACGAACACCATCGAAAACAACGTGGGCAACGACGTCGCCTTCGCGCAGAACATCCACGCGAAGGTCAACCCGGTGCAGACCGCCCACAACACGATCAACTTCTGATCGTCCCGGCGGCGGCGCGGCCGCACCCCGCGTTCATTCGCGTGCCGCGCCCGCCCGGGTTCATCCGCGCCATTCATCAGCAACTGGAGGCTTACCATGACTTCCCTCGTTATCCGCGAGCTGGCTCCGGGAACGGCACTCGACCGCCGCGCCATGACAGCCGTACGCGGCGGCGGCAGCAGCTCGTACGGTGGATATGGCTCGATTGCCAACATCACCGTCTCGCCGAACATCGTGCAGAACATCTCGCAGGTTCAGGTGGTCGACGTCGCCGCGCTCAACAACATCGGTTATATCGGCGCCGGCTTTGGGCCGCTGAACCTCAAGGTCAATCCCTCGCAATACGCGAACACCGGCGTGACGTTTTAGCCGCTGCCGCGAAGGGACACGCAGACGGCGCCGCGAGGCGCCGCCTGCTTGTTTACGTGCGCCGCGCGCCACCGCCTATACTCAAACGAAACCTATCAAGCGCAATCCGCTCTCGTGGAGCAGACCATGAGCATTATCGTCATCAAGGACCTTCCGGAAAGCGTGGAACTGGACAGGCAGGCAATGGCCGCGATCACGGGTGGCGCCCGCGCGGCCTCGCAGCGGACGCTACTCGTGCCGCGGCCGTTCATTGGCGTACGTGTGGAGATCGAAGGCTCACCCGCGCAGCGAGGGCCGGCAGCCTTCCCCGCGGCGCGGCCACGTCCGACGCTGCTGCGCTGAGTTCACGCGGCGCGCGCGGTCATAGCCGGTCGCGTGCTGGCAGGCGGAAATACGCACCACGTGCCATCGTCGTGACGGAAGAAGAAGATTGCAATCGTACGCGCGGGATGCACCGCCTCGACACAAACATAACGCAGCCGTTGCTCCTGTGTGCGGCTAAAACGCACCACACGGGCCGGCACACGCGCGTTGGGTGCGAGCCACTTGTCGACGAGGGTGCGCAGCGAAGTTTCGGCGGAATTCATGATGGTCTCCGAAGCAAGTGGCCAGACGTGTCGTATGGGTGTCGACTGGAAAAGGGCGTTCATGCCGCCTGCGCGGCGTACTCGTCGTGGCTGGCGTGGACGCGGCGGGCGCGAACCAGTGCGCGCATTACGCGCAAGCCGGCCAGCGGATGGACGATGCAGGTGCGGACCTGTTCGCTGCGGCCTTTGCCGTCCACGCACCAGGTGCAGAAGTGTTCGCAGTTGTTGCTGAGCAGGCGGTACTCGTCTTCGCCCAGACGCGAGCGCGCACGCGCCACGGCTTCGCGGCCCGTGAAGGCTGCGCACGGATGCGCGACGATGGCGACTTCGTAGCCGGCCGCGAAACGTTCGAGCGTGACCTCCTCGATCGGACCGCGATGCAGTGACACGCACAAGCCGGCGTAATGGACGACGCGCCCGCCACCGACATAGATACCGTGATGGCTGTAGCCCGCGCGACGCGACACGAGATGCGCGCCGAGCGGCGGTTCGTCTGCGTGCATCGTCGGTTGGAGATCGGGGCTCATGGCTGCATCCGTCTGGCTGGTTGCCGGCTTCCAGTGCTGCTCGACGGTTTGCCGGTTGCCAACTACCCTGCATCAGACATGCCAGGCGGCCGATCACGGTTCTATAAGGCGTAGCGGGAGAACGTGCGTGCTGGAGGCGCCCGTGTGTCGGCAACGCGCCAACTTGAGCGCTTCGTTTGTGTCGGCGCCGAACCATCAGTTCGCCGCCAAACCGGCTCGACGAGAAGGATCGCGCATGTGTCGGAGTGCTGATGACGACGGGCAGCCAACGTGTTGGCAATCGCGCGACCATTGCACCTCGAACCCAAGACGTGCGTGCACGCGCGGAACGCGCGCCGCGAGTGCGATGTCATAAGGGGCAAGCCTCACGGGGATATGGCGCGCGAGCGCCGCGAATCGCGGAAAAATGGCATGCTGCTTGCAAGGTATGGTCGGAACGCCGCGTGCCCGCGGCCATCATCTTGACGGAGACTTGTCATGACCTCGCTCGCCATTACCGACCTTCACCTGCAATGCGATCTCGACCGCAAGGCCATGTCGTTCATCCGGGGCGCCGGCGCGCCGTGGGTATTCGGCTGGATACAGCCGTACGAGCCTGCGCAGCCATCCCCGCTTGGGCCCGTCATCAATCTCTACCAGACCAACAACACGTTCTACGCGAATCAGGTCATCAATCAGTACCAGACGCTCGACGTTACCAATTCCGCGTCCAATTCGAACGTGACGGTAGGCGTGGGCCAGAACGGCAAGAATAACGGACTCGTCGCGTAGCCTATGGAGGCTCGATCGTGACAGGCGGAATGCAATGGAGATCGGCATCGCGCACGGACGTAGGCTGTGTGCGGGCGCTCAACGAGGATGCATGTCTCGATCAGCCCCAGCGGGGCTTGTGGGCAGTGGCCGACGGCATGGGCGGCCACACGGCGGGCGATCTTGCCAGCGGCATGATCGTGCGCGCGCTAGGAGCGCTTGCCGTGCCGAACGCGCTCACCAGTTTCTCGGCCACAGCGCGCGGCACGCTGCAGACGGTGAACCACCAGTTGCGCGAAGAAGCGGCGCGGCGCGGGGTTCGTATGATTGGCAGCACCGTTGCCGTGCTGATGGCGAAGGGGCGCGAATTTGCGTGGTTATGGGCGGGCGACAGCCGCATCTATCTGTACCGCGATGCGCAGCTCGAAGCGCTCACGACAGACCATAGTTACGTGGCGGAGTTGCAGGCGCAGGGGCATTTGAGCGCCGAAGCGGCGCGCCACCATCCATCGCAGCATTTGATAACACGGGCCGTCGGTGCGGCAGACTGGCTTGATCTGGACGAAGGCCGCATCGTCGTGCGCGACGGAGACCTTTTCTTGCTTTGCAGCGATGGGTTGAGTAATGAAGTGCAGGCGCCCGAGATGGTGCGGGCGCTCGAGGGTGGGGATTGCCAGCGTGCAGCTGATTTGCTGGTTGAGATGGCCTTGCAGGCTGGGGGGCGGGATAACATTACTGCTGTGGTTGTGAGGGTGGATGATCCGGGTGCGTCGGATCGGACGCTGGTTAATCCTGCTGTTGGGCGTTAGTTTTTGGCTTTTTTGCTTTTGGCTTTTTTGTTTTTTTGTTTTTGGCCTTTTCTTGTGTCGGTATGCAGGCGTTGCCCCTGTGCGGGGCAACGCCTGCATACCGACGCGAAAACAAGAAAAGGCCAAACCCGCAAGAACCACAACAAAAAGCCCCGCTGCGCCCCCAGCTCAGCTCAAGACCCCTTCTCATGATTCACCTTCTCGGCATGCCGAAAATCCTTAGAATGAATCCCATGCTTCTTAAGCAGCATCTGCAAGTGCGACCGATTCATATCACATCGCCTCGCAAGCTCCGCGACCGTGCCCCCGGTCTCCTGCAACCCACGCTCGAGAAATGCCCGCTCAGCTTCATCACTCGCAGCGCGTTTCGCATCGCTCAGTGACAGAGGCGCCCCAGCCGCCTCAGCCTCCACCACCCGCAAACCCAGCGCAGCGGGCTTAGGCCGAATATCATCGGGCAGATGCTCGATATCGGCCGTCTCCCCAGCAAGGCACGAAAGCCGATACACGAGATTACGCAGCTCGCGAATATTCCCCGGATAAGCATACGTAAGTAGAAAATCGCGCAACTTGGGCGTCAGCTTCATAGGCCGTCGCTTGAGCTGCGCAGCAGCTTCATCACCGAAATAGGCAATCAAAAGCGGAATCTCGTCGTTGCGTTCGCGCAGCGCTGGCAGCGTGACATGAATCACACTTAGCCGATAAAAGAGATCCTCGCGAAACTGACCCTGCGCGGCGAGCTCGCGCAAGTTGCGATTCGTCGCCGCAACGATACGCGTGTCGACCCCAATGGGCTCATCGGAGCCCACTCGCTGAATTTCGTGCGATTCGAGCACACGCAGCAGCTTCACCTGCCCCTGCAGCGGCAACTCACCGATCTCGTCCAGAAAGATCGTCCCCGTATGCGCACTTTCGAACTTCCCTTTGCGATCGCTCGACGCTCCCGTGAACGCCCCTCTGCGATGGCCGAACAGTTCCGATTCGAGCAGGTTTTCGGGTATCGCTCCGCAATTGACCGAGATATACGGGCGATCAGCGCGCGCGCCGTTCGCGTGGATCACCTTCGCCATCAACTCCTTGCCCGTGCCGCTCTCGCCGTCGATCAGCACGGGCAGGTCGGTGGGCGCCGCCTTTTCCGCAATCTCCAGCGCTGCGAGCAGCTTCGGGTTGTCGCCGAATATGCCTTCGAATATGAAGCTGCGCTCGATCAGCGCCTCGCGCCGCCGGTGCGCGGTGGTCGTGAGGGCGTCCGGCCTTGCCAGCGCATCGAGCGCTTCGGGCGCCTCGGCCGCCGCCTCGACGAAGCGCTCCTTGCGCGAGAGTTGCATGACTTCCTCGCGCAGCGCATTCGACTGGTTCAAGAGCTTTTCGATGTCGGTGCGTTCGAGCCGCGGCGCCCAGCGCAGCGTGGAGCGCAGGATCTCGATCTTCTCGAGCAGCCCGGCATACGAAACAACGGAGCTGCCGAATCCGTGCGGGTCGAAGAGTTTCATGACGCCCCCAGCTGCTTTTGCACGAGCTGGTAATACATGCCCTTGCGCTCGACGAGTTCTTCGTGCCGCCCCTGCTCCACGATCGCCCCTTCGTAGAGCACGAGGATCTTGTCCGCCCGCATGATGGTGCTTAACCGGTGCGCGATGATGAGCGCCGTGCGGCCCTGGAGGATGTCGTGCATGTTCGAGAGGATGTTACTTTCCGACTGCGTGTCGAGCGACGAGGTGGCCTCGTCGAACACGAGCAGGCGTGGGTCATGATAAAGCGCGCGCGCTATGCAAAGCCGCTGGATCTGCCCGCCCGAAAGGCCCATACCGCGCTCGCCCACTACCTGCTCGTAGCCGAGCGGCATCTTGCTGATGAACGCGTGCGCATCGGCCATGCGCGCCACTTCTTCCATGCGCCGCCAGTCCGGCGTTGCATCGCCGCACGCGATGTTCTCGGCGATCGTGCCGGAGAACACGAGGTTCGTCTGCATCACGTAGCCCACCTGTGCGCGAAAGTATGCGTGGTCGATCGCGCTCATGTCGTAGCCGTCCACGTTGATCTTGCCTTCGGTCGGCGCATAGAAGCCCACCAGCAGCTTCGCGAGCGTCGTCTTGCCTGAGCCGCTGCGCCCGACGATCGCCACCATCTGGCCGCGTGCTACCGAAAAGCTGATGTTCTCCAGCACATAAGGCGTCTCGTTGCCGCCATAGCGGAAATACACGCCATCGAATTCGATGTCGCCCTGCAAGTCCGGAAGCAGCACGCGCGACCCCAGGTCGGCGGGCTTCTGCTCGGGCTCGATGTCGAGCACATCGCCTAGCCGCTCCATCGCGACCGCTGCGTCGTTCATGAGGCTCCAAAGCCCAACGAGGCCCATGAGCGGCGCAAGCACGCTGCCCATGAAGGCATTGAACGCAATGAGCTGCCCAATGCTCAACTCCTGATCGAGCACGAGCGTGGCACCCGCCCAGAGAATCACGATCGTGGTCGCGGCATTGAGCAACTGGCTGCCGAGACCCACCAGAATATTGAACGCCTGCGCCCGATACTGCACTTCGAGTGACTTCGCGTACTTGCGCTCCCACTTCAGGCGCACCGCCCTTTCTATCCCCATGCCCTTCACGGTTTCGACGCCGCCAAGCGTCTCCATCAGCATCGAGCGCGCATCGGTAGACACGGCAAAGACATCGCGGGCATAGCGCTTGATGCGCGGCGTGGCAATGGCGGTGAGCGCCATGATGGGGATCACGAACGCGATCAGCAGCAGCGTCAGCTTCACGTTGTAGAGGAACATGATCGTGAAGTAGATGAAGATCATCAGCAGATTCAACGCCGTGGTCACTGTCGATTCGGTCAGAAACGCGCGTATCGTCTGGTTCTCCTGAAAGCGCGCGAAGATATCACCCGTTTTACGGCGTGCGAAAAACGAGAACGGCAGCGACATCGTGTGCTTGAAGAACTGCGACATCATCGCGAAGTCGAGACTGCGCACCATGAAATTCGACAGATGCGCGCGTATCGTCGTCATGAGCTGCGTAAACACATGAGAAATAATGAGCCCCACGATCAGGAGATGCAGCAGGCTCACGTTCTGGTGGACGATCACGCTGTCGAGAATGTTCTGGATGATGAGCGGCGGCACCACGCCCAGCATCTGGATCACGAAGGTCGCAAGAAACAGGTGAGCGAGTATTTTCCGGTATGGCAGGAGATAACCGATGAAGCGCACCCACGGCGAGCGCGTCGCCGCTTGCGCGCCCGTGGTCTCGACCGCGGTGAACAGCAGGCACGTGCCGTTCCAGCCGCGCTCGAACGCGTCGACGCTCAGCTTGCGAAAGCCGAGCGCCGGGTCGGCCACCCTCACCCATTGCTTCGACACGCCGTACACGACGATATAGTGGTAGCCCTCCCAGTGCGCGATGAAGGGAAGCTCGAACCCTTGCAGCGCTTCATATGTGCACTGCACGCCGCGCGTGGTGAAGCCGAGCGCCTCGCCGGTGCGCGCGAGACTGTCCAGCGTCGCGCCCTGCGTCGTCACGTTCGCGAGGTCGCGCAACTTGCCGAGCGTCATGGGAATGCCGTAATGCCGGCAAATCATGGCGAGGCACGCCGCGCCGCAATCCATCTCCTCGGCCTGCTCGACCAGCACGAAGCGCTTGACCACGCGTTCGCTGAATCCCGCGTCCGCGCCGCTGTCCACGGCAACGGGCCGGCTGCGGCGCTCGGCGAGCTTCTTCTGCCGCTGCAATTCGCGCTCGTTGAAGCGCACGCGCTCTTCCAGCACCTCCCGCAACTTCGGGTTGCGCTCCAGCATGAAATGCACGGTCTTCTCGGGAATCACCAGCAGCCGCACATCGGTCAGCGCCGTGACGCTCGCGGGCTGATCCTGGCGAAGCAGGCACGCGCGTTCGCCGAAAATCTCTCCCGCGCCGAGCTTCGCGATCTGATAGACGTTGCCATCTTCCTCGCGTGCAATACTGACCTCGCCCTGACGCACGACATAGAGGCGCATGTCACCGCCGGCACCCTGATGGATGATCTCCTTGCCCGCGCTCACGCGCTTGACGCCCACGCTCGACACATACTCTTCCAGCTCGGCGCGCGAAAGCTTGCCACGCAGGTCGAATAGCCGGGTGACGAACCCGCCCGCGGAGCTGATCGCGACATAGCTCGTCACGAACGACTGCGCGGCCGGATTCGCAGCCAGCAGCGGTTCGAGCGCCGCGCGCGGGATGCAAAGCACTTCGGTCTTCGCGGAAGCGCGCACCGACACTTCGTGCCAGTAATCGCGCAGCATGGCGATCTCGCCGAACACTTCGCGTTCCTTGCGCACGCCTAGACTCATTTCCTTGCCGCGCTCTTCGGCAATGAGCCGCACGGAGCCCGAGCGGATCACATAGAGTCCGGCTGCGGGCTCGCCGCGCTTGCAGAGCGTGTCGCCGAATGCGTAGCTGTGCATTTCGACCTGCGCGGCGAGACGGTCGAGCTCTTCGCGCGAAAAAAGCGAGAGCGGTTCGACCGATGCGAGAAAATCCACCAGCGACGGCGCGCTGGCAGGTAGGGGCGCCTGGGTGTCCATCTGCGTGGCTCTGCGCGCTCAGTGCGCGTCGATGATATGTTCTTGCGCGCGCTCCGCGAGCCACTCTTCGCGCAAGAGCCGCCGTACCTCGGCAGAAACGTCGGCTTCGAGCGACGCCGGATGCTTTGCCGTCACGCAGAAAATTTCGAAGAACGAACCGTCCGGCGCGGGAAACGGGCCCAGCAGGTCGCCAACCTGCGCATTGAACACCTTCGCCTCGATGTCCGTTTTCAACGACCCGCGCAACACCTTGCCGATCACGCCGCCGCGCTCGCTGGTATCGGCGATCGAATGCTCGCGCGCCATTTCGCCGAACGCCTGCGGCTCGTCCTCCAGAATCGACATGACCTCGCGCGCCTTGCCTTCCGAGTCCACCACGATGTGGCTCACTTCGATACTGTCGAATTTCGGCGAATTGAGCTTGAAATAGCTTTCGACCGCCTCGTCGTTGCAGATCTGGTTGAAGGTCTTCTCCTGATAGAGCGTGTCGGTAATGAAGCGTTCGAATTCATCGAGACTGATACCGAACACGTCCAGATAGCGATTCATGTCCGCCGCGCGGTGCAGCCCCCGCACACGGCGAAACTGGTCTGCACGTTGCTGGATTTCGTCGGGCTCCACCTTCACGCCCATCTTCTTCGCGGCGATGACCGTCAGCCGGTCGCGCACCTGCTGCTCGACCAGGCTCTCGAACTGCCCCGTGAGTTTCAGCACGCGGATGAAATCTTCCGTGCCGATCGCTTCATCGTCGATCCGTACAATTGTCGTCATTGCGTTCCCCTGATTTCCGATTCCTGAATTCCGAACTGATTAGTGTCTTCAGCCAGCGACCTGCCGGAACGGGTCCAGCGCGAAGTCGATCAGGCGCCGCTCGCGCACCACGATTTCGGCGGTTGCCGTCATGCCGTAGCGCAGCGGATACGTCGCGCCACCAATCGAAAAATGATCGCGCGCGAGACGCACGCGCCCCTCATAAACGGGCTCCTTCGTCTGCGCCTGGGGTTTCGTGGTCGGCGAAATATATTCGAGCGTGCCGTCCACCACGCCATAGCGCTGATATGGAAACGCGTTGAATTTCAGCTTGACGGGCAAGCCCTCATGCAGGAACGCGCGGTCCTGCTCCGCAATCGCCACCTTCACGACAGGGCGCGCATTGGCGGGCGCAATGCCTCCGAGCGGCGTGTTCGCCTGGATCTTGTCGCCGGGCTGCGTCGTCGTCACGTCCGTAATCACGCCCGAGACCGGCGCGAGCACGAGCAGGAAGTTGTCCTTGTCGATGTTCTCGAAGCGGATACGCGCCGCCGCGTCGGCGGCAAGGCGCGCGGTTTGCACCTGCAGGCGCAGCTTGTCCTCGGTATTGGCGATTTCGCGCTCTGTCGCGTCGTATTCGATGCGCAGCGACGTAAGCTGCCCGGCGCTGCCTTCGAGCTGCGCCTTCGCCTGCGCGAAGTCGTGGCTCGTTTGCGCCTGCAATTCGGTGAGCCGCGCCTGCGCGATCCGGTAGTTGTTATCCGCCTGCAGGAACGCGCTGCGCTTTTCCTCGACCTGGCTTTGCGAGACCCCGCCGCCGCCCGGCAGCGCGAACAGACGCTCGTACTTGTCCTGGTCTTCCTTCGCGAGGTCTCGCACGTGGCGCGCGTTGTCGATATTGCCGCGCGCTTCGTCGAGCTGGGCGTTCTCGGACTGCTGGAGCTTGCTCGTGCCTTCTGCCACGCGCGTCTCATGCATATGTGCTTCAACGTCCATCTGCGCCTTGAGCGCCTCGGCCTTGCGCTCCATGAGCGCCTTCTTCTCGGGGAACTCCTTCCAGTCGCGCTCGGCGTCGTCGAGCTTCAGGCGCGCGTCGAGCGCGTTGGTCGCCGCCTGGATCGCACCGCGCGCATTGATACGGCCAATGACGTCGTCCTTCTCCACGGGCTGACCTTCGGCGATGTAGATATCCACGAGTTCCCCATCCACCGGCGCGTAGATGCGACGCACTTCGGATTCCGGAGCCAGCGCCCCCGGCGCGCTCACGATGACGTCTGCGCGTCCGACGAACGACCACAGGAGGGCGCACACCACGAGCGCAACCATCGTGATGATCGTGGCTTCGATGAGGCGCCACGGGCGCGCGGTGAGGATCGCCACGCCCTCCTCGCTGTGGTCGCCCAGCGCCTCGCCAAGCGGCCGCGGCGGCTCCGGCGCCGCATGCCCCCCAAGCAAGCCGATCGCCTTGCGCAAGCGCTCAATGAGCTGGCGCGGATTCACCATGCCCTCCCGCTAGCGCAAGCTTTTCGAGCGCGTCCGCATGGGCTGCGAACGGTGGCGTGACGAAGTGAGCGGCGGCCAGGCGGTCGTGCACGGCCTGCACATGGCCCGCGTGCGCCTCGCTGTCGATCTGTTCGTACTGGTCGACGTCGGCGCGCACAGCATCGAGCCCGGCGAGGCGCGGATAGCGCTGCGCATAGTCGCTCAGCATCGCGGTCAGCGCGTCGAAGCGGTCGGTCGCGAGCGCACTGTCGATTGCCTGCTGGATGCGCTCGAGCGCGGCGACATACACGGAGTCGTCGCTCTGCAGCTTGCGCAAGTGGCTGAGCGAATCCGCGTACACGGCGGCAAACGCCGGCACATAGGCCGAAATCCGGTCGAATGCACGTTGATGCTCGCCGGGGTCGTCGTTCCAGCGGCTCGTCAGCGCATGGATCGGGGCTTCGTCGTGATAGAGACGAATCGGCGCCTGCGAACCGCCCCGTCCCTGCACGAACGATTGCAGCGCGCCGATCCAGTCGATGTTTTCCACGAGCGGCGCGGCGTCCGGATTGTGGCGCGCGAGCGTACGCATGTCTTCCACGATGGCGCGCGCACGGTCGAACGCACGCGCGTTGATCGCGGCGACCCAGTCGGGCACGTCCGCCTTGATGAGCGCTTCCGTCCCCATCGCGCGCCACGTGCTGTCGTTCGGGTGGCGCGCGAGATATTGATCGGCCATGTGCGCCGCGCTTTCGAACTGGCCGCTCGTGAGCAACGCCCGCATGTCGCGCTGCGGCGCGCCCTGGAAATACGTGAGGGCAACGAGCGCGACGATCACGGCAATCCCGCCACCGCCCCACCGCACGAAAGCGCGCATGTTGATCTTGCCGCTGCCGCCCAGCGCTTCGCTCAGTTCGCTCAGGAAGACCTCGATCTTGCCGCGCCGGCGTCGCGTGTCATGGCCCGGTTCCGGCGCGGGTTGCGGCGCATCGGGGTTGATTTCGTCTTCCTGCGCGGGCGCGGGCGGCGTGCAGAAAATGTCGAGAAACGAATGCGCGCTGCCGATGAAGGTCGTGCGGTCGGCGTCTTCGGCAAGCACCGACGCGCGGCGCTCGCGCGTCGCGGTCACGGTGGCATCGCTTCCACTCGTGCTCTCGAGGCCGACCCGGTAAACGAAATGCTCGCCGCCAAAGGCGATCCGCTGGCCGTCTTCGAGCTTGACCGCGTGATCGTCGAGCCGCTGTCCGTCGAGGAACGTGCCGTTGGTGCTGCCGAGGTCTTCGACATACATCGCATCGTCTTCGGCATAGATATGCGCATGACGCCGCGACAAATAATTCACCTGATGCGGATACGCGTCGTGATACTGCGAGAACGTCTCGTCGGCCTTGCTGACCAGGAACGGAAAACTCGTGACGACGATCTGCTGCAAACCGAGATCGTCGCGCACCGGCGTGAGCGTCACCACGATCGCCCGCGCGGGCGCGCGCACCGTACGGGGCGCGAAGCTCACGCGAAACGCGAGCGCGCCGCCGAAACTGAGTTCGTCGCCGTCTTTGAGAACGTGGGGCTTCTGGGTCACTTCGATGCCATTGACCGCAGTGCCGTTCTTGCTGCCCAGGTCGGCGACGTAGGCCGCCGCGCCCTCGCGGAAAATGCGCGCGTGACGGCGCGAGACATCGACCACGACGTCGGGCTTCGCCTCGGCAAAAGGCGGCTGTGTCCGCCCGACTGCGAAAAGATCCTTGTCGATGCGGATCTCGCCCAGCTCCGCATGCGATATCGGCCGCAGCACGATATCGAACGTCCGGTCGAGCGATGTCTGGCTCTCGGCAATGGAAGCGGCGTCAGGCACCATGATTCCGCCAGCGATCAGCAGTTGTCAGCCAGGCCGCGCGTGGCGCAAGCGCCGCGTGCGCACTGACTCTCCGTGTGAAGCCGCGCGCCTTGCACACGGCGATCGGGGTGTTAGAAAAGTGTAGGCGACTGTTGGCTGGAGTCAAACAACTGAGGCGGCCCGCCGCAACGAACGCGCTCACTTGACGGGCGCTGCCGACACAGCGGAATTCGAGGCCACGTTGGCGACAGCGACGTCGGGCCAGCCGCCGCCGATCGCCTTGTAGAGGGTGACAGTGTCGCTCAGGATCAGCTCATGGTTGGAGAGAAGCGACTGTTCCGCATTAGCGAGCGAACGTTCGGACTCCAATACTTCGAGTTGCGACACGAGCCCTTCCTTCAACTGCGCCTCGACCTGAGCCGCGACGGTGCGCAGCCGTTCGTTCTGCTGCAACAATTCGATGCGCTGCTTTTTATGCGCATCGAGGTTCACGAGCGCGTTCTCGACTTCTTCGAACGCCGTGAACACGACCTGGCGATACTGCTCTTCGGCAACCTTGCTCTGGGCCTCCGTCGTCTTGATATGAGCATGCACGCTGGGGTCGAACATCGGGAAGTCGATACTCGGCATGAAGCTCAGCGTGAACACTTTGAAGAGATCGGAGAGCGAGAACGCGGCTGTGCCGGCGCGGCCCGTGAGGCTGATGGTCGGCAATTGCGCGAGCCGCGCGGAACCGACTTCGTGATAGGATTCGAGAATGCGGTACTGCGCGGCCACCACATCGGGGCGGCGCCCCAGCAGCTGCGCGGGCAGGCCCATGGGCACGTCCGGCAACTTCACGCGCTGGCGCAGCTGGCCTGACGGCATCTTGAACTCGCCCGCAGGCACGCCAACCAGCGTGGAGAGCGCGTTTTCGGCGGTATCGCGCTCGCGGTGCAATTCCAGCAGTTCGTTCGTGACGCCATTGACTTCCGCGCTCTGGCGCAGCACCTCGGTCTTGGGTGCGACACCGTTTGCGTACATCTGCTGGTAGATGGTGAGAATCTGCTTGTTCCGCCTGAGCGTGTCTTCCTCGTCGCGGATCTGATCGTCGAACTGGAGAATCTGGAAATAAGTGCTCGCCACATTCGCAACGAGCGTCAAATAGCCTGCACGCCAATCCGCTTCGCTAGCGTGATACTCGGCCTTTTGGGCCTGCACGCTTTTTTCTACTTTGCCCCAGATATCGATGTCCCAGTTCACCTGAGTGGCGACGTTATAGGTCTTCGAGAGCGCTAGCCCCGTGCTCTTCTCATAATCGATACCCGCGCCCGCGTCGACCGTGGGAAGTGCACCGGCCTGCACTTCCCCGATCTGCGCGCCGACCACGTCAATGCGCGCGGCCAGTACCCGGATATCGACATTGCCCGCAATCGCCTTTTCTATGAGTGTATTCAGGTAGGGATCGTCGAACTCTTTCCACCACTGCGGATTGACCGTATCGGCCGCGGAAAACGTGCGGCTCGTATGCGCCCAGGCGTCCTTCTCAGGCATGTCCGGGCGCCTATACGCAGGCGTACTCAGATCCGTGCACCCGCACAGCGCCACAGCACACAACCCAGCCGTTCCGACGAAGCGGGTCAGCCAGCGCGACGCGCCGCGGCCTGCATGTGCGGCGGACGGCGAGAGCGGTGTGTTCACGATCGACTCCTTGAGGGAAAGGCGGCGAAGGACGCGACGAAGAAGCGGTGTGCAGCGGATGCGGTGGAGGGCGGCGCCGTGGAAGCGGGTAAGCCTCCACGGCTGGCAGCACGATCAGAAGTGGATCGTGTTGTGAGCCGTTTGCACGGGGTTGGTCGAGGCGTGGAGGTTGTTCACGAACGCCACGTCGTTGCCCGTGTTGGACAGGATGGTGTTCGTTTGGCCGATCAACTGCGATGCGGAGAAGTTGGTGGAGTCGACCTTCACGCTCGGCGTCGGGTAGTAGACGGGCCAAAGGCCCAGGCCGCCGCGCACGGCGCTCATTTCACGGCGGTCGAGTTCCTGCGCGACGCTCAGGTCGGCGATCATCAGCTTGCTCATGGCAGTTCTCCAGAAAAGGATGCAACACTGTTGGGGTTTTGAGCTGCATGGTTGCGGGCTCAGGTCCAACAAGGCATGAGGCGTGCCAGATGCGCGAGCGCGTAAGCGCACGGCGGCGCAACGCCCGTTGCATAAGGACTGTTCTGGAATTCCCGGAATCTCACGCGCGGCGCGTGGCGCGCGCGAGTCGTGCGTTGTGATGGGCGTTCGCCAACGCGTCGAACGGCTTATGTTGGCGCGCTGCGAACACTGTTTGGCGGGAGAAGGTAAAAGCGTCGCAAACGTTCGGGCATTGCCGCAGCATTCGCGATCGATTCGTATGGATCACTTAACGTATATGGTGATTTTCTTCGAGTAGACGGGCGGGTTGTGCGGCACGTGGTGCGCGTCGCCCATCAGCAGCTGCAACGTATGTTTGCCCGGCGGCAACTGCAGCATGGTTTCGGTCTGGCCGGCGCCGAAGTGAAGGTGGTTGCGATCGGATGGAATGGGCTGATCCATCGGTGGCAAGTCCGTATCGACGAGCAGGTGATGGTGGCCCGTGTTGGGAAACTCGACTTCCGCAGGCGCCACGCCCATGTTGCGCAGGCCGAACCAGACACGAAATGGGCGCCCGGCCGGCATGACCTGACCGTCGTTGGGCCAGCCGATATAAACGTGCGCGTTCGGGTCGGCCGGCGTCGTGCCTGCATGCGCCGCTCCGCCCGCGAGCAGCACGAGGCTGGCAGCAAAAACGAGGAACCTGTTCATGGCATGCACTCCCGCTTCTTTTGCGCTGCGGCTAAAGCCGGATGTCCTTCGCTACTTGACCGTGACCGTGATCTTCTTCGAGTACACCGGCGGATCGTGCGGCACGTGGTTGTAGTCGCCCATCAGCAACTGCAGCGTGTGCTTGCCCGGCGGAAGCTCGATCCTGGCCTCCGTTTCGCCCGCGCCGAAATGCAAATGATTGCGATCCGACGGGATAGGCTGATCGAGCGGCGGAAGGTCCGTGTCGATGAGCAAGTGATGATGGCCCGTGTTCGGTTTGTTGATCCCCTTGGGGCAGACGCCCATGTTGCGCAGGCCCATACGCACCCAGAACTTGCCGGTGGGAATCGTCGCGCCGTCCGGCGGCCAGATGATGTAGACCTCCGCGCCGGGTGGCGACGGGGTGCGCTCGGCAAACGCGAGGCGCGGCATCAGGACGGCCGCTGCCAGGGCCAACAGGGTTGCTCTTCGTTGCATCTTTATGCTCCTCGTTCGGCAGACGGCGCGCGGCTTTGGAGTTCGGTGCGTGTTCTACAGCTTAGGACGGATTCAAGCGGATGGAGATAAATCGGCGCGGCGCGCGCGGGTGCCACCCAGTTACTGCATCGCGCGGCGTGCGTGCTATTTTGTAGTTGTGCGCGGGCAGTGCCTGTGCCGGCGGCGGCGCGCGTTTCGCGCGAGCGCGGCCGGCGACTGCAGCGGGGTAGCGCACCGTCGGCATTGAAAGGCGATGACGCCTGGGTTTGCACCCGGGTTGGCACCTGATAGGGAGAACGAACATGTGGCGGCTAGTGTTGCCTGTGTGCCTGTTGATCTCGCTAGGCCTGACCTCGACTCTACGCTCAGCTGCACCGGCTGCGCATGACCGTTCGGCTCCAGTACGCGTGCAGCCGCGTATCGCGCCGCAAGACCCGGGGCGGTACGCAACTGCCCACGCCGCGCATGAGCGGCTCGCAGCGGCCAGCGCAGCGCGGCAACGCTATGGCGTCGCGATCGTGCGAGTCGGCCTGATGCCGAAAGACACCTCCCAGGAATACGAAATCACGTTCTGGAATTCGATCAAGGACAGTCAATACGCGAGCGACTATGAGGCGTATCTCAAGGCCTATCCGAATGGCCGTTTCGCACCGCTCGCACAGGCCCGCCTGACACGTTTGCGTGCGGAAGCATCGAAACCGGCTGCAGCGTCCGCCCCGCCCGCTACGCCCGCCATGCATCCGGCTAGCAGCCCCGCTGCTGCTGCCACGCCCACACCGGCACCCGCGCCGGTGCCTCAGGCGAAGACACCGCCTGCCGCGGCGGCCCCGCCACCCGCGCCGCCGGCCGCCGCAACGACTGCGGCAACGGCTGCAGCCGCGGCGGCAGTTGCTGCCAAGGGCAATCCGGCCATTTCGAAGCCGGGTCCACACGACATTCAGGACTGCCCATCTTGCCCGGTGCTGGTCGCGGTGACGCCCGGCAACTTCACCATGGGCATCGACACCGACGACGTATCGGAGCGCCCCGCGCACCGCGTGACAATCAGCCATAGCTATGCGCTCGCGAAATATGCGGTGACGGTGGCGCAGTGGAACGCGTGCGTCGCCGCCAGCGCCTGCCCGCGCCTGTCGAACGAGAACAACGCCTCGCCGAACGCCCCCGTGCGCGACCTGAGCTGGGATGACGCACAGCAATACGTGAAATGGCTTTCGAAGGTCAGCGGCAAACCCTATCGCCTGCCGACGGAAGCGGAATGGGAATATGCCGCGCGCGCGGGCACCGAAACGCGCTACTGGTGGGGCAACGACATGCGCAAGGGCACGGCGAACTGCAAGGACTGCGGGCCGCCGTGGCACGTCGAGGCGCCCGACGACGTCGGCTCGTTCCCGGCCAATGCGTTTGGCTTCTACGACATGGCCGGCGGCGTTTGGGAATGGGTCAGCGACTGCTGGCACAACTCGTACAAGAACGCGCCGAACGATGGCCACTCGTGGGACGAGCCCAACTGCCAGACGCGCGTGATCCGCGGCGGATCGTGGCGCGACGGCGCGGGCTATATGCTCGCCGCCACGCGCTTCAAATACGACAGCAGCGTTCGCTACGAAGCCAATGGATTTCGCGTAGCACGCGACATGAAATAACGCAGTTCGCGTTGCGGGTCTCGCCTGGAGACGCACATGGCTTGCGATGTTCCGATCACTCGCCGGACATTCCTCAAGGCCATGGGGAGCGGCGCGGTCACGATGTCGGTCAGCTCCATCACCGCATTCACGGCCGCCAGCCCAGCCGCACTCGGCGCGACGAGCGCCCACTCCGCACCACAGGCACCGAATGGCGCGCCCGACTGGGCGCCGGAGCCGGGCAAGGCGCGCTGGCGCATCGAGGGCGTGAGCAAGGTCACGGGCGCGAAGATCTACGCGCGCGACCACAAGGCGCGCGACTTCGACGGCTGTCCGAAAGAAGAAAACTGGCTATACGCGCTGAGATGCAATTGCATCGACAAGAATTACGAAGGCTTCGACCTGAGCGTCTTGCCGCACGATCTTCGCCCGATTGCCGTGGTATCCAACCAGACGTTGAATGACAATCGCATCTATCTCGCCTCCGAGAAGGATCCGGTCGGTCACCAGGATATCTATCTTTTTGCGCAGGAAGGCAGCCCCGCCAATTGCTACGGCCAGCCCGTCGCCTTGTTGATCTTCGAAGACTTCGATACCTATCGCCACGCAAAGAAACTGCTCGATTTCAACGAGTCAGTGATCCGGTACGGCGCAACGGTACCGGAAAGCGCCATCACCACCTTGTATGCGTCCGCATCCAAGTTTTACGTGCGCGACGACGCGAGGTCGTTTTCGAACCTCCAGAGTAGCAGCCTCCCCGTTGAAAAATTCACCAACGCACGCAACAGCGCAAGTAAAGAAATTTGCGAACTGGCCAGCGCCAAGGTCCACAGCAAAGCCTGGCACCAGTTCGATGGTGCCTTCAAAACGCCCGCAATCGATCCCGTCTTCATGGAACCGGAGTCGGGACTGGCGTGGTTTCAGGCGGATTCCGGTTGTCTGAACCTGGTGCTCGGCACACAATCGCCGCGCGGCGACTGCATATCCGTATGTAAGGTGTTCAAGGACAGCAATATCAACGTCAAGCACGTTCACGTGATCAGCTGCTACCCAGGCGGCGGATTCGGCGGCCGCGACGAATCGTATTTTCCCGTTTATCTCGCGCTCGCCGCGCCATTCGCGAAGGGGGCATTGCGCTGGCAGCAGTCGCGCTACGAACAATTTCAGGTCGGATTGAAACGCGCGGAAACGGATTTCACGGAGTCCATCTGGCTCGACGATAGCGGCAAGCTCCAGGCGCTCGTCAGTTCCTTCAGCTTCAATGGCGGCGCGAAGGAAAATCTCACGGGCCCCGTTGGCGACCTTGCCGCCATGAGCGCCATGAGTTGCTACGACATTCCGCGCGCCATTGCCCAAAGCTCCGTGAGTTATACGCCCGCGTTGTTCGGCGGCTCGCAGCGCGGCTTCGGCGGTCCTCAGGCTTACCTCGCCATCGAAACGCTCATGGACGAGGCCGCCCAGGCGCTGCACAAAAGTCCATTCGACATCCGACGCACCAACCTGCTGAGCAAGAAGCACGGCAAAACGCTCACTGGCGCACCCATTCTGTTCCACCTTCAACTCGCCGACCTGCTGAACCAGCTTGAAGCGCACGAGTTATGGCGCAACAGGGAAAACGTGCGCGCGCAACGCCACGCGCTCGGGTTGCGATATGGCGTTGGGCTCGCCATGGCGAATCAGGCATACGGTACCGGCAAAGACGCCGTATTCGCGATGGTGCAGATCGAGCCGAACGCGGGCCTGCATGTGCTCACGCATTACACGGACATGGGCAATGGCGCGGCGACCACGTTGGCCCTCGCGCCTGCCGCATGCCTTGGGCAGAACGCGCAGAAAATCACCATGAACGAAGTCGAGGCGTTTCAGATACCGGGTTTCGATTACACAAAGCTGGGCATCCTGGATGCTCAGGGAAGCAAAGCGATCTCGAGCCCCTTCAATTCTTCGAGCGCCTGCCTCGGTGCGTTCCATCACTTTCAGGCAGTCGACCGCGCCGCGATGGTGTTGATGCTGCAAAGCGTGCTGCCTGCCGCGCGAGCGATATGGCGCAATCCGCACGTCGAGCGGCAAGACCTCAAGTGGACGAATGGCAAGCTGATCGCCGCCGGTCACACGGCAATCAGCTGGCCTGCGTTGCTCGACGAGATCAACCGCCAGCAGTTGCCCACCGTGGCCGCCGCCCATGTCACCTACGCCGGCGGGTTCTGGACAAGCCGGTACACGTTCGTATCGGGCGCCGTCGAGATGGACTGCGACTACATCGCCGTTGGACCCGATACGCACAATCTCAAGGGCTTGCCTCACGGCAAGTTGATGCCGCCACGCGATACGTTCAATTTCGGGCGCACAAACTATGCGCCTTCGGCAGCGCTTGTCGCCGTGTCCGTGAGCCCCGAGAGCGGGGACGTGAAGGTCGAACATGTCGTCACGACGCTCAGCGCCGGCCGCCTGATCTGTCCTGAGATCGTGCAAGGCCAGTCGCAAGGTGCGGTGGCCATGGCGATGAGCAACGTGCTGAGCGAATCGTGTCCGCTAGGCAATCACGGCCCCGGCAACGGCACGTGGAATCTCGACCAGTACCTCATCACGCGCATGACCGATGTCCCGCGGCAGGAACTGATCGCGCTCCCGCCACCAGACGGAGACCGTCACAGCGCGCGCGGCATCGGCGAGGCCGTGATGTGCCCCATCGCGCCGGCGCTGCTGAACGCGCTGGCGATGGCAACCGGGCACCGCTTCAGGGAAACCCCCGTCACGCCCGACAAGATACGCGAGGCCCTGAAGTGAACGAAGCCGACGTCAAGATTCACGTGAACGGACACGCTGTCACCGTGCCGGCCGCCGATACCGACATGAGCCTCGCCGAATTCCTTCACGAGCGCATGGACCTGACGGGGACCAAGGTGTGCTGCGGCATCGGCGCGTGCCGTGCGTGCACCGTGGGCCTGCGCAGCCGCCAGGACGCGCTGATGGAGAAGACTCTGGCGTGCGTCACGCCGGTGAGCGCTGTCGCGAATCAATATATCTTTACCGTGGAGAGCCTCGCGGACGGCGACAGGCTTTCGCCACTGCAGCAGACATTCCTCGAATCTTTCGCGTTTCAGTGCGGCTACTGCACGCCCGGCTTTCTGATGGCTGCGACCGCCATGCTCGAACACGTGAAGGCGTACCGCATCAGCGCGGACCAGCTCGATACGGAAATCGACACCTGGGTGGGCGGAAATCTGTGCCGGTGCACAGGCTACGTGAAGTATCGCGAGGCGATTCGCAAAGTCGCGCAAATGCAGATGAAAAGCGGAGGATGACCATGTCTGTCCGCGTCCGCCTGTTCGCTCTGTGCTTCCTCTTCGCCGTGCCGCTTGCCGCCTTCACGCATGAGCAGACCTTGCTCGAATACGCCGATCAATGCGTGAGAGAAATTGGCGAAATCCCACCGTTCAACTGCAATGACGGAACGGATATTCCGATTACGATCGATGGAAAGCCGCCCGGGCCAAATGAGTCCCCGACGCGATGCGACAAGCCTTCATTGCTGAGCCCGACTTCAGAAGCAAAAGGTCAATGCATCCCGTTTTCGAAGATTCTGAATCTGTCGCGAGGCAACACGCAAATTTCCGCGTATTGCCGTCGCGATGTGCTGCGCGGCGACAAGGATCCACACTATGACGGCGTAGTCGTCGTGATGCATCACTCGGGCAACGGCAAGACCTGCTGGTTCGCGTCGAAGCCACCACCGCCACCACCGATATCGCAAGCTGACGTGCCCGCGAGTAGCGGATTCGTGGCGACCCGCGTGCCACCGCCAAACGAGAGAAAGCCGCCTGCAGGACAGACTTCCGCGGTCGAATTCTGGGCGACACCCGCCATAGTTGCTACCAACACCGCGAAGAACCCCACCTGCCTCAAATGCCACGACGCGGGCCCCTTCATCTTCAGCCCGTATATCGGTCAAGTGTGGGACAAGGTGCCCACCGACCCATGGGGGAAGTATTCGAGCATCGGACAGGCTTTCTCGTCGTATCACCTCATGACGATGAGCACGCCGGGCAACACCTGCATTGGCTGTCACCGCATCGGCAGCGAGCAGAGCTGCACCGCCTTTCTCGGACTCTCTGTGGGCAAGCTGAAAGCGCCAGGCAACGACCCGCTCGCCAACACTTATCCGCTGAACCACTGGATGCCGACAGACAACGCCATGAGCAATGAACAATGGGACAAGGCAAACGTCGCGTCGGTCAATGCCTTGCTGGACTGCTGCAAAGACCCGGCGCACAAAGACCCGAATTGCGCGTTCACACCCATGCCTTCGAGTTCGAACAACCGGTCATTGCATTGACCTGCACGAGGAGACCTGAAATGCCCGAAAACGTGAGTGCAAGCAACGTCATATCCGATGTCACGCAAACGCTGCAGACCTTCGACCTGCTCGAACTGCAGCAATACACGCGCGAGAAAAGCTACTCGAGCACGGCCAGCAAGGACTTCCATCTCTTCTACGTTGGGCGCGACGACGTTCACAACATCCTGAAGTACGTCCTTTCCCGCGCCAGCGTGTCGCTTTACATGAACATGTTCGGATTCGACGACGAAGAACTCAACGAGATCCTCATGCAGCAGGCGCTCGATCCGACCATCACCATGATGATCACGCTCGACAAAAGCCAGGCGGGCGGCGTGCATGAAAAGAAGCTACTCGAATCCGATATTGCGCAGGACCCGGCCAAATTCAACACATTCTTCGTGATCGGCGAATCGGCGACTCATCAAATCAGTCATACGAAGGGATTCGTGGCCGACGGCAAGGTGGGTGGCGAGGGATCGGTGAACTGGTCGGCGTCTGGCGAGGGCACGTTCGTGACCAAGGGCGCGCCGGGAGGCCCGGGCTATCTGGCGCAGAACAACACGCAGACCATCTTTACGGACCCCGACACGATCAACCGGTTTCAGACGGAGTTGATCGCCGAGCACATGACAGCGAAAGCGCAGGGCTACACACTCGCCGCTGCGCCGTCCACCGCCACGCCCGCCGCCGTTTCGACCACCAAAGCCGCCGCAAAAACCACGGCCACCGCTGCGCCCGCCAAAAAAGGCACGGCGGCGGCAAAACGCAGCAGGCGGAACTAGGCGCGATCGCGCGGCCCGTTCAGGTCGGCATGCCAGCCCAGTAAGACACGGCGTCCTGCCGATCGAACACGAACGTCTTGAGGGCGACCTGGCTCTCGTGAGAAAGCGTGTCGAATTCGAGTCCGTGCAAGGTGAGTCCTGGCTGTGGGGTATCGGCGCGCAGGTTGCGAATCACGGCGACGGCCTGGAACGTCGCCCCGACGTTGCCCGCTTCGATGGGGAACACCACGCAAATGCGCTCGCCGACCTCGCCGATCTTGCGCCCGGCGGCGAGCGACATCCCCAGCACGCTGATATCGCAGCCAATGCCGAGCCGGTCCAGTTCCGAGCCCGTCAAGTCCACGCCATAGCGCACCGCGAGTTGCGTGCGCACACGCACGGCCCGGCGTTCGCGCAGCCGGCGTATCGTGCCCGGCTCGGAGAGCACGAGATAGCGGAACGGATGCGTGCAGACCGCCTCGACGGTGCAGACGAGCCAGAACACGGCTTGTGTTGCGATCGCAACGATCTCGACCTGTTCGCCCTGGAACGGCTCCCACGCGGGCTTGGCGGCAGCGGGTGGCGTGACGAACATCGCGCCGCCCGGCCGGAAACCGATCAGCCGGCACGGCAGCATCTCGCGCCCCGAGCCCGCCTGGCTGCGTATACCCAGCAGCGCGCCAATGGCGAGGTTCATGTCATCCAGTGTCAACGGCCCTTTGCCGCGATCGCCACGGTCGGCCAGGCTGTCTTGCGTGCTTGCGAGACTCGCCTCCTCCACCGTGTTGCGATAAGGCTGGAAATGCGCGAAGAGGAAGTCGCGCTGCTCGCTGTTCAGCACCCCGCCTTGCGGCAGCAGCATCGTTCCGTCATGGTGAATCACCGCCAACGGCAGCGGTGTTTCCAGGGGCAACTGCCCAGGGTCCGCAACGAGTTCCAGAATTTTTGACGCAGTACCGCTGCCAGGCTCGTGAAGGTGCATGACCGATAGCGTGTGAAATTGTTGGTTTTGTTCGATGCTGCATTGTGACCGAAATATAGTGACCGATGTCAATAAAAATCCCGCTATTTCTGGCCTTGTTTAACGAAATATGCATGCCACATAAAGCCGGAGACTACGCGTCACAATATTTCCCTTTCCGGATCGTCTACACGGGTATGGAACCGCAGCCCACCCCTAGCCCGCTGACTGCGCAGGACCGCGAAATCGCCGACACCGTCGCCCGCGAGCGGCCGCGGCTGCGCAATTTCATCCGCCGCCGCGTGATCGACCAGGACGAAGCCGACGACATTCTTCAGGACGTGTTCGAGGACCTCGTGCAAGCGTGGCGGCTACCGGACCCCATCGAGCAGGTTGGTGCGTGGCTCTTTCGCGTGGCGCGAAATCGTATCGTCGACCGGTTTCGCAAACGCAAGGAAGTGCCGCTCGCCGAGCCACAAGGGGACGAAAGCGAGTACCGCCTCGACCTCGCGCTGCCCTCGCCCGACGCCGGCCCCGAGGCCGCTTACGAGCGCGCAGCGATACTCGACGCGCTGCGCGCCGCGCTCGACGAATTGCCCGCCAGCCAGCGTGAGGTGTTCATCGCGCACGAACTGGACGGACGCAGTTTCAAGGAGATGGCAGCCGAAAGCGGGGTTGGGGTGAACACGCTGCTGGCGCGCAAACGTTATGCGGTACTGCATCTGCGCGAACGTTTGCGCGCGTCATGGGACGACCTCGAGAATTGAACCGAAGGAGAATGGAATGAAGTTTCGCCGCAATATATTCGCCAAGGCGCTGCTGATGGTCGTGGTCATCGCACTGCTGGGCGGGATCGTCATGGGCCTGTGGAACTGGATCGCACCGGCGATCGTGGCCAATGCGCATGCCATCGACTACCCACGTGCGATTGGCCTGCTGGTGCTCTGCCGGATCCTGTTCGGCGGATTCCGCGGTCATGGCGGCTGCCGCAGGCGCATGCATTGGCACCAATGGCAACAATGGCAGAACATGACGCCGGAAGAGCGCGAGCAACTGCGCAATGGAGCCACGCCGCCCGCGCAGTGACCCAGCCCATGGCCAGCCGCGTCCTGCCACGGGCTGGCACAATTCATCCATTGCCGATCCGCCAGGAAGTTCCATGTCCGATGTCGCCGCCCGCCGCCCTTCAAGCGTCGCGCCCCTCTTCGCCCTTTTGCCCTTCCTGCGCCCCTATGCGGGGCGCTGGGCGCTAGCGTTCCTCGCGCTCCTGACCTCGGCGGGCGCGACGCTCGCGCTGCCGGTGGCCTTCAAGTACCTGATCGACCGTGGCTTCGCGAGCGGAGACCGCACGCATATCGACCGCTATTTCATCGCGCTCTTCGTCGTTTCGCTGATCCTCGCCGCTGCGACGGCGCTGCGCTTCTACTGGGTCTCGTGGCTGGGCGAGCGCGTGACGGCCGACTTGCGGCGCGCCGTGTACGACCACGTAATACGCATGAGCCCGCAGTTCTTCGAGACCACGCAAACGGGCGAAGTGCTCTCGCGTCTCACGACCGACACGACGCTCATCCAGACCGTGGTGGGCACCAGCCTCTCGCTGGGCCTGCGCAATATGCTCCTCACCGTCGGCGGCGTGGCGATGCTCGTCGCGACGAGCCCGGTGCTGTCCGGGTACATCATCGCAACACTGGTCGTTGTGGTCGCACCTATCGTCATCTTCGGGCGGCGCGTGCGCCGGCTTTCGCGCGCAAGCCAGGACAAGGTGGCGAGCGCAAGTGCTTTGGCGGGAGAAGTGCTCAACGCCATGCCTACCGTGCAGTCGTATGTGCAGGAGTCGTTCGAGGCCAAGCGCTTTGGCGGCGCCGTGGAAACGGCCTTCGAAACGGCGCTCAAACGCATTCGTGCGCGCGCCGGGCTGACGGCCGTGGTGATCGTGTTCGTATTCGCCGCCATCGTGTTCGTGCTCTGGCTCGGCGCGCAGGCGGTGTTGGCCGGGCAGATGAGCGCCGGCCAGCTCTCCCAGTTCATTCTCTACGCGGTGTTCACGGCCGGCGCCGTGGGCGCCGTCGCCGAAGTGTGGGGCGATCTGCAGCGGGCTGCGGGCGCCGCCGAACGGCTGCTGCAATTGCTCGCCGCGCGCTCGCCCGTGGCGCAGGCGGCGGCAACCGTGCCGCTGCCGGCTCAGGGCGCGGGCATCCGCTTCGACAACGTTGGCTTCTCCTACCCTTCGCGCCCCGGCATTGCCGCGCTCGACGCCTTCTCGCTCGACGTGCGCCCGGGCGAACACGTCGCGCTCGTTGGTCCGTCCGGCGCGGGCAAGACCACGCTCTTTCAATTGCTGCTGCGCTTTTACGACCCGCAATCGGGAAGCCTCAGCATCAACGGTGTCCCGACCCAACAGGTATCGCTCGCGGCGTTGCGCCAGGCGATCGGCGTCGTGCTGCAGGAGTCGGTGATCTTTTCGGGCAGCGTGCTCGACAACATTCGCTACGGCTCGCCCGACGCCACGCTCGAAGCCGTCCGGCGCGCCGCCGACATGGCGGCTGCGGCCGGCTTTATCGAGGAACTGCCGCAAGGCTACGACACGTTCCTCGGCGAGCGCGGCGTGCGCCTTTCAGGCGGTCAGCGTCAGCGCATCGCCATCGCGCGCGCGATCCTCAAGAATCCGCCCATTCTGCTGCTCGACGAGGCCACCAGCGCGCTCGACGCCGCGAGCGAACGCCTCGTGCAAACGGCGCTGGACAACGCCGCGCAAAACCGCACGACGCTCGTCATCGCGCATCGGCTCGCCACCGTGCAGCAAGCCGACCGCATCGTCGTCATGGAACAAGGCCGCATCGTGGCGCAAGGCCGGCATGCGGAACTGCTGCAAAGCTCGCCGCTTTATGCGCAGCTCGCGGCGCTGCAGTTCGGCGCACAGCACACGAATACCGTCACCTAACAATCAGTCGGGCCGCTTCGGCCCGATTGCATACATGCGTTTTCGAACGTTCGCGAATCGAAGCGCCGCCCGAGCGTGGGCTAGCGCACATTCAAAGCTTTCAGAAAGATTAATCCTGCTTTCTGTCAGTCCGCCCTCTGCGCTTGCGGCGACCCTCGTCGCAAGCAGCTCAAAATAATCCACTCAGTCTGAAATCGAACGGGGTCCTTCGCCTGCTCGCTCGCGAAGTGTTTTTCTGCGATGAATTACTTAGGAGAACGATGATGAATCCCCAGGGTACACCGCGCAACCTCGTCGAAGAACATGCGGGAATGAGCCGCCTGAATGAAGAGTTGACTTCGATTTTCCCGCCGCGCTTCAATCACTATGACCCCGCGCACCTGGCCGTACTCGCGCGAGGTATGCAGTCAGCGCCGGATACCGTATCGAACGATCCCGACCCGGAGGAGAACCTCTATGTACCGGCCGGATACACGTATTTCGGCCAGTTCATCGATCACGACCTGACGCTCGATACCACGTCGCAGCTGACCTTGATCCAGGCGCGCAAGACCGGCCAGCTGCCGACCAACCTGCGCACGCCGCGCTTCGACCTCGACAACGTCTATGGCCCGGGACCCGACGACGCGCCCTACATGTATGCGGACGAAAACCACCCGCATAAGGGGATTTATCAAGGCGCCTCGTTGATCGAAGGTCACGACGATCTGCCGCGCACCGAGAATCCCTATAACGCTCGCGCGATTATCGGCGACAAGCGCAACGACGAGAATTCGATCGTGTGCCAGATCCAGATGCTGTTCCTGCGTTTTCATAACCGCGTGGTCGCGCGGCTCGCGAAAGCCGACGCCACGCTGCGCGGAAGCGATCTGTTCGAAGCGGCGCGCGCGCAGGTGCGCTGGGCCTATCAGCGCGTGCTGGTCGAAGACTTCCTGCATCGGATCGTCGATTCGACCGTCGTCGACGCGTTCGTGACCGCGCACGATCAGGACCGCGCGCATGCCTACAAGCTCTATGGTCCGGGCCCGGCGAGACGCAACATGCCACGCGAATTCACGGGGGCCGCGTACCGGTATGGTCACTCGGGCGTGCGCAACGGCTATGTACTGAACGACAATTTCAGCGCAAAGATTTTCACCGGCACGGATGCGAACACGGATAGCCTCGTCGGTTTCGACCGGCTGCCCGAAACACACGTGATCGACGACTGGCAGCGCTTCTTCCCGCGCGAGCATCCGCTGCCGGGCGAGAAAGGCGGCCCCGGACTCGATGGCGCGAACAAGGCCGCCGCCGGTGTTGCCGACAATGCCTCGGACGACGTCAAGCGTCTGCAATACGCGTACAAGTTCGATCCATCGCTCGTCGATCCGCTTTCGAAACTTCCGCACAGCGTGTCGGATGTGCCGATTCCCGACGCGGCAAACAATCTCGCATCGGCGAAGGGCTTTCGTTCGCTGGCCATGCTCAACCTGTTGCGCGGCAACGTCTACGGCCTGCCCAGCGGCGAAACGGTGGCGAGCGCGCTCGGCGTGACGCCGCTCGGTCCCGACCAGCTCGTGGTCCGCACACAGGTTTCGGGCGATCCGTCGAAGACCTTCCGCTTCGACCGCATTGCCTCGCTGAATGCGGACGGCACGAGCCCGGCGCTTGGCGATACGTTCAAGGACGACACGCCGCTATGGTTTTATATCCTCGCTGAAGCACAACTTCCGGTGCTCGCGCTTGCGCCCGTTGGCGAGATTTTCAGCGAGGACGCCATGCTCGGCACGCAGGACGACAAGCTCGGTGTCGGCGCATTGACGCGTCTTGGCCCCGTGGGTGGCCGCATCGTCGTCGAGGTGTTCTACGGGCTGCTGGACGAGGACCCGGATTCGATCATGCATCGCACCGGCAGCACGCCCGCGCTAGAGGCTGAGATTTTCAACAACGCGCCCGCCACGTTCTCGCAGATCATCGCTTTCGCGACCGCCGGCGAATGGCGGCTGATACCGTTGAAAGCTGTAGTCGATCTGGCGGCCTGAAGGTTCCCGCTAGCGAGGGGCGGCCAGGCGCGCGACGCTGCGCGCCTGGCGCGGCAGCACGATATACATGCCCCAGGCCACGAGCAGTATCGCGCGCAGTGCATTCGCGACTGGATGCGCAGAGGAGACCCCGACATTGGCAATGGCGAGGCTTGCCGGCAAGGTCCACGCATACGTGATCAAGCCGAGCAGCGTGGCGCGCCAGAAGCCGAAGCGCCTGGGCGCGGGCATGGCGTGCGCGGCCAGCCCGCGCCGCACCATGTACCCCACGAGCGGCAGGCTGAGCAGCAAATACGCGAGCATGGGCACGATGAAAGGCATGCCGGCTATCGCAAGCGAAACGGCCGGCGACGATTGCGCGATGTCGTGCGGAACCCGGTTCGCGGCGAACGCCATGAGCGGCGTGGCAATCATACCCAGCGAGAGACGCAGCACGGAGAACGCCACCACGAAGAGCAGCGCGCTCGCGAGCCACTGACGCCAGGCGCAGGACCACCAGACATACAGACGCCTGCCGAACGACACCCCAGGCGTGAGCGTAAACAGCGCCCACTTGTCCCGGCGCGCGCCGATGCATGCGAGCACAACGAACAGAATGCCCGCAACCGCGAATACGCCCTCATTCCACACGAACCATTGCGGATGCTGATCCACGATCGCCGAAGCTGGCGTGGACGAAGCGAAATCCTGCAGATGCCGCGCAATATATTCCGAGGGGCTGAGCGCCTGCGAAGATAGCCGAGGGATCATCGCGTCTCCATCCTGCGTGATGCACCGCCGCATGGCGAATTCATTCGAAATGCGCACACTGCATCACAACGTGATATACCATCTACTTGTATAACAACGTCTCAACCCATGCCGATCACGATGGAGCGATAGCGAGGGACGTATCACTTCCATGCGATTCCGGCGAAGCCAACATCCCGGCAGATTGGGGCACGTTTTTTGCGCACCACCGGGACCCTGGCCATGCGTTTTGCATTGGCCATATCGCCCTTGCCTTGGGGGTGCGAAATGAATGCCGATCAACCGGGAGCCACGCTCCTTTC
This sequence comes from Paraburkholderia guartelaensis, assembly GCF_004353905.1. Lineage (GTDB taxonomy): Bacteria > Pseudomonadota > Gammaproteobacteria > Burkholderiales > Burkholderiaceae > Paraburkholderia > Paraburkholderia guartelaensis. The sequence continues at coordinate 34,492 of NZ_SMOD01000031.1, read as the reverse complement.
GGAGGAAGACGCCCATCGCCAGTTGCGCCGCGCTGTGATTGCCAGCACCATCGGCACGACGATCGAATGGTACGACTTTTTCCTCTACAGCATTGTCACCGGGCTAATCTTCGCGAAACTGTACTTTCCTGAATCCGACCCGCTCGTTGGCACCCTGCAGGCCTTTCTGATCTATGCCGTGGGTTTCGTCGCACGGCCAGTCGGCGCGGCCATATTCGGCCACTACGGCGATCGCGTCGGCCGCAAAGCCACGCTGATCGTCACGCTGCTGCTCATGGGGCTCGCCACCTTCGCCGTGGCCTTTGTTCCGACCTATGCATCCATCGGTATCTGGGGCGCCGTTCTGCTCACGGTGCTGCGCTTCATTCAGGGCGTGGGCGTGGGCGGCGAATGGGGCGGCTCGGTCCTGATGTCGATGGAATGGGCGCGCACCAATTCGCACCGCGGCTTCGTCGCTTCGTGGCCGCAATTCGGCGTGCCGGCGGGGCTCTTTATCGCCAATCTCGTGGTGCTCGCCGTCAGCGCGTTCTCCGGAGACGCGTTCATGACGTGGGGATGGCGAGTGCCGTTCCTGCTGAGCATCGTGCTTGTCGCGATCGGCCTCTATATCCGGCTGAGCATCCTTGAAACGCCGATCTTCGCGAAGCTCCTCGCCGAGAACAAAATCGAGAAAACGCCGATGCTCGAAGTCATTCGTCGCCAGCCCAAGGACATTCTCCTCTCGGCGTTGGCGCGCATGGCCGAACAGGCGCCGTTCTACATCTACACGGCGTTCGTCTTCACGTATGGCGTGAAGACACTGCACGTTTCGCGCGACCTCATGCTCACTGCGGTTCTGGCTGCCGCCGTTCTGCAGTTCGTGACCATTCCGTTCTTTGGGCACGTGTCCGACCTGATCGGACGCAAGCGCATGTACATGATCGGCGCGCTGGCCGCGGGCATCTTCGGCTTTATTTACTTCGGCATGCTGGACACGAAAAACACGGCTTTGATTTTCGCGGCCGTGGTGCTGTCGCTCGTACCGCACGCCATGCTCTATGGACCGCAGGCGGCGTTCATCGCCGAATCGTTCACAGGGCGGCTGCGTTACAGCGGCGCCTCACTCGGTTATCAGCTGGCTTCCGTGATTGCGGGCGGCCCGGCGCCGTTGATCGCAACGGCGCTCTTCGCGTTCTACCACACGGGTTATGCAATCGCGATCTATATCGCCGTGTGCGGGGTGATCAGTCTGCTCGCCGCGTGGCGCATGGGCGATTACACGAACAAGGATATTTCGCGCGAGTACGACGACGCGCGCGGAACAGGCGATCACGGGCACGCTTCCCACCCCGCGTGATCGACTGCCGAAAAACACAGCGCGCCCCTGCCTGACGAATCTGGCAGGGGCGCGCTCTTTTCTACACTTCAGCGATCAGCGCTTCTGATCGCTCAGACCTTCGGTGCCTTGTCGAGCGCTACGCCCGTCGTCGGATCGAGGAACAGCCTGCGGTCTTCGTGGCCGCGGCCGCGGCGGTCGAAGTCGAACATGCCCATGATGCTGCCCGCCGTCGCATCGAACGAACCGCCGCCGATGCGCTGACCATCAAGCCAGTTGTCTTCGATGAAACGCACCACGGAGGACTGGTCGATCAGCGTATGGTCGACGTAGTTCTCACGCGCCCACGGCGAGATCACGACGAACGGAATGCGCGTGCCCGGGCCGCAGCGGCCGTTCACGGGCTTGCCGTTCAGACCGGCCGGCGCCGAGCCCGTGCCGCAGATGCCGGCTGCGGTCAGCTGGTCGGCAACGCTATCGTACGAAGCGCTCGTGGGTTGCGTGTACGCGTGGTCGTACCAGCCGTCCGAATCATCCCATGCCACGATAACGGCCGTATCTTCCCAGTCATGCTGTTCCTGCAGGAAGTTCACGACCTTCGCGACGAAAGCCTGCTCGTCGAGCGGATCCGAATAGCCAGCGTGGCCATCCTGGTAGGCCGGGGCCTTCAGGAAGCTCACCGACGGGAAATTGCCCGCCTTCACGGCAGCGAAGAAGTCGTCGGTATCGTACTGGTGATTCGCCGGGTCGGCGTTGCCGTTCTTGCCCACGGTATGGCCGATCGCGGCGAGCGAGCTCGGACGCAGATGCTGCGGATTCGACGTCGAGGCGTAGTACTGGAACCAGTTGTGGTGCGGAATATAGTCGGCGGTCGCCGAGCCCACCACCGGCGAGACCGTGCTGCGCTTGCAGCCGGTCGTGCCGTTGCTGTTCGTCGTCGCGAGGTTGAAGCCGCCCATGAAGCCGCCCCACGAGACACTACGCGCGTTCAGCAGGTCGCCGATATTCTTGCCGGTCATCTGCGCCGTGTCGGTCGTGCTCGAGCAGAGGTCGTAGGCCGGATCGACGTCGTTGATCATCGTAAAGCCGTTCTGCCCGTCGTTCACATAGTACGAACCAGCGGTCGACGGCTTCTTCGTTGTGAGCACAACCTTCATGCCGTTGGTCTGGCCCGAGACCACTTCGAGCGCGCCGGGCGTCGAAGGACCGTAGGTCGACGTATAGGCGTTATCGCTCATCGCGAAGTGCTGCGCGTAGTTCCACAGCGCCGTGACCGTGTTGCCGTCGTAATAGCCCATCACCTGGCCCTTCGTGCCAAACGCCCCGGCGCCGCCGCTCGTACCGTTACCCGTGTACAACGGGAAGAGGTCGGCGTGGCCGTTGTCGTACGCTTGCTGCTCGGCCGTATAAGCGTGGTTCTGGTCGGCCGTGGCGGCCTGCGTGCGGTCCAGACGGAACGGATTGGCCGCGCCCGCGCCATTGGCCGTATTCGTGTAGTTCGGGTTGTTCGTCAGCAGCGTGCCCGAGAGACCGTTCACCTCGGGCGTGCCGGGTTGCGCCTTGAATGCAGGCTCGCCCGACGGGTTGGTCGCATGCGGATAGGTCGCGAAGTAATGGTCGAACGACACGTTCTCGCCATAAATCACGACCAGGTGCTTGATCGGGGTGGCGGTGTGATTGTGTTCCGGATGATTCTTGTCGTGATCGTCACCAGCACTCCACGCAACTGTCGATGCGAATGCTGCGGCTGTGAGCGAACCAACTGCGATATGACGCCATTGCATTTTCGGCTCCTGGTTGGTTTCGTATTGTCGGGATCACCGTGAAGCCGGGTGAAGGCGTTATGCAGCTCGCATCGTGGCGCTCATGCCAGCTGAATGCGGAGGCTACACGGCATGAGGATTAGAGCATCGAGGTATGAATGCTCGGCGTCAGACTCCTTACGAAATATTTTCGATTGGAAAGTTTGACGCTGAATCGGCACTCGATTGGCACTCAATTGGCACGCTCAGTTGCTGACGCAACGATAAGGGCCGCCTTGAATTCAGGTATGAAGATTGCGCACCGCTTGCGCACCGTTCGCGCGCCGGTTAGCAAACAAGCTGAACTAAATGAATTGAGCCGCAGTGCAGCGGCCCGGAATGGAACAGGCGGCCTAGATGAAACTGATGCCGCCGTTGACGGCAATGGTCTGCCCCGTGACGAAGCCATTGCCGACCACCATCAACACGACCTGGGCGACCTCCTCCGCTTCGCCGAGGCGGCCAACGGGCAGCCGCTCGGCGATGTTCGCGGCTTTCAGCGGCGCGGCCATTTCCGTGTCGATGGGCCCTGGCGCCACGGCGTTCACGGTCACGCCTTCTCGTGCCACGCGTGAGGCGTAGCCTCGCGTCAGGCCTTCGAGGCCCGCTTTCGACGCGTTGTAGTGAACGCCGACGGCGCCTGCGCCGCGTGCGGCGACCGACGAAAGATTGACGATGTGCCCCCAGCGGCGCGCGCGCATGCCGGGCAACACCGCCTGTGTGCAGAGAAACGCCGACTTGAGGTTGACCGCGAGCGTGTGATCGAATTCGACCTCGGTAAGCGTCTCGATGTCGCTGAAGGTGCCCGTGCCCGCGTTGTTCACGAGCACATCGACCGCGCCGAGGCGGCGCTCGATCTCGCCGATCATGCTCGTGACCTCGCTTGCCACCGACACATCGGCGCGCACGGCGAACGCGCGGCCTCCGGCGCTTTCGATCTGCGCGACGACCTGGTCCGCCTCGTCAGCGCGCTGCCGGTAGTTCACGCCAACCGCCGCGCCAGCCGAAGCCAGCGCCACGGCAATGGCGCGCCCGATGCCGCGCGACCCGCCGGTCACCAGCGCAACGCGATGATTCAGGTCGGGCAAAAGAGCGGACATGGTGGACTCCCTCTGCGAGTTGTTTCCATTTCACAGCCGCCCTTGCGCAAGACACTCGCCTTGACGCGCTCACGGCGCAGTGCCAATGCCGCCGCCCGGGCCCGCCAGTTCGCCGTCTACGCCCAGTTCAGCCGCATGGCCGTGGGCGTTCGCACGGCCGCCACGTCGCGAAAACGGCGGGGTGCGCAGTTTTGCGCGGCGACGCGGGCCGGAAACCGGGTCCAGATAAAACATGACTAGGGTGCCTGCCGCGGCGGCTGCCGCCAGATGGAACAGAGCCTTCATGGATGCCTCTCGATAGTTGCAACGCATGCAAAGCGCGGAGACCGGCGCGATCGGTACAAGCCACCGCTTTCGCCAATCCGCGCACCCATTATGCCGCCGACAACCGTGTGTGAGGCGCTGACATGGCCCCCGCGCTCAGGAAAAGCCCTCGTCCCAGCGCGAATCCCGCACCTGCACGATGCCCGCTTCCACGCGCACCTCGAACACCGCAACGTCCTCGTACGCGGGCGGCGCGAGGACCTTCCCCGTCTTGATGCAGAACCGGGCGCCATGGCGCGGGCAAATCACTTCGTCGCCCTCCACGTCGCCGCCCGTGAGCACGCCGCCGTCGTGCGGACAGGTGTCCTCGATGGCATAGCAGGTCCCTTCGAGATTGAAAACGGCGACCGCTGTGCCGTCCACATCGACGCTGCGCACGGAACCCGTTTGAAACTCGGCGTATGGCGCCACGTCCACCCAGTTGGCCATATCAGAGCATCCCCAGTTGCAGCAGCGCGGCTTCGGACATGCTCGCTCTCGTCCACGGCGGGTCCCAGACCAACTCCACGTTCGTCTCGCTCACGCCCTCCACGTCGTTCACGTATTCCTCGACCGTGCCGGGAAACGTCTGCGCGACCGGGCAGCCCGGCGCAGTTAGCGTCATGCGGATCGTCACGCGCCCCGTTTCGGCGTCCACGTCGAGTTGATACACGAGCCCCAAATCGTAGATGTTCACCGGAATCTCCGGATCGAACACCGAGCGCAACGCGTCGATTACGCGTTCGCGCAGGTCGTTGCTCGCCGTTTGCGTATTCATCGTCATATGCCTCCTGGCCCGCGCGGCCTCATTCCGTCGAAACGGTCCCGCGCTCGTCGCGCAACGCGGCGTGCAGCGTGTGCCACGCAAGCGTCGCGCATTTGATACGCGCCGGAAATTCGCGCACGCCCGCAAGCACCGCGAGCTTGCCGAGCCCTTCGGCAGAGGCCGGGCGATCCGAAGGCGCCGTCGCCATCGCGTGAAAGCGTTCGAACAGCGCCTCGACTTCCGCCTGCGTGCGGCCCTTGAGTGCTTCGGTCATCAGCGAAGCCGAAGCCGTTGCAATCGCGCACCCCGCGCCCTCGAACCCGGCGTCCTTGACCACGCCGTCCTCGATACGCAGATACAACGTGACGCGGTCGCCGCACAACGGGTTGTAGCCTTCGGCACTATGCGTCGCACCGGGCAAGGCGTGACAGTTCCGCGGCCGCCTGTAGTGGTCGAAAATCGTTTCCTGATACAGGTCGCGCAAGTCGCTCATAGCGGGAACACCTCCTCTACGCGCGCGAGGCCTTCCAGCAGCGCGTCGACTTCGGCGCGCGTGTTGTACAGCGCAAACGAAGCGCGCACGGTGGCCGGCACGCCGTAGCGGTCCATCACCGGCATCGCGCAATGATGGCCGGTGCGCACCGCCACGCCGCACTGGTCGAGTATCGTGCCGATGTCGTGTGCGTGTGCGTTCTCCATGACGAACGAGAGGATGCCGAGCTTTTCCTTCGCCGTTCCAATCCTCCGCACGTTAGGCATCGCACGCAATGCTTCGTCGGCATACGTGAGCAGATCGGCCTCGTGCCTCTGCGCCACTTCCAGGCCAATCGCGCTGACATAGTCCAGTGCCGCGCCGAGCCCGATCGCGCCGGCAATGTTCGGCGTGCCCGCTTCGAACCGCCACGGAATCACGTTGTACTCAGTCTTCTCGAACGTTACAGAGCGGATCATGTCGCCGCCGCCCTGCCATGGCGGCATGGCTTCCAGTAGCGCAGCCTTCGCGTACAGCGCGCCAATGCCGGTGGGGCCGTAGATCTTGTGACCCGAGAACGCGTAGAAGTCGCAATCGAGCGCGGCCACGTCCACGGGAAGATGCGCAATCGCCTGCGCGCCATCGACCAGCACCGGCACGCCGCGCGCATGCGCAAGCTCGATCATCTGCGCAAGCGGATTGACGGTTCCCAGCGCGTTCGACGCATGCGCCACCGCGACCATGCGCGTGCGTGGACCGAGCAGGCGCTCGTAGGCGTCGAGGTCGAGCGCGCCATCGTCGTCGATTGGCGCGACCTTCAGCACCGCGCCCGTCTGCGCGCAGACGAGTTGCCAAGGCACGATATTCGAGTGATGCTCCATCGCGGTGATGAGCACTTCGTCGCCGGCCTGAAGGCGCGGCCGCGCGTAGCTTTGCGCCACCAGATTGATCGCTTCCGTGGTGCCGCGCGTGTACACGATCTCCTTGTCGTGCGCCGCGTGAATGAAGCGCGCAATACGGGCACGAGCGCCCTCGTAGGCGTCGGTCGCGCGCTGCGACAGCAGATGCACGCCGCGATGCACGTTGGCATTGTCGTGCTCGTAATAGGTCTGCTCAGCGGCGATCACGCTCGCGGGTTTCTGCGTCGTAGCCGCGTTGTCGAGGTACACGAGCGGCTTGCCGTGCACGCTTTCCCGCAGAATCGGAAAGTCGCGGCGCCAGGCCATGACCGCTTCGGTGTCGGGAATACCCACCGGTTCGAGTAGATTCATGACAGTCCTCGCAGGTATTCGCCACCGGGCAGACGCGCGAGCAGTTGTTGCGTGAGCCGGCTGCGCAGCGCGGCGCTTTCCACGCGATCCACGCTCACGCGCGCGAATGACCACACGAGGAGCGCGCGCGCCATACGCTCGTCTATGCCGCGCGAACGCAGGTAAAAGAGCGGACTCTCGTCTAGCTGGCCAACGGTCGCGCCGTGCGTGCACTTCACATCGTCGGCGTGAATTTCCAGTTGCGGCTTCGTGTCGATCTCGGCGTTGCGCGAGAGCAGCAGATTGTCGTTGCCTTGGTGCGCGTTCGTCTGCTGCGCGTCCTGATGCACGATCACGCGGCCATCGAACACCGCGTGTGACGCGCCGTCGAGCACACCGCGATAGTATTCCCGACTCGTGCCGCGCGGCATCTCATGGTCGATGCGCGTGTGATGATCCACGTGCTGCCGCGCGCTCACGAAGTAGAGGCCGTTCAGGTCGACTTGCGCGTCTTCCGCATCGAGACGCGTGTCGATCTGCGTGCGCGACAGTGCGCCGCCAAACGCAAACGAGTGCGAGGTGAAATGGCTTGCCCGTCGCTGCGAAACGCCTACATGCGCGATATGAAACGCGCTGCGCGCCTCCTGCTGGATACGGCAATGCTGAACGTCGGCTTCTTCGTCGGCGACGATTTCCGTGGCGGTATTGACGAAATACGCCTCGTCGGTAATGCCCGCGAACTGCTCGACAATTGAGCACCGCGCACCGCGCTCCGCCACGACCGCGTTGAACGGATGCATGGCAAGCGCGGCCTCGCTGCTGAAGAACAGCACGTGCAGCGGCCAGTCCAGCGCGCAGCCGGGCGGCAGCACAACGACGTAGCCGTCGCTGCGAAATGCGCCGTTGAGCGCCGCAAAGCCGTCCTCGGGCGCACGCCGCGCCATGATGGATTCGACCCGCTCAGGAATCCTGCGTATTGCCTGTGCGAGCGTGCCGACAAACGCGCCTTCCGGCAAAGGCGGCAAGGACGAGAGTTTCGGCGCGTGACGGCCGTTCACGAACACGATACGCCCGCCCGCATCGGCGGGTACGAGGTCGTCGATCAGGCGGGCATAGTCGGTGTGCTCGCCGTCCGAAGGCATGAAATGCCAATGCGGCTTCGCAATCGCCATCACATTGGTGTATTTCCACGCTTCGAGTTGCGTGCCGGGAAAGCCCAGCGTCTCGAACCGGTCGAACGCGTGCCGCCTCGCCTTGCGCAACCACGGCAACTCGACGCCCGCCAGCGTTCCCGCCATCGTGCGGAAAGCATCGCGGTAATGTTCGCGCGTTGATTCGCTCATCGTTGCTCCCTGGCCGCTACCGTGTGTTGCGTGCCGGCGCCTTGCCCCGCTGCCGGTCCGTCGCTATCCTCCGCGCCGAGCCAGCCGTACCCCTTGCGCTCCAGCTCGAGCGCAAGCTCATGCGAACCCGAGCGCACGATGCGCCCCTGTGAAAGCACATGCACCTGGTCCGGCACGATGTAGTCGAGCAGACGCTGGTAGTGCGTCACGAGCACGATGGCTCGGTCCGCGCTGCGCATCTGGTTCACGCCACGGGCGACGAGTTGCAATGCGTCGATATCGAGCCCGGAGTCGGTCTCGTCGAGAATCGCGAGACGCGGCTCCAGCACCGTCATTTGCAGCACCTCGTTGCGCTTTTTCTCGCCGCCCGAGAACCCTTCGTTCACGCCCCGGTACAGAAGGTCTTCCTTCATCTCCATGGCCGCCATTTTCTCCTTCACCAGCGCGAGAAAATCCATGGCGTCGAGTTCCGCCTCGCCACGATGTTTGCGCTGGGCGTTGAGCGCGGCCTTGAGCAGATAGATATTGCTCACGCCCGGTATCTCGACCGGATACTGAAACGCGAGAAAGAGCCCACGGCGCGCGCGCTCGTCGGGCGCAAGCGCGAGCAGGTCGCAGCCGTCGTACTGCACGCCGCCCCCCGTGACCACGTATTGCTCGCGCCCCGCCAGCACATGGGCGAGCGTGCTTTTGCCGGAGCCGTTCGGCCCCATGATCGCGTGAACCTCGCCCGCATTCACGCGCAAATCCACACCGCGCAGAATCGGCTTGCTTTCCACTTCGACACTCAGATTGCTGATTTCCAGCATGCTTCTCTCCCTCTTAACCTACGCTGCCTTCCAGGCTCACGCCCAGCAGCTTCTGCGCTTCCACGGCGAATTCCATCGGCAATTCCTTGAGCACGTCCTTGCAAAAGCCGTTGACGATCATCGACACCGCGTCCTCCTCGGTGAGCCCGCGCTGCCGGCAATAGAACAACTGGTCTTCGCCGATCCGTGACGTAGAAGCTTCGTGTTCGACCTTCGCACTCGGGTTCTTCACCTCGATGTACGGAAACGTGAAGGCGCTGCACCGGTCGCCGAGCAACAGCGAATCGCACTGGGTGTAGTTGCGCGCGTTCTCGGCCGAGCGCGCCATTTTCACGAGGCCTCGATAAGCGTTCTTGCCGCGGCCGGCCGATATCCCCTTCGAGAGAATCGTGCTGCGCGTATTGCGCCCGATATGCACCATCTTCGTACCGGTATCGGCCTGCTGATAGTGGTTGGTGAGCGCCGCCGAATAGAACTCGCCGATCGAGTTGTCGCCCTGCAAGATCACGCTCGGATACTTCCACGTAATCGCGGAACCGGTTTCGACCTGCGTCCACGAAATCCGGGAGTTGGCCTCGCGGCAGTCGCCGCGCTTCGTCACGAAGTTGTAGATGCCGCCGCGCCCTTGCGCGTCGCCTGGATACCAGTTCTGCACCGTCGAATAGCGGATTTGCGCGCCCTCCAGGGCAACGAGTTCCACCACGGCGGCGTGCAACTGGTTTTCGTCGCGCATCGGCGCGGTGCAGCCTTCCAGGTAGCTCACGTAAGCGCCCTTGTCGGCCACGATGAGCGTGCGCTCGAACTGGCCCGTGTTGCGCGCGTTGATGCGGAAGTACGTGGATAGCTCCATCGGGCAGCGCACGCCCGGCGGGATATAGCAAAACGAGCCGTCGCTGAATACCGCTGAGTTGAGCGTGGCAAAGAAGTTGTCGGTGTAAGGCACGACCGAACCGAGGTACTGGCGCACGAGGTCCGGATGGTCGCGCACCGCTTCCGAAAACGAGCAGAAGACGATGCCAAGCTCGCCCAGCTGCCGGCGAAACGTCGTGGCGACGGACACGCTGTCGAATACCGCGTCCACGGCCACGCCCGCGAGCATCTCGCGCTCCTGCAGCGGCACGCCGAGCTTTTCGTAGGTGCGAAGAAGTTCCGGATCGACTTCGTCGAGGCTCTTCGGCCGGTTCGCCTGCGTATGCGGCGCCGAGTAGTAGGCGATGTCCTGGAAGTCGATGGGCGGGTGTTCGATGCTCGCCCAATGCGGCTCGGTCATCGTGAGCCAATGCCGGTAGGCGGCGAGTCGCCATTCCAGCATGAAGTCCGGCTCCTGCTTGCGCTCCGAGATAAGACGGATCACGTCCTCGGATAAACCGCGCGGCAACGTATCGGACTGCACGTCCGAAACGAACCCGTGCTGATATTCCCGCCGCAGCAATTCCTCAAAAGTTTTCGCTTGTGTATCCATGACGTTATTACGGTCTCCTTTACACTCACGACCTCATTCTAGAACCCCTGGCAAAACCCTGGCATGGCCGGGGTTTAAGCTTGGAGCGCATGAAGCGTGTAGCAGGCATGCGCGATGCGAAAGACCCTGCTCACAAGAGAGAATTGACAACGCATCCGCGTGAAGCCGACCCTTCCCCTACTGGCAGTCAGTTTCTTCGCCGCGGACGCGCAGGCGGGCGCGGGCCCCTTTCTCGGCATCTATCTGCAGGCGCATGGCTGGACGCCCGAGACGATCGGCACCGTGCTGACCATGGGCGCGGCATTCGGTCTCGCATGTATCGCGGCGCGACCATACGGCACTCGTGCGACACGCGCCGCGACGAACTGAAGCAACTGGCCGACGTCGACACATCGGCGCTGTTTCACTGAGGCACGCGATTCGCGACACTTCGCAGGGAAATGACGATGAAAAACCACGGAGGAGCCATGAAGCCACCGCATGTTCTCGTCTGGGGCACGATCGCCTGTGTAGCGGTCGCCGCCTCCCTGCCCGCCAGCGCGCAGGCCCAAACCAGCGCTCATCCCCCTGCGCCGCCGATGGTGATGCCGCCGGCAGCGGCGCCAGGCATGGCAAGCGACGCCAACCCCGACAACATGCCTGTGAAGAAACCCAAGGGGCCCGCCACCCACGACAAGATGATGCGCAGCGACCCCGCCAGTGACGCTCAGGCGAAATAGCGCAAAAAGAAGCGCAAAAAGAGCTCACCATTGGCTGCGCCAGGCTCTACCCTTTAACGATAGAACTCACGGAGGACCAAGATGAGAATCGAATTCACGAGTCGCCGTCACGCCGTGGCTGCCGCACGCGTAGCGTTCGAAGCCAGCGTGGACAACCGCCCGGTATGGTGCAGCGTGTCACTCGACGCGCTGAACGACCGCTTCGGCAACACCGGCACATCGGCACATGCGCTATTGAGCGCATTCGAAGCGAACCGCCCGAGTATCGAACTGGCCGCGCGCCACGCGCTGGAGAAAAACGGGGGCCAGTCCGTCGAACTCGAAACGCGCGATCTGGAGTGATCGCACCGAGGCAAGCGCAATTGCGACAGGGTGCGAATCGTCAGCCGCATCGGCCTGCTCCCAGCAGGCCCTGATACTTCCCCAAAGAACTGAAAAGCGCTCGCCAGAGCGCCCGTTTGGCGAAAACGAAGTGTCCACAATGACTGGCATCCGTACACACCCCGGCGATTCAATTGCACATCGTGATCGGCTAATCTTTTCTTGCGTCCGCGACCAGCGCCACCCTTTCGTGTGCGTCGCGTTGTTCCCCCCGGCGCTTGCCGCGGGACGCACCCTGCCAGCCGCACTACGCTTGAACCCGTTCGCCTCGACGCGACGGCCCGGACGTGACAAGGAGGCAGACATGGACGCATTGCAGTGGGGAACCGCCGTCGGCGTCATGGTAATCGTGATCGCGGCCGCGGCCGTGGTCGCGCACTATCGCCGCGAACGGCGCCGCGCAAGCCTGTTGCGCAACCTCCACCACCACAACGGAATCCGCTCTTCGCACCCGCGCTAGCGAGGCGCGCGTCAGCCGCCTTGCGCACACGTCGCGAGCATCGCGCGCAGCCGTCCGATATCGGCGGGCTTCGCGAGATGCGCATGGAAACCGGCCGCCAGCGCCGCGGCCCGGTCGCCGTCCGAAACATGGCCGCTCAGCGCGACCAGCATCACGTTGACATGATCCGGCATGGCGAGCATCCGCTCCGCCAGTTCGTAACCGTTCATGCCCGGCATGCCGATATCGACGAGCGCAAGCTGTGGCTTCCATTGCCTCAGCACAGTCAGCGCGCTCGTGCCGTCGCCCGCCGTTCTGACTTCGTGCCCTTCCAGCTCGAGCAACGCGCCGAGTGCGAAACACGCATCGGCATTGTCGTCGACGATGAGCACGCGCGCCGTGCCATTGCCCGCCATCACAGCGGCGACCGGCTTGACGGCTTCGGCGCCGCCCGTTCGCACGGGGATCGAGAGGCGCGCCAGCGTGCCGCGTCCGATTCCCTCGCTCGTCACGAGAATCTCGCCGCCATGCAACTGCGCGAGCCGCTGCGCGATGGGCAGCCCAATGCCAAGCCCGCCTTCCAGCCGCGCACTCTTGCCCGCGAATTGCGCGAACGGCTCGAAAATGCGCGAGAGCACGGACGGGTCGATCCCGATACCGTTGTCGCGAATCGCGATCTCGACGCAGCGCGCGTCGCCCGTGCCCATTTGTTCGACGGTGAGCACGATCTCGCCGCCATCGGGCGTATAGCGCACCGCATTGGAAAGCAGGTTCACGATCACCTGCGTGAGCCGTGTCGGGTCGGCGAACAACCGCAGGTCGCCGGCTAGCGGATGAACACGCAGCGTATGCCTGCGAGCCTGCGCACGTTCGCGGATGGAGGCGAGCGCGTCGGAAAGGATTTCGTTTAACGACGCATCGGTCGGATCGACGCTCAGCTTGTTATGGTCGAGTCGCGACGCATCCTGCAATTCGTCCATCAGACGCTTGAGTTGCGCGATCTGGCGCTGCGCAACCGCGAAGTATTCGCGCTGCGGCACGCGGTCTTCGCTGATCATCTGGAGCGCCTGGAACGCGTTTTCGAGCGGCGCGAGCGGGTTGCGGAACTCATGCGCGAGCACGGCGATCACTTCCGCATAGCGCTGCGTCTGCATGCGGCTATGGTCGCGCGCCTCGACCAGATCGAGCGCCGATCCGGCCACGGCGGCAAACTCGCCGAGCACCCGCTGGTCTTCGCGGGAAAAGCGCGAACGTTCTTCGAGCGAGGCGACCCAGATCGCACCCAGTTGCCGCCCTTTCGAAACGATCGGCAAGATGAGCGCCTCATGCACGCTGGCGCATGCAGGGGCAAGAACCGGGAAATCGGCGCTCAACGCGGTGAAAAGCAGCGGCTTGCCGGCTTCGAGCACGACAGCGCAAGGACAGTCGCTCCAGTGGATTCGGGTTCCGCACAGGTTCGCGAACTTGCCGGCCACGCTGTGCCAGCGAAAGTAGCGCTCTTCGCCCTCGCGCTCCAGCAAACTGATGCCGGCCGATTGCGCGCAGCACAGACGCATCGCAAAGTCCGCAATCCTCTGCAACAAGACTTCGCGGGAATCCAGTTGCGCGGTGACCAGCGCGAGAAGCGCCTGATTCTCGCGCTCATGGTCAGGCACGCGAGACGGCCGCGCATCGATATCCGCGATGGCGGGCGACCTGCTTTTCGGTGCCATTACGGTCTCCTCCGGTGGCCCGATGAAGCTATGAGTTATGACGTACGTGATAGGGCTGAGCCATTCTAGGCACCACCGGAAAAAATGTTAAAGGCCGTACAGTGTTCGTAATGACAACGTTTCGGACAGGCCGGCGCCACGCACCGGAGCGCGAAATTCGCGAAATACTGCAGACGTAAAAAGCAGGCAACTGTGACAGACGAGTGACAAAAAACGCCCGGAATTCCGGGCGTTTTCTTTGGAGGGAGGCCTTTTCAGACCTTGCGCGCCCGAAGATATTTGAAGAACTCTGCGCCCTCCTGCAGGCGCCGCTTCATCATCTCCCAGCTCACCAGCATCTCGCGGACGATTTCCCAGATCTTCGACGGCCGGAAATAAAAGCGCTTGTAGAACTCCTCGACGCCAAGGTAGATCTCTTCGCGCGACAGGTGCGGATAGCCGATCGTCGAGGCCTGCGTGCCGGCCGAATTGATGAGCGTGATGACCTTGGTATCGTTCAGCCAGCCATTTTCGACCGCCTGCTTATGAAGCACCGTGCCAGGATAAGGCGCGGCGAGCGAGACCTGAATCGTATGGGGATTGATCTCTTTGGCGTACTGAATGGTCTTCTGTATCGTCTCGTGCGTCTCGCCCGGCAGGCCGAGAATGAAGGTGCCGTGAATCTTGATGCCGAGCTTGCGGCAATCCTCGCTGAACTGCCGCGCGAAGTCCGTGCGAACGCCCTTTTTGACGTTCACGAGAATCTGGTCGTCGCCGGATTCGAAGCCCACGAGCAACAGGCGCAAGCCGTTGTCCTTCATCACCTTGAGCGTCGAGTACGGCACGTTCGCCTTGGCATTGCACGACCACGTCACGCCTAGCTTGCCAAGCCCGCGCGCGATCTCTTCGGCACGCGGCCGGAGATCCGTGAACGTGTCGTCGTCGAACATGATCTCCTTGATTTCGGGCATGTTGTCCCGAATCCATTTCACCTCTTCCAGCACATGCTCGACCGAGCGCGTGCGATAGCGATGGCCCCCCACCGTATGCGGCCAGAGGCAGAACGTGCAGCGGGACTTGCAGCCGCGCCCCGTGTAGAGCGAGAGATACGGATGCTTGAGATAGCCGCTGAAATAATGCTCGGGCGTGAGGTCGCGCTTGTAGATCGGCGAGACGAAGGGAAGCTGATCCATGTCTTCGAGGATCGGCCGCGCGTCGTTGTGCATGATGCCGCCGTCGGGCAGCCGATAGCTCAGGCCCAGGATCGATTCGAACGGCCGCCCCTGGGAGATCTCGAGGCAGGTGAAATCGAATTCTTCGCGGCACACGAAATCGAGCGCGTCGCTCGCAGTCAGTGAACCATGTGGATCGACCGCCACCTTGGCGCCGATCATGCCGATGAGGATCGTGCTCTTGCGCCGCTTCAGGTGCTCGCAGAACTGAATATCGCTCTGGAACGAGGGCGAACTCGTGTGAATGATAATGAGTTCGTATTCCTGTGCAATATCCAGGGTCGCTTCGAGCGTCATGTCGTCTGCGGGGGCATCCACCACGCGGCTGCCTTCGACCAGCGCGGCGGGCTGGACGAGCCACGTGGGATACCAGAACGAGCGGATTTCGCGTTTCGTTTGAAAGCGCGAGCCCGCGCCGCCATCGAAGCCTTCATAGGAAGGTGCCTGCAGAAACAGCGTTTTCATGAATGCCCTCGGAGAAAAATCGCGAATTTGTCTCGAAGCCTACAAAAACATGACACTTTGCTGGATGGCTGCTTAGCCCGGGTCAAGAATACTACGACTTGCTGTGACGGCACGTCGAAAAAATGTCCGTACCACTTATCGAAACCCCCACTTAACAAGGCCGCCGCCGGTTGGAACACTGCAGAAGAACCGCATTCGTCGGCATGAGCGATGCTTTCTGTACTATATTTTTTGGCAGCCGCAGCAGCATTCACAGCGCTCCAACGCGGGAGGCGAAGTATGTCGCGATATCACGACATGCCGGAAGGCGTGCCGGTTGGCAATGGCCACCGTATCAGTCCAGCCGACTTTCTACTGATGGCGGGCTTTCTCGCCTACCGTGCGCCGCTCGCTTCGGTCGATGCCCGCGCGGCGGCCCGGCGTATTCTGGATGCGGTTCTCAGTGCGGCGGCCGCGCATGGGTTCGCGGATTCGGCAGTGCTCGAAACCATGATGGCGAGCGCCGAAAAATCGTCAGATGTGCGCAGTCTCGCGGAGCAAGCCAGCGCTGCCGTGGGCGACACGTTCGCTTACATGCAGGTGATTCGCGGTGCGGGCGTCGCGCTCGAAGCGGACCCATATACGCTGGTCACTTAAAACCCGGCGCTCCCGCGGCAGCGCGTATGCGCAGGACCGTCTGCCGCGAGGTGCCGAAGCGCCGCGCCACTTCGCTCACCGAGAGCCCGCTGCCGAGCGAACTCATCACGCGCGCGCGATCGGGCGCCGAAAGCGAGGCGGGCCTGCCCGTTGGGCGCCCGTTGCTTCGCGCGGCCTTCAGGCCGTTGCGGCTGCGTTCGCTGCGCGTCGCCGCCTCCATGCGCACCACCGCGCGCAGCATCTTGACCGCTTGCGGCTCGGGGCGCCCCGCGAGATCGACGCCGCCCAGTTCGACACAGCGAACGCCAATCTTGCCCTTGCGGCAGTTGAGCAGCGTGGAGAGTACGTCGCGCGCGTTGCAGCCCAGGGCGGAAAGCTGCAGAACCACGACCTCGTCCTCTGGCGCGATGCGTCCAAGCAGCCTCGTCAACGCGGGGCGCTCGGCGGCGGCCACGTAGGGCGCCACCGTGTCCACCGCCACGCGGTTGAGCGCCACCGTGTAGCCCGCCTTGTCGAGCTGGATCAGTTCCCGCTCGGGAACCTCGCTGTTGCCCGCACCGTTGATGTAAAAAAAGGTCCGTTGCACACGTGGCTCCCGTACTCGTCCAGCAGCTCGCGAGCTAGCGGCGCAAGCGCGCGAAAGTCGCCAGCAGGTCTTCGAGCTGGATCGGCTTCTTGAGGTGCGCGTCGAAACCCGCCTCCCTCGACTGCTCCACATCGGCTTCCTGGCCAAAGCCGCTCAGCGCAATGCAGATCACCGATTCGAGCGTGGGCTGCGCACGCAGCTTGCCGATGAACTCGTACCCGTCCATGCCCGGCATGCCGAGATCGGAGAGCACGAGATCCGGCGCGTTGCCGTTGAGCAGCGTCAGCGCTTCCTCGCCGCTCGTCGCCGTCTGCACGTCCGCGCCTTCGCTCTCCAGCAGCAGCTTGAAGGTTTCGACCGTAGTGGCGTCGTCGTCGACCATCAGGATATGGAGCCCTTGCAGCGACGCCATGGCCGCGCCGTGCCGGCTGTCCGCATGCGCGAACGAACGCTGCATCGGCAGTGCAACCGTGAACGTCGCGCCGCGCCCCAGGCCTTGCGACTCGGCGTGCACGCTGCCGCCGTGGATCGTCACGAGTTCCCTGACGAGCGCGAGGCCGATGCCGAGACCCGAGCGCCGCGCGGCGGACTGGCGGCTCTGTTTGTACATGTCGAAGATGTGCGGCAGCAGCGCCGGCTCGATACCGCTGCCGGTATCCGCCACGCGCAGCACGGCTTCGTCGCCGATAACCTCCAGCGAGACGGTCACCGCACCGCGATTGGTGAACTTCATCGCATTGCTGATGAGGTTCCAGACAATCTGCTCGATGCGCGTGAAATCGGCATGCAGGATCACCGGCGTATCCGTGATCGAAACATTCAGCGCAATGCCGCGCTGCTGCGCCTCGAACTGCACGGCGTGGCAAACGCGCTGCACGATCTCGCGCATATCCACCGCCGAGCGCATGACCGAGAGCTTGCCGGTGCGCACGCGCGAAATATCCAGCAGGTCATCGATGATCTGCGCCTGGCCGACCACGGTGCGCCGGATCGTGTCCGCGGCGCGCGTGAGGTTCAGGCTCTGACGCGTTTCCGGCGCCCGCGCAATGAGTTCGGCGCTCGCCGAGATCAGATTGAGCGGATGCTTGAGTTCGTGCGACACCACGGCGAGAAACTCGTCCTGGCGCCGCTGCCCGTCGCGCTCGCCGGCGTCGCGCACCTGTTCAAGCGTGGAGTCGCGCACGTCCGCGTCCGCGGGCACGAGTTCGCCCAGATCGCGTGCGATCTTGGCAAAGCCGCTCACGCCCGCTTCATCGAGGCGCGAAAGCACGCCGCTCGCGAAAAAGCGCGTGCCGTCCTTGCGCAGGTGCCAGCGTTCCTCGTCGGTGCGGCCATGCTGGCGCGCCAGCGCGAACTCGCGGTCGGCGACCTTGTTCACGCGGTCTTCTTCGGTCGAGAGCAGATCGGCGGACTGGCCGATCATTTCGGCCTCCGTATAACCGAAAATGCGTTCCGCGCCCGCGTTCCAGCTCGTGATGTAGCCTTCGTCGTCGAACGTGATGATCGCGTAGTCCTTCGTGCCCTCGGCGACGATGCGCATGCGCCGCTCGCCTTCGCGGAGCTGGTCCTCGGCCTGGCGGCGCCCGGTGATGTCGATGAACGAGAGCACCGCGCCGTCGATGCGGTCTTCGGTCGTGCGGTACGGCACGAAGCGCGCGAGATACCAGCGCCCATCGTTGCTCTTCAGCTCGCGCTCGATCAGGCGCAGCGAGTCGAAGGCTTCGGCCGCGTCGTCCGCGAGCTTGTCGTATTCGAGCCGGTGCGTGATGTCGAGCAGCGAGCGGCCGATATCCGAGGGAATGATGCTGAACACGTCGGTCGCGCGCGGCGTGTAGCGCTTGATGCAGATGTTGCGGTCCACGAAGATCGTGCCGATATCGTTCGCCGCGATCAGGTTCTGCAAGTCGTCGTTGATCTTGCTGGTTTCTTCGACCTTCGACTTCAGCTCCGCGTTGACAGTGGTGAGTTCCTCGTTGATCGACTGCAGCTCTTCCTTGCTGGTTTCGAGTTCCTCGGTCGCCGAGCGCAGTTCTTCGTTGATCGCCTGCAGTTCCTCGTTGGATGCCTTCAATTCTTCCGTCGAGGTTTCCGACTGCTCGATGGTCGACTGCAACTGCTCCTTCGTGCGCTGCAATTCGCGTTCGAGCTGCGTGATGATCGGGTCCTTCTGCACATCCACGGAAGCCGTTTCCACCCCGCTCATGCTGTCTTCGACTTCGTCGAAGAGCACGAGCACGAAGTCGGCATTGGCTTCAGGATCGTGCACCGGCCGCGCCGTCATGTTGACGAAATACGAGCGGCCGTCGCGCACGAGGCGCACGCGCCGCGCCTCGACGCTGCGGTTCGTGTGCAGCGCCTGGTAGATCGCGGTGCGCAGCTCGAGCCGCAATTCCGGGCGCACGGCGGCGACGATGTTGTGCGAAGGCTCGCCGCCCGAATACTGGAGGAAGCGGCCCGCGCGGTCGGAAAGATGCACGATTTCCGAATCGCGGCTCACCAGCACGCTAGGCGGCGCGTACTGCTCGACGAGGCGCTGGTGCAGATCGCCGAACGAAAAGCGGCGGCGGCCCGGCGGCTGCACGGTCGCGACCACGGGCCGCGCGTTCATCGTGCCGGAAATCGCCACGGGCACGGGCGTGTCGCCGCGCACCGCCATGTTCGCGCGGTAAATGCGGTTGCGCTTGTCCACCACGGTGAACATCGAACTCACGCTGTCCGCGGATTCGGAACTGCCGAGGAACAGCACGCCGCCCGGGCGCAGCGCGAAGTGGAACATCTTGAGGATTTCGATCTGCGCTTCGCGATCCAGATAGATCAGCAGGTTGCGGCAGCAGATCAGGTCGAGGCGCGAGAACGGCGGATCGCTCAGCACGTTGTGATGCGCGAACAGCATGTGCTCGCGCAGCTCTTTCTTCACACGGTAGTGCGCGGCGTCCTTGGAGAAGAACTGGCGCACGCGTGCCGGCGTGACGTCGGCGAGGATCGAGTCGGGGAAGAGGCCCGTGCGCGCGAACGAAATCGCGCGTTCGTCGATGTCGGTCGCGAAGACCTGGAACGAGGTACCTTCCGTCGACTTGAGCGAGCGCTCCTGGAGCAGCATCGCCAGCGAATAGGCCTCTTCGCCCGTGGCGCAGCCCACCGACCACACGCGGATGCGCTCCTGTTCCCCACGCCCTTCGAATAGCTGCGGCAGGACTTCGCGCTCGAGCACGTCGAACGCCTCTTTGTCGCGGAAGAAGTTGGTGACGCTGATGAGCATGTCCTGCAGCAGCGCCTGGGTTTCCTCGGGATGCATATGCAGATGGTCGCGATACGCCTGCAGGTCGGTGATGCCGTTGACCTGCAAGCGCCGCTCGATGCGGCGCAGGACCGTGGCGCGCTTGTAGTGGCGGAAATCGTGCGCCGTGCGCGTGCGCAGGATGATCATGATCTCGCGCAGCGCCCGCTCGGCCGCCTCGTTGATATGCTCTTCGCGCCGCTCCTCGCTTTCCGCGACGGGCAGCTGAATTTCCTTCGTCGTCGACCAGAGGTCCATCAGCCGCTGCGGCATCTCCGCCGCGGTGGTGACGAAGTCGACCATGCCGGTGGCGATGGCGCTGCGCGGCATGCTGTCGTATTCCGCCTCCGAGGGATCCTGGGCAAACGTGATGCCGCCCATTTCCTTGACGCGCGAGAGGCCGGCGGAGCCGTCCGAGCCCGCACCCGAGAGCACGATGCCGATGGCGCGCTCGTGATGCGTTTCGGCGAGCGTGCGGAAGAACACATCGATCGCCGCGCGGCGGCCTTCCTGGGGCTGACTAGGGGAAACGCGCAGATAGTCGTCGACCATCGCGAGATCGAGTGACGGTGCGATGACGTACACATGGTCGGGCTCGATGGGCGTCGGGCTCGTTACCTCCACCACGGGCATGTCGGTCGCCTTGCGCAGCAGCGCAGCCATACTGCTTTCGTGGTCGGGCGCGAGATGCACGACCACCACGAACGCCATCGAGGTGCGGGAAGGCAGGGCGTCGAAGAAGGCCAGCAGCGCGCTAAGGCCGCCTGCCGATGCGCCGATACCGACGATCGGATAATTGGTCTGGCTGCGGGGCATATGGCCACGTCGTTTCGGCATGGTTGCCAGGTCCTGAAGGTGGGATGAATTGCGTTTGCACTCGCGCGTTCCTTAGGACGCGGGTGCTGCGCCGACATTATCCCTCCAGGAGCATCGACTGCAATAGTCCTGCCGCCTCGCCCGCACGCCGCGCGGTTGCCTCCTCGCGCTGCTGTGCATCGAAGTCGCCGCACAGCCTGTAGTGCTCGCTCTGGGCCCGGCTCATCGTTTCGCGCTCGCGCAGCGCACGCAGGGCGTCGCGCAGGGCCCGCTCCACGTCGCGGCTGCGCCCCCGGTTGAGCGAGGACGCCGTGTAGGCGTCGCCCGTGTGGCAGCGATAGCGCAGCAGACGCGAGTAGTCGAGGCGCCAGAGCGTGCCGTTGCACTCGGGACACGTGAACGTCGAAGGCGTGCCGAGGCGGCTCAGATCGCCGGCCAGTCCATTGCCCTCGCGCCACGCGCGCTGCTCCGTGCTGATGAGTTCGGCGGCGCGGCGCCTTACGAGGACCTCGTCGGCCGTTGCGGGCGGCACGCGCCCTGTCAGTTCCACGAGCCGGTGGGCCATGCCCGCGAGCGGCAAGATGTAGTCGGCGAACGGCGCGGCGTTGAGGGGCATCTCGCTTGCGAAGGCGTCGGACGGGTCCTGGACGACCCCGGTGCCGCCACAGGCCTGAATGGCCTCGAGACCGGCCGCGCCGTCGTCGAGCAGGCCCGTGAGAATCACGCCGATGCCGCGCGGCCCGAGTTCGGCGGCCACGCTGCGAAACAGCGGGTCGATGGCCGGGCGGGCAAAGTTTTCCTTCGCGGCATGCACGAGACGCAGGCGCGAGCCCTCCACGATCATGTGCTGGTCGGGGGGCGCCACGTAAATCCGGCCGGGCGACCAGGTTTCGCCGTCCTCGGCATGCACCGCACGCAGCGGGCCCGCGCTGCTGAGCAGCGACGGCAGATGGCTGTAATGGCTGCCCACGTGGAGCACGATCGCGATCGTCGCCTGCAGGTCGGGCGGAAGCCCGGACACAAGACTTCGAAGCGCATCGACGCCGCCCGACGATGTGCCTATGGCAATGAAGTCTCGGGAGATCAATTGGTGTCCAGGCTGCTTTGGGATGAACCTGGTATCTGGAGCAATCGCCGTGCCTGCTGCAGTGGCAGCGAGCACGCCAGGCGACCTCGCGCGCCACGGCCATGGCCTGACGTTCCGGCACGCCGACGCCGAACGCTACGCGGTGCGCTGACGCGCCGTCATTCAACTGTCAGGTGGCCGCGCGGGAACCTGCTGCCAGCCGCCTGGGCAGGTCCGCACATACGGGTAGTAGGTCTGCGACGCGACGCAGTAGTACCAGACGCCGTAGGGCGCCTCGCCACCCTGCCCGCCTTGGCCGCCTTGTCCGTACTGTTCGTTTTGATCGTACATATTGGCGCCGCCATACTGGGGCTCGACCTGGGCCTGACCCTGGCCTTGTTCGATCCACTGCGTGGGCTGTGAGAAGTCGCCGGAAACGTACGGGTAGTAGACGCTCGCGACGTACGGCGGATAGTAGTACGGATAGAACGGATAGCCGTAGATGAAGCCGGGGCCGAAGTAGAAGCCGACGCTCGCCGAACCGCAGCAGCCGTACCAGCCGTGATAGTAGCCGCCGTGATACCAGCCGTAGCCGTGGTAGTAACCGCCATGGTAGTAGCCGCCGTGGTAATAACCGCCGTGATACCAGGTGCCGCCGTTATAGCTGCCGTGGTAGCCGCCGCTCCAGCCGCTGCTGCTGTGATTCACGCCACCATAGCCGCCGCCCCAGCCGCCGCCGTAACCACCGCCTCCGCCACCGCCCCAGCCACCGCCGCCGCCGCCATGTACCCAGCCGCCGCCGCGACCCGCGCTCGCCCCGGCGCTGATGCATAGCGCCACGAGCACGAGCAGGAGTCTGCACAATTCACGCGCTTTCATGATGCTCACCCCGGTAGCCGCTGACCGATACGCTGACCGATAGCCGTCTGGCTTCATAGATTAGTTTAGGCGTCGGAAGCCCATTTTTCTTGTGCTTGCAATCACGGCGCGCGTTACGGCTCCCGCCAGTCGTCCTGCCTCGCGATGATGGCCGCGCCGATGAGTCCGCCGTCATGCCGAAACGCGCCCGGAACGACGACGCGTTCGCGAAACTGCCGCAGCGTGCGCCCGCGCACGGCCGCATCCAGCGCATCGATCAATGGCGCCACATTTGAAAGGCCGCCGCAAACCGGGACGACCGAAGCGCCCGTGATGTTGACTACGGCTGCGAGGGGCTCCGATACCAGCGCGAGCCAGGCGGAAACGGTGCGCCGCGCGCGATCGCTGCCTTGCTGCCAGTCGTCGAGAAGGGCGTGGCTGTCTTTCTGCTCGCCATGCAGGAGCGCGTTGAGCCGTTCCAGACCGCGTGCCCCGCCGATGGTATCGACGCAGCCCACGCGCCCGCAAGCGCAACGCAATGCGTTCACGGGCTCTGCGTGACCCGTGCCGTCGAAGTCGACGTGCGTGCTGACAGGCAGTCCGTGCCCCCACTCTCCCGCTATGCCGGTCGCGCCGCCGACTACACGGCCGCCCACGACGAGTCCGCCGCCGACACCGGAGCCGAGGACCACGCCAAACACCACATCGTGGCCGGCACCTGCGCCCTCGACGGCCTCAGCCAATGCAAGGCAGTCCGCATCGTTGGCGATGCGGATGCGCCGCTTGAGCCGGGAAGACAACTCCGCGCCGAGCACGCGGCCCGAGACGCATGGAACGTTGGACGCGCAAATCACGCCGCTTGCGGGATCGATCGCCCCCGCCATCGAGATGACGAGAGGCGAGCGGGTCTCGCCAATATGACGGTCCGCGAGGGCTTCGAGGGTCGCGCCAAACGCCTCCCAACTGTCGATGGGCGTCGGCACGCTTTCGACGAGGCGCACGCTGCCCGGACTGTCCGATACGCCGAGCCTCACATAAGAGCCGCCGATGTCCGCGACAAAGACGCTTGGGTGTTGCCCTTGTTCAACGCTGGTGTCTGGCACCCTGGCTCCTCGTTAAGTGCATCGGCGGCGCCAGCCGACGGTTTCAGCGGGCGCGAACGAAATGATGCTCTATCTTCGCGCGCAACACACCGTCGACGGCCGCGAGCTGTTCGCGCAGCCGGGCCGCCCGCCGTTCGGTCATGTCGCCAAATACGATTTTTTGCTCGAGCACGTCACCGAAGCGGGTCACGGCCCATCGGTCGACGACCACCCGTTCGCCGTCGAGGACGCCGGCGGCGGTCGACACGACGCCGAGATCCAGTCCGGACACCAGATGCACGGTGTGAGTGAGCGTGAAACCGGGGAGGCAGTGCGACAGGTCTTCACAGACGGTCGACGAGGAGGAGATATCTTGATGCATGGTGGCTCCGGATAAAGGTTGATCGAACCGGTGCCAGCCAGGCTGTTCCCGTTTCGTTGCCGTAAATCGGCCGCATCGCCTCGAGGGCTTCCACCTTGCCCGGGAGGGCAGGTTGGCGTCGGTCAGTCCGACTCTGGATGCTTTGCTACTGCTTGTTTTTCTTTGTTCGATATTCCGAACGAGCTTTCATTATACCGGAATCAGGGCACCGGGCAAGCAGCGCGGCCACCCGGCTCTCCCGGCCCGCAAGCTACTTCCTGGGGACTGCGCCTCGCGATTCGGCCGCCCGGAGGAAATCGAAATCGGCGCCCTTGTCTGCCTGGGTCACGGTGTCGAGAAAGAGCTTCTGATAGCCGCGGCTTGCCGTGGGCGCAGTCACCGGATTCGCCTGGGCCCGGCGCCGCAGTTCTTCGTCGTCCACGAGCAAGGCAATCTCGCGGTTTGCTACGCTCAAGCGGATGCGGTCGCCGTTGCGGACATGCGCAAGCGGGCCGCCGATGGCGGCTTCCGGCGTGACGTGCAGCACGATGGTTCCGAATGCCGTGCCGCTCATGCGGCCATCTGAAATCCGTACCATGTCTTTCACCCCGGCCCGCGCCAGCTTCTTCGGGATCGGGATATAGCCGGCCTCGGGCATGCCCGGCGCGCCTTTGGGTCCGATGCGCTTGAGGACGATCACGTCGTCGGCATGCACATCGAGGTCGTCGGAGTCGATGCGGTTCGCCATATCGGTGGCGTCTTCGAACACCACGGCGCGGCCCTCGTGCTCCATGAGCGCCGCAGAAGCGGCCGATTGCTTGATGACCGCGCCGCCCGGCGCAAGATTGCCGCGCAGCACGGCCAGGCCGCCCTGCGGGTAAATCGGCGCGCTGAGCGGCTTCACCACGTCCTGCGCGAAGCGCGGCCCGGCGCGCTCCATCTCCTCGCCCAACGTGCGGCCGGTCACGGTCATGGCGTCGAGATGCAGCAGCGGCTTCAGTTCATGAAGCAGCGTGGCCATGCCGCCCGCCCGATGAAAATCTTCCATGTAGTGCTCGCCGGACGGCTTCAGGTTGAGCAGCACGGGCGTTTCGCGGCCCATGCGGTCCACCGCGTCCAGATCGATGTCGAAACCCATGCGCCCGGCGATCGCGGCAAGATGCACGATGCCGTTCGTCGACCCGCCAATGGCCAGCAGCACCCGCAAGCCGTTCTCGAACGACTCGGCGCTGAGCACCTGATCGATGGTGAGCCGCCGTCGCGCCATCTCCACGACTTGCGCGCCGGTCTCCTCGGCCACGCGCATGCGGTCCGACGTCACCGCCGGAGGCGAGGCCCCGCCCGGCATCGTCATGCCCATGGCTTCCGCCACGCAGGCCATCGTGCTGGCCGTGCCCATCACGGCACAGGTGCCGACGCTCGGCACGAGGCGGTCGTTCACCTCGG
The DNA here is from genome assembly GCF_004353905.1 of Paraburkholderia guartelaensis. Taxonomy (GTDB): domain Bacteria; phylum Pseudomonadota; class Gammaproteobacteria; order Burkholderiales; family Burkholderiaceae; genus Paraburkholderia; species Paraburkholderia guartelaensis. The sequence goes on along the minus strand of NZ_SMOD01000031.1, from coordinate 8,815 downwards.
CGATCTCTTCCGCCGTGACTTCGCCCGCGCGAAACTTGCCCCAGTAGCGGCGGCAATCCGTACACGCGCCGACGCGCTCGCCGCGATGCGCGCCCGTCACCATCGACCCGGTAATGAGCTGAATGGCCGGAATGCCCGCAGACGCTGCACCCATCAACTGCGCGGGCACCGTCTTGTCACAGCCGCCGATGAGCACGACCGCATCCATGGGCTGGGCGCGGATCATCTCCTCCGTATCCATCGACATGAGGTTTCGCATGAACATGCTGGTTGGCTGCGAAAAGCTCTCATGAATGGAAATGGTCGGGAACTCCATCGGCAAGCCGCCCGCCAGCAGAATGCCGCGCTTGAGCGCCTCGAGAAGCTGGGGCACGTTGCCATGGCACGGGTTGTACGCACTGCCCGTGTTCGTGATGCCGATAACGGGACGCTCCAGCGCGTCGTCGGTATATCCGGCGCCCTTGATGAAGGCCTTGCGAAGGAACAGCGAGAAGTCGGTGTCGCCGTAGTTCGTCAGTCCGCCGCGCATGCCCTGCGGATCATGGGAATCTTTTGCGTCGGGGGAGTGCTTTTCGGACATAGCCACCATCCTCGGGTCGGTTCAATCAGCCTGGTCGAAGTGCCGTCGCCGGTAAGGGTACTGCGAATTGCGCAATCAGCGAGTTGCAGCGCGGCCCAATGTACGCGCTCACGATATTACAAAACGCCTTCAATAGCGGATTGAACTGAATGCGCGCAAACTCGGTCAGTCAAGGAACCGGATTTGCTCGCTGTATTCATTTCGGCCCACTGAAGCGAAATCATGTCGACGAAACCGAACATCCCCGCGACCCAGCCTGACTCTTCCAGCGACGCTTCTCGCGCGGCCCCCAGCGCGAAAGTGCCTGCGCATCCGCACGGCGCGCCGGTGGCGCCCGCCTCGCCTGCCGGCAAGCATCCCGCGCCGCCCTGCACGCTCGTGATCTTCGGCGCGGGCGGCGATCTGACCAAACGCCTTTTGATGCCGGCGCTCTACAACCTCGCCGTCGACCGCCTGCTCGACGACGGCATGAAGATCATCGGCGTGAATCATGGCGAGCGCGAAACGAAGGCGTGGGTCGACGATCTGCACGCCTCGCTGGAAAAATTCGCCGCCGACAAGGCGAGCACGTTCCACGCCGGCAAGCTCGACGACAAGGCGTGGGACTGGGTCGCGCAGCGCCTCACCTACATGGCGGGCGAATTCGAGGACGACAGCGCGTTCGAGCGGCTCGCGCAGCAGTTGAACGGCAAGTCGCGCGGCAACGTCGTGTTCTACCTCGCCGTGGGCGCGCGCTTCTTCAAGCCGATCATCGAGCACCTCGGCAAGGCCGGACTGCTCGACGAGGGTAACGACAGCAACGGTGTGTTCCGCCGCGTCGTGATCGAAAAGCCCTTCGGCGCCGATCTCGCTTCGGCACGCGACTTGAACGAGCACGTGCTGCGCTTCGCGAGCGAATCGCAGGTCTATCGCATCGACCATTTCCTCGGCAAGGACACGGTGCAGAGCATTCTCGCGATGCGCTTCGCCAACGCCATGTTCGAACCCGTCTGGCGGCGCGAGTACATCGACAGCGTGCAGATCACGGCTTCGGAAGTGATCGGTGTGGAAGGCCGCGGCAAGTTCTACGAGCAGACCGGCGCGTTTCGCGACATGGTGCCCAATCACCTGTTTCAATTGCTCGGCATGGTCGCCATGGAGCCGCCCAACTCGTTCGACGCCGAAGCGGTACGCAACAAGAAAGCCGAAATCTTCGAAGCGCTCAAGCCGCTCACGCCCGACGACGTGGTGTTCGGTCAATACGCGAAAGGCCCGGCGGGCGTGGGCTACCGCGAAGAACCGGACGTGGCGCAAGACAGCCGCACCGAAACCTATGCCGCCGCGCGCGTGCAGATCGACAACTGGCGCTGGGCGGGCGTGCCGTTCTATCTGCGTACCGGCAAGCGCCTCGCCGCGCGTCGCACGGAGATTTCGGTGCAGTTGAAGAGCGTGCCGTTTCTCCTCTTTCGCGACACACCAGTCGATACGCTCACGCCCAACGTGCTGACGCTGCGCATCGATCCGTCGCATGGCACGAGCTTCGACTTCAACGTGAAGACGCCGGGGCCGGTCGTGCAAATCGGCCCGGTGCATTCGTCGTTCGACTACGACGACTTCTTCGCGGAGCGCGCCAACGTCGGCTACGAAACCCTGCTCTACGACTGCATGCTCGGCGACCAGACGCTCTTTCAACGCGCCGACGGCATAGAAGCGGCATGGTCGACGGTGGATGGCGTATTGCACCCGGAACTCGACGCCGCGCTTCCCGTGTACGAATACGCCGCGGGCAGCGAAGGCCCGGCGCAGGCCGATGCACTGCTCGCGCGCGACGGCCGCGCGTGGCGCACACTCGCGCAAACGCAAGCGAAGAAGAAGTGAGCCAGACAGCTAAGGAGAACGCATGAGCAAAATCGAAAAAGCGGTCAAGAAAAGCGCTGTGAAAAGCGCGGTCAGTGCAACGCACGCCTCGCAGGACATCGAAAATATTCTCGCCATCGACGTAGGCGGAACCGGCCTGAAGGCCGCGATCATCGACGCGAACGGCGCGATGCGCACGGAGCGCGTGCGCGTGGCGACGCCGCATCCGTGCCCGCCCGCCTTGCTGGTCGAAACGCTCGCGACGCTCGTCGGCCCGCTGCTCAAGCAGTATCCGGCTACGCATGTTTCGATCGGCTTTCCTGGATTCGTGCGCAACAATCATGTGATCACGGCGCCGCATCTCGGCCTTGAAGACTGGAACGACGTGCCGCTCGCGCAGATGCTCGGCGATCGCCTTGGCATCGCGTCGGTGCGCATGATCAACGATGCGGAAATGCAGGGCCTCGCCGCGATCGAAGGGCAAGGCCTCGAATTCGTGATGACGCTCGGCACGGGCGTGGGCACGGCCATGTTCCGTGACGGCGAACTGATGCCTCACCTCGAACTCGCGCATCATCCGGTTAGCAAGAAGCGCGCTTACGATGAGTACATCGGCGACGCCGCGCGCAGCAAGGCCGGCAACAAGCGCTGGAACGTGCGCGTCGAAAAGATCATCGAGATACTCGACTCGCTCGTGCACTACGACAAGCTGTGGATAGGCGGCGGCAACGCGACTCGCCTCACGTTCGATCTGCCGCCGAATGTGGCGACCGTGTCGAACGACCGGGGCATCGAGGGCGGCGCGCGCCTGTGGCATCCGCGCTCGGTGCGCGAAACACGGCAGTTGCCCGCGGCCACGCAGCGCGCGGGCAAATTCCGCTAGCGGGATCGCTTAGGGAGTGGGCTAACTCACGCCGGGCCAGGGCAACGCGCTGGCCCGCGTGCCCACCTTGCGCCCGACGATCTCGTAGATCGAAACGTCGTCGCGCTCGAACGCCGTGGCCCAGTCGCGCAGATACTGACGCCACGTTTGATATTTCCGGTCGTTCACGAGTTGGCGCAGCGCCATTTCCCTCGCGCGGAAATTCTCCTCCCACAGGCGCAGCGTGCGCACGCAATGCCGGCGCAGGTTCTGGATGTTCGACACTTCGATGCCGCTTTCGCGCATGGCGGTGAGCGCATAGCCCAGGTCGGGCAGTTCGTCGTCGGGAAAAAGATAGCGCGCGAGGTATGCGCCGCTGTCGAGGCCAAAGCGCGAGTCGATGCCGCCGGGCGCCGTCGACATGATGCCGTGGCTCACGAGCACGCCGTCCGGTTCGAGGTGTTGCTGCAACACTGAAACGTAGTCCTGAAGATCGCTGCGGCCTTCGCATTCGAACATGCCGAGGCTCGCAATGCGGTCGAAGCGGCCTTTCACATCGGCGTACGCCTGCAGGCGAATGTCGATGAGATCGGCAAGACCCGCGGCCTTCACGGACTCGCGCGCCCATTCAAACTGATTCTTCGACTGCGTGATGCCTACGCAGCGCGCGCCGTATTGCTCAGCGGCCCGAATGACCAGTGCGCCCCACCCGCAGTCGACATCGAGCAGGCGGTGGCCGGGCTGCAGGCCGATTTTCGTCAGCACGTGGTCGATTTTCTTGAGCTGCGCCGTGGCGAGGTCTTCTTCGCCGCTTTCGAACCACGCGCACGAGTAGACCATTCTGGGGTCCAGCCACATGGCGAAGTACTCGTTGGGCACATCGCCCAGGTGCGTGTCGCGCTCGGTCAGCACGCGCGCCGCAAATGATCTAAGGAAGGAGCCAAACCCGTGTTTTGCTTTTCCCTCATCAGGCATCTATTTCTCCGTTTTGGCGCGTTGTGTTGTGTGCGTTGTACAGCCGGGGCTCAGTGTTTGGCTTCGGCGCGCTCGTCCGTCATGCCCGGGCGCTTGCCGGTAGGTGCGAAGCGCTCGCTGCGCGGCACCCATACGCGGCGGAACTGTTCGCGCTCGCGCTCTTCCGTGAACACCGACAGCGAAGGCTTGACGAGATCGTGCCGCGACACGATGCCGAGCAGGCGGCGGGTCTTGTCGTCGTCGACGACGGGAACGCGGTCGAGGCCCGTGATGGCCAGGCGCGCGGCCACGTTCCGGCAGGTCTCGCCGGGCAGCGCGATTTCGGGCAACGCGTCGGAAAAGAGCGCGCCGATGGGCGCATCCGCGGAACTGGACACCGCACGGTCGAGCAGCGCGCGATCGGCCATGCCCACGAGCACGCCGTTGTCGACCACGGGGAACGCGCGGAACTTCTGCTGCGCGCCGAAGTAGGTGCGCAGCACGTCGGCGACTGTCGTGCGGGCGTCGATCGATTGCACGCCCTTGGTCATCACCTCTTCCACGTAGTGCCGCTCGAGCGGGTCGATGCTGTATTCGCGGTAGATGTGATAGCCGCGGCGCGCGATCTTTTCGGTGAGAATCGAGCGTCGCATGAGCAGCACCGTGAAGCCGTATGCAACAGCCGCCGAAGCAAGCAGTGGCAGCAAGGCGTTGGCGTCGCCCGTGAGTTCGAACGCGAACACGGCGGCCATGACCGGCGCGCGCATCATGCCGCCGAGCGCCGCCGCCATGAAGATGAGCGGCCATACCGCGGGCTCGTGGCCCGGCATGTACGGGCCGGCCAGCGCGCCCACGCCCGCACCCATCATCAGCAACGGTGCCAGCACACCGCCCGAGGTGCCCGAAGCGAGCGCGATGACCCAGATGATGGCCTTCACGACCACGATGCCGATCACCGCCTGCATGGCGAGGTGGTTGTGCAGCAGATCGCCGATCACGTCGTAGCCCACGCCGAGCGCGCGCGGCTGAAAGTACCCGCCGATGCCCACCGCGATGGCGCCCAGCGCCGGCCACCACATCCAGTGAATCGGCAGCTTGCCGAACAGGTCCTCGACCTTGTAGAGCCACGTGGAAAGGCCCCACGACAACGCGCCCGCGACGAGCCCGGCAATGCACGACGACACGATGCCGACCGTGCCGAGCGGCATGGTTTGCAGCGGGAAGAGCGGGCCGCTGCCGAGCAGCAGCGGACGCGTGAATCCGGCGACGGCACAGGCAATGGCGACTGGCAGCAGGCTGCGAGGCCGCAATTCGAACAGCAGCAGTTCGATGGCGAGCAGCACGGCGGCGACCGGCGTGCCGAACACCGCGGTCATGCCCGCCACCGCACCCGCCACGAGCAGCGCCTTGCGCTCCGCCCCCGAAAGGTGGAAGAACTGCGCGATGAGCGACCCAATCGCGCCGCCCGTCATGATGATCGGGCCTTCTGCCCCGAACGGGCCGCCGCTGCCGATCGCAATGGCGGAGGCCAGCGGCTTGAGCACCGCCACCTTCGGCGACATCTTGCTCTTGCCGAACAAAATGGCTTCGATGGCTTCGGGAATGCCGTGGCCGCGAATCTGCTCGGAGCCATAGCGCGCGATCAGCCCCACGATCAGGCCGCCGATCACGGGCATCGCGACCACGAACAAGCCGAGCGTATTCTCCGCCGGCGAATGATTCGCCGTGGAGAACGTCTGGAAGAAAAACAGGTTCGTGAAAAAGCGGATGAGGTGCAGGAGAAAGTCCGCCGCGACGGTGCTCAACGCGCCGCCAGCGGCCGCAATGGCGCTGATGCGCAGAAGCCGGACATCGGTTGCGAAATCGCCTCTGTCGCCGTTGTGATTACTCATGGTTCCTCTTGCCGCTCTAGATCGGTCAGTAACGTCCTCCGCACTTTATATCACATTATGATGTAACTCGTGGCGCTGGCTGATTCCCTCGCCGCTCAGGAGCGGACACCTGCGCCGCCCTTGCGCGCTTGCCCGCCCCCATCGGCGAAGAGTTCGATCACGAGTTCGCGCAGCCAGCGATTGCCTTCGTCGTGCTGCACGCGCGCGTGCCAGAGCAAATGAATGGGCGCGGCAGGCAGCTTCATGGGCAGCGCGCTCAGGCTCAGCGAAAACGGCTTCGCCAGTTGCAGCGCGAGCCGCTCCGGCACCGTGGCGATCAGGTCGGTGCGTTCGAGGATGTAACCCACGCTCATGAAGTGCGGCACCGAGAGCCGCACCTGACGCTTCACGCCGCGCCGTTTCAGCCATTCGTCGACCTGGCCGTGCCCCGTGCCCGCCGACACCACCACCAGATGCTCGGCCTCACGCCAGGACGCGAGCGTGAGCGGCGCGTTCTCCAGCGGATGCCCCCGCCTGAAGAGGCAGACGTAGCGCTGATCGAAGAGGCGCCGCTGGTAGAAGCCGCCTTTGAGTTGCGGCAGCAATCCGATGGCGAGATCGACCCGGCCGTCTGCCATCTCGTCGCTGAGATTGACGCCCGTATTGCGCACGGTATTGAGCGCGACGCCCGGCGCTTCGCGCGCGAGGCGCTCGAGCAGCGCAGGCAGAAACACGACCTCGCCAATGTCGGTCATGCCGATCGTCATGGTGCGCGTGGCGCGCAGCGGATCGAAGCCGGTCACGGGATTGAGCGCGCCGTGCAGCGTGGCGAGCGCCTGCGCGACCGGTTCCGCGAGACGCAGCGCGAACGGCGTGGGCACCACGCCGCCCGGCCCGCGCACGAAGAGCGGATCGCCCAGCAGGCGGCGCAGCTTCGCGAGCGCGTTGCTCACGCCGGGCTGGCTCATGTTCATCTGCTCGGCCACGCTTGCCACGCGCCGCTCCTGCATGAGCCGATGAAAAAGCAGCAGCAGGTTCAGATCGATATCGCCCAGTTCCATTCATTCAATCCAGTGATGAAGCAGATTCATTCCATTTTATTGTGGAATGAGATGTGGCTACCGAGAATACGGACACGGTGTGCGCGTGACGACCCCGCGCCAGCCGCACCCATCAATCTGAATATCGGAGACACAGTCATGAAACCACGTGATCTGAAGATTGCGATCGTCGGCGCTGGCATCGGCGGCCTCACACTTGCGCTCGCGCTGCGCGAGCACGGCATCGACGCGCAACTCTTCGAGCAGACCGACGAGCTACGCGAAGTGGGTGCGGCTGTCGCGCTCTCGGCCAACGCCACGCGCTTCTACGAGCGCATGGGCCTGCGCCCGGCCTTCGAAAAAGTGTGCGCGGAAGTGCCGGGGCTCGTCTATCGCGACGGACGCAGCGGCGCGGTGATCGGCCACCATCGCGGCACACCGGACTACCGCGGGCAATTCGGCGGCTCGTACTGGGGCGTGCATCGCGCCGATCTGCAAGCGGTGCTGTCGGGCGCGGTCGGGCTCGAGCGGATCAAGCTCAGCCATCGGCTCGTCGATCTCGCGCAGCATCCCGATCGCGTGAGCCTGACGTTCGCGAACGGTGAACGTGTAGACGCCGATCTCGTGATCGGCGCCGACGGCGCGCGCTCGATCACGCGACGCTGGATGCTGGGCTACGACGACGCGCTGTATTCGGGCTGCTCGGGCTTTCGCGGCGTGGTGCCCGCGGAACGCATGGACTTGCTGCCCGATCCCGAGACCATTCAGTTCTGGGTCGGGCCGGGCGGCCACCTGCTGCACTATCCGATTGGCGACAAGGGCGACCAGAACTTCCTGCTGGTGGAGCGCCATCCGTCGCCGTGGCCGTCGCGCGAGTGGGTCATGCCTGCCCAAGAGGGCGAGCAACTGCGCCTTTTCAGGGACTGGCACCCCGCCGTCGTGCAGATGATTACCGCCGTGCCGATCAGCCAGCGCTGGGGGCTGTTCCATCGTCCGCCGCTCGGCCGCTGGAGCAAGGGCCGCATCACGTTGATCGGCGACGCCGCGCATGCGCTGGTGCCGCACCACGGCCAGGGCGCTAACCAGTCGATCGAGGATGCCGTGGTCCTGGCCGACCAGCTGGCAAAGGCGGCCCCGGGCAACTGGCGTGAAGCGCAGGAAGCCTACGAGCGCCTGCGCCGGGGCCGTACGCGCAAAGTGCAGTACGCTTCGATCACCACGGCGGACGTGCTGCATCTTCCCGATGGCCCCGCTGCGCAGGAACGCAACGCCCGGCTCGGCTCGCGCGAGGGCGTGCTCAATCATCTGGACTGGATCCACGATTTCGACGCGCTTGCCCAGGAGCCGAACGAGCGCCAAGGGGGAACGTGGCTTTAACAGGCCGCTGAAATACCGCTTAAACACGTCATCGCGCAGAGCTCGTGAGGCGTTGATAGATGGACCACTACTTGTCCCCTGGAGATCATGCGCGGCGCCGACACATTCACCGAGAGTCTGTTTTCCATGCGCAAGCTGGACGACTTCGTCCCCAAGTCGCATCCGTTGCGTTCGATCCGCGTGATGGCGAATGAAGCGCTGGCGAAGATGGATCGACAGTTCGCCCAGATGTACGAAGCGGACATAAAGGGCGGGCGGCCGAGCATCGCGCCAGAGAAGTTGCTGCGAGCCATGC
>NZ_SMOD01000030.1 GCF_004353905.1 Paraburkholderia guartelaensis | reverse complement strand
CAGGCGCAACGAACACGAACCGGGCAAGAAGAAACAACGCGAGTTCACGCAGGCGGATGTCGAGCAGGCGATCACGGATCTTGCCCAGCGTAGACAGGTGCAGCAATCGCCCCAAAAACCTGGCCGGCGGTCTGCAGGCAGCAGTGGAACTGACGCAGACACCCTTCCCGCTCAGGATCCGTCCTTCGATACCGTACAGGCTTCAGACGCATGAAAGACGAATCCTGAACCTGCTAAACCCGGACATTTGAACTTGGCCGGGAAGCGGACATCTGTATCTGGCCATGACATGATTTGTAGTGGCTAAGTAGAAATGTCGGATTTCCGCTAAATAGAAATGTCGTATCCCGTAAAGGTCGAGCGCCGGATTCATCCCGGCGCCCACGACTTTTATCGCGCGCCAGATTTACTGCACGTTTTCGAAAATCGCGGCGATCCCCTGGCCGCCGCCAATGCACATCGTGACGAGCGCGTAACGGCCGCCAATGCGCTTGAGTTCGTGCAGCGCCTTCACGGCAATCAGTGCGCCAGTCGCGCCAATCGGATGGCCGAGCGAAATACCCGAACCATTCGGGTTCACCTTTGCAGGGTCCAGACCCAACTCTTGCGTGACCGCGCATGCCTGGGCGGCAAATGCCTCGTTCGACTCGATCACATCGAGGTCCGCGACGGACAGTCCCGCACGCTGCAACGCAAGACGCGTAGCCGGCACTGGGCCGATGCCCATGTAAAGCGGATCGACGCCCGCATGAGCGTATGCCACGAGTTTTGCCATCGGCGCGAGGCCGCGCGCTTCGGCCGCTTCGCGCGACATCAGCAGGACGGCTGCGCCTGCGTCGTTGATGCCGGAAGCGTTGCCCGCCGTGACCGTACCGTTTTCTTTGGCGAATACGGGCTTGAGCTTCGCGAAGTCGTCGATCGTTGCATCGTGGCGCAAGTGTTCGTCTGTGTCGAAGACGGTCTCGCGCCCTTTCACCGTGCGCTTGACCGGCACGATCTGGCTCGCGAACCGGCCCTCGGCAATCGCTCGCGCCGCACGGTGATGCGACTCGAGCGCGAGATTGTCCTGTTGCTCGCGCGTGATGCCGTAACGGCTCGCGACATTCTCGGCCGTCACGCCCATAGGCACGGTGTGGAAAGGATCATTGAGCGCGCCCAGCATCATATCGATGAGGCGCGCGTCGCCCATCCGTGCACCGAAGCGCGCTTCGGTCGTGATGTACGGTGCGCGGCTCATGTTCTCGACGCCGGCGCCGATCGCCACGTCAGCATCGCCGAGCAGAATGGTCTGCGCGGCGGATACGATCGCCTGCAGGCCCGAACCGCACAGCCGGTTGACGTTGAACGCAGGCGTCGATTCGGGAATGCCGGCGTTGATCGCGGCGACGCGAGACAGGTAAAAATCCCGCGGCTCGGTGGCGATCACATTGCCGAACACCACATGCCCCACCTCCTTTGCCTCGACGTGGCTTCGCGCGAGCAGTTCGCGCACGACGATTGAACCGAGTTCGGTTGGCGGCACATCTTTCAGGCTGCCGCCGAATTTGCCTATTGCGGTCCGCACACCGCCCACCACCACGACTTCCCTGCTCATATGGATTCCTTAGTTATCTGCCTGCCGCCCGTGAAGCGCCGACACAGCCTGTTTCTACACCTGGACCCGACCTGTTCAGGAAGTACCCAAGGCACGCCGTGGCAATCCTAGCGCCAACAGGCGTCGGACGGACTGGTCAAACAGGCCGACATACTGACAAAACTGGCCATGTCATGCCGTCCACGGCAGCCGGACCATGGATCCCGGGCGCCCCTGTTAAGGTTTCGTTAAGGGGCCGGTGCGTAGAATCGCCTCTGACAACCGGAACCGCCTTCAAGTGGTGACGCAAGAACGGGCGTGAAAACAAAGGGGCCCTATGGACGCAGTCGAAACATTGAACCGAACCATCTTTCTCGCACTCAATGCCACACCCGCAACACCGCGTTGGCTCATTACCGCGGGCACGCTGATCGCGGACTATGCGATCCTGCTGGTCCCGGCGTTGCTGGTGGCGCTATGGCTGACAGGCTCGGACGCACGCCGCGCGTTGGCCGTGTGCGCCTGCTTTGCCGGCTTGCTGGCTCTCGGCATCAACCAGTTGATCGGTCTGGCGTGGTATCACCCCCGCCCTTTCGCTTGCGCAACGGGCTATACGTTTCTCGCCCATGCGCCCGATTCTTCGTTTCCTAGCGATCATGTGACGTTGCTTTCCGCGGTCTCGTTCACCTTCCTGTACGGCGGGAAGCGGGGAATCGGCTTGCTTGCCTTGTTCGTCGATATTGCCGTTGCCTGGGCTCGCATCTTTGTCGGCGTGCACTGGCCATTCGACATGATCGGCGCGGCGATCGTCGCGTGGCTGGCCTGCATGATTGGCAGCCCGTTCTGGCGCCTCGCGGGCGTGGCGGTGACCGACGCGTTGATCGCGCTTTACAGGAAGATTCTCGCTGTACCGATTAGCTTGCGATGGTTACGGCCGTAGTGAGAAGTGAGGCGTGCCTGCGTCACGCGGTCTGGCGCATCCGATAGCCCACGCCTCGTATCGTCACGATTTTCTCCGGGCCGAGCTTGCGCCGCAACCCATGAACGACGACATCGACAGCGCTGCCCGAGGCCGCGCGCGTGCGTCCAAAGAGATGCAACGCCAGCTCCGAACGCGAGAAGACTCGCATGGGCTCGTTGACCAGCGCAGTCAACAACCGGTATTCACTGGGCCTCAAGGTCACCGGCATGTCGTCGAGCAGGACCTGATCGTCGAGCTGGTTCACTGTCAAGTTTCCCAACACCACCGGACCTTGCACGCGATGCGGCCGCCGCATCAAGACGCGAACCCTCGACCTCAGATCTTCGAGATCGAACGGCGTGGTCAGGTAGTCGTCGGCCCCGCCATCCAGCACGACCATCGGGCTCGCCAGCAGACCGCGCGGAATCAGCGCGACAACAGCGGCATTTCCGCCGAGCCTGCGATAACGGCGCAACAGTTCGAACGCGTCCACGCCAGAATCGCCAAACGCGAGCAGCACGATGTCGTGGCATCGATACCGCAAACTCAGTTCTGCTTCGTATTCACTGCTTGCCCAATCCACCTCGTATCCCGCGAGGTGCATCTGCGTCACGACCTGCAGCGCGATTGAATCGTCGTCATGGACCAGTAGCATCCTCACATGGGTCTCCAGCCACTGAGATGGCGTTGTCACTGCGTTATGCACAGCTGTTGTTCCAGTCCACCGCGCGCCTGTCTCACGCGAGTGTCCCGATGCGATAACCCACGCCGCGTACATTGAGGATGGCGTCTCCTCCCAGCTTGCGACGCAGATTGTGGATATGCACCTGGATGGCGTTGCTCTCGATTTCCTCGTTCCATCCGTACAGGCGTTCCTCGAGCTGCGCCGGCGTGACGACGATCGCCGGATCGCGCATCAGTTCATGAAGCAGCGCGAACTCTCGCGTCGTCACCGATACTTCCTTGTCACGCAACCACACGCGGTGTTGTGCGGGATCGAGCTTTAACGCGCCAACCTGCAGCGACGATTGCACACGCCCCGTTCGATGGCGGCTCAACGCGCGCATGCGCGCCAGCAGTTCTTCGAGTGCAAACGGCTTGACGAGGTAATCATCGGCGCCTCCGTCGAGCCCCGCGACTGCGTCCGGACCGGCATTGCGCGCCGTCATCACGATCACCGGTGTCGCATCGTTTCGCCGCCGTAATCTCGCGAGCAGCGTCAGTCCGTGATTCCCGGACGAACCGATATCGAGCAGCACCAGACCATACGTAGTCGTTCGAAGTGCAAGCATGGCCGTTTCGACATCATTCGCCCAATCGACAGCAAACCCCTCCTTGCGCAACCCGCGTTTCAATCCACCATCTATCGAAGCGTCGTCTCCCACCACCAGTATGCGCATGGCGCTCCCCGTTGTTCACTCCCGTGCTGCACATAAAGTGGGTGAGGCTACCGCCGCCAACCTTAAGGGAAGGTTAACGCTCTAGCTGGCCGAATGTTTGAACAACGGTAGGCGCTCAGTGAATTCCCTGACCATCGCCCCCTTGCGTCAAATCGATCGGCAAGCGCCTCTCTCTTCTCTTTACGTTTTCCTTCATCCGCTTCTTGCGCAAGCTCGTGCCATGCGTAAGCCGACGCAGCCACTGCGAACCGGCCTCAGCCTTTTCCCACGGCGCTCCCGGCGTCCACGTATGCCGGGCTTGTCAGCAAACGGACAGGTTAAGACAGGCGGACCACAGCCTTCGATCATTTAAACGGCTTTCAGACATAACGAACCTTTTATCGTGCATATAAATTTATTCGATTATCCGAAAGCTGGGCACGCCGTCAAAGTTCGACCCGGGACAGCTGATGCCCGCCTCGAATCCCCGCTGGACAGCACGCACCGCAGCGCACCATCCGTCGCGCCAGACATGACGACCCGCGTGGATCCGCAGGCCTGCCGCCCTGGCACCAGGCATCGGCACTAAGCACTGAAATCTTCATTACGCACTTCGCACTACAAATTATTATTAATGAAAGGAGAGGTTGTGAGACATTTCAGGTCAGGCTTTATTTACGTTGGAGTACTTACCGCTTTCTCATCCGCTGCGGTGCATGCGCAGAGCAGCGTCACGCTATACGGCTCGCTCGACGAAGCCGTCGCCTGGTACAACAACACCGGCGGCCATTCTCTCGTGGCCATGCAAAACGGCGACAACGCAGCCACGTACTGGGGCCTCAAGGGCAAGGAGGAACTGGGCGGCGGTCTGAACGCGATCTTCACCCTGGAAAGTTCGTTCGACATCACGCATGGATCGCTTTCCGGCGGCCGTCTTTTCGGTCATCAGGCCACGGTGGGACTCTCTGACGACGCCTATGGCACGGTGACGATGGGACGCCAGTTCGACCCCACGGTCGACCTGATTCAGCCGATCACCGGCGACAACTTCGCGGGCCCGGTTTTCACCACCCCAGGCGACGCCGACAACAACGACAACTCCGCGTGGATCAATAGCTCGATCAAATACGCGAGCCCCACGTACGCCGGCTTCCAGTACGAGTTGATATACGGCGTTGGCGGCATTGCCGGCAATACGACCGGCGGCCATGCGTATGGCGCCGCCGCCGCGTACAACAACGGCGGCCTGACGCTTGCCACCGGCTATCTGTTCATGAAGAACGACGTGAACGGCAACGGCGCGGCGGACCTCATTCAGAACAACTCGGTGACGCCGCTTTACGGGGCGACGCCGATGTTCGGTTCGCGACAGATCTTCCAGGTCGCCGCCCAGTACGTGATCGGCAACCTGACCGCCAACATCCGTTACAGCAATGCGCAGTACAAGCCCTATATGGACTATGGCGCCTTCAACCGCACGCAGACCTTCAACGTCGGCGGCGCGGCGCTTCAGTACCAGTTCAGTCCTGAACTGGCCGCCGCGCTCAACTATGTGTACACGCATTCGAGCGGTGCCTCGTCGGCGACGTACAACAACTTCGGCGTGAACGCCACCTACGCGTTGAGCAAGCGCACGAGCTTCTATACAGCCGTGGCCTATTCCCACGCCAGCGGCACGACGTTCAGCGAAGACGGCTCACAGATCGTCGCGGCGGGCGGCACGGTGGGCGATCTCGCGGCGAGTTCCAGCACACGCTCGCAGGTCGTGACGATCCTCGGCATCACGCACAAGTTCTGACCTCGCATTCAATCCAGTCGTTAGAACCAGGCACACAAGCGCAAACATTTCCTATGGAGGCAACATGGCTTTTCTCACGCACAAAGCATTGACGGTTTGTCTGGCAGCAATCGGGCTGTGCTCATTCGCGGCCCACGCGCAAACGTCGCAATATCAACTCGTCAAGACGATTAATTTACCGGGAACCAAGGGCGGTCACGGCGACTGGGTTACCTATGACAAGGACACTCACGCGGTTTGGCTCTCCCAGTCGCCCGATCACAACGTCGTCGTGATCGACGCAAACAGCATGGCAGTGAAGAAAACCATCCCGGGCGTCGACTCCGGCAACGGCATCGATTTCGACGCGGACCACGCCTATGTCACGGACGCGACGACCGGCAAGTTGTTCGTCTATGACAAACATTCGTTCGAGCGCGTTGCCGCCGTCGACAGCGGCGGCAAGACGCCGGACGGTGTCAACGTCGACACGAAAACGGGCACGATTCTGCTCGCGAACGACGACAGCAACAACGAGGCCGTTTTCGAACCGAAGTCGCCGTACAAGATGACTGCATCGTTCAAGTTGAAGCCCGAAGACGACAAGGACGGCCCGGACGTTGCGCTGTACGTGGCGTCCACCGACCGCCTGTATCAGCCGGTTGGCGGCAAGATCGACGTGATCGATCCGAACACGCACCAGATCGAAGCGGTATGGGACTTCGGTTTGAAGAAGGACGCCAAGGGCGGCGTCTATGACAGCAAGACCAATCACCTCATCTTCGGCACCAGCGACAAGAAGATGCTTGTCGTGGACCCCGCAACGGGCAAGCTGGTCACGACCATCGCCGTTGCCGGCGCGGTCGACCAGACCGCGATCGACACCGACAAGCGCCGCGCATTCATCGGCGACAAGACCGGCAATCTCGAGGTGATCGATCTGGACTCCAATCAAATCGTCGACCACATCCGCACCGAACCCAAAGTCCATACGCTGACCGTCGATACGACCACCCATCGCGTCTACGTCTACCTCAACGAAAGCAACAAGGTTGGGGTGTACGAGAAGAAGTCGTGATATCGCGGGCCGGGCGCGAGTAGCGCGGCAGTCTGCGCTGCTGCCCTGCCCGCCCGGCGTCCGCACTGCATGCAACACGCTACGGCGCACGCGTGGCCCGACCTCCTCGCGCCGTAGTCCGAACTTCAATTCGTGGGAGAAGTCGTCATGTCATCCGCTGCCTCGCCGGCAGGCAATGCTTTCCTGAAAAACCGGTGGACTCAACTCTTCATCGGCATTGCCTGCATGGCACTCGTCGCCAACCTTCAGTATGCCTGGACACTTTTTGTGATCCCGATGAAAACGCAAAACCTCTGGACCGGCGCCGCGGTCCAGCTAGCGTTTTCCATCTTCATTCTGGTCGAAACCTGGCTCGTGCCGATCGAAGGCTGGCTCGTCGACCGCTTCGGCCCGCGGCCCGTCGTCATGTGCGGCGCGGCCTTCGTCGCGCTGAGCTGGGTGCTCGATTCGTTCGCCACGACTTTACCCATGCTCTACACGGCTTCGGTGATCGCCGGACTGGGAGCCGGCTGCGTCTACGGCACCTGTGTCGGCAACGCACTCAAATGGTTTCCCGACCGTCGCGGCCTTGCTGCGGGCCTGACCGCTGCGGGCTTCGGCGCCGGGGCCGCGCTGACGGTGATACCGATTGCCAACATGATTCACGACTCCGGGTATCGGCAAACGTTCTTCGTGTTCGGCGTGATCCAGGGCGTCGCCATCTTCATTCTGAGCATCGCGTTGATTCGCCCGAATCCGGGTCCCGGCATCAAGCCCGTCGCACGCGTCGTGACGAGCAAAGTCGACTACACGCCACGGCAGATGGTCAAAACGCCCCTCTTCTGGATGATTTATCTGTTGTTCGTGCTCGTCGCCGCCGGCGGTCTGATCGCTACCGCCCAACTCGGTCCGATTGCGAAGTCATTTGGCTTTGCCAAGCTCCCGGTGCAGTTCTTTGGCGCAACGCTGCCGTTGCTGACGCTGGCGCTATCGATCGACAATCTGCTAAACGGGTTGACCCGCCCGATTTGCGGCCTCCTGTCCGACAAGATCGGCCGCGAAAACACCATGTTGATCGTTTTCGTTGGTGAGGGGCTGGCATTGCTGGGTATGAATGCCTTCGGTCACGATCCATATGCATTCCTGATCTTTGCGCCGCTGATCTTCCTGTGCTGGGGCGAAATCTTTTCGATCTTTCCGGCAATCTGCGCGGATACGTTCGGTAGCAAATACGCGGCGTCAAACGCGGGCACGCTCTATACCGCCAAGGGCACGGCGTCGTTGCTCGTCCCCATTGCTTCGCTATTGGCCGCCGGCGGATCATGGGAGCATGTCCTGATCGCCTCGGCCGTCGTGTCGATCATCGCGGGGCTGTCGGCCAAGTTCATTCTTGCGCCCATGCGAAAGCACCGGTTCGCCGCCACGTCCAACGAGGTTGCACCGGCCATGCAAACACAATGAGGCGCCTGGTGGCCGCCACGGTTCGACCTCGGCGCATGGTTAGATCGTGGCGGTAACCGGCAGCGAATTGTCGGGCTCCTGTAAGCAAGGCGGCTTATGTGAAGATTACAGGTCGCCTGACCGGCGTTAACTGTTTCTTAAGTCTGCGGCGTCAAGCTAACGGTGCCAGCTATCGACCCACCCCGGGGTCCGTAGCGCTGACACCTGGCTGGAGGCACAGACCATGAACCGGACACTCAAACTGGCCGCGCTTGCGGCCGCCCTGTTGGTACCGTCCCTTTCTTTCGCCCAACGCACGAATGGATCGCCCACGCGCGCGCAGGTTCGGGAGGAACTGGCCCAGCTAGTACGAGCCGGCTACAAACCCACTGGACGCGACAACAAATATCCTGACGACCTGCATGCGGCCCAGGCACGCGTTGCAACTGAAGCCGCGGCACAGCGATCCGCACCCGCGCCCGCTCCGAATGGGCAAAGCGATTGATACGATGTCGTACGGTTCGCAGGGCGCTTGACGGCCTAAGGCTCATCGGCCCCAACCTGGTCGAGTGCGTTCAGGTCATCAGGGAAATCGTCCGGCTGCCCTGCAGCGGTTTCATGGGTGCGCGGCGGAGACTTCACGACCGGCGGCGGCGTTGCGCCCATGCTATCTTTATTACCTTCAGGAATCGGAAAATACACGCACCTCACAATAGCCGTGCATCGCTCGCGACCTGGCTTCGAATTCTCACAGGAACGTTAGCTTGCCGTTTCGAATGTCATACATCGAGCCCACCATCTTCACGTTTCCTTTGTTTTCCAGATCGGCGAGAATCGAACTCCCACTGCGGATAGCGGCTATCGCACCCTGAACATTCGATCGCGCGACAGCATCGACAAACTCATCGTTTTTACTGGTTCGCTCTCCGGAATATTGCGTTGCGGTGATCGCCGGCTGGATCTTCTGAAGCAGACCCGTCAAATTCCCCAGTTGAACGTTGTCGATTGCACCTTTTATCGCCCCGCATGCAGTATGCCCCATTACTAGAATCACTTTCGCACCCGCAACGGCACACGCAAACTCCATGCTTCCGAGTATGTCCTGGTTTGCGATGTTTCCCGCGATTCTTGCGTTGAAGGTGTCGCCGATTCCCATATCCAGAATGATCTCGGCCGGCGCGCGCGAGTCGATACAACTGAGGACGATTGCTGCTGGATACTGGCCGCTGGCGCTCGCTCTCTTCTGCGCGAGGAAGTCCTGCTTTTTCATCTTGCCGGTACGAAACCGCTCATTGCCGGCTTTCATCATTTCGATGATCTGATCGGGAGTCAGCGCATTCCGCTGCGATTCGGACAACGCCGCCGCCTGGATATCGGCCGCCGTGAACGGCACGCCGGCAACGAGCGTCGCCACGCTTATACCGGCCTTGATCCACTTGCGCCTTCCGCCATCCGCCGGATCGTCGGGAACGTCAATCGCCGTGTTTGCAGACATGGGAATCTCCTTTTTGACGGAGGTCGAACCTTGACTCGGAGAAAGATCTTGATCGACGTTCGCTAACAACCTCAGATCAGCGTGAAGGAAATGTGAAGATGGTCAGACAGAGTATAGGCGGCGCGAGAAATCGTGATATTTGGCTGCGCCGCCGCCATGAGGAATGAACCGTCTCCTGGGATTCGCCTTCGGCGGCAGCTACGCGACACGAGCGTACCTGGGCCTCCACTTGCAGGACCATCTCGCGCTTTTTTTGTCGAAAATCCATACTGTCTACAACTATGAAGATAATCATTCTTATCACAAGGTAGTCATTTTTACGCTAAACTTCATCGAATGAAAACGCGCCACATCCCCCTGCCGGCCCCCGCTGCCAGCGAACCGCCCGGATTTCCCGATGCCGACGAGCTCGCCATGCTGCGCGCGTGGTATGCGGGCCTCGCCGTGCGGGCCGCCGTCGAGCGTTATCTACCGTCGGCGATCGGCGACGGAAAGTCGGCGCGTGGCGTGCTCGGGCGGATCCGGCGCAGGCTGGTTGCCCTCGCGCGCGCAGCGCATCGCGACGATCTGGTGGCGCTGTTCGAGCATCCGGTGGAGGAACGCGAGCGGCACGCCAAGGCTGTCGCGCAGGCAATCGAGAGTCTGCGCACCGCCCGCCCTCCCGAACCGCAGATCGCCGACGACATCGCACAGTGGTTCACGCCGCGTGCCGTGCGGGTGCTGTACGCGCACGGCATCACCACGCTCGCCGACCTTACCGTGCGTATCCCGCGCCGCCGCCAGTGGTGGAAAGCGGTGCCGGGACTCGGCATGGCGAGCGCCCGCGCGATCGAGGCGTTCTTTGCGGCCTGGCCGGCACTCACGGAAAAGGCGCGCGCGCTCATCGTGGCGAGCCAGCGAGGCGACATCGCACCGTGGGAGTCCCTGAAGCTGCCTCACGAAGTCGACGGCTCCGAAGGCACGTTCCGCGCGCCGCGCGCGACCTGTTCGCTTGACGCGTCGAATGACTATGAAGCGATCCAGACCTGGCTTGCGCTGCACGAGTCGCCCGCCACGCAGCGTACCTACCGTAAGGAAGCCGAACGCCTGATCCTCTGGGCGATCGTCGAGCGTGGCCGCGCGCTCTCGTCGCTCACGACCGAAGACGCCATCGCCTACCGCGCGTTCCTGCGCCATCCCTCCCCGCGCGGCCGTTGGGTCGGCCCCGTGCGGGCGCGCACCTCGCCGGACTGGCGTCCGTTCAACGGCAGCCTCTCGGCGCGCTCAGTCGCGCATGCGCTGTCGATCCTCGGCGCGCTGTTCCGCTGGCTCATCGAGCAGCGCTACGTGCTCGCCAATCCGTTTTCCGGCGTGAAAGTGCGCGGCGCGAGCGGCGCGCAGGCGCTCGACACCTCGCACGCATTCAGCGAAGGTGAATGGGCGCTGGTGCGCACGATCGCAGACGGCCTGGAATGGTCGTACGGCTGGTCCGCGCCGGCGGCGCAGCGGCTGCGTTTCCTGCTGGATTTCGGCTATGCGACCGGGTTGCGCGCAAGCGAGTTGGTTGGCGCCACGCTCGGCCACGTCGAGACGGACGCACGCGGCGATCACTGGCTACGCGTAATGGGCAAGGGAAAGAAGCTCGCGCGCGTCGCGTTACCGCCGCTCGCGTGGGATGCGCTCGCGCGCTATCTGGCCGAGCGTGGCCTGCCGGTCGTCTCAGTGCGCTGGAATCCGGCGACTCCGGTCATCGGCAGTCTCGAGGCCGACAGCGACGCCGCCATCAGCAGCGTGCGTTTGTGGGGGGTGCTGCGGCGCTTCTTCCTGCTGGCCGCCAAAGCCATCGAGGCCGATCATGCGCCGCTCGCGGAAAAGCTGCGCCGCGCGAGTCCGCACTGGATGCGCCACACGCATGCCACGCACGCGCTCGGGCGCGGCGCGGAACTCACCACGGTACGCGACAACTTGCGGCACGCTTCTGTGTCGACCACCTCGATCTATCTGCACAGCGACGAGGTCAAGCGCGCACGGCAAATCGCAGACGCGTTCGGCAAGCCAAGGTAGCACTAAGGGACTTCCGGCTGAAATCCACGCAGGTCGTGGCCTCTTCTCTGCAGCAATTCATGAACAGGCCCCCGCTTCCGAATAGTACCGATTTGGCGCGGGAAAGACGCCCGTCATCACTTCAATCAGGAACGGGCCGTCATATCGACTTGCTTCACCGAGAACCTCATCCAGCTCGTCGATTCCGTTGACCGCGCGTGCCGCCACACCGAGCGACGATGCAAACGCGGTCCAGCTATGACGGGGCAGTCTGGTGAACTGCTCCGAAATCAGACCGCCCCTCATCGCGTCGATATGGATTGCACCGTGCGCCGAGTTGTTCAGGACGACGTAGATCACTTTGACGCCGTAACGAGCTGCCGTCTGAATCTCCGTTCCGTGCATCATCATGCATCCGTCGCCCGTGACGACGACGCATGGGCGCTCGGGGGCCGCAAGCTTGACGCCGATTCCGGCTGCGATAGCCCAGCCCATCGGCGCGAGCGCGTTGGACGAAAAGTAATTGCCCACGCCCGACGACAGCCAGTAGTGGGCCATGAATATACGATGGGCACCGGAGTCCACCACGACGTTGCAGTCGCCAGGCAACAGTTGGCACAGGCGCTTGATGACGGCGCCGGGATATAGCGGTTCGTTGCCGCTGGAAGCCTGCCGCGCGGCAAAATCCTCAAACTGAGCGTCGTACAGGGGAGTTTGGCTGACCCCGGCGACCCATGCCTTTCTTCTTTCGAGCACTTTCTGGAAGTCGTCGTTGGCGCCGGTGTTCATGCGGGCGAGCAACCGGAAGCTAGCCCCAATCCCGGAGAAAATACTGCGCTGGGCGATATGCCCCATCGGCGGGTGATCAAAGCTGTCATCGAAGACAAGCAGATCCTTTCCCTCGGTCAGCTTGCTGCTCCAGTTCATGCTGTCGCGCTGGTTCAGATCGCTGCCAAATACGACGAGCGCGTCAAGCTCGTCCGAATTGATCACACGTGCGGCGCGCGAATGGCTTGAGAACCCGTAGATGCCCAGCGCGAGTTTGTGTCCCTCGGGAAATGCACCCTTGCCAGCCAGTGTCGTCGCGACCGGAATGTGAAACTTCTCGGCAACCTCAAGGAGCGCCCTTGCCGTTTCCGCGTCGTTCCCGCGACTGCCAATCAGAAAGGCGATTCTCTTCGACTGGAGCAGATACAGGTTGCACAGGGCATCCAGTGCAGCACGGTTAGGGGGAACTTCGCCCATATTGAATTCGTGCTGGGCGTAGGGTCGCCGTGCTACCTGCGGACCGGGAGGCGCATCCTGCTTTTGAATGTCAACAGGAATACTGAAGAATGAGCGCGCCCGACGCATCCAGTTCAGGCCGTCCGTCGCACGACGCAGCTCAGCCTGAAGATTTTCCTTGTTCTTCAGCTCGACGACATTCGTCATCAGGCCGTTAACCACACTGCTTTCAAAAATGCCACCGGATGTCGCATCCTGGAAGGCACCCTTACCCTCCGCACTCGATGAGATTCCTCCTGCTATATAGAGCATCGGAATCCGGTCTGCGTGAGCGGCTGCCATGCCGGGCACGAAGTTCATTGTGCCGGGACCGGAGATCCCTGCGCAAACGCCGAATTTGCGGCTGGCGCGCGCATAGCCATCGGCCATGAAGGCGCTGCCTGTTTCATGAGCGCCAACGATGCCGCGAATGGAAGGCGAATCGTCAATTGCAGCCAGAAGCGGGTAAATCAGCTTTCCGGGGACCAGAAACACGTGGTCTATTCCCGCGGACTCCAGCGACTTCACAACTACCTTCGAAACGTTGGGCGGAGCGGAAGATCTCATGGTCTTTGGTTGCGATCCAGGCAGAATACAATCATCGAATCCTGCCGCTCTCCATCCTGGGGTGACGCACGGCCTTTCGGGTTTGAAACGCACCGAAGCCGGCGACAACCGATACCTGGAGACAGCAAGATGGCCTTCGACACGCTGCACTTTCTGTTGCAGTCGTGTCTCGCGCTACTTCCACGGGTCCGCTCGTAACGGGCCCGAGTGTCTCCATCCAGGCGTTCCTTGTCGCCGGCCGTTTCGGCGACTCGTCAATGAACATACGGCGAGCGTCATCGTGGATCTGCGTCCACTCGACCTGGACCTGCCTGTGCGCGGCGCGGATCGTCGCCCAAACCTCGCAGTCCGGTTCAGAACGTCTGCCAGTCTGATGTCCCGGTAGCGGTGGCAGCTAATACCTTAGTCCCGACCCCGGAAGGCTCTGGCATCGCCGCGGCCTTTGTCGCTGTTGCGCGAGAGGACGTCGGGCGCTTCCTGGCGACGCTTTGCGACGTCTTCTCCAGTCTCGTTTCCCGCGATGAAATCGTTTCCTTTCCATCGAACCTGAAGAAGGACACCGTTTTACGCAGGCTCTCCGCCTGCTGCGCCATCGTCTGCGCTGCTGCCGAAGCCTCTTCCACGAGCGCGGCGTTTTGCTGGGTGACCTGGTCCATCTGGTTGACCGCCTGATTCACCTGCTCGATACCGGTGCTCTGCTCGCTTGAGGCCGACGAGATTTCGCCCACGATGTCGGTCACGCGCTTCACCGATTGCACGATTTCCTTGATTGCGCCACCCGCTTCTTCTACCAGCGTCGAGCCTGCTTCCACCCGGCTGACTGACTCGGAGATCAACTCCTTGATTTCCTTTGCGGCAGTCGCGCTACGCTGGGCGAGCGTGCGGACCTCACCCGCAACGACAGCGAAGCCGCGTCCCTGCTCTCCTGCGCGAGCCGCCTCGACGGCTGCATTCAATGCGAGGATGTTGGTCTGAAAGGCAATGCCCTCGATGACGCCGATAATCTCGGACATTCGGGTCGAACTCGTGGAGATGTCGCGCATCGTCTCGACGACGCGGCCAACGATTTCGCCGCCGCGCTGCGCCACGCCCGACGCGGTACCCGCGAGCGTGGCAGCCTGCGTTGCGTTGTCCGTGTTGTGGCGGACCGCTGCGGTCAGTTGCTCCATGCTCGAGGCGGTTTCTTCGAGCGACGCGGCCTGCTCCTCGGTGCGGCTCGATAGATCAAGGTTGCCTTGTGCGATCTGCGCGCTCGCAGTCGCGACACCTTCAGCGTTTTCGCGCACGTCCGACACGACGCGCATCAGGGCCTCGCACATGGACTTCAGCGATGCCATGAGGCTGTTTGTGTCACCGGCGCGCAGGTCAATGCTGACGTTCAGGTCACCTGCCGCCACGCTTCTGGCCACGGCGGCGGCCGTCGCAGGCTCGGTGCCCAGTTGCCGGGTTACGCTGCGCATCATCCAGATGCCGATACCGAGGCCGACCGAGACGGACATCGCCACGAGGACAAGCATCAGATTCCGGCCTTCGTCGTACACGGCATCGTTGGATTCCGCCGTGCTTTGCGCGTCGCCCTGCTTCAGGGCAACCAGATTGCCCATCAGGACGAGCGTCCTGAAACCCTTCCGGTGGTACTCACCCAGCATGAATTCAGTCAGGCCATCCCGGTCCTGTAACGCGGCAGAACTGATCTTGCCTTTCATTTCGTTGAAGGCCTGGATGTAGTCCTGCCAGTTCTGGTCGAGCTCGGCAAACGTCGCCTTTCCTTTGTCGGTATAGACGAGAGGCTCTGCCTGGTTGAGGTGATCGCGCGCCTGGGCCAGGGCTTTATCGGCCTGGTCCAGCGAGCCAGCCCGCTGCTCGGCCGTTGTGGCCAGAACCGCATTACGCAGATAGGTTCCGACTCGCAGTACGTCCGCATTAGCCTGCTGGATCAGGTTCAGCCCAACAAGATCCTGCCGATACGTCTTGTCTGCATTTGCGCTGATTTGCGCCATATTGCGCAGACCGATCCCGCTGACGATAGCGCTGATGGCCGAAACCAGGATAAAAGCGCTGATCAGTTTGGTGCCGAGTTTCATGTTGCCGATATTCATAGTTCACTTTGGTGGGAATGAAAGAACCAGAACGGATAAGCGGGTTCGTGCACAGCCCGACGCGGTATCAGCCCCGAAAAGTCCGGCAAACCTGTTTCGAACAAGCGAACAAGCCAGTCACGCCAGCACCGGAAACAGCACGGTACATAACTGGTTATCGGCGGCGTGGATCATTTCTTCATACAAATTGTTCATCTGCCAGCGAGAAATTTTTTTACATTGATGTAAGGTATTTCGGTCGTTCCAGTCTTCACCTTACTGGACTGTGTAGTTACCACCCACCTTTATTCGTCGCGGTGCCTCCGGCTATTCCGGATGCATTTCCTGTAATCGATGGCTGTGATCACTTTGCCGTCGATTTCATTACACAAATCTTTCGTTATCTCGTGACGTGCTGCGGCTAATGTTCGGTGGAACGAGCGGTGGCAACGCTAAAAAATTGCTTGCCACTGCAGCGTGATTGCGCAAATCCAGTCGCAATTTTCAATCTCCATTTTCTATTCCTTACAAAAATTATCGGCATATCCAATCGCTGGAATATTTTTCTTTAGGACTTTTTCCAGGGTTTTAGTATTGACGCCAACCTACCCGATGAATATCTTTTTGCCTGAAACGACGAAGCCATTCTTCTCGCCGTCAGGCTGCCAGGATGCCAGGCGCTCGTTTCTCTAAAAGAACCACATACACCTTCAACCGGGGAAGTAATGAAACACAATAAGCGGGCGAACCCGCAGCGTTTCAAATCGCAACTCACGTTTCTGGCCAGCGCCATTTCGCTGTCGTTTCTCGCAGCGTGCGGTGGCGGTGGCGGCAGCCAGTCGGCAACGTCCACGTCAACGGCCACTCCTTCGAGCATCGGCGGCACCGTCGCAGTCGGCGACGCGCTCGCAGGCGCGAACGTCACGCTGATCGATTCGACGGGCAAGAGCGTCACGGCAACAAGCGACGCCGGTGGCAACTACTCGATCTCTCTCTCAGGATTAACCGCACCGTTTGTCCTTGTCGCAACGGATCCGGGCGGCGTCAATGCGCCGCTCTACTCGGTAACGGCTAGCGTTCCCACCGGTTCGAGCGCGCCCGTTGTCGCCAACGTGACGCCGTTGACGACAGCAGTCGCCGCCCAGTTGACGAGTGACGGCAATCCGCTCGAGCTTACGAAGGCAGCCACGCTCGCGGCCGATGTTTCGACCACGTCCGTCAACAACGCGATCTCCACGCTCAATACGATCCTCACGCCGATCCTCTCAGCCAACGGCGTATCGCCTTCCGCGTTCAATCCCATCAACCAGCCCTTCACCCCAAACCAGACGGGTGCAGACGCCGTAATCGACTCCGTTGCGGTGATCACGGGCGCGTCGGGCGGGCTCCAGATCTCGAGCACTTCGGCACCGGGCACGGCCATTACGCTCAACACGTCGACATCTGCCTCGGCCAGCCCCCAGCTTGCCGTTCCGCCTGTGGCGGCCAGCTATCTGGCCGCTACGCTGCAAGCGCTGTCGCAGTGCCTGGCAGGCACGACTTCGGCGTGCTCCACGGCCATCGACACGAACTATCTCGAGAACGGTTACAGCAGCACAAACGGCGGGTTTCAGGCGTACCACGCCGATCTCAGCGCGAGCGGTTCAATCATTACGGGCGCGAAAACGCTGGTCTACTGGGCGGCTGGTCAAAGCCCGTTCCCCAACATCACCCGGGCGAGCGCGCTGGTGCGCATCTTCTACACCAACAAGGCCGGGCAACATAACTTCGCCCTCACGGTGGTACAGACGAATGGCAGTGGCGGCTGGGACATTGTCGGCAACCAGCAGGCCTATAACGTCACGATCAGTTCTTTTGTGGATCAGCGCCAGTACCTCGACGCGAGCGATGCGGCAGGCAATCGCTATGAATCCGGCCTCGGTATCACCGTCCCCACGAGCAGCGCCTCCGCAGTCAACCCGTCGAACCTCGGCTCCGTGAACGTGGTCGGTGCAGGGCTGCCGTCTGGTGGTGTGTGGCTGGAGCCGCGCAGCGGCACAGGCAATACCTCGCTCGCACTCACGACCCGGATCGTGACGAGTGCGCCGACGACGACCACTACGACCGGCTCCAATACGTCGCTCTACCGTTGGGCCTGGCAGGCTCTGCCCAGCGACACCAGCACGTTCGCCTTCGCACCGAATAGCAGCGACGAGGGCTATATAGCGGCGACGCCCCTGACCGCCCAGACGCTGCCGGCGCCGTACGCGAGCTATACCGTGACCTTTTACGACACGACGGGCGCGCAGATCGGCAGCCCGCTCACTGTCGTCAACTCGACCCCGCCGCTGCTTCCCGCTGCGGCGCAGGGCGTGGCGTGGCAGACGCTCGGCAGCGACGTCATCAACAACTTCCTGACGCCCTCCGGCTCGCTCGCAGCGGCACAGGCGACGGCCTCCATCGACTGGTCGGGTGTCGTGAACGGACAAAACGTTTCGCCGCTTGTGACCGGCATCCAGATTCAGGCCGGTACGGACACGAGCGCGAGTACTCCGGCTGAGGTGGACGGCTGGTGGACGGGTGTGCCGACGGCACAGAACGGCCAGTACTCGGAAACGGTGACGGCCGGCGTCGCGCAAAACGGCGTGCAGACTTGTACCACCGCGTGCTCGTTCCCGGCACTCGCGACGGGAGTGTCGCGTCTCGTGCAACTCAATTGGGGGGCCGAAGGCGTGAGCTACTACAACATCTGGAAGTACAACGACTAAGCATTGCCGGCCAAATGGCTCACTGAAGCAAGAGTGCGTGGGCGCCCCGCAAGTGGCATCCACGCACGTTCCCTGCGTTTCACAGTCTGAACACCAATTCGATTGCAGTCCGAACCAATATCACTGAAAACCGCAGTAAGTGATCCTCGCCGGCTTGCGCATCAGCTAACCGATCCCATCGCCGATTGCTGATAGTTTTCAAGGCCGATCTTGTCGATCAGGCCGAGTTGAATTTCCAGCCAGTCGATGTGATCCTCCGTGTCGTCCAGGATCTCGACAAAGATTTCCCGCGACACAAAGTCCCGAACAGACTCGCAGTACGCAACGGCCTCCTTGCACTGCGCCTGCGCAATGCGCTCTAGCTTGAGGTCGCACTCGAGCACCTCTCGAACATCCTCGCCGATCAGAAGTTTGCTAAGGTCCTGCAGATTGGGCAGGCCGTCGAGCATGAGAATCCGCTCGATCAACTTGTCGGCATGCTTCATCTCCTCGATCGATTCGTCATACTCATGTTTGCCGAGTCCCGCGAAACCCCAGTGTCCGTAAAGCCGCGCGTGCAGAAAATACTGGTTGATCGCCGTCAGCTCGTTCTTCAGTTCCGCATTGAGATATTCGATAACTTTTGGATCAGCTTGCATGACTCCCTCCAGGGTGCTTCGTCTTCTCTGCTTCGGGACAATAACAAGGAGGATAGACATTTGACGCGCGCAACGCACGAACGAGAGCATCAATGAGACGAATTCCGCGTTTTATCGGCCCAATTTGTGCAGAGGAATGGCGCTTTTAACCACGTTCACTCACCTGGATTTGCCGGCAATCTGGCATAGTGTTTGCGAACAACTGGATCAGCGCAGCGCGATATTGACACGATCCGCTTCCGTTCTCTTTACGATTGAATTTCCATGGAAACAAGCATGTCGACGTCACAGCCGGACCGTGCAGGCTCCGCGTTTGAAGTCCTGCGAGTCTTTCTGAAGCTTGGCCTGACGTCGTTTGGCGGTCCCATCGCCCATATCGGCTACTTTCGTCGCGAGTTCGTCGAGCGGCGTCGCTGGCTCGACGACGAAACCTTCACGGATCTGGTCGGCCTCTGCCAGTTTCTCCCGGGTCCCGCCAGTAGCCAGACTGGTTTTTCGATCGGTTTGCTGCGCGCCGGCTGGCCAGGCGGGCTGGCAGCCTGGTGCGGTTTTACGTTGCCATCCGTCGCACTCCTGATCGCCTTTGCCGTGATCGCGCCTGAACTCGGCGGACCCGCGGGAACCGGGTTGATTCACGGACTGAAACTCGTCGCCGTTGCCGTCGTGGCGCAAGCCGTATGGGACATGGCGCGCCGCCTATGCCCCGACCATCGCCGCGCCGGCATTGCACTCGTTGCGGTCGTGCTTCTCGCTGTCATGACGACGGCGTATGCACAGTTGCTCGTCATCGTGCTCGGCGCGGCGCTCGGCATCCTGCTGTGCCGGTCCACGTCTTCGGAGACCATTGTCGGCGCGCGTCAGCATACGCAGGAGTTTCGCGTGTCGCGTGCCGCCGGTATGGTCGCGCTTGTCCTCTTTTGCGCCCTGCTTTTCGGACTTCCGGCGCTTGTGGCATTCGACACGACGCATACCGTCCGCGTGTTCGACGCCTTTTACCGCTCGGGCGCCCTCGTGTTCGGCGGCGGTCACGTGGTGCTGCCTTTGCTGCAACGTGAGACCGTGGCTACAGGCTGGGTCTCACCGAACGACTTCCTTGCGGGCTACGGAGCCGCCCAGGCCGTGCCCGGCCCGCTCTTCACGTTCGCCGCCTTCCTTGGATGGATCATGAGCGGCCCATCCAGTCATGCGCTGGGCGCCTTCGTGGCGCTGGCAGGCATCTTTTTACCCGGCCTGCTTCTCGTGCTCGCCGCGCTGCCATACTGGCAAGCGCTTCGCGCCCATCCCTCCATGGCGGCCATGCTGGCTGGCGTGAATGCAGCCGTGGTCGGCCTGCTTGCCATGGCGCTCTATTCGCCGGTGTGGACGAGCGCCGTCCAGTCACGGATCGACTTTGCGGTCGCGACCATCGGCTTCTTTTTGCTCACGCGGTGGAAAGTGCCGCCGCTCGCTGTCGTCGTGCTTTCGGCGGCGGCTGGCGTCGCCGAGATGCTGTTTCGTTGAGCGGTAAAGCTCACCCTCGCCAGGCTTGAAGAAACCTGAGCCAGGCAGTCGCGCCGGGATCGGCGTGACCGATACTGCGTTCCTGTACCCACGCCGCGCGCCCTTTCTTCGACTGCAACGCAGCGGTGGCGCGCACCTGTCGCTCTGCCGTGTCGATCATCGCGTCGAGAAGCGCGCGCTCGTCGACGCTGTCTGATCCGAACGCTTCAAGTGTGTCGAGGCTCGGCACGAGTGCATCGAGCACCGTCTTGTCGCCAAGCTGCGATTTGCCCCGCTCGGCAATGCGCGCGGCCACCGCACGCCCCATGGCGAGCGCTTCGACCCGGCCCGCAACCTGGCTGCCCGCCATGGTCTTCGCAGCAGCGAGCAGCCCGCCGCCCACGAGCGCCCCGAACGTCGAAGGATTCGCCGTCGAAAACGCCTTGCCCGTTGCGATCAGCACCTCGCCCAGCGCGGCGTCGGGCGGCAGCTTCGCAATGGCGTCGGCGGCGGCGAGCGAGCCCGCCTTCACCGTGACGCCCAGGTCGCCGTCGCCGAGCGCGGCGTCGAGTTCGCGCAGTTCCTCCGCGCTGGCGGGCATCGCGTTCAATGCGCCGATGAGCCGCTCCCTGACCTCGCTGACCGAAAGGCTCATCGCGCGCCTCCCTCGTCCACGCGCCATCCTTCGCGCCAGAACGGCGAGCGCACCGGCGCGTCGAGCAGCGTGTCGAGTTCCTCGTCGAGTTGCATCACGGAGATCGAGGCACCAGCCATTTCGAGGCTCGTCACGTACTCGCCCACATAAGCGCGCGCCACGCGCAGTCCGGCGGCAGCAACGGCCTGCGCGGCGCGCCGGTACAGCAGATACAGTTCTTCGAGCGGCGTCGCGCCGAGTCCGTTGACGAGCAGCGCCACGCTCGCCCCCGCCTTGGCCTGCAAGTCGCCCAGGATCGCGTCCGTGAGCCGTTCGGCGATGGCATCCGCGCTCTCCAGTTTGCCGCGGTGCGTGCCCGGCTCGCCATGAATGCCGATGCCGATCTCCATTTCGCCGTCGGGCAGCGTGAAGGTCGGCTTGCCGGCCGCCGGCAGGATCGTCGGCGAAAGGCCCACGCCCATCGTGCGCGTCGCGCCGTTCGCCTTCGCGGCAATGCGCGCGACTTCGTCGAGCGTGTCGCCGCGTTCGGCCGCCGCGCCCGCGCACTTGAAGCCGAACACCATGCCCGCCACGCCGCGGCGATCCGAGGCCCGCTCAGGCGGCGCGGAAGCGACATCGTCGGCAACGAGTACGGTGCGCGTCTCGATGCCGTCGGCGTCGGCCAGGTCGGCGGCGAGATCGAAGTTGAACACGTCGCCGCCGTAATTGCCGTACAGGTAGAGCACGCCCGCGCCGCCGTGGACCGCCTTGGTGGCCTCGTAGATCTGCTCGGACGATGGCGACGAAAACACGTTGCCCACCGCCACGCCGCTCGCGAGCCCTTTGCCCACATAGCCGAGAAAGCCCGGCAAGTGTCCGGAACCGCCGCCTGTCACGATGCCCACCTTACCCGCGTTCGGCGCGTCGGCGCGCACGAGCGCGCGGCGGTCGGCCGTGACCGGCTTGAGCCAGCCCGGATGGGCGAGCAGCAATGCGTCGATCATCTCGTCGACAAAATGATCAGGATGATTAATGATCTTTTTCACGTGTCGCGTCTCCAGTAATGGGTGGCCTACGCGCCACCGCTCACGTTGACTTCTCCGTTCAAAGCTTGCGCCGTTGGCTCAGCGCGTCGAGCAATACCGCCGCGAGAATCACGCCGCCCTGGATAAACTGCGTCCAGAACGGATTGACGCCGAGCAGCGAAAGCCCGACATTGATCACGCCGATCAGCACCACGCCAATGAATGTGCCGACGATCGAGCCGCGCCCGCCTGCGAGCGAGGTGCCGCCGATCACGACGCCTGCGATCACCTGCAGCTCCAGCCCGTTGGCCGCGGACGGCAACGCCGAATTGAGCCGCCCGGCGAGGACGATGCCCGCAATGGCAGCGGTCACGCCCGCGAACATGTAGGTGAGAAAGATCACGCGGCTTACCGGAATGCCCGCAAGCCGCGCCGCTTCCTTGTTGCCGCCCACGGCGAACACCTGGTGGCCGAATTCCGTCTTGCGCAGCAATACGTGGCCAACGACGAAAACGGCCAGCATCACGAGCATCGGCGCGGGCAGGCCCGCAAACGTCTTCGCGCCGAACGCCGTAAACACGGCGGGAAAGTCGAATTTCGTGCGCCCGTCCGAAATCGCGAGTGTGAGGCCGCGCCCCATTGCCATCATCGCGAGCGTGACGATGAACGGCACGAGTCGCAGCCACGCAATCCCGAAGCCGTTGAGCGCACCCACCGCCGCGCCGGTGACGAGCGCAATGACGAGCCCTGCTACGCCGAGCCCGACCGCGTCCGGGCTCGCGCCCGCCATGACGGTCGCGGCCACCATGCCGCTCAGCGCGACGAGCGAGCCCACGGAAAGGTCGATGCCCGAGGTGATGATCACGAACGTGCCGCCCACGGCCGCGATGCCGACCACGGACACCTGCACCATGATGTTGGTGAGCGTGCTCGTGGTGAGAAATTCGGGCGAC
The DNA here is from genome assembly GCF_004353905.1 of Paraburkholderia guartelaensis. GTDB lineage: Bacteria > Pseudomonadota > Gammaproteobacteria > Burkholderiales > Burkholderiaceae > Paraburkholderia > Paraburkholderia guartelaensis. The sequence goes on along the minus strand of NZ_SMOD01000030.1, from coordinate 79,295 downwards.
GCCAGCGAGAGCGCGATGCAGATCAGCACGAGCGCCGCAATGAGCGGCCCGAGGCCGCTGCGCAGCTGGCGCAGCACGCGCTGTTGCAGGCTTTGTGTTTCTTCACGCGGTCGAACCGTAGTGGACGTCATGCTGCAACTCCGGTGGTAGCCCATTGAATGATCGTCTCCGAGCTCGCGTGCTCGCGTGCGACCTCGCCGACGATGCTGCCGCGATACATCACGAGCACGCGGTCCGACATGCCGAGCAGCTCGGGCAGTTCGGAACTCACGAGGACGACGGCCGCGCCCGCGCGCGCCATCGCGACGATATGCGCATAGATCTCGGTCTTGGCGCCGACGTCGATGCCGCGCGTGGGCTCGTCGAGCAGGATCACGGCCGGCGACGTCGCGCTCGCGCGCCCGAGAATCACCTTCTGCTGATTGCCGCCCGAAAGATTGCCGGTGAGCGACGTGACCGAGGGCGCGCGTACCGCGAAGCGCTCGACCGCCTCGCGCGCGAGCCTGCGCTTTCGCGCCGCGCTCACGAAGCCGCCGCGCACCAGCGCCCGCAAGCTCGAAAGCGCGACGTTCTCTTCGATGCTCGCGTCGAGCACAAGCCCTTCGAGCTTACGGTCCTCGGCGGTGTAGACAATGCCCGCGCGCATGCCTTGCGCGGGCGAGCGCAGTGCGAGCCTGCGCCCGCGCAGCCGCAACTCGCCTCGGGTTAGTGGCAGCGCACCGCATAATGTTTTCAGCAGCTCAGTGCGCCCCGCGCCCGCAATGCCGCCAATGCCCACGATCTCGCCCGCGCGAATGCTAAAGCTCGCGTCGCGCAGCACAGGCGCGCTCGCCACGTTCTGCGCTTCCAGCACGACGTCGCCATAGGGCCGCGCTTCCCATGGATAGAACGAGTCGAGATTGCGCGCGACCATCGCCTGCACGAGCGCCGGTTCGTTCCATTCAGACATGGGCCGCGCGCCGACCGTCGCGCCGTCGCGCATCACCACGGCCGAATCGGCCAGTTCGAACACTTCTTCGAGATGGTGGGAAATGAAAATGATGCCCATGCCCGCCGCACGCAGTCGCCGCACGACGGCGTAGAGATGCTCGATATCGTGATGCTGGAGCGCGGCCGTGGGCTCGTCCATCACGAGTATGCGGGCGTCGCGCGCGAGCGCCTTGGCGACCTCCACGAGCTGCCGCTTGTTGAGCGGCAGATCACCGAGGCGCATGGCGGGCGGCACGCCTTCCAGCCCGACCTGGGCCAGCGCCTCGCGCGCCATGGCGTTGGCGCTGCGATGATCGACGAGGCCATAGCGCCGCGGCATGCGGCCCAGAAAGAGGTTTTCGGCCACCGTCATGTCGTTGACGAGCGAAAGCTCCTGATAAATCACGGCCACGCCCGCGTCGATCGCGGCCTGGGTGCCGCGAGCGAGTCGTACGCCATCGATCTCGATCGTGCCTTCGTCCGGCTCGTAAGCCCCGGATAGCGTTTTGATGAGCGACGACTTGCCCGCGCCGTTCTCGCCGACGATCGCCATCACGTGCCCCGCATGCAGCTCGAGGCTTACGCCTCGCAGCGCCTTCACGCCGGGAAAGCTCTTCACGATGCCGTTCATGCGCAACAGCGGCGACGCGCCTGTCCCGCCGCCTGCGCTGGTGTTCTCCTGCTGCGATACGTCCATTGCCGAACCTGATTCGCGTTTCATCCGTTCATCCCTGGCGCCGGCGCACGCGTCGCGCGCGGCCGGCGCTTAAGACCGCCCGTTACTGCTTGACTTCGAGGGCCCACAGACCGTATTGCTTCACGCCGTCCGAATCGATATTCGACTTGTCGATCAGATAGGTCGGCCACGCGTAATTCGAGGGCACGTCCTTCTTCGCCTCGTAGTCGGTAATGAACGTCATCGCCTTCGCGGACATGCCGATCGGGTTTTGCGAGATCGTCGCATCCTGCTTGCCCGCACGGATCGCCGACAGCGCCTGCGCCGTGCCATCCGCGCCGATCACCATGATGTGGCCGGGGTCGCCGAGCGGCTTGTAGCGGCCCGCATTGTCGATGGCTTTTTCCGCGCCCACCGTGTTGTCGTCGTTCGCGCCGAATACCGCGTCGATTTGCGGATACTTCTGGAGAATGCTCGTCATCGCATTGAGCGACTTCTCCTGATCGAAGCCGCCTTCCTGGCGCGCGACAACCTTGATGTCGGGATACTTCGCGATCTCTTCCGAGAAACCCTTCTCGCGATCGGTCGCCGCCGTGGTCCCGATGAGGCCGATCAGATCGACCACGTTGCCCTTGGGCGAGCCATAACGCTTGCTCAACTGGTCGGCGATCCACTTCGCGCCGGTGGCGCCAAGCGCTACGTTGTCCGAAGCGACGAACGAGGTCACCTTGCCGCCGTCCGAGCCGCGGTCGAGCATGAAGACCGGCACATTCATCGAATTGGCCTTCTCGACGGCCGGGATGATCGCCTTCGAATCGATCGGATTGAGCACGATCGCCTGCACGCCCTGGCTCAGCAAATTGAGCGTGTCGTTGACCTGCTGCTGCGCGTCGCCGTTCGCGTTCGTTTGCACGAGATCGAAGCCCTGCTTTTCGGCGCCGCGCTCCACACCGTTCTTCAGGCCAACGAAGAACGCGTTATTGAGCGTGGCGATCGAGAAGCCAACCTTGATCTTCGTGACTGCCGGCGACGCCGCCGCGGCCTGCGCCGGCGCGCTCGCCGCGGCGGCGTCGGAGGCAGCCGCGGTGGTCGAAGGCGACTCGCTCTTCGAGCAGCCTGCCAGCATTGCCGCGGCGGCGAACATCGTCACGCCCGCTGTGGCTCCCATGCGCGCGCTGCGCGCCACCCATCTGTCGAACCCTGCTGAACTCCACGCCATCACCGTCTCCTGTCTTTGATCTGCTGGTTTTTGACTGACCTGCGAACCGCCAACCGACTGCGTAATCGTTTGTACTGCGTGTGTTTTGCATTGCAACGACTGCCTGGACCCGCTAGCGAACGCGCATTACTTGCGCGGGCCGTAGCCCTTGAACTTCTCGATGACTTCCTCCATTTGCGCATCGGAAAGCAGCGGCGGCTCGCCGAGCTGGCAAGCCAGCAGATACTGCTTTGCGAGCACCTCTACTTCATTCGCCAGCCATAATGCCCGCGCGAGGTCGCGCCCGAGCGCGATGACGCCGTGATGCGCAAGCAGGCACGCGAGCCGCTCGTGCAGCGCTTCGAGCGCGTGATCGGAGAGCGCCTGGCTGCCGAAGGTCGCATACGGCGCGCAGCGAATCGAATTGCCGCCCGCCGCGGCCACCATGTAGTGATGCGCGGGTATGCCGCGACTGTGAATTGCGAGCGCCGTCGCGGCTTGTGAATGCGTATGGACCACGGCGTTCACGTCGGCGCGTGCGCGCAGGATGTCGCGATGAAAGCGCCACTCCGACGAAGGACGTTTCGCTTCGAATAGCGGATCGTCGTCGCGCACGTCGAGCGGTATCCAGACGACGCGCTCTCGCGTGAGCGCGGCGCTCGGCACGCCACTCGGGGTAATCAGGAGTCCGTCATGCCAGCGCGCGCTCACGTTTCCCGAGGTGCCCTGATTGATGCCGAGGCGCTCCATTTCACGCGTGGTATCGACGATCTGCTGGCGCATTTCGGTTTCTGCTCGCGCATCGCGCGCACGTTCCCCCGCCTCGCCCGCACGGCGGCCTTCGTTCGCGCCGCTCACGCTGCCGCTCCGTTAGCGAAAAGCGCTGCAAGACTTGCCTCGAACGGCGCGCGCACGATGCCGCGCTCCGTCACGATGCCGGTAACCAGTGTATGGGGCGTGACATCGAACGCGGGGTTGCGCACCTGAATGCCTTCAGGCGCGGTGCGCTGTCCCGCGAGATGCGTCACTTCCGCCGCGCCGCGCTCCTCGATCACGATGTCCGCGCCGCTGGCGGTGCGCAGATCCAGCGTGGACGACGGACACGCCACATAGAAGGGAATGCCGAAATGCTTCGCCGCAATCGCTACGCCGAGCGTGCCGATCTTGTTCGCGATGTCGCCGTTCGCGGCCACGCGATCCGTGCCGACGATCACGAGATCGATGAGCCCCTGGGCCATCAGGGTCGGCGCCATGCTGTCGGTGATGAGCGTGACGTCGAGCCCCGCCTGCTGCAGTTCGTAAGCGGTGAGACGCGCGCCTTGCAGGAGCGGCCGCGTCTCGTCTGCGTAGACGCGAAACGCCACACCGTCGCGGTGCGCGCAATAGAGCGGCGCCGTCGCCGTGCCGATGCCCGCCGTGGCCAGTGCACCGGCATTGCAGTGCGTGAGGACGCCGCTGCCGGGCGCGATGAGCGCGCGTCCGGCTTCGCCGATCCGCGCGCACAATTCGATATCTTCTTGATGAATGCGCTTAGCCTCGGCAACGAGCGCTTCGTAAAGCGCGGCTCCCGTCGCGCCGGACTCCGAGCGTGCGTGTGCGAGCATCCGCTCGAGCGCCCAGCGCAAGTTCACCGCAGTGGGCCGCGCGCTGTCCAGATACGCGGCATGCGCTTCGAGGCGCGCGAGGAACGTATCGCGCGAATCCGTTGGCTCATGCCGCATCGCCACACACAGGCCATAGGCGGCCGCGACGCCAATCGCAGGCGCGCCGCGAACGCGCAGTTCGTGTATCGCGCGCCAGACTGCCTCGACACTGTCCACGGCTTCGACCACGCATTCGCGCGGCAAACGCGTCTGGTCGAGCAGATAAAGGGTGCCGTCGCGCCACTCGATGGTGGGCGGAAGACTCGATTGCTGCGCCTGCAACGTCATACGTTCTCCGTCGATGCCGGTTGTCCGGGCTCTGCCGCTCATGCGGCAGCCTGTATTCACTTACGCCGATTCGGTGAGCACCTGAGCGGCCAACGCGGTGACCGCCTCGATTGAAGCCAACTCGCGCCGCCCGACCAGCAGCGCTTCGGCGAGCTTCAGGCAGCGCACTTCCACCCGCGCGCGCACCGCGTCGTCCTTGATACTCGTAATCTCCGCCACCTTTGCCATGCCGACGATGCGGCGAATCATCTTGCAGCCCGCAAAGCCGAGCGTATCGGCGAAGCGCCGCCGGATGAAGTCGTCGCGGAAGGCCTCCGCCGCACGCGTACCCGCCGGACCGCCAATATACGCGTGGCCGGTCTCGCGCTCGTGCAGCCGCCAGATCTGCCCGAACTTTTGCGCGAAGGCGTTCCACACGGCCTCGACCTGATCGAGCAGCCAGCCCTGGTAGGCTGCCGGGTCGCGTCCCGCCGCACGGTCGTGCCAGTCGCGCGCGTAATACGCGAGCAGCAGGTTCGCAATGAACGCGCCCGTGTCGAAGCCCATCGGTCCATAGAACGCGAACTCGGGATCGATCACATACGTCTCGTGTTCGTTCGCCATGATCGAGCCCGTATGCAGGTCGCCGTGCACGAGCGTTTCCGCATGGTTCATGAAGGCCCACTTCATCTCGCCTGCCGCGAGCCTTAGCGGCTCGTGCGTACGCAGCCGTTCGATCGCAGCCGCGGGGAGCGCGGGGCTATAGACATTCGACGGATGATCTTCGAACGGAAACGTGAAGACGAGTTCCTCGGTAATTCTGCACAGTTCCGTGTTGATGTCGCCGCCGACGGCCGCTTTCTTGGCATCCGGCGCCAGATAGAGATCGGAGCCATGAAAGAGCGTGCGGGCGAGAAACGTGGAAATGTGATCAGCGAGTCGCGGGTACACGATGCCGTCTATCAGCCCTCCGCGCAGCACGCGATGCGAATCGAGCCGCTGCATCACCATGAGGAACTTCTCGCTATCCGCGTGAAAAACGCTCGGCACGTGCTCGGGGCATAGCGCGCCGAAGCGGCGCAACGCCGCCACTTCGCGCTCCATGCGCTCGCGCGGCAAGGGCCACGCTTCGCCAACCAGCCTCAGGTACGGCGGCGCCTGCTTTACGACGACGCTCAAGCGCGGGTCGCGTGTGCTGCTCACGAAGTAGACGTAGTTCAGATTGCCATCGCCCACTTCGACGACCTGCAATTCGCTGTCGTCGCCAAGCCTTGCACAAACGGCCGGAATACCCCGCAGATAGGCGGTCAATTCCGCAGAGCTGAAAGCTTCGAAGTGCATACGTTTTTCCTGTCCGGAAATGGGCCGCTGGCCCGCCTAACGTCGCTTACGCACGAGATCGAACTTGAAAATGCTGGCGTTGTAGTAGTCGTTGCTGTAGCAGACCGCGCGGCCGGTCTCGTCGAAATCGACTTCGTCGATCAGCAAAAACATGCCGATGCTCTCCTGCAATTCCGGCAAATCCCGCGGGGTGAGAACGGTCGGCTGGATCGAACTATGCGTGTGGGAGAGTCGAACGCCCGCGCGCTCCAGCGTGCCAAATAGCGACTCGCCCAGTTCGTGCCCTTCGAGCAACGCCTTCGGCACGATGTCGATGCAGTAAGCGGCGATCGCATCATCGGCGCGCCGCACGCGTTCGAACCGCACGCAGGGATCGCCTTCGGCGAGGCCGAGCTTTTGCGCGAGGCTGCCGGAAGCCGCGATCGTCCTCACCTGCAAACGACTCGTGGAAGGCACCGCGCCGACACTGCGTATCATGTCCGTCACAGACATCAGATCATCCAGACCGCCTTGCAGCTTGAGCGTGATTTGTCTGACGAAGGTCCCCTTGCCGTGCACGCGCGTGAGAAGACCATGGGAAATCATCTGCGCTACCGCCTCCCGCAGACTGGAGCGGCCCACGCCCAACAGCTCGCAAAGCTCCGGCTCCGGGGGGATTTGATCGCCCGGCTTGAGCGAGCGCTCGCGGATCATTTCCAGCAGCGAATCCTGGATTCGCTCGCACATCGACTGATCGACGCTCAGGCGCATGTCTTCCGCAAGATTGCGTGGGTTGGCCACATTGGGCTCCAATCTACATCAGACGTCTGATGTTATGGGCTCGTGGTTTTCCCTTTCATGCGCCGCAACATGGAGAGCGTGGAGGCGGCGCGCAATCGCGCGCGTCCCCGTACGTCAACGCGCTGCGCTATTTGATGCTCACCGAAAACGGCACCGTCTCGAGCAGATCTTCGAGCCCGAGCCACAAAATCTGCAGGCCGATGCACAGCAGCACAAATGCGAGCAGGCGCATGAACACTTCCGTGCCGACTGGTCCGAGCCGCTTGCCGACATGCCCCGCGAAGCGCACACACAGATAGATGCAGCCGCAAAGAACGACCAAGGCAAGCAACACGCCGACGACATTGACAAGTTGCACGTGACCGCGCGGCCGGCCTGTGCCAAGCGCAATCGCGATCGCAATCGACCCCGGCCCAACGGTGACCGGCAGCGTGAGCGGATAAAACGCCATGGCGCGCAGCGTCGCCTGGCGCGCCGAATCCGGGGGCGCCTGCGATTGTGCCGCCTCCGCGCCATCGGTCGATTTGTGAAGCAGGTTCCAGCCGGCGAACGCGATGACCAACCCGCCCGCCACCCGCAACACGGGTATCGAGATGCCAAAGAACGACAGCACATAGGCGCCCATGAGCAGCGCCCCGAGCAGAATGAACAGGCTGTTGATGGCAATGATCCGCGCGAGAAATGCGCGTTCGCTGGCCGTCGCATGCGGCAGCATGCTCAGGACGATGAACCCCGCCGCGGGCGGATTAATCACGGGAAAGAGTCCCGCGAAGACGAGCAGGAAGGTGTCGGAGAGTTGATTGAGCATCCCTGTTCCCCCTTGGCATCACAGAGTATACGGTCCTGCTCGCCGCGCATTCAATACGACGATGGTCCCACTGAATGACGATTATGGAAGCGGAATGGAACTTCATCGGTCGATGCGGCTCGAACAATGCCGCCAAAATGTCGACGCGCGCCGCGCAGACCCAACGTTCAAGCCCATCTGTCGATGCCCTTCGCTTCCCGACTTCGATTGCTGCCCAGCCTGCTCACTCTGATCGTCGTGGGCCTTGCAGCCGGCGCCGTTCCAGCCAGCGCCCATGCAGCCGCTCATCACACCGCGGCCGAAAGAACCCACCATGCAACGGCCAAAAAGAAAAAGAGAGCCGTGCACAAGACGAAGCCCGCGCATCGCTCGATGCCCGCCGATGCGCCCTCCGCCAAGCTCTCCGGCACGAAGCGCCGCACCAAACGCGCGAAGCCCAGACATGGGCCGCCGCCGGCGCCGCAACACGCCGTGCACGCGAGCGCCAAAAACGCGCACGCCCCTCGCCTGCTCGCCCGCTGCGGCTTCACGCCGGCGTCACGCAAGCAGCTCTTCTCGCATGCGGTGTACGTCGTCGACGAAAACACCCACACGCCGCTCTACGCGCGCCATGCGGACACAGTGGCACCCATTGCGTCGGTGTCGAAGCTCATGACGGCCATCGTCTGGCTCGATAGTGCACACGCGCCCCTGCAGCAGCGGCTCTCAGTCACAACCGCCGATCTCGACACGCTCAAATTCACGCATTCGCGCCTCGGCGTGGGAGCGTCGCTCACGCGCGCGAACATGCTGCACGTGGCGCTGATGTCCTCGGAAAACCGTGCGGCTTCGGCGCTCAGCCGCGACTATCCGGGCGGGCAGCCTGCGTTCATCGCGGCAATGAACGCGAAAGCGCAGCGTCTTGGCATGACGCACACGCATTTCGTCAACGCGACGGGGCTCTCGCCGCAGAACGTTTCAACCGCGCGCGAACTGGCGAGCCTCGTACGTGCGGCCAATGGCTACCCGCTCATTCGCCGCTATTCGATCGATCATCAGGAACGCGTGGCCACTGGCCAGGGGCAGTTGCAGTATGTGAACAGCAATCGGCTGGTGCGCTACGGGCAGGTGCGCGCGAGCGTGCAGAAAACCGGCTTCATCAACGAGTCCGGCCACAATATGGTGATGCGCGTGATGGTGCATGGCCGACGGCCCGTGATCGTCACCCTGCTGGGGAGTGCAACGCCCGAGGGCTCTCGTCTGGACGGCGTGCGCATCGCGCATTGGCTGTCGTGCTCCTTGCGCTAAGCGCGCGCGCCGGGCTTCTTCACATCAACGCCCTACGCTCGCCGAGCGCATTCCAGCGGCGGATGGCGCGGCTTTCGTGATCGAAGCCGAGAATGCTCACCGAAGCCGTGTCGAGATACAGATGCTCGCCGAGCGCCGCCGAACCGGAAGCCCAGCAGCCCCCCAACGCGCGCAGGAAATGCGCGTGCGAAAAGAGCGCCACGCGGCCCCGCATGGCCAGCAGGCCCTCGATTACCGACGCGGCGCGCGCCTGAACGCGCGCGAGATCCTCGCCATGCGCGATGGGCGAATGCCACACGCTCCAGTCGGGTTCGGTCTTGCGGATATCCGCCGTCTTGAGGCCTTCGTAAATCCCGTAGTCCCATTCGTGCAAGTCGGCCGAAATCGTCATCTGGTCGCCGAGGCCCGCGAGCTGGCAGGTTTCGATGGCCCGCGCCATCGGGCTGCAAAGCACCGCATCGAAGTGCTGTGCGGCGAGTGAAGGGGCCAGCGAGCGCGCCTGCTCGCGCCCGTGCCCGGTGAGTGCGATATCGGTGCGACCGGTGTGCTGCCCGGAGAGGCTCCATTCCGTTTCACCATGACGGATCAACCAGACTTCGCGCAGTCCGGAGGACACACTGGCAGGATTGGCAGACATCGGGGACTCCACGTTCGTGCCCCGCGCGGGACACACGGGATGCCTGCAGCATACCTGTTTTGAGGGCCTTTCGCCGTGCCGCTACCCTCTTGTTGCACATGGCAAAATGAAGGCATATCGAAAGCGGCGACGCAGGCATGCCGCGCCGCGTCGCCATCTATTTGTACTCCGTAGTAATTCGCTTCAGAAAAGATGCGAGATGCCGAGCACGGCAAGTGTTTGCGAAGAATTCGATGCCGTGACAGAAATGCCGGGCCAGCTCATCTTCGCCTGGCCGTGGTTCTTCAGATAGCCGGCGCGCGCGTAAAAGCTCGTGCGCTTCGATATCTGGTGATCGTAGCCAAGCTCCACGCCCAGCGTTTCGTCGTCGAGGCCGTGAATGTTGCGCTGAATACCGGCGATCTGGATGGCGTCGAACGAAGTGGCCTGGATCGTCGCGCCTACCTCCGTCACGTTGTACGCATGCGCGGTGCCGAGTGCGGCCGCGAGCGAATGCGCCGGCGGCGTTTTCGGGCTCGCGTATGAATAATTCGCCTGCAGGTTGACAATGCCGACACGGTAGGCGAGCGCCGCCGTGTAGTGCTGCGTGCCCACGAGCGTGAGGGCGGACGGCAGGCCCGGCACGGTTTCCGTGCCCGAATGTTCGTTCATATAGGCGAGGCCGACGAAGAGGCCGTACCCGGTATAGGTCGCGGAAATGTCGAGAATATTGCCCGTGGTCGCCGGCACCGGCTGCGTGACGGTCGCAGCGAAACCATACATGGCGTTGAGCTGGAACCCGGCCATTTTCGGCGAGACATACAGGATCGAATTGCTCGTGCGGCCCGCGGCATACTGCGCGGAAAGCGTATTGCGATCGGTTGCGAGCACTGCGGCCGAAAGCGGCGAAAGAACTTCGTTGGCGCGAAACGGATCGGTTGGGTAGACGGCGCGGAAGCTCGGCTGGTACTGCCTGCCGAACGTGAGCGCGCCGTAGTCGCCGTGCGCCACGCCTACCCACGCCTGGCGATAGAACAAGGCGGTCGTGTCCGCAAAACCCGCGCCGTTGTTGATGTTGTAGCCGTTTTCGAGCACGAAATTGGCCTTGTACCCGTTGCCCAGGTCTTCGGAACCCTTCAGGCCGAACATCGAGCCCGTCGAACCGCCGCTGCGCTGGGAAACCGAAGCGGCGCCGCCGTTGTTCAGGTACTGGAAGAACGTGTCGGCCACGCCGTATAGCGTCACGCTCGTCTGGGCGCACGCGGCGCTCGCGGCCATTGCGAACGTTGCGCCCATCACACCCTGGCTAATCAGCTTCAAACGCATGCATGTCTCCTCTTCTGTTGTCGGTATCCGCTCGTTGGCGGAATGGATTGCACTGCGAATTACCAAAGAACCCGGCCGAGAAAATCTTTCGGTCGAATCGGGTACGCGGATGTCAGCTCGCCCCGTGGCCCTCCTTTGTGGGCTGCAGCCACAGAAAGCCCGCCACGCCCGCGACGGCGAGTAGCGCGCCCATTGCGCCGAAACCCGCTTCGTAGCCGCGTGGGCCCGCCGTCGAATCGACGAGACGTCCCATGAGCGCAGGCGCGAACAAACCGGCCGTCGTGGCGAGCGCATGAACGCTCGATAACATCGCGGCCCGGTTCGCGCCCGGCACGACTTCGGCCACGAGTTGCGGCCCGAACGTGAACGCCTGCGTGGCGAATGCGCATGCCACGCCCACCAGCACCACCTTCGCGAGCGGCGGCCACGGTGCAAACGAGGCGCACAGCAAGATGCCGCCGACCGTGCAGCACGCGCTCACGAGCACGCCTCGCGCGATGCGCGTCGAGACATTGCGCCTGAGCAGCGCGTGCGAGAGCGTGGCCAGCGCGAACCCGACCGGCACCTGCAAAAGCACTTGCAGACCGAACAGCCAGCCTGCGCGTGCGGGCGGCAAGCCCAGCCCGAGGCGGAAATACACGGGCATCCACGTGATACCGCAGGCGACGACCGCATAGCCCGCGAAGGACTGGAGCAAGACGGTCAGCACCGTTGCCCTGCCGAAGTGCGAGCGCAGCACACGCCAGCTGGGCGTGACGGCGCGCGTAGCTGCCCGAGCCCGAACGCGCCCGCGCGGCGCCCCTACGAGACGCACCGCGAGCCATAGCGCTACCCAGGCCACACCGGCCACGCCGAGTGCGAGGAACGTGGCGCGCCAGTGCCAGCGCTGCTCGACGAACGTCAGCGCGGGCCCGGCCAGCACGAGCCCCGCCGTCGCGCCGAGCTGAACGATCAACGTGGGCAGGCTGCGCCGCCGGTCGTCGAAGGCCTCGTAGGTCACGTGCATCGCGAGCGGCAACGCGGGCCCCTCGCCCGCGCCCAGCACGATGCGGCACAGCACGAGCGTCGCGAAGCTGGCTGGCCAGATCATCGGCAACTGCGCGGCTACCCAGACGAGCGCAAGCCCGGCGAGCAGCCACGTGGTATCGATGCGGTCAGCGATCCAGCCCACGCCGATGGCCGACACGGCGAACAGCACGAAGAACGCGCTGCCGACGATGCCGAACTGCGCCGGGCTCAATCCCATGTCCCGCATCATCGGCACCGCGACCAGCCCGACCACGGCTTTATCCGCGAAATTGAGCGCCATGAACAGAAACAGCGCGGCGACCGTGGCCCAGCCGTTGCGCACACGCACAGCATGCGTGGCGGCCACGGGTTGTTCGATCTGAAGCATGATTCTTGACCTCGGAGTTCTAACGCGGTGTAACTTGATTCGTTATCCAGATTAAATGGAGAACGGCAATACATAGTGACTGGCGTCATCTATACGCCGGCGCGCATCAGGTCTGCCGCCTTTTCCGCGATCATGATCGCGGCGGCGTTGGTGTCTGAAACGCGCCTGTGCGGTTCGATTCATGCCGCGCAACCCGTAATCTGCTTGTATTCGAGGAACTCCGCGAGACCATACGCGCCGTGCTCCCGGCCATTGCCGGATGCTTTCATGCCACCGAACGGCGCCGAAAGGTCCATCTTCGCGCCGTTGATCTGCACGCTGCCCGCGCGCAGTTGTGCCGCCACGCGCCGAACGCGCGCTGCGTCGCCCGACCACAAGTAGGCGGCGAGGCCATACGGCGTGTCGTTTGCGATGGCGATGGCCTCTTCTTCCGTGTCGAACGGAAGTATCGCGAGCACCGGCCCGAAGATTTCTTCACGTGCGATCGTCATGTCATTGCGCACGTCGGCGAACACGGTTGGGCGCGCGAAGAAACCGCGTGACAGATGCGCAGGCCTACCCTCGCCGCCCGCCACGAGACGCGCCCCCTCTTCAATGCCGATCGCGATCATCCGCTGGACTTTTTCGTACTGGGCACGATTGGAAATCGGGCCGAGGATCGTGTCCGCCGCGGTGGGATCACCGACCTTCAACGCGTTGACCGTCGCGCACGCAATCTCGACGGCCGCATCGTACTGGCTGCGCTGCACGAGCAGGCGCGTAGGCGCGATACAGGTTTGCCCAGAATTCAGCATGCAGGACAGCACGCTCGCTTTTATCGCGGTTGGCAGATCGGCATCTTCGAAGACGAGGCTCGGCGATTTGCCACCCAACTCCTGCGCCACACGCTTGACCGTGGCCGCGGCGCTCGAAGCAACTTGCGCCCCCGCTCGCGTCGAGCCCGTGATCGACACCATGTCGATGTCGGGATGGCTGGCCAGTGCCGCGCCCACCGTCGCGCCGTCGCCGTAGACCAGGTTGAATACGCCAGGCGGCACACCTGCCTCGTCGAGTATCTCCGCGAAGAGACGCGCATCTAGCGGCGCAATCTCGGAAGGCTTGAGCACGACCGTGCAGCCCGCCGCGAGCGCCGGCGCGACCTTGGCCGCAATCTGGTTGAGCGGCCAGTTCCATGGCGTAATGAGCGCGACAACGCCCACGGCTTCGCGCACGATCTCGGTCGTGCCGCGCCGCTCGCTGAATTCGAACGATTCCAGTGCGGCGCGCACGCTCTGCAGCTGCGCGAGGCCCACACGCGCCTGCAGTTCGTGGCTCAGCTTGATCGGGGCGCCAATTTCCGTGCTCACTGCACGCGCGAGTTCGTCATAACGCGCGGTATAGCGCTCGATGATGCGCGTGAGCAGCGCCACGCGGCTCGCAACGCTCGTGGCCGACCACGCGGGCCACGCGTCGCGCGCCGCGGCAACGGCGCGCTCGACATCGGCGTGCGTGCCGAGGAGCACGGTTCCCGTCACCGCTTCTGTGACAGGGCAAACCATCTCATGAATACTCGCGCCTGGCGCGGGCGCGACCCACTGGCCGCCAATGTAGTACTGGTCGATCTTGTGCACGGCTAACGGTTCCTGTCGATTGGGGTGCGCAGTGAAAAGCGCGAGGCGTCAGAACGGCTTGTCGCCGATGATCGTCGCGCGCATCATGCGTCGCACGGCCGGGAAATAGTCCTGAATCGCGTAGTGCTGGGTCGAGCGGTTGTCCCAAAACGCGATGGTGTTGGGCGCCCAGCGCAGCCGCACCTGGTACTCGGGAACGGCGGCCTGGCGAAACAGATACTGGAGCAAATCGAATTCGCCGTAGCGGTAGTCGAAACCCACACGGAACGTACCCTTGCTCAGGAAGTTCGCGAGATGGGTCGTGAAGCCTTCGTTCACGTACAGGATCTTTTCGCCGCTTTCGGGATGCGTGCGGACCACGGGGTGCGTCACGGCGGGAAATTTCACGCGATTCGCCGCGCGTTCTTCAGCCGACATGCGCGAGCCGAACGACGGCATGATGTCGTGCACGGCTTCGAGGTCGGCGATTTGCTCCTTCACGGCCTGCGGCAGATCCGCATAGGCCTTCGCCATGTTCACCCAGATCGTGTCGCCGCCGCTGCGCGGGCATTCCACGCAACGCAGCATCGACGCCATCGAAGGAATCTCGCGCCAGGACACGTCCGAGTGATAGATGTTCTCGCGCGCCTTCGCGGCCTGCGTGCCGCCGAGCAGGACAAGTTCGGGATGATCGGCGTGATGCGGGAACACGGGATGCACTTCGAGCTGGCCAAACCAGCGGGCAAGCGCCACGTGCTGCGCGGGCGTAATGTCCTGATCGCGAAAGAACAGCACCTTGTGCTGCACGAGCGCGGCGCGCAGTGCGGCGACGGTCGCGTCGTCCAGTGTCTCGCGCAGGTCGATACCGCTGACTTCCGCGCCGATGGCGGGTGAAACAGGGTCCAGCGTAAAGTGGGCGTGCGCAGGGGTCGGGCTCGCCTCGGGCGTGGCGATCGCGTTCGTCATGTCTTGTCTCCGTTGTTGGGTGCCGGCGTCGGGGCCGGCTCTTTCCGATAGGTGTTAACTTAGGGCCGACACAAATCGCTGTCGTGGTCCTAAAGCAGGAAGTGGCAGGCAGCGCAGGTGTGTGCCGCGGTGCTTCGAACGGAGCAAGGGTTTGCCCGCAGGCTCCTCCATTCGATCGTGCGCTCAGCCTTCGCGGTCGTTGCGTAGCCAGCGGAACAACGGCGCTTCCTTGCGCGCGAAGCGTGCCGCGGCCTCGCGCAGATACGGCGACGTCAATGCAATGGCCTGTGCGCCCGCTTCCGCGTCGAGCAGCGCACCGAAGTCGCGTTCGAACGTCTGCGCGAGCAAGCGCTTGGTCATCGCGAACGCATCCGGCGATTGCGCGCTCATGGCGAGCGCCAGTTCGTGCGCTCGCTCGCACAGCGCATCGGCTGGCACCACCTCCAGCACGATGCCCAATGCTTGCGCTTCCTGCGCCGGCAGCTCGCGGGCCGAGTAGACGAGTTCGCGCGTGCGTTGCGCGCCGATGATGCGCGGCAGCGTATGCAACGCAGCCAGGTCGGGCACGAGGCCCATGCGCGCGAAGGCGAGACAAAAGCGCGCCCGTTCGCTCGCGACGATGAAGTCGGCCATCAACGCAATACTGAAGCCCGCGCCGTACGCCACGCCATCTACCGCCGCGATCACCGGCTTGTCGAACGTCGCCAGCGCCGCGCATGGCCGCTGGCTCTCGATCATGCGGCGGCGCACTGCGGCCGTATCGGCGGGCCCTTGCATCGCGCTCACGTCGCCGCCAGAGCAAAAGTCGCTGCCTGCGCCAGTCAGGATCACCGCGCGCACCGTCGTGTCGCGGCGCAATGCCTCGACGGCATCCGCGAACGCGGCGAGCGCCGCAGCGCTCAGGGCGTTCTTGCGCTCGGCGTTGTCGAGCGTCAGCGTGGCGACGCCATTTTTAATGGTAGTCCTGATCATTTATGGGGGAGTCCAACAATCGAAGAAGAACCGCCCCGCGCGATGTGGGGCGGCGTGTGAGGCTCAGTCGTCCATCGCCTCGACATAGCTCGCGAGATGATGGTCGATGTCGCCGAGGAGCGGATCGAACATCGTCAGGCGCTTGAAATAGTCGCCCACTTCCAGCTCGTCGGTCATGCCCATACCACCGTGCAGCTGCACCGCCTGCTGACCAACGAAGCGCCCCGCCTCGGCGACGGTCACTTTCGCGGCGGCGAGCATACGGCTGCGCTTGCGCGCATCGGGCTCGTCCAGCGCCTGCGCGGCAACGTAGGCCATGGAGAGCGCCAGTTCCTTGTGCACGAGCATGTCCGCCATGCGATGCTGAAGCGCCTGGAACGCGGCGAGCGGCTGGCCGAACTGGCGGCGCGTGCGCAAATACTCGGCGGTGATCTCGATCAGGCGCTCCATCGCGCCCGCCGCTTCCGCGCACAGCGCCGCGATCCCGCAGTCCACGCCGTGCCCGAGCGCGGCCACGCCTGCGCCGGGCGCGCCGATCAGGGCTTCCGCGCCCAATGCGACTGCCTCGAACGTTACGTCGGCGGCGCGCTGTCCATCCATGGTCGGATAGCCGGCCACACTCACGCCCCGGCTCTCGCGCGGGACGAGGAAGAGCGCGATTTCGCCCGTGGCAGCGTCACCCACGCGTGCACTGACGATGAACGCATCCGCCGCCTCGCCATGCCAGACCAGCGCTTTCGCGCCATCGAGCACGTAGCCGCGTCCAACCGGCGTCGCGAGCGTGGCGACCGTATCGAATCGGTAGCGCGACGCGGTTTCCGCGAACGCCGGCACGACGACCTGCTGCCCCGTGGCGATCGCGCCTAGCCAGCAATCCTGCTGCGCTGCACTGGCATATGCCGCGAGTATCGCGGTTGCCATGACACTGCACGGAACAACCGGTTCGAGCACCAGCGCACGGCCCAGCTCGCGCTGCACCACGAGCCGACTCGCCGCGCCTTCGCCGAACCCGCCGTATTCGGCGGGCGCCGTGAGGCCGAGCACGCCCATTTCCGCAAGCCGGGTCCATATCGCGCGATCGAAGCTCGCGCCCTCGCGCGCCCGCCGGCGCCGGTGCGCGAACGTGTATTCGCTTTCGACGAAACGACGCAGGCTATCCGCGAGCATTTGCTGCTCTTCGCTATACGTGAAGTCCATGTGCGTGTCCTAAAAGCCGATGATCATCTTCGCGATGATGTTCTTCTGCACCTCGGTCGCGCCGCCGTAGATCGAGGTCTTGCGCATGTCGAAATAGGTGGATGCAGCAGGCGCGGCCCATCGCGGCCCGCTCACGGGGGCATGGGCGCCGGGTTCGAGCCATTGCGGCGCGTAGGGCCAGCCGTGCGGCCCGGCCACTTCCTGCTGAAGCATGGCGATGTCCTGCTGCAGTTCCGAGCCGCGAATCTTCACGATCGATGCTTCGGGGCCGGGGCCGCGCCCGCCATCTGCCGTCGCCACGCGCAGCAGCAGCATTTCCAGCGCCATGAGGTTCATTTCGAGGCGGGCGATCTTGTCGCGCATGCGCACGTCATCGAGCATGCGGCCGCCTTTGCCGTCCGCGGCCTGAGCCGCGTAATGCTTCAGCTGCCGCAACTCACGGTAACAATGGCCAATGCCGGCAATCGCCGTGCGCTCGTGCCCGAGCAGATACTTCGCGTACGTCCAGCCGCGGTTCTCCTCGCCAACGAGATTTTCCACAGGTACTTCCACATCCTCGAACCATGTCTCGTTCACGTCGTGGCCGCCGTCGAGCGTGACGATCGGCCGGACGGTGACGCCCGGCGACTTCATGTCGATCAGCAGCATCGAAATGCCTTCCTGCGGCTTCGATTCGGAGTCCGTTCTCACCAGGCAGAAAATCCAGTCCGCGAAATGCGCCATCGTGGTCCACGTCTTCTGGCCGTTCACGATGTACTTGTCGCCCTTGCGTACCGCGCGCGTTTTCAGCGAGGCGAGATCGGAGCCCGAACCGGGCTCGGAATAGCCCTGGCACCAGAAGTCGTCGACATTCGGAATGCGCGGCAAAAATCGCGCCTGCATCTGTGGGCTCGCGTACTTCATGAGCACCGGGCCGATCATCGTCAGGCCGAACGGCAACAGGCGCGGCGCGCCCGCGCCGAGTGTCTCGATCTCGAAGATCAGACGCTGCAGCGCGTTCCAGCCCGTGCCGCCGAATGCCTTGGGCCACGTGGGCGCGCCCCAGCCATGCGCGTTGAGGATGCGATGCCAGCGCACGTAATCGTCCTTCTCCACCCGCTGGTGCGCGAGCACTTTCTCGCGGATATCGGCGGGGAGATGCTCCCGCACGAACGCGCGCACTTCTTCGCGGAACGCCTGTTCCGCGCCGGTATAACGCAAATCCATCTGGTGCTCCCAAGGGGGACGTTACAGCGTGCGGGCGATCAGTTCCTTCATGATCTCGTTGGAGCCGCCGAATATCTTGCTCACGCGCGCATTCACGTAGAGCCGCGCGATCGGATACTCCATCATGTAGCCGTAGCCACCGTGCAGTTGCAGGCATTCGTCGATGATTTCGCAGCTGCGCTGCGTGCACCACCACTTCGCCATCGCGGCCGTTTCGGCGTCGAGCTCGCCGCGCAGCACTTTCGCCATGCAATCGTCGATGAAGGTTCGCGCAATGGTCGCGTGAGTCTTGCATTCGGCGAGCTTGAAGCGCGTGTTCTGCATGTCGAGAAGGCTCATGCCGAACACCTTGCGCTCGCGCACGTAGGCCGTGGTGACATCGAGCGCCTTTTCCATCGCGCTCAGCGCACCGAGCGCGATGATCATGCGTTCCTGCGGCAACTGCTGCATCAGCTGATAAAAGCCTTTACCCTCTTCCGTGCCGAGCAGGTTGGCGCACGGCACGCGCACGTCGTCGAAGAACAATTCGGCCGTGTCCTGGCCTTTCTGCCCCATCTTTTCGAGTACGCGTCCGCGCCGGAAGCCCGGCAGATCGTCCGTTTCCACGACGACGATCGACACGCCTTTCGCGCCCTGCGCGGGGTCCGTCTTGACGACCACGCAGATCAGGTCGGCGAGCAGGCCGTTCGAAATAAAGGTCTTCGAGCCGTTGATGACATAGTGATCGCCGTCACGCACCGCACGCGTCTTGATGCTCTTGAGGTCCGATCCCGCGCCCGGCTCGGACATCGCGATCGCCGCCACGCGTTCGCCGCTCGCCATCTTCGGCAGCCACTTGTGCTTTTGCTCCTCGGTGCCGTAGCGCAGGATGTAATGCGCGACGATGCCGCTATGCACGTTCGTACCGAGGCTCGACACCATCGCACGCGACTGTTCGAGCGCGATGATGGCCTCATGCGCGAAGGTGCCGCCACCGCCGCCGTACTCTTCGGGAATGCTCGCGCAGAGCATGCCGAACTCGCCGGCCTTGCGCCACACCTCGCGGTCCACGTGCTGCTGCTTCCACCAGCGCTCCTCGTGCGGCACGAGTTCGCGTTCGATGAACTTGCGGATCGAGTCCTGGAACAGCACGAGATCGTCCGTGATCCACGGACTGCGGTAATCAGCCATGTTCGACTCCTTCTTTGCGAGCGACGTATTACGGACGGCCGCCGCCGACCACCAGCACCTGCCCCGTCACGTAGTTCGATTCGGGAATGCACATGAGATACACCGCGCCCGCCGCTTCTTCCGGCGTGCCGCCGCGGCCGATGGGAATCATCGCCTCGATGTTCTTCATGAGCTGTGCGTTGACGCCCACCTTGATTTCCTGGCCCGCGATGTCGATGGTCGAGCTATTGCCCTCGCCCGCCACCGCCTCGGTAAGGCGCGTCTTGATGAGGCCGAACGCTACGCTGTTCACGTTGACCTTGTAGCGGCCCCACTCTTTCGCGAGCGCCTTCGTGAGGCCGTTGATCGCAGCTTTCGCCGCCGAATAGTTCGCCTGGCCCGCGTTGCCCATCACGCCCGAAACAGAGGAGATGTTCACGACTTTGCGGAACACTTCCTGGCCCGCATCGGCTTCGGCCTTTGCGCTTTCGCGGAAGTAGTCGGCGGCTGCGCGCAGGATGCGGAACGGCGCGCTCACGTGCACGTCCATGATGGCGTTCCACTGCTCATCGCTCATCTTCTGGATCACGTTGTCCCATGTATAGCCCGCGTTGTTGACGATGATGTCGAGACGCCCGAATTCCTTGAGGGCCGTGCCGACGAAGCGCGTGCCGAAGTCCGCCTCCGTCACGCTGCCCGTGCACGCCACGGCCTTGCCGCCCGCCGCGACGATCTCGGCCACCACGCTCTGCGCGGGTTCGGCGTCCAGGTCGTTCACTACGACTGCCGCGCCCTCGCCCGCGAGCTTCAGTGCGATTTCACGGCCGATGCCGCGGCCCGAACCCGATACGATGGCGACCTTGCCAACCAGCTTGCTCATCTTCTGTCTACTCCGTGTGTGTGATGGATCGTTCAGGCGTCGAGCGCGACGAGCGCCTCGCCTGAGAGCTTGATTTCGCCTTGTGCGTCGCGCGTGGTGAGCGCGACTTTGACGGTGCGCGCGGCTTCGTCGCGCTCGGTAACGACGCCGCTGCAGGTAATGGCGTCGCCCACCTGCGTAATCGCCGCGAAGCGCACCGAGAACTCGCGGATGGCCTGCTGCGGCACCCAGTTCGTGAGCAGCCGCGCGAGATACGCCATGGAAAGCATGCCGTGCGCGAACACATCGGGCATGCCGGCACGGCGCGCGAAGTCCAGATCGACGTGAATCGGGTTGTGGTCGCCGGAAGCGCCCGCGTAAAGCGCGAGCGTGAGGCGTGTGAGCGGCGGCGCGACGAACGGCGGCAACGCGCTGCCCACGGCCATGTCGTTCAAACGAATCGATTGCATGTTGGCTCCTGCTCCTGCTTTTCTATCAACCGTTGCGCACGACGATCACGCTGCGCAGGTCTGCAACAGGCGCGTCGTCCTGTGCATTTGTCACGCGCGTTTCGCGCACGACGAATTCGAGCGCGCCGCCCTTCTTGTCATAGATATCCGCAATCCGGGTTTCGAACGCGAGGCGCTCGCCCGCAAACGCCATGCGGTGATAGCGGAAGCTTTGCTCGCCGTGCAGCACGCGGCCAATGTCGATATTCAGGCGCTCGACGGTCGCGCGCGGATTGGGCGATTCCATTTCGAGGCAGAACAGGAACGTGGGCGGCACGGGCAGCGCGGGATAGCCGGCTTCTCTCGCGGCTTCGTCGTCGACGTAACGGCTGTCCGTCTGGCCGGTCGCCTTCGCGAAGAAGCGCAGGCGACCCGCCTCGACGAGCGCCGTGTGGCGCGAGATCAGTGCGCCGATATGGCTTTTGTCGATCATCGTCGAGCCTCGCGTTACTGGCGCTCGTAGAGCGTGACCACGCACGCGCCGCCGAGTCCGAGGTTGTGCTGAAGGCCGAAGCGCGCGCCGGCGACCTGGCGGTCCTGCGCTTGCCCACGCAGTTGCCACACGAGTTCGGTGCATTGCGCAAGACCTGTTGCGCCAAGCGGATGGCCCTTCGAAAGCAGGCCGCCCGAGGGGTTCGTGACGACACGGCCGCCATAGGTGTTGTCGCCGTCGAGAATGAACTTTTCCGCCGTGCCCTCGGGCGTGAGGCCGAGCCCTTCGTAGGTGATCAATTCGTTCGCCGTGAAGCAGTCGTGCAGTTCGACGACCTGAATATCTTCGGGGCCGACGGCCGCCTTTTCATACACCTGGTGTGCGGCGGCGCGCGTCATGTCGTAACCCACCACCTTGCGCATGTCGCCTTCGTCGAACGTGCTGTTGCGGTCCGTCGTCATCGCCTGGGCCTTGATGACCACGCGCGTGTCGAGTCCGTGCTTCTTCGCGAACGCTTCCGAGCACACGATCGCCGCCGCCGCGCCGCAGGTGGGCGGGCAGCACTGCAAGCGCGTGAGCGGATCGAAGACGACGGGCGAAGCCATCACCTCTTCGAGCGTCACGGTGTTGCGAAACACGGCGAAGGGGTTGCGCGCGGCATGCTGGCGCGCTTTCACGGAAATGCGCCCGAACGTCTCCGGCTTGATGTCGTATTCCTTCATGTAGGCGCGGCCGCCGCCGCCGAAGAATTGCGCCGCGCGTGGCGCGGTTTCGTCGAAGCCCTGCACGTCGAGCATGGTCTTGACGAAGCGCTCCATCGGCGTGGGCCGGTCGGTGTACGCGCCCTTGAGCGCGCCGGGCACCATCTGCTCGAAGCCTAGCGCAATAGCGCATTCCACGGCCCCGCTTTCCACGGCCTGGCGCGCGAGGAAGAGCGCGGTAGACCCAGTCGCGCAGTTGTTGTTGACGTTCACGACCGGGATGCCGGTGAGGCCCACGCCATAGATGGCGGCCTGCCCAGAGGTCGAATCGCCGAACACGTAGCCCACATAAGCCTGTTCGACCAGCGCGTAGTCGATGCGCGCATCGGCGAGCGCCGCCTTCGCGGCATTGGCGCCCATCGTGGCGTAGTCGTCGCTCGCGCCGGGCTTGGTGAACGGAATCATGCCGACGCCGGCTACCACAACCTTGTTGCTCATTTTGGATACCTGATTAAGTGGGATTGCAAGTTAACGATGACGATGCCCGCCCGTGCGGATCAGCCCACCTGGCGGGATTGGCTCTGCCAGTACGGCGCACGCAGATCGCGCTTGAGAATCTTGCCGGCGGCCGACAGCGGCAGCGCCTCGCGGAACTCGATGCTCTTCGGACACTTGTAGCCGGCGATAAACTGGCGGCAGTGCTCGCGCAGCGCGGCTTCGTCCACGTCGCTGCCGCTACGCGCGACGACCACAGCGTGCACGGCTTCGCCCCAGCGCGCATCGGGAATGCCGATCACGGCGCATTGCGCAACGGCCGGATGGCGCGAGAGCACGTTCTCGACTTCGGCGGAATAGACGTTCTCGCCGCCCGTCACGATCATGTCCTTCATGCGGTCGACGATGAAGAGGTAGCCGTTTTCGTCCATATAGGCGCCGTCGCCGGTATGCAGCCAGCCGTCGCGCAGCGCCTGGCGCGTTTCTTCGGGCTTGTTCCAGTAGCCGAGCATGACGTTCGCGCCGCGCACGGCGATCTCGCCCACGGTGTTGCGCGGCACTTCCACGCCCGTGGCATCGACGATCTTCACGGTTACGCCGTAGCCCGCACGCCCGGCCGAGCGGTAAAGGCCGCTCGCGCGCCCTTCGGCGCCGTGATTGGCGGGCGGATTGACCGACACCACGGGCGACGCCTCCGTGAGACCGTAAGCGTGAAAGAATTCGATGCCGGGCAGTGCGGCGAGCGCGGCGTCGAGCACGCCCGCGGCGATCGGCGACGCGCCGTAATAGATCCGCTTGAGCGACGAGAGATCGCGCCGCTTGAAGTCGGGGTGCTCCAGCACGGCCTGCAGCATGGTCGGCACGAGCAGGATCTCATCCACGCGGTCCCGCTCGATCGCTTCGAGCACCGCGCGCGGCTCGAAAGTGGGCAGCACCACGTGCGTATCGCCGGCCACGAAATGGCCCACCGCGCGCGCCATCGCCGCCGTGTGAAACAGCGGCGCCGCATGCAGCGAAATGGCGTGCGCGTAGCCGCGGAACTCCGCCATGCGCGAAGTCGCCGACGACCACAGGTTCAGGTGCGACTGCATCACGCCCTTGGGCCGGCCCGTCGTGCCGCCCGTGTACATGATGGTCGCGAGATCGTTGCCGCCGCGAAACGCGTCTGCCACAGGCTGCGCTTCGGCGATCAGCGCCTCGTAAGCGAGCATGCCGGACGGTACGTCACGCTCGCCTGTGTAGACGAGCGTCGGGCGATGCGCAGCGCTCGCCGCGATGTCCCCAGCGAGCGGCAGGAAGTGGTCGTCCACCAGCAGGATGCGCGTATCGCAGTCGTCGAGCGAATAGACGATCTCAGGCACACTCCAGCGGATATTCACGGGGTTGAGCACGTCGCCGCCCCACCACACGCCGAGCATGTATTCGAGATAGCGGTCGGAATTGAGCGCGAGCATGCCCACGCGGTCGCCCGCGCCCATGCCGAGCGACTGGAGTGCGCCGGCTAGCCGTGCCACGCGTTCGCCCAGCTGCGCGAAAGTACGCGAACGCCCGCCGAAGCGGATCGCGACTTCCGCCGGGTGTTGCTGCACGCAGCGATGCAGGCCTTGTGTGAGGTACATGGTGTCTCCGAGCTTCTTTATGTCGTTCTGGCTGCGCCGGGTGATCGTGGCGCGGATGCCGTGAAGTCGATATCACTTTAGGCGCACGCAGGCCTGCTGTCCTGAGCCGAAGGGAGGATTTTAGGATGCGCTAGCGAATCGTTCGAAAGGAGTACGACGCCGGCCAGCCGCTGTGGAACAATACCCTGACGGTTGCACAAGCAACGCAAAAACAGGGCGCGACCATTCGCCCCAGCAATAACGACCCGAGTGAGACAGGTCCGCCGCCCGGCCAACCCGCGCGGCCGGCGGGCCCGCAAGGCGCGCCGCCGCGCGCGCCGCAGAAGGAAACAGCGCCTGTGAACATCGTCGATGCCCACGCCGCAAGCGGCCATCAGAATCCTCCCCGCGGGATCGTCGCGTCGAAGCTGACGCCGCCCGCTGACAGCCCGTCTCATCTGTTGCGCACGCAACTGATCGAAACGATTGCAGGCGCCCACACAGCGCGGCTCGTGCTGATCCGCGCTTCGGCGGGCTTCGGCAAGACCACGCTCTTGCAGCAATACGCCGCACACTGCCGCGCCCACCGCCGCGAGGTGGCATGGCTGCGCCTCGACGCCGCCGACAACGACTTCGGGCGCTTCCTGCAGCATCTCGACGCCGCGTTGCCCGGCACACGCACACCGCGCGCGCTCACGCTCGACCCGGACACGTTCGCGTCGAGCCTGATCGAGCGCGTGGCGGCGCACGGCAAGCCGCTCGCCATCCTCCTCGACGACTTCGAGTCGATCCAGAGCCCCGCCGTGCTCGCCTTCATGCAAGACCTGATCGCCGCCCTGCCGCCTGGCAACCCGCTCGTGGCCGCCTCGCGCGTGACGCCGGAACTCGGCATCGGGCGCATCCGCGCGCGCGGCGAACTACTCGACATCAATCCCGCCGCGCTGCGCTTCACGCTCGCGGAGGCGAGCGCGTTCATCCGCGAGAAATGCGCGCTGCCGCTGCGCGACGCCGATATCGCCACCCTGCATCGCTGCACCGAAGGCTGGGCGACGGCCATTTATCTGGCCACGCTCTCGCTGCGCACGCGCACAGACCATGCGGCCTTTGTCGCCTCCTTTTCGGGCACGAACCTCGAACTCGCGGAATATCTCGCCGAAGACATTCTCGCCCGGCAATCCGAAGCGTGCCGCTCGTTCCTGCTGGAGACGAGCGCGCTGCCGCAGTTCTGCGCCGCGCTTTGCGACGCCGCCACCGGACGCAACGACAGCCGCGAGATGCTGGACTATCTGGAGCGCGCGAATCTCTTTCTCGTGCCGCTCGACGGCGAGCGCAGCTGGTATCGCTATCACCGGCTGTTCGCGAGCTTCCTGCAGCATCGGCTGCGTGCCGCGCAGCCGGAACGTGAACGCGAAGTGCACGGCGCGGCCGCACGCTGGTATCTCGAAGCGCAACGCCCCATCCCCGCCATCGACCATCTGCTCGACGCGGGCGACGAGGCGGGTGCGCTCGCCGAAATCGCGCGTCATTCGCGGGCATTGCTCGGCAGCGGCCGGCTGCGCCTGCTGATGCGCTGGCTCGACCGCATCGGCGCCGCGCGGCTTGCCACGCGGCCCGACGTCGGTCTCACTTACGCGTGGGTGCTGCTGCTGAACCGCCGCTATGCGGACGCCATGCGTACGACGCAAAACATTGTCGAAGGCAGCGTCGGGCAGCCCAACCAGGACAGCGTCGCCTTCGTGGCCGAAGCGATTCGCGGCGTGCTGCTCGCGCTCACCGACCAGGTCGAGGCATGCGCGCAAACGAGCGCCGCCTTGCTCGATCGCCTGCCCGATCGTGCGAACTTCTCGTTCTACAGCCTCACGAATTCGCTCGCCTTCAGCTACGTCTGCACCGATCGCTATGACGAGGCGCGCGGCGTGCTCTCGCGCGCGTTGCGGCGCGCCCACGATCATCCCTATGTCGTGATGCGCACGATGGCGGAAACCATCGAAGGGATCATCGATCTGGTGCAGGGGCGGCTTGGCACGGCGCTGGCGCGGCTCGAAATTTCGGCGGCCAACGCCACGGCGAACCGCACCGTGGATTCGGGCGGCGGCCGCACCAGCGTGGACGGCGTGCGCTCGCTCGCGCTCTACGAGAAAAACGCGCTCGATGAAATGACGCATCTCCTCGCCGACGCGCTGCCGCGCGCCAAGCGCGTGGGCGTGACCGACGGGCTGATCGCCACGCATGTGCTTTCGGCGCGCGTGGCGCTCTTCGAGGGTAATGTCGAGCAGTGGTTGCGGCTGCTCGCCGAACTCGAGCAGTTGGGCCGCGCAGTCAAATCGGACCGCGCCGTGAGCGCCGCATGGCTCGAACGCGCGCGCGTCGCCACGCTCGAAGGCCGCTTCGACGCCGCCGAGCAGGCGCTGCGCGCCGCCACACTGCATGCGGACTGGGCACGCCCGGGGGTCTCCTATCACGCGAGCGAGATCGACGAACCGGTGATCGCGCGCTGCCGCCTCGATATCGCGCAGGGACGCTACGCCACGGCGTGCGCTGCACTGAGCGAAGCCGTCGCACAGGCGAGCGCGCGGCGGCGTCATTGGCGCGCGCTGAAGTTGCGCGTCCTGCTCGCACTCGCGCTCGACGGCAACGGCGAGCGCACCGCCGCCTTCGACATGCTCACGGAAGCGCTGCGCATGGCGAGCCACGAAGGCTTTGTTCGCGCGTTCCTCGATGAAGGCGAAGCACTCATGCGCCTGCTTGGCGCATGGGCCGAGCGCGGTCCCACGCAAATCGGCTCGCTTGGCGTGGTGCCCGCGTTCGTGGCGCAGTTGCTGGACGGCGTGGCGCCCTCTCACTCGCACATAGCGGACTCAACGACGGGTGCCGCCGATCTCTCGCCCTACGCCGCGGATTCTCCCGCCGACGCGCTCACGGCGCGCGAACTGGACGTGCTAAGGATGCTTTCGGCAGGCCACCGCAACCGCGTGATCGCGGAGAAGCTGTTCGTGTCCGAGCTGACGGTCAAGTCGCATCTCCGCAAGATCAACGCCAAGCTCGGCGCGGGCAATCGTACCCAGGCAGTCGCCATCGGCCGTGCGAAAGGACTGATTCCCTGATTGTGGATCCCGAACAATGAACGATCGCCTGCCCGCGAATGACATCTCGATTAACGCTGCACCCGCAACCGTTGAAAGCGATGACGCCCCGCCACCCGGCTTCGTGGCGTTGCCGTTCCGCACTGGTTATATGGGCCAATTCGGCACGCTTTACTTCGACGAAGCCCGCGGCGTGATCGGCACGCGCGTGAGCGAGCGCCATTTGAACAATCTGGATATCGCGCACGGCGGCATGCTGGCCACGCTCGCCGACACCGCGATTGGCGCGGCCATGATACGCGCGGCGGGACGCGAACGTCCGGCGGTCACGGCGCATCTGAGCCTCGATTACCTTGGTTCCGTGCGTCCCGGCGACTGGCTGGAAGCGCACGTGGCGCTCGACAAAATGGGCGCACGTCTGCGCTTTGCCACATGCCGCCTGATGGTGGATGAGCGCTGCGTGCTCAAAGCCAACGCGACCTTCGCGGTGCTGAACCCGCCGGCCTGAGCGCCGGGGCTCGCGCTGCCGCATGCGGACAGCATGACGCCGCCGCCCCTTTCGAGGCGGCGGCGCGGTGGGTTAGCCATCGTTTATCAGTGATGGCGCTTCACGTCCTTCGCCATATCCTTTGCGGCCTCCTTCATGTCACCGACGTTCTTGCGTGCCTGGCCAGCTTCCTGCTGGAGGTCCCCCTTCAATTCGCGCGCCGGGTTGTCGGTTGCGCGGCCCACGGCCTCATTGACCTTGCCCTTCACCTTTTCAGCCGTGCCCTTCACCTGGTCCTTGTTCATGGTCACACTCCACGTAAAAGCGACGGTGTGTCGCGACGCTTCGTATAGCGCATGCACTGTGCCCGAGGTACCCGGCGCGCAGTATTGAGGGACGCAACGTGATGCCTCAGTCGTGCGCCATGGCGCGGTCGATCGAGATCTGCGTGGGCATCATGTTGACGTTTGCGTTGTGCATGACCCACAGCGAAAGCCCGACGATCACCGCAATCAGAAACGCCGTGCAGATGAAGATGCCCGTGTTGGCGCGCTGGCTGCGCGACGTGCCGATATGCAGGAAATACACGAGTTGCACGACGAGCTGCGCGATGCAGAGCACGACGATGGCCGCGAGCCCGAAGCCCGGCGAAACGACTCGAAACATCACCACGCCGAACGACGCGAGCGTCAGCACGAGCGAGAGCACGGTGCCGATCATGTAGCCCTTGAAGCTGCCGTGCGATGCGTCATGCACGGCGTGGTGAGTGCCATGGGACTGGCTCACAGGAAACCTCGCAGGTAAACGAACGTAAATACACAGATCCACACGAGATCGAGAAAGTGCCAAAAGAGGCTCAGGCAGGCGAGACGGCGGCGGATCGTACCCGTCAGACCGAACTTGAAGGTCTGGTGCATCATGATCGCGATCCACAACAAACCCGCCGTGACGTGCAGACCGTGCGTGCCGACCAGCGTGAAGTACGCCGAGAGGTACGCGCTCGTGCCGGGCCCCGCGCCATCGGCGATGAGCTTGGCGAACTCGTTCACCTCCATCGCGACGAAGCCCGCGCCGAACAGGAACGTGATGGCGAGCCAGACGATCACCTGGCCGCGTCGCTGCGCGTAGAGATTCAGCATGGCCATGCCGAAGGTGACGCTGCTCGCAAGCAGCAGCAGCGTTTCGCCCAGCACGTACGGCAGTTCGAACAGATCCCTTGCACCCGGACCGCCTGCCGTCGCATTCGCGAGCACGCCGAACGTGGCGAAGAGCGTCGCGAAGATGAGGCAGTCGCTCATCAGGTAGATCCAGAAGCCCAGCGTGGTCTTCGTGCTGTCGTCGTGATCGTGACCGTGGCCATGACCATGGGCGTGAGTAGTAGCAGCGTGAGCCATGGTTTATGCCATCTCCTCGATGTGCTCGGATTGATCGAAACGCTGGATGCCGAGTTGCTTGAAGCGCGCGTTCTCGATGCGCTCGACCTCCGCGGCCGGAACCCAGTAATCCACGTCCTGGTTGTAGGTGCGCACGATGAACGTGACGATCATGCCGATCAGGCCCACCGCCACGAACGGCCACATGTGCCACACGATCGCAAAGCCGAACAGCAGGCTAAATGCGGCGATGATGAAGCCCGCGCCCGTGTTGCGCGGCATATGGATGTCTTCGTACTTCGCCGGCTGCACGTAGGCGCGGCCCGCTTCCTTGTTGTCCCAGTGCTGCTCCATCGAAGTGATCTCCGGCAGCACGGCGAAGTTGTAGAACGGCGCGGGCGAAGCAGTCGACCACTCGAGGCTGCGGCCATCCCACGGGTCGCCGGTCACGTCGCGGTTGGCTTCACGATCGCGCAGGCTCACCACGATCTGCACGATGAACGAGAGAATGCCGAGGCCGACGAACACCGCGCCCACGAGCGCCACCACGAGCCACGGATGCCACTCGGCCACTTCATAGTGATTCATGCGGCGCGTCATGCCTTCGAAGCCGAGGATGTAGAGCGGCGTGAACGCGAGCCAGTAGCCGATCAGCCAGCACCAGAACGACACCTTGCCCCAGAACTCGTTGAGCGTGAAACCAAACACCTTGGGGAACCAGAAGCTCACACCTGCAAGACAGCCGAACACCACCCCGCCGATGATCACGTTATGGAAGTGCGCAACGAGAAAGAGCGAGTTGTGCAGCACGAAGTCCGCGCCCGGCACGGCCAGCAGCACGCCGGTCATACCGCCCACGGCGAACGTCACCATGAAGCCGATGGTCCAGAGCGTGGCGCTGTGATAGCGGATGCGGCCGCGATACATCGTGAAGAGCCAGTTGAAGAGCTTCACGCCGGTCGGAATCGAAATGACCGTGGTCATGATGCCGAAGAACGCATTGACGTTCGCGCCTGAGCCCATCGTGAAGAAGTGGTGCAGCCACACGAAGAACGA
This sequence comes from Paraburkholderia guartelaensis, assembly GCF_004353905.1. Classification (GTDB taxonomy): domain Bacteria; phylum Pseudomonadota; class Gammaproteobacteria; order Burkholderiales; family Burkholderiaceae; genus Paraburkholderia; species Paraburkholderia guartelaensis. Next base: position 49,315 of record NZ_SMOD01000030.1, on the reverse strand, counting down.
GAGGATGCCGATCGACGACGTGGCGTAGACCATCGACTTGTAGCCGAACAGCGGCTTGCCCGAGAACGTCGCGATGATTTCCGAGTACGCACCGAACGCAGGCAGGATCAGGATGTACACCTCCGGGTGACCCCAGACCCAGATCAGGTTGATGTACATCATCGCGTTGCCGCCCAGCTCGTTCGTGAAGAAGTGCATGTCGAAGTAGCGGTCCATCGTGAGCAGCGCGAGCGTGGCGGTCAGCACCGGGAACACCGCAACGATCAGGATGTTGGTGATGAACGCCGTCCACACGAACACCGGCATCTGCATCATCTTCATGCCCGGCGCGCGCATGCGCAGGATCGTGACGATGAAGTTGATGCCCGAGAGCGTCGTGCCGAGACCCGATAGCTGCAGCGACCATATGTAGTAATCCATACCAACGGTCGGGCTATAGCCAAGCTCCGAAAGCGGCGGATACGCCACCCAGCCCGTGGCAGCGAAATCGCCCACGAACATGGAGACCATCACGAGGATCGCGCCCACCACCGAAAGCCAGAAGGAGAGCGAGTTGACGAACGGATAGGCCACGTCGCGCGCGCCGATCTGCAGCGGCACGACCACGTTCATCAAGCCGAGAATGAGCGGCGTGGCCACGAAGAAGATCATGATGACGCCGTGCGCCGTGAAGATCTGGTCGTAGTGATGCGGCGGCAGATAGCCCGCGGCGTCGCCATACGCGAGCGCCTGTTGCGCGCGCATCATGATCGCGTCGGCGAAACCGCGCAGCAGCATGATGACGGCGAGAATGATGTACATGACACCAATGCGCTTGTGATCGACCGACGTGATCCACTCGCGCCACAAATAGCCCCACTTGCCTGCGATCGTGATCGCGGCGAGCAAGGCGAGGCCGCCGAGCGCCACGACGGCGCCCGTGCCCATGATGATCGGCTCGTGCCAGGGTACGGCGTCGAGCGTGAGTTTTCCGAACATGGTGTGATTACTCCGCTGCCAGGATGGCGCTACGGTTGAGCGTGAGCGCCGGGGCGCCTGTGCCGGGGACTGTGCTTGAGGCCGTGGGGACCGTGCCGCAAATCGGATTGCCGTGCACGTCGCGCATGTATTTGCCGACCACGCCGTCGAACAGGCCCGGCGCGACGTTCGAATAGAGCGTCACCGGCGTCTTTTCGCCGGGCAACGCGAGCTGTTCGTAGGCCGCGCGGCTGAGCATCGTGGGCGATGCCTTCGCCTGCGCGATCCAGGCGTCGAAGTCGGCGCGGCTCTTGGCCAGCGTTTCGAAATGCATGTCGGAGAAGCCCGGGCCGCTGAACGCCGCCGAGCGGCCCGCATAGATGCCGGGCTCGTTCGCGATGAGGTGCAGCTTCGTCTGCATGGCAGGCATCGCATACACCTGGCTGCCCAGTTGCGGGATGAAGAACGAGTTCATCAGCGACTCGGCGGTGAGGTTGAACTCAACGGGCGTATCCACGGGAATCGCCAGCTGGTTCACGGAGGCCACGCCGTAGTCCGGGTAGATGAAGAGCCACTTCCAGTTGAGCGCGACCACGTCCACGCGCACGGGCTTCGTCTGCGATTCGATCGGGCGATACGGGTCGAGCGAATGCGTCGTGCGCCAGATCAGCACGGCGAGCGTGAGCACGATCACGCAGGGAATCGTCCACACCACCACTTCGATGACCGTGGAATGCGACCAGCGCGGCGCATAAGTCGCGTTCGTGTTGGAGGCGCGGTAGCGCCACGCGAACCACAGCGTGAGCACGATCACGGGGATCACGACGAGCAACATCAAGCCGAGCGCGATCAGGATCAGGTTCTTTTCCTGGACGCCGATGTCGCCCTTCGGGGCGAGCAGCGCCATGTTGCAGCCGCTGAGCAGCACGAGCGGGATGCCCGCCGCGCCGAGAGCGGCGCGGCGCAGAAAACGGGTAATCAGTGGGGGACGTGATGAAGAAGGCGGGCCGGCGGTAGCGGCCCGCCCCGAGCGAGGGTCTGGATTGCGCATGTCTGGTTCCAAGGTTGACGTTCGCGCAAACCCATCCATACGTGCTCACTCTGCTGCCGCACGAGCGGCCTCGGAGGGCCGCCGCAGAAGCCATACATAGCCTATATGTATGGATTTACGCGCTTCATGCACGCATGCTAGAGTAAGACATGACGCATACATCCGCGACAGAATGACACACGACCAACCTGCCGAAAGCGCCGGAGAGATCAATGCATGGGCCACCGCGATGCAGTCCGGCAACGGCCCGCGCTACCTGCGGCTCGCCGATTTCATCGAAGCCGCGGTGGCGCAAGGCACATTGCGCCCCGGCGAGCGCGTGCCCGCGCAGCGCAGTCTCGCCACCCTGCTTGCGGTCGATCTGACCACCGTCACGCGGGGCTTCAACGAAGCCCGGCGGCGTGGCCTGATCGAGGCGCGTGGGCCGCTAGGCACCTTCATCGCCGCGCCGCGCGCCGAATTGCTCCAGCGCGTGGACCTCAGCATGAACATCCCGCCTGCGCCCGCCGGGCTCGACATGAATGCGCTGCTGCGCGAAGGCATGACACGCGTGCTGATGCGCAGCGACGCCGATCTGCTCATGACCTACCACATGGGCGGCGGCGGCCGCGCCGACTGGCAGGCGGGTGCGAAGTGGCTGCAGCCCATGCTCGGCCACGTCGCGCCCGATCGCGTGGTGGTCTGCCCCGGCGCGCAGGCGGCGCTTGCCGCGCTGATCCTCGCCTTCACGCAGCCGGGCGAAGTCATCCTCGCCGAGCCGCTGCTCTATCCGGGCCTGCCGCACGCGGCGGCGCAACTGGGCCGCCGCATCGCCCCCGTTGCCGTCGACGCTCACGGGATGCGCCCCGACGCGCTCGAAGCGGCTTGCCGCGAACACGCGGCGCGGCTCATCTACGTGAACCCCACGCTGCAGAACCCGACGACGGCGACCATGCCGGAGTCACGCCGCCTGGAAATCCTGCGGGTGGCGCAGCGCTGCGGCGCGCGGATCGTCGAAGACGATCCTTACTGGCGTTTCGCGCTCGACGCGCCCGCGCCGTTTGCCCGGCTCGCGCCCGCTCAGGTCTGCTATCTCGCGACGCTTTCCAAGACGCTCTCGCCCGGCTTGCGCACGGCTTATCTCGCGCTGCCCGATGAGGAGGCGCGCACGCGCCTCGTGACCGCGCTGCGCACGTTCTCGCTGATGGCCGCGCCGCTCACCAACGCGCTCGCCACGCACTGGATCGAGGAAGGCGTGGCCGAGCAGGTCTTCGCGGACGTAAAGGCCGAAGCGCGCGAGCGCCAGCGCATCGCGGCGCACACGCTGGGATCGTCGGCGGGCGCGGGCATTCACCTCTGGTACACGCTGCCGCGCTACTGGCAGGCGCGCGAACTGGCGGCGGCCGCGAGCATCGAGGGCCTCGCCGTGGCGCCCTCGACGGCGTTCCAGCAAGGCCCGGAAACCGCGAACGCGATCCGCATTTCTCTCGGCGCAACGGGCGGGCGCGAACAATTGCAGGCCGCGCTGCGCAAGCTCTCGGCGCTGCTCGCGAACGACCGCAGCGCGCAGGCGCAAGTCATCGTGTGACGGCGCTTGCCGCGCCACCCCTGGCACCGCAATTGCTACGGTTTATCGTTTCCCTTCTTCAGCGCGGCTGCGCGGCCATGCCCACATAATGGCAAAGACGCGGCGCATCGGCGCAAGTACACTCGTCGCAGCAGGCGGCGACCGGATTCGAGTAACCGCGCCCGCAAGGGCGCCCTAAATGCGGAGAGACGACGATGGCAAACGAGCAAATGCTTGCGCAGATGCGCGACAAACCGGGCTTCATCGCCGCGCTGGACCAGAGCGGCGGTTCGACGCCTGGCGCGTTGCGCCAGTACGGCATTCCCGAAAGCGCGTATAGCGGCGACGCCGAAATGTTCCGCCTCATCCACGAAATGCGTGTGCGCATCATCAGCGCCCCCGCGTTCACGGGCGAGAAAGTGATTGGCGCGATCCTCTTCGAGGCGACCATGGATGGCCAGGCACAAGGCAAGCCCGTGCCCGACTTCCTCTGGAACGAGCGCCACGTCGTGCCGTTCCTCAAGGTGGACAAGGGGCTGGAGGCCGAGTCCGACGGCGTGCGCCTCATGAAGCCGATCCCGGGCCTCGACGCCCTGCTCGAACGCGCGGTGAAGGCCGGGATTTTCGGCACCAAGATGCGCTCGGTGATCGAACATGCCTCGCCTTCCGGCATCGCTTCGATCGCCGCGCAGCAGTTCGCATTCGGCGCGCAAATATCCGCGCACGGACTCGTGCCGATTCTCGAGCCGGAAGTCTCGATCAAGGCTCCCGACAAGGCCAAGGCCGAGAAGCTATTGCGCGACGAACTGATCAAGGGGCTCGACGCACTGCCCGCCTCGCAGAACGTGATGATCAAGCTCACGATTCCCGATACGCCCGACTTCTATCTGCCGCTCATCGAACATCCGCGCGTGGTGCGCGTGGTGGCGCTCTCGGGCGGCTACTCGCGTACTGACGCGTGCGAGCGTCTCGCCAAAAACCATCGCATGATTGCAAGCTTTTCGCGCGCGCTCATCAACGACCTCACGAAATCGATGAGCGACGCCGAGTTCGACGCCGCGCTCGCCGCGAGCATCGACGAAATCTGGAAGGCTTCGGTTCAAAAGGCGTGAAACCGGCCTGAAGCCGCGCCGGGCGCGACGTCCGGCGCCGACACCGGTCAGGGATGTGAAAACGGGATGACACGCAGCCGGCCTCATTAATCGGGGCCGGTTATACTTGCGCCTTCTTTTTCTCCTATGCACCGGCCATGAGGCAGTTACTCTGCCTGCTCGTCCTGTTGCCGGGCCTCGTGCAAACCGCGGCCGCGCAGGCGCAGCAGCAGGCGCCCGCAAGCGACATCGTCAGCGCGTCGGCGGCGAGCGGGGTTGCTCCCGCAAGTTCCAGCGCCATGTCGAGCGCGGTTTCGAAATACCTCACGCAAAAATTCGGTATCGCGAAAGAGAAAGCCGCGCAAATTTCGCAAGCCGTCACGGGGGCGGCCGAAAAGTATTCGCTGCCGCCTGCGGTGCTGCTCGCCATCATCTCGATCGAGTCGCGCTTTCGCGAGAAGGCGCACGGCGCGAATGGCGCGACCGGACTCATGCAGGTCGTGCCGTCGGCGCATCGCAATCTCTTGCACAACAAGGATCTCACCGACCCCGAGGTCAATATCGACGTGGGCTCGTCGATCCTCTATGGCTACCAGCGGGCCGCCGGCGGCGATCTCAACGCCGCGATGAAGAACTATGGCGGCTCGAAGGCCTATGCGGAAAAGATCCGCACGCGCGCCGTGGAGTTCAGCCGGGTGCTCGATACCGCTAGCGCGCCTGCCCCGAGCGATGCGCCCGCGAGCGTCGGCCTTGCGGCTTCGGCAGCTTCCGCCTTTGCGGCTGCGGCGGCAACGGCCGCGATCGGCGCATCCGCGCCTGCCGCTGCCCCCTCCCCTACATCGGCGGCCTCAGCACAGGCTGCCGTGCAAGACGCCGCTTCGGCCAACGCGCACTAAAACCGCCTCCTGCTTCGCTCAGGCTGCCTGGTGCGGGATCGGCGGCCATGCGATGCGCGTCGAAATCACCGGGAACACATGCGAAGGCGCGACGTGCGCGCCAATGGTTGCGCGCGCATCGATCGGCGCGGTTCGCCAGACGTGCGAACGCCCCTCTGACGGCAGTACCGCGAGAGGGGCGTTTCGAAGGAGCAAAAATCCGGCGCGGGCTTAGGCGCCGCTTGCGGGCGTTTCGCCGTTTTCCGGTTGCTGTACCGCGGCTTCCGGCGTGCTGGACGGGGCTTGCGGCTCCACGCTCTGGGCTTCGGGCTGGGGCGCGGGTTCGGTCTTCGCCTCGGCCTTGGCGTCGGCCTTGACCTCAGGCTGGGCCTTGCCCTCTTCGCGCGCCTTGGCTTGCGCCTCGGCCTTGGCCTTCTGACGCGCCAGCGCCGCATTCGCGCGGCCGACGTGCGACGGATCGATGCCCGGGCCTTCCGAAGCCGTGCCGTCGAGTTCGTAGCGCGAGCCGCCTGCGGCCACACGCTCGTGATAGCGCGGATGGTTCACATGGCGCTTGAGCACGGCGACGATCATCGTGCGCTCGTACTCGGGGTGACGCGCGACGAGATCCTCGGCTACGCCGATCTTGAGCGGCAAACGGTCGCGGAAAGCCGGATAGTGCTTCGCGAACACGTTCCAGACCGTGTTGAGCTGGCGGTTGCGCTCGATGCGCGCCTTTTCGGCTTCGCTCAGATTCGCGGCCGGCGGCTGCTGGGGACGCGCCGGACGGCGGCGCTGCTGCTGCCCGGGACGCTCGCCCGCCTCCGGCCCGCGGGCGGGCTTCGGCTGCTGCGGCCGGCGCGGCTGCTGCGCGCGCTGCTCACCTTGACTCTGCTCCTGCGCTCGCGCGCCCTGGGGCCGGCCATGGCGCGAGCGCGAACGCTCGTCCTTGCCGCCGGCCGCGCCCGCAGCCGCCGAACCCTCTCTCGGGGCACGCGGGCCCTTCGGGGCGTGCGAGCCGCCATGGCTCTTCGCGCCCTTGTGAGCGGGCTTGCCTTGCGATTTTTGCGCCTGTTCTTCGGGCGGCTGGCCAGAGCTGCCCCCCATGCTCTTCTTGATCTCAAGAAGGCCTTCCTTGAAGCTCAGGGTACGGCGTTGTTGCGATGCGGCTTTCACGTCCAGATCTCTTCCATATGGAACCGGACGCTATGATACCGAAAACACGGCCGCTCCAACCGGGCAATCACTTGCCGCGGCCGGTTTCGAGTCCGCCATCGCGCGCCGCGCTACACCGCGAACACACGCGGCGCGCGGCAAAATCCCTCGAATTTCAAGCGTCAACACCTTGCGCACGCAAGGATCGCATCCTTTTTTTCATCACCACACCATGACGATTTCGACATCCGCCCCCCGTTCCTCCATTCGTGCCATCGTGACCGGCCATACGCGCGGATTGGGTGCGGCGCTCGCGCAATCGCTGCTGCAACGGGATATCGAGGTGCTCGGCCTCGGCCGCGGCGAGCATGCGGAACTCCCGTCCCTCCATCCGGAGCGGTTCACCCAGGCGGTCGTGGAACTTGCCGATCCCGCCGCACTCGAGCGCTGGCTGGCGGGCGACACGCTCGATGCGTTCGCGCGCGGCGCGCAGTGCGTGCTGCTCTTCAACAACGCAGGCACCGTCGAGCCGATTGCGCCGCTCGGCGCGCAGGACCCGCTCGCCATTGCGCGCGCCGTGACGCTCAACGTGGCAGCGCCGTTGATGCTCGCGAACGCGCTCGCCGCCACGCCTTCGCTCAGCGCGAACGCGTCGCGCCGCATCGTGCATATTTCGAGCGGCGCCGCGCGCAACGCATATCCGGGCTGGAGCGTGTACTGCGCGACCAAGGCCGCGCTCGACCACCACGCGCGCGCCGTTGCGCTCGACGTGCCCGTCGGCGTGCGCATTTGCAGCATCGCACCCGGCGTGATCGACACCGGCATGCAGGAGACGATCCGCGCGACGAGCGTCGACCAGTTCCCGAAGCGCGAGCGTTTCGAACAACTCAAGCAAAACGGCCTGCTGTCCACACCCGAAGCCGCCGCGCAGCAATTGATCGACTATGCGTTGAGCGATGCATTCGGCTCGGTGCCGGCCACTGACGTGCGCGAACTCGGCAAAGCGTGAGCGTGTTGCGCATTGAATGCACCTTCAATGCGCCTTGAATACACTCACGGGGCTCCCGCAAACCCTCACCGTTGAGCGGTCGCCGTCGCGCTTTACGTGAGCGCGACGCGCGGCCGGACCGCTTTCAGGCGCCGCACGCCACCCGCGAGCATGAGCAATGCGCCGACCGCGAGCAAGTCGCCCGCGAGCCGTGCGGGCAAAGAAGCCGTGACATGCGTTGCACGCAGCAGCGTGTCGATGAGGTTCGAAGCCACCGCGCCCCCCACGAAACAGACGAGGCCCTGCTGCCCCACGGTGACGACGGCCGGCAGCCGTTGCGCAAGCCACGCTATCCAGCCCTTGCGCACCGCCTGCGCGGCGAGCCACGCCACGGCGGCGAAGTTCACGATTCGCACGCTCGCGAGATTCTGTTTCATGTAGCCAGGCTGGGGATCCAGATTGGCGAACAACTGGATGAACGCGAACGTGGCAACGAGGACCAGCGCGAACGCCGTCAACGCGCGGCCCGTCCACGAGACCTGGAACGCTCGCGAGACCGGATAGATACGACACAGCAGGCCCAGCATGAACATGGCCTGCCAGGCAAACGGGTTGAAGGGCCATATGGCGCCGGGCGCGGTAGGCAAATAACCCGCGAGCCAGCACCCGCCGAACCACAGCACGAAGCTGCCAACGAGTACGAGATCGGGCGAGCGGCGCGCGAGCGGCATCACGAATGGCAACACCATCACGAGCACGATGTACATGGGCAGCACGCCGGCGAGATACGGCTGATCGCGAAAGATCGCGATATTGGCGAGCATCGTGAACGGTTGCGCGGCGAAGCGCAGATAACCCGACTCCGCAACCAGCGGCGAATCCACACGCAGCATCACCGCTGCGGCACCCGAAAGCAGCATGAGCGCAGCGGTGCACAGGTAGGCGGCGTAGATCTCGCGCCCGCGACGCCAGAAGCGGCGGTTGGCCGCGCTCTCTCCCTTTCGCCCGGCAATCGCGAGCCAACTCGCTGCGCATACATAGCCGCTCACGAACACGAACACTTCCGCGGAGTCGCAGAACGCGAAGTTGTGCAGCATCGCATGCGAAAGCACGCTGGAAGGAATGTGATCGAGCGCGATTGAAATCAACGCGAAACCCCGGAAAAAGTCGATTTCGATCGATCGCTTCGCTATCTGACTCATTGGTGACGACTCCCGTTCGTGTCGAAGATTACGATTGAAGGGGTGAGCGGCCTCGATTCGATGAAGCTGTCAGCTTTATGAGTCTTTTTGTAAGGATGCCTGATCGATTCGCGGCCGCACGCGCAACGCAAGAAAGGGTTCCGTAAAAGGCTGCGCGAAAGCGCCGCCTCACCATGCGACTTTAATGCCAGCTCGACACGAATTGGGCCTGCGTAACCCATGGTAAGCATTTCGCCCGCCTGGCGCCTCCACGTGCTCGCAAACGTACGCCCGGACGGTGCGCGCCATGCACATCGAGTCAGCACCCGCCCTTTTCTGGTGCCACATCCGTTGGTGCCGCGTCCGCGCCATCGCGGCATTTCCGCCGCTGCGCCTCGTGGAAAGGCGCACGAAAGCCTGCATGTTCCCTTTGCTTGCGTCATGGCGAATTGACGCCGCGCCGCAGCAAGGGTTCCACAAATATTCAGAAGTTTCACCGGCGCGCCCAGGGTCATCCCGCCCTTCCCTGCGAATTACTTGACACCTAAAGTAATTGGTCCTACATTGACCTTGCAGATTGAACGAAGGAGCGAGCATGCGCATTGTTTGCATGGGTGGCGGGCCGGCAGGCCTCTATTTCGGCCTTTTGATGAAGCGCCGTCACCCCGACTACGAAATCACCGTAATCGAACGGAACCGCCCGTACGACACGTTCGGCTGGGGCGTGGTGTTCTCGGACCAGACGCTGGGCAACCTGCGCGCGGCCGACCCCGAAAGCGCGGACGAAATTCTCGACGCGTTCAATCATTGGGACGACATCGAAATTCACTTTCGCGGCAGCGCGATCCGCTCGTCGGGCCATGGCTTCTGCGGCATTGGCCGCAAGCGTCTGCTCAACATCCTGCAGGCGCGCTGCGAAGCGCTCGGCGTAAAGCTCGTGTTCGAATCGCAGATCACCGACGACGACGTCACCCACGCGGACCTCATCATCGCGAGCGACGGCCTGAACAGCGCCACGCGCCAGAAATATGCCGCCACGTATCAGCCCGATATCGATTTGCGCAATTGCCGCTTCGTGTGGCTCGGCACGTCGAAACTCTTCGACGCGTTCACGTTCGCGTTCGAAGAAACCGAATGGGGCTGGTTCCAGGCGCACGCCTACCGCTTCGACGACAACACGTCGACGTTCATCGTCGAAACGCCCGATCACGTGTGGCGCGCAGCCGGCCTCGACACCATGAGCAAGGAAGACAGCATCGCGTTCTGCGAGAAGCTGTTCGCGCGCTATCTCGACGGCCACGCGCTGCGCTCGAATGCGTCGCATCTGCGCGGCTCGTCGCAATGGATCCGCTTTCCACGCGTGGTCAATCGCGAATGGGTGCACTGGAAAACCGCGGCCGACGGCAAGCAAACGCCCGTCGTGCTGATGGGCGACGCGGCGCACACCGCGCACTTCTCGATCGGCTCCGGCACGAAGCTCGCGCTCGAAGACGCGATCGAACTCGCCAACAGCATGGAAGCGCATCCCGGCGATCTGCGCGCGGCGCTCACGCACTACACGAACGTGCGCAGCGTGGATGTCCTGCGTATTCAGAACGCCGCGCGCAATTCCACGGAGTGGTTCGAGCACGTGGACCGCTACGCGAAGTTCGATCCGGAGCAGTTCGCCTATTCACTGCTCACGCGCTCGCAGCGCATCTCGCACGAAAACCTGCGCGAGCGCGACGCGAATTATCTGGCCGGCTTCGAAGCGTGGCTCGCGCAGCGCGCGGGTGGCGAGGCGCGTGCCGTGCCGCCGATGTTCACGCCTTATACGGTGCGTGGCGTGACGTTGAAAAATCGCGTGGTCGTCTCGCCGATGGCGCAGTACTCCGCCCATGACGGCGTAGCCGGCGACTATCACCTCATGCATCTGGGCGCGCGCGCCATGGGCGGCGCCGCGCTCGTGATGACCGAGATGACCTGCGTCTCGCCCGAGGCTCGCATCACGCCCGCGTGCCCCGGCATGTATGCGCCCGAGCATCTGCAGGCGTGGAAGCGCATCGTCGACTTCGTGCACGCGAACTCGGACGCGAAAATCGGCATGCAACTCGGTCATTCCGGCGCCAAGGGCTCGACACGCGTGGCATGGGAGGGCATCGACCAGCCGCTCGACGACGGCAACTGGCCGCTCGTCTCCGCGTCGCCGCAGCAATATCTGCGCGGTGTGAGCCAGTGGTCGCACGAAGCAAGTACCCAGGAACTGCGCGAAATCGAGGCGCAATTCGTGCAAGCCACGCAAATGGCAGACGAAGCGGGCTTCGACTGGCTCGAATTGCACTGCGCGCACGGCTATCTGCTTTCCAGTTTCCTCTCGCCGCTCACGAACCAGCGCACTGACGAGTACGGCGGATCGCTTGAAAATCGTCTGCGTTATCCGCTCGAAGTCTTCAAGGCGATTCGCGCGGTCTGGCCGCAGGACAAGCCGATTTCGGTACGCGTCTCGGCACACGACTGGGTGGAAGGCGGCAACACGCCCGACGATGCCATCGAAATCGCGCGTGCATTCAAGGCAGCAGGCGCGGACATGATCGACGTTTCGTCGGGCCAGGTGAGCAAGGAAGAAAGGCCGGTGTTCGGCCGCATGTTCCAGACGCCCTTCGCCGACCGCATCCGCAACGAAGCGGGCATCGCGACGATCGCCGTCGGTGCGATTTCCGAAGCGGATCACGTGAATGGCATCATCGCAGCCGGACGCGCCGACTTGTGCGCCGTGGCGCGGCCGCATCTGGCCAATCCGTCGTGGACGCTCACCGAAGCCGCGCGCATCGGCTACCTCGACATCAAGTGGCCGAATCAGTACATGGCGGCCAAGACGCAACTCGAACGCAACATCGAGCGCGAACGTGCTGCTGCGGCCGCCGCGGCCGGCCTTTCGCCGATCGAGCGTGCGCAACGCGCCGAAGGAACCGTGTAAGCATGAACCAGGCAATCCTGAACGATCGTCATGCGGTGGTGACCGGTGGCGGCAGCGGCATCGGCGCGGCGACCGCCGCCGCGCTCCTGCATGCCGGGGCGCGCGTTACGCTGATCGGCCGCGACGCCGCGCGGCTCGACGCCCAGCGTGCCGCGCTCGGCGGCGGCGAGCAAGTGGCTAGCGTGAGCGTCGATATCACCGACGAAGACGCCGTGAACGCCGCGTTCGCGCGTGCGGCCGAAGCGCTTGGCGCCATCGATATCCTCGTGAACAACGCGGGCCAGGCTCAGGCCGCGCCATTCACGCAAACCGACCTCGCGCTGTGGAAGCGCATGCTCGACGTGAATCTCACGGGCGCGTTTCTGTGCACGCGCGCGGCGCTGCCCGGCATGCTCGCGCGCAAGGCCGGACGCATCGTCAATGTCGCAAGCACGGCGGGCCAGGTCGGCTATCCGTATGTCGCCGCCTATTGCGCCTCGAAACATGGCGTGATCGGCATGACGCGCGCGCTGGCGCTCGAAGTGGCCACGCAGGGCGTGACCGTAAACGCCGTTTGCCCCGGCTACACGGAAACGGAACTGCTGCAGGCGTCGCTCGAGCAGATTACGCGCAAGACCTCGCGCAGCGAAGCCGAGGCGCGCAGCATCCTCGTGCGCCACAACCCGCAGCAGCGTTTCGTCACACCGGAAGAAGTCGCTAACGCCGTGCTGTGGCTGTGCGCGCCTGGATCGTCCGCGATCACGGGCCAGTCCATATCCGTTTCCGGTGGAGAGATCACATGACATCGCCCGCATCCTCGCGCAAGAACGCCGCGGCGAAGGCCGCAACGAAAGCGCCGCGCAAAGGCGTCGAAAAGCCGGCCGAGAATGTCGTCGACATGGAAATGAGCACGGGCGCCGACAGCCACATGGGCCTGCGCCTGTGGCTGCGCCTGCTCACCACGACGAACCTCGTGCAGGCCGAGTTGCGCCGCCGCCTGCGCGTCGAGTTCGACACGACGCTGCCGCGCTTCGACCTGATGGCGCAGCTCGAGCGCCACCCCGAAGGTTTGCGCATGACGGAACTCTCGCGCCGCCTGATGGTGACGGGCGGCAACGTCACGGGCATTACCGATCAGCTCGAAAAAGAAGGCCTCGTCGTGCGCGACGTCGCCCCCGACGACCGGCGCGCCTTCGTGGTGCGCCTAACGCCCGAGGGCCGCGCCCTCTTCGACCGCATGGCCGCCGCGCACGAGCAATGGGTGGTGGAACTGTTCGGCGGCCTCTCGCTCGACGAGAAGTCGAAGATGCACGAGCGGCTCGGCAAGCTCAAACAGCATCTGCGCAACGGGCTCGAAAGCTGAACACACTGAATTTGCAAAGATCCGGGAGACATATCTTGACGACACGTTCCAGCGCCGAAGCGCTCTTCGCGGGCAACCGCGTCACGCTTGCCGGTTATGAGGCGCAACACTTCGGCTGGTCGGTTCAAGGCCGTGTGGCAACCATCACGCTGAACCGCCCCGAACGCAAGAATCCGCTCACGTTCGAATCGTATGCAGAACTACGCGATCTGTTTCGCCAGCTCGCCTATGCGACGGACGTGAAGGCCATCGTGCTGCATGGCGCAGGCGAAAACTTCTGCTCGGGCGGCGACGTGCACGACATCATCGCGCCGCTCATCGATCTGCCGATGCCCGAACTGCTGATGTTCACGCGCATGACCGGCGACCTCGTGAAAGCCATGCGCCACTGCCCGCAGCCGATCATCGCCGCCGTGGATGGCGTCTGCGCCGGCGCGGGCGCGATTCTCGCCATGGCCTCCGACATGCGCTACGCCACGGCGCGCAGCAAGCTCGCGTTCCTCTTCACGCGCGTAGGGCTCGCGGGCTGCGACATGGGCGCTTGCGCGATTCTGCCACGCATCATCGGCCAGGGCCGTGCGGCCGAGCTGCTTTATACGGGCCGCTCCGCAAGCGGCGAAGAAGGCCACGCATGGGGCTTCTACAACCGCATCTGCGAGCCCGAAATGCTGCTCGCCGATGCACAGAAACTCGCCGCCGATCTCGCCTCCGGCCCGACCTTTGCGCACGGCATCACCAAGACGATGCTACATCAGGAATGGACCATGAGCATCGACGAGGCCATCGAGTCGGAAGCGCAGGCGCAGGCGATCTGCATGGCCACGCGCGATTTCGGCCGCGCCTATGAGGCGTTCGCGGCCAAAACGCGTCCGGTTTTCGAAGGGGACTGAATTGAACGCTGCCGTTGAAACCAATCTCCACGACGCACTCGCGTGGCCGTTCTTCGAAGATCGCCATCGCGCGCTTGGCGCGGGAATCGAAGCGTGGGCGCGTGAGCATCTCGCGCACGTGCCGCACGACGATGTCGATGCGACTTGCCGCGCGCTCGTGCGCAAGCTGGGCGAAGCCGGCTGGCTGCGCTACGGCGTGGGCGGCACCGCTTACGGCGGCCACGGCGACACGATCGACACGCGCGCCGTCTGCCTGCTGCGCGAAACGCTCGCGAAGCACTCGGGCCTCGCCGATTTCGCGCTCGCCATGCAGGGCCTCGGCTCCGGCGCCATCTCGCTGGCCGGCAACGAAGCGCAAAAGTCGCGCTATCTGCCGCGCGTCGCGCGCGGCGAAGCGATCGCCGCGTTTGCGCTCTCCGAACCCGAAGCGGGCTCCGACGTCGCCGCGATGGCGCTCGCCGCACGCGCCGAGGGCGACGATTACGTGCTCGACGGCGAAAAAACGTGGATTTCGAATGGCGGCATCGCCGACTTCTACGTGGTGTTCGCCCGCACCGGCGAGGCACCGGGCTCGCGCGGCATCAGCGCGTTCGTGGTCGATGCCGACACGCCCGGGCTCGAAATCGCGGAACGCATCGATGTGATCGCGCCGCATCCGCTCGCGCGTCTGCGCTTCACCGGCGCGCGCGTGAAGCGCAGCCAGATGCTCGGCGCGCCGGGCGAAGGCTTCAAGATCGCCATGCGCACGCTCGATATTTTCCGCACGTCGGTTGCCGCAGCTTCGCTAGGCTTCGCGCGCCGCGCGATGGCCGAAGGGCTCGCGCGCGCCGCTTCGCGCAAGATGTTCGGCCAGACGCTCGGTGATTTTCAGCTGACCCAGGCAAAGCTCGCACAAATGGCGCTCACCATCGACAGCAGCGCCCTGCTCGTCTATCGCGCGGCGTGGCTGCGCGACCAGGGCGAAAGCGTGACGCGCGAAGCCGCCATGGCGAAGTGGCATGCAAGCGAAGGCGCGCAGCAGGTGATCGATGCGGCCGTGCAGCTTTGGGGCGGCATGGGCGTGCAAAGCGGCAATATCGTCGAGTCGCTCTACCGCGAGATTCGCTCGCTACGCATTTACGAAGGCGCGACCGAGGTGCAGCAGCTCATCGTCGGGCGTGACTTGCTCAAGGCATACAACGCCGCGTAAGCGTGTGCTGCGCGACGCTTCTCTACGGAAACGGACGAAACATGAAACAAGCCCTTCTTCCCGCAGGCTGGGTCAAGCCGCGCGGTTATGCCAACGGCGTCGCCGCGAGCGGTACGCAGGTTTATATCGCCGGCCAGATCGGTTGGGACGAGAACGCGCGCTTCACGAGCCGCGAATTCGGCGCGCAGGCCGTGCAGGCACTGCGCAATATCGTTGCCATACTCGAAACCGCGGGTGGCAAGCCCGAGCACCTCGTGCGCATGACCTGGTACGTCACCGACAAGAAGGAGTACCTGGCATCGCTGAAGGAAATTGGCGCTGCGTTTCGCGAGCTGATTGGCGACTACGACATCGCCATGAGCGCCGTGCAGGTCGTCGCGCTCATGGAAGACGACGCAAAAGTGGAAATCGAAGCGACAGCCGTGATTCCCGACGACGCGCGTCTCACGCGCCGATAGACCGCCCACGCACTAGAACGATCAGCTCATACAGACAGCCGGAGACGCCATGCAACCCACCGCCCATGTCGATACGTTCACCCGCGATCATCTGCCGCCCGAGTCGCAGTGGCCCGACATGCTGCTCGACAATCCCGACGTCGCCTACCCTGCGCGCATGAATTGCGCGGTCGAGTTGCTGGACCGCGCGATCGAGGCCGGGCACGGCGAACGCCCGGCCATCTGGTCGGACGTCGACGGCAAGCCGCAAGCCACCACGTATGCCGAACTGCTTGCGCTCGTCAATCGCAGCGCCCGCGTGCTGGTGGAAGATATGGGGCTGCAGCCGGGAAACCGCGTCCTGTTGCGCGGGCCGAACACGTTGCAGATGGCGGTGGCGTTTCTCGCGTCGCTCAAGGCAGGCCTCGTGGTGATACCCACCATGCCGCTGCTACGCGCGAAGGAACTCAAGCAGATCGCAGACAAAGCGCAGGTTTGCGCGGCGCTGTGCGACGTGCGGCTCACTGAAGAACTCGCGCGCTGCATGGACCCCGCCGACGAGTTCTTTTGCGAAGGCATCAAACAGGTCTGCTACTTTCACGACACTGCGCCGGGCACGCTGGAAGCGCTCGCAGCAGACAAGCCGGCCGACTTCACGGCCTGCGACACGGCCAGCGACGACGTCTGCCTGATCGCCTTCACCAGCGGCACGACGGGCATGCCCAAGGGCTGCATGCACTTTCACCGCGACGTGATCGCCATGTGCGACCTGTTCCCGCGTCACATCCTGAAGCCCACGGCCGCGGACG
The DNA here is from genome assembly GCF_004353905.1 of Paraburkholderia guartelaensis. Taxonomy (GTDB): domain Bacteria; phylum Pseudomonadota; class Gammaproteobacteria; order Burkholderiales; family Burkholderiaceae; genus Paraburkholderia; species Paraburkholderia guartelaensis. The sequence continues at coordinate 32,848 of NZ_SMOD01000030.1, read as the reverse complement.
TGTTCTGCGGCACGCCGCCGCTCGCGTTCACGTTCGGACTGGGCGGGCTGCTGTGTTTTCCGCTGCGCGTCGGCGCGTCGACCGTGCTGATCGAAAAGCTCACGCCGGCGCTGCTGCTCGACACGATCCAGCGTTTTCACGCGACCATCGTCTTCACCGCACCCACGTTCTACCGGCAGATGGCGGCGCTCGTCACGCAGTACGACCTGGCCAGCCTCCGCAAGACGGTATCCGCCGGGGAGGCGCTGCCGCAGGCCACGCGCGATCTATGGCGCGACGCGACGGGCATCGAGATGATCGACGGCATTGGCGGCACTGAGCTGATTCATATCTTCGTCTCGTCCGCGGGTGCCGATGTGCGCCCCGGCTCGATCGGCCGCGCAGTGCCTGGCTACGTCGTGCAGGCGCTCGACAATGACCTGCAGCCGGTGGCGCCCGGCGTGACGGGCAATCTCGCCGTGCGCGGCCCGACCGGCTGCCGCTATCTCGCCGACGAACGCCAGGCCGTGTTCGTGCGCGGCGGCTGGAATCTGCCCGGCGACGCCGTATCCATCGACGCCGACGGCTATGTGTTCTATCAGGCCCGCTCCGACGACATGATCGTTTCGTCGGGCTACAACATCGCGGGGCCCGAAGTCGAGACGGTGCTGATGCAGCACCCCGCGGTGGCCGAGTGCGGCGTAACGGGTGTGCCCGACGAAGTGCGTGGCCAGGTGGTGAAGGCGTTCGTCGTCCTGCGCCCAGGCTTCAGCGCCGGCGACGCCCTGGTCGCCGAATTGCAGAACTTCGTGAAGAACGCGGTGGCCGCGTACAAATATCCGCGCCTGATCGCGTTTATCGACGCATTGCCGCGCACCGAGACCGGCAAGCTCAAGCGCTCGGCGTTGCGGTCGATGTGAAACGGCGCGGCTCGTAGCGAGTGAAAAATACGACGTAAACCGTGGAATTTTTAACGATCAGGCATCGCACCCCAAGACACCGATATGCGCATTATTTTGCGTATATCGGCGTATTTTTGCTGCTTTACGCAGAATCGTGCGCATTCCACGGGTGCGAGATCCTGTCAGCTTGATGCGCAGAATTATGCGCAAGACCTCCAACAACGACCTATAATGCGCACTATGATGCGCAAAAAATCCGCGAACCTCTCGATTTCGAACGTCGAGCGCCTGGCAGAAGGCCTGCGCGCGACGCGACGCGAGCGCAAGCTGACCCAGCAGGCGCTCGCGGAGCAGGCCGGCGTCGCCCGCCGCACCGTCACGAACGCCGAACACGCAGGCAACGTCGGCGTACGCGAACTCTGCCGGCTCGTGAACGCCCTCGGCTATGAAGTCGTGCTTCGCCCCATGGACACTGTCGTCCTCGAGGACCTGAAGGACATATTCAGGGACGACGAATGACTGCCAGCGCCTCATTCGACCTCGAGCGGCTTCTGCGCGAAATCCGCAACCTGGAAGTCCATACGCCGCAGGGACCGAGCGGTCTGCTCGCGCGCGAAAGCCGCTTCGTCTTCAATTACGGCGACGCGCCGGACACGGCGGCCGTCTCGCTCACCATGCCGGTGCGGCGCCAGAGTTACGCAAGCGGCGACCTGATGGGCATCTTCGCGATGAATCGGCCAGAGGGCTACCTGCGCTTCGTCATCGAGGAACGGCTCGCGCGTTACGGCGCGCCGAGCGACATGTTTCTGCTCTTTCTCGCCGGCACCAATCAGATCGGGCGGCTCACCTATTCCGTGCCGGGAGAGCGGGTGCCGCAAAGCGATGGCGAGCGTCTGGACGAATTGCTTTCCTCGCCGTCGGGCCGGCTGTTCGAGCGCCTGATCGATCGCTACGCACTCGGCTCGGGCATCTCCGGCGTGCAGCCGAAGGCGGTCGTCCCGCTCGCCGCAGAAAACGCCTCGCGCCCCGCCGAGCACACGGCGCTGCCCCTGCGCACAGTGATCGTGAAGGCCGAAGGCGACGACTTTCCCGGGCTCGCGCGCAACGAATACTTCTGCATGTCGGTGGCGAAAGAGGCGGCGCTCGAAGTCCCCGACTTCTGGCTTTCCGAAGACGGCAAGCTCTTCGTCATGTCACGCTTCGACCGCGAGGCGAACGGTACGCCCCTCGGATTCGAGGACATGAGCGTGCTCACCGGCAAGGCCAAGTACGAGGGCAGCTACGAGATGATCGCCAAGGCCGTGGACATCTATACGCGTTCGGACCCGGCGCAGAAACACCGCCTTTTCGAGCGCATCGCCCTCTCGTGCCTGCTGCGCGACGGTGATGCCCACATGAAGAACCTGGGAATCCTCTATATTGATCCGACCGGGCCGCGCCGTCTCGCTCCGGTATTCGACGTGGTCTGCACGGACATCTATCCGGATCTCGATGGGCGCATGGCGCTCAGCCTCAACCGGAGCAAGACGTTCCCGCTGCCGGCGGAACTCCATGCCTTCGCCCGGCGCCTCGGTCTCCGGCAGGCGGAGAGCGAGGCAATCATGAGCCGGCTGCACGACGCCTATCTCACGGTCGCCGAGCGCTTCTCGGACGACCCGCGATTCCACGAGGGCGATCTGCTCGCCAGGATCCGGCGGGCCGTCGAACGTCCGGGCGTCAAACCCGTCTCGCGCCCGAAGCTAGTGCGCTAGACACGCGAGCCGGGGCAACAATGCCCCGCCGCCTGCATCAGCTTGCGCTCGCCTCCTGCGGCGCGAATGTCATGCGTTTGCCGGCCACGTCGTAACGGCATACGACTTTGGCGCCCTCTTTTACGCCGCCCTTGAGCATTTCCTTCGCCAGTTCGTTTTCCACCGCCTGCTGCATCTTGCGCTTCAACTCGCGCGCGCCGAATTCCGGCCGATATCCCTCCGCCGAGAGGTAATCGATCACGCTGTCGTCGAACGTCAGGTCGATGTCCTGGCTGCGCGCCATGCGCCGGACCTGTTCGAGCTGCAGCCGCACGATCGAGCGCAGCTCGTCGCTCGTCAGCGGCTGGAACATGATGATCTCGTCGATACGATTCAGGAACTCGGGCCGGAAATGCTGGCGCAATTCGCCCATCACGGCACCCTGCATCGACCCTTCGGCGCTCGACAGAAAACCCGGCCCCGAGCGCTTCTGCCCCGAGACCGCTTCGGAGCCGAGATTGCTCGTCGCGATCACGACCGTATTGCTGAAGTCGACCACGCGCCCCTTGCCGTCGGTGAGCCGACCGTCGTCGAACACCTGCAGCAGCACGTTGTAGACGTCGGAGTGCGCTTTCTCGATTTCGTCGAGCAGGATCACGCAATAGGGGCGGCGGCGCACCTTCTCGGTCAACTGGCCACCTTCGTCATAGCCGACGTAACCCGGCGGCGAGCCGATCAGCCGCGACACGGCGTGGCGCTCCATGTACTCGCTCATGTCGATGCGCACGATCGCGTCTTCGTCGCCGAACACCACTTCGGCCAGCGCCTTCGCAAGCTCCGTCTTGCCGACGCCGGTCGGCCCGAGGAACAGGAAGACCGCCGTGGGCCGCCGGCCGCGCCGCAGCCCGGCGCGCGAACGGCGCACCGCGTCGCTGACCGCGACGATGGCCTGCTCCTGGCCGATCACGCGCTCATGCAGCCGCTTTTCCATTTCGAGCAGCCGCGTGCGCTCCTCGGCGGTCAGTTGCGTGACCGGCACGCCCGTGAGCTTCGAGACGATCTCAGCCACGTCTTCGCTCGTCACGTCCGAGGTCACGGTGCCGAGCTGGCCTTTCCAGTCGTTGGTGGCCTGCGTGAGCGCCTTTTCCTTGTCGGCAATCGGCTCATCCAGCGTATGGGCGCGCTCGAAGTTCTTGCGCGTCGCGGCGTAGTCCTGCTCGCGCCGCAACTGCGCCAACTCCGCTTCGAGTTCGAGGATCGCCGCAGGCCGTGAGGTGGCCGAAAGATGCACGCGCGCAGCCGCCTGGTCGACGAGATCGATGGCCTTGTCGGGCAGGAAGCGCCCCATCACATAGCGGTCCGACAGCTCGGCCGCCGAAACGAGCGCGTCATCGCGAATGGTGACGTGGTGATGCACCTCGAGCTTGTCGCGCAAGCCGCGCAGGATGTTGATCGTCTGATCGACGCTCGGCTCGGAGACGAACACGGGCTGAAAGCGCCGCTCGAGCGCCGCGTCTTTCTCGATGTACTTCTGGTACTCGGATAGCGTCGTGGCGCCGATCAGGTTCAATTCGCCGCGCGCCATGGCCGGCTTGAAGACGTTGGCGATGTCGAGCCCGCCCTCGCCGCCGCCCTGGCCCGCGCCGACGATCATGTGCACTTCGTCGATGAAGAGCACGAGGCTTTCGCGCTGCGCCGAGATTTCCTCCATCACGCCTTTCACGCGTTCTTCGAATTCGCCGCGATACTTCGCGCCCGCAATCAGCCCGTTGACGTTCAGCTCGACGAGCCGCCGCCCGCGCAGCGATTCGGGCACGTCGCCGTTGAGCATGCGTTGCGCGAGGCCTTCGGCGATCGCGGTCTTGCCCACACCCGGCTCGCCGATCAGCACCGGATTGTTCTTGCGCCGGCGCGCGAGCACTTCGACCACGGTCTCGATCTCGCTCGAACGGCCGATCACGGGGTCGAGCTTGCCCTCGCTCGCGAGCGCGGTGAGATCGCGGCTGTACTGGTCGAGCTGCGGCGTCGCGCTCGGCCCCTTCGCGGCGGGACGCTCGCGTTTGTCGCCCTGGGCCTCCACGAGCCGCTGCAACACCTTCTGGGGCGTGACGCCGTAGCGGCCCAGCAGATGGCCAGCAAAACTCTCCGGCACCTGCGTGAGCCCGAAGAGCAGATGCTCTGGCGCGACGTAGCTGTGACCCAGTTCGCGCGAAACGAGAAATGCGCGGTCGAGCGCGCCCTTCAGGCGCGGCGAGACACCTATGCGGCCATCCTCTGGCGCGATCCCGCCTTCGCGCTTCTGCGCATTGGCGTCGATGAACGCGCGCACATCGTCGGGCTGAATGCCGAGACGCTTGAGGATCGCCGCGCCTGCGTCGTTGCCCGCGAGTTCGTAAAGCAGATGCTCGGTGTCGACCTCGCGCCGCCCAAATTGCACCGCCCGCTCCGCCGCGCGCTGGAGCAATTCACGCGCCACGTCGCTGAAATAGCGTTCGACGATGGCACCGTCGCCTGCTTCCATGGCTTGCGGCGCGGGTTCGGCCGCCGGGCCGCCGGCGTCGCCCGGACCGTCTGCCTGCTGCGAGGCGCGAAACAGCGCCTCCAGCGGGCTCAACGTGCGTTGATGGCGCGTGAGCTGCGCGTAGTGATAGTCGCAGACATCGAGAAAACGCCGCCTGCCGTCCTGCAACACGGCGACCCGCACCGTAGCGGGGCGCACGCCGCAGATATCGCAGTTGAACTGAGCCATTTCGTCTCCTTGGAAGCGATGCGCGGCGCACGCCGGTGCGCTGCCCGCGACCAGGAATGGCACGAGGCATGGGCACGCGAGCGCCGCATGAATGCTCTAACGAATGCCGAAGCGAAGTTCAGACGTCATCGTAACGTCGAATCGAACTGCGCGTCGGCAAGAGGAGACGTTTGCTAATCGATGGTGTTGCCCGCGCGGCGTCAAACGTCCTCGCGGGCGGCCGGGCTGGACTCTCCGCGCGATTGCGCCGCCGGCTCGCGTATCCAGGCGCTCAACAAGGTGGACGAAACCGCGAGGATCACCGGACCGATGAAGAGCCCGACGATACCGAAGGCGAACAAGCCGCCAAGCACGCCGGAAAGAATCAGCAGCATCGGCAGATTGACGCCGCGCCGGATCAGCACCGGACGCACGAGGTTGTCGAGCATGGCGACCATCACCGACCACACCGCGAGCAGGCTGCCCGCAATGTGCGCGTCGTGCACGAACAGCCAGATCACGCCGCCGAGCAACGGCAGCGTCGGCCCGATCTGCGCGAGACACAGCATGAGCATCACGGCCGTGAGCACGCCCGCGCCCGGCACGCCGGCCACCCACAGGCCGATGCCGCCGAGCGCCGACTGCAGGACCGCCGTCACGACGATGCCAAGCGCCACGGCGCGGACCGAAGCGCCCGCGAGCTTGACGGCCTGCTCGCCATGCGCGGGAGCCACGCGAATGGCGAAGCGCGTGACATAGTCGGCAGCCTGCTCGCCGTTGCTGTACAGAATGCCCGTGATGATGACGGTGATGAACATGTGCATGACGAACACGCCCACCGAGGCGGCGTGGGCGATCAGCCAGTGCGCCGCGATCGAAACGTATGGTTCGAGCTGCGCGAGCAGACCGCCGGGGCCGGCGTCAGAAAACTCCTGCCACTTGGCGGCGATGCGCGAACCAACCACGGGAATGTCGCTGACCCACTGCGGCGGCGCGGTCAACGCATAGTCGGGCAGCTTGCGGATCAGTTCCATGATCTCGCCGCCGTGCACGGCGAGCGTCGAGATGGCTTCATAGAGCGGCAGCACGATCACGACCAGAAGGATCAGCAGCATGATGAGCGTGGCGAGCCACCGGCGGTTGCCGCAGCGCCGCTCGATGGCTTTCATGGCAGGCCAGGTCGCGACGACGATCGTCGTGGCCCAGATCAGCCCCGGGAGGAACGGGCGCATGACGTAGAGGCTGCCGATCGTCAGCGCGCAGAGTATGGCAACAACGAACAGGATGCGGGCCAGGTCCGGCATGGCTTGCGGCTTCACGTACTTCTCCTCGATGCAGGGCGCGCCTCATGGCGCCGACGCGCTAGTCTATATCGGATAGGCTACGAATCCGTTTCAAAAGTCCCGCACGGCAGCACGGAACGCACTCTGGAATAATGGCCCTTTCCCCCGACCTTGCAACGAAGAAGAGCCAGCCATGACCGCAACCGATACGAAACTGCCCTGCGTGCTCCTCACCAACGACGACGGCATCGACGCGCCCGGCCTCGCCGTGCTCGAAGCCGTGGCCGCCGAACTCGCGCACGAAGTCTGGGTCGTCGCGCCCGAACACGACCAGAGCGGCACCTCGCACTCGATCAGCCTGCATACGCCGCTGCGCGTGAGCCGGCGCGGCGCGCGGCGCTTCGGCGTGCTCGGCACGCCGGGCGATTGCGTGGTGATGGCGGTGCGCCAGCTCATGGGCGACGTGCGCCCTTCGCTCGTGCTCTCGGGCATCAACCGCGGCGGCAACCTCGGCGTGGAGACGATGTTTTCGGGCACCGTGGGCGCAGCCATGACGGGCCTGTTGCTCGGCCTGCCGTCCATCGCGTTGAGCCAGACCTTCCGTGACCGCGAGCGCGTGCGTTGGGACACCGCCCGCGCACTCGCGCCGGACGTGATTCGCCGCCTCGCCGCCGTGGCGCATGACGCGCCCGTCTGCCTGAACGTGAATTTTCCCGATATCGACGCGAGCGCCGCGGGGCCGCTCACGGTCACGCGCCAGGGTGTCGGGCTCGTGCAAGGCATCGACGTCGTACCGCAGATCGACCCGCGCGGCATGGACTACCATTGGCTGCGCTTCAATCGCGGCCCGCGCGAAAACGGGCCCGACAGCGAAACGGCCGTGGTGAACTCCGGCCGCGTTTCGGTCACGCCGCTGCATTTCGAACGCACCGACGAAAAAACGTTTGTCACATTGCAAGCGGCGCTCGGCGCTGCCGCCTGAACATGCATCGATGATCAATCGCGCGCGGCGGCCGTCATCGCCCGCGCGATCGCATCGCGGATGTCCTCAGGAATGCCAATCGACTTGTGAGTGTCGAGCGAGGTGGTCACGATGGTCTGGCGCGCCGCCATCCGCAGCACGCCGTCCACGCCCGTGCAGGCCCACGCGAGCGTGAGCGATGCCCCGCCCAGGCGCTCGACGTCGAGCGAGAGCCAGACCTCGTCGCCCATCTTGCTGACCGCCTTGAAATCCACTTCGAGCCGCACGGTCGGCATGCCCACGCGGCGCGCGCCTATCACGCCGTGATAGCCCTCTTGCGGCAGCAACTCGTCGATCCACGACTCGACGAGATCGTTGAAGAGGACGAAATACTGCGGGTAGAACACGATACCGGCGGGATCGCACTCCGAGAAATGAATCTTGTGTTTGCGGCGGTACGTGGGCGTCGCCATGCGTGTGTCTCCTTTCATGCCTGCTGGCGGCAGCGTCAAATCACGAGCCGCGACACCTTCACGCCTTCCAGCGACACGCCGGCCATGAGGCCCGCGTTGGTCAGCACGAACGCTTCCACGGGGCTCGTCGCGGTCGAGGTATCGACGTTGCCGTTCGCGCCCACCGTGACGAGTGCAACCGTGGCGTCCGCGCCTGCCAACCAGCCCTGGCTGCTCGTGAAATCGTTGAGCGCGACCGGATTCATGAACGCGAAGATGATGGCCTTGGACTGCGCGCCGATCTGCAGCCCGAACGAGCCCGCAATGGTGCTGTAGTAGCCCGTCGTGCGGCCATCCACGCGCAGCGCGCCGGTGCCGTACTGACCGCCGATCCAGAAGCCTGCCGAGAGAACCTGCGGAAAGACCAGCACGCCGCTCGACTTCGAGATCAGTTCCTGCGACCCGCTCACTGTGCTGAAGAGGCGCGAAAGCGTGGCGTCGACGCCCGCGTCGATCGAATTGCGCTTTGCCGTGTTCTGCGAAGCGCTGTTCTGTGTGCCGAGCGGCGTTGTCGTGCAGCCGGCAAGCGCGAGGCCGCTGGCGGCGAGAGCGGCGCTGGAGCTGAGAAGAAATTGACGTCGGCGCATTAGGTGGTTTTCCTGTGCAAATTGGGCTTCTGGTGCCCGCGCCGGCCCGATCGTGGACATCCAGGCCGCGCGCAAAGCGCTACAGGATAGCGCGCATGGCCGTCGCCGGGGCAAAACCGCAATCCGGCGTGTGGGCACCCGGCCGCCTGCGGCGGCCATGACCGCTCATCCTTGGGGGTATAGGACCATGCAGCGGGCATCGAGTTCGCGCAGAGATGTAAGCAATTCCCCACCCGCAGGCGTATCGATGCAACGCAACATCGCCCATTTCTCGAATTCCTTCGATATCGCCGGAGCCTCCCCGTCGATAAATTGTGGAGATGCCCGCGCGCGGGTTGCGACTCCCCATGCCGCCGCGCCACGCCTCATCCCCGGAAGAGATTCGCCATGTTTCCCAGCACGCCAGATCGATCGTCACAACCGCGCAGGCCCATGCTGGCGCGCGTCTGCGATCGCCTGAGCGGTGCCGGCATCTATCTGCTGGCGCCGCCCTACGTGGGCTTTGTCGCCATGCTGTGCCTGCTCTGCCGGGCCCCGGACGGCGGCTTCTGGCTGCTGGCCGCGGCCGGCGCGCTCGCAGGCGCCATGGCCATCTGCTCATTGGTCCTCTTCGCGGCCAGCGCCCCCCGAGTCGCCCCGCTCCAGCAGGCTGCCCTACGCGCCACGGCCTCCCACGGCGCTGCACGCCCGGCGCCGCAGCGCGTCGTGCAGATGATCACGCGCACGTGCAGCCAGCACTGCGCCGGGTCCGATGGCGCGCGCGAGCGGTTCACAGTGTCGTGCTTTCACACTCACTGCCGCGCGCGCGGGCCCAGCAAAGCGGTGGACTGAGGGCCCATCGCGTGCGCAGTCGGGTCGCCCTCCACATGCCCAGGCAAACTCCGAAAACGACAAGCAATGCCCGACCTATAATCCGTCAAACCATGACAGAGCAACTCGCACGCTGAATTCTGGCTCTGCAGGTCTCGCCCTCCGGCCTATCCGACTTCAGGCGACACGCTCACGGCCATGACGAATGCAACGCAAGAGGTGCGGATCGTAGTGGCCGATGACCATCCGGTCGTGCTGACAGCGATCAGCGATTACCTCGACTCCCTGCCCGGCTTCAGGGTGGTTGCGAAAGCCGCTTCCGGCGCGGGGCTCATCGACGCCTTGCGCGACGCCGGGTGCGAGCTGATCATCACCGACTTTTCGATGCAAGGCGACGTCGACGACGAAGACGGCCTGCGCCTCGTCTGCCGCCTGCGGCGGCTCTATCCCGACACGCCAGTGATCGTGTTCACGATGGTCACCAACGGCGGCATCCTGCACCAGCTTACGCAGCTCGGCGTGGCCGGACTCGTCGGCAAAGACGAGCCGATTCCCGCGCTTGGCGAAGTCTGCCGGCGCGCGCTCGCGGAACCGGGCACGGCGCTTTCCGCGCGGATTGCCGAGCGACTTGCCAGGGAAGGCTCGACCGTCGACGAATTTCAGCGCACCCAGCCGCTGTCGCCGCGCGAACTCGAAGTCGTACGCCTCTTCGCGCTCGGCCTGAGCGTCACCGAAATCGCGAAGCGGCTGAACCGCTCGGTGACCACCATCGCCACACAAAAGCGCGCGGCCATGCGCAAGCTCCATCTCGAATCGAATGCTGAGTTGATTCGATACGCCGGCGAACAAGGATTCGCCTGATGCCATGTTCACGCCGTCTGGACGCGTGAACCCAATCTGAAACGCGAGACCGCACGACGTTTTGCTTGCGCCGCACGCGTCGGTGGCCGCGACATCGCGCCACGCTTATTGCGACCCTCAGGGCGGCGGACCCGCGTGCGCAAACGCGAAAGGCCGTGTTAGACTCCGCCGCGCAATCATTCTCATTCTCATGAATTCACGCAAGCATTCACTGCTGACCGCATGGCTTGGCCTCGTCGCCATGTGGCTCATCGTGCTTGCGCCGCTCGTGAGCCAGCTCGTCGCCGCGCAGCACGCGCATGAGCCGGACGCCACGCTCTGCTCCGCCGTGCAGCCGGCCGATGCCGGTAGCGCGCCGCATCTTTCGCACGACGATGCATTCGGCGCTTGCGGCTACTGCCATCTGCTCGAGCATCATGTGGCGATGCCTTCGGTCGCCGCGCCCGGTCCGCTCGCCGCGCTCGTGCTCGCGCGCGAGACGATCGCGCCGCCCGTCACGCACGATCTCCCCTTAGGCGCCTTCCCTTCGGGCAGGCCGCGCGCCCCACCCGTCCTTTCCTGAGTTACGCCTTTACCGGCCGGCCGACCGCGATCTGAATGCGTGCCCAACGAGCACGCACGACGCGCGCGGCTGCTCGATTCCCGTTTCCAGGAAAGCACCTCATGTCCACGCACACCACGCGTGGCGCTGGCGTTCGCTCGGGCGAACGCGCAACGCCGCGCGCGCTGCGGCACGCTGGGCGCCTCGCGCTCGCGATACTGCCGCGCGTCTTGCCGCTGCCATTCGTTGCACCCATCGTCTCTCATGCAGCCCATGCTGCCGAGGCGCAAGCCGCCGATGCCGCCTCGGCCACCACGCTGCCCACCGTCACGGTCAGCGCCTCCGCTAGCAGCGCCGCGGCGCCCGCCGTCGACCCCAACCTGCCCGCGACGGTGGAGACCGTCACGCCCGCGCAGTTCTCGAACTGGAACGTCGTCAACACCGAGGACGTGCTCAAATACCTGCCCAATCTCGCCGTACGCAAGCGTTACGTGGGCGATCTGAACTCGATCATTGCCGTGCGCGGCACGAGCAATACGCAAAGCGCGCGCGGCCTCGTGTATGCCGACGGCCTGCTGCTCTCCAACCTGCTCGGCAACAGTTACAGTTTTCCGCCACGCTGGTCGATGGTGTTCCCCGACCAGATCCAGCAGGTGGATGTGATCTATGGGCCGTATTCCGCGCTCTATCCCGGCAACTCGCTCGGCGCCACCGTGCTCATCACCACGCGCATGCCGAAGTCGTTCGAAGCGACCGCGGACGTCAAGGCGTTCACCCAGCATTTCAGCCTCTTCGGCGTGAACCAGAACTTCAACGGCAGCGAGATGAGCGCGTCGATCGGCGACCGCATCGGCAAGTTCTCGTATTTGCTTGGCGTGAACCACCTGGAGAACACGAGCCAGCCGCTGCAGTTCGCGACGCTTGCGCAGTCGACGAAACCCGCGCAGCCGGGCGACGTGCCCGTGCGTGGCGCGTACTTCTACAACAACCAGACGAACACGCCCACCGTCGTGCTCGGCGTCAACGGCGAAGGCATGCAGCACACGGTGCAGGACCAGTTCAAGCTGCGCATGCAGTACGACTTTACGCCCACTGTGCAAGGCGGCGTGACGCTCGGCTACTGGCACCAGACCTATAACAACGCGACCTCGACCTTCCTTTACGACGCAAACGGCAACCCCGTGTACAGCGGCAAGGTGTCGATCAACGGCTACGAGTACACCATTCCCGCAGCAGCGTTCGCACCGAGCCGCGGCTGGAGCGAAAACTGGCTGTATGGCGCAACGCTGCGCACGCATCAGGCCACCGGCTGGAACGCGGAGGCCATTGCTTCGTACTACGACGTAAGCAACAGTGTGGCGCGCACGGCGAATGCGGGCGGACCCGGCAACGGTCCCGGCGTCATGACGCTGGGCGACGGTACCGGCTGGAAGACGCTCGACCTCAAGACGACGTGGACGCCCACCACGCCTGACGCCGGACTCGCCGCCCACTGGCTCACCTTCGGCTATCACTACGACGACTACGCGCTCGACAACCGCACGTACAACACGCTCGCGTGGCGCGACGGCGGTGCGAATAGTTTCGCCAACGCCTTCGCGGGCAAGACCGAAACCCAGGCGCTCTATGCGCAGGACGCGTGGCGCTTCCTGCCGCGCTGGAAGCTCGTCTACGGCGTGCGCTACGAAAACTGGCGCGCCTTCGACGGCTATCAGGCACTCGGCGGCGTGAACGTGCCTTATGCGAACGTGGGCGACCATCACTTCTCGCCGAAGGCTTCGCTCTCGTTCGACGTGACCGACGACCTCACGCTGCGTGCATCGATTGCACGCGCCTACCGCTTCCCGACTGTGAGCGAGTTGTTCCAGGGGCAGGTGAACGGCTCGTCCATCGTCAACAACAATCCGAACCTGCGCCCCGAGGACGATCTCTCGAAGGAATTGAGCGCCGAATGGGCGCACTGGAACGGCCTGTTCCGCCTGACGCTCTTTCAGGATGACGTAAAAAACACGATCTTCAGCCAGACCGATACGACGGTCATTCCGAACGTCACGAACTTCCAGAACATCGGCAAGGTACGCTCGCGCGGCGTGGAAACGAGCTATCAGGGAGAAGACGTCATGCTGCGCGGGCTCGATCTCGCGGCGAGCGTGGCGTATACGCAGTCGAAGATTCTGGAGAACGCGCAGAATCCGGCGAGCGTCGGCAAGTACTTCTACCGCATTCCGCTGTGGCGCGCGAATCTCGTCGCGACCTACCGTTTCGATGCCCGCTCCGCGCTCACGCTCGCCGCGCGCTATTCGGGACGCCAGTACAACACGCTCACGAACACGGACACGAACCCGAACGTGTTCGGCGGCACGAGCACCTACACGGTCGCCGATGTGAAGTACACCTTCCGGCCGACGAAGAAGAGCGAGATAGGCGTGGGCATCGATAACCTGTTCGACGCGCGCTACTTCGTCTATCACCCGTACCCAGGCCGCACCTACTACCTCGAAGCGAAGCTCGGCATTTGAGCGGCTCGCTCGCGGCCTTCGTTTGCGTCCGCGTTTTCGTTTGAATCATCCATGCACTCGAGCCATGCCGGCTCGACAGGGAGTCCCCGATGTCCACGATATCCGACCCGGTCAGCGCACCGCCGACCCACGCGGCGCAGCCCGGCTACCGCACGCTGTGGCGCTGGCATTTTTACGCGGGCCTCTTCGTCATGCCCTTGCTGCTCGTGCTCGCCATTACGGGCACGATCTACTGCTTTCAACCGCAGATCGAACCGCTGCTTTACCCGCATCGGCTGGTGGTCGCGCCGGCGGCGACACCACGCCTGCCCGTGGATGCGCTGCTGGCCCGCGCACGAACCGCGCTGCCGCCAGACGCGCGGGCGCTACGCGCGCACGTCGAGTCGAATCCCGCGCGCAGCGCCGAATTCGTTTTCGCGCTGCCTGGCGGGACCAAAGAGAGCGTCTACGTGAATCCATACGATGGCGCGGTGCTCGGCACGCTCGACGTCGATCGCCGCTTCATGCAGGTCGACCGCATGCTGCATCGCAAGCTCCTGCTCGGCAAGCCCGGCGAGCTGCTCATGGAGCTGGCCGCCTGCTGGACGCTCGTGATGATCGCCACCGGCATTGCACTCTGGTGGCCGCGCGCGGGCGCGTCGTGGCGAGCCGCGCTTCTGCCTCGCTTCGGCACGCGCGGACGGCCGTTCTGGAAGAGCGTGCACGCGAGCGTCGGCATCTGGCTCGCCGTGGGCGCACTCGCGTTCGTGCTGAGCGGCTTGCCGTGGACCGGCTCGTGGGGCAAGCAGTTCAAGGCGCTCGCCACGCGCGCGAGCCTCGGCGCGCCGCGCGGCGCATGGGGCGGCGGCCTCGCGTTGAAGTCGGCCGTGCCGGGTGCGCCGGCCGCTGCCACTGCTGCAGCAGCGAACCCGCCCGCAAGCCATGCCGATCGACAAGAACACAGCGGAGAGCACGCGGGCCACGACATGGCGTCGATGCCGGGCATGGTGATGGACGACATGCCGCTGCCGCTCGTGCCCTGGGCGGTCGGCGCGGTTCCCGTGCCGCACTCGCCCGAAACGTCCGGCGCACCGCAACACTGGATGCTCGCCCAGGTCGTCGCCCAGATGCGCGATCTCGGCGTGCACGACGGTTACGACATCGTGCTGCCCGCCACGCCCGATGGCGTGTACACGGTCTCGTACTTTCCGCCCGATCCGAAAGCGGAACGCACCGTGTATATCGACCAGTACAGCGGCGCCGTGCTCAAGGACATTCGCTATGAGGATTACGGCGCAGTTTCGCAGGCCGTTTCATATGCCACGTCGCTGCACATGGGCCGCTACTTTGGCCTCGCCAACCAGCTGATCTGCGCGGCGATCTCCCTGGGCCTTGGCGCACTCGCGGTGACGGGCTTCGTGATGTGGTGGATACGCCGTCCCGCGCGCGCGAAAGGCGCATCGATGTTGGCCGCGCCCTCACGCGAGCGCGCCGCGCCGCCGCTGCACGCCTGGAAGACCGGTCTCGTGCTGCTCGGTATCGTGTTTCCGCTGATGGGCGCGACGCTCGTGGCGGTCTGGCTGTTCGACCGGGCAGCCTTCCGGCGCGCCTAGAGGCTGCCGTCTTGCCGGCGTCAGCGGCCGCGGCGGCCCTGCGGTAATCTGCGGACACAAATGCGTCTGAACCTGGCTGCGCCAAACGGTTTCAAACGTATATATGCGGAGATTATCGTGTTGCGGCTTATTTCGGCACTGGGCGCGGCAGCCGTGCTCGCGGGCTGCGCGGTCGCGCCCTATCCCGGTTACCCGGGATACTACGGCTATGACTACGGCTACCCCTACTACTCGGGCTATCCGTACGCCTACGGCTACGACTACTACCCCGGCTATTTCGGCGGCGGCTATGGCGGCATCGCCATCTGGGGCGGTGGCGGCGGATGCTGCTATCACCACGGCTGGCACGGCGGCGGCCATGGCGGCGGTTGGCACGGTGGCGGCGGACACGGCGGCGGCGGCTGGCATGGAGGCGGTGGCGGCACGTGGCAAGGCGGCGGCGGTGGCATGGGGGCCGGCGGCGGCCACGGCCACTAACCCGTCACGGCGCAATCACAGCGGGACCGCTCGATCGCAGCGGCCCCTGCGTGCGCCGTGCGCGCAACAGCGGCACCGCTCCTATACGCGCCCGTTCACGGGAATCAGCGCTCCCGTAATTGCCTGCGCGTCCTCGCCCAGCAAAAACGCGATCACCGTAGCAATCTGGCGCGGCTGCACCCAGCGCGTGAAATCGGCGTCCGGCATGTCGGCGCGGTTTTGCGGCGTGTCGATGGTGCTCGGCAAAATCGCGTTCACCGTCACACCCTTGTCCTTCAGCTCTTCCGCGAGCGCTTCCGTCAAACGCGCCACGCCCGCCTTCGACGCCGAATACGCGCCCATCCCGATCCCCGCCTTGAGTCCCGCGCCCGCACCGATGTTGACCACACGCCCCGCGCCGCTCTGCACGAGATGAGGCAGAGCGGCCTTCGAGGCATTGAGCGCCGTTTTCACGTTCAAATCGAACATCAAATCCCACGTGTGCGCATCGCCGTCGCCGATGGTTTCCCAACGGAACGCGCCCGCCACGTTGACGAGCGCGTCGAGCCCGCCAAGCTGCTCCTGCAACGCGCCGAACGCAGTTTGGGCCGCCTTCGCGTCGACGAGATCGACGCCGCCCATGCATAGCGCGTTTGCGAGCGCGGCAGGCAGCGCCGCCGCTTCGGGGGCAGCGCCCCGGCCGACCAGCGCCACGCGGGCGCCGCGTTCGGCCAGCAATTGCGCCGTCGCCAGACCGAGGCTGCCGAAGCCGCCCGTCACCGCGACCACTTTGCCGTTCAAACCGTTTTCCATGCTCTTATTCCTTTGCTAACCTGAATTCGATGCGGCCCGCGATCGATGCGGGCGCCGCTGGCGCCACGTTACGCGAGCCGCGGCCTTCCATCAACCGGCACGCGGGCGTCCGCGTGAAACATCCGCGCGTACCGTGGCGAGCGCGTGCTGCTTGCGCAGGTTCTCCGTGGTGTCGCCGCCGCCGTCCGCGCGCCAGCCCGGCGGCAGGAAAACATAGCGCACGGCGGTCCAGATGTCCTTTGCCATCACGACATCGCGTGCGAGCGTCGCCCAGTGTTCCAGTTCGACGACGAATGGATTGCGCGAGCGCACGGGCGTCACGAGCCCGTAGCGGCAAGGCTCATCGGCGCGTTCCGGCACATAGGTACCGAACAGACGGTCAAAAATGATCAGGACTCCACCATAATTGGCATCGAGATAATCGACGTTCGAAGCATGGTGCACGCGATGGTTGGACGGCGTGTTGAACACGTACTCGAGCCAGCCGAGCTTCGGAATCCACGTGTTGTGCAGCCAGAACTGATAGAGCAGGTTGAGCGAAAGGATGGCGAGCACGACTTCGGGCCGCACGCCGAGCCACACGAGCGGCCCGAAGAACATGGCCGGGCCGGTGAGCTTGCCGGTCCACCCCAGACGGTAGGCAGACGAAAGCGTCAACTGGTTCGGCGAATGGTGCACGGCATGCGTGGCCCAGAAAAAGCGGATGCGGTGCGACGCGCGGTGATACCAGTAATAGCAGAACTCCTGACCGATAAAGACCAGCAGCACGAGCGCAACCGTGTCGATATGCAGCGTGAAAAGCCGATGCTCCCACGCGAAATCCAGGATCGGCGCGGCAAGCGAAAGCGGCAGAAACGCGAGGAGCTTGCGGCCCGCGAGGTCGGCGAGCGAAAGCCAAACTTCAGACCAATCGAAAGCGGCCTCGCCCGCCGCTTCGCGGCGCTTCCTGAAGGTGAGCACGCACGCCTCGATCAGCGAGACGGCGACGACGAACAGCGTGACATAGAACGCGAGTTTTCCTGTGGTGAGCATGATGGATCGTGTGCAATAAGCGCGTCTTGCGCGGTGAGGAAAGACGCGTGTTGCACGCAGGAGTCGCGGCGGCGCGTCGGATGAAGGGCACTGTAGTGGCGCGCAGAGGGAAAAACCACGCGCAAAGTATGTCGGGATATGTCACGCGCCACGCGCGCGAAACACGTCGATACGCCCGCCGCGCCGCGTGCGCGGGGAGGTAGCGCCAAACGCCGCGCGACGTGTAACACGGCGACATGGTTTATGACGCGACTTGAGCCAGGCCCAGCCCTATAGTTCGTTCCGCTGACACGCCGCAGCGTGCCTCCCGAAACGAACCGCAAGGACCTCTGATGAAAACGCTCCCCCTCGTCGTCGCCGCGCTCATCGGCTTCGCCAGCGCCCCCGCTTTCGCCGGCTGGTCCGGCCACGGCACGGCATACACGCCGCACGGCACGTACAACGGCGCGCACTACGGTTCGTGCAGCGGCGGCACCTGCTCGCATGCGGGCGGCGTGGCCGGTCCCTGGGGCGGCGTCGCCACCAACAGCGGCTCCATCACCCGCACCGCGCCGGGCCAGTTCAGCAACAGCGGCACGGCCTACGGCCCGAACGGCCGCTCGGTCCAGCATTCGGGCGATACGAGCTGCGCGGGCGGCACCTGCTCGCACACCGGCTCGCTCAACGGCTCGGATGGCGGCAGCGCGAGCACCTCGGGTAGCGTGACGCGCACGGCGCCCGGCCAGTACTCGTCGACGGGTACGGTCACGACGGGCAACGGCAACACCTACGGGCACTCGGCGTCCACGAGCTGCGCGGGGAACACGTGCAATCGCTCGGGCACCGTCACCGGTACGCAGGGCGGCAGCGTCTACCACTCGGGCAGCGCGACGGGCGTCGGAACCGGCGTGGTGACCACGAGCGGCGGCACCACCGTCGTCCACGGCGGCACAGTCACCACCGGCACGGTCACCACCTCGGGCACGACGGTCGCCGTCGTGGGCGTCCCGGCCCCCGTGCCCGCGCCGGTCGTCGTCACGCCGCCGCCGCCCAGCACCACGGTGTATGTCGCCCCGCCGCCGCCCGCCCCCAAGACGGTGGTCGTCGCGCCGGCACCCGCACCGCAGACGGTTTATGTCGCGCCTCCCGCACCGAAGACGGTCTACGTGGCGCCGGCCCCCGCACCGAAGGTCGTCTACGTGGCGCCGCCGGCACCCAAGGTCGTCTATGTGGGCCAGCCGCTGCCGCGCGCCGTGTACATCGCCCCGCGCCCCGCCGTGTGGATTCCCGGCCACTGGGTCGGCCGCGTGTGGGTCCCCGCTCACTGGGCCTGAACCATCACCGGCGGCTGCGGATTCGCATGACCCGCAGCCGCCCCTCTCATTCGCTTTATCAACCGGCCGGCGCGCTACGTCGGCCACCTCACGGAGAACACCATGAAGAAGATGATCGCTGCCCTCGTTTTGTGTATCGTTTCAGCAGCGGTTTGCATGCCGGCATCGGCTCAGGCCTTGCCGGGCGGCTCAGGCGACAGCGCGCGCGTCGAACGCATGATGGCGCAGATGGAAGGGCGTTTCGCCGCCGCGAACACGACGCACGACGGCAAGCTCACGCGCGAGCAGGCGCAGGCGGGTATGCCGAAGGTCGCGCAGCACTTCGACGAAATCGACACGCAAAAGGCCGGCTTCGTCACCCTCGCGCAGATCGAGGACTTCATGCGAGCGCGCGCAGCAGCCCGATGAACGCCGGAGGCGTCACATGGAGCAGGCAAACAGGATCATCGTGCTCGACGACGAAGCCGAACTGCGCAACATGCTGCAGCGCTTTCTCACGAGCCAGGGTTTCGAGGTGCGCGCCGTCGCCGACGGCAAGCGCCTCGACCGCCTGCTTCAGCGTGAGCCCTACGACCTCCTCGTGCTCGATCTCATGATGGAGCCTGAAGACGGCCTCACGGTATGCCGCCGCCTGCGCGCCGAAGGCCAGACGCTGCCGATCCTCATGCTCACCGCCAAGGGCGATGCCGCCGACAAGGTGATCGGCCTCGAGACCGGCGCCGACGACTACCTCGCCAAGCCGTTTCTTCCCGACGAGCTGGTCGCGCGCATTCGCGCCCTGCTGCGCCGCCAGAAGATGGCCTCGGGCGAGCCCACGGTCACCTCGCAATTGCTGCGCTTCGGCGACTTTCAGTTCGACGTTGGCAAACAAACGCTCTACCGCGACGGCACGCCCATCGAGGTCCACTCGGCGCAGATGCTGCTGCTTCACGCGCTCGGCTCGTCGCCGAACCGCGCCGTGAGCCGCGAGAATCTGCTCGCCCGCGCGCGCGGGCGCGACCACAGCGCGCTCGACCGCAGCGTGGACGTGCAGATCCTGCGCCTGCGGCAGATCGTCGAGGACGATCCCGCCAAGCCGCGCTTCATCAAGACCGTCTGGGGCATCGGCTACATGCTGGTGGCCGGCGTCGAATCGTAATGCGCTTGCGCCTGCCGCGCTCGCTGCTCTCGCGCAACATCGCGCTGCTGGTGGCGCTCGTCGCGCTCTCGCAGATCTGCTCGCTCATTGTGCTGCTGCACTTCGTGCAGCGCCCGCGCATCGAACGCGCCTCGATCATCTTCGCCGATTACGTCAAGCTGCTCGACACCACGCTCGCGTCCATGCCGCCCGACGAAGGGCGCGCGGCGGCTGCGCGGTTCGATGCGCGCCGTGCGGCGCCGCCACAAGCGTCGAGCGAGGCGCCTCCGAGTCTCGTCGACTTTTTCCGCACCTGGCAGCGCGACGTGTTCGTCGAAGCGCTGCAAAGCCATCTGCCGCCCGAGCTGCTGGTGCGCTGGGACGCGAGTCACGACGAGACTGAACCCGCAGCGGATGGCGAAGCCGCGCAGGAGCGCCTGTGGATCCGCCTTCATGCAGCGGGCGAACCGATCTGGATCGCACTGCCGGTAACCGCCGACGCGCGCGCGAGCGGCATCACCACGGCGTTGATCCTGTCCGCCGCGCTCGCGCTGCTCGCCGCGCTCACCGGCTATCTGTTGCAGCGCCACATCAACCGGCCGCTGCGCAAGCTCGCGCGCGCGGCGCGGCGTGTGAGCGCCGGCGAAACGCCGCCGCCGCTGCCGACCAACGGCCCCACCGAAATCGCCCAAGTGAGCCGCGCCTTCAATCAAATGACCGAAGCGCTGAAGCAGGCCGAGGCCACGCGCGCGCTGATGCTGGCCGGCGTCTCGCACGACATCCGCACGCCGCTCACGAAACTGCGCCTCGCGATCGCGATGGCCCTGCCGCGCGGCAGCAACGATGCGCTCGTGGCCTCGTCCGAGAGCTATCTGGACCAGATCGACACGATCCTCCAGCAGTTCATGGACTACGCAGGCAGCGGCGAGCGCGAAGCGCCGCAACCGGGCGACCTCAACGCACTCGCAGGCCAGCTCGTCGCCGACTTCGCGGGGCTCGGCCATGAATTCGATTTCGACGAAGGCGAGTTGCCGGTGTTCGCGTTCCGGCCCATCGCGGTTATGCGTCTGCTGATGAATCTCATGCAGAACGCCGTGAACTATGGCCGCACAGGTCTGACGATTCGCACCTGGCGCGACGGCGACACCGCCTGCGTGATCGTTGCCGACCGCGGCAACGGCATCCGCGCCGAGGAGCTGGAGCGCCTCAAATCGCCCTTCAGCCGCGGCGCGAACGCGCGCACGCATTCGGGCGGCTCGGGCCTCGGGCTTGCCATCGTCGAGCGGATCGCGCGGCTGCATGGCGGCTCGCTCACGTTCCGCGACCGCGAAGGCGGCGGCCTCGAAGCCGTCGTGCGCCTGCCGCTGAACCGTCCCTCGTCGAGTCAGAACGGCGCGCCGCCGGCCGCTCACGCATGACATGAATCGACATAATTTGCGCGTGGATTTCGCGCGCCCTTCCCCCCATACTTGCGCCTGAGCCTGAGCAACGGAGCAGAACAAACCGAAGCCCAGACGCCGAAGCACCATAGTCGATAGTTCGCCATCCTGAGTAATTTGCGAGTATCGGCAGACACGAGACACTCTTTCAGGCAAAAGGACATCGACATGCAAACGATCATCAACTTCCTCGTCAAAAAAGCCAAGCGCATCGCGGGCACCACGTGCCTCGCCGGCGCGCTGTTCGCGAGCGGCTGCGCATCGGCCGCGCCGGTCGTGCAGACGAATGGGCCGCTCCCGCAACTGCACGCCGACGTCGTCTACGTCTACACGTTCGACGCCGCCGCCGACCAGGTGAAGCTCGACAGCACCGGCATGCTGCACAAGCTCAAGACGATGACGAGCGGCGAGTCGTCGGAGCAGCAGCAACAGCAGGCCGCGCTGCAAACGCGCGAGCATCTCGCCGATCAGCTCGTGAGCGAACTTCAGAAAATGGGCCTGCCCGCCGTGCGCATGGACGGTCCCGCCCCCGCCGGTCGCAACGCGCTGATCGTGGAAGGCCGCATCGACACGATGGACGCGGGCAGCAGCCGCCGCCGCATGCTGATCGGACTGGGCGCGGGCAAGAGCGAAGTGGGCGCGACGATCGCGGTGCTGTTCCAGCCCGCCAACGGCGGCGAACCGCAACCGCTCCTGAGCTTCCAGACGAAGGCCGATAGCGGCCATATGCCTGGCATGGCCGAGACGGCGGGCGTGGGCGCGGCGGCTGGCCATGTCGCGACGGCGGCGGTGGTGGGCGGCGGTCTGCACGGCGCCTCGGAGGCGAAGCGCGACACGCTCTCGTCGGATGCCGGCAAGCTGGCCCGCTCGATCGCGAAGGAAATCACGCAGATCAGCACGCAGAACGGCTGGATGGCAACGACGACGAAGAGCTGACAGGGGGAAGCGCGCAGCGCAGCGCGAGGCTACGTGCCCTTTACGGCGACGGTTCGATACCGCCGCCGTCTTTTTGTTTACTGCGCCTGCGGCTCGCGCTGCGCCTGCGGCTCACGATACCGCGCGAACTTCGACGTATGGCCGATACCCGGATTGAAGCAGTTGCACGGATCGAGCGTTTCGTAAAACGACTTCAGCGCAGGCTTCGCATCGTAGAGATGGCCGACGTTGTGCTCAGCGGGATATTCGGCGCCGCGCGCGTCCAGCAGCTTCCACATCTCGTGTTCCAGTGCGAGGCAATCGTTCCCCTTGCGTACGATGTAGTCCTGATGAAACACATGGCAGAAGAAGTGCCCGTAATAGAGCTTGATCGCGATGGGCTTTTCAACCGCCTCGGGCAGTCGCTCGAACCAGTCGCGATCGTTGCGGCGAAGCGCGATATCGAGCGCGACGATATCCTCCACTTCGTCGCTATGCACCGCCCGATAGCGCACCGCCGCGCCCGCGGCGGCGAAACGATGGAGAAACGCCTTGCTGCCCTCTTCGTCGGTGCATTCGAAAAAGTCGCCGCTCGCCACGCCGAAAAACGTTTTCAGGTAAGCCCGCGTTTCGTCCACCATATCGGCCGACACCTTGAGCATCAAATGATGTTCGTAGCGCTGCCTGTAGTCCTTGAGCCGCGCGGGCAGATGGCCCGGAAACCACTGGCTCACGGCCTGCGCCACGCGGTCGGTGAAATGCGCGGGAAAGAACGGCAACCGCTCGAAAAACGCGTCGCAACGGCTCTTGAAGGCGAACAGCGCGGGCAGGCGCTGCGTGCCGAGATGCTGGATCAGGAGGAACATGTCCTTGCCGTAGCGCTCGGCAATATCGAAGGCGTCTCGATGCAGGTATTCGCCCGCGATGGGCAGCTTCGAGAACTTGCCCAGTATGTCGCGGCGCAGGTCGGTCAGCTCAGCCGTCTCGTTCGTGCCGATGTAGAACACCTTCGCGCCCCGCTCGATCGGGAACGTGTCGAGCCGCACCGCGAACACCATGACCTTGCCCGCGGAACCCGCCGCTTCGTGCAGACGAAGCGGGTCGGCGTTGTAGCGCGCGGGCGTATCCGCTTCGATGTCGCGTACGTGATCCGCGTAACCGTGGTCGGAAGCCGCGCCCGCGTCGTGCAGGATATCGGCTTCGGGCAACTCGCCGCGATCGAGGCGGCCAAGCACTGCTTCCGGCGTCTCGCCGAGCCGGATGCCGAGACGATTCACGAGCGTAAGACGTCCCGCTGCATCGACCTGCGCAAACACGGTCATCTCCGTATAGGCCGGTCCGCGCCGCACGAGCGAGCCGCCCGAGTTGTTGCACACGCCGCCCACGACCGAAGCGCCGATACATGAGGAGCCAATGACCGAATGCGGCTCACGCCCGAGCGGCTTGAGCGTCTGCTCCAGCTGATCGAGCGTCGAGCCCGGCAGGCAGACCACCTGCTTGCCGCCGTCGATCACATAGACCTTGCGCATGCGCGTCATGCTCACGATCACGACCTCGCGGTCGTAGTCGTCGCCGTCGGGCGTGGAGCCACCCGTGAGACCCGTATTCGAAGCCTGCGAGATGACGATTGCGTTCGCGGACACGCACGCCTGCAGCACCCGCCACTGCTCGACGAGCGTGCCGGGCCGCACGACCGCCGCCACCTTCCCTTCGCCGAAGCGAAAGCCCTTGCGGTAGCGCCGCGTGGCTTCGTCGCCGGTCAGCACGTGCTCGCGGCCGACGACGGCTCGCAACGACGCGACAAGCGGCTCGCGAGCGGCGCTCGGGTTGGTGGTGGACATGCGAACGGCTCCTGCAGAAAACGATGATCGCGGAAGGATAAAACCCGCGACCTATTACGTCCAATATCGCGACCACGCACAATCAAGACGAAAAAGATATAGATCGACCTTTGAGCCCGCAGAATCAGCCCTGCGGCGCATGCCGCGACGCATCGCGCACGACGCGCACGAAGTTCTGCACCGTGGGCGCCTTTTCGCGCGGACGGTGCACGAGCGCGATGGTCGTGTGCAGCGTGCCGCCCTTGAGATCGTGGTACGTCACGCCCTTGGCCTGGATCTGCCGCATCGAAGAAGGAATGAGCGTGACGCCGAAGCCCGCCGCCGCCATGTTGACGGTCGAGGAAATCTGCGGCGACTCCATGCTGATCACGGGATTGAAGCCCGCCGCATGGCACGCGCTGATGATCGAGTCGTAGAGATCGGGGCCGATCGGGCGTGGAAACAGGATGAGCGGGTCGCCCGCGAGATCGCCGAGATCGAGGCTGCGGCGGCGCGCGAGGCGATGGCGCGGTGGCAGCACGGCAAGTACGTCCTCTTCCACAAGCGCCTGCGTGGCGAGGCCGCGGCAATCGAGCGGCAGGCGCACGAAAGCGGCATCCACCTTGGCTTCGCTCACGCGCTCAAGCAGCACCGAACTGTTGCTCTCCTCGCACCCGATCACGACCCCAGGGTACGCGCTGCGAAAGCGCTGCAGCACGGTCGCAACGAGCGGATGAAACACCGTGGAGCCCGCGAAGCCGAGCACGAGCCTCCCCGTCTCGCCACGCCCGGCGTTTTGCGCTTCCGCGAGCGCCAGATCCGCGTCGTCGATGAGGCGTTGCGCGCGCTCCCGAAAGAGCCGCCCGGCCTCGGTCAGCTCCACGCGCCGCGAGTGGCGAATGAAGAGCCGCGTGCCGATTTCCTTTTCGAGCTTGAGGATCTGCTGGCTGAGCGGCGGCTGCGCCATGCCGAGAAAGGCTGCCGCCTCGCTGAAATGCAGATACTCCGCGACGGCGAGAAAGTAGCGTAGTTGCCGGAATTCCATATCTTTTTCGTCTTGATGCGACCGGTGGATTGTGAACCCACTACGCGCGCGCGTCCAACCTCGACGGCAGGACGCGCGCGCAGCCGGTATGCGTCAAGACGGCGCCGGCCGAAAAATCAGCCGAGACCCATGCGCGTCTCGTCGACGAACTTCTCCGTGGCGTCGTCAATCTTGCGGCCCTTGCGGCCGGTGGGACCATGAATGTAGACGGTCTTCATATCGACCTGCGGCGCGCCGCTCATGCCGGGCGGCGGCGTCATCTCGTAGTGGACTTCACGCGCGTGGTCGGCCATCTGCAGGCGCGGATTGAACACCGAGTTGAAGCGCCACAGCATGCGCACGAAATTGGTCTGGCCGTGCAACAGGAGGTGCGTGGCCTGCCCCGCCGCGCCGCGCAGCGCGGTCCAGCCCATGTGCTTGCGATTGAGCACCTGCTGCGTGCGCACGAGTTCAGAGTAGAACTCGGGCAGCGGAAGCTTCGTCGGCACGACGGCGTGCTGGATGTCATAAAGACGATAGTCGAGGCTCGTGAGGCGCCGCGCCTCGCGCTGCCAGTTCTCCGTGCCCGGATACGGCGTATTCACGCTGATATTGACGATCTCGGGAATCTCCAGGCACCACTGGCGGATCGTCTCGAAGCGTTCGCAGTCCCAATCCGGATCGGCAATCAGATTGATCGCGACGGTAATCCCCAACGAACGCGCGAATTCGAGCGCCTCGAAGTTCTTGTCAAGGCTGATGCGTTTGCGAAACGCCTTGAGCCCCTCCTCGTCGATCGCCTCCAGACCGAGGAACATGTATTTCAGGCCGATGGATTGCCACAGGCGGAACACGTCCTTGTTGCGCAGAAGCACGTCGCCACGCGTTTCCAGGTAGTACTGCTTGTCGATGCCACGCCGCTTGATCGCCTCGCCGATCGCCATGCCGTGTTCGGCGTGCACGAACGCCACATCGTCGACGATGAACACGCCCGGCTCGCGCAGCGCCGCCAGTTCTTCCACGACGACTTCGGGGCTGCGCGTGCGGTAGCTGCGTCCGTAGAACGTCCATGCGCTGCAGAACGTGCAGTCCCACGGGCAGCCACGCGCGAATTCGATGGAAGCGCAAGGATCGAGCGTGCCGATGAAATACTTGCGACGATGGCGCAGCAGGTCGCGCGCGGGCCGCACCGGATCGAGATTCTCGACGAAGCGAGGCGCAGGCCCCGATCCGCGGCTCGTCACGACGCCGGGCACGGCGAGCAAGTCGGCGCCGCGCGATACCGCTTCGAGCAGTTCGTTCACCGAAGCTTCGCCCTCGCCGCGTAGCACGCAATCGATCGCGCCTTCGGCATGGCGCAGCAGATCGTGCGCGGTGAACGACACGCTGTGGCCCCCTACGAATACGAAACACGAGGGAAGCGCGGCCTTCACGGCCTTCGACAAGTCGACGATCTCGGGAATGTTGGCCAGATAGTTGCCCGAAAAGCAGAGCGCCTCGGGCTGCCAGCCGCGCACCATGCGCATGAGGTCGCGGTGTGTCTCGACCTGCAGATCGAGGAGGCGCACGTCATGCCCCGCCTCGCGCGCCGTGCCGGCCACGGATTCGAGGCCCAGCGGCTCGAGCCGCAGGAACACGCGCGTGTACATCAGTCCGCTCGGGTGGACAGCAAGCAATTTCATGAAGCCTCCTTGCGAAGGGCCGCTGCTTCGCGAGAGTCTACGCGCGTTGGCGGATCGCTGCCCCGCGGCGCGTCTCGCGCAGGAACACGTTCAGAAACTGCCGAACAGCGACCCGAGCACGATCACCACGGCGAGCGCGATGATCGCGCCGACGATGCTCACCACAACGAGGTCACGATAGCTCTCGCGATGCGTCGAGCCGCACACGGCCAGCAGCGTGACAACGGCGCCGTTGTGCGGCAGGCTGTCGAGCGTGCCCGACGACATCACGGCGACGCGGTGCAGCAACGCGGGATCGATGCCATGCTCGGCGGCGAGCTGCATATAGGTGCCACCGAGTGCATCGAGCGCGATGGTCAACCCGCCCGACGCCGAGCCCGTGAGCCCGGCAAGCAGGTTCGTGGCCACGGCGAGCGAGACGAGCGGGCCGCCGCCGATGCCGAGCACCCAGTCGCGCACGGCCTCGAACGCGGGCAATGCGGCAATCACGGCGCCATAGCCCACGAGGCTGCCCACGCTCAGCACCGGCAACACCGACGCGTTGGCGCCTGCATCGACGCTTTCGCGCAGCGCGCCGAGCCGCCCGCGATTGAGCGCCACCAGCACGATGATGCCGAGCGCGAGCGCAACCGAGACACCCCACACGCCCGCCACCGCCGAAAGCGTGGTCGAACCCCAACGCGGTTCGGCGAGATACGAGGCGTCGATGCGCGGGAACACCACGACGTTCATCACGAAGTTCATCCCCACGACGACCACGAGCGGCGCGAGCGCGACGAAGGGCGACGGCGGCCCGGCATGTGCCGGTACAGCCGCGCCGCCGATCTCGGCGGGATCGAAGGCTTGCGCGAGACTCGCGCGCTCGCGCACGAGCGAGGACTTGCCACGCTCTTCGTCATCGGCGCCGCCGTTGTCAGGCTCGACGAAGCCCTCGCCGTTGCGCCGCGCCGCCGCCGCCACGCGTCCAAGCCACCAGAGGCCGAAGCTCGCCATCACGACGCTTGCAATCACGCCAAGACCCGGCGCAGCGAACGGCGTCGTGCCGAAGAACGGCATCGGAATGGCGTTTTGCAGCGCGGGCGTGCCGGGCAGCGCCGACATCGTGAAGGTCGCCGTGCCGAGCATGATCGCAGCGGGCATCAGGCGGCGCGGAATATCGGCCGAACGAAAGAGCGCCTGCGCCATCGGGGCGAGGACGAAGAACGCGACGAACAGGCTCACGCCGCCATAGGTGACGAGCGCGCCGCCCAGCACCACAGCCACGAGTGCGTGACGCGTGCCGAGCTTGTCGATCATGAGGCGCGCCACGGCATCAACCGAGCCGCTATCTTCCATCAGCTTGCCGAACAGCGAGCCGAGCAGGAAGAGCGGAAAGAACTGGGCGAGGAATCGGCCCGTGCTCGACATGAATGTTTGCGTCCAATGCGCGAGCACCGGCTCACCGGAAATGAGCGCGGCCAGCATGGCGCACAGCGGTGCGAGCAGCAGCACGCTCCAGCCGCGATACGCGAGCCAGATCAGGAGCGCGAGACTCGCGAGCATGCCCCCGAGGCCGATAACGAGCGTGCCCGCGCTCATTGCAGCACCCCTTCGAGCAGCGCTTCGAAATTGAACGTGGACGTCTCGCCGAGCCGCGCACCGTGCTGCGCGAGGAATTCATCGGCGGTACGGCGGCCTTCGTCGCGCAGCATCGTGATGAACGACCACTCGGCGTTGAGCTTCGACGACGCGCCCAGCGTAACGAGCTTCTCGCTATGCACGCGATGCAGGCGCATATGCGCCCAGCGGCGGCCCTCGTCGCTGCCTGCGTCGGCGACCTTGTGCAGCAGCGCCATCATGCGCAGCTCCTTGATTAGCGGCGAGTTGAACGCGATCTCGTTCACGCGGTTGATGATGTCGCGCGCCGAACGCGGCGTGCCCGCGCGTTCCACGGGGTTCACCTGCACGAGGATCGCGTCGATCGCATCGGTCTCGCGAATCAGCGGCGTAATGGTGGGATTGCCCGCGTAACCGCCGTCCCAGTATGCTTCGCCGTCTATCTCGACGGCCTGAAAGAGCGTGGGCAGGCAGGCGGAAGCGAGCAGCGCGTCGGGCGTGACGTCGGCGTTGCGGAACACGCGCGCCTGGCCGTTGGAAACGCGCGTGGCCGTGACGAAGAGCTTGATGCGCGAGCGGCGCAACGCGTCGAAGTCGATGGTGTCGGCGAGGATCGTGCGCAATGGGTTCACGCGCCCCGGATTCAGGTCGTACGGGGAGATGACGCGCGCCATCATGTCGAGCGCGACGAACATGGGCGAGTGATCGAGCGTCCAGCGGCCGAGCAGGATGTCGACGGGGCCGCGCCGGAACGGGCTGAAGCGCGCGGAGTCGGCCACGCGGCGCCAGAAGCGCTCGAGCGCCTCGCGCGCGCCGGACACGCCGCCGCTCGCATAGCCGCTCGCGAGCACGGCCGCGTTCATCGCGCCCGCCGAGGTGCCCGAAATGCCTTCGATCTGCAGCCATGGCTCTTCGAGCAGTCGGTCCAGCACGCCCCAAGTGTATGCGCCATGGGAGCCGCCGCCTTGCAGCGCGAGATCGACGAGCAAGGGCTCGGTGCGGGTCGTGCGGGTTGACGTCTCGGCTTCGGCAGACATTGCGGCTCCGTTCCAGATCGACCACGGGCGAGATTACAGGAAAAGCGCAAATGGCCGCTCGAGAATGACGCAGCGCGCAATGTGGCTCGAGCGCGCTGGAATCGCGCTGCGACCGGCACGCAGCGGGCCGGTCGCAGCGGCGCACCAGGGCGTTTGGTAGACTGGATCTCCCGCCACGCCTTCCCGCCTTGCCGTGTCGAATGTCCATCCGCTTCGGGGGCCGGTTTCGCTATCGGGCCCGCTTCCCGCGCTGCTCGCCGAAATCCGCGCCTGCCACGCCTGCGCCGACGCGCTGCCGCTCGGGCCGCGCCCGGTGCTTCAGGCGAGCGATACGGCAAGCCTGCTGATCGTCGGCCAGGCGCCGGGCGCGAAGGTCCACGCCTCGGGCGTACCGTGGGACGACGCCAGCGGCAAACGGCTGCGCGCGTGGCTCGGCATCGACAGCGAAACGTTCTACGACGCCGCCCAGGTCGCGCTCGTGCCGATGGGCTTCTGCTATCCCGGCCGCGGCGGCGGCGGAGACAACCCGCCGCGCCCGGAATGCGCCCCGCTGTGGCACGCGCGGCTCGTCAAGCAGTTGCGTGGCGTGCGCCTGACCCTGCTCGTCGGCCAGTATGCCCAGCGCTATTTTCTCGGCAGCGAGCGCCGCGGCTCCCTCACCGAAACGGTGGCGGCCTGGCGGGACTATGCACCCAATTTCGTGCCGCTCCCGCATCCGTCGCCACGCAACCAGGCGTGGTTCAAGCGCCACCCGTGGTTCGAACACGACGTCCTGCCCGCGCTGCAGGAGCGCGTGCAAGCATTGCTGACACCCCAGGGCCGCCACGCGCAAATCACTAAAAAGGAGCCGACGATGACAAAACCGGCAATCGATATCCAGCGTGTCTACGAACCGCTGCCCGAGCAGGGACACCACTGCTATCTGGTGGACCGGCTGTGGCCGCGCGGCCTGAGCAAGGAAAAGCTCGCGAACGTGGAGTGGCTCAAGGAAGTGGCGCCGAGCACCGAACTGCGCCAATGGTTCCACAAGGACCCGGAGCAGTGGACCGAATTCAAGAAGCGCTATCTGGCCGAGCTGAATGCCAATCCCGACGCCTGGCGGCCGCTCGCCGAAGCGGCCGGGAACGGGCACATCACCCTGCTCTATGGCTCCCACGACACGGAGCGCAATCACGCGATCGTGCTGCGCGACTATCTGGCGAAGCACGTGAAGCAGAAGTGAGTGGACGGCGCTCGCGCGCCGCCCGTTTCACGCTCAGAAGAGATACATCCCCGCGACGAACACCACGCCCGAGAACAGCAGCGTGGTCACGCAGTAACCCATGATGTCGCGCACGCCGAGGCCGGCGATCGCGAGCGCGGGCAGCGCCCAGAAAGGCTGCGCCATGTTGGTCCACGCCTCGCCATAAGCAATCGCCATCGCCGACTTGCCGAGGTCCGCGCCCAGCGCCTGTGCCGCCGGCATCACGAACGGCCCCTGCACGACCCAGTGGCCGCCGCCCGAAGGCACCGCGAAGTTGATCACCGCCGAGCTGAGAAACACGAGCAGCGGAAACGTGTGTACGTTCGCGATATCGACGAACCACTTCGTGATGACGCCCGCGAGACCCGAGTGGTCCATCAGCGCCTGAATGCCCGCGTAAAACGGAAACTGGATCATGATGCCCGAGGCGCCCTTCGCCGCGCCGGCCACGGCGCGCGCGTAGGCCATCGGCGTTTTATGCAGTACGAGGCCCGCCGCGAGGAACACGAGGTTCACTGTGTCGATGTCGAGCGCGAAGCCCTTCGTGTGAAACCGGAAGCCGAGGAACACGAAGCACAACGCCGCCACCAGCAGCGAGAGCCCGCGGCTTTCCTCGATGCGCTCGGCAAAGGTCGCGTCCGGGCCGAGCTTGCGCTCGACGCTCGGCGGATCTTCGAGCAGCGCGGGGTCGACCGAGACGACATCTTCGGGCTTCGGCATCATGAGACGCACGAGAATCGGCAGCAGCACGATCAGTCCGATCGTGATGAACGCGTTATAGCCCGTGAAGATGGTCTGCGAGACCGGGATCAGGCCGACGGCCTTTTCCATGGGGTTGCCCTTCGTGGCCGCGACGAGCGGCACCGAGCCGGAAAGACCGCCGTGCCACGTGAGAAAGCCCATGTACGCGGCGGCAACGAGCAGCCGGTAGTCCGCGCCGCGCACTCGCCGCGCCACTTCGCGCGAGAACATCGCGCCGAGCACGAGGCCGAAGCCCCAGTTGATCGCGCAGGCAATCGCACCCACGAATGCAACCAGCATCACGCCCTGGGCCGGCGTGCGTGCGCAACTCGCCAGCGCGACCAACATGCGCTTGACCGGCCCGGAGCTCGCGAGTGCGTGGCCGGTCACGAGAATCAGGACCATCTGCATCGCGAATGCGAGCAGGTTCCAGAAGCCCGAACCCCACATCAAGACAAGCGCTTCGGGCGGCTGCGGCGTGAGCGCGAACGCCAGCACGAAGGTCACGACGGTGAGGAGAATGGCGAAGATGAGCGGATCCGGCAAGATCCGATGCACTACGCCGGTAAAGAATTGGGAAATACGCTGAATCACGGTGGTCTGCTCCTCGTCTGCTGATACGGAATCGGCCGCTTGTTTTCTTCTTTACGAACCGAGGCCGCGATTTTTGCACAGCGCGGCACAACGCGTGCGCGCCGCCGGCAATTTGCCGAATGCGCGCCGAACGCCGCGCCCGACCGGTGATTGCGCGCCCGCACGAAATAAGCCGTTACATGGTTAGGCGCGCCCAAAAAGTCTTATCTGCTACCGTTATGGTTGCTATCTCAATAAATGTCCGGGTGGTTCCACCCAGCTGGAGGCAGCAATGCGCAAGCAGTTTCTCGGTGTCGTGCTCGCCGCGCTAGCCGGCATATTCGTGGCTTCGCCGCCCGCGCACGCCCAGTCGCAGGCGTTCACGAATCAGACCGTCAATATCTACGCAGGACCCGCAGCCGATTTTCCTATCGTCGCGCAGATTCCGGGTGGCGTGGCGGTGACGGTATGGGGCTGCGTCGCCGGCTTTAGCTGGTGCGACATCGGTTTTCCGGGCCTGCGCGGCTGGGTCTACGGCACCTTCATCAGCTATCCATGGCAAGGACAACGCGTGCCGGTGATGAACTATGGCCCGCGCATCGGTCTGCCAATCGTGACGTTCTCGCTCGGCGCCTACTGGGGCATGCACTACCGCGACCGGCCGTGGTACTCCAATCAGTCGCGCTGGGCGCGACATCCAGGGCCGCGGCCCGTGCCGCCGCCGCCCGTGCGGCCGCGTCCGCCTGTCGGTCGTCCGCCGAGCGGCACACGGCCGCCTAACCAGGGCGGCGGGAATCGTCCGCCCAACAACAACGCGGGACAGGGAAACCGGCCACCCGGCGCGGGCCCCGGCAATAACAACGCGCGACCGCCCGGACAGGGGAATGCTCGTCCGCCAGGCCAAGGGAACGCCCGGCCGCCTGGCCAGGGCGGCGGCAGACCGCAGGGGCAAGGCGGCGGACGGCCGTCCGGCGGCGGGAATAATAGGCCGCAGGGTGGCGGTGGTGGCGGCGGATCGGGCGGCGGCGGAGGTGGCGGCGGG
>NZ_SMOD01000003.1 GCF_004353905.1 Paraburkholderia guartelaensis | reverse complement strand
CTCCCGCCCTTCCTTCGCGCGTGCAACGCGCACGTGACAGCGCGTTTACACCTTCCGCCAGCAAAAACCCTAGTTGTCTCAGTATGTGAGAGCCGTTATTTTGTCTATACAACACGGCTGACGTGACAGCCCGCTGTTGACCATGCCGCCATCCGTCACGGCGGCGTCGAAAGACATACTGGAGACTCCACGTCAATGAAGAAGTTTGCCCTGTGCATTGCGATGCTCGCCGTCGCCACCTCGGTCTGCGCGAAGGATTGGACCACGGTCCGTTTTGGCGTGGACGCAAGTTATCCCCCGTTCGAATCGAAGAGCACGGACGGCAAGCTGGTCGGCTTCGACATCGACGTCGGCAACGAAATCTGCAAGCGCATCAACGCGAAGTGCGTTTGGGTGGAAAGCGAATTCGACGGCATGATTCCGGCGCTCAAGGCGAAGAAGTTCGACGCCGTGCTCTCCTCGATGTCGATGACGCCGCAGCGCGAAGCGCAAATCGCATTCTCGTCAAAGGTCTTCCACACGCCTAGCCGTCTCGTCGCGAAGAAGGGTTCGAGCCTCCAGCCCACGGCAGATTCGTTGAAGGGCAAGACGGTCGGCGTCGAGCAGGGAACGACCCAGGAAGCCTACGCAAAGGCCAATTGGGCGCCGAACGGTGTGAAGATCGTGCCTTACCAGGATCAGGACCAGGTCTATGCGGACCTGCTTTCGGGCCGTCTCGACGCCGCGCTGCAAGACGCCGTGCAGGCCGACCTGAGCTTCCTGAAGACCCCGCGTGGCGCAGGCTTCGCGTTCACGAACGGCGAACTGAGCGATCCCAGCGGCATCCTCGGCAACGGCGCCGCCATCGGCTTGCGCAAGGACGACACCGACCTGAAGGTGAAGATCGACAAGGCACTCGCGGACATGCTCAAGGACGGCACGTACAAGAAGATCGAATCGCGCTACTTCGCATTCGACGTGTACGGCTCCTGAACCTGACCGGAGCACACTATTAGCGACGAAGGCGCGGGACACTCCCGCGCCTTTTGCCCTTTCCGCTGCCCGAAACTCTCCCCGTCCTCACGCCATCATGCAAATTCAAACCCATCCGCTCATTTCGCCGGCGCTCGGCACCGCGCGGCACCTCACGAGCTTCCACTACGGCCCCACCGGCGCGCAGAAGATCTACATCCAGTCGTCGCTGCATGCCGACGAACTGCCGGGCATGCTGGTCGCCTGGGCGCTGCGCCAACGCCTTGCCGCGCTCGAGGCCGCAGGCAAGCTGCGCGGCGAGGTCGTCGTCGTGCCCGTGCCCAATCCCATCGGCCTCAATCAGCGCCTGCTCGGTCAGTTGCTCGGCCGTTTCGAAAGCGGCACCGCGGCCAACTTCAACCGCCACTTCCACGATCTCGCCGAACTCGTGCTCCCGCGTGTCGGCGCTCGACTGAGCGGCGACGCCCAGCAGAACGTGGCCGTTGTGCGCGCGGCGATGCGAGAGGCGCTCGACGAACAGACGCCCACCACCGAACTCGGCTCGCAGCGTCTTGCCCTTCAGCGCCTGTCGTACGACGCCGATGTCGTGCTCGACCTGCATTGCGACTTCGAAGGCGCGCTGCACCTCTACACGAACCCCGACCTGTGGGCCGATGTCGAGCCGCTCGCACGCTATCTCGAAGCGAAAGCGTCGCTCTTCGCGCTCAATTCGGACGGCAATCCCTTCGACGAGATTCACAGCTTTTGCTGGTCCGCGCTGCGCGAGCGCTACGGCGAGCGCTTTCCGATTCCCAACGGCGCGGTTTCCGTGACGATCGAGTTGCGCGGCCAGGCAGATGTGAGCTACGAGTTTGCCGAACGCGACGCGAACGCCATCATCGACTACCTCACGCATCGCGGCGTAATCGAAGGCACGCCCGCTCCGCTGCCTCCTCTCGAATACGCCGCCACGCCGTTCGCGGGCGCCGAAGCGCTCATCGCGCCGGCTTCCGGCGTGCTCGTGTTCCGCACGCCGGTTGGCGTGAGAGTGGAACCTGGTCAGCCGATTGCCGATGTGGTCGATCCGCTGACCGATCGCGTCGTCACGATCACGAGCTCCGTGACCGGCATGCTGTACGCGCGGCAACGCACGCGCTTCGCCACGGCGGGAATGGAGGTGGCGTGGGTGGCAGGCGCCACGCCGCTGCGCAGCGGCTCCCTGCTGCCCGACTAGGCGATGAAACTGTAGCGATAGAACCGGGCAAATCGCCCGAAATGATGTGGGGTCATGCCCGAAAACGGGCACCTTCGTGCACTCAGTTCGTTTGGAAACGAAACGATGTGTGACGGGGCGTAACAGCAGACGAGCATGCGCACCGCAAGGGACGATGCCTGCCGCTGCAGCGCAGTGAGGGCGGGAGCAAGTGCGATTTACACTTGCTTTCGATTCTTTACCTATGCGCGCTGAGTTGAAACTTACGATTGCAAGCGCCTGGAACATCGGGCCCCAAGGCGGCCGGAGACCTCCGTTTCCGGTCGCCTTGCTCATTCGTAAATAAAGTCAGCGGAATGGCCCACAATAAATGAACAGCTTCGATACCGTCATTCTGGGAGCCCTCACACAAGTCGATCTGCCGCCACTGCTCAATCATGCGATCCGGGTGATGGTGGGACTTTATACATTCAAGGGCTATTTCCTCATCCCGCTCATCTGGTGGATCTGGTTCCAGCCGAACGAACGGCGCGAGTGGCGGCGCGAGATGATGATCGCCACGGTGGCCAGCGGCCTGATCGCGCTCGCAGCGGGACGCCTCCTCGCGCGCTTCCTGCCGTTCCGGCAGCGGCCGCTCTTCAATCCCGATCTGCATCTGCATTTCGCCTCGTCGTCGCTGCGGGCGGCCGGGCTGACCGACTTCAGTTCGTTTCCGAGCGATCACGCCATGCTGTGGGTGTCGATTGCGATGGGGATCTTCCTGGTATGGCGTGTGGTCGGCGCGCTGGTGATGTTATATGTGGTACTAATCATCTGCTTGCCGCGTGCGTATCTGGGCTACCACTACCCCACGGACTTGATCGCGGGCGCCATAATCGGCGTGGTGATTACCTGGCTGATGACGCGCGATGCCGTCAGGAAGCGGACCGCCGAACCCGCTCTGCGCCTGATGGTGCGCTTTCCCGGGGCGGCCGCCGCATTCACATTTCTCGTGTGTTTCGAACTGGTCACGCAGTTCGACGACCTGTTGCGGCTCGCCCACTCCGTGGTGCACGGCATGATCTGAAAACCGGCGCGGGCGGCGTCTTCAGTTCGCCGCCCGCGCGGCTTCACACTGCGCCCGGATTGACGTACGCCGTCTTGACCGTGGTGTAGAACTCGCGAGCGTAGCTGCCTTGCTCGCGCGGGCCGTAGCTCGACCCCTTGCGTCCGCCGAACGGTACGTGATAGTCCACGCCCGCCGTTGCGGTGTTCACCATCACCATGCCGGCCTGCACATGGCGGCGGAAATGGTTGGCATAGCTGAGCGAGGTCGTGCAGATGCCAGCCGACAAACCGAACTCCGTGTCGTTCGCCACGGCTAGCGCCTCGTGATAGTCCTTCACCTTGATCACCGAGGCGACGGGGCCGAACACTTCTTCGCGGTTGATGCGCATTTGCGCAGTCGTGCCGGTGATCAGCGCGGGGGCAAGGAAATAGCCGCGCGTGGCGCCTTCCACGCGCTCGCCGCCGTACACCTCGCCGCCCTCTTCACGCGCGATCGCAATGTAGCGTTCGTCCTGCTGAAGCTGCTTGTCGTCCACCACGGGCCCGATATGCGTGCCGTCCGCGAGCGCGTCGCCCGTCTTCAGCGTTTTCATGCGGGTCTTCATCGCTTCGATAAAGCGGTC
Source organism: Paraburkholderia guartelaensis (assembly GCF_004353905.1). Taxonomy (GTDB): domain Bacteria; phylum Pseudomonadota; class Gammaproteobacteria; order Burkholderiales; family Burkholderiaceae; genus Paraburkholderia; species Paraburkholderia guartelaensis. The sequence goes on along the minus strand of NZ_SMOD01000003.1, from coordinate 398,939 downwards.
GTGAATGCCTTCGGTCACGATGAGGCGGCTCGACGCCGTGCAACGCTGCCCCGTCGAGAAGAATGCGCCGTTGATACAGGCTTCCACGGCGACGTCGAGATTGGCGTCGTCGAGCACGACCATGGGATTCTTGCCGCCCATTTCCAGCTGGAACTTCTTGCCCGTTGCGAAGCACTTCGCGCCAATCGCGCGGCCCGTCGGCACCGAGCCCGTGAAACTCACGGCATCGACATCGGGCGAGCTGACGATCGCGTCGCCCACCACCGAACCGCGCCCCATCACGAGATTGATGACGCCGGCCGGCGCGCCCGCTTCCGCAATGATCTTCACGAGTTCCCACGTGCTGCCCGGCACGAGGTCGGCGGGCTTGATGACGACCGTATTGCCATAGGCCAGCGCGGGCGCGATCTTCCAGGCGGGAATGGCGATCGGAAAATTCCAGGGCGTAATGAGGCCGATCACGCCGATCGGCTCGCGCGTCACCTCGACGGTCATGCCCGGTCGCACCGAAGGCACGATTTCGCCGCCAAGGCGCAGCGCCTCACCTGCGAAAAACTTGAAGATCTGCGCGGCGCGGCCCACCTCGCCGATGGCCTCGGGCAGCGTCTTGCCCTCTTCGCGGGCGAGCAGGCGGCCCAGCTCGGCCTTGCGCGCGAGAATGACGCTGCCCACCTGGTCGAGCAAATCGAAGCGTTGCTGCGGCGTGGAGAGCGACCACTGCGCAAAGGCCTTGCGCGCGGCGGCGATGGCGTCGCGCGTCTGCGCGTCGTCCGCCTGCGCGAACTCGCCGATCGCGTCGTCGAGATTGGAGGGGTTGACGTTGGTGGATGCCGTGGCGCCGCGCACCCACTGGCCGCCGATGTAATTGTCGAACTGGTTCATGTCGCGTTTCCTGATTCAGTGGCTCACAGCAATCCGCGCGAAGCCAGATTGCGATAGAGCGCGCGCACGCCGAAGGTCCACGGCGCGAGTGCCGTGCTCAATTGCACGGTGTTGATCAGCGCGCCGAGTTCCGGCGCGGAGATGGTGACCTTGTCGCCGAGGTGGTGCGTAAAGCCGCCGCCTTGTGTGTCGCGGTCCTTGATCGGCGAGAACATGGTGCCGAGAAAGAGCATGAAGCCATCGGGATACTGGTGATGCGGGCCCCACGTCTGCGCCACGAGGTCAGCCGGGTCGCGGCTGATTTCGCTCATATGGCTGACGCCTTCCAGGACAAAGTCATCGTCCGTGCCCTCCACGCGCAGCGCGACGCTCGTCTTGCGCACCGTGTCGAGGCTGAACGACGCGTCGAACAGACGCACGAACGGGCCGATCGCGCACGAGGCGTTGTTGTCCTTGCACTTGCCGAGCAGCAGCGCCGAACGGCCTTCGATGTCACGCAGATTGACGTCGTTGCCGAGCGTCGCGCCGACGATCTCGCCGCGGCTGTTCACGGCCAGCACGATTTCCGGCTCGGGGTTGTTCCAGACCGAAGCGGCCAGCAGGCCGACATCCGCGCCAAAGCCCACCGCCGACATGGGCTGCGACTTCGAAAACACTTCCGCGTCGGGCCCGATACCCACTTCCATGTACTGGGACCACGCGCCGCGCCGCTCGAGTTCCGCCTTGAGCTTCATCGCTTCTTCCGAGCCCGGCTTGATCTTCGAGAGATCGGTGCCGATCGTGGCCGCGATGGTTTCGCGCACTTCCTGCGCTTTCGCAGGATCGCCGCCCGCCTGCTCTTCGATCACGCGCTCGATCAGGCTCACCGCGAACGTCACGCCGCAGGCCTTGATGGCTTGCACGTCATTGGGCGCGAGCAGACGCAGCGCGGGCTCCACGCTGCCGGGCAGATTCGCTTCGATCAGTTTTTCCACCGGGCCGAGCGATTCGCCGCTCACCGTGCGTGCAAAATGCGCGAGGTCCTCGCGGTCGAACAGATCCGCGGTAGTCGGCGCGCTGGCCGTGATATCGATGACTTCCCCGTTGCGCACGAGCACGACGGAGGGGCCTTCATGCTCGCCTGCCTTGCGCCACACGCGGCCGACGAGCAGCGCCTGCCCGACATCGCCGGGAAGCCAGTTTGAGGGGGTGTTCGAGGTCATGGTGCGTCCAATGGTCCGTGGTTAGTGCGAATGGCGCGGGTTGCCGCGCTCGGCGATGACTTTCAGATAGAGCGTGGCCGGTTCGAGGCACCCGCCCGTGGATAGTTGCCCCACCGTCTTGCGGTAAAGCTCCTGCCACGGCGTCTGTGCAGGCGGCACTTCGAAGTGCGCCGTTTCGCGGCGGCGCGCCAGCTCGGCTTCGTCGACCAGCACGTTCACGCTGCGCGCATTCAGGTCCACGCGAATGCGGTCGCCCGTTTGCAGCAGCGCGAGGCCGCCGCCCACCGCCGCCTCGGGCGACATGTTCAGGATCGACGGGCTCGCCGACGTACCGCTCTGGCGGCCATCGCCCAGCGTGGGCAGCGACGTGATGCCCTGACGCACCAGTTCCGCAGGCGGCGCCATGTTCACCACTTCGGCGCTGCCCGGATAGCCCACCGTGCCGGTGCCGCGAATCACGAGAATGCAGTGCTGGTCGATTTCGAGCGACGGATCGTTGATGCGCGCGTGGTAGTCCTCGGGACCGTCGAACACGATCGCGCGCGCTTCGAAGGTATTTTCCGCGCCCGGCTCGCTCAAATAGGTTTGCCGGAAGGCGTCGCCGACCACCGACATCTTCATGATCGCCCTGTCGAAGAAGTTGCCCGAAAGCACCATGAAGCCTGCGCCATGCTTCAGCGGGTCATCGGTTGTCCTGATTACTTCGCGATCGGGCTCGGGCGCGCCGTCGGCAATGGCGCCAATGGTGCGGCCCGATACCGTGAGGCATTCGCGGTGCACGAGCCCCGCGCGATCGAGTTCGCGCAGCACGCCCGGAACGCCGCCCGCGCGGTGGAAGCTCTCGCCCAGATATTCGCCAGCCGGCATGCAGTTCACGATGAGCGGCACCTGTTCGCCCACGCGTTGCCAGTCTTCGAGGCTCAGCTCGATGCCCATGTGCCGCGCGATCGCAATGAGGTGCGGCGGACAATTGGTGGACGCACCCAGCGCGGAGGCCACGACGATGGCATTCTCGAACGCCTCTTTCGTCATGATGCGCGAAGGACGCATGTCATAGCGCACGAGGTCGACGATGCGCTTGCCCGTTGCGTACGCCATCTGGCCGCGCTCGCGGTAAGCCGCCGGAATGCTGGCGCAGCCGGGCAGCGACATGCCCAGCGCTTCGGCGAGGCTGTTCATCGACAGCGCCGTGCCCATCGTGTTGCAGTGGCCGATGGAGGGCGACGAAGCCGTGGTGAGCTCCATGAAACCCTCGTAGTCGATCTCGCCTGCCGCCAGCAGATTGCGCGCATGCCAGATGACCGTGCCCGACCCGACACGCTGGCCGTTATGCCAGCCGTCGAGCATCGGGCCGCCCGACAGCACGATGGCGGGCATATCGACCGTTGCTGCGGCCATCAGGCAAGCAGGCGTGGTCTTGTCGCAGCCCGTGGTCAGCACGACGCCATCGAGCGGGAAACCGTGAAGAATTTCGACCAGACCCAGATAGGCCAGGTTGCGGTCGAGCGCCGCCGTGGGCCGGCGGCTCTGCTCGGCAAGCGGATGGACCGGGAATTCCATCGGGATGCCGCCCGCGTCCCGAATGCCCGCCTTCGTGCGAGCCGCAAGCTCGATATGGTGACGATTGCAGGGGGCGAGATCGCTCCCCGTTTGTGCAATGCCGATGATGGGGCGGCCCGATTGCAGCTCTTCCCGGGTCAGACCGTAGTTCATGAAGCGCTCGACATAAAGCGCGGTCATGTCCGCATGGGCCGGGTCGTCGAACCATTCCTGGCTGCGCAGGCGCCGTACGTTGGGCTGGGTCATATCACTCACTCCGTTATTCCTTGTCTCGACGATGCGGCGCGCAGGTTCACGCCATTTGTTATCGGTAACATTTCTGGATATTAGCACTTTGCGCTCTCCCTGTGCACCAGGTGAGACCACGCGTTTTCCCGACCTCGGCACCGGCGTCCGACTTGCCGTGGCGCCTCGTCTCATGCTAATTTAGCGCCCGCTGTGTTACCGATAACAAAACAGTGCGCTGTTCACAGCCAGCGCAGAGATCCAGCAAGCACACCACGCAGTTCGTGGAATCGCCTCCCCTTCAGTGGGACCGTTAAAAGGCATATGTGAAAGGAGACACATCGCATGCCCACCCTGACCCAGATTGCGGACTCGCCGGCCGCCGTCAACGAAGCCGAAGAACTGCTGTACCGCAAGGTACTGAAGCGCATCTTGCCGCTTCTGCTTCTGTGCTATGTCGTCGCCTACCTCGACCGCGTGAACGTCGGCTTTGCCAAGTTGCAGATGCTCGATTCGCTCGGCCTGAGCGACAGCATCTATGCCATAGGCGCAAGCATCTTCTTCTGGGGATACTTCCTCTTCGAGATGCCGAGCAACCTGCTCCTTCACCGCTATGGCGCGCGCTTCTGGATCGCGCGCATCATGGTGACGTGGGGCATCGTGTCTTCGTCGCTCGCCTTTATCGCACCGCTCGCGAGCTTCTTCCACGTGCAAACCTCGACGATGTTCTACATCCTCCGGTTTCTGCTCGGCGTCTGCGAAGCGGGCTTTTTCCCCGGCATCATTCTTTACCTGAACTACTGGTTTCCGGCGCGTCGCCAGAGCGTCGCGATGTCGGGGTTCCTGATCGCCATTCCGGTGAGCCTCACGCTCGGCGGGATTATCTCGGGGTGGCTCATGGAAAACACGCATGGACTGTTCGGCCTGGGCGGCTGGCAGTGGATGCTGTTGCTCGAAGGCATTCCGTCGATTCTCGTCGCCTTCGTGGTGCTGCTGCGCATGGGCGACGGCATTCAGTCGGCGAAATGGCTGAGCGCCGCCGAAAAAGCCGTGCTGCAAAAGAATCTCGAACAGGAAAGCGCGAAGAAAACGCATAGCGCCGTGGCGGCGCTGAAAAGCCCGCGCGTCTGGCTGTTGACGTTCATTCTGCTGACCTTCAATACCGGCTTCTATGGCCTGGCGTTCTGGCTGCCTTCCATCATCAAGGCTTCCGGCGTGAAAAGCACGTTCAATATCGGCTTGCTGACCGCCATTCCCTATCTCAGCGCCGTAGTCGCCATGATCTGGAATGCGTCGCACTCGCGCAAGACGGGCGAGCGCCGGCTGCATGCGGCCATTCCGGCCTGTATTGGCGGCGTCGGCCTGATTCTGAGCGCACTCTTCGCGCACAACGTGCCGGTTTCAATCGTATTCCTGACTATCGCCACCTGTGCGATCCTCGGGCTCATGCCGATTTACTGGACGTTCCCGGGGCAGATTCTCTCCGGCACGGCAGCCGCAGCGGGTATTGCGCTCATCAACTCGGTCGGCAATCTGTCCGGCTTCACGGGTTCCATGATCACCAGCGTGGCGAAGGACCTGACCGGCGACATCAACAACGGCACCTATGCGCTGGGCGCGTGTCTGCTCGTGAGCTGCGTTCTCATTCTGTCGATTCCGAAAAGCATGCTGAGCCGCGACCCGGTGGAAGAGAACTGAGCGTTATGCGAATCGGCTAAATCGTCCGTTTCGAAGGCCACCTTCTGCCACCTTCCGGCTGAGCCTTCCTTACACGATCCCATTTTTGACAATTGCGTCGGCCTTGCGCCGGCGCTTTTTTTTGCCTCTGCGGTCTGGCGGGCACGGGCAGTCGTTCTGCATCAACACCTTGGCGCCCGCACAAAAAGCGTGCAAAAAAAACAATTGGAATTGTCTCAAGAATTGCAGCACGCTGCCGATAAGACGTGAAGACTGTTTTCCGCCCGATTCACGGCCATCGGGCCATTGACAAGCAACGGAGACGCTGTGATTCGAAACTGCCTTGGAGGCTTGCTGCTCGCGCTCGGTTGCGTTGGCACCGCGGTTGCCGCGGGACCCGACTGCTCGCGATCATTTACGCTCGCCTTACACGATCACGGGCTGCTCTACTCCGTCGACACGGACACAGGCATCGACAAGGACTTCGCCGATGCCCTGGCGCGGCGCAGCGGCTGCCAGATCCGCGTGAGCCTGATGTCGCGCGCGCGCATCTGGAAACTGATCGAATCCGGCGCGCTCGATTTCAGTCTTTCGGGCATTGCCAACGAAGAACGCAATCAATACGCGGATTTTGCCTGGTACTTCAGCAACAAGTACTATCTGCTGGTTCGCAAGGATTCGGGCATTCATCAACTGGCCGATTTCGAGCACAACGACAAGTTTCAGCTCGGCGTGATCCGTAGCTTCCGCTATAGCGAGTCCGCCAACCGGCTGGTCGATTCGCTCTCGGCCGAAAACCGCGTGAGTCAGGCCGGGGGCCTCGAGCCGCTTTACCAGGCGCTGATCCTTGGCCGCATTCAGGGAATGATCATCGAGCCATTCGATTATCCGGCCATCGATGAAGCGAAGATTCGGAGCGTGACCAATATCGTGGAGTTCGACGATCCCCCCATTCCGCATGGGCTCATCATGTCGAAGAAGGCGCTTTCGGCCGAGGAGCGGGACAAGTGGCGCGCCCTCGTCAACGAAATGATCGCCGACGGCACGGTGCGGCGCATATTCACGAAGTATTTCAAGCCTGACCTCGCCGACTCGATGGTCCCCTTCTAGACGCCGCCATGACCCGGACGCGCCTCGTTCTGCTCCCGCTACTGGTTCTCGCCGCCGCGCTCAGCGTGACATGGGCGCTCTGGAACCACGAGCGGGAAGCGGCCCGCCACGAATTGCTCACGCAGTTCGACTTCTCGCTCGGCGACGTCGTGAGCCGCATCGAGCAGCGCATGGGCACATACGAGCTGTTGCTGCGCGGCGTGCAGAGCCTGTTTGCCGCCAGCGGAGAAGTCGATCGCGACGCGTTCCGCGCTTACGTCAATTCACTCAATCTCGACGCCAACTTTTCCGGCATCCAGGCCATCGGCATCATCGCCTGGGTGCCGCAAACGCAAAAGGCCGCGCACATCACGGCCATGCAGCAGCGCGGCTTGCCAGGCTACGCGATCGAGCCCGCCGGTCCGCGCGCGAATTACGCCCCCATCATTCAGCGCGAGCCGTATATCGGCGCCAATCGCGCCGCGCCCGGCTTCGACGCCTGGATCGATCCGGTGCGCCGACGCGCCATGGAGCAGGCGCGCGACACCGGCATGGCGACCATTTCCGGCAAGGTGCGCCTCTCGGTGGACACCGATCCCGGCGCCGATCCCGGCTTCGTGATGTACATGCCGGTCTACGCACGCGGCCAGGCGCCGGAAAACGCCACTGAACGCCAGGCGCAGCTCGTCGGCTGGGTCTATGCGTCCTTTCGCATGCACGACGTCATTGCGAGCCTTTACGGCGAGGAACCGCCCGGCCTCTCGGTCTCCATCTATGACGGCGTGGAATCGTCGCCGGAGGCGTTGCTCTACAGAACGTCGGGCGCCCCCGCCCATCACCTGCCCAGCGATCTTTCGGCGACCGAATATCTCGTCGTCTGCGGACACGACTGGATGCTCAAGCTGATGGCGCGTGACGGCTTCAAAGCCCGTTTCGGCCGCGACGCGGCAACCCTCATCGCGATCACCGGCACGGGCCTGAGCCTGTTGCTCGCGCTGCTCACGCGCCTCATGATGACGGGCCGCAGCCGCGCGATACGGCTTGCCTCGTCGATGACGAAGGAACTGCGCGAAAACGAGGAAAAATTCCGCGCGATTGCAGACTGCACCGTCAACTGGGAAATCTGGTGGTCGCCGGAAGGCAAGCCGCGCTGGATCAACTCGGCGGTGGAGCAGTACATCGGCTACACCGTCGACGAGTGCATGGCCATGAGCGATTTCGCCTGCACCGTGATCTATCCGGACGACGCCTCCTACGTCGCGCCCGAGTTCCGCGGCGCGCAACTGGGCTCACGCGGCGACAACCTGGAGTTTCGCTGCGTGCGCAAGGATGGCTCGCTCATGTGGCTCTCCGCATCGTGGGTGCCGATTACCGACTCCAGGGGCGAATTCATCGGTTTCCGTACGAGCGGGCGCGACATCACCGAGCGCAAGATCGCCGACCAGCGCATCAAGGAACTGGCCTTCTACGACGCGCTCACAGGCTTGCCCAATCGCACGCTGCTGCTCGACAACCTGAAGGACGCCCTGACCGACAGCGCGAGGAACGGCACGAGCGGCGCCCTGCTGTTTATCGATCTCGATCACTTCAAGACACTGAACGACACGCTGGGTCACGACAAGGGCGACCTGCTGCTGCAGGAAGTGGCGAAACGCCTGGCGGCGAGCATACCCGCGGGCGACACCGTGGCGCGCGTGGGCGGCGACGAGTTCGTCGTCGTAGTGGGGAATCTGAACCCCACTCCCTGTGAAGCGGCCCGCCAGGCCGAGGCGCTGGGCGAGCGGATTCTCGCCGTGCTCGGCAATCCTTATCGACTCGACGACATCGACTACCGCAGCACGGCGAGTATTGGCGCAACCGTATTCAAGGGCTTCCAGGCATCGACGGACGACCTCATGAAGCAGGCCGACCTCGCCATGTACAAGTCGAAGGAGCGCGGACGCAACGCAGTGCGCCTCTTCGACCCCGACATGCAGACGGTCGTGGTGGAGCGTGCCGCGCTCGAAGCGGCGCTGCGCGATGCCATCGAAAACGACGAATTCGTGCTTCACTACCAGATGCAGATCGACCGCGACCGCGTCACCGGCGTCGAGGCGCTGGTGCGCTGGCGTCATCCCCTGCGCGGGCTCGTGTATCCGGCCGACTTCATTCCCATGGCCGAAGAAACCGGGCTCATCGCCGAACTGGGCAGCTGGGTGCTGCGCGCGGCCTGCACCCAGCTGGCGCGCTGGGCCACGCAGCCCTACACCGAGCATCTGACCATTGCGGTCAACGTCAGCGTGCAGCAGCTGCACCAGCCGGACTTCGTGCAAAGCGTGCTGGCCACGCTCGAACAGACTGGCGCGAGAGCGGACCGGCTGAAGCTCGAGTTGACGGAAAGCGTGCTGGTCAACAACGTGCAAGAGATCATCGAGAAAATGGAGGCGCTGAAGGCGAACGGCATCGTCTTCGCGCTCGACGACTTCGGCATCGGCTATTCGTCGCTTTCGTATCTGAAGCGCCTGCCGCTCGCTCAACTGAAGATCGACCGCTCATTCGTGCGCGATGTTCTCGTCGACCCGAACGACGCCGTGATCGCCCGCACCATCGTGGCGCTTGCGCACAGTCTGGGTCTCGGCGTGATCGCCGAAGGGGTCGAGACCGAGGAGCAGCGTGCCTTCCTCGCCTCGGCCGGATGTTACGCGTATCAGGGCTATCTCTTCTGCCGCCCGATTCCCGTCGAGGAGTTCGAAGCGGCATTGCGCGGACTCGAGGCGCCGGAGTGCATCGCCGAGTAAGCGCGCCTCGCCGCTTCTCGCATCACGCGTCGCCATGCGGGCGCGGCGCGAGCAGGTCGGACATGCCCACGCGATGCAGCATCTCCGCCCTCACGCGGTCCAGTACGGCAAAGCCGACGTCCGCACCGTCCTGGGTCGGGTCTATGTGCACCCGGAACGGCCGCTTCCCGAAGGGAGCATCGACCACATCGACGATGGCCTCGGCCACGAGGCCCACGTCGGCTTCTGGCGGCACGATGGCGGCGAACGCCTTCTGGATCTGCTCGCCGAACCCGGCATAGGGGCCGGCTTCATAAGCCGCGACCACGCCCTTGTCTTCCGGGCTGCCCGCATGCGCAAAGTGATTCGTGCCCGAGGTAAACGCGCCCGGCACGATGATCGACGTTTCGATGCCCCAGCGCGAAAGCTCGCGCGCGTACTGAACGGCAATCGCGTCCATGGCGGCCTTCGCCGCGAAATACGGCGCGAGGTAAGGCGGCGTGCCGCCTGCGGAACTGCTGCTCGACACCCACACCACCAGACCCTCCCGCCGCTCGCGCATGTGCGGCAGCACCGCGCGGTTCACCCGCTGCGTGCCCAGCACGTTGATGTCGTACAGGTGCGCATACTGTTCCGGGCTGAACGCTTCGGCCGGCCCGAAGGCCATGTGGCCCGCGTTGTGGACGATCACATCGATACGCCCGCTTTCGGCGATTACGCGGGCGATGCCCGCATCCACGGACGCCTGCGACTGCACGTCGAGTTCGACGGTGCGCAGAGCCACGCCGTTGTGCTGTGAGAATTCGGCCATCTGTGCGACGACCGGAGCGTTGCGCCCGGCGGTCGCGCGCATCGACGCGTAGACGGTATGGCCGGCGTTGGCGAGTGCTGCGGCGGCGAGGCGGCCAAAACCGCTGGATGCGCCGGTAACGACAATGATCTTCTTCATGACGGGCTCCTTGTTCGTAGTGGAACGCGTGATCAGGACATCAAACGATGCCGCCGTTTACGCGGATGGTTTGACCGTCGATCCAGCCTGCGCCGCTGCCGACGAGGAACGAGACCACCTCGGCGATGTCGTCCGCCTGACCAAGCCGCTCGAGCGGCGGCATCTTCGCGAGGCGCTCGATCTGCTCGGGCGTCTTGTCCTTGAGAAACAGTTCGGTTGCGGTAGGTCCGGGGGCAACCGCATTCACGGTGATATTGCGGCCGCGCAGTTCCTTGGCGAAGATGTTGGTCATCGCTTCCACGCCGGCCTTGGTGGCGGCGTACACCGAGTAGCCCGGCAGCGCGAGCGCCTGGATGCTGCTCGAAAAGTTGACGATGCGGCCGCCCTCGCGCAGCTTCTTCGCGGCAATGCGCAGCGTATTGAAGGTGCCCTTGAGGTTGATCGCGACGAGCCGGTCGAACAGCGCGTCGTCGGTATCGGCCAGATTGACGAGGCCCGGCTGCATGATGCCCGCGTTGTTCACCACGATATCCACGCCGCCAAAGAGCGTAATGGCCTGGTCGAACATCGCGGCCACCTGGGCGGGCACGGCCACGTCTGCCTGAATCGCCGCGGCGCGACCGCCTGCAGCCTTGATTTCCTCCACGACCGCATTCGCGTCCGCCGCGCGGCCGGCGTAGTTGACGATGACTGCGACGCCTTCGCCGGCGAGGCGTCTGGCGATCGATGCGCCGATACCGCGGGAAGCGCCGGTAACGATCGCGACTTTGCTGGCGTTGGCTTGCGTGCTCATGGTGACTCTCCGTTTCGGTTGGGTGGCTGATGCAACGTGATGCGATGGGTGCATCTTCCCGCCAGGCAACGTTCGACGGTAGCCGCATAGCCAGAATATCGGTTATGCTCCCCGCGTATGACCATCTTCAACGACCTGAGCCTGCTGCAGGCCTTCGTTGCCATCGTGGAGAGCGGCAGCATCTCCGCGGCGGCGCGCAAGCTGAATCTGAGCCAGCCCACGCTGAGCCGCCAGTTGCGCTCACTCGAAGATCAATGCGGCGCGGCGCTGCTGCGGCGCGACACACACCGCATGAGCCTCACGGAAGTCGGCCACCAGTTCCTTGCCGACGCACAGGCGCTGCTCGCGCTCGCCGAGGAGGCCGGGCAGCGCATGCGGCGCGATCAGAGCGCGCTGAGCGGCAATATCCGCGTGTTCTCCACGATCGACTTTGGCCAGTCCGTGGTGAGCCGGATGATCAGCAGCTTTATTCAGGTGAACCCGGCAGTGAGAATGGAACTGGCGTATTCGAACCGCCCGCTGCACATGATCGAAGAAGGCTGCGACGCGGGTATCGTCGCTGGCGCGCTCACTGACGATCGTGTCGTTGCGCGCTCGCTGGGCGAGATCCGGCGCTATCCGGTCGCCTCGCCTGCCTTCCTCAAGGATCACAAGCTCGCCAGCAAGCCGGAAAGTCTCCAGGCCTTACCGTGGATCGCACTTTCAAGCCGGCAATTCGGCGGTTCGAGAGATGTCACGCTGTATTCGGGGGCGGCAACGCATACGTTGCAGATCGAGCCCGTGATGATTTCGGAAGGGGTGACGAGCATGCGCGAGGCCGCGCGCATGGGGCTGGGCCTGGCCGTGTTGCCGGAATGGCTGATCGAAGAGGATCTGATCTCGGGCCGCCTCGTGCGCGTCTTGCCGAAATGGCACGCGAAACCGCTCGCCGCGCAAATCGTCTTTCCCGTGCAAAGGCGGCTGCCGCTGCGCGTGCAGGCCTTTATCGAATTCGCGACGGAATATATGACGACGGTTTTGAAGCCGCGATAACGCCTGGCGCCACTCACGCGCCCCGGCGCGGCGCCGGGCCGCCAAACTCTGTGGCGCGCACGGCCTCGACCAGATAATCGACGAACGACACGATGCGCGCCGAAATCGCCGTGTTGCGGTAGTACACGGCGTGAATGGGCTGCCGGACATCCTGCGTCTGACGCGGCAGCACCTGCACGAGGCTGCCGTTCGCGCGGTCCTGCGCCGTCATGAAATCCGAAAGACAGACGATGCCCACGCCCGCAAGCGCGAGTTGCCGCAAAGTCTCGCCGCTCGACGACCACACATCGGGCTCGATGCGCAGAGGCTCGCCATCGCCGCCGGTGAGCGGCCAAACGTTGAGCGCTTCGGGCTGAGTGAAGCCGAGCAGCGCATGCTTGCCTAGATCCTCCACGCGCGCAGGCCGGCCGTGCGCCGCCAGATACTGCGGGCTCGCGAGCACGCGGATGCGGCTATTGCCGATCAACCGGCTATGCAGCGTGGAGTCCTTCAGCCGGCCGATACGGATCGCCACATCGGTGCGCCGCTCCAGCAAGTCGATAATGCCCTCATTGCTGTTCAGTTCCAGTTCCACCTGCGGATAGCGCTCGCGATAGCCCTGCACGAGCGGCACGACCACGTGGAGCATGAAGGGCGACGCCGCATCCACGCGCAAACGCCCCGCCGGCATCTCGCGCCGCGCGAGCATCTGCTCCTCGGCGCCCTCCACCGACTCGATGATGGCCCGCGCGTTGTGCAGGAAGGCCTTGCCCTCCTCCGTAAGCTCCAGCCGCCGCGTGGTTCTGCGCAACAGCGTGGTTTTGAGCTTCTCTTCGAGCCGCGCGAGCGTCCTGCTCGTGGCGGACACCGTGAGATCCAGCTGTTGCGCCGCCGCCGTGATGGAGCCGCTGTCCACCACCGTGGCAAACGCCTGAAGTTCGTCCAGAGTGATCTTCATTCTTGATTTGAATTCAAAACACTATGGTTTATAGCCCAGTTTTTAGTCAAAAGTAAAACCCGCACAATGCAGCGGTCCCAACTCACCGATGCCCAACCAGGCACGAAGCCATGCTCGAACGCGACCTCAGTCTACCCGCCGCGGGCCGCCCGGCCCGCCAGCAGCAACCCGCCAACCCGCCGGCGAAGCGCGGCGCCGCCTTGCCGCTCCTTGCGCTCGCCGTTGGCGCATTCGGTATCGGCACGACCGAATTCTCGCCGATGGGCCTTCTGCCCGTGATCGCCGAGGGCGTGCACGTGTCGATCCCCAGCGCCGGCATGCTGATCAGTGCCTACGCAATCGGCGTGATGCTGGGCGCGCCGCTCATGACGCTCGCCCTCGCCCGCTGGCCGCGGCGCACCGCGCTCATGGCGCTGATGGGCATCTTCACGCTCGGCAACCTGCTTTCCGCCATCGCCCCCGACTACACCACGCTGCTGCTCGCGCGGCTCGTCACGAGCCTGAATCACGGCGCGTTCTTCGGCATCGGCTCGGTGGTCGCCGCGAGCTTCGTGCCGCGCGAGCGCCAGGCGAGCGCCGTCGCGACGATGTTCATGGGGCTCACCATCGCGAACATCGGCGGCGTGCCCGCGGCCACGTGGCTCGGCGAGACGATCGGCTGGCGCATGTCGTTCGCCGCGACCGCCGGGCTCGGCGCGCTCGCCATCGCCGGCTTGTGGGCCGCGCTGCCGAAAGGCGAGGCGGGCGAAATGCCCAACCTGCGCGCCGAACTCGGCGTGCTCACGCGCCCGGTGGTGCTGGGCGCGCTCGCGACCACGGTGCTCGGCGCGGGCGCAATGTTCACGCTCTACACCTATGTCACGCCCACGCTCACGCATCTCACGGGCGCGACGCCTGGCTTCGTGACCGCCATGCTCGTGCTGATCGGTGTGGGCTTTTCCATCGGCAACGCGCTGGGCGGGCGTCTCGCCGACCGCTCGCTCGACGGCACGCTGCTGGGTTTCCTCGCGCTGCTGATCGTCGTGATGCTCGCGTTCCCGGCGCTGGCCGCGACGCATGTGGGTGCGGCGGCTGCCCTGCTCGTGTGGGGCATCGCGACCTTTGCGGTGGTCCCCCCGCTGCAAATGCGCGTGATGCGCGCCGCTCACGAAGCGCCGGGGCTCGCCTCGTCCGTCAATGTCGGCGCGTTCAATCTCGGCAACGCGCTGGGCGCCGCCGCGGGCAGCGCGGCACTCTCGGCCGGCCTCGGCTACGGCGCGGTGCCGATCGTCGGGGCGCTCATCGCGCTTGGCGGCGTTGCGCTCGTCGTCGTCCAGATCGTCATCAATCGGCGCTCGCGTTAAATCATCATTTTCGATTAGGTAACCCAATCATTTTTCTGTGGAGAGCAACATGAGCAAGATTCCCGCATTCGGCCTCGGTACATTCCGCCTGCAAGGCCAGGTTGTCATCGATTCCGTGCGTAACGGCCTCGAAGTCGGCTACCGCGCCATCGACACCGCGCAGATCTACGGCAACGAAGCCGAAGTTGGCGAAGCGATCGCTGCTTCCGGCATTGCGCGCGACGATCTCTTTCTCACGACCAAGATCTGGGTCGATAACTACTCGCGAGAAAAGCTCGTGCCGAGCTTGAAGGAAAGCCTGCAGAAGCTGCGCACCGACGAAGTCGATCTCACGCTGATTCACTGGCCCGCGCCCAGCAACGGCGTGCCGCTCGAAGAATTCATGAGCGCACTGGCCGAAGCGAAATCACAAGGGCTCACGAGACAGATCGGTATTTCCAATTTCAATATCGAACTGACGAAGCAGGCCATCGCGGTGGTCGGCAAAGGCAACATCGCCACCAACCAGATCGAATTGAGCCCGTATTTGCAGAGCCACAAGCTCGTTGACTTCCTGAAGCAGGAAGGCATTCACGTGACGTCGTACATGACGCTCGCCTATGGCAAGGTGCTCGGCGATCCGGTCATCCGTGCGATTGCCGAACGCCGCCATGCCACGCCCGCTCAAGTCGCACTCGCCTGGGCGCTGCGCCTGAACTACTCCGTGATTCCCTCTTCGACGAAGCGCGAGAACCTGGCCAGCAACCTGCTCGCGCAGACCCTGGAACTGACGGACGACGACATGGCGCAGATCGCCGCGCTCGAACGCAACGGCCGTGAAGTGAGCCCCGCCGGCCTCGCCCCGCAGTGGGACTAAGGCGGGCTTGAAGCGTCGGCGGCAATTTCCTAAATTCGAAGGAAGAAATTATGGCTAACGTTAGTGTATCCATCGAAATCGCAGCGCCCCTCGAGTCGGTCTGGGCGATGCTCGGCGATTTCAACGGCCTGCCCGCGTGGCTCGAATTCGTGCGCTCGTCGCGGCTTTCGGACGGCGGCCGCATTCGTCACCTCGAAGCCATGGGCGGCGCGATCATCGTCGAGGAACTGCTCGAACACAGTGCGTCGCAAACGTTCTATCGCTACGCGATCGTCGAAGGTCCCGATCCCGTATCGAACTACGTGGCGACGCTTTCCGCCCGGCAAATCGATGCGGGCAGAACGGCCGTCACATGGGCGAGCCAATTCGAGCCGCGCGATGCCCATCAGGCCGCTTCGCTTGCCGGGCATTACGAGGTGCTGTATCGCGCGGGACTCGATCGCCTCAAGACGCTCACCGAAGCGCGCGCTTGCGCTTGACCGTAGCCGCGCCGTGTTACATCGACGATGCGAGCATGGCGCGGTAATCGTCTTCGGAGGCCTCGCGCGGATTGGTCTTGTGGCTGTGATCCTTGAGCGCACCCTTGATGATCTCGGGGAACATCTCAGCGTTCACGCCAAGCTGCGCGAGGCCCGTCGGCAAGCCGAGGCGCTCGGTCATCGTGCGCACGGCGGGCGCCACTTCGGCGCCGCTGCCTAGCCCCATCGCCGTCGCCAGACGGTTGAGCTTGCCTTCCTCGCGCACCGAAGGCGCTTCTTCGTTGAACCGCAGGACAGCCGGCAGAAAGATCGCGTTCAGCGTCCCATGATGCAAACGCGGGTTGATGCCGCCGAGCGAATGGCTCAGGCTGTGCACGCAACCCAAACCCTTCTGGAACGCAAGCGCGCCCTGCATCGACGCGCTCATCATGTTCAGCCGCGCCACGCGGTCGCCGCCATCGCGCGTCGCGCGCTCGATGTGGCGCCACGCGCGCCACAATCCATCCAGCGCAATGCCGTCCGCGGGAGGATTGAAGGCGGGCGCGAGGAAGGTCTCCATGCAATGTGCGATGGCATCCATGCCCGTCGCCGCCGTCAAAACGGGCGGCAAGCCCAGCGTGAGTTCGGGGTCGCAAATCGCCACACGCGGCACGACGTAAGGCGAGATCACGCCGACCTTGCGGCCATCGTCGAGAATCAGAATCGCGCCGCGCCCCACTTCGCTGCCGGTGCCCGCAGTCGTCGGCACGGCGATCACCGGGGCCGTCTTTGCCGTGATGTTGGCCGCGCCGCCTTCGATCACGGCGAAGCGTTGCAGCGGTCCTTCATGCGTAGCGCAAACGGCGACGCCTTTGGCGAGATCGATTGCCGAACCGCCGCCAACGGCAACGATGCCGTCGCATTCGCCGGCACGGTAGGCCGCCACGGCCTCGCGCACCGCCGCTTCGTTCGGATTGGGCGGGGTGCCGTCGTAGATCGTTGCAGGCGCAACGCCTTCCAGCGCGCCAAGCACGCTATCGATGATCCCAGCCGCGCGTACGCCCTTGTCCGTGACGATCAACGGCCGGCTGATGCCCACGCGTTCGCATTCGTTCTTGAGCAGACGAATGGCGCCAAAGTCGAACTGAATCTGCGTGACGTAGTTGATGAGGGCCATAGGATTGAGCTTCAGTTATAGTGAATTCGGCCGTTGTGGCTGCAATCGCTGGCAGCTGCAATTCGATTACCACATTTCAGCCGCAGAGTGCTATTGTTTTGGGCCAGTATAGGGAGACGCCCACTACGCGGTAATTGAGAAGATTTGATACAGCTATAACTTTTCCTCAACCCCATGACCCCGTCGCTCAATTCGATCATCTCCCGCCTCCATGTGAAGCAGCTCCGGCTCTTGATCGCCCTGGGCGATCACGGCTCGCTGCTGAAGGCCGCACAACAGGTCGCACTCACGCAGCCCGGCGCCAGCAAGGCATTGCAGGAGATCGAAACGACGTTTGGCACCCCGCTCTTCAATCGCACCAATCGAGGTCTGGAAGCCACCGAGGCCGGACACTGCGCGATCCGCTACGCGCGCCTGATCCACACCGATCTCACGCATTTGCGCGAGGAACTGGTCGGACTCTCGCGCGGGCGCGGCGGACGCGTCGCGGTTGGGGTCATCATGGGCGCGGTGCCGCTGCTGACCGATGCGATTTCCACGCTGATCGCAGCGCATCCGGAAATGTCGGTCGAGATCGTCGAAGACACGAGCGCAGCGCTCCTGAGCCAGATCGATGCGGGCAGGCTCGATCTCGCCATCTGCCGCACCACGGTCAGCCAGACGCCTCAGCACTATGAGAGCGTCAAGCTTCAGGACGAAACGCTCGCCGTGATCGCCAACGTGCGGCATCCGCTGCACCGCGCGAAGAAGCTCACGCTCAAGGACATGGAGAAGTATCGCTGGGTGGTCTACCGGGCGAACATGCCGATGCGGCTGTTGCTCGAACGCGAGTTTCGCGAGGCCGAACTGCGCTTTCCGATGCATCTGCTCGAAACGACCTCCGCGTTCGCTACGCTCGCGCTGCTGCAAGGCAATCCGTCGTTCGTCGCGCTGGTGTCCATCGACGTTGCGCAGTTCTTCGCCAGCCAGGAGATGGCCTGCATCCTGCCGCTGCGCCTCGCTTCCCGCAGTGAGCCTTATGAGCTGGTCACGCGCCAGGGTGCGCCGCTCTCGCCCGCGGCGCGGCTGCTCATCGAAGCGCTGTGCGACAAGCAGGGCATTGAAGTCTGAGGGACTCGCACCCGAACCCGGGGAAACCCTGGAATTGACCGAAATCAAATCCCTCCCGCACAATGAACCATATCGTGGACTTAACGTCCATATTATGGACATATTGAGAGCAACTGATGACGGACAAGACCTATTCCCCCATGACGCCGTATCAGCTTCCGTTCCCCAAGGAAGCGCAGCAGGAAATCGTCATTCCCCACGCCATTCCCACCGACGAGCGCGTGTGGGTGCCTCAGGCCGAGAACGTGTGGTTCCGCCCGCTGTGCCTGAACACGGCGCAGGGCTACTGGATGAATTTGCTGCGCGTGCGTAAATCAGGTGTCCTGAGCAGGCACCGGCACCCGCAGGCCGTTCACGGCATGGTGCTCAAGGGCCGCTGGCGCTATCTGGAGCACGACTGGGAAGCGACCGAAGGCAGCTACGTGTTCGAGCCGCCCGGCGAGACGCACACGCTTTACGTACCGGAAGACGTCGAAGAAATGATCACCTACTTCCAGGTCAACGGCGTGATGTTCTACTGCGATCCGTGGGGCAACTACACGGGCTATGAGGACGTGTTCACGAAGATCGACATGTGCCGCAAGCATTACGCGGCGGTGGGTCTTGGCGAGGATTACGTGGACCAGTTCATCCGATGACCCGCGCCCAGTACGATTTCGCGGGGCGTGTGGCCGTCGTGACCGGCGCAGCAGGTGGCATCGGCCGCGCGATCTGCAATGCGTTCGCGCGTGGCGGGGCACGCACGGTCAACTGGGACCGCGTGCCCGGCCCGCTGGATACGCAAGACGCGCCTCGTCACTTCGAAGCCGACGTCACGCGGCCGGAGACGATCGAAGCGGCGCTGGCAGCGACGCTCGCCGAATTCGGGCGCATCGACTACCTCGTGAACAACGCGGGTTTCGCCGGTTCGACCGTGCCGCTCGACGCGTACGATCCCGCCGAATGGCAACGCATCGTCGACGTCAATCTGGTGGGTACCTATCACGTTTGCCGCTTCGTGGTGCCCGCCATGCGCCGCGCGGGGTCGGGGCGCATCGTCAACGTGGCCTCGCTCGCGGGCAAGGAGGGCACGCCAAACGCGTCCGCCTACAGCGCGGCGAAAGCGGGTGTGATCGCACTCACCAAATCGCTTGGCAAGGAACTCGCGCAAACGGGCATTCTCGTCAACAGCATTGCGCCCGCTGCCGTAGAAACGCCGCTGCTCGCGCAGATGTCACCCGCCCACGTTCAGACGATGATCGACAAGAGCCCGCTCGGGCGGCTCGGCACCGTGGACGAAGTGGCCGACCTTGCGCTATGGCTTTGTTCGGATTCCTGTACGTTCAGCACCGGCGCAATATTCGATCTTTCCGGCGGCCGCGCCACGTACTGATACACGACGCGCCCAAAGACACCCACACGATAACAGCCAAAAGGAGACGACCCATGATCAAAAAATCGCAACGGCTCAAACGCACACAGACGATAGCCATCGCCTTTCTGACGATAGCGGGCATCGTGAACTATCTGGACCGCAGCACGCTTTCCATCGCCAATCATTCGGTGGCGGAGGAACTGCATCTGAACGCCTCGCAAATGGGCTTGCTGCTTTCGGCGTTCTCGCTCGCCTATGCGTTTGCGCAATTGCCGGTGGGCGCGATGCTCGACCGCTTCGGCTCGCGCGTGATGCTCGGGCTCGGCATGCTGGTGTGGTCGCTTGCGCAGGTCACGGGCGGATTCATTCAGACACTCAATCATTTTCTGGCGGCGCGCGTGGTGCTGGGCATCGCCGAAGCGCCGCTCTTTCCGGCGGGCGCCAAGGTGATTCATGAGTGGTTCGCCGTGCGCGAACGCGGCGCGCCAACCGGCACGTTCGTCTCCTCCTCGACCATTGCGCCGATGATCGCGCCGCCGCTGCTCACCGTGCTGATGCTCTCATTCGGCTGGCGTCCGATGTTCATCATCATGGGCGTGTTGGGTGTGCTCGTCTCGGTCGGCTGGTATGTGGTCTATCGCAACCGCGATCAGGTCACGTTGACGACTGAAGAAACGGCATGGCTCGAAGACGGCGCGACCGAAGCACCGAAAAAGAGCGCGCTGAGCTTCGCAGAGTGGGGCATGCTGCTCAAGCAGCGCAACACGTGGGGCATGATCTTCGGCTTCATGGGCGTGATCTACATGGTCTGGCTCTATCTCACCTGGCTGCCCGGCTATCTGGAGAAGGAGCGCCATATCTCCATCGCGCATACGGGCTGGCTCGTCGCCATTCCCTATGTGTTCGGCACGATCGGCATGGCCAGCAGCGGCTTTATTTCCGATTACCTGCTCAAGCGCGGCATGGCGCCCATCCGCAGCCGCAAGTGGCCGCTGTGCGTCGGGCTGATCGGCGCGGCGGCCTTTACCGTGCCCGCTGCCTACACGCCGAGCACGGCGCTCGCCATTACCTATGTTTCGGTTGCGATGTTCTTCGTCAACATGTCGAGCGGCGCGGCCTGGGCGCTCGTGAGCGTGGCGGCCCCCCGCCATCTCGTGGCGTCGCTTGGCAGCATGCAGAACTTCGGCGGCTATTTCGGCGGCTCGTTTGCGCCGGTCATCACCGGCATCGTGGTCGACCAGACGCATTCGTTCGTGAACGCCCTGCTCATCAGCGCAGCGGTGGCCTTCGCCGCCGCGTTCGTCTATCTCTTCGTCGTCAGGGAAGTCGTGCCTGAAAGCGAGCGCCGGGCGGCAGCGACTCAACCCACTTGATTTATCCATTCATTCGCACTACGCATCATGACATTCAAGGACAATTTTCTCGCGGGCAAGGTCGCGCTCGTGACGGGCGGCCACTCGGGCATCGGCGCGGCCATCGCCAACCGGCTCGCGCAACTCGGCGCGCGCACCACGGCTGCCGGCCTGCCGCCTCCCGCCGGCACGCCGGACGCACTCGTTAGCGGCGTGCAGCGCGCCTCGCTCGACGTGCGTTCGAGCGAAGACGTGACGCGACTGGTTAGTGGCTTCGAGCGGCTCGATATCGTCGTGAACTGCGCGGGCGTGATCAGCCGTGGCGACGAGCACCAGATCGAAGCGTTCGAGCGCGTGCTCGACATCAATCTCAACGGGACCATGCGCGTGTGTTCGAGCGCGCGCGAGCTGCTCAAGGCGTCTTCGGGCTGCATCGTGAACACGGCTTCGATGCTGAGCTTTTTCGGCGGCGGCCTCGTGCCTGCCTACAGCGCCAGCAAGGGCGGCGTGGCGCAGCTCACGCGCTCGCTCGCCATTGCCTATGCGCCCGACAATATCCGCGTGAATGCGCTTGCGCCCGGCTGGATCGCGACGCCCCTCACGCAGGCGCTGCAGGACGACGGCGGCCGCTCGCAGGGCATACTCGAGCGCACGCCGATGAAGCGCTGGGGTCAGCCCGAAGAAGTCGCGAACGTGGCCGCGTTTCTCTGCTCGCCCGCCGCTTCGTTCATGACGGGCGCGATCGTGCCCGTGGACGGCGGCTATCTGTGCGCCTGATCCCCTGGAATTGCGGGCATAATGGCGCCACACATGGTGCCCGCAAGCTTTCCGATGTCGACCACTGATTCCCCCGCCTCCTCCCAATCCGGCGACGCCAAGGGCGTTGCCGGTACGGCCGCCTTTTCGAAGTTCATCGCCGTGCTTCAGCTCATTGCCGACGCCAGCACACCGCCGAACATCGCAAAGCTCGTGGCCGCGAGCGGCTATCCGCGCCCGACCGTGCATCGCATCGTCGCCGCGCTGCAGGCCGAAGGGCTCGTCGCGGCGGTGGGCGGCGGCAATACGTTCGCGCTCGGGCCGCGTCTCGTGAATCTCGCGAGCCGCAGCTGGGAGCGTTCCGACCTGCGCATCGCCGCCGTCGACGCGCTCATGGAACTACGCAACACCACCTCGGAAACGGTGCACCTCGCCGTGCCCAGCGACGGCGCGATGGTGTACATCGAAAAGCTCGAGAGTCCGCACGCCGTGCGCATGGCTTCGCGTATCGGCACGCGCGTGGCGCTCACGTCGAGTTCGGTCGGCAAGGCCTGGCTCGCCACGCTGACGCCGGCCGAGCGCGAGCCAATGCTCGCGCAGGCCCCGCGCGTGCGCTTCACGGAGCACACGATGACCGATCTCGGCGCGATCCGCGACGAGATCGAACTCACGGCGCAACGCGGTTACGCGGAAGACCGCGAAGAAAACGAGCAATCGATCTGGTGTTACGGCGCGGCGATTCTCGGCGCCGATGGCCGCGCCGTGGGCTGCGTGAGCGTCAGCATGCCGATGTTTCGGCGCCAGGCGGACGCGCAGCGCAGCTACATCGAACCCCTGCTCGCCGCGTGCCGCACCATTGCGGCACGGCTCGGGCCGGTTTGCGCGCGCTAATGCAGCAGCGGTAGCCGCGCCACAGCGGCACGACCGGCCTACTTCGCCTCTTCCACGCGCCGCTCATCGGTGTTGCTGGGATATTTAGCCTGCCCGAAGCGGATGATCAGCACGCCTAGCGCGATCAGCACGATCGCGCCCGCAGACGCCAGCAAATGCAGCTCCGTGTTCGCGCCCGCGCGCAGGATCAGGTCCCGCGCGATCGACACCATGGCGATATAGAGCGGGAAGCGAACGGGCAGCTGTCCAGCCTTGAGATACTGCCCGACCATGGCGAAGATCTCGAGGTAGAGAAACATCAGCAGCAGGTCGGTCAGCGTCACGCCGTCCGAATGCACCATGTGCCATATCAGCGCGCCCATGGCGGCCACGGTGCCAATGCCGATGATCAACAGACCGAATAGTTCGGCCAGCTCCATGGCGCGCTCGAGGCGCTCCTTGATCGCTCGCTGCAAGGCGTTCTCGTACTTCATCTTCGCGGTTTCCCCATGACACGGTAGGGGGATAGTAGCGCGACAAGATGAAAGTTCGAAAACGCGGAAAAAAATCCGCGCGGGCGCGGGCGCGAAACGAAATCAGGGCGAAGGCGCGACGGCGCGCAGCTCGTCGAGCACGGCGCGGGCGAATTCGAGTTGCGTGACGAGCGCGGGCGAAGCCGGCCGGATCGGCATACGCGTTTCGGGCGACAGCATGCCGTCGAGCGCCAGCATGGCCTTGATCGCGCTTGGGTTCGGCGCCGCGAACAACAGGCGCAGCACGCCCTTGAAGCGCGCGAAAAGCCGGGCCGCCGCCTCGCCGTAGCCCGCCTTCACGAGCGCGTGCACATCGCGCAGCAAGTCCGGGCAAATGTGTGCGCTTGCGAGTATGCCGCCCGCGCCACCTGCTTCGAGACACTCCAGAAACGCTTCGTCCGTGCCGCAAAGCAGCGAGATGGGCAGTTCCCCCAGCGCCTTGAAGCGCTCGCTCGCACAAGCCTTGATGGCCACGATATTGTCGAATTCCGCCAGTTCGCGCACCGTTTCGACTTCGATCGGCACGCCCGTGCGATGCGGCACGTCGTAAAGCACCAACGGCTTCGACGTGGCACGCGCGATCTGCCCAAAGTGCCATGCGAGCCCCGCCTGGTCCGGGCAGACATACGAGGGCGCGGGAACGAGAAAGCCCGCCACGTCCCATCTTTCCAGCGTGCGCAGATCCTGCACGAACGCACGCGTATCGCTGCCGCCCAGGCCCGCGATCACGGGCACGCGCCCCGCCGCGACCTGCGTGATGGCCTGCAGCACGGTCACGCGCTCCACGTCGTTCAGGAGCGCCGCCTCGCCGGTCGTGCTGAGCGCGACAATGCCGGCAATGCCGTCACTCGCGTATTTGTCGGTCAGGAGTTCCAACGCCTCGACATCCACTTCGCCATCGCGCAACGGCGTCACGATGGGCAACCAGATTCCCTCGAACATATCAGGCCCCCTTGTTGCCGGTGCGCGGGCGCAACGCGCCGATCGTGGCTTCCGGCACGCTGCCTATGAGCGTATGCATCGTGAAGTCGATGTCTTCGGGCGCGATATCGAGCAGCACGCGCATGGCGCCGCGCACGAAGGCAGTTTGCGCGACGTAGACGCCGAGCGGGGAATGCAACAGCGCCGCGAGATGCGCCCGCGCGGCTTCTTCAGTATTCGCGTTCAGCATGACTTCGAGCCAGGCACGCGGGGCCCGCAACGGAACGACCTTTGCACGCGGGCGCGGAGCCGGCGCCACGATCTCGTACCGGGGGATAGGATTTGCGCAAGCCATGAGATTTGAATTGCTATTCGCAGGTTGTGAACACAACTTCAGCGTATTCCCGAACGCGTAAAACCGGTGTTAAAAATAGCGGTGCGTTGTGTCTAAATTTCACATGCTTTGTGCGAGCTGCGGATTCAACTCGAGATGCAGCACGACGAGCCAGCGTCGCGGGCACGCGTTGGCAATTTCGAGTGGCGCTTCTTGCGCACTTCCACCGCTTCGCGCCGGTCCGATAAATCCCTGCTTCTTGGCCGCGGCCCACGCGGCGCGCGCATCGGTCACGAGCCAGTTGCTGACGAGCAGGCACGTAATGCAACTGAAGATCACCGTCTCGACGTCCGAAATGCCAGGATCGATTTGTTGGGTAACGTAGCCGAACACGGCGGTCAGTATCTGGTCCACGGAAAACGTGAGAAGCGCGAGCTTCAACCAGCCTCGAAAGCGCATCGGCATGATCAACGGAGAAACGTAGGATTGAACGGCGGGTGCCAAAACATGGCAATGACCCGGGCGGATTCGACGCGCCAGTGTAGGCGGGGTGTTCTTTCCCGCACAAGCAAAAATGCCGTAAACACACGCCGCTTTTACGCGTCCGCAGCCAATCTTTTACGGCTTATTTACGCGCCGTTCGCTACGATCGTGCTGATCCGCAATCTCTCAGGTCATTCTGTGTTGAAACTCCTCATTCCCGTCATTGACCGGCACGGCGCAGCCGAAGCCGCACGCCACAGCGCGTTCCTTTTCGCCGAACGCGGCATGGTGGAAGTCGAGGTCGTGGAGACGATACAGCGCACCGCGGCGAGCAACGGCGCCCGCAAGCGCT
Organism: Paraburkholderia guartelaensis; assembly: GCF_004353905.1. Lineage (GTDB taxonomy): Bacteria > Pseudomonadota > Gammaproteobacteria > Burkholderiales > Burkholderiaceae > Paraburkholderia > Paraburkholderia guartelaensis. The sequence continues at coordinate 373,938 of NZ_SMOD01000003.1, read as the reverse complement.
GGCAACGGCACGGCCGCGACATGCTCGACGCCACTTGCGCGATTCTCAAGGACGCAGGCGTACCGTACCGGCTGCGGCATGCGCCAGGCCCCGCGGAGCGCAGCATCGCAGCATGCGTGGAATGTGGCGGCGCGGATATCGTTCTCGTGGACGCAAGCCATCTCGGCTTTCTGCGCAAATGGATGATGCTCGCAAGGCTCAGGCGGCTGTGCAGCGTGCCCGTGACCTTGTTGCATTAACAGCGCATCGGTCCCATCGCATGCGCAACCTCTCTTCGCCGCCTCGGCGCACATTGAATGCCGCACACGCCATTAGTCCGCAAAAGCGCGCGCTGCTGCGCGTGTGCGCGTTGATTCTGCTGATCTGTCCCATTCTGACTTCGGCGTTCGCATTTTTCGCGTTTTCGAATCACCCCGATTTCGCGCTGGGACTCACGGCGTTCTTCTGCTTCATGTGCTGCACGCTGCTCGCCGTCTGGATACGATCCGACGCAAGGCATGCGTGGTCGCGCGCGAGTGAGTCGGGCTTCGTGCACCCGGCCGCGATACGCCCTGGCCGCGCAGTGCGCGTATCGAGCACCTGCCCTTCGCGGTGGCTCGTCGTGCTGCATGTGGAACTGCACGGAGGGATCGTCGCGGCGCGGTAGGGTTGCACACGTGTAAGTGGCGCCAGATTGGGCCTGCGCGAACGCGCGCGAACCGGCACGTTCGAAAACGTCCGTGGGACACATTGCGCCGCCGCGCCGCGCAATGCGGGCTACTATATCGTCAGTGTATTGAGCAAGCTGGCAACGGAGGCTCGATGGCTGACTGGTCGGACATGATTCGCGATTTCGTCGACGAAATTGCTGCGAGCGTAGCCATGATCGGGCGCGACGAGCGGGGCCAATTCATGGTTTCGGCCTGCAACGATCATTTCATGCGCATGACGGGCGGCAGGCGCAGTGCGATCAAGACATTCCCGGCACCATTCGATTCGCTCATTCCCAACTACGCACGAACCGAATTCCGCCAGAAACTGACCCAGTGCTTTGAATCCGGCGTTGCCCGCGAACTCGAGCAAGCGTACGACCTGAGGGACGGAACACACTGGTGGCGCCTGTCATTGAAGCCGATACGCCACGCCGAAAGCGGTGTCTCCGTGCTCGAAATCATGGTGACGGGCCTCGAGATCACCACGAAGATGTTGCTGACGCACGAACTGGAAGTCAGCACGTCGCGCTTTCGTTCAGTCGTCGATGCAGCCTACGACGCCATCATCACGATCGACCAGCAGCATTGCATCACGCTATTCAACCGCGCCGCCGAAAACCTGTTCGGATACTCCGCCGAGGAAATGCTCGGCCAACCCATTACGGATCTTCTGCCCGAGCGCTACCGCGGCAATCATTCGCAATACGTGCACCAGTTCGCGCGCTCGCCCGTGCGCTCCCGGCAGATGGACGAGCGGAACCGCGTGTATGGGCTGCATCGGGATGGGTCGCTATTGCCCGTTGAAATCGCCATTTCGAAAATCATTGTGGGCGGGCTGATCGAATTCACTGCCGTGATTCGCGATATTGCCGACCGCGTTCAATTGATGGACCTGCTCCAGAAACAGGCCGTGACCGACGAGCTGACCGGCCTGCCGAACCGCCGTGAATTCGCCGACACCGTCGAAACGATTCTGGAAGCGGACAAAGCGCTTTCCGTCTTCATTCTCGATATCGATTACTTCAAGAAGATCAACGACACCTACGGGCACGACATCGGCGACGAAGTGCTGCGCGTGCTGGCCAAGGTCGTAATGAACGCCGACCGGCGCATAGGCGTGTTCGCTCGCTGGGGCGGCGAAGAATTCATCGCCGCACTGCCTGAGTTCGATATCGAACAGGCAACGGCGGTGGCCGAAGAGTTGCGCGAAACCATCGAGCAGCAGGATTTCGAGCATAAGTGGCGACTGGGCAAACCGGTGCCGTTTACGGTGAGCATTGGCGTAACCGAGCGCCTGCCGGGCGAGCATGATGTCGCCGCGATCGTCAAACGCGCGGACGTGGCGCTGTATCGGGCCAAGGAAAGCGGACGCAACCGCGTGGAAGTCGGCTAACGCGCCGCAAATAATCGCATCGCCTTCTTTCGCCAAGGAGCCTCAAATGGACAGAATTGCGCTGGCCTGCGTGGCCGTGCTGGGTCTTTTGCTGTTTGGCCTGGGCGTGTCCATTTCGATGCTTCGCTTTCGCGAAGGCACGCTCTCGGGTTGCGCGCCGGACCCGGCTAGCCTGCTGCACAAGTTCGTGCGCGCGCATGCGAACACTGCCGAATATGTGCCCTTCCTGGCCGTGCTTTTTCTCTATCTGGGCGCACGCTCGCCCTCGCCTGCAACGCTTGCGCTGATCGTGACTGCGACCGTCTGCCGGTGTCTTCTCGTCGTCGGGCTGATCGCGTTTCCCTCGATGGCGAAACCCAATCCCGCCCGATTTCTCGGCGCGCTCGGCACTTACGCGGCCGGTATCGCGTTGAGTTTCGCGCTGCTGCGCTGAAGCCGCGGACTTGGGCCGTCCGCGGCCTTGCTGCCTTCTTCGCTGCGCGCGCAACGTAACCGCCGGCGCTTAAGGCGCACGCAAACTGGCGCGCAGCGATGCCAGCAGTTGCACGAGCGCTTCGATGTCTTCATCCCGCGTGCGCCACGACGACACGCTGATCCGCAACGCGGGCCGCCCTTGCCAGATCGTGCCGCCGAACCACGTTTCGCCGGAGGCCTGCACGGCACTGCGCAGCGCCTGCGTCTGCGCATCCGTTTCGCAGCGGAACAGCACCTGATTCAGCACGACCCGGTTGAGCACCTCGTAGCCCAGGCGCTCGAGTTCCGCGCCGATGCGCTGCGCCTGCGCGTGATGGCGCTCGACCATGGCCGCGACACCGCCGCGGCCCAGCGTGCGTAGCGCCGCCCACACGGGAATACCGCGCGCGCGGCGCGAGAATTCCAGCGTGAGGTTCTTTTGCGCGTCGGCGCTCGCGGACAAGTAGGCCGCGTCGCTGTTCATCGCCTCGGCCAGCGCCTTTGCATCGCGGCAAATAACCATGGCGCAGTCGTACGGCGTGTTCAGCCACTTGTGCGCATCCGTCGTCCAGCTATCGGCCCCTTCGATGCCCTCGGTCAGCGCAGCCAACGACGACGTGCGCGCCCACAGGCCGAATGCGCCATCGACATGCACCCAAGCGCCGGCCTCCCTCGCACGCGCGATGATCGGCGCAAAGGGGTCGAATTCGCCGGTATTCACCTCGCCGGCCTGCAGGCACAGGATCGTGCGGTCGTCGAGCGGCGGGAGTTTCGCCACATCCACGCCGCCATGAGCGTCGACGGCTGCGTAGACGATGCGATCCAGCCCGAAGCCGAGGATGCGCAGCGCCTTCTTCACCGTGATGTGAGCGAGTTCCGAGACCACGACCTTGATCTCGGGCGCACCCATCAGCCCCTGGCGGTCGAAGTCCCAGCCTTGCCGTGCAAGCAGCGCGCGGCGAGCGGTAGCGAGCGCGCCGAGCGTGCACGCTGTCGCGCTGGTGCCGAAGCCCACGGCGCTTTCGCGCGGCAGGTCGAGCGCTTCGAGCACCCAGCGGCCCGCGATGCGTTCCACCGTGGCCGCGACCGGCGAGTTATCGAACGTCGAGGCACACTGATCCCACGCCATCATGAGCCGCTCTGCCGCGGCCGCTGCGGGCAGCGCCGCGCCGATCACGAAGCCGAAATAGCGCGGGCCGTTCGAAGCCGTCGTCGCCGGCGAGCCGATACGGTCGAGCAAAGACAGCGTGTCTTCAGCGGGTATTCCGCTTGCGGGCAGCGGCTCGTCAAACGCACTGAGCGCAGCAATAGCTTCGTTCGAAGGGAAAACTCGCCGCGTGGCGTTTCCTTCGAGGTAGCGCAGGCCGCGTGCGTCGGCATCCGCCAGCAGTTTCAGTTCATCCATACATGTCTCCCGGTCCGAGTTTCCATTCAGGCTTCAATTCGATGTGCAGGCGCACGGGGCCGCGCGCCGCATGCTGCGCACCGTGACGCCCCAGAACACGAGCGCCAGCAAACTCACGGCCGCGCCCAGCGTAGACACACCATGCCAACCCGCCGCGGCATACGTCGCCGTCGTGCCGATTGCGCCAAGCCCGCTGCCCACTGCATAGAACAGCATGTAAAGACTCACGAGCCGGCTATGCAGTTGCGCGTTGCTGCGAAAAATCAGGCTTTGATTGGTCACGTGCAGCGCCTGGCCGCCGAGATCGAGCAGCACGATGCCAACCAGCAGCATCCATAGCGAGTGTCCCAGCATCGAGAGCGGCCACCACGCCAGCAACAGGAGCGCCAGCGCGGCGGCACTGGTGCGTTGGCCCCAACCCCGGTCGGCCCATTGGCCGGCGCGCGCGGCAGCCAGCGCGCCCGCCGCCCCGGCTATGCCGAAGGCCCCGATCGCCGTATGAGAATAATTGTAGGGCGGCGCACTCAACGGCAGCACCAGCGCGCTCCAGAAAATATTGAGGGTCGCGAACATCAGCAGAGCTAGCAGGCCGCGCGTTTGCAGCACGCGATCCGAGCGCAGCAACGCGAACATCGAGATGATCAGTTGTCCATAGCTCATTGCACCTGGCTCGCTGCGTGCCAGTTTCGGAAGCCGGCGCCACAGCGGCACGGCCAGGGCGAGCATGACGGCGGCGGAACAGCCGTACACGCCGCGCCAACCGGCAAGATCGCTCACGCCGCCGGAAAACACGCGAGCCAGCAGCAGGCCAATGAACACTCCGCTGCCCGCTGCGCCCACCACGCGCCCGCGCTCGTCGGGCGCGGCGGCGGAGGCCGCATAGGCGATCAACCCCTGTGTCATGGCCGTACCCAGCATGCCCACACCCAGCATGCCGGCCAGCAGCACCGCTACGGATCGCGCGAGACTCACCACGCCCAGCACGCCCGCCAGCGCCAGCAATTGCGCGATCATCAGGCGGCGGCGCTCCACCCTGTCGCCCAACGGCACGAGCAGCAGCAACGCCAGCGCGCAACCGGCCTGCGTCGCCGTGACCACGCCGCCAACGGCGGCGCGGGTAATGCCGAAATCGCGCGCCAATGCGTCCAGCAAGGGCTGCGCATAGTAGACATTGGCGACGCTCAGGCCGCTGGCCACGGCGAACAGCAGTACGAGGCCGCGCGGCATCGGCGCGCGTGGCCGCACGGGAGCGCCGCGGGCCGGCGGTGCAAGCGCAACGGGATCCGCGTCCATGATCTTCAATCCAGTTTCAAAACAAAACTGATTGAATGGTATGTCGAGTGGTTTTAAAATGCAACTACGTGAGGCGCACGCATCGCGTCAATACGTTCTAGCAAGAGAGAGAATCGCCATGGCAAGCCGCAAATCCATGAAGACAGAGACCTGCCCCGTCGCGCGCTCGGTCGACGTGATCGGCGACCGATGGTCGCTGATGATCCTGCGCGATGTCTTCGACGGCATTCACCGCTTCGGTGACATTCAGCGCAATCTGGGTGTCGCGCGCAATATTCTATCCGGCCGTTTGAGCCATCTCGTCGAGGCCGGCATTCTCGAAACACGGCCTGCCTCCGACGGCACGACCTATCAGGAGTACGTGCTAACGAAGAAAGGGGAAAGCCTCTTCCCCGTTATCGTCGCCCTTCAGCAATGGGGCGAGCGTCATATGTTCGAGCGCGGCGAACGGCATTCGTGGCTGATCGACAAAGCAACGGGCAAGCCGTTGCTTTCGATGTTTCCGCAGACCCGTGAGGGGCACGCTCTCACCCCTCACGACACCGTGGTCAAGAAGCCCGCATAACGCCCGCCCGGTTTACTTGGCCGGGTCGATGGGCGAAGGCGGTGCGCCGCGTTCCTCGATAGCCTTACCAGCCAGCAGACACAGGTCTTCGCGGAAATGTCCGGCGACGATCTGCACGCCAACCGGCACGTCCTTCACCATGCCCGTGGACACAACAAGACCCGGCAAGCCCATCGCGGGTAATGCGCGCATGGTCAGCTGGGCGTCCCACACACGCTGGAAACCCGCCGCGCCCTGCATGTCGAGGTTATCGGGGAACGGCAGTTCGCCCGAAACCGGCAGCAGCAGCACGGGATAGTCCGAAAGGAACAATCGCCATGCGCGCGTGAGCGTCGTGCGGCGCACCAGCGACGGGACCACCACGTTCTCGGGCATCGCCTCGACCTTGGCCCGCACGCCGTCCACCACCGCCTGTGCGCCCGGGTCGCCGTCACGGGCCACGGCGTCGGCGAGCGCCGGGAACCCGTCGCCGAGCCACAGGCGTTCCTGCACTTCGCCGGCGTCACGCAGGAGCGGCACGTCGTCGATCTGCTCGACCGTCCAGCCCGCGTCGGCGAGCCGGCGGCCGGCGTCGAGCAAAGCGTCCTCCACCTCCTTCGTGATGCTCATGCCGCCCGGACGCAGGCAGAGCGCCGCACGCCGCGGCACGTCGGGCCCGATGAGCGGCGCCGGCGCCCACCAGGGGTCGCGCAGGTCGGGCGCGGCAAGCGCCGCGAGCGCCACGCGCAGGTCCTCGACCGTGCGCGCCATCGGGCCTGCGCCCGACATCATCTGCGCGCCGATCGGCCGCTCGGGCGACGACGCGTTGAACGCCGGCACCCGCCCGATGCTGGGCCGCAGGCCATGCACGCCGCACGCATAGGCCGGGTAGCGCACCGAGCCGCCAATGTCGGTGCCGAGCGCGATATGCCCGATGCCGGCCGTGACCGCCGCCGCCGCGCCGCCGCTCGAGCCGCCCGGCGTGAGCGACGCGTTGCGCGGGTTTTTCGTATGCCCGTGAACCTGGTTGCTCGTGAACCAGCGCAGCGCGAAGGTCGGCGAATTGGTACGGCCGAGCAGCACGGCACCCGCACGCACGAGGTTTTCGACGGCCGGGCTGTTCACCTGCGCGATCAGATCCTTCTGCAAACGCGTGCCGTTGGTCGTGGCGAAGCCCGCCTGGTCGATGTTGATCTTCGTTGTGACGGGCACGCCCGCGAGCGGCCCCGGGTCTTCGCCGCGCGCAATCGCCGCGTCGATCTTGTCGGCCTGCGCGAAGACCCATTCGGGCCGGTAGTCGATCACCGCGTTGATGAGCGGATTGACGGCTTCGAGACGATCGAGCGCGGCCTTCGCGGCCTCGCGTGCAGACACCTCGCGCGCGCGAACCCGCTTTGCGAGTTCAGTTGCGGATAAACGCCATAGTTCAGTCACGATCCCTCCGGTTCGTTAGCAAAATGGGAATGGCCAGGGCCTGTTCAGGCGCTGGCCGATAAGGTCTCGACACGCCGCCGGTCGCGCACAACGGCCAGCGCGAGCGCCGCGAGTCCGCACGCCGCGATGAGCGCGAGCAGCGCCGCCCGGCCGCCGTGCACCAGCACCCAGCCGCCGACGGTCGGAAACCCGAACGCGCCGACGAAGTACGCCGCGACGAACCACGTGAGCGCGGCGCGGCGGTGCGCGGCAACGGAGTCGTTAACGGCCTGGAGCTGGACGATCGGGTAAGCGAGCCCGTATCCTGTGCCCAGCAGCACCGCGGCCGCCGATTGAAACAGCACGTGAAACGGCACGACGAACATCGCCGCGCTACCCATCACCATCATGGTGAGCAGCACTTTCGTCGCGGTTTCGGAGCGCATCTTGATGACCACGCGCGAGAGCAGCCAGCGCGTGGCGATGACCGTCACCGTGTAGACGCTGAAGAAGGTCGTCGCTTTCGCCTCGGTGCCTTGCACGAGCGACATCTGGAACGTCATGAGGCCCGAGAACACGCAGCCGCCCAACGCGATGATGACGATGGGATACACCGCGCGCGTGCGGGCGATGACGCCCATCTTCAGGAGCCACGGGTCCGGCGAGGCCGGTTCTTGCGTCGCGGTGCTGGAGCGCACATGCGGCGCGATCCGGCCGAACAGTTCGAGCAGGACGGCCGCCAGCACGCAAAGGCCGCCGATCGTGTAGAGCACGCCGCCAAGCGGCATGCGCCAGAAGCGGATCGCAAAGCCCGCCAGCGCCGGACTGCCGCCGATGCCCGTCATCTGCATGGTGGCGAAGCGCAGGAACCACAGGCCGCGCTCGGCGTCGTTCGTGCGCTCGGCAAGCGCCATGGGCGCGGCGAGGCAGAACGCGCCCCAGCCGAAGCCGACGAGGAAGCCGGGCACGACGTCGAAGCTGCTCACGTGCTCGACGAGCGCGAAGCTCACCACGCCTGCGCCCACGCAGAGCGCCGCGAGCGCGGCCATGCGCGCCGCTCCCACATGCTGGGCGACCCAGCCCGTGAGCGAGACGCCCACGAAGGTGCCGAGCGCCGCGCCCGCGAGCGCCACGCCCGTGTTGATGTCGTTCCCGCCGATGGCGTGCACGTGCATGGAGAACAGGAACGTCGCGCCATAGCCTGCCGATGCGAGCAGGACGCCGACGAGCATGATGAGGGCACTGAATGGGCGCACGGCGGGCCTTCCGGACGATGACGGAAGTGTGCAGATTATCAGTCCCTGTACCCAGCGTTGCATTCAGGTGCTCCTCGGGTGCGATGTCGGCGGCAGGCGAGCGGCCGCGCAGGTGGAAGCGCTTCCACCGCGCGGCCGTTGCGGGCCGGTTACCTGGCGTCCTGCGCGTGTTCCGCCGCGTCGATGATCGCGTCGGCCACGGCCTTCGGCTGGCTCAGCATCGAGACGTGGCTGCCGTTCACGCGCGTCACCTTGGCGCCGATATGCTTCGCCATCGATTCCTGCAGCGCGGGGTCGATCATGCGGTCGCGCGCCGTCACGACGAAATACGAAGGCTTGTCGTGCCACGCGGCCTGCGTGACCTTCTGCGAGAGCGCGCCGCTGAACCACGGGCCCTGGGTGGCCGCCACGATGCGTTGCTGCGCGGGCGGCAAGTCAGGTGCGAAGTCCTGGCGAATCGCCTTGTCGGAGAGCGTCAGGTAGCCGGCCGAGTCCTTGCGCAGTTCGCTCGCCCAGGGCGCGTCCGGCTGGCCCTGCGTGATATCGGCGATCGACTGGCCGTTGTCGGGCGCGAAGGCCGCCACGTATACGAGCGACTTCACCTTCTCGTCGTTGCCCGCTTCGCTGATCACGACGCCCGCCCACGAGTGGCCGACCAGCACCACCGGGCCCTTCTGCTGCTCGATCACACGCTTCGTCGCGGCCGTGTCGTCGGCGAGCGAGCTGAGCGGGTTCTGCACGGCTACGACGTGCAGGCCGCGCGCTTCGAGTAGCGGAATCACGCGGTTCCAGCTGGAGCCGTCGGCGAACGCGCCGTGCACCAGCACGACGTTGGTGCCTTTCAGGTCCTGCGGCGGCGCGGCATGCGCCGCTTGCAGCGCGAAGAGGCCGCCGAGGAGCGCCACGGACGTGAAAATCTGCTTGATCGAAGCCATCGTTTTTCTCTCTTCTCTTATCGGGTCGTTCGGTGGGTCGGGAAAGGCGGATTACGAATGCGCGTAGATCGGGCCGAGGCCGGGGATATCGTCCTGCGCGGCGCGTGCGGCGTTCGTGCCGTTCATGGCGTGATGCGGCTTGCGCGGAGCGGACGCATCGGACGAACCGTCCGCCACACCGCCATACGACGACGAAGCGGCTTGCTGCGCGACCTGCGTGGCTTCCACGCGCGCCAGCGCGGCCTGGATGTTGCGCGGGTATTGGGTTTCGTCGGCGGCCGGGTTGTAGCCGGCTTTCTGCAGCCGCACGAGTTCGGCGCGCACCTGCGCACGGGTGACGGGCTCGTTCGACTGAGCGAACGACAGAACCGGGGCGGCGGCAAGAGCAGCAAGGGCGAGGAGCTTGAGGGCTTTCATGACGTTCTCCAAAGAGGAATGAGGTAGACAGCGATCGGGTTCAAACCGGGTTCAGTTCAGCGCGAGTGGTGTATCGAGCTGGCGTAGGTGTATTTGAACGTCCGGATGTATCTGCCGTGTTTCCATTTGGGGCGCGGTTTGCATATGAACGTGTCCGAATTGCGCGCAGATACATTGCGCTACAAAAAGCCCCCCCGCGATGCGCGGCGCGGGCCGTAACGCAAACGCCGCCGGCCCGCGAGGGCACGGCGGCGCGGCGTGGCATTGCGCGTATCAGCCGAACGTGAAGCTGTAGACGTGCGCGCCCGGATCGAGAAAGCGGATCTCGAAGGTGTGATCCCCAATGCGGCCGGACTGCCGCACGAGCTGGTACAGGCGGGCGCTCGTGGCGACGCCGGTGCCGTCCGCTGCGACATCTGCGCCGTGCGCGGCTCCTGGCGGCGCGCCGTCGATGCTGATGCGAAAGCGCACGGGCTTGCCGTCGGCGGTCGGCGCGAGCACCAGATGCAGGTCGCGCGCATGGAAGCGATAGGCAATGCTCGCCTGCGGCGCACCCGCCACGGCGGACTCGGCGCCCACGTTCCACTGCCCGCCGAACGCCCACTGGTTCAAGCCGAGCTGCCCCGGCAAGGTGTACGCGGCGACCGTGTCGGCCTGCACGCGCTCCGTGTTCGCATTGCCCTGCGCCTCGCGATACCCCACGTACGTCTCGCCCGAGCCGATGTCGCGTTGATCCGCGGGAGCCAACGCGCCGCTCGACTGCGGTGCTGTCGGCGTGGCGGCGGGCGCGGCGTGGCCGTTGTCGGCCAGCAGTTGCTGGATCGCCTGCTCGGCCTGCGCGTAGTCGCCTTCGCCGAAGTGGTGATAGCGCACGCGCCCCTGTGCATCAACGAGATAGAACGCCGGCCAGTACTGGTTGCCGAAGGCGTTCCAGATGCGGTAGTCGCTGTCCACGGCAACGGGATAGCGGATGTCCAGGTTGGCCAATGCCCGCTTGACGTTGCCCGTGTCATGCTCGAAGCCGAATTCCGGCGTGTGCACACCGATCACGACAAGGCCGTCGTTGCGGTAACGGTCGGCCCACGTCTTCAGATACGGCAGGGTCCGCAGGCAGTTGATGCACGAATAGGTCCAGAAGTTGACCAGCACGACCTTGCCGCGCAGCGCTTCGGGCGTGAGGGGCGCGGAATTGAGCCACGCGTTCGCGCCGTCGAGCGCGGGCAGGCGGCCTTCCACGGGAAGATCGACGGCGGGCGCCGGGGCCGGCATCGACACGCGCACGATGTGAGCCGCTGATTCGTCCTGCACCGCTGGACGCGCCTGGGCTTGCCGCTCCTCCTGACGCGTCGGCTCTGCGCGCGGCGCTTGCCGTGCCGTAGCGGGGCTCGCAAGCAGATCGACGAGGCGCGCTTCCACGCCATTGGTCGGCGCGCCCGGCACCAGCGCAAGCAGGCGCGTATCCACGCCCAGCGCGATCGCGCCGACCGTGAGGAGCACGAGCGCACCCATCGCGCGCCGCACATGCTCGCCCACGCCGAGCGAGCGCTTGAGCGCGGCCATGGCGCGATGGCCGAGCCCCGCCACCACCGCGAGCGAACTGGCTGCGCCCACGGCATAGGCCGCGAGCGCGGCCCACGTCTGCCAGGTCACGCCGTGGCGGGCCGCGCCGGTGATGATGAGACCGAGGATCGGCCCGGCGCACGGCGCCCACAGCAGGCCCGTGGCGGCGCCGAGCAGCACGGCGGAGCCGATGCGGCGCGACGCGCCATCGTCCTGCGAACGCGCCATGAAGCGGTCGGCGAGCGCCGTGAGCGGGCCGGAGAGGCGCGTGGCGAGCGCGGGAAAGAGCAGCGCCGCGCCGAACAGCGCAAAGAGCCCGAGCGCGATCCAGCGGCCGTACTCGCTCAGTTGCGCCGCGCCGTTCAGGCCGGCGGCGCCGAGCCCCGTCAGCAGCGCGAACGTGAGCGCGAGGCCGAGCAGCATGGGCAGCCGGCCAGTCAGAAAGGGTTCTTCGGAACGCGCGAACACGAACGGCACGACCGGCAGGATGCAGGGGCTCAGGACGGTGAACGCACCGCCCACGAATGCGATGACGATGAGTAACATGAGTTCGGTCTCCAGACGAATGTCGGCGGACTTGCCATGTGGCGTATTTCAGCGCGGGCATGTATCCGGGGAATGTCTGGAAGGCGTGCGTCGTGCATCCGCGTGTATCGCGAGAGCGGTTGGATACATGCGGATACAAACACGCGCAACGCGAGCAACGGCGCGCGCGAGGCGGACGCGCAGTGGACGCGCAGTGGACGATTTGTATCGCTACGTATCGCGCCCCGGCGGCGACACACTACGTTTCAACAGTGCCGCCAGCGGGACACGAGCCAGATACGTGGGAGCGTTCCAATACGCTCGTCGTCCAAACAAGGAGAACCGTCATGATCTCTCGTCTCAAGATAGCCGCTGTTGCCATCGGCCTCGCCGCCACCGCCGGGCTCGCCGCGTACGCCTCGGGCGAATCGCCGTCGGGCGGATCGGCAGCGCTGCAAACCGGCGCGCAGGCGCCCAACTTCACCGGCATCAACAACTGGCTCAACAGCCCGCCGCTCGACCTCAAGCAGTTGCACGGCAAGGTCGTGCTCGTCGACTTCTGGACCTTCGACTGCATCAACTGCGTGCACACGATCCCGCACATCAAGGAGCTGGACGCGCGCTATCGCGACAAGGGTCTCGTGGTGGTCGGCGTGCATACGCCCGAATATTCGTTCGAGCGCGACACCGGCAACCTGCAGAAGGCGATCAAGCAGTACGGCATCACGTACCCTGTCGCGCAGGACAACGGTTACGCGACGTGGAACGCCTACGGCAATCAGTACTGGCCGGCGGTCTACCTCATCGACCAGAACGGCAAGCTCGTTTATACCCACTTCGGCGAGGGCGATTACGCGCAGACCGAGCAGAAAGTTCGCGATCTGCTGGGCATTCAGAGCAAGCAGGGTTGATCGACTGGCGCCGCCGCTCCGGCTTGCGGGGTGGCGGCGATCACGAGGCGCTACGTATTCGCCGATACCATCAGCAGCATCGGACGTTCGAGTTCCTCCGCCAATGCAGGCGTTTGCTGAATCTGCCCGGGCGTCGGCGCAAATTCATTCACGCGCTGAATGTGGAACCCGGCGTCGATCAGCGTGTTCAGCGTGGTGCCCAGCGTTCGATGGTATTTCAGCACGCCCTTGACGAACCAGTCGGTGCGACGCTCGCCTTCCATGGCGTAGCCATTGACGGGCCAGGTCTTGCGGCCCCGCTGGTCGCTCGCTGCGCCGCTGATCCAGTGCGGGTTCGCCGCCGCCATGTAAACCGGATGCTCGATCGTGAAGACGAGTTGGCCCGTGCTTGCGAGCGCGCCGCGCAGGGTGTGCGCGAGGCGGGCGAAATCGGCCACGTAGTGAAAGGCCAGCGCGCTGTACACGAGGTCGAACGCCTCGCACGGCAGACTCAGCGTGTCGAGATCGCCGATACGGTATTCAACGGCGGGGTCCGTCGTATCCACCCTCGAGCGCGCGATCATGCGCTGCGAAATGTCGATGCCGAGCACTGAGGCCGCGCCCTGCTCGCGCATCCAGCGTGAAGCCCAGCCGAAGCCGCAACCCAGATCGACCACGCGTTTGCCGCGCAGATCCGGCAGCAGCGCGCGAATTGCCGGCCATTCGGGCGCGCCTTCCAGCCCCAGCACCTGGCGCGGGAGCCGGCTGTAGCCTGCGAGGAATTCCGGGTCGTCGTAGATGTTCTGCGCCATGTTGTCCCTTCGAAATCGCGAGCGAAGAGACCGACTATACGCGTTCCGACGCGCGTACCATGCGATATTCCGTGCGAACCCGAAAGAGGGAGAAGACCGATGTCGAAGGCCTGGAAAGGCCGCTGCCTGTGTGGCGCGGTGCAATACAACGCTCGCGGCGCATCGCTCGCGCAGCTCGTTTGTCACTGCCGCGATTGCCAGCGCGCTTCAGGATCGGCCGGGTTGCCGGTGGTCGTCGTGAGCGCGGCTGAATTCTCGTTCGAAGGCGAAATCCGGTCTTACACGATGACCGGCGGCAGCGGCATGCCAACCACGCGAAATTTTTGTGCCCATTGCGGCAGCCTGCTCTTTGGCACACCGCAGCATGCGCCGGATATCGTGACGATCTACGCCGGCACGCTCGATGAACCCTCACGATTCCATGCCGAATTCGTACAGTTCACGTGTGAACGGCATCAACTGGACGCCCGCGGGCCCAGCGTTGCTCAATATGCGGGACGAGCGCCCTGAGACACTCAAAGGTGCCGCGTTTCCCGAGGTGGATTGCCCCAGTCATTCGCGAGACCGTTGGCATAGTAGATCGGTGCGTCGAGGGCTTCGTTCAGGTCGAAGTCGTCGATGCACATGATATTCACGTTGATATAGGGGTAGCCCGTTCCGTTCGGCATATCGACGCGGTCGAATACATGCACGCCGCAGTGTTTGCAGAACGGATGATGAGCAACCGGGTTCTTCCCTTCGTAATGCGTGAGATCGTTTTCGCCCGAGAGTAGAACGAAGGCTTCCGGGTGAACCTGGACGAGCCAGAGCCGGAGTCTTCCGCAGAAACTGCAGTTGCATTTTCCCGTGCCCTTGCTGAAATCGATTAGGGCTTCGAACTTCACCGACTGGCAATGGCAACTTCCACGGTACGTCCGCTGCATGGGGCTCTCCCGATCAGTTTGACGACGACTGCGGGATTATGTCACCAATCCTGAATCAGGAGCCCCTGCACCCTGTCAAGGCGCGAACCGCGTAAACACGTAGTCGCGATCCTTCACCTTCGAAGCGTGGCACGCAAAACACGTTTGATGCTGCGCCTCGTTGGCCGGCACGCCATTGATGAAGCGCCCATACCCCCAACCGCCCGTCGATGCATAGCGGCGCGAGTCCTTCACCATGACCTGCACCGTCGTGGGCTGGCCCGGCACCGTGGCCGGCCCGAAATCATCGGACTGCTTACGCTTGTACGCAAGCTTCACGAGGATCGTGCCGTCAGGATACGGCAGCGTCGCGTTCTCGATCGCCTTGATCGCAACCGGATTGCCGAGCACCACGCGTAGTTCGTCGAGCGGCGCGGCCTCCTCGGCCGGCGCGATCATTTCCCACTTGCGGTAGCCGGGCGGAATCGTCACGCCGTAGATCGGCGATGCGGCTTGCCCCGGCGCTTGCGTACCTTGCTGGGCCCACGCAGCGGGACCCTGTGCGAGACCCGCGAGCAGTGCGAGCGCGACGGGCGCGCGATGCTTGAGAAAACTTGCTTGCATCGCGGCCCCCGTCACAGATGCGTGACTTGCAGGATGGCCTGCGCGAACTCCTTGGGCGCTTCCTGCGGAAGATTGTGGCCGATGCCGCCGTCGAGATTGCGATGCAGATACTTGCCCGTGAACTTCTTCGCGTATGCGGCCGGCGCGGGATGCGGCGCGCCGTTGGCGTCGCCTTCGAGCGTGATGGTCGGCACGGTGATGGGCGGCGCGGCAGCGAGACGCTGCTCGAGGCTGTCGTACTTCGCTTCGCCCTGTACGAGCCCGAGGCGCCAGCGGTAATTGGAGATCACGATGGCCACGTGGTCCGGATTCTGGAAGGACGCGGCGCTGCGCTCGTAGGTCGCGTCGTCGAAATTCCACTTCGGCGAGGCGAGTTGCCAGATCAGCTTGTTGAACGCGTCGCGATTTGCGGCATAGCCTTGCGCGCCACGCTCGGTCGAGAAGTAGAACTGGTACCACCATTGCAGCTCGGCTTGCGGTGGCAGCGGCTTGCGGTTCGCCTCCTGGCTGCCGATCAGATAGCCGCTCACCGAGACCATCCCCTTCACGCGCTCGGGCCACAGCGCCGCGACGATGTTCGCCGTGCGCGCGCCCCAGTCGTAGCCGCCCAGAACGGCCTGATCGATCTTCAGGGCGTCCATGAACGCGATGAGATCGACGGCGGTGACGGCCTGCTGGCCGTTGCGCGGCGTGTCGTCCGAGACAATGCGCGTGCTGCCGTAGCCGCGCAGATACGGCACGAGCACACGATAGCCCGACGCGGCCAGCATCGGCGCTACCTCGACATAGCTATTGATGTCGTAGGGCCAGCCATGCAGCAGGATCACCACCGGGCCGTTTTTCGGACCCGCTTCGGCGTAGCCCACATTGAGCAGGCCCGCGTTGACCTGCTTGATCGGGCCGAACGATACGCCGTTGCCCGTGCGCGTGTTGCCTTCCGTGCCGCCCGCCGACTGTGCGTGCGCGAGGCCGCCGAATGCGAAGTCCGCGAGCGTGAGGCCGGCAAGCGACGTGCCGAGAAGGCGACGGCGCCGGACATTGACGGGATCTGACATGACCACTTCTCCTTGTTGTGCATGCAGGCCGCGCCCGAACGGCTTGGCCTCGTTGATGAGCCGGCGGCAGCAGATCGCTCGAATCGGTCGATCGCGCTCGCGGCGGCAGGCAAACGCCCCGGTGAATTTATAACCGGGCAGGAAAAGCGCCATGTATCCCAATGTGTCTGCTGCGAGCGCGTACACAAAACGAATCAAAAAAATAGCGGCGTGGCAGGATCGATTCGGCGCGAGCGGGATTGCACGAGCGGCGCGTTTGTATCGCAATGTATAAGCGCCGGCCACAGACACATACCCTTGCAAAACGCGGCGTTCATGAAACACAGCAGATACGTCCGGTGGTTTTAATGCATCAACGCCGGAACTTGCTGATGACCGGACGGATTTCCAAACCCTTCCCAGGAGAAAGTCATGAACGTCTCGAAGCTCGCCCTCGCCTTTGCCGCCAGCGCCGCAGTCCTCACCGCCGCTCCGGTCTTCGCTGCCATGCCCGCTCAGTCGAGCGCTGCACAACCGACGGTTCAACAAAGCCAGGCATGGATGCCCGCCAGCAATGCGGCGAACGCAAAGATCACGCGTGCACAGGTTCGCCAGGAACTGGTTCAGGCGCAGCACGACGGCCAGCTCGCAGCGATCCAGCAGCTGTACCGCGGCAGCTAATTCATTGTCCCAACGACGCTAACCCCAGGAGATAAACACCATGACTCAGGCAGAAAAAGTGCTGTACACCGGCAAGACCCACACCACCGGCGGCCGTGACGGCGCGGCCCGCAGCGAAGACGGTCGACTGGACGTGAAGCTCTCGCCCCCCGGCTCGAGCGCACCGGGCACGAACCCGGAGCAGATGTTCGCGGCAGGCTGGTCGGCGTGCTTCATCGGCGCGATGGGCCGCGCGGCCACGAAGCTCGGCACGACGCTGCCGCGCGACGTGGCGGTCGACGCCGAGATCGACCTCATCAACGCCGACGACGCGTTCAAGCTGCGCGGCCGTCTGAACGTGACCCTGCCGGGCGTCGATCGCGAGACGGCGCAGCGCATCGTCGAAACGGCACACCAGATCTGCCCGTACTCGAAGGCCACGCGCGGCAACATCGACGTCACGCTCAGCGTGGTCGAGGCGTGATCGAGGCGTGATCGCGTAGCAGTAGAAAGCAAAGAAGCGGGGCGGCTTGCGCGCGCCCCGCTTCGCTTTTGTGTGTTGCCGTGTGCGTTGCGCTCTAGCCGTGCGGCGCGTCCACGAGATTGACCGGCGAGCCGCTACGCCAGGCCTCCACGTTGCGCAGCGTCGTTTGCGCAATCTCGCTCATCGCCTCGCGCGTGAAGAACGCCTGGTGCGACGTGACGATCACGTTCGGAAACATCAGGAGGCGCGCGAGCACGTCGTCTTGCAGCGGCGCATCCGAGTGGTCCTCGAAGAACAGGCCGCCCTCTTCCTCGTACACGTCGAGTCCGAGATGGCCCAACTGGCCGCTCTTGAGCGCATCGACGAGCGCAGTGCTTTCCACGAGGCCGCCGCGCCCGGTATTGATGAGCATGGCGCCGCGCTTCATCTTCGCGAGCGCTTGGCGGTCGATCAAATGACGCGTTGCGGGCACGAGCGGGCAATGCAGGCTCACCACGTCGGACTGCGCAAGCAGCGTGTCGAGCGGCACGTAGCGCGCGCCGAGCGCCAGCAAGTCGGCGGCCGGTGGACCCGGGTCGTGGGCGAGAACCTGCATGCCGAAGCCCGCCATGATGCGCGCAAAGCACCGTCCGATAATGCCCGTGCCGATCACGCCGGCCGTCTTCCCATGCAGGTCGAAACCGAGCAGACCGGCAAGCGAGAAGTCGCCTTCGCGCGTGCGCGACACGGCGCGCGGCAGCTTGCGGTTCAGCGCGAGGATCAGCCCGACGGCATGTTCGGCCACCGCATGCGGCGAATACGCAGGCACTCTCGCGACGGTGATGCCAAGACGCTGCGCCGCCGCAAGATCCACGTGATTGAAGCCCGCCGAGCGCAGCGCCACGAGTCGCGTGCCGCCCTTGTGGAGGCGCTCGAGCGTGGCGGCGTCGACCGTATCGTTCACGAACGGGCACACCACCTCGTAGCCATCGGCGATCACGGCGGTATCGGCATCGAGATGCGATTCCTGGTAGTGCAATTCATATTGGAATGCGCTGTTCGCCTCGGTGAACGTATCGACGTCGTACTGGCGCGCGCTGAACAGGATCATGCGTGGGCGAGCGGAAGTGGGGATCTGGGTTCCCGGCATGTTGACCTCGTGCGAGCTTCGGGGTGTGGGCGCGAAGTGCGCCTTGATGCGCATGGATGCGCCTTGAACTCGAACGTGAAAGCGTTCGCGTGAGCCGCGTGGCCACGCAAGCACATGGTAACAGCAGGTCGGCGGGGGATCGGGGATGAGTGGGCTGGGCCTGGACGCGGCAACGCCGCGAAGCCTGCCGGTGCGCGGCAAACTTCGCGGCGTCGTGCCGCGCGCATTACGAGTGAGCGTAGATCGGGCCGAGGCCAACGACATCCTGGCCGGCCTCATTCGCACCGGCGGCATTCGATACAGCATGGACGTGCGTGCGGCTGCCTGCTGCGGACGCACCCCCGGCCACGCCACCGAACGACGACGCGGCTGCACCGCTTTCGGCGCTCACGCGCGAGAGCGCGGCTTGCAGGTTCGCGGGGTATTGCGTGTTGTCGCTGGCCGGGTTGTAGCCGGCCTTCTGGAGTTGCACGAGTTCAGCCTTCACTTCGGCGCGGGTCACCGGTTGGCTCGACTGGGCGAACGAGAGCGCAGGAACGGCAACGAGGGCAGCAAGAGCGGCGGCGGCGAGCGAGTGTGCGAGCTTCATGGTGTTTCTCCTGACGTTGGGTGAGTGGTTGCGCACTGTTGTGTATCAACCTTGCGTAGGAGACATTTGAACGCCGCGATGTATCTGGCTTGTTTGCGCGCGCGCCCGCTTTTGCAAGCGCGCTTGTCGGACGCGCGGCCAGACACAGTGCGATACAAGAAGGCGCGTTGTCGCGTGGGCGGGGCCGGCTAACACGACAATAAGGGGCGAATCAAAAGTGTTGCTGCACCGCACACTTAGCCTCCGCGCGCCTTGCATTCCGCCCTGAAATCTCTATAATAAGGGTTATCCCTTAGGAACTAACCCTAGCAAAGAGGAAATCATGGGTGCAATCGTCGAAAAACTGACTCAAGTTCTGGCTGCACTGCGTCGTCTTGGCGCCGAAGCGCTGAACCGTCACCTCGAATACTGCGAACTGCTCGCAGAAGCTCAGCGCCGCTGGTACTAATCCGCGCCTGACTGCAGCAAGCGTCCCTGCCCGTACAAACGAGGGACGAGAAGTAACACGCGGCCGCATCGAGCGGTCGGGTTTTATGCGGCGCCTGGCCAGACCTCGACTTTCGGGGCATCCGTGCGCGCCGCATCGGGCCGTCATCCCGGCGCAGCCAAAAGTGCGCGGCGCCGGTATAGCGTCTACGCAAAGCCACGCAGTTCCCGCGTGACCGGCCGGTCGTCCAGACCCCGCCGGGTGAGCGCGTACGTAGCTCCTGCCATGGCCACCGCACCGAACCCCGGTAGCGCGTGAGCATGAAATGCGCGACCGCGTTCGAGCGGTACGCGGCCACATCCTGTCCGTCCTCGAAGCTCGCCGCGGCGATGCAGCGAAGCGCGGCCATAGGCCTCGTCGCCGAATCGGTCCGTGCGTGCGTCTGCAGCCCTCCTGTCATTTAGTTGCGATAGCAACAACTCGCTGGCCACCGGATGTCATCCGCGAAGCCCGGCGCGCCAAATCTCGATTCCCCCATTGCTTTTGGAGCCGCGCAATCAGTGCGCGGCGCAACGTTCGGCGCGGATTCCCGCCATTCGGGCCGGTTCGCGCTTTGCGCGGAAAGCGCCTAATCTTGAGGTATCGGCTCTTGCCCCATCTGTGAGCCGGAACGTGCGCCACATTCCGGACTTCCGATGCGCGATCATCGCCCCTCGCATGCCGCGGTGCACGACGCGCCGCACGCTCACCCGCACCATCCGCTCACCGCGCGGCTTGCTCGCGCCGTTGTGTTCGTCGCCTTGCTGATCGCGTGGGCCGCCCTGGCGGCCGCGTTAGCCGTACCGGGCGCGTTCGCGGCGCCGAGCCCGCCCGTCGTCGTCATGACGGTGAACGGCGCGATCGGGCCCGCCAGCGCCGATTTCATCGTCCGCTCGCTGGAGCGTGCCGCGCGCGAGCGAGCGCCGCTTGCGATCCTCGAACTGGATACGCCAGGCGGCCTCGACACGTCGATGCGCCAAATCATCAAGGCGATTCTCGCCTCGCCGGTGCCAGTCGCGACGTTCGTCGCTCCCGGCGGCGCGCGCGCAGCGAGCGCGGGCACCTATATCGTCTACGCGAGCCACTTCGCGGCCATGGCGCCGGGGACTAACCTCGGCGCGGCATCGCCGGTGCAGCTCGGCGTGGGCGGCGGCGGTGGCGGTGGCCTTCCGGGTGGCCCGCCAGGCGCCCCCGAGGCCGCCTCCGGCGCCTCGGCCCCGCACGCCGACGACAACGAATCGACGGAAGCCCGCAAGGTCATGCACGATTCCGCCGCCTACATTCGCGGCCTCGCGCAACTGCGCGGGCGCAACGCGGCGTGGGGCGAGCGTGCCGTGCGCGAGGCCGTGAGCCTCTCGGACGAAGAAGCGCGCGACCAGCACGTGATCGACCTGATCGCGCTGGACCCCGCCGATCTCGCGCGTCAGCTCGACGGCCGCACCGTCACGACCACGGCGGGCACGCTGCGCGTGGCCAGTGCGCACGCGCCGCTCGAAGTCGTTGCGCCCGACTGGCGCAACCGCTTCCTCTCGATCGTCGCCGACCCGAACGTCGCGCTGATCCTGCTGACCATCGGCATTTACGGACTCTTCTTCGAGTTCGCCAACCCAGGCTTCGTGCTGCCCGGCGTGGCGGGCGCGACCTGCCTGCTGGTGGGCCTCTTCGCCATGCAGCTGCTGCCCGTGAACTACGCGGGCCTCGGGCTTGTGCTGCTCGGGCTCGCGTGCCTCATCGCGGAGGCATTCCTGCCCACGTTTGGCGTGCTGGGCTTCGGCGGCATTGTGGCGTTCGCCATTGGCGCGCTCATGCTGATGGACACCAGCGCACCCGGCTACGGCATCCCCATAACGCTCATAGCGGGCCTGGCGCTAGGCGGCGCGGCGTTCGTCGCCACCGTCTCCAGCGTGGCGCTGCGCGCGCGGCGGCGGCCCGTGGTGACCGGCGCGGAGGCAATGGTAGGCGCCACGGGCGAAGTGATCGACGAGGGCCTGCACCCCGACCCGCGGCCTGGCCACGCAGCCTTAGCCACGGGCTGGGCGCGCGTGCACGGCGAGCGCTGGCGCGTGGCGTGCGCCACGCCGCTCGCCGCCGGCAGCCGCGTGCGCGTGAGTTCGCGCAGCGGTCTCATGCTCACCGTCACCCCGCTGCACGGCGCGGTACACGAGAAGGCAAACGACAAGGGAGAACATTCATGATCGGCTTCACGTTCGGCTTCACAGGTCTTCTGATCGCGCTGCTGGTGCTGATCGCGTTATCGTCCATCCGCATCTTCAAGGAGTACGAACGCGGCGTCGTGTTCATGCTCGGGCGCTTCTGGAAGGTCAAGGGGCCGGGCCTCGTGCTCATCATTCCCGTGGTGCAGGTGGCGGTGCGCATCGACCTTCGCACGGTCGTGTTCGACGTGCCTTCGCAGGACGTCATCACGCGCGACAACGTTTCGGTGAAGGTCAACGCCGTGGTCTATTTTCGCGTGGTGGACCCGGAAAAGGCCGTGATTCAGGTGGCGCGCTACATCGACGCGACGAGCCAGCTCGCGCAGACCACGCTACGCGCCGTGCTCGGCAAACACGAACTCGACGCTCTGCTCGCCGAGCGCGAGCAACTGAACGCCGACATCCAGAAAGTGCTGGATGCGCAAACAGACGCGTGGGGCATCAAGGTGTCGAACGTCGAGATCAAGCACGTGGATCTCAACGAAACGATGATCCGCGCGATCGCCCGCCAGGCCGAAGCCGAACGCGAGCGCCGCGCGAAGGTGATTCACGCGGAAGGTGAACTGCAGGCGTCCGAAAAATTGCTGCAAGCCGCGCAATGCCTCGCGAAGCAGCCGCAGGCGATGCAACTGCGCTATCTGCAGACGCTCACCACCATCGCCGCCGACAAGAATTCCACCATCGTCTTCCCGCTGCCGATCGAACTGCTCAACGCGCTGATCGAGCGCTTGGGCAAGTGATCCGTCCCCTCAGTTTTTAAGCCGCTTGCGCCTTCGGCAGTTCAACTGAATATTGCAGCGCAGCGAAATCAGCGGGCCAGTGCACGGCGCGCGCTCGTACGCGCTTCTTTTGAGCTTGGGATTGGCAGAGCACGGAAATATCGCCAATAATTGCCGAACATCCACTAACGGACGACGGCGGCCATGGATTACAGTCCCGAAGCCATCCGCACGATCGCTCTGGTCGGCCATGCCGGCTGCGGCAAGACCTCGCTTGCCGAAGCGCTCCTGCACCAGGGCGGCGCGCTGCACGCGCCAGGCAGCGTGAATCGCGGCACCGCCCTCTGCGATTTCGATCCCCTCGAACGCAAGTACCACCACTCCCTCAACTCCGCCATCGCCCACTTAGACCACCAGGACACGCGCATCTACCTGCTCGACACACCCGGCTATCCCGACTTCGCCGGCATGTCGATGAGCGCGCTGCCCGCGGTGGAAACGGCGGCCATCGTCATCAATGCGCGCACCGGCATCGAAATGACGACGACCCGCATGATGGCGTACGCGCAGCAGCGCAAGCTGTGCCGGATGATCATCGTGAACGGCATCGACGCGGAAAAGGTCGATTTGCCGGGCCTGCTCGAACAGATCCAGGAGACCTTCGGCAAGACCTGCCTGCCGATCAATCTGCCTGCGCAAGGCGGCCGCGAAGTAGTGGACTGCTTTTTCAACCCGGCGGGCGAGGCCGATTTCTATTCGGTGGAGGCAGCGCACAATGCGCTCGTCGACCAGGTGATCGAACTCGATCCCGAGTTGATGGAGTTGTACCTCGAACAAGGCGAAGCCATCAGCCCCGAGCAACTGCACGAGCCGTTCGAACGCGCATTGCGCGAAGGCCATCTCGTGCCGGTGTGCTTCACCTCTACGGCCACAGGTGCGGGCATCGCGCAACTGCTCGACGTGTTCGTGCGTCTCCTGCCCAATGTCACCGAAGGCAATCCGCCGCTGTTCTATCGCGAGGTGGAGGGCAAGGAAGGCAAGGAGCCCGTGCGCGCCGAGCCGGATGCCGACAAGCACGTGCTCGCGCATGTGTTCAAGATCGTGATGGACCCGTATATCGGCAAGGTCGCCGTGTTTCGCATTCATCAGGGCACGGTGACGCGTGACAGCCAGCTTTATATCGGCAACGCGCGGCAGCCGTTCAAGGTGGCGCATCTGCTGATGCTGCAGGGCAAGGAGCATACGGAGGTGCAGCGCGCAGGGCCCGGCAATATCTGCGCGGTGGCGAAGGCCGACGACATCGGCTTCGACGCCGTGCTGCACGACGCGCCCGAGGACGGCAACATCCACCTTACGCCGCCAGCGTTCCCCAATCCGATTTACGGTCTCGCAATCGAGCCGGCGCGGCCCGGCAACGAGCAACGCGTGTGGGAAGTGTTGCAAAAGCTCGCGGCGGAAGATCCTTGCCTGCAGATCGATCACCCCGAAGGGACCAATGAAACCGTGGTGCGTGGGCTCGGCGAACTGCACTTGCGCTACATGCTGGAGCGGCTCACCGATCAGTACAAGCTCGATGTCGTGACGCGTCCGCCGACGATCGCGTGGCGCGAGACGATAGGCGGCAAAGCCGAAGGCCATTGCCGCCACAAAAAGCAGACCGGCGGCGCGGGCCAGTTCGGCGAAGTCATGTTGCGCGTCGAGCCGTTGCCGCGCGGTGCGGGCTTCGAGTTCGTGGATGCCGTGAAAGGCGGCGCGATTCCTTCGCAGTTCATGCCTGCCGTGGAGAAAGGCATCTTGCAGGTGATCGACAGCGGTCCGCTCGCGGGCTTTCCCATGCAGGACGTGCGCGTGATCGTGTACGACGGTAAGCACCATCCGGTGGATTCGAAGGAAGTGGCGTTCGTTACCGCGGGGCGCAAGGCGTTTATCGATGCGGTGCTGAAAGCACAGCCTATCGTGCTCGAACCGATTGTCGACATCGAAGTAATGACGCCCGAGGCCGCGATGGGCGACATCATCGGCGATCTTTCCGCTCGACGCGGGCAGGTGCATGGCACGCGCACGATGGGCGGCCAGGCCATGGTCATTGCGGGGAAGGTGCCGCTTGCCGAGCTCAACGATTATCAGTCGCGGCTGAATTCACTCGCGGGCGGGCATGGCAATTACAGCATTCAGCTGAGCCACTACGATCCGGTGCCGCCGACGCATCAGGAAAGGCTCGCGGCGCAGCATAAGGGGCGGGGGGAGAGTGTGGAGTGAGCGTGTTTGAAATGGGGCTATTGATTAGGAAATGAACATTTCCTATAATCTCCCCCATGGCATCCGAGCATCCATCCCAACCCCTGGCCCGCAGCCCCGGCCGCCCACGCGAGTTCGACATGGCAACCGTCGTGGACGGCGCCGTGCGCGTTTTCCGCGAGCGCGGCTACCACGCCACTTCCGTAGGCGACCTCAGCGAAGCAACGGGCCTGACAGCAGGGAGCCTCTACAAGGCATTTGGCGACAAGCGCGGCGTGTTCCTCGCGGCGTTCGACCATTACGTCACGACGCGCAACGCCGAATTGCGTCATCGCCTCGACAAGCAGTCCAAAGCAAGCGAGAAGATTCGCGTCATCCTCGTTTTCTACGCTGAATCGTCACACGGCAGTGAGGGCCGGCGCGGATGCCTCGTGGTTTCCAGCGCCACGGCGCTCGCCACTTTCGACGACGAAGTCGCCACACGCATCGAAGCCGCCATGCGGCGCACCGAAGAGATGCTGCGCGAACTCCTCCAGCAAGGCCAGAAAGACGGTTCGGTTACAGCGGAAATCCATGTTCCGGCCATGGCGCGCACCTTGCTCGCCCTGCTCCACGGCTTTCGTTTGATCGGCAAATCCGGTCGCACGCAGCGCGACATGCTAGCCGCTGCCGACGAAGCCATGCGTTTGCTGCGTTGAAATTTTTTTGGCTAATTTGGAAATGAATATTTCCAATCTATGCCTGCGTTTCTTGAACCCACAGGAGTGTCACGTCATGAGTACGCCCTCACGCATCATCGACCACGGTCCGGCCTCGTTGCCCGACCCCGTCCTGCCCGGCTTCGCGCATCGCTTCGAAACGATCGAAGGCACGCGGCTCCACTACGTCATCGGCGGAAAGGAGGAAGGGGAAACCGTCGTGCTGCTGGCCGGCTATCCGGAAAGCTGGTTCGCGTGGCGCAAGGTCATGCCGCTCCTCGCCGGGCGATATCGCGTGATCGTCCCTGACTTGCCCGGCCAGGGCGACTCCGACCGCCCACAGGGTGGCTACGACACACAATCGCTCGCAACCGCCCTGCACGCGTTGCTCGGCAAGCTGGATGCACGCCGCTACCACCTCGCCGCCCACGACGTCGGCGCATGGGTCGCTTACCCTTATGCGGCGCTATTCGGCGATGAAGTGTCGAGTCTTGCGTTGCTCGACGCCGGCATTCCCGGCATCACGCTGCCGGAAGCTTTGCCCGTAGCGCCCGAGCGCGCGTGGCGCACCTGGCACTTCGCCTTCCATGCGATTCCCGATCTGCCGGAGTTGCTGATAGCGGGCAAGGAGCGCGCGTATCTGGATTGGTTTCTGCGCCGCAAAACGGCGAATCCGCAAACCTTCACGGATGCCGATATCGACGAGTATCTGCGCGTGTTGACGAAGGAAGGCGGATTGCGCGCGGGGCTGGCCTACTATCGCGCCGCCGACGTTTCGGCGCGCCAGAATCGCGAGTTGAGCACGCGCGGCAAATTGCGGATGCCCGTTCTCGCGCTAAGCGCCGATCAGGGCTCGATTGCCGATATGGCCGGTCCACTGCGCGCTTACGCCGATGAGGTGCAAGGCGCGACGCTTGCCCACTGCGGCCATTTCCTGCCGGAGGAGCAGCCCGCAGCAGTGGCCGAAGCACTGCTGCGTTTCTTCGGCCAGACCTGACTCGGGCCGGACTTACTCCGGTGCTTCGACCGTGGTCACCGCGGAGGAAAACACATACCCCTCGCTGCGCAGCGTCTTGATGTAACGCGGCTCGCGCGCCTCATCGCGCAGACGCTGGCGCAGCCGGCTCACAAGCAGGTCGATCGAGCGGTCGAACGCGTCGGCCTGGCGGCCTTGCGTGAGGCTCAGCAGTTGGTCGCGCGTGAGTACGCGCTGCGGATGGTCGAGAAACACGCGCAACAGCCGGTATTCCGCGCCGCTCAGCGCGACGATCGTGCCCTCGGCGTCCAGCAGATGCCGCGCCGTGGTGTCGAGCCGCCAGTCGCCGAACGCGAGCAGTTGCGCCGATTCGCTCACTTCCATGCCCGGCGGCAGCATGCGTGTGCGGCGCAGCACCGAGCGGATGCGCGCGAACAGTTCGCGCACGGCGAAGGGCTTGGGCAGGTAGTCGTCGGCGCCCATTTCGAGGCCCACGATGCGATCCGTCTCTTCATTGCGCGCGGTGAGCATCACCACGGGCACGGCGCGGAACTTGCCCGCGCGCAGCTCGCGGCACAGCACGAGCCCGTCGTCGCCGGGCATCATGAGGTCGAGCACGATCAGGTCGGGCGCGCCGCCCTCCAGCACCGAACGCATTTCGCGCCCGTTCGCGGCCAGCGACACGCGCATGCCGTTCTTCTCGAGGTAGGCTCCGACCAGTTCACGTATGCCGCGATCGTCATCGACGATCAGAACGTGATCCATCTTTTCCGTCATTGGTATTTTTCTCCTTGCGCGCGAGGCGTGAACGGGTTTCGGCAATGCACGAACAGTACACCGGATGCGCAATCTCCGCAGCCAGGCCGCTCGCCGCGAAGAACAGGATGGCGAGCAGGCGTTTCATGCGTCATCCACCAGGGAAAGACTAGCACCGTCGGCAACCGACGCTTCGAGCGCGTAGACATCCACGCCCTCCAGGCAGCCGAGATTGACGCGCCAGCGCGCCGGGTCCCTGCGCGTCTGGTGAAACGGATAAATGCCGCAGTGCTTGCAGAAATAATGCTTCGCCACGCGCGTGTTGAACTGGTACAGCGTGAGCGCGTCTTCGCCCGCGAGGATCGTCAGTTCGCGTGCCTCGAACAACGGGCTCATCAGCGCGCCCTTGCGGCGGCACAGGCTGCAGTTGCAACGCCCGGCGGGTTCGATCGGCGTGTGGACTTCGAACTTTACCGCACCGCAATGACAGGAACCCTTCCAGCGGGTCGTGCTCGTCGACGTGCTCATCTTGCTCTCCATTGATTTCGATGGGTGATGGATAGCGCGCCACCCGCCGCGTACAACCTGGAACCGCCCCGCCCGATTCGGGACGACAATGTCCGCTAGCGCCCATTCGGCGCGCCGCATATCGACCTGAAATGGCCGGCGATGACCACAGCCGGGCCAGCCACAAACCGGCATTGTTTATGCTCGCAAGCTGAAAGCGAGCGAAACGCAAAGAACGGC
The DNA here is from genome assembly GCF_004353905.1 of Paraburkholderia guartelaensis. GTDB lineage: Bacteria > Pseudomonadota > Gammaproteobacteria > Burkholderiales > Burkholderiaceae > Paraburkholderia > Paraburkholderia guartelaensis. Next base: position 346,115 of record NZ_SMOD01000003.1, on the reverse strand, counting down.
TACAGGAGGTCCTCATGAAATGTCTGCGCATCTACGCCGACGCCCAGGGTGAGTCCCATTTCGAGGACATCGATATCCCGCTCACGCCGCTCGAGCTCTTTCCCAACATCCCGCCCATTTACCTCTCGACATGGGAGCCGGCGAAGGCGGTGCGCTTTGGCTGGGTGCCGGCGGGCCTCAAGGAGGCGGACTGGCACACCACGCCGGTTCGTCAGTTCGTGATCTGGATGACCGGCTGGGTCGAGTTCGAAACGAGCGACGGCGACACGCGCCACTGCGAGCCGGGCACGGTCGTGCTGTGCGAAGACACCATTGGCAAGGGCCATCGCTCGCGCCACCCCGAGGAAGGCCAGTTCAACGTGTTCATTCCGCTCGCTTGAGTGACCGCCTGACTCACACGATCAGGCGCTCACGGCGCGCCGCTTTTCACGCCTGCGCGCCGCCAAGCACGAGCCGCCCTTCCAGCCCGCCTTCGGGCCGGTTGCGCAGCGTGAGCTGTGCGCCCATCGCCACGGCGAGCTGGCGCGAAATCGCGAGGCCGAGGCCCGTGCCGCCCGTGCCCCGGTTGCGCGAGGTTTCGAGCCGGTAGAACGGCTCGAACACCTTTTCGAGTGCTTCTTCCGGAATGCCGGGGCCGCTGTCGAGCACCGAGATCGTGACGGTCTTGTCCTGCGGCGACGCGCTCACCTCGATGGCCGCCGTGTTCCCATACTTCAGCGCGTTATCCACGAGATTGCCGACGATGCGGCGCAGCGCCTGCACGCGCGTAACGATCGCCACGTCCAGGCGGCGCTCGAAGGTGACGGGCGAGCCCGCATCCACGTAATCGCAGACCAGGCTGTCGAGCAGCGCATCGAGGTCGACGCGGGCGGGCGCTTCGCCGGTGCCGTGCAGCGTGCGCGCGTAGGCCACGCCTTCCTTCACCAGTTGCTCCATCTCGTGCAGGTCCTGCGCGAGCTTGCCCGCTTGCGCTTCGTCGTCCATCTGGTCCACGCGCAGCCGCATACGCGTGATCGGCGTCTGCAGATCGTGGGAGATGGCCGCCAGAATCTGCATACGCTCGGCCACGTGCGCCGAGATGCGCTCCTGCATCGCGTTGAACGCGCGCGCTGCGCGCGCCACTTCGGAGGGCCCTTCTTCCTCGAGGCGCTCCGCCTTCAGGTCCGGACCGAGCGCATCGGCCACGCGGGCCAGTTCGTGCAGCGGCCGCGTGGCAGTGCGCACCGCGAACCAGCAGCACGCCGCCAGCACGACGAGCTGGGCGATGAGCACGGCCGGCAGCCAGCCCGACAGCGGCAGCGCGGGCCCCGGGCGGTAATCGATCGTGAGCGGCGAGCCGTCCGACAGCCGCAGGTGGATCTGCAGGCGTTCGTGCTTGCCGGGCACCGAATTGGTCGTGAGCGCGTACTTGTCCCCTAGGCCCGCCGCGATGGCCGAGGCCACGTCCTTCGAGCGGCTCGCTTCGGGCGGCTCGCCCGGCGTGCCGGGACCAAGGATGAAGCTATAGGTGCGCCGCGCGAGCTGCGGCAGCCACGCGGCGCGTTCGGCCGCGGGCAGATGGTCGAGCAGCGCCACGGAGATGGCGACTTCGCGCGAGATGTAATTGGTCATCATGTTCGCGGTGGCGTCGTTGCGCTCGGTCATCGTGAGCTTGAACGACAGCCCCTGCGCGAGCGCGAGGCCGATGCAAAGGATCAGGGCGAGGCGCGCGAACAGCGTGCGCGGCCAGTGCAGCGCGCTCATTGCCGCGCCGCCCGCTAAAATCAGCGGTGTGCGGCGGGCCGCAAGTCCATCGGCGTGCATGTTCGGACTCCGTGTGCAGGGAATGATGGATTTATACCGCATGCCGCGAGAGGCTTTGTATCTCACTGTATCCGCGCGGGCGCGGGACACAATACATTGCAGGCAGGCTCATTTCGTCGCGTCCTTGCGCGTTTGCGGCTTGCGCTGCGGTGCGGAATCGGCCCATTCGCGCACGGCCTGCGCGAACAGGCGCAGCGCCGCGGGCGGATGGCGATTGGCCGGATAGTAAAGGCACAGCCCCGAAAACACCGGGCCCCACTCGGGCAGCAGATGGACGAGCCGCCCGGCGGCCACATGTTCGGCCACGAGCGTTTCCGGCACCCAGGCCACGCCCACGCCGGCGAGCGCCGCCTCGACCATCAGGTTGAGATTGCCGAGCGTGAGCGGGCCGTCCACGTCGATGCTGGCGCTCTTGCCGCGGTGCGCGAAATCCCAGCGAAACAGCGCGCCGCTCTCGAAGCGAAAGCGGATACAGCGGTGCTGCTCGAGGTCGTGCGGCGCGCGCGGCGGCGCATGCTGCGCCAGATACGCGGGCGAGGCCACGGCGCCAAAGCGCATGTCCTGCGTGAAACGTACGGCGATCATGTCGCGCGGCACGTCTTCGAGCACGCGCACGCCGGCGTCGAACCCGCCGGCCACGATGTCCACGAGCCGCGAGTCCGCCACGAATTCCACGTGGATGTCCGGATAGCGCGCGAGGAACCCCGGCAGCACATGACGAATGAGCGGGCGCGCGCCCGATTCCGAGGCGCTGATGCGGATCGATCCCGAAGGCCGGTTGCTCGCGGTCGCGACGTCGTTCACGGCATCTTCGAGATCGGCCATGGCGGGCCGCACGCGGCTGAGTAGCTGCTCGCCCGCCTCGGTCAGCGCCACGGAGCGCGTGGTGCGGTTCAGGAGGCGCACGCCGAGCTTCGCCTCCAGGTTGCGCACGGTGTGGCTGAGCGCGGAAGGCGAAACGCCCAGTACGCGCGCTGCGCCGCTGAAGCTGCGCTGCTCGGCGATCGTCACGAAGGCCGTCAGTTCGGATAAGCCGGTGCGCACCATTTGTGAATTTCCTTCAATACCCCATGCAAGTTTAGCGGGATTGTTGAGCCGTCTGCAGCAACCTACACTCATTCGGGTAGATGGCGGCTCCCGCGCGAACAGGAGCGCCGGTCATTTCAGTTCACGCTATAAGGAGCAAGACATGCAAAAGCGCACACTCGGCAAGAACGGCCTCGAAGTTTCCGCGTTGGGTCTCGGCTGCATGGGCTTAAGCTTCGGCTACGGCCCCGCCACCGAAAAGAACGACGCGATCCGCCTGATCCGCACGGCGTTCGAGCGCGGCGTCACGTTCTTCGACACGGCCGAAGTCTACGGGCCCTTCGTCAACGAAGAACTGGTTGGAGAGGCGCTCGCGCCGATTCGCGACCAGGTGGTGATCGCCACGAAGTTCGGCTTTCAGGACGGCGACTCGAAGAAGCCCATGGACAGCCGCCCCGAGCGTATCCGCGCGGTGGCCGAGGCGTCGCTCAAGCGCCTGAAGACCGACCGCATCGACCTGTTCTATCAGCACCGCGTCGATCCGAACGTGCCCATGGAAGACGTGGCGGGCACGGTCAAGGACCTGATCCGCGAGGGCAAGGTCAAGCACTTCGGCCTTTCCGAAGCGGGCGAGCAGTCCATTCGCCGCGCCCATGCCGTGCAGCCCGTGGCGGCGCTGCAGAGCGAATATTCGCTCTGGTGGCGCGAGCCGGAGCACAAGGTGATGCCGGTTCTGGAGGAACTGGGCATTGGCTTCGTGCCGTTCAGCCCGCTCGGCAAGGGTTTTCTGACCGGCGCGATCGATGAGCGCACGTCGTTCGACCAGAGCGACTTCCGCGCCATGGTGCCGCGCTTTACCGAGGAAAACCGCAAGGCCAACGCGGGACTGGTCGACGTGCTCGGCCGCCTGGCCGACGGCAAAGGCGCGACGCGCGCGCAGATCGCACTGGCCTGGCTGCTCGCGCAAAAGCCGTGGATCGTGCCGATTCCTGGCACCACGAAGCTTTCGCGGCTCGACGAGAATGTGGGTGCGGCCAGTGTCGAGTTGAGCGCTAGCGATCTCGCCGCCATCGAAGCGGCGCTCAAAGAGATCCAGGTCGTGGGCGACCGCTACCCGGCGCAATGGCAACAGCGCGTGGACCGCTAAGCTTGTGCGCGCGACCCGCTCACACCCACAGCCGGTACATCCAGAACGACTCGTCCTCGACATAGCGCTGCGCAAAGTCGGTGGGCGAGAAGCCGGTCATGCGGCGGGTCGTGCGGCTCAGGTGCGCTTGATCTGCGAAGCCTTCGTCCTGGGCGAACGCCGCCCAGTCGAAGGACTGACCGTTGGCAAGGCGCTCCGTTGCCGCGAAATACGCGCCTTCGGCCTTGACGAGCGAGTGCCACTCGCGAAGCGAGCGCCCGCTATATGCCTTGATGCGCCGCTCCACCTGCCGCGCGCTATGCGTGTGGCCCCATTCGCGCGCCTGCCACGCAAGACGCCCCACCCACCAGCGGCCCGCCTCGCGTAGCGTGGCAACAGAGGACCGGTAGCCGCGAACGGCATTCCAGCGAGGCGCGAGATGGTGTTCGAGCACCGCGAGCGTCTGGGCATCGTCGGCAGTGCAAAGCAAGGCGTCGAGGAGCGGCAGCCACTCGCGGCCCAGCGTCTCGTGCGCACACAGAAAACGGTCGTGGACTACGGCCAGATCGAGATCGAACAGCGCCTTTGCTGCATCGGCGTTGAAGCACACCATGCCGCCAAAGCCCGTGGTCGGCGCCCAGCTCGTGGTGGGCTGCGACTGGCTGCCTGAAAGCGTGAACGCCGTGCCGAAGGGCCGCCACAACGGCCCGTTCGCGGTCGATTCCACGAGCCCGGCATCCAGTTCGCGGTACCACGAGAGACACACGAGCGGCGAGGCCGGGAAATGCGAGAGGCGCTGCGCGTCGTTCAGGTCGAAGCCGCGCGTATCGCGGCAGGCCACGGCCACGATGGCTTCCGCCAACGCCGCAGGAGGCGGATAGAGCCGCGCATGAGGACGCTCGGCGCCGCAAAATGCACGCGGCGCGCGCGCCCATCGGTCGGGGCAGGCAATCGAGCTGGGAGGCGTTGCGGTGGACATGACCGCGCAGTATAGGCGAGCGCGGTAAGCGCGTCGATGTCGTTTGCGTTCAAGACGCGCACCCGCCGAAGGTGTGCAATGCGGGTCATGAATACGCCATCGACCACTCAATGTCCCTTTCATGCGAAGCGCGACGAAGAGCCGCCTTCGCTTCCGCCCGCCGGCACATGGCCGCCCGGCCCGCCGGCCGGTCTGACCGGCTGGCACCTGTTGCGCCGCATGTCCCGCGACCTGCTCGGCACGCTCGCCGAATGGCAGCGCACCTACGGCGACGTCGTGCACGTGCGCACCTTCCCCGAGCACGCGATCATGGTGACTGACCCGCAGCTCGCGCGCGAACTCCTCGTGACGCATCACGACGCGCTGATCCGCTGGGAGCGCGGCACGAGCATCTTCGCGCAGTTGCACGGCCACAGCGTGCTGACTTCCGAAGGCGATGCGTGGCGCGTAAAACGTCAGGCGATGCAGCCCGGCTTCACGCCGAAGACCGTGCAGGCCTTCGTGCCGGGCGTAGCGGCAGCGACGGCTGCCGCGCTCGCGCAGTGGCCCTCGCATGACGCGCACTGGCCCGTGGAAAACGCGCTGACCTCGCTCACCATGGATGTGATCTTGCGGATGATGTTCTCGGCGCACATCGGCGCGCACGCACGCGAGGCCGAAGACGCCGTCCGCGTGGCGAGCGAAGCGGCCAACGCCGAATTCTATTGGCCCGCCAGCGCGCCCGACTGGATGCCCTGGAAGCGCGCCAAGCGGCAGGCCATCCGCGCATTGAAGGATCTCATCGAGCAGCATCTGCAAGCGCGCCTTGCGCTGTCCGAAAGTGCGTGGCCCGACGACCTGCTCTCGCGTCTCTTGCATCTGCATCGCGAAGACCCGCGCACATGGCCGCTCCAGGCGGTGCGCGACGAATGCATGACGACTTTCCTCGCGGGCCACGAAACGACTGCGGCCACGCTTACGTGGTGGGCATGGTGCATGGCCTCGAACCCGTCGGCGCAGGCCGCCGCGCGTGAAGAGGTGAGCGAGGCGCTGCAAGGCCGCGCGCCGGGCGCCGATGTCCGCACCGCGCTGCCGTGGCTCACGCAGACCCTCGAGGAAACGCTGCGCCTCTACCCCGCCGCGCCGGTTCTGATTAGCCGCCGCTCGCTGCGCGCGGTGGACCTCGGTCCGTGGCGCTTCCCGGCGCGCACGCTCTTTATGCTGCCCGTGCAATTGATGCAACATGACGCGCGCTGGTTCGCGGACCCCGCCGCGTTCAAGCCCGAGCGCTTCGCCCGCGAAGCCGCACCCGCCCAACGCGGAGCGTGGTCGCCGTTCGGCATGGGTCCGCGCGTCTGCCTCGCCCAGCATCTGGCCATGACTGAGATGACGGTGATCGCGGCGATGGTGTTGCAGCGCTACATGCTCTCGATACCGGACGGCATGGCGGCCCCGCGTCCCGTGCTCAACGTGACGCTAAGGCCGCATACGCCGCTGCATCTGGCGCTCGCGCCGGCTTAGCCTGGGCGGTTCGCGGGGATCACTGTGCCGCGGCCAGCGCCCCCGCGACGGGCACGCAGTACGGCGCACGCGCGTACATTGGCCCGATCATCCAGCGCGCTCAAGCGGGCGCGCCATAACGCCGGCGCAGATGCAGATTCATCTGCAACACGTTCACCATCGGCTCACCCACGAGGCCGGCGAGCGGAGCATGCGACGTGTCGTGCAGCATCGCGGCGATCTCGGCGCGCACCATTGCCGGATCGCGCTTCGTATCCTTCGCCCATGCCGCCGCCACGCGGTCGAGCTGGAACATCGCGTTCGCGAGCGTGATGTCCGGGTCGAGACCCGAAGCGGATGCGGTCACGAGGTCGCCCGGCACGTTCTGCAGCGCGACGTCCGGATGGTCCTGCCGCCACATGTCGAAGAAGATCGACTGAACATCGCTCCCCGCGTTCACGGGCTCGATCGCACTCACGTCCTTCCCGTTGGCGTCCTTGTGCGTGACGGCGGACGGGAACTTGCCCGGATTCGCCGCCGAAAACGCCGTGAAGAACAGCACCGCGAGATCAGCGGCCTTCGGCTGCGGCGTGCCGGGGTTTGCGGCTATCCATTGCTTCACGTCGGCGGGATGCTGCTTCGCCCAGGCATCCACATAAGCGCCGTGCGTGGGATCAGCATTGACCCACGCCTGCGCGAGGCTGTTATGCGCGTTGGCCCATTGCGCGACGATATGCGGCTGGCCGCCGAAGCGATCCGCCTGGAACCACGCCTCCACATCGGGCGCGACGAGCTGGCCCGCCTTCGGCCCCGCCGCATACGTCGCGATCGGCCCGATGACGCGCGCAACGCGGTCACGCAGCGCGTAGTTCGCGGCGCCGAGCCCCGACGATCCGGACGAAGAAGCGTCATACGAAACCGCCGATGGCCGCGGCTGGAAGTACTCGTCCTTCGTGAACGGCTGAGCGATGAGCAACGAACCCACCGCCTTGCCGTCCGGCCCCTTGACCACGCTGCCGTTGGCCTGGAACGGAAACGCGGTCTGCCCGATGACCCACAGCACGCCCGGATAGATGCCGCATACGAGCACGACGGCAAAGCCCAGCAGCCAGAGGCTCTTCGAAATGTGGCGCAGCATGACTTTCCCCTTTTCCCGTACCCGTCAGGACACCAGACCCAGCACGGTCATCACGACGTCGATCAGCTTGATCCCCGCGAACGGCACGATCACCCCGCCCAGACCCCAGATCAGCAAATTGCGGCGCAGCAGCGCGTCCGCGCCCAGCGCCCGATAGCGCACGCCGCGCAACGCCACCGGAATCAGCAGCGGAATGATCAGCGCGTTGAAGATCACCGCCGAAAGGATCGCTGATGTGGGCGAATGCAGATGCATCACGTCCATCGCGCCGAGCCAGGGCAGCGTGCCGGCGAACAGCGCAGGCACGATGGCGAAATACTTGGCCACATCGTTCGCGATCGAGAACGTGGTCAACGCACCGCGCGTCATGAGCAACTGCTTGCCGATCTCCACGACCTCGATGAGCTTGGTCGGGTCGCTGTCGAGGTCGACCATGTTGCCGGCCTCTTTTGCGGCCTGCGTGCCGGAGTTCATCGCAAGGCCCACGTCGGCCTGGGCGAGCGCGGGCGCGTCGTTGGTGCCGTCGCCCATCATCGCGACCAGCTTGCCCTCGGCCTGCTCGGTGCGCAGGTAGGTGAGCTTCGCCTCCGGCGTGGCCTGCGCGATGAAGTGATCGACGCCCGCGAGACGCGCGATCGTCGCCGCGGTCAGCGCGTTGTCGCCGGTGACCATCACCGTGTAGAGGCCCATTGCGCGCAGGCGCTGAATACGCTCGCGGATGCCGGGCTTCAGGATGTCCTCGAGCAGCACGACGCCCGCGATCTCGTTGCCGTTGGCCACCGCAATGGGCGTCGCGCCCTGGGCACCGGCTTGCTTGAGGATCGCGTCGAGTCCGTACGGCACTTCGCCGCCGTGCTCGCGCACCCATGCGATCACGGCATCGGGCGCGCCTTTGCGGATCGCGCGGCCGTCCGCGAGATCGACGCCGCTCATCCGCGTTTGCGCCGAGAACGGAATCACGCGCGTGTTTTCCGAGGTCGCGCTGTGACCTGCATAGGGCGCAAGCGGCGAGCCGCCCACGGCTGCGATGCTCTTGCCTTCCGGCGTGAGGTCGCCGAACGACGCGAGCGCGGCAAGCCGCTTGAGTTCGCTTTCATCCGCAGTGCCAATCGGCATGAACGCCGTCGCCCGGCGATTGCCGATGGTGATCGTGCCGGTCTTGTCGAGCACCACGGTGTCGATATCGCCCGCCACTTCCACGGCCTTGCCGCTCTTCGCGATGATGTTCGCGCGCAGCGCCCGGTCCATGCCCGCTATGCCGATGGCCGCAAGAAGCGCGCCGATGGTGGTCGGAATGAGGCAGACGAGCAGCGCCACGAGCGTCGGCACGTCGGTGCCCAGGCTGTGCAGCGGCTCGCTCAAGCCGAGGTAGCTCGTCATGTACTGCTCGGCGTTGTACGCCATCGGCCACAGCGGCACGACCACGATCAGAAAGATCAGCGTGAACGCGGAAAGCACGAGCGTGAGCGCGATTTCGTTCGGCGTGCGCTGGCGCACCGCGCCTTCCACGAGCCCGATCATGCGGTCGAGAAATGTCTCGCCGGGGTTGGCCGAGATGCGCACCGTGATCTCGTCGGAAAGCACCGTGGTGCCGCCGGTAACGCCCGAGCGGTCTCCGCCCGCGTCGCGGATCACAGGCGCGGACTCGCCCGTGATCGCCGATTCGTCCACGGACGCGGCGCCTTCGATCACTTCGCCATCGCCCGGAATCACGTCGCCCGCGCGCACCATCACCACGTCGCCGCGCCGCAGCTGCATGGAGGCAACGGTTTCGATGCCGCCGTCTGCACGCAGCCGCATCGCGGACGTGTCGCGCCGCGCGCGCCGCAAGGTGTCGGCCTGGGCCTTGCCGCGTTCTTCCGCGATGGCGGTCGCGAAGTTGGCGAACACCACCGTGAGGAACAGCCAGACATCGAGCGCGATGAAATACGTGAGCGGCGCCGCGCTATGGGCAATGCCGAACGCAATTTCCAGTATGAAGACAAAGGTCAGCACCGCACCGATCTCGACGACGAACATCACCGGATTCTTCCACTGGATGTCCGGCCGCAGCGCGATGATCGACTGCTTGAGCGCTAAGCGCACCAGTTCGCGGTCGAACAGCTGGTCGCGCCGCCTGTGCGGCGGCTGCGGGCCGCGCGAGACCGGCTGCATCGTTTTGGGTACGGCAGGGGTCGAGTTCATGATTTGCAGTCCTCGATAATTCGGTAGAGGCACTCCGGCAACGTCACCACTGCATCATCCGCCGAATGGAATTGGCCCGAGGTGGTTCGCGAGCGGGCCAAGCGCCGCGACCGGCAGGAACAGCAGCGCGCCGACGATCAGGATCGTTCCGAGCAGCAGGAAGCCGAACGTCGCGGTGTTGTCGCGCATCGTGCCAAGCGTCGCGGGCGCCGTCTTCTTGCGGCCAAGGAATGCGGCCATGGCGATCGGCGCCACGATCGGCAAATAGCGAGAGAACAGCATGACGAGGCCGGTTGCCGTGTCCCATTGCACTGCGGTGGGCGCGGGGTTCGGGTTCGCGTTCAGGCCGTAGGTGGTCGCGAGGCCGTCCATGGCAGATCCGTTGTTCGCGGATGACGAGGAGAACTGGTAGACGATTTCACTGAAACCGTGCGCCCCTGGATTCGCCTCGGCCTTCGTGCCCCAGTCGGTGGCGGAGAAAAGCCCCGTCGGCCCGAGAATCAGAATCGGGTGCACGAGCAGCGCGATCATCGCGAGCTTCATTTCACGCGCCCCCACCTTGCGGCCCAGGTACTCCGGCGTGCGTCCCACCATCTGTCCGGCGAGGAATACGCCCACCACGAGGAACAGCAGCAGGTTGATCATGCCCACGCCTTTGCCGCCGAACACGCAGTTCAGCCACATGCCGATGAGCGGCGAGAGGCCGGCGATCGGGTTCAGGCTGTCGTGCTCGGCGTTGACTGCGCCGCACGTGACATCCGTGGTGATCGCAGCGAATGTCGCGCCCGCCGACGTGCCGAAACGCAACTCCTTGCCCTCCAGATTGCCGAGATGCTGATCGACAGGCAACCCGGCCACGGGCGGAATCGTCACGCTATGCCGTGTGCCGGCCAGCGCATAGGTGCGCGCCACCGGGTGCGCCGTGAACGCGGGATTGGGCTGCATGGCGTCCCAGTACACGGCCCAGCCTATCAGGCCGATCATCATCGTCAGCATCACGCTGTAAATCACGACCGCGTGACGCAAGCGTCCGAGCATGCGCCCATACATGAGCACCAGCGAGAACGGGAAGATCATCATCGCAAGGGTGGTCACGATGTTCGAGAGCGCCGAGGGGTTTTCATACGGCTGCGCGCTGTTCATGCCGTAGAAGCCGCCGCCGTTGGTGCCGAGCATCTTGATCGGAATGACCGCGGCAACGGGGCCGACTATCAACGTTTGCTGCTTCGCCTGGCCGTGATCGTCCGTGCCCATCGCGGCGGGCTCCAGCGTCGAGACCTGCACATCGCTCGCGTAGGTCATCGGCATGCCTTCATGAATGAAGATCACGCCTACTACGAGCGCGACCGGCACGAACATGTAGACGACCACACGCCACATGTCGACGAAAAAGTTGCCGAGCCGATGCTCGCCGCGCAGCGCGCGGATGATAGCCGTGAGCGCGCAGAGCCCCACCGCCGCCGAAAGAAACATGTTCGGCAGGATGAAGAAGATCTGGCTGAAGTTCGACAGATGCTGATCACCCGAGTAGTGCTGCAGGTTCGTGTTGGTCATGAACGAAATGACCGTATTGAAGATCGTCGAAGGCGCGAGCATGCCCCGCCCGAGCGGGTTGAGCGGCATGAGCGGCTGCAGCGAAAGCACGACAAAGCCGAACACGAACAGCGCCACATTGAAGACGAGCAGCGCGAGCGTGTATTGCTTCCAGTCCTGCGCGCCGCTGTCGAGACGCGACTCGAACCAGCGCAGCCAGCGCGGCGCGGGAAAATGCCCTTCCATCACCCATGCCATGTAACGGCTGAGCGGAATGGATATCGCGATCGCGAGGACGAGTATCAGTACCGGCAGGGTCCACATGGTCCCCCCTCTTCATGCCGCAAGGGCGTGAGATTCAAGTTGAATGCTAGAACCACTCGGGGCGTATCAGCGCGACGAACAGGTACACGAACGTCGCGGCCGATATCGCGGCGGCAAGCCAAGCCATGGCGGCCTCCTCAAATGCGCTCGCAGGCGTCGATGAACAGCACGCACAGCACGAGACTGCCGAGCCCGAGCGCAAAGAGCACCGGCAACCAGACGACCAGGTTCATGATGTGACTCCCCGTCGATGAAACTTGCGGCAAGGCGCGCCCCCTGCGCTTAGCAGCGCAGTTCAGCGAATACACCCTGCCAGCAGGGTGCTTAAGGTATAGAACCCGGCAGATAAAAATTGCGTAAATCCGGTGGGGTTTCGTGCATAGGCGGGATATACGGCGATGCTGAGCGTGACGCGGCAACGTCACGAAGCATCATATTTTTGCACCATGTTTACGGGCTTCGTTCTACGCTGCTGCATTGAGGCGCCGGTTCTCTTACTCCACGCTCATCAAGGAAGCCAGGTCATCCATGATCGCAACAGAAGAACACGACGAATGGCTCACCCTGGATCCGTCTGAAATGGTACGGCTCCAGATCCGGCGGTTTGACATCCATCTCGATTCATCGGAATTGATCGCGAAGCTGCTTCGCAGCGCGGCCTCCAGTCTCGACCGAAAAGAAGCCATTAGCAGTTACTACGTCAGTCGCGAATCCGGCCGGCGGCGAAGCGCAAAAGCAGAGGCGTGCTTTATCGCCGCGTGCAAGGGTCAGCTTGTGGGAACGCTGACCATCGAGGGGACGAACCTCTCCTCACCGTGCCGTCACTACCGGCGCCAGGACGTTGCAACGATTCACCGGTACGGCGTCGATCCGCGTTGGCAACATCTGGGCATTGGCCGGGCACTCCTATCGTTTGCCAATCGTTGGGCAGCGGACCTGGGCTATGCACAACTGGCTCTCGATACGCCGGTTGCCGCGGGTAGCCTTCTCGACTTCTACCATACGTTAGGGTTCAGGCTTGTCGATACGGTCCACTTCCCCGGTTGTGCCGATGACAGCGCCGTGCTCAGTCGTCCTACCTTAAGCGGCTGGCGGTATGCACCTACGTCGCACGCTAGCCGGCGCTTGCAGCGCGACTGATAACGGATATAGAGCGGCACTGAATTCGCTATCCTGTGGATGGCTTTACGCTCTTTTTACTTGCCGCAAAAAGATAGCGCATTAGAATATTCCGGTAATCCAATACGGAGATGTTCCATGAACATCCGATGTCCTCGTCCCCCTAGTCGTTCCTTACCTGACAGACAAGACGTCTGAGCTTTCTCCTCGAGCCACCGTCTTGCCAGCAGGCGAACGGTGCGCGTCCCGGCAGCATTTCCGCGTGACCCTCATTGTCATCTGAACACCGCGATTGCGGTTGCTCGGCCGTCGGCCTGCACCCGATCGGCGTGTTCGCGCGCCCGTGATTCGCTATTTGCATTCCTGATTGTCGTCGCTCGTCGCCGGCCGATTTGGACTGCAATACGCAAGCGCCCTATTTCTGCTCGGCCATTCGCCGAGTGGATATCAACAGCAGTCGATTCAGGAGCATTACCATGTTTGAGATTAACAAGAACTACACGCGCGAATTCATCCACCAGGTCTGTGGTGGTAACAAGCAGGCATTTCTTCCCATGAAGAACGGGAAGGTCGTCGCCGCCTGTTTGCGGACGGACCTCAATCCGCAAGCGCCGGAAGTCATCATCTGCAACAGCAGTGCTTCTGCGAATGCGGCGGGGCGAACGCTGTCGGGACAACGCGATGCCATCCCGGTATTCATCAAGACGGAGACCGATTCCTACCGGTTTGCGGGCCTGTTTGCTCCGGGCGAGTCCTTCGTCACCCCGCTTTCCTGCGCACCGTTTGTGCAAAACTGTGGATTGACGTCCGCGCAGGTTTCACGTGTCATCAAGATGCAACGCCGTTAAAGCAAAGCACCTGGAAAAAGCAAAGCCCCCGTTGACGTAGGGTCTCGGGGGACTCGTGCTGATCAGTCGGGTTCATATTTGCGAGCCAGCCAGAACGCACTCAGAGATCGGTGGCTGCAAGCGTGATCCGCTCGTTGACCAGCAACGGATATCGATGCTCGATTACCCGAGCAAGCCTGGATTTATTGAGCGCAAACGCCAGCATGAGTTGTTTCGGGGACTCGTCCGTCGCGCCCAGCTTTTCGCAAACCACTTCGCAAGGGAGTGAATAGGCGCAATATCCCCAACCAAACCGGTAAGCCGAAAACCATACGGACGAGTCCGCGGACAGGATGGGTTCAGTGAGGTGAGCAGTTGGCTGACTCATGATTGTTGTACCTCCCACGCAGGCGGCGTTACTGGAATTGCGCCGCCGTTTCGGATGCTGGAATACGCGGCTGAATGGGGAATGCCGTCTTGATCACACTTACGCGGTCGGCCACGCGCCGCGGGTAGTCTTTAGCACCCCCACTATAGCGCAGAAGCGCGTCATGAACGTCCCCGTCGGATGCTTCGAGGTAGTCGTGCAGGATCGACGACCCGATGCGGACATTGGTGCCCGCGTCGGTCAGATCGGAAGCATGAAGAACGATGTCCCTGTGCTGCGACGGCAGGATCTGCATGAGCCCCCTGGCGCCGGCGACGCTCACGGCGAAGCGGTTGAAGTTCGACTCGACGGCGATGACTGCGAGCAGCAGAATCGGCGAGATCGCGTCTCGTTGTGCGGCTTGCAGCACCGCTTCGCCGATCTTCAGTGCGTCGTGCAAGCCGATATGAAACCGCACGTTCAACATGGTCGCGATGTCTTCGGCTGTCGGTATGCCCTGCGGGACAGCGTCGTAGGCGGGCTCGGTCGGCACAACGACCGATGCGTCGGCGCCATAGCTCATTCCATGGAACGAGCCACCCGCCAGAATCGCCGCCAGAGCAAGAGCGCGGAGACCATGCGAACGAGCGCCTCGCCGCTCACCGAGATTGTTGTTCATATGCGTTAGCGCTTTACTTATCAAACTTTTTGAAAGGCTACGCCGGTCGAACGAACAATTTCAGAAAAAGGTGGCGCTCTTACGAAAAAATTGCGTAAACATGCCTGAGTGGAGCGCGAGGCCCGCTCAATGGGAAATGCTCTCCAGCGACTTGCCGAGCGTGCGGGGCCCCATCAAGCCGATGGACACCATCACGAGTGCCATCGCCCCCGCGATGAAGACGAACACGCCTGTCACGCCGAACGCCTTGAGCGTAAAGGCGATGACGAAGGAACTGAACACCGCCGAGAGCCGGCTCCACGAATAGACGAAGCCCACGGCACGCGCGCGGATGGCCGTGGGATACAGCTCCTGTTGATACGTGTGATAGGTGAACGAAATGATATTGCCGGCGAGCGTCAGCAGCACGCCGAGCGTCACGATCGCCACCGCCGCCGACGCCTGGCTGAACAACAATCCGCTCACGATATTGATCGCCGCCATGCCGACGATCACATGCTTGCGCTCGAAGCGGTCGGCAATCCAGTAGCCGAGCAGCGGCCCAAGCGGCGCAGCGAGACCGATCACCGTGGTGTACATGAGGCTCGACGTGACCGTAATGCCCTGCTTAACGAGCAGTGTGGGCACCCAGTTCGCGAAACCGTAGAAGCCCACCGTCTGGAAGATATGGAAGACGATGAGCATGACGGTGCGTTTGCCGTATGGCGGCTTCCACATGTCCGCGAATCCAGCTTTTCGCGGCACCGGGTCGGCAGGGCCTACCGCGGGCAGTGGCGCTCCATATTGCCGCGCCACCGTTTCTTCGAGGTCCGCCAGCACCGCTGCGGCTTCTTCAGTGCGGCCTTTACCCGCGAGCCAACGCGGACTCTCGGGCAGATTGCGCCGGAAGTACCAGACAAAGAGCGCGCTAACGCCGCCCAGCAGCACGACCCAGCGCCAGCCATCGAGGCCAAGCAGCGCACGCGGCACGAGAAGCCACGAAAGAAACGCGACGACGGGCACGGCCGAAAAGCCGATCGCCTGGCACACGGCGAACGCTCTGCCGCGCAGGTGTTTGGGCGCAAGCTCGGAGAGGTACGTGCCGATGGTCACCAATTCGACGCCTATGCCCACACCCGAGATGAAACGCCAAAGGTTCAGGCCGCTCGCCGTATCCTGGAAGGCCATGACCGTGTTCGCCGCGACGTACCACAGCAGCGACCACGTGAAGATGGCTCGCCGCCCGAAGCGGTCTGCGAGGAAGCCGCATGCGGCCGTGCCGATAAAGAGGCCGCAAAACAGCGCGGCGATGAAGCTCGCCACGCCCGAAGTGCCGAAGAGGCCTGGCGTGGTCGAAGTGAGAATGCCGCCTTTGACGAGACCCGGTGCGACATAACCGGTGAAGAGCAAATCGTACAGTTCGAAGAAGAATCCGAGGCTGAGCAGCAAGATGAGCTTCCATACCGCGCGCGTCGCCGGAAGCCTGTCGAGACGGGCCGATATCGCGCCATACTGCGCGCTGCCGTCGGCAAGCGCGCTTGCTTCAGCGGGTGTTCCATGGTCAGCGGCGCGCAGATTCGCCGCGCCCTCCAGAATGGCCATGTTTGTCTCCAATGTAGTAGTTGGCATCAGTGATTCGCGGCGCGTGGCTCACGGATATCGCGCTTTCAATTCGTCAAACGAAGCGATCTCCCCCGCGAGCGCGCTCGCCACGACCGTCGGCGGGCTCGCGAGCCAAACGCGGCCAGGTCCCGAGCGCCCCGGAAAATTGCGGTTGATCGCGCTGATCGTGACCTGCTCCGCGTCGACGGAGGCCCCCGGCCCGCAATTGGCGCATGCACCGCACGAGGGCTGCAGGAGAATGGCGCCCACCTGCTCGAAGGCCTCGATATAACCGCGCTGCACACAATAGTCGTGCACGTCGGACGTGCCGAATTGCAGGTAGAGCTTCACGTCAGCGGGCACGCGCATGCCGCGCGCCGCCGCCCACGCCAGCACTTCGTGGTAGTGGTCGAAGTCTTCGCGCTTGCCCGCCGTGCACGAACCGCCATAGGCGATGTCGATGCGCGGCCGCGCTTCGAGGTCATGCAGTGCGACGCCGTTGCCGGGGTCGCCAGGCGCGGCGAGCATGGGCGAGAGGCGCGCGCAGTCGATGTCGATGACTTCGGCATAGGCAGCGCCCGGGTCGCTGCGCATCCACGGTTCGAGTGCGAATTCGATGCCGCGCCGCTCCCGCAAAAAGCGCACGGTTTCTTCATCGGGCGCGACGATGCCCGTGAAGCCACCCAGTTCCGCCGTCATGTTCGTGAGCGTCGTACGCTCGTCGGTGCTCAATTGGGCAATCGCGGAGCCGGCGAACTCGAACACTTTTCCAACGCCCGCGCCGGCGCGAATGCCGGGCTGCGCGAGCAGGTGCAGCACGAGGTCTTTCGCCGTCACGCCTGTGGGAACGGGACCGTGCAAATTCACGCGCAGCGACTGCGGCACCGTCATGCGCACCGCGCCCGTCACGAATGCATTCGCCATATCGGTCGTCCCCACGCCGAACGCGAGGCACCCGAGCGCCCCGCTATGCGGCGTATGCGAATCGGTACCGACGACGACCTGCCCCGGCAGGGCATAGCGCTCGGCCATCATCGCGTGCGAAATGCCTTCGGAGCCTTCACGAATGCCGCCGTCAAGCTCGCTCAAATAGCCGTGATTGCGCAAGCCATAGTCGTGAGCGAATTGCCGGTGCGCAGCCGAGAGTTCGCGCACATCGGGCAACAGCCCATTGCGCACATGCAGCGCGCTCTTCTGCGCATACGAAAGATGGTCTTCGAACGTGAGTATCGTCTCGGGATCGTGAAGGGAAAGCGGCTTGCCGAACGTCGCATGCAGCATGTGCGTTGCCATGCCCGTGTAGTACTCGTGGATGAAACGCCAGTCCGCGCGTACGAAAGCGCCCGCGCCCGGCGTGATCGATTCGCCCGTGTGCTCCGTGCGCAATATATGGCGCTCGAGGATTTTCTGGGCGAACGTACGCGGTGCGTTCTGCGCACGATGCGTGGCTTGCGCAATCTGCCGCATGTATTGCGCGCCGTATTTCAACAACCCGCCGCTGCGCAGAATCGAAGCTGCAAGGCTATCGCGGGAGGCAACCAGCTCTTCGATGTCGATCGGTTCGCCGCGCCGGATGCGCTCGATCAGCCCGAAGTCCGTCGACGTGAACAGGCCGATGTTGTCGGCGTTCTGCCGATAGATGCGCTCGAAACTGCGGGCGACGACGAGCCGGATCCCCGCACGGAATTCGGCCAGCGGGCTGTGCTCGCGCGACGATCCCTTACCGTAGCGATTGCCGGCCACGGTCACGCTGAATTCGCCATTTCGTACGGAATCCATACCAACTGGATTGCGCCCGCCGGCCTGAAATCCAAGGTAGGGCACTCGGCCGAGGCGATCGTCGAAGCGCGTGAGCACGCTCATCGGCGTGATCTCGTCGGTCGACACATCGTCTCTCAATGCGTCCGGCGTGACGCCTTGCAGATCGGCGCCGTTCAATTGCCGCTCGACCTGTTCCGGGTCATTGCAAAGAAACAGTACGCGGCCAGTCAATTCCAGTGTTGCCATCCAATTTCTCCTTGAGGGGAAATCTAGACGGCGGCGGGCGGCGCGATGAAGTGCTCGATTGGCAACGGGGGCATCGCCGTTCGCGATGTCCTCGTTAACCCTCGCGCTGGACGAGCGTATCGATCAGGGCTTGCACGGCCCTCAGGCGCGGCGACTTGCGCAACGCGTGCAATTGCAGACTGCGGCTCGTCGCCCAGGGCTCGTCGAGCGGCCGGCGCACGAACCCCTGCGAGCCCGCGAAGGCCGACGCCGCACTGGTCGGCACGATGCCGATGCCGAGCCGCGCCTCGACCATGCGGCATTGGGCGTCGAAGCTGTTGACCGTCACCGGAATCTTGAGCGGCACGCGCGCAGCGGCGGCGCGCTCCTTGAGGATCTGGTCGAGCGAGCCGCCCGCCTGCAGCGCCACGAGCGGAAAACGCAGCACGTCGTTGAACGTGAGTGCTGACATGGCGGCCAGTTCGTGCTCGGGCGGAAGCACGACCATGAGCGGGTCGTTGGCGAAGTGCCACGAATCCAGGCCGCCAGGGATCCTGCCGCTCGCGGATATCCCCACGTCCGCGCGATCTTCCATACAGGCCCGCACGACCTCGTCGCTGATCTGTTCGGTGAGGGCGATCTGCACGAGGGGATAGCGCGCCTGAAAGACCTTGAGCCGCTCCGGCAGAAAACCAACGATCGCGGAAGCGTTGGCGAACAGGCGCACGACACCCGCGACCTCGCCGCTGAGCGACTGAACTTCGCGCGCCAGCGACTGCAGCTGGTCATGTACCGCCACCGCGCGTGAAAACGCGTGCCGGCCTGCCTCGGTCAACTCGACGCCCGACGACGAGCGAACGAGCAAAGGCAGCCCCATCGCCGCTTCCAGATCCGCCATGCGGCGGCTTAGTGCCGAAGGCGCGATGTGATTGCGGCTGGCCGCGCGGGCAATGGAGCCTTCCTCCACGACCGAAATGAACAGCTCGAGGCTATAGGGATCGATTCGCATGCCCGCAATAATATCAGCAGAGGCAATTAACGTCCGACCCGAATAAATCAGAAAGGGATTTAAAAGGGAAATATAGATCAAAGAATAAATTACATCTGTGCACTTCAGGCCGTCCCAGAACTGCCGATATAGCGGGCAATAGCAGGCGAAACACGCAATCTATGCAGCAAGCATTACCTCGTTGATTTGATGTAATTAATACCTTGCTATTGGCGGAAATTGACTAAGTTTCAGTAATTGAAACTAGAGACAATTCGTGTGACATTTTGTTACGTCTGATTTTCACATGCCAGGGGGAATTATCGGTAATATCCGCCGCGCGTCTGACTTCAAGCAGTGACTTCGTAATCTTCGTCCGAAAAAATTGCGCACGTCTCCCCTCCTCCAGGGATCCAGCGCAGGGCCGAAATTCCCGACGGGGCAGCCGTAGCGAGGGTGCAATATTTACCCGCGCGAAAGCAAAAGGACAGATACGCACGTTCGCGCAATAGCGCGAGCCGCGTGGCGCACGTAGTGGGCGCTGGGCTCATCGAGCCGTTGTGCAGCGTTCGCCAAAACTCATTCTTCAGACCTTAGCCAGCACCTGAGCGCGCATCGCGCGCCGTCGCCGGCTGGGCGTCGTTTTGTCTTTTTTCTTCAATCGATGAAACTCTTCTATCTCTTGCTGTCGTCGTCGCTCTTCCTCGCGGCGTGCGGCGGTGGTTCCGGAAGCTCCGGTACGGATGCGACCAATGCCTCGGCCGCGGCACAAAGCGCGAGTGACGCGACTGCTGCGGACGCCATCGCGAATGCGGCCACCAGCACGCGCGGCACGCTGCACTGCGGCACCGCTGTGAAATCGAGCGCGAGTTCCAGCAGCGATCTGGTGAGCGTCGATACGCCGACCACGCAGAGCGGCCGTATCTTCTCCTCGGGCACGGCGTTTCCCCTCGCGTTCACCACCAACGCGCCCGCAGCCGACACCGTGAACTGGTCGATCAGCGACCATCTCGGCAAGGTGGTCACGAGCGGCAGCCTGCGCGTGACGGCAGGCCCGGTGACGACCACGCTGAGCTGCACGTCCACGCTCGCGGGCTACTTCGCCGTGAGCGCCAAGCTCGCCACCGCCGGCGGTCAGCTCCCCGAACTGGGCACCCGCCCCGCGGGTACCGCGACCTTCGGCGTGCTGCCCAATCTGGCCGGCATCGTGCCGACGGTGACGTATCCGCATCAAGACTTGCACCGCTTCGGCATGCAAGGCGAAGACGACAACACGTCCGTACTCTCCTCGCTCGGCATCTCGTGGACGTACGACCACCGCGAGCTGTACAACATGGAGCCGAACGGCCCCAACACCTTCAACCCGAACGCCAACAATCTCGACCCGTTCTACACGACGGGCAACGTGATGCGCCTCGTGCGTCTGGACGGCATTCCCGCCTGGGCGAGCCCGACCGGCGCGTTCGAGGACGAATCCCTGCCGCCGACCAACCTCTCGTACTATCAGGACTACATGAGCCGGATCGGTACGGAATCGAACATCATTCGGACGACTTACTTTCCGAAGCAGGCGTCGAACTACTACCAGCTCACCTGGGAACCGGACGCCCAATGGCAAGGCAATAACACGCAATTCGTGCAGCTCTATCAGACCGTCTATCAAGGTATTCACTCGACGGACCCGCACGCAGTCGTGATGGGGCCGACCGATACGGCACCGTCCGGCACCGCCGACCAGCTCAAAGCCCTCGCGCCGCTCGGCTACGCGCAGGACATCGACGGCGTGACGACGCACAGCTACTACGACATCAACGGCAGCTCGCCGTCGTTCCCGCCCGAACGCCTCGAAACCGATCCGGCCAACGCGTCCGGCTCGCTGATGGGACAAATGCGCGCGCTGCGCAGCGAAATGGCGGCTGACTACAAGCCGGGCATGAAGCTGTTCAGCACGGAGCTTGGCATCAGCTACGACAACGGTTCGTCGTACGGTCCCAACTATCCGACCGGCAATATCCTGTACGCACAAGGCGCAGTGGTGGCACGCAGCCACCTGATCATTCTGGGCGAAGGCGCCGATCAAACCTGGATCTTCTACGGTGCGGACTTCCCGGGCCTCGTGGGCTACGGCACGTTCTTCGATCTCGCCGACGCACAGGGTCAGTATGGCGCGCAGGACATCAGCCCGAAACCCGCGGCCATGTCCGTCGCGGCGATGACGCGTATTCTCGACGGCACCAACACGCTCGGCCCGGTGAAGAAGACTCCCTCGGGTGTCTACGCTTACGCGTTCCAGCAGCTCAACAACGGCGCGGTCATCACGGCCCTGTGGACGCACAACAACAGCGTGTGGAGCGCGAGCGCCGGCTACAGCTCGACGTATAGCGTGGGCTACAGCCTTGCAGTGGATGCGCCCGGCACGAGCGGCACGGTTACCGTGCTCGACGAAATGGGCAACCCGACGACGAAGAGCTACACCAACGGCAAGGTCGCGCTGAGCCTGACCGAATCGCCGGTGTACGTGATTTCGCAGAACGCGTCGGTGGCGAGCGCCAATGCGACGCTGCCCACGGGCTACGTGCCGAACTGAGCGAACCGAGCGGCCACCTGGTCGCGCGAAAATAGCTGTACCCTGAGGCGCCCGGCCCGCGGACATTGTTCCGCGGGCCGGGCGCCTCTTCCGTTTACCGTCCGCGGCGCACGCTTGTCGCGGTAGACTTGCGCTCTGTCCATCCGCGAGCCAGCACATGGAGAATTCGCCGTCGACGTCCGGCTGCACGGGTCCTTCACAGCCGCATCGGTTAGTGATCGTCGAGGGCATCATGGGCTCGGGCAAGTCCACGACGATGCGATTCATCGCCAAACGTCTGCAAGAAGCGGGACAAGAGGCGCTGCCAATCCACGAAAGAACGACGCCTCACCCGGTTCGCGCGACAGACGAACTCGAACACTGGTTCGAACCCTGGCAGGATGCGACGCCACAACATCTCGCGAAGCGCGCACTGTCCAGGTGGGCTGACTTCGTCGAGGCCGCACAGCGCGGCGACGCCATCCCCGTCATGGACGGCCAGCTCTTTCACGGCGACCTGACCCACCTGCTGCTGATGGAAGCGCCATCCGCGCTCATGTTCGACTACGTAGACGCGTTGGCCGCCGTCATCACCCCGCTCGATCCGCTGGTCATTTACCTCTGGCAGAACGATGTCGACGCAGCCGTGCGAGCCGTGTGTGCGGAGCGCGGTCCCGAGTGGATCGACTATCAGGTGAACTGGAAGCTCGCGGCGCCCTGGTGCGAGCGCAGAGGTTACAAGGGACTTGAGGGGCTGATAGCGCTCTATCGAGACTACCGCCGCCTCACCAATGCACTGTTCGAGCGGCTGCCCCTGGCGAAGCTCGCAATCGAAAACTCAGAAAGAAACTGGCCCGCTTACGAGGGGCAAATCCTGCGCGCGTTGCGCCTGCCGCAATCAGGCTGAAGACGTCTGCGCTTCGTAGCTGCGCTCTGTACGGCGTACACGATCGCGACGCCTGCTTGCGGCACTCTCGAACCCGCAAATTTTTCGACGCCGCGACAGAAATGAACGAAAATGCTGCGAACCCACTGGAAAGCAAGATGAAACGACTGCTACTCGCCGCACTCACCGCCGCCTCGATCGTGACCTGCGCTCATGCGCAAAGCGACGCGACCGGCGCGTTCGCCACCCCCGCAGGCACGGTGCAATTCGTGCGCGACGACCGGGACTTCGTGGCGGTCCTCGGCAAGGATGTCTTCGACCGCTTCGACGCGAAGACGCTCGCGCACTTCGACGAAGTGGGCCACGACAACAGCACGATTACGCGCATGCTCATGCAAACCGCAAACGGCCCGGTGCTGTACGACTTTCGCCACAATCCGCCGCTCGTGCAGCGCGTGACCACACGCATGACGATCAAGCGCGTGTTCTGGCAACCCGACGAAGTCGTGATGCAAGGCTCGGAGGGCTGGTTCCGGCTCAAGAACGGCGCGCTCACCAAGCTGCAATCGTCGACGACCACGTACCGCACCAACTAGTCCGGTCAGACGTCTTTCTCGTCCTTCTCGTCGCCTTGCGAATCGCGGTCCGCGATCTTCAACTGACGCAGCTTGTGATAAAGCGTTTTCTTCGGCATCCCAAGCTCCTCGCTCGCCTGGGCGACGTTGCCGTGATGGCGGCGCAGCGTATTCTCGATCAGCATCCGCTCGAAATACGCTAGCTGATCCGCCAGCGTCTCCCCTTTCACCGTAGCCGCGCCCGCTGAGAGCAGGCTGTCGCCAGTCAACCCGAGCACGAAGCGGTCGGCGACATTCTGCAGCTCGCGCACGTTGCCGGGCCACGCGTACGTCATGAGCTCGGACACCTGTGCAGCGGTCACGACCGGCGCCGGCGTGCCGAAGCGCCGCGCGGCCGCAAGCACGAAATGCTCGAACAGCAGCGGTACGTCCTCGCGCCGCTCGCGCAGCGGCGGCAATTCGATCTGCGCGACGTTCAGCCGGTACAGCAGGTCGGCGCGAAAGCCCCCTTCGGCAGACACTTCGGCGAGGTCGGCCTTCGAAGCGGCGACGATGCGGCAATCCACCGGAATCAGCTCGTTTGCACCGAGGCGCTCGACCACGCGCTCCTGCAGCACGCGCAGCATCTTGATCTGCAGCGGCATCGACATCGTTTCGATCTCGTCGAGAAAGAGCGTGCCGCCATTCGCCCATTCGATCTTGCCAACGCGCTTCTTGATCGCGCCCGTGAACGCGCCCGCCTCGTGTCCGAACAGTTCGCTCTCGAACACCTGCTCGGGCAAACCGCCGCAGTTCAGCGCCACGAAATGCGCGTCGCGTCGCGCGCTGAAGTCGTGCAGGCTGCGTGCGATCAGTTCCTTGCCGGTGCCCGTTTCGCCGGTGATCAGCACCGACACGGAGGTATCCGCGAGACGCAGAATTTTCTTGCGGACTTCCGCCATGGCCGGCGACTTGCCGAGCACGAGCGCCTCGATTCCCTGCCAGTTGCGCAGCGAAGCGCGCAGGCCCTCGACTTCGAGCGTGAGCCGCCGCTTCTCGACCGCGCGCGCCACGCGGCCCGCGATCACATCGGAGGAGAACGGCTTTTCGATGAAGTCGTAGGCGCCCACGCGCATCGCGCTGACCGCCGTCGAGATGTCCGCATGCCCGCTGATCAGCAGCACGGGAATTTGCGGGTCGATCGTCATCACGTGATCGAGCAGTTGCAGTCCGTCGATGCCCGGCATGCGCACGTCCGAGACGATCACGATCGGCGCGCCCGGCGCGATGTCGGCATACGCATCGGCGGCAGACGCATAGGCGTTCACCGGAAAGCCCGCCAGCGCCACCGCCTGCTCGACGCCGATGCGGACGTTCTCGTCATCCTCGACGACCAGCACGCGAATCTCATCTGCCATGTTCTGTCCTTTGCGGCTCGGCTGCCGCGAATTCGATCGTGAAGCGGGCTCCGCCTTCGTCGCGATTCGTTGCGGTGATTTTCGCGCCAAAGCCTTCGACGATGCGCGACGTGATCGCGAGCCCGAGCCCGAGGCCTTGCCCGCGCGGCTTGGTCGTCACGAACGGCTCGAACAGGTGCGCCAGCACATCCGGCGCGATGCCGGGGCCGCTATCCTCGACCGTGAAGCGCACGCGGCCTTGCGCGTCAGGCTCACCTGCCTCCATCGCAATCACGCGCGTGCTCGCGTCGCGCACGGCGTCGAGCGCATTGCCCAGCAGATTGACGATCACCTGCTGCAGTTGACTCGACTCCGCATACACCGTCGTGCCCGGCGCGATCCGCACGTCGAGCCGCACCGCTTCGTCGCGGATGCGCGACTCGTAGATGAGCCGCGCATGCGCGACGGCTTCGCCCAGCGACACCGCCACGCGCTCCACTTCCGGCTTGCGCGCGAATGCCTTCAGTTCGCTCGTCAGCACCGCCATGCTGTCCACGAGACGCCCGACGCGCTCGAGATTCGCATTCGCTTGTGCGCCCTGATTGCGCTCGAAGAAGGTACGCGCATTGTCGCAGAGCGTGCGGATCGCGACGAGCGGCTGGTTCAGCTCGTGCGTGAGCCCCGCCGCCATCTGGCCGATCACCGCCAGCTTGCCGGCATGCACGACCTCCTGCTGCGTGGCGCGCAGGCGCTGCTCGGTGCGTTCGCGCTCGGCGATCTCGCGCTGCATCTGCGCGTTCGCTTGCGTGAGCGCGGCAGTCCGCTGCGCCACGGTCGTTTCCAGCTGGTCGTTCGCGCGCCGCAACGCTTCTTGCGCCTTGAGCTTCTCCACGATCACGCGGCGGCGCTGCACCGCATACAGCGCGTAGAGCGCGGCGATCAGAAACACGCCCGTCACGAACGCGAACGCGAGCCGTTGCTGCCGCCGCGCGCCCGCCGTGTCGAGCAGCACCATGATCGTGTCCTGCCCTTGCGGCGCCGGACGCGACATCACGAGAAAGCGGGCCGTGCGGCCCGCGCGGCGCAGGTCGGGGAAAATGCCGATCCACGCGTTGTCATTCCAGTCGCCCACGCGCCGGTATTGCAGCGCCTCGACGATGCGCCCCGCGTATTGGCGCGACGCCTGGATATCGCGCTGCTGCGGCTCGGTCATCGCGCGCATCGCGGTGAATTTCCATTCGGGCTGGGTCGAGATCACGATCACGCCGTTGCTGTCGACGACGATCGCCGCCTCGCCAGGCGTGCGCCAAGCGGATTCGAGCGCGTCGACGCTGACCTTCACCGCTGCCGCGCCGATTGCCGTGTCGCCATCGTGAATCGCACTCGCGAAGTACAGCCCCGGAATGCCGGTGTTCGTGCCGATGCCGAAGAAGCGGCCGCGGCCCTGCGCGAGCGCGTCCTTGAAGTACGGCCGATACGACACGTTGGTGTCCACGAAGCTGACCGGCTGGTTCCAGTTGCTCGCGGCGATCACCGTGCCGTGCGCGTCGATCACGTCTACCGCACCGCTGCCGACATCGTTGTTGACCGCTTCGAGATAGGCATCGACCGCGGGCAACATGCCGTGCGCTTCAGCGGGCGGCGCCTTGAGCAACGCGCGCACGCTGTCCTGCCGCGCCACGAGCGCGGGGACCATCTCGAAGCGTCCCAGCTCGCTTTGCAGGCTCGCCGCGTAGAGATCGAGCCGGTGCTCGCCGACGTCGGCCAGCGCGTCGATCGCACGGTTCCATGCGAACTCCACTGCGGCGACGGCCGCACCGATATACAGCACGGCCGCCGCCGCCCATCCCCACCATGGAATGCCCTTGTAACGCATCTGCACGTTCACCCTCGTCGAATGGCTGCCGCCAGACGGCGGGTTCAGCGGATACCGCGCGCCGGATGCACCGGCGCCACTATCGCGAAGGCGCGCGCAACGGCGCGTCATGCGCCGAAATGCGCGAGCAGAATGAGCGTCACAGTCACGACGATAGCGCCGCCGATACGCGTGGCGATCTGCGCGAACGGCATGAGCTGCATGCGGTTCGCGGCGGTGAGGATCGCCACGTCGCCGGTGCCGCCCTGGCCGCTGTGGCACGCGTTCACGATTGCGGTGTCGATAGGGTACATCTTCATCAGGCGGCCCACCACGAAGCCCGTGCCCATGAGCGTCACGACGGTCGCGGCGATCGTCACGACATTGACGAGCGTGAACGCGGCCATGAGCTTGTCCCACGGCGTCATCGCCACGCCGATCGCGAACAGCAGCGGGTACGTGACCGCGGTCGAGAAGAACTTGTAGACCACGAACGCGCCTTCCTGCAGCGGCGGCGAAACCGCGCGCGCGAGCTTCACGAGCACGGCGAGGAACAGCATGGCCACCGGCGCGGGCAGGCCGAACAGCTTGTTCGCCATCAGGCCGATGAGGTACAGCGTGATCGCGGTGATGCCGGCAGCCGCGATGTGGCTCACGTCCACGTGCCCGCGAGCTTCGTCGTTCGACGACGCGAGTTCATCGGTCGCGCCGACTTGCAGACGGCCATTGCCGGTGAGATGCGGCATGCGCTTGCCCAGCATGTCGAGCATGCCCGAGAGGATGATGGCGATGAGGCTGCCGAGCATCACGGGCGGCAACACCTGCGCAAACAGGTCGCCTTGCGCGACGTGCATGATCTCCGAGTAGCCCACGGAGAGCGGAATCGCGCCCTCGCCGACACCGCCCGCCATGATCGGCACGACGATATAGAGCAGCGTGTGCTTGACGCCGAGTCCGAGCGCCGCGCCAACCGCCGTGCCCACGATAGTGGCCGCAACCGTGCCGGCCGCAAGCGGAATGAAGATCTTCAGAAAGCCTTGAATCAGCACACGCCGGTCCATGCTGAGAATACTGCCGACGATGATCGAGGCGATGAAGAGATAGAGGAAGTTGGTCTGCTTCGTGAACTCGACCGTGAGGTGCTGCACGGGCTTGGGCAGCACGTGGTAGTACACGAGCGCCGAGGGCACGAAGGTCGCGAGAATCGCCGCTGCGCCGATATTGCGCAGGAGCGGCAAGCGCTTGCCGAGTTCGGCACACGTGAAGCCGCAAAAGGCGAGCACGGCGATGGCCATCGAGATCTCGCCGGGCACCTTGCCGGTGACCGCGAAGCCCGCGATCAGCGCAAACAGGATCACGTAGATCGGCAGCGGAATGATGCCGATGCGGATTTCCATCAGCTTCCACCAGCCTTCTGGCCAGAAGCGGGTTTGGGTCGTCGGGGTTGGCTCGGGGACCGCCTGGTTGACCTGCGAGGCGGCGGATACGGATACGGATACGGATGCGCTGTTCTGCACGGGATGTCTCCTTCGTTTTCGCGACCGGACTGCGTCGCGTCTCCGGTGCTTGTTTAATAAGGGCTGCGGGCTATCGAGGTATAGGCCGCCGGGGCTCTATAAAGCAGTAGCCGTGCCAGCGCGCGCCGGCGTCCCAAACAATCCGCAACACTCTGATTTGTTTGATATTTTCTGGAACGCCACTGAATGCGAGGCCACCACCGATCCGAGATTTCAGAATCGGCTCGAGCCGCAGGCTGAAATCTCGGCCTGCCTCGGCCCGACCGTTGAGTGCATGGCAAGAGTGATTTTCAGAATTCGCTCTGGAACGACGCCGGCCGTTGGCAGAAGATGGATTCCCGCAATGTGAGGAGCGAGCCATGAAGATCGTCTTGCCAGGATGCGCCGTCGTTTGCGCCGCGGCGCTGTGGAGTGCTGGCGCGCTGGCCGCGCCGCCGGGTTCGGCCTACCAGACGCCCGTGCAGTTATCGAGCGGAAGGAATCTGCTTTGCAGCGTGAACGAATCGCAGCCTGCCGGCGAAGCGGCCGCGCTCACGCGTCGCGAGCAGGTGGAAGCCGATGTCCTCGCCACGCAGCGCTTGAGGCTCGTGAGCGGACCGGAATCGCCTTACCCCTCTGCCTATACGGCGCCGACCGTTGCCTGTGTGGATGCGGGTTGATGCCGCAGAAAGAACGACGGGGCTCGATTCGCCTGACGAATCGAGCCCCGCTTGCTTTGAGGAAGGGTGAGAAGAACGATCAGAAGCGCGTGCGCACGCCCGTCGTCACTTCGACCTGGTTGGTCGCACCGAAGGTCGTGCCGACCGTGTAGCCGCCGTGCAGCTTCATGTAGTCGCCTGCCAGATACACTTCGGTGCGCTTGGACAGGTGATAGAAGATCGAGCCGTAGAGCGTTTCCTTGAAGCCGTTGTGCAGCCCGCTCGTGGGATCGAATGCGCCGATGTTGGCGTTCGGAATATCGCCATCGACGTTATACGCGGCGTTGTGCGTGCGCATTTGCTGATAGCCGAGTTCGTAGTCGAGCGCACCCTTCGGCGCGAGCTTGAACGACACCGTCCACGCATTGTCCTGACGCTGGCCGAGCGCCCCCTGATTGCCCCAGTAGCGGAAATAGCCCGCATTGGCGCGCACGATGCCGATCGTGTAGTTGCCGCCAACCGAGAACGCCTGGTTCGTGTTGCCGTCGCGGTTCACGTGGTTATAGAAGGTCGAGGCCGTCCACGTCGGGGCGTTGTAGCCGAGTGCGAACTGATAGTTCGCATTGTTGCCGAAGCTCGTCGAATTGCCGAACGCGTAGCCCGCCGCGGCGAAGATGCCGTTGTCGAACACCTTCTTCCACGCGACGCCGTTGTCGTAACGCGTGCCCGTTGCGCTCGCCGCGTAGAAAATCATCTGCTTGAAGTTGTTGGCGTTGGTCCAGCCGCCTTCTTCGGTCGTGAGCTTCGCGTTGCCGTACGGGTCGCCGTAAATGGCGGCTGCGTCACGCGCGATGGTGTTCTGGAAGCCCGCCGTGAGCTTGCCGAAGCGGTCGTCTTCCACGCCGACCCACGCGTCCCGGTCGAAGATCTGGCCCGGGTCTTCCATCTGGCCGTCGCTCACGCGGTATTCGCTTTCGAGCCGGAAGATCACCTTCGTGCCGCCACCGATGTCTTCAGCACCCTTCAAGCCCCAGCGGCTGCCGCTGAACCACGGTTCGCCGGCAATGCCCATGCCGATCACGTGATTGCCGTTGGCGTCCGCGTGCGATTGATACGTGGGGACGCTCAGGTCGATAAGGCCATAGAGCTGGACGCTCGATTGCGCGTGTGCGCCGCTCGCCGCCAATGCACCGAAGGTCGCGCCGACTGCAGCGACAGCAAGTTGTTTTCTCTTCAAAATCGTCTCCAGGGGTTGCTTCGTTAGAAGTTTTCATGGACCCGCTGCCATCACTCACCGGTTGCGGCGAGCCGTGTGAATCAGCGGGTGAGACGAATAGTAGAGAGGTGAATCCTTCGCGATTCTTTCACGAACGATGCGTATTCCTAAGTACATCCACTAGTAGCGGTAAAAAAGCCGGCCTGCTCAGGCAGCCACTGCCTCTTTCACGCGAAGGATGTAGCCGAGGCCGCGCAGCGTGGTGATCTGCACGCTCGATTCCGCCAGATGTTTGCGCAGGCGGTGGATGTAGATATCGATCGCATCCACGCTCGGTTCGTCGCTCAGGCTGCAGATGCGATCCAGCAGCGCCTGCTTCGGCACAGCCTTGCCCTGACGCAGCATGAGTGCTTCGAGGATGGAATGCTCGCGCCGGCGCAGGGTGAGCGGCGCATCCTTGTGGCGGAACTCGCGCGTGTCGCAAACGTACTGCAGGTCGCCGCAGGTCAGCCAACCCGACTTCTCGCCCGTCTGCCGCCGGATCAGCGCCTTGATGCGCGCAACCAGTTCGCGGCTGTCGAACGGCTTGACCACGTAGTCGTCGGCGCCTGCGCCGAAACACGCCACCTTGTCGTCTATCGAGCCGTGCGCGGTCAGCATGAGCACGGGCACGTTATTGCGCCGGCGCCGCAAACGGTTGAGCACGTCCTTGCCGCTCAGGCGCGGCAGGCGCATGTCGAGAAGCACGAGATCGTAGCTCTGCGTGAGCAGCACGGAGTCTGCGGCTTCGCCATCGGCCACGCAGTCCACCGTGAAATTCTCGGCGCGCAACAGGTTGACGATCCAGTGCGAGAGTTCGGCATTGTCTTCTACGAGCAGCAGCTTCATGGTCCCTCCTCACCTCATCCAGACCAGACCGGTAAACGCACGGTCGCGACCAGACCCACCCGCTCGGCCCCCGCGGCAACACTCACCGAGCCGCCGTGCGAGCGCGCGACCTGATGCACGATGGCAAGACCGAGCCCCGTGCCCTCGGTATCCGCCGCGACGCGATAGAAGCGCTCGAACACGTGCGCACGGGCCTCGGCTGGAATGCCGGGGCCGTTGTCCACCACCTGCAGCATGACCTGCTCCCCTTCGCTACGGCACACGGCCGTCACGCGGCCGCCCTTGTGCGTATAGCGGATGGCGTTGTCGATGAGGTTGGACACGAGTGAGGCGAGCAAGCCCGTGTTGCCTGCCACGTGCACGCTGTCGTCGAGTTCCGCGCCGAGATCGATGCCGCGCCGCTCCGCCGCCTGGACCATCTCTTCGAGCACGGAAGACACGACCTCGGTGAGATCGACGCGCGTCTGGCTGGGCGACGACTGCGTCATCGATTCCGCCTGTGCGAGCACGAGCAGTTGATTCGTCAATTCCGCCATTTTCTGGCTGGTGCGGCGCACGCCTTTGAGTGCGTCGAAAAGCGCGGGATCGTTCGCGTCGCATTGACTCGCGAATTGCGTTTGCGTGGTGAGCAGCGTGAGCGGCGTACGCAGCTGGTGCGCCGCGTCGGCGATGAACTGGCGCTGCATGGCGGCATGCACCTTGAGCCGCGCAATGCACTGGTTGATCGCCTCGACGATCGGCCTCAGCTCCGTTGGCAGATGATCCGGGCGGATCGGCTCCAGCTGCACGGGCTCGCGGTCCGCAACATCGTCCTTGAGCTTCATGAGCGGGCGCAGTTCGAGCGTGAGCCCGAGCGGCACGAGCAGCGCGACGAGCGCCAGCATGAACCACTGGCGTGCGAGCTGCGGCCTCCACAACGCGTTGATCATCGCCTCGCGCGACGCGATCGTCTTGCCGACGATCACCATGACGCGTTCGGCGCGGCCCGAGTCGTAGAGCATGCGCTCGTAGGCCACGGCGCGAATCGGCAAACCCGCGTACGTGGTGTCGTAGAACACCGGCACCTCGGCGGTGTTCGCGCGCGGCAATGGCAAGTCCGGCGCGCCGCCCAGCAAGCGGCCATTGCCGGCGAGCACCTTGTAGAAGACGTGGTCCTGCCACGGCGATTCGAACAGTTCCAATGCCGCCGGCGGGATCGTCGCGCTGAGGGAGCCGTTGTCCCAGTCGACGTCTTCGATGATCGTACGCGCCGAATCCAGCAGTGAGTGGTCCTGCACGAGATCCGCAGTCTGCCGCGCGGCATCGTACGACTCGCAACTCGTCACAACGACAAACGCGGCGAGCGGCACCAGCAGCCACAGCACTAATCGCCCACGCAGGCTATGCACCATGTCGCGCTCTCTCAGAAACCGAACCGCCAGGCGGCGCGCGCAGGACAGCAGCTCTGCTCGCGCTTCATTTCGCGCTGACGTATTCGTTCGTGTACGTGCCCGACAGATCCACGTGCTTGCCCTTGACCGAGGGATTGAAACTGGAAAGCACCTTCAGTACGGTCGCCGGGCCATCGGCGGGCATCTTGCCGTCTGCGGTGTACATCGGCAGCGAGGCCTTGAGTGCGCTCACATAAAGCGCCTTGTCCTTTTGATAGTCGGCGGGCATTTGCGCGGCGATTTCCTCGGCGCTGTGCGTGTGAATGAACTGCATGGTGCGCACGAACGCGTGCGCGAGCTTCACCGCCTGAGCTTTGTGCGACTGGGCCCATGCGTCCTGCACGTAAAGGCTTGCGGCGGGATAGGTGCCGCCGAGCGCGGCGCGCGTGCCTTCCACCGTGCGCATATCGACGAGCACCTTCGCATCGCCGGCTTTCTGCAGCGCCGAGACGGTCGGCTCGGTCGTCATGCCCGCGTCGATGCGCCCCTGCTTGATGGCCGCGATAAAGCTCGCGTCCGCGCCCACCGGCAACATGGTGTATGCGCTGGAGGCGATGCCATGCTGGCTCGCGAGATACTGCGTAAGAAAACTGGTCGAAGACCCAAGGCCCGTCACGCCGAGCGTCTTGCCTTTGACATCGGCCATCGACTTGATCGTGCCAGCCGCCTTCGACGACACCATTTCCACTTCGCCCGGCACCTGACCGAACACGACGATCGCCCTGACGTCCTTACCCTTGGTCTGCAGGTCGATGGTGTGATCGTAGAAGCCGACCACGGCCTGCACGGCGCCTGCGAGCAGTTCGTTCTCCGCATCCACGCCTGCCGGCTGCGAGAGCAACTCGACATTCAGCCCTTCGTCACGGAAATAGCCCAGTTGTTCGGTGAGGCGCGCGGGCAGGTAAATGAGCTTCGTAATACCGCCGACCATGATGGTGATCTTGTCGCCGGCTTCGTCGGCGGCATACGCGCCTTGAACCGCCACGGCAAACAGCAGGCCACCGGCGAGTGCGACTCGACGCAGCGCGCCAAAACTCAATTGCATTGATTGTCTCCGTCAGGATGGGCCGGCGGCGCGATACTCGCCGCCTCGGTCGTTTCGGGGATTCTAGTGATTCAAACCCTTCCCGAAGCTTTCGCGGGTCACGCCGATTTATACGGGATTTCCATGAGCGGAGGCACTACTTATGCTTTTAATAATTCTGAATGAAAATGGCTTTTATTCAGAATGACGACCGTGATGCAATCGATTTAGGCAGGATTCCTGATCGCTTTCGTACAAAGCAGCGAGACCCGGTTCAAGGGTCTCTGCCAAAGGAAATTGCAACGGGGCTCGCGTTGCTTTAGCGCTGAAATAAGCCTTTCATGACGCGCATAGCATCGTTTGGCTCGATGCCTGGCTTGCCGACCGGCGAGTCGTTACAGAACGCGCTGGACGGCCCGGGCGGAGCCTGTGATGTCCTGCCCGAAACCGGCGACAGTGTTGCAGCCCGCCAAAGCGGCCAGTGCGCCGATCATCGATACCACCACCAGAATCCGTCCGATCATGTTCATCTTCCCCTAAGCTCGATTTTTGATTGCTGCGCGGGCGGCTGCTCATCGCCTCTTGCCCGCGGACTCCAGCCCCATTTTAGCCGGCCGGAATTGCGTATTCTGCCTGTGCTCGGTCCGCACATGCAAATCGGCGGCGACGGCGGTTGCGCGCGGGGGCTTTGCGCCGCCCGCGCGGGACTCCTTACACGTGTAAGGCATGCCGATCCGGCATATCGTGCGAGCCGGTCAGCCGGAACATCGAAACGGAGCCCTTGAGGTCGTTCGCCTGAGCGGCGAGCGCACTTGCCGCCGCCGCGGCCTGCTCCACGAGCGCCGCGTTCTGCTGCGTAACCTCGTCCATCTGCGTGACGGCCTGGCCGACCTGGCCGATGCCCTTGCTCTGCTCCTCCGAAGCGGCCGTGATCTCGCTGATGACGTCAGTCACGCGCCGGATTTCCTGCGTGATGACGCGCATCTTTTCGCCGGCCTCGTGCACGTGAGACGCGCCAGCATGCGAGCGTTCGACCGATTCGTGAATCAGCTCCTTGATTTCCTTCGACGCCGCCGACGAACGCTGCGCGAGCGAACGCACCTCCGAAGCCACCACGGCAAAACCACGCCCCTGCTCGCCGGCACGCGCCGCTTCGACAGCCGCATTGAGCGCGAGAATATTGGTCTGGAACGCGATGCTTTCGATAATGCCGACGATGCTCGCTATGCGATCCGAACTGGCGTTGATGTCCTCCATGGTCTGCACCACACGCGAGACTACAGCGCCGCCTTGCTCAGCAGCCTCGGCGGCTTGCGCGGCGAGCTGGTTCGCCTCGCGGGCGCTGTCGGCATTCTGCGAAACTGTGGACGTGAGCTGCTCCATGCTCGCCGCCGTTTGCGCGAGCGATGCGGCCTGCTCTTCCGTGCGCTGCGAGAGATCCTGATTGCCGGCGGCAATCTCGTTGGTCGCGGTGGCGATGGAGTCAGCCGAATGCTTGATCGTGTCGATGGTCTGCGTAAGCTGCGCCTGCATGCGCTTCATCGAAAACAGCAGGCTCGAACGGTCGTCCGCTGCAATCTCCACTACGGCGGTCAAGTCGTTGTTGGCGATGCGGTTGGCGATTTGCGCCGCGTAGGCGGGCTCACCCCCCAGCGAGCGCAGGATGCCCCGGTTCACCACCGCCACGACCGCCGAGAGCGCCAGCGCGATCACCGCCAGAATGCCGAGGCTCCAATAGAGCGTTACGCGGAACGCCGCGTCGATATCGTCGACATAAAGACCCGTCGTGAGAATCCAGTCCCACGGCTGGTAGCTCACGCTATAGGAGATCTTCGGCGCGACCTCGTCCGAGCCGACGCGCTTGAACGAATAGGACACGAAGCCCTGACCTTCCTGCTTGATGACGGAAACGATTTCCTTGAACAGATAAACGCCGTTCGAATCCTGAAAGTCACCGACGTTCTTGCCGACGAGGTGCGGGCTCGCGGCATTCATCAGCAGCACGTACTGCGAATTCATAATGCCGAAGTAGCCGCCCTCGCCATACTTCATGTTCTTGACGGCTTCCATCGCGCGCTTCTGGGCGTCTTCTTGCGACAACGTACCGGCATTGGCGCGTTCGCCGTATGACTTCACCACGGCG
This sequence comes from Paraburkholderia guartelaensis, assembly GCF_004353905.1. Classification (GTDB taxonomy): domain Bacteria; phylum Pseudomonadota; class Gammaproteobacteria; order Burkholderiales; family Burkholderiaceae; genus Paraburkholderia; species Paraburkholderia guartelaensis. The sequence goes on along the minus strand of NZ_SMOD01000003.1, from coordinate 310,862 downwards.
AGCGCGATTTCCGAGGCGTGCTTCAAATCCGCCTTGCGCTCCTCGAGGCGCGTTGCCCGCATCTGCCACGCGTCATAAATCGATACGCCTGCGAGACACACGAGGCTCAAAATCAGCGGCAACCAAAGCCTTTGCACAAATGAAAGCTTCATCAGTCTGTCGTTTTCTAATAATTTGAGGAGCGTGCCTGAGCAAGCGGCACCCCGCCTTCGCGGGCACGCACTGCGAGAGTTACTGCGTATACGGCGCCGGCTGCGTACGCATTAGAGGCAGATGACGCAACAAGCTCTTGCGAAAATCGATGCATGCGCAACGTGTGCGGTTCATTGCGCTGTAGTCGCCGAAATGATGCGAACGTGCGGTTTATTTCCGCCTACTTTCAGTCCCTGTTTATTTTTTTGGCATGTTCTGCGGCCAATTAGCACAGGGCCGGAATGCGCTAGAGCGTTATGATGATCAAAACATTCATCAAACGTGAATGTTTTATATCATCCTCATATGGTTTGGTGTCCTATCGTTTATCACGAGTCCCCCATGAACACGACCTCCCTCAAACTCGACGACACGGACGAAGGACGCGAGGTCCGCGACGCGCTGCGCTGCGTGATCGACCCCGAAGTGGGCGTGAACATCGTCGACCTGGGACTCGTTTATGGCGTGGAACTCGGCGACGAAGGTCTGAAGATCGAAATCACCATGACCTCGCCCGCGTGCCCGATGGGGCAACTCATCATGGACGAGGTGCAGGCCGTGGCCGAGGAGTCCGTGCCCGAGGGCGTGCCCATCGAAGTCGCGCTTGTGTGGGAGCCCGCGTGGGAGCCCGCCATGATGAGCGAGGCAGCGCGCGCCGTTCTGGGCTGGGAGCCCGACTGACCGACCGCGCAAGCGCCGGAGTCAAACTCGCGGCGCGCAAGCACACATCATGAACATCGTCCCATCACTGCGCCACTTCGGAAAGCTCGTCGCCGCGCTGACGATCGTCCTCGTACTCGTTTGCGCGGTGATGGCGGGACTTGCGCGGCTCGGCGTTCACGTACCCGATCACGCGATGACGAGTGTCGCGTGGCACGGCGTGCTGATGCTGCCGGTCTTTTTCGGCGCGCTCGTCAGCCTCGAACGCGCGGTCGCGCTGCAGCGATCGGTTTATCTGCTGGCGCCCGCCTGCGCGATCGCTGCGGGCATCGTGCTGATCGCAGGCGCTGCGCCCGCGGCCGCGCAATGGCTGCTCATCGCGGCGGCGAGCGTTTCTCTCGTCGCGAGCCTGCAGGTGTTGCGCAAGCAACCGGCCCTCCATCTTGGCGTGCTCGCGCTCGCGGTGCTTGGCTGGTGGTTCGGCAATCTGGTCTGGGCGATGACGAACGATGTTTCGTCTTCCGTGCTGTGCTGGCTCTCGTTTCTGGTTTTGACGATCGCCGCCGAGCGGCTCGAACTCACCCGCATGCTGCGACTGCCGCGCGCCGCCAAATATGCGTTTTTTGTGCCAGTCGCCACGATGATCGCGAGCCTGCCCTGGGCGCTATGGAAGCCCGAATACGGAACGCGCCTGTTCGCGGCAGGAATCGTCCTGCTCGCCTTGTGGCTGGCCAACTATGACATTGCGCGCAGGACGGTGCACCAGCGCGCGCTCACACGCTTTATCGCGGTGTGTCTGCTTGGTGGCTATGGCTGGCTCGCGCTCAGCGGCGTGCTCGGCCTCGCCGGTGCGCTGATGCCGGGCCATCCATGGCATGACGCCGCCCTCCACGCGCTCACGCTCGGCTTCGTGTTTTCCATGGTGTTTGGCCACGCGCCGGTCATCGTGCCCGCGCTCACGCGGCTGCCCGTGAAATACCATCCGTTGTTCTACGCGCCGCTCGCCGTGCTCCATGCGGGCCTTGCCATGCGCGTGACAGGCGGTCTCGCCGAACTGTTCTGGCTGCGCAAGGCAGGCGGCATTGCAGGCGCGGCAGCACTGGCGCTCTTCGCGCTGACGCTGATAACGGCCGTGCTCGCAGCGCGCAGGGACCGTACCCGGCGTCACGGCGGCAGACGCGTTTCGAACCCGACGCATTCGTCGTAATCCACCGCACTAACGCGTTTCGATGGGAACGCAGTGCGTATCGGTCTCCTAACATTCTTCGCCTTTTTTTGCTGCGGACGAGAATCAACAAAAGAACGCTCATTGGACGATACGGATAGAATTCACGACATTCCGGCAGTTGCTCCAATGCGGCGGGACCATGACGAAACCATCGAGGACAGCTCTTTTTTCCGCAGCCCGCCTATGGGACTGGAAGACCGTGGCTGCACTATGTGCAGCGGCACCCGAACTCATCGAGGCGAGCGATCCGCAAGGCCATACCGCGTTGCACCGGGCGTGCGCAGTCAAGCCTGGCAGCAGCGCCACGCTACATGAATCGAACGGCATCGCCACTGTGAAGGTTCTGCTCGAACGCGGCGCGGCTCTCGAACAGGTCGTGCCAATGGACGAAGACGAGGGCGACTTCCGCGCCACGCCGCTCTGGTACGCCGTGGCGCGTGGAGAAAATTTCCCGCTCGTCGAGTTCCTTCTCGAACAAGGCGCCAACGCCAGTTATTCGCTTTGGGCAGCGGTATGGCGCGATGACGAACGGGTCTGCCGCGCGCTGCTGAAAGCGCGGCCTCAACTGAACCTCAAGGCGCACGGAGAAACGCCGCTTTTCTATGCCGCGCGGCTCAAACGGCTCGCTACCCTCGCGCTGCTGATCGAAGCGGGAGCCGATCCGTCCATTGCCGATCCGCAAGGCCGCGATAGCATGGCGATTGCGCGCGAACGCAAGCTGCCGGCGGGTATCATTGAAAAGCTGGAGTCGCTGCAGCGCAAACTGCACGGGCGTCGCCATTGATCCGCCAGCTTCGGATCAATTCGACCGCTTGCGACACGTCACACCCAATCACGCACCACACTGGGCCCTCTCGTCAATGCGCATTTTCGGAATCAGCCTTTACGTCATCATTGCCCTGCTCTTTGCAGTGCATGCCATCCGCAACCAGCAGAACATGTACTGGCTGCTGATCCTGTTTCTTTTCCCCGGCCTCGGCAGCCTCGTCTACTTCTTCGTCATTTATCTGCCGAGCCTGCGCCAGTCGCGCGGGGCGAGGGCAACAGGCCGGGCCATCTCGCAACTGGTCGATCCCAACCGCGCGGTGCGCGAAGCACGCATGGATTTCGACCGCGCGCCGACTGTCGCGCACCGTATGCGCCTGGGCGCTGCGCTGCTCGACGCGGGCAACGCCGTCGAAGCGCTCGAGCATTACCAGGCGGCAGCGACCGGACCGTTCGCATCCGATCCCGCCTTGCTCGAGGGCCTCGCGCGTGCGCAGTTTGCCAACGGTAATGCCGTGGCCACGCAGGAGACGCTCGAAAAGCTGTTCGCCGTCCAGCCTGTCGCCCGCCAGCAGCCGGATCCCACCTTGCTGTATGCACGGGCGCTCGCCGCGAATGGCGCAGCGGGCACGCGCGCCGCGTTCGAAGCCGCGCTCTCGTGCGCGAGCGACGCCGCCCCGCGTTGTCTCTTCGCCGACTGGCTGGCAAAGCAGCCCGGCGACGCCGACCGCCAGCGCGCACGCGAGCTTTACGCCGATATCGTGCACGACGCGAAGCACTGGCCGCGTCACGCCCGCGAGCATAATAGCGAGTGGCTGCAACGGGCTCAGGCCGCGTTGAGCCGATAGCGCAGACCTTCCCCCGAGGAGCCGCCGTGCGAGAAACCACCGTCAAGTTCAAACGCGGCATGTTCACCGGGCTCTTCAGTGGTGTCGCGCTGTTCTGCGTGCACCCGTTCACGGCCCGCCACCCATCGCTGGGCATCGTGGCGTTTGCGGGCGGCGCTTGCGCATTCGTCGGCACCCAACTGGCGAACTGGTTATACCGGCCGTAACACGAGCGCCGGTGCGCCGCGCAATCACATGCGCGAACGCATGCCCGTATGCGCCAACGCGCGCCGCCGCACGGCCATCAGCGTGCAAATCCAGATCGACGCAGCGAGGTTGACGGCCGGATAGAACGCGACGGCCACCGTCCACTTCTCCAGCGCCAGCACCGCCAGCAGATATTTGAGAACGCACAGCGCGAAGTAGAGCAGGCTTTCGCTCCATGGATCACGGAGCGTCTTGCGCATGGTCGGACCGAGACCCGCGAGTTCGATCAACGTCACGATGACGACCGAGAGCGTGGGGTCGGCCGTGAGCAACCAGACGGGAATTGCCGAAAACGCGGCGCCAAGAAAAAGCCAGTCGGTTTTCGTCCAGTTTTTATCGCCGCGAAAGATGCTCGCCACGAACGTAAGGAAACACGTGAAGGCGATGGCCGCCGTGCACCACGCCGAAGGCCCGGCGCCGGCCACGAATTGCGCGGCGGCCGCAATGGCCGTGACGACCGACCAGACGAGCCACGTAAAGAGATGCGGACGGATGGTGCGCCGGTAAATCGCGAGTCCGTACGGAACGGCCGCGAAGAGCGAGATGGCCGTGCCCGCCGCGCCAAAGAGCGCCGCGCTGTCATGGTGTGCGCCAGTCATCGAGCCTGAAATCGATATGAGATTGCTTGCGGGATGCGTCTAAGCCGGCGTGTCCGTATCCATGCGCGTGCACATGCGCCGGTAGGTGGCCGGTGTCATGCGGTACGCGCGGCGAAACCAGCGGCCGAGATGGCTCTGGTCGGCAAAGCCCACTTCCGCGGCAACCTGGGCCGGCGTATGGCCCGCCGCCAGCAGCCTGCGCGCGGCGCGCAGGCGCAGGCGCACGAGGTACGCATGGGGCGACGTGCCGAACTCGCGCTGGAACAGGCGCGTCAGACGAAACCGGTCGATGCCCGAGCTATCGACGAGTTCATCGAGCCCGATGTTCGCGCTCATGTGTTCGTGCAGGAGGTCGCGCACACGGGCCAGCGAGGGCGGCGCGGAGGTCGCCGCCCCGGCCGTATCGAGCAGATGCCCGCCCAGGTGCTCCAGCATCCGGTCGAGCGCCTCGTCGCGCGCGAGCCGCCCCTCCTCGCCGTATAGCGCGAGAAATGCACGGCGGATCGCATCGGTCAGGCGCGGGTCGTCCACGAGCGTCTGGCCGAAAGCCGCCGCCACGCCGCCCAGGCCCGCAATGTTCAGCCTGCGCGCCGCACGCTCGACCCACGGCTGCGGCAGGTAAAGCATCGCGTAGGTGAAGCCGCCCGGCTCGGGCGCGTGGCCATCGTGCAGCGCGCCCGGCTCGATCAGGATCGCCCGGCCCGGCACGCTCGTATGCAGCGACCGATGACACTGAAAGCGCTGCACGCCCTGCTCCGTATAGCCGATCAGCATGTCGTCGTGATCGTGGGGGTCATAGGCGTGGCCGCTGAAATGCGCGCGCAAACTTTCGATGCCCGTTTGCGCATCGCGCCGCGCGACGAGCCAGTGATCGTTCCGGCCCTCAAGCACCGTGGCGTTCGTCATGGCAAGCCTGGCTCCTCGTTCCCGAATCCTTTCCCAAGGGCACGAGTGTACGCCAGCCATGCGCGGAGGACCGAACGTGGCCTCGTCGGCGTTATCGGCGCCGGCTCTCCACCATCGGGTTCAGTCGTCGAACTCGCCGGCCTGCAGCGCTTCGTCGAAATCGGTGATCCACGGGGCGAAGTGGTCGGTGTCGTAGGTGGCCGTCTTGCCGTTGGCGATCCGTGTGACGGATACCTGGCGGATCGCCGCGCGCTCGCCGCCGTCGGCCGTTTTCTCGTTGTCCGAGATCCGGAACTCGCCCAGGTCGAGCCCCCGGCTCGCGAGCACAGCCTTGACGTCTTCCTGTTCGTCCCAGGAAAACTCGGCGAAGTCGTGGGCTGTCATGTTCGTCTCCTCCAGGGCGTCATCACGGGCTGCACGGCGCAACGGGCAATCCCTCGGCCTTCCAGCGCAACATGCCGCCAGCGAGATTGGCCACCTTGCCGAAGCCCGCCTTGGTCAGCAATACGCTTGCCTGCGCGGAGCGCACGCCGGAGCGGCACACCGCCACGACCGGCCGGTCGCGATCGAGCTCGTCGATGCGCGCCATCAGTTGCGAGAGCGGCACGAGCTTCGCATCGGGCAGATGGCCGAGATGGTCGATGAACTCGGGCGCCTCGCGCACGTCGACGATCTGCAGCGCCGCCGCATGCTCCAGCAACGCCATGGGCTCGATTTCCCACACGCCGCTAAAGCGCAGCGTGAGCGGCGCCCAGTCGGGCGTTTCCTGGATCGGCGCGTCGCCTTCGGGCTTGCCGCAGCGCAGGTTGGCGGGCACCGCAACGGCCATCTGCTTGGGGTGCGGCAAATTCAGGTTGTGCATGTAGCCCGCGAAATCGCCGAGATCGACGTCTCCGCCCAGGCGCGGGTTGAAGCGCCGCTCCTCCGCCACGCTCGTGACCGTGATGCCGCGATAGTCGTGCGCCGGGTAGAGCAGGCAGTCGTCGGGCAGCGTGAGGATCTGCTCGCGCACGGAGGTGAACAGCTGTTCCGCGCTCCCGCCCTGAAAATCGGTGCGGCCGCAGCCGCGTATCAACAGGCTGTCGCCGGTGAAGGCCATGCTTGCGTCGTCGAGCACGTAGGTCAGGCAGCCGCTGGTGTGACCGGGCGTGGCGCGCACTTCCAGATACCGTTTGCCGAAGGCGATGCGATCGCCGTGCCGCAGTGGACGGTTCACGCCCTCGGCGCCCACCACTTCGGCGAGCGCGATTTGGCTGCCGCTGCGCTCGCGCAAGCGCCACGCGCCCGTGACATGATCGGCGTGCACATGGGTGTCGAGCGTCGCCTGCAGGCGCAGGCCCAGTTCCTGCAGCAGCGCGAGGTCGCGCGGCACCTGCTCGTAGACAGGGTCGATCAGCAGCGCCTCGCCGCTTTCGGGGTCGCCGAGCAGGTAGGTATAGGTGGACGATACGGGGTCGAAAAGCTGGCGAAAGATCATCGCGGCTCTCTGTGGAAGCAAACGTGTGGTTCGCTTTCCAGTATGCCGCATCCGGTTTCGGCCCGGCGGCTCGACGTGCGAGATCTACCCGCGTTTGTTCGGCAGCGAACCAAAGGGCCGCAAGGTCGCTCGCCGCGATGCGGCTAACCGCTTGCCATTGCCCGGCCCGCCCGCGCGCCTCGAAGCGAGCCGTAAGTCGTGACGTCGCGTTGTTGTCGATCAGTTGTCGGTCAATTACCCGTACGCAGCGTCCAGACTGTTGCCGCATTGGTGGTGTCGTCTACGGCGGCAAACTGCGAGTGGTGCTGGCTGTCCATGCCAAATGCGAGCCCGAACGCAGAACCCGACGTGGGATCGACCGACATCTGCGCGACGAACTGGCCGTCCACGGTGAATTCGACGATCTCGCTGGGCTGTTGCGGGTCGGCATTCACGGCATCGCCGTTGGCCGTGACGAGATGCCCGTTGGGGGCGAGCGCAAGGGCAAGCGGTCCGTGCAGGTGCGTGTTGTCCTGATAGATCAGCCTCCCCACGCCGCCGCTATGACTCGCACCCGCCGCGCCGTAGATGGCGAACACGGCGTTGTCGCCCGTCGAGGCGACGTAGAGCACGTCGTGCTGGCCGTCATAGGCGAGCCCCGTCGGGCCGACGACCAGTGCATTCGGATCGGTGCGATGCATGTAGCCCGAAGCGACGATCGTCGAGGACGGCATCTCCGTCACGCCGTTCTCGCCGATCGCGAGGTCGATCCGCGCGACGGTGCCGTTGAGCACGTCCGAGACGAAGACCTTCACGACTTGCCCGCCGTCGATCACGGCGAGGTCCCAGGGGCCGTCGAGCAGCCGCACATCTTTCAGTTCCTTGACGAGCCGGCCCTGCGGATTGAGGACGAGAAGCGAGCCCGGCGCGATGACGTCCTTGCCGTTCGTGGTCGGCACGTTGCCCACCAGCACGAAGCCGCTTCTCAGCACGGCGAGCGCCGTCGTGAGACCAAGGTTGGCGCCCTGGAAGAACGTCACTGGCGGGCTATTCGGAACGAGCTTCACGATCGTCGTGCCGGTGCCTTGCAGATTCGATTTCGCATTGAAGTTGGACACCACCACGTCGCCGGGTTTGAGCGTGCTCCATGAGGGCACGCCGACCGGTACGAATGCAATGCCGTAGGGATTGACGTCGCCGTTGGTCGGAACGGTCGACGAAGTCGCGAACGGCGGCGGCAGGATCGCCTGCAGGTCGTCGGCGCGGACCGTTCCCAGCGAAAGCGCGAAGAGCCCGGCGCCCAACGCCAGGTCACGCAGTCGCGGTACGAGCGCCGCCCGATTCCGGCCGAAGTAAGAACGACATGCAGACAACGAGCGAGAAGCTTTCATCTGACACCTCCTTCTCGCGGGGACGGTCCGGAACGCCAGGACGACTCGCGCGGCCAGTGAACGCACCGTGCTTCGCGCGCCCCGCGTTTTGCGTAAACGATCCAGCGGCGAGGCTATTCCGCTAGTCGCGCTTCAACGCTTTGCCATCCCGATTTTCGCTTTCGGCACAACCGCGGGCGCCGCCAGCTGCTCCACCAGAAAATCCACGAACGCCCGCACCCGCGACGTCAAATAACGTGCATGCGGATACAGCAGGATGAACGGCCGGGTACGCCCACCCTCCTCGCGCAGCACTTCCACGAGCCGGCCTTCGCGCAAGTCGTCCGCCACGACGAAGCGATACGTCTGGAACAGCCCCGCCCCCGCGCGCGCGAGCGTCACGCCGGCAAGCGCGTCGCCCGACGTTCCGTAACTTCCGCTCGTGATCACATCGCCATCTTCATTGACATTGCCGTCGAACGTCCACGCGAGATGACGTCCACTACTTGGCAGTTCGAACTGTATGCATTCGTGCGACTGCAGATCGGCCACCGTCTTGGGTACGCCCGCGCGCTTAAGGTAAGCGGGCGTTGCCACCACCACCATCTCCGCGTCTTCGAGCTTGCGCGCCACCAGGTTCGAATCGGCCGGCGCGCGCCCGCGAATCGCCAGGTCGAACCCTTCGTCGGCGAAGTCGATGTTGCGGTTGCTCAGATGCGTGTCGACGCGCACCTCCGGATAGCGCTCGCGAAACGCGGGCAGGAGCGGCAGCACGCGATAGTGCCCGTAGGGCGTGGGCATGCTGATGCGCAGCACGCCGGCCGGCGTGGTCTGCTCGCCCGTGACTTCACGCTCGGCGTCCACGAGTTGCGAGAGCGCCTGGCGGCACTGCTCGAAGTAGCGCCGCCCCGCATCGGTCAGGCGGATCTGGCGCGTCGTGCGCACGAACAGACGCACGCCGAGCCGCTCTTCGAGCCGCGCCACGGATCGGCTCACCGCGGCGGGCGTGACGCTCGCCGCATTGGCTGCCAGCGTGAAGCTGCCCAGCTCCGCCGCCTGGCAGAACAGTTCAATGCTGCCCAGCAGCAGATCGTCGAATTTGCGTTGCATGCCCTTTTCTCCTGATTGCTCCTGCTCGCGCCAGATGCTTTAGTTCTATTCTGATGCGTCCGACATGAGGCGAATGCTCACCACCACTCGAGGAGAACACTGTGTCCGTCGAACAAAAACTTGCCGATCTCGGTCTCGCCCTGCCCACCGCGCCGCAACCGCTGGGCAACTACAGAGCAGCTTCCGAGGCGGGCAATCTGCTCTTCATCTCCGGCCAGGGGCCGCTCCTCGACGGCAAGCTGCGCTGGAGCGGACGCGTGGGTGCGGAACTGACGCTCGAACAAGGCCGCGAGGCCGCGCAACTCACCGCCTTGAACGTGCTCGCGCAGATCAAGCGGCACCTGGGCAGCTTCGAGCGCCTGCATCACATCGTGCGCATGGAAGGCCACGTGAGCAGCGCCGAAGGCTTTCTCGAGCAGCCCGTCGTGCTCGACGCCGCGTCGGATCTCTTCGCCGCGGCGCTCGGCGAGAAGGCCGGGCACGCGCGCTCCGCGTTCTCGCATGCGCGACTGCCCCTCGATTTGCCCGTCGAACTCGTGGTGATCGCGCAGATTCTGCCCGCCTGAAGCCGTCTTTGCCGCCATCTAAAGGAACATCGGCACGCGCATCCATCGCGCGTGCCGATCTTCCCGTTTGCGTCGATCAAATACCGCTCAAGCCCACACCGACTGCAACCGTGCGATGCTCTCGCGCGTCTCACGCTCCAGTTGCGCCACCAGTTCCGCCGCCGGCAACGCGCGCGCGAGCGGCGCGGCCTGGCCCGCCCACTGCGCGCCGTAGCCGAACTCGCCCTTGGCCTTCGCAGCCGCGATCAGCGACTTACCGGCGTCGTACGTGATCGGATACGACGGAACGCGCGGCGCCTTCGGGTCCTCGCCTAGCGCGGTGAAGCGGTTGACGATGCTGCGCGCAAGCCGCCCCGAGATCGCCGACGTGAACGTCGTGTGGCGCGCCGCGTCGCCGAGTAAGGCAGCGCGATAGCCTTCGTCGGCCGCGCTCTCCGGGCACGCCACGAACGCCGTGCCCAGTTGCGCCGCCTGCGCGCCCAGCGCAAGCGCGGCCGCAATGCCCGCGCCGTCCATGATGCCGCCCGCCGCGATCACGGGCACGTCGAATTCGCTCACCAGCAGGCGCGTGAGCGCAAACGTGCCGAGGCCGTCGTCGCGTGCATTCTGATCGAACACGCCGCGATGGCCGCCCGCCTCCACACCCTGCGCGACGATCGCATCCACGCCCGCTTCCACCGCTGCGGCCGCTTCGTCGAGATTCGTTGCGCTCGCAAACAAACGGACGCCCGCGTGCTTGAGCTCGGCGATCACCGCATCGGGCGGCAGGCCGAAATGGAAGCTCACCACGGCCGGCTTCTCTTCCAGCAGCATGGTCTGCATGGCCTTGTCCACGACAAAGCTCGTGTAGATCTCCGAGAGCGACGCAGGCGGCTTCGCGCCGTATTGCTCGAACACCGGCGCGAGCCAGTCGAGCCACGCGCGCTCCACAGCCGCGTCGGCCGTGGCCGGGCGATGGCAGAACACGTTGATGTTGAACGGCTTGGCCGTCAGCTCGCGCGTCTGGTGGATCGCGCGGCGCGCGTTCTCCGCGTTCATCGCGGCCACGCCGAGCGAGCCGAGCGCGCCCGCATTCGACACGGCGGCGGCCAGCGCCGGCGTGGTGGTGCCCGCCATCGGCGCCTGGATGATCGGCTTCTGAATGCCGAGCGAGCGCAGCAACGCCCGTTCGTCCACTTGAGTGCTCATGTTGCGTTCCCTCCGGATGCGTTCCAGTTTCAAGCGTGAGCGCGGCGCTGCGCCCAGTGCGCGAGTCCGCCGCATGCGACCAGCAGCGCGCCGGTCGCGAAGAAAACCGCGTGCAGACCGAAGTGAACGCCGATCACGCCGCCGATCACCGGGCCCACCACCTGGCCGCTGAATTGCGCCGACTGCAAATAGCCGAGCATGCGGCCCGTTTTGCTTTCGTCCACCGACTGCCGCGCGAGCTTGCCGATGGAAGGCAAGAGGCCCGCGAGCGTCATGCCCATCACCACGCGCAGTCCCGCGAGCTGCCACCAGTGTGTGACGAACGCCTGCGGCACCATCGCGAGCCCCGTGAGCACGAGGCAGACGACGATCACGCGCCAGCTCCCGAAGCGGTCGGCCAGCGCGCCGAGGCGCGCCGCCGTGAGCATGCTGCCAAGCGCCGAGCATGCCATGACCACGCCCGCCACGCGCGCGAGATGCGCCGCGCCCACGCCCAGACTGCCGATATACACCGTGATGACGGGCTCGATCGACATGTTGGCGAGCAGCACCATCATCGCGGTCACGAGCAGCGCGGCCACCACCGCATAGTCGGGGCGCCGCACGCCACTGCCCGAACCGGCCGCCGCGTTGCTTGCGTGCGGTTTCGCGTCGCTTTCTGGATGAAACTCTTCCTTCACGACGAAGATGGTCAGGAGCGCCGCCACGGCGATCATCGCGCCCCCGGCGAAAAAGGTGCCGCGAATGCCGATCCAGCCGGGCAGCACGCCGCCCACCAGCGGCCCGACGAGATTGCCCGCGAGCGCGCCCGTGGAAAGAATGCCGAGCGCCCAGCCCGCCCGCTCGCGCGGCGCCTGGGTGCCGACCATCACCGTGGAAGCCGACGCGTAGCCACCCACGAGGCCGGCGATCAGACGCAGCGCGACGAGCTCGTACACATTGTGCGCCACACCGATCAACGACATCACCACGGCCATGCCGATGGCCGCGCGCACGAGCATCGGCTTGCGGCCATAGCGGTCGGCAAGGCGGCCCCAGATCGGCGCGGTGAGCGCCGTGCCGAGGAAGGTCGCGCCGAACGCCACGCCCGACCACTGGATCACGGCGGACTGCGAGGTCACGCCGAGCTGCCGCACGTAGAGCGGCAGGAACGGCAGCAGCATGCTGAGGCTCACGAGCGTCGTGAACGAGCCGATCACGCACACGACGAGATTGCGCCGCCAGTACTGCGCGTTGCGCTCCGAGTAGCCGCGCGGCTGCGGCTTTGTCTGCCGCAGCGCAGCCGCGGGAGAAGAGATGGTGGTATTCACTTGGCCCCCAACGCGGAGAAGAGATCGACGAAGAGCGCGAGCACGAGCGCCGCGGCGCCGATCGCGAACAGCACGAGGTAGTTGCCGCCGCTCGACGAGAACACGAACGACAGCCCGTACGCGGCAACCGCCTGCATCACGGCGAAGCTCGTCGTGGCGCGGCTCCACGCGGCCTTCACGGCAGACGGATGATGCGCGAGCAGCTCGTTCACGCGGCCGAGCACGAGCGGCACGATGCCGGGCGTGAAGGCGCCCACCAGCACGGCGGAGACCATCAGCCCCACCGGGCCGAAGAAGCCCAGCGCCGGAATCGCAACCGCCACGGCCTGCACCAGATACGCGACGCGCAACGCCGGACCGAAGCCCGAGCGGTCCGCAAGGTGCCCCGCTGCGAGCGGGCCGACGATCGCGCCGATGCCATACAGCACCCAGAACTCGGCACCGGCATCCACGCCGCGGCCCAGCCCGCGCGCCACGTAATCGACGAGGAAGATCATGTGCGGCACGAGCCCCACGGCGTTGAGCCCGTATTCGGCATAGAGCGCGCGCAGCTGCGTGCGGGGGTAAGCCTTGGCGTGTTCGAAGCGTGAAGGCGCGTGAGCATGCGCCGGCGTGCCGTGCTCGGGCCAGCCGTTCCACGCCACGGCCGTGAGCAGCAGCGAGACGACCGCGAGCCCGAGCCACGTGGCCGTCAGGCCCTGGCGCAGCAGAATCGGCACGATCGTGCCCGAGGCGGCAATGCCGAGCCCGATGCCCGTGAAGATGCCGCCGCTCGCGAAGCCGCGGCGCGCCGCCGGCACGTGCGCGAGGATCGTGGGTGCGGCGAGCACCATCAGCGCGCCGCCCGACAGGCCCGAGGCAAAGCGCCAGACGAAGAACCAGAGGAACGAAACGGGCACCGCGCAGGCGACGAACGCGATGGTCGCGAGCAGCATCATCGCGCGCAGGACGGTGGCGGGTTTGGCGGCGCGGACCATCGCGCCTGCGAGCAGCGCACCGGCCAGATAGCCGCCCAGGTTCGCGGCGCCGAGGTAAGCGGCAGTCGAGGCGGGGAACCAGTGTGCGCCGATGATCGCGGGCAACAACGGTGTGTAGGCGAAACGCGCGAGGCCAATGCCGATGAGGCTTGCGCTGGCCCCGGCGAGCGTGCCCCGCCAGACGTTGTAGGCCGCAGGCGCGGACGGATTCGAGACGGCTTGATGCATTAAGACTCCCGGGAGCGGCTGCAATGAAGCACCCGCTGAACATGGGAGCCAGTCTAGGTTAGTTCGCGCGGCGAGAGAATCGCCGCGACACGTAAGTCATTCTTCCGCGTCACGAACGAATGGGGTCGATATTCGCTCAGGCGAATGTCGCTCAATCGGCATCGGCAATGCGGCGGGCCTGCTCGAAGTACTCGCGCAGCCGGGGCGCGGCGAAATCGACGAAACTGCGCACCTTGGGCACCGAAAGGCGCCCGTGCGGCGTGACGAGATTCGCGGGCAGCGGCCCATGCTCGCTGTCGCGCAGCACGATCCTGAGCCGGCCCGCCTCGACCTCTTCGGCCACGTGATACGAAAAGAGCCGCGTGACGCCATGCCCCGCCACGGCCGAAGCCCGCGCCGCGCGTATCGTATTCACGATGAAGCGCGGCGAGAACTGCACGACCTGGGGCAGCGCGGTCTGACGCGCCGCCGGGAAGCTCCACGAGTCGAGCCCGAAATGCGTCATCGAAATGATCGGGTGGCTCGCGAGATCCGCGGGCGTCTCGATGGCCGGATGCGTGGCGAGATAGTCGGGCGAGGCAACCACCACACGCCGCACCTCGCCCACTGGAATGGCGACGAGCGTCGAATCCTGTAGATGCGCGATGCGCAACGCCACGTCGATGCCCTCGTCGATGAGGCTCGCGGGCCGGTCGAGCAGGTGCAGACGGATCGACACCTCGGGGTTGCGGTCGATGAATTCCTCGATCATCGGGCGCAGCACCTCCTCGCCCACGGCCACCGCTGCCGTTACACCCAGCAGCCCGCGCGGCGCGGAGCGCTCGTCGGCGGCGAGCAGGTCGGCTTCTTCGAGATCGGCAAGAATGCGCCGGCACGCCAGCGCATAGCGCTCGCCCGCCTCGCTCAGACGGATCGTGCGCGTGGTGCGGTACAGGAGCGCCGTGCCGGTGTGCTCCTCGAGAAACGCAATGGCCCGGCTGACTGCCGCGGGCGAGCGGCCGAGCCGGCGGCCCGCGCCCGCGAGACTTCCCTCGTCGAGCGTGGCGACGAAAACCTTCATGGCGTCGATTCGGTCCATTGCGCGTTCTTGGCTGGTGGTCGCTTCGCTTTGTGAATTGCGCGTCGTTCTTTCGCGTCTGCCAGACTTTGTATCATGAACCCGCACGCTACTGCTGCGCTCATTTCTGCGGCATCTGCTTCTTGAGACACCGATGCGGACGCGATAAGGTCGGCGCTTCCCTGTCCGCCGTTGCACGGCATTTCCGCAGTCACCATGTATCGCTACAACGAATTCGACAAGGCCTTCGTGGCGAGCCGCGCGGCGCAGTTCCGCGATCAGATCGAGCGCTGGCAGCAAGGCACACTGAGCGAGGACGCGTTTCGCCCCCTGCGTCTGCAAAACGGCTGGTATGTGCAGCGGCACGCGCCCATGCTGCGCGTGGCTGTCCCATACGGCGAACTGTCGAGCGAACAGCTTCGCGTGCTCGCTCGCGTGGCCCGCGAGTACGACGAGCCCGAAGCCGAGGTCTACCGCCGCGCGCTCGACGCGCAGCGCAAGCTCGGCACGAGGCGCCTGCCCACGCACCACGCCCACTTCACGACACGCACCAACGTTCAGTTCAACTGGATACCGCTTTCGAAGGCGGCGGACGTGATGGACCTGCTTGCGACGGTCGACATGCACGGCATCCAGACGAGCGGCAACTGCATCCGCAATATCTCTTGCGACGAGCGCGCGGGCGTCGCGCCCGACGAGATCGCAGACCCGCGCCCGTTCGCCGAAATCATGCGCCAGTGGACCACGCTGCACCCGGAGTTCGCCTTCCTGCCGCGCAAGTTCAAGATTGCGATCACCGGCGCGACCGAAGACCGTGCGGCGACGGACTGGCATGACGTCGGCCTGCGCCTCGTGCGCGACGAACAGGGTGAGCTGGGGTTTCGCGTGACCGTGGGCGGCGGCATGGGTCGGACGCCGATGATCGGCACGCTGATGCGAGAGTTCCTGCCGTGGCGGCACATCATGAACTACATCGAGGCCGTTGTGCGTGTGTACAACCAGTACGGCCGCCGCGACAACAAGTACAAGGCGCGCATCAAGATCCTCGTGAAGGCCGAGGGCCAGCGCTTCGTCGACGAAGTCGAGGAAGAGTTCCGGCAGATCGTCGACATCGACGGCGGCCCGCACACAATAGAGCAGGCCGAGTTCGAGCGGGTAAGCCGTTGCTTTATCGAACCACCGAAGCTCGACACGGCACGCACCGCCGATACGCATGCCGGCGCCATGCTCGAGGCCGCGGCCGCGAGCACGCCGCCACTCCGGCGCTGGCTCGAACGCAACGTCGCCGCGCACAGGGACCCGTCTCTGCGCATCGTCACGCTCTCGTTCAAGCGCGTGCTGCAGGCACCCGGCGATGCCTCCGCCGATCAGCTCGAACGCGTGGCGGATCTCGTCGATCGCTTCTCCGCGGGCGAGGCGCGTGTCACGCACACGCAGAACATCGTGTTGCCGTGGGTTCACGCCGACGATCTGCTCGCCCTGTGGCAGGCAGCATCCGCGACTGGCCTCGCAAGCGCGAACGTGCACCTGCTCACCGACATGATCGCCTGCCCCGGAGGCGATTTTTGCGCACTCGCCAACGCGCGGTCGCTGCCGGTCGCGCAAAGCATCATGGAGCGCTACCAGGACCTCGACGAACTGAACGATATCGGCGAGATCGACCTGCATATCAGCGGCTGCATCAACTCGTGCGGCCACCACCATAGCGGGCATATCGGCATACTCGGTGTCGACAAGGACGGCGCGGAGTGGTACCAGGTCACGCTCGGCGGCTCGGACGGGTCGGTGCGTAGCGGCGATGCGCGACCCGGCAAGGTGATCGGTCCGTCTTTCTCGGCACAGGAAGTGCCCGAGGTCATCGACGCCTTGATCGGTGCTTACGTCGCGCTGCGCGAACCGCGCGGCGCATGCAACGAGACGTTCATCGAAACGGTGCGCCGCGTCGGGCTCGAACCGTTCAAGGCCGCCGCCGATATGGTTCGAGCCACGACGGAGGGCATGGCATGAAAACCGCCTCACGCATACGTCTTCTGGACGCTCAGGATCATGCCGGCGATGTTTCGGCGTCCGCCTTGATCCTCCCGAACGATGCCGATCCGCTTGCCTACGCCATCGAAATTGCGGCTGCGTCGCGCGTGGAACTTCAATTCCCGTCGTTCACCGATGGGCGCGCCTATAGCCAGGCCTACCTGATCAGGCGACGGCTCGGCTTCGCAGGCGACCTGCGCGCGACGGGCGAGGTGCTCGTCGATCAGTTGCTCCAGATGGAGCGCATGGGATTTTCGAGCGCCGTGTTAGGCGCTGACATCTCCATGACGGACGCGCTTCGCCAGCTCGAACGCTTCCCCGCGTTTTATCAGGGTGATGCCCTGCGCGAGGCGCCGTGGCGCGGGAACGCGTTGGACTGACCGCCTAAGGTCGTACGGCGTTCGAGCGCGCGGACGCCCTGTTGCGTCCCGCGAGCAGCCAGATCAGCGCGGCGACCGCCAGCGCGAGGCAACCGGCGACGCCAAGCGCCGCGGCGAACCCTGTAGCGAAGCCGGCCGGCGCAATCGATGCCATCTCCAGACGGATATCGGGGGCGACACGCGCAAGCGCGTGGCCGAGATCGCCCGCGAGCAGATTCGACATGAACTGCGGGTCGACACATGCGCCAGCCGACCCGTGACATGCAATGGCAGCATCGATCGCGGCGCGCGTGCGCGTGGCGAGCACAGCGCCCAGCACGCCGACCGACGTGACGATTGCCGTGAAGCGCGTGGTCGTGCTGATGCCCGACGCCATGCCGGTGCGATGCGAGGGCACGCACGCCATGATGGCTTTCTGCGTGTCGCCGTTCAGCACGCCCGCCCCGAGGCCCGTCACGATCATGCCGAGCGCGACCCAGCCGTACTCGCCTGAAGGCGCGAGAGCGGCGGTCAGCAGATTGCCGGCGCCGACGAGACAGAGTCCAACGGAGAGCGTCGACGTGGCGCCGTCGAGGCGCCGCCCGATGCGTGCGCCCAGATACGGACCAACGATCATCGAGAGCGCGAAGGGGAGCATCCCGACGCCAGCGCGTACAGGCGACCATTCGAACGCGTTTTGCAGATAGAGCGGCAGAAACGTCATCATCACCTGCGCACAGGCGGCGTAGCCAAACATGCCAAGCACCGCGGCGACAAACCGAGCCTGCGAGAACAGCGACAAATCGATGACCGCATGCGCGAGCCGCTTTTCGACCGCGATGAAGCACCCGATCAACAGCACGCATGCGGCAAAGCGCGAGCCGGTGGCGACGCTGTACCAGCCGTTGTCCTGCGCGCCGATCAAGGCCCAGATTCCACTCGCGAGCCCAATGCCGAACAGCAGGCTTCCCGCAAAATCGACGCGTTGTGCGTGCGGATTGCGGGACTCCGTTACCGCACGCTGCGCGCAGAAGACCAGGACCGCGCACACGGGCAGATTGAGCAGGAAAATCCACCGCCAGCCGACCCATTGCGTGATCACGCCGCCGACGAGCGGTGCCACGGTGGTCGAGATGCCCATCGTCATGCCCCAGATCGCCCATGCCCGGGCGCGCTCGCGCGGGCCGGGGAACGCGTTGGCGATCACTGCGAGCGCCGCCGTCAACAGCATCGCAGCGCCCACGCCCTTCACCGCGCGGAAGATATTCAACGACGTCACGCTCGGCGCCAGCCCACAGCCAAGCGATGCAAGCGCGAAGACCAGCAAGCCGAGCACCAGCATCTTCTTGCGCCCGTAGCGGTCCGCGAGTCCGCCCATTGGCAGCAGACACGATGCGAACGTCACCATGTACGCGCTCACGACCCATTCGACGTCGGCGAATCCCGCGTGGAACGAACGCGCGATCGACGGCAGCGAGACCGCGACGATGTTCGTGTCCAGCGAGATCAGCGCGCAGGTCGCAGACGCCGTGGCAAGCAGGAAGCCCGCAGAGCGCGGCTCGATACCGAGTCCCGGAACTTCGACAACCGCTTCCCCAACCGCTTCGATACTCCGTTCGTTTCCCATGCGCGCTCCTCAAGCGAATATTGCAGGCGTGATGCTAGCGCGCGCTGTGTTGTCAATCGATAGCAGATAAAATCACATTTATTCATTCGTGGATGAATACTATGACACTGGAACTCCGTCACTTGCGCTGCATTCTCGCGGTCGCCCGGCATCTGCATTTCGCACGCGCGGCCGAAGAGTTGGGAATTGCGCCGCCTTCGCTCACCAAACAGATTCAGGACGCCGAGCGCCTGCTTCAGTTCCGGTTGTTCCACCGCACCCGCCGTTCCGTGTCGCTGACCACGGCAGGGGAGGCTTATATTCCGCGTGCCACCGCCGCGCTTGCCCAGCTCGACGAGGCGCACGAGCACGGGCTGCTGGCCGAGCGCGGACAGCTGGGGCGCATCCAGATCGGCTACGTCGCCTCGGCGGTATTTGCAGGCATCATGCGCCGGACCTTGACGCAGTTTCGCGACCTGCGTCCCCGGATCGACGTGGAGCTTTCGGAAATTCCAATGGACGATATCCCGGCGCGACTCGTCGGCCGGCAACTCGATGTTGCCTACGTCAGACCCCCGATGCCCTGGCCCGAAGAGTTGCAAGCCAGCCGCGTGTATCAGGACGAATTCGTCGTCGCACTGCCGGAAGACTCCCCGCTGGCTGCACAGAAAACCATTGCGCCGCAGCAGTTGCGCAACGCACGGTTCGCGGTGCCCGAGCAGGAATTCGGCACGCTTGAAGTCGCTCGGCGCGGACGCTTTTCGCCTCAGATCGAGTTGCGGCCGGGCCCGCTGGTCGCAGTCGTCGCGAGCGTATCGCTCGGTCATACGGTGGCAATCGTTCCCGGCTCGCTATGCACGTGCGTCACGCTGCCGGGCGTCGTCTACCGGCCACTGGACGGCAAGCCCATTCCTTCGGAAATCGCCCTGCTTTACCGCCGGCACGAGCGCTCCCGTGCAGTGCGCGCATTCCTGCAATACGCACGCACTGAAGCCGCGCGCACAGAGATCGGTCAATGACCGTCGAGCCCGCTCTGCAACGCGGGGAATAACGCGGGTGCAACTGCCAACGACCTGGCCTTGTAAGGCAAACGACCTACACTGCAATTCAGCACAACCGAATAGATCGGCCAGGCGTTGCGGACTGATCTTGTGCCGTTTGCCTTGATCATGCGGAGTCCGTGCGTGCTGTCCGTTCTGCCTGGAGGTGGCCATGAAAAAGGAGAGGAAGACCGCACGGCAGATTCTGTCCGTGATCTCCCGCGAGGTTGTTTCGGTCAGCCCCGATGACACGGTGCTTGCGGCGCTGCATTTAATGGCGGAAAAGGATGTGACGACCGTACTGGTGCTGCAAGGCAGCACGCTTGCCGGCATCCTGTCCCAGCGCGACTACGCACGCAAGGTCGAAGTGCTCGGCCGCGACGCCGCCAGCACGAGGGTTGGCGAGATCATGACCACCGAGGTGTTTTACGTGACACCCGAGCACACTTGCGATCAGTGCCTCGCGTCGATGCATACCAGGCGGATCCGGCACCTGCCGGTCATCGAGTCCGGGCGCGTCATCGGCGTGCTTTCCAGCAGCGACCTCCTGGAAGAACTTTTTCAGGAGGACGAGCATTTCATCACGCTCCTCGAGCATGACATGCTCTATCTGACGATCGATACGGGCGGCGCCTATTAGGCACTCCAGCACTCGCACCCAGGTCACGCGAGGTCTAGCTGAGAGCACGAAAACAGGCGCGACGGCTCCATTGCAGGGCATCCTTTCCGCGAGCGCGGCAAAGTCATTCCGGGGCGCGATGCCGTGCGCCTGAACCGCAGCGGCGACGGCCAGCAACGGGGACTGATCCATCCCATCAACCCACATTTGTGACGGTTTCCAGCCAGTGAGCCGCGCACACTTGCTTATATCATGCTGTGATATATTATTTATGGGAGCCTTCCGGTGACCGGAACTCCGGTGGATGACAGTCTACGCAGAATACAGACACGATTCGCGTGGGCGGCGGCGCATACCCCTGAGGGAACAGCACCTATCCGACCGGCGCAATCCGGGCATCGTGAAGGCCTTGGCGGGTCACGTGAGGGGATGGGACCGCGATCTCTGACGACAGTGCGACGCGATCGCACATGATCATCGCCGAACACCTATCCGGTTATCCGGTTTCAAAAGCCAGGAGCAATACGATGTTTGCCACACCGATGTTTCTCGTCGCCCTTTTCGCTTTGATTGTGGCCATGCACCGTGGCGTAACCCGCAGGGCAGACGCGAGCCTTCGCGCGCAATTCGAGGCGGAAGGCTCAGGCGGCGCAGTGTCGCGCCAGATGATGCGAGTTGCGGGATTCAGCGTCTGAGCCTTCCGTAGCCCTGGAAGATGGGTCGAGCGTCCGGGCAACTCACGCGAAAGGGAGAAAACGCGGGCTACGCGAAAGCGTTAAAATCGCCGCTTCCACTTTTGCGGCAAAAGATTACTCATGAAGTGCCTCACCCTCGCGCCGGTCCTCGCTGGCTTCGTTGCCATCGCGCTGGCCGCCGCTCCCGCCCTTGCCCAGACGTCGTCGGGCGATTCGAATTCGAAGCGCGACTGCGCGATCGGTTATGTCACGGGCGTTGCAGGCTCGGCGCAAAGCGTGCGCGACTATCTGGCCACGCCGGACCGAGACCGCATCCGCTACCTCAAGGACAACGACATTCAATGCAAGATCGCCGACGACGACAGCCACGCCTCCGGCTGCACCGGCGTCACGCTATTGAAGAACGAAAAGGTCAGCGTGTACGACGATAGCGACCCTGCCACCACCGCTATCGTCGTGCGCGTCGAACTCGATCGCGGCACCTACCCGGTGATCATCGTCGCGCCCAAGAACGAGGTGAAGTGCGACAACTGAGTGGCACGTGGCTAACGTGAGCTGCGCTCGCACGCCTGGATTTCCGCCTCAGTCACGCCCGCCATGCGCGCGGCATCGACGATCTGCGACCAGCTCGTCGCATCCACGGGAATGCCCTGCGCCTCGCGCGCACGCCGCGTCGCGTCCTCGCGCTCGCCGGGCAGCAGAATCTCGTCGACACCCGCCGCGCGCCGCGTGGCCTTCAGCCATTCGACGAAAGCGAGCGCTTCGTGCTCGCGCGAGGGCGCGTCGAACGCCGCCGGATCGACGATCACCGAGGTCATGCAATTGACGATCGCGTGCGTGGAAACGATGGTTTCCTCGCGCGTCGTGAAGCCGCCCGAGAGCGCGCCCGCCAGAATCTCGCACATCGCGGCGAGCCCCGAACCCTTGTGGCCCGCCACCGCGCCGCCGAATGCGCGCAGCGCGCCGTGCTGCGTGTCGCTGAACAGCGCGCCCGGATCGCGCGTGGGGCGACCGTCACTGTCGATCAGCGCATCGGCAGGCACATCCACGCCTTTGTTGTAGGCCACGCGCACTTTGCCCGCGGCGATCGCGCTCGTGGCGAAGTCGAGCACCAGCGGCGAGCGCCCCTCGAGCGGAAACGCGGCGCAAAACGGATTGGTGCCGAAGCGCCTGTCGATGCCGCCGAACGGCGCGACGAGCGGATCGCCCGCGACGTTGACGAAATGGAACGACACGAGCCCCTGCCGCGCGCATTGCTCCGCCCAGTGCCCGATACGTCCAATGTGATGGGCATTGCGCAGGCCGAGCGCACACACGCCGAGCGACTTCGCGCGCTCGATGCCGTGCTCCATCGCCTCGAACGCCGTGACTTGCCCGAAGCCGCGCCCGGCTTCGATCGTGAGTACCGCACCCGCGTCGCGCGCGACCTGCGCGTGCGTGTTCAGTTTGAGCTCGCCTTCGCGGCACGACAGCATATAGCGCGGAATCATTCCCACGCCGTGCGAGTCGTGCCCGGCGAGATTCGCTTCGACGAGGTGATCGGCAACCAGCGTCGCCTCGCGCGCCTCGCTGCCGGCCGCGCGCCAGATGGCGACGACGAAGGCGTGCAGCGCGCGAGCCTCGATAACGACTTCTGAACCTTTCCCAGCAGTGGCATTCGACATGTACGTGACCCTGTGTGTGGCAGCGTAGTAATAGGCGGCGACGCTTACGTGCGCGGCGCGTAAGCCGGTTCGTCGACGCCGCTGGCCTCGGGCGCCTCAAGCGGCTCGACGCGTCCGACAATCAAAAGATAGCTCACGGCGCCGAGCACGCAAAACCCGCCGGCGACCACGAGCGGAATCGTGAACGAGCCGCGCGTGAGCTGCAGCATCACGCCGGTAAACGTCGTCAGCGCGATGCCTGCGAGATTCGACGCGAAGTTCTGAATGCCCGCCAGCGAAGCGACGTGCCTCGGCGTGGGCGCGACATCGGCGGGCAGCGACCAGATGCTGGCCGCCGCAGCCGCGAGGCTCCCATAAGCAACCGCAAAGAGCGCGAGCATTACATAGACATCCTGAACAACGCCGGTCAGCGTGATCACAGACGAAAGCAGCATGCCGCCGACAATGCAGGTCTTGCGTGCAGCAGTCAGGCTCCAGCCGCGCTTCACGAGCGCATCGGAAAGCCAGCCGCCCAGCCAGCCGCCGGGTATCGACGCAATGGCGGGCAAGGTGCCGAGCGTGCCGAGCGACTTGAGCGAGAAACCGCGCGCCTCCACGAGATAGCTCGGGAACCACGTAATGAAGAAGTAGATGACGAAGTTCAGGCAGAAGAAGCCGAGCATCATGCCCCACACGGTGCGGTAGCGGAACAACCCGCTCCAGCGTATCGAGGCGGCGGCCGGTGCGGGGGCGCGCGGCTGATCGAGTGCCGCCCGCGCCTCGGGTTCCCGGTACATCACGATCCAGCCCAGGATCCACACGAGCCCGAGCGCACCGGTAATCACAAACGACGCCTTCCAGCCCCACGCGGCCATGATGGCGGCCACGAGCGGCAGCGAGAGTGCGGAACCCACGCGCGAGCCGCTGTCGAAGATGCTCGTGGCGAGCGCGCGTTCATCGCGCGAGAACCACTGGCTCACGAGCTTCGCGCACGACGGATACGCCCCTGCCTCGCCCACGCCGAGCATGAGCCGGCAACCGAACATCGCCGCGAAGCCGCCCGCTACCGCGGTGGCCGCGGTGAATACCGACCACCAGCCCACGGCGAACGGCAACGCGATGCGCGCGCCGGCCCGGTCGACGAACCAGCCAAACGGCAGTTGCATCACGGCGTAAGTCCAGAAGAAGCCGCTGAGCAGCAGCCCCATGGCGGCAGGACCAATGCCGAGGTCCTTCATGATGTGCGGCGCCGCAACCGCGAGATTGGCGCGATCGATGTAATTGACCGCAATCGCCAGAAAACAGAAGAAAATGACCAGCCAGCGCGATTTTTCCTTCATGGAAAGCACTCCTTCTGAATGTGGCGTCGTCTCCTCCTCGAGTTGCGGCGCCTGTCCGAGTCGCTCCTGCTCTACATGACCGCCCCCAAATGCCAGGGTACGAATTCGTTCTGGCCATAACCGTGCAGCTCGCTCTTCGTGCGCTGCCCGGAGGCCGTCGCGAGCATCAGCTCGAAGATCGCGGCACCGGCCTCGTCCACGCTTTGCTCGCCGTCCAGAATACGGCCGCAGTTCAGGTCGATGTCTTCTTCCTGGCGTCGCCACAGCGCGCTGTTCGTGCCGAGCTTGAGCGACGGCGAAGGCGCGCAGCCATAGGCCGAGCCGCGGCCCGTCGTGAAGCAGATCAGGTTGGCCCCGCCTGCCACCTGTCCAGTAGCGGACACCGGGTCGTAGCCGGGCGTATCCATGAACACGAGCCCCTGCGCGCGCACGGGCTGCGCATACTCGTAGGTTTCGACGAGCCGCGTCGTGCCGCCTTTCGCCACCGCGCCGAGCGATTTTTCGAGAATGGTCGTGAGCCCGCCTGCCTTGTTGCCGGCAGACGGGTTGTTGTTCATGTTGGCTTCCATACGCGCGCAATATGCTTCCCACCAGCGGATGCGCGCCACCAGCTTCTCGCCCACTTCGCGCGACACCGCGCGCCGGGTGAGCAGATGCTCGGCGCCGTAGATTTCGGGCGTTTCGGAGAGGATCGCCGTGCCGCCGTGCGTGACGAGCCTGTCCACGGCTGCGCCTAGCGCCGGGTTCGCGGAAATGCCGGAGTAGCCGTCCGAGCCGCCGCACTGCAAGCCCACCATGAGATGACGCGCATCGACAGGCTCGCGCGTCACGCGGTTCGCATCGGCCAGAAGCGCACGCACCTGTTCGATGCCCGCTGCCACCGTGCGCGCGGTGCCGCCCGTCTGCTGGATCGTCATGGTCGAGAGGCGCGTGCCGCGCTCGAGCTGTTCGGCTTCCACGAGACCGTCGATCTGATTCGTCTCGCAGCCGAGTCCGACGATCAGCACGGCATAGAAGTTGGCGTGCCGCGCATAACCCGCGAGCGTGCGGCGCAACACCGTGATCGGCTCGCCCTCGGCCGCGAGCGCGCAGCCTTCGCCGTGCGTGAGCGCCACGACGCCATCCACGTTGGGGAACGCTTCCAGCGCTTCGGGGTGGATGTCGCGGCGAAAGTGATCGGCAATCGCGCGTGCGACCGTGGCCGAGCAGTTCACAGACGTCAGGATGCCTATGTAGTTGCGCGTCGCGACGCGGCCATCCGCGCGCCGAATGCCGAGAAACGTGGCCGGTTGCGCGGCGGCGGGCGTGTCGTGCGCGTCCACGCCGAATGCGTAGTCGCGCTCGAAATCGCCCATCGAGAGATTCTGCGTATGCACGTGTTCGCCGCAACGGATGGGCCGGCTCGCAAAGCCGATGATCTGCCCGTAACGGCGCACCGGTTCGCCCGGCTCGATATCGCGCAACGCGACCTTGTGGCCAGGCGGAATCATGCCCGCGACCGTTTGGTCGCCATAGAGTGCCGAGCCAGGCATCAACTGCCCGCGCGCGATGGCAACGTCATCGCGCCGGTCGAGGAGAATGAGCGCGGACGAAAGCGAGGCGGGGTCGAGAAGTGTCATAGCCGGTCTCCGTGGGCAGCGCCACGCACGCCAACATAAAGCGAGTAGAGCGACGTGCTGGCTGCAATGAAAAGGCGATTGCGATTCGGGCCGCCGAACACGAGATTCGCGACCGTCTCCGGCACGAGAATCTTGCCGAGCAGCGTGCCATCGGGCCCATAGCAGTGGATACCGTCGCCCGCACTCGTCCAGACGTTGCCGTGCTCGTCCACGCGCATGCCGTCGGGTACGCCCGGCGAAACGTCCGCAAATAACCGGCTGTTGTGCAATCCGCCTTGCGCGTCCACGTCGAATACGCGGATGTGATGCGGGCCGTTCTCGATATGCGACGCGCCCGAGTCGGCCACATAGAGCCGCAGTTCATCCGGCGAGAAGGCGAGCCCGTTGGGCTTCATGAAGTCGTCGGCCACGCGCTGCACCACGCCCGTATCGGGCGCCACGCGATACACATGGCATGCGCCGATCTCGCTCGGCGCGCGATAGCCCTCGTAGTCGCCGAGAATGCCGTAGTCGGGGTCGGTGAACCAGATCGAGCCGTCCGAATGCACGATCACGTCGTTGGGCGAATTCAGCCGATGCCCTTCGTAGCGGTCGGCAACGACGGTGATGCGCCCGTCGTGCTCCGTGCGCGTGACGCGGCGCGTGCCGTGCTCGCAGGTCACGAGCCGGCATTCGCGGTCAAGCGTGTTGCCGTTGCTGAAATTCGAGTTCGCGCGAAACACGCCCGTGCCGATGCCGGGCACCCAGCGCATCATCCGGTTGTTGGGAATGTCGCTCCAGACAAGAAAGTCTCCGGCGGGAAACCACACCGGTCCTTCCGCCCACATGCAGCCGCCCGCGAGCTTCTCGAACTGCGCGTTGGGCTGCAGCAGCATGCGAAAGCGCGCATCGTGGATTTCGTATTCGTGGGGATTCATCGTTCCGGCCTCGTACCGTCAGGGTCAGGTCACGGCGACGCGCGTGACCGATCGCTCACTGCCGCGCCGGTTTATTAAATACTAGTTGAATAGGCCTGTGAAGATTTTCTTCAAACGCCTGGAATGTGGTTTACCCGTGTTTACCCGCGAGCTTGCGTGGCAATCAGGTTTTGTCGAACACCTGGTCCAGTTCGTAGACGAGCAGGAACAGGCAGCCCGTGTCGCTATGAAATCCTGCTTCGACCGTGCCCTGTTCGGCAACGCCCGCGTATCCCGCGGTGAGCCGCCGGCCGTTTTGCACGGCCTCGCCTTCGAGCACATAGATGAACTCAGGGCCGGTATGGCGGTGGGCCGGAAACGTTGCGCCTGCAGCAAAACGGACCAGTTGCATCGCGCGGCCGTTCGCCTTGCCGAAGTTCTTGACCTCAACGCCGTGCGCGAAGCGGGAGGGCACCCATGGCATGCTCGCTGAATCGATGCATGAAAAGCCGGGCGCGAGCGGCGGGTCGTTTGCCATGACGGTGCCCCTTGCGTGCGCGGGTGCGCGCTATTGCGCCTTCTCGTCGGCAGCGGCAAGCATGGCATCGGCAATGCGAGACTCGCCGCTCGATTTGAGCGCTTCGCCCGCGCCGCGAATATCGCGCTCTTCCTTGTTCTGGCTGAGCTTGCTCTTGCCGACCAGACGCGTGATCTCGATCTCCAGGCCGACTATCGCCTTGACGAGCGTATCCGTGTAGTCCTTCGGCGCGTCGGCCATCTTCCAGGGCTTGGGCTGCGTGGCTTCGTGCGTGCGCGTCAGGCGGCCAACCACGCCGCGTACGTAGCGCTCGTCGTCGAGAATCTTGATGCGCCCGTGAGCATGGACCACGACGTAGTTCCAGGTCGGCACCTGCTTGTGCGCCTCGTGCTTGCTCGGATACCAGTTCGGCGAAATATACGCGTCGCCCGCGCGGAAGATCACGAGCACTTCGTCGCCGTTCGCCACGTCCTGCCAAACCGGGTTGGCCCGCGCGACGTGCGCGCGCAAAACGCCCAATTCGCCTTCGGCCGCCGCGAGTTCAAAGGGAATGTGATTGGCGTCGAGCCCGCTTTTTCCCTGCGTGACCAACGTGCCGAACGGATGTTGGGCGATGCAGTCGTGCAGGACGTCTTTGCGGTTTTCGGCGAAATGGGCTGGTACGTACATGCGTTTGTCCCTGCTCGTAAGGTGATGGGTGAGCGCGGCAGAAGCCGCCACAAACCCGAGTCTGCCGCAAAAGTGGTTTATTCTATAGATCCAGTTTATTCATATCCCAGTGAACCAGAATCATGCCAAGAACCGCGCAGGCCGCCGAGATGCCATCGTTCGGCACGCTGGACCGGGAGGCCGGCAATCTCAGCCGCCAGGTGGCCGAGGCGCTGCGCGAAGCGGTGCGCAAAGGCGATCTGCGGCCCGCCGATGCGCTGCCTTCCACGCGTGCGCTCGCCGCTTCGCTCCAGGTGGCGCGCGGTACGGTGGTCGAGGCCTACGAACAGCTGATAGCCGAAGGCTTTCTTGAATCGAAAGCCGGGGCTGGTACCCGCGTGGCGCTCGCACTGGCGGAGCCGCCGCCCGCGCGCGAACCCCGCGTGACTTCATCGCAGGCAGCGCAAGCCGGACTGCCGGAACGCGCCGAGGCATTCGCAAGAATCGGACGCGAGTTCAAGCCACTTCCTCCGGTGCCGTTTGCCATTTCGGTGCCAACGGGTATGACCGCCCCCGACGACATCTGGCGCCGGCTCGGCAACCGTCTGCGCGCGCGGGGCCCCGCCTCGCCGACCGGCTACGCCGACCCGCAGGGCGCCCTGGCGCTGCGCGAAGCGATTGCCGATTATGTGCGCAAGTCCCGCTCGGTGCGCTGCGAAGCGGATCAGGTCATCGTGACGAGCGGCACCCAGCAGGGGCTCTTTCTCGCAAGCGAGGTGCTGCTGGGGCCGCGCGACCAGGCATGGGTCGAGAACCCGGCTTACCGCGGCGTCACCGCCATCCTCGAAAGCCTGCCCCACCGCGACGCCATGGTGCGCGTGCCCGTGGACGCCGAAGGTCTCGACGTCGAGGCCGGCATTCGCCTGGCGCCGAAGGCGCGCGCGGCGTTCGTCACGCCTTCGCATCAGTACCCGCTCGGCATGCCGCTTAGCATGGCGCGGCGCGCGGCGTTGCTCGCGTGGGCGCGCTCGGCGCATGCCTGGGTTGTCGAAGACGACTACGACAGCGAACTGCGCTACGAGGGCTATCCGTTTCCGGCGCTGCAGGGCCTCGCGCCGGATCGCGTGGTGTATCTCGGCACCTTCAGCAAGATCCTGTTTCCCTCGCTGCGGCTGGGCTATGTCGTCGTGCCGCCCAATCTCGTGGATGCGTTCTGCGGCGCGCGCGTGCTCATGGACCGTCATCCGCCGACGGCCGATCAACACGTGCTCGCCGCCTTCATGACCGAGGGGCACCTGGAGCGACACGTCCGCAAGGTGCGCAACGTCTACGCAGAGCAGCGGCTCGGCCTGATCGAAACGCTCGAAGCGCTTTTACCCCGTGAGTTGGCGTGGATCGAGCCCGGCGATCAGGGCATGCATCTCGTGCTCTGGCTCGCCGCCAGGCTGGACGATCGCCAGATCGTGCAGCTCGCAGCGGACGAAGGGATCGCGGTGCGCGCAGCGTCGCCCATGTTCGCCGCGGGTACCGCGCGCCCAGGGCTCATCCTCGGCTTTGGCGGCTTTAGCAGCGCGCAAATGAAAGAGGCCGCGCGTCGCCTCGCTGCTGTGATTGCCGCGGCGGCGAAATGAAGCGAGGCTAAACGATTCGGGCTACTGGATATCGTTGCGACTTGCTCAATTCGACAGCGAGAAAGTCGACGAACGCCCGAATGCGCGTGGAAAGCTGGTGCCGCTGCGCATACACGGCGTAGATGTCCGCACCGGGCGTTTCATACTCGGGCAGCACGACCACGAGCCGCCCGTCAGCCAGATACTCGTTGATGTCCCATTCCGCGCGCATCAAGATGCCGTGCCCGTCCAGCGCCCACTTCACGGCAATCTCGCCGTCGTTGGTCGTGAGGTTGCCATTGATCCGGACGGCTTCCAATTTTCGCGCACTGCCGCGCTCGTGCGAAAGCCGCCACACGCCATACGCTTCGTCGCCCTGGCGAATGCTGATGCAGTTGTGCTTCGCGAGGTCGTGCGGCGTGGCGGGCGTGCCCCGGCTCGCGAGATAGGCGGGCGAAGCGCAAAGCAAACGCCGGTTCGCCGCGAGACGCCGTGCGATCACGCGCGTATCGGGCGGCTCGCCAAAGCGGATGCAGACATCGTATGAATCTTCCGTGAGCGGCGGCGGCATGACGGAAAGCTGAAGCTGCACGGAAACCTGCGGATACTGCGCGACGAAACGCGACAGCGCCGGCCCGATGTGGCTGCGCCCAAAGCCGAGCGTCGCGTTCACGCGCAGCAACCCCTTGGGGTGCTTCTTCGAGCCGCCCAGCAGCTCGCCCAGCTCGTCGATCTCGTCGAGAATGCGGCGCGCGTGCTCCAGGTACACCTCGCCTTCGGGCGTCAGCATCATGCGGCGGGTCGTGCGGTTCACGAGCGGCACGCCGGCGCACTCCTCCATTTGCGCGAGCCGCTTGCTCACGGCAGCGGGCGTAAGGCCCAGCTCACGCGCGGCTGCGCTCAGGCTACCCGAGGAGGCGAGCGTCGAGAAAAAGCCCAGATCGGCGGGTTGAACGGTGTCGGTCACGGTCGCCACTTGTGAATTAAAGTTAAGGATGCTTTGAGTCTAGCACCGGTTTTTGAACCGGGAGTTGGGTAAAGTGAACCCACACTGGCCACACTCCAAAGGATCGAGACATGAAGACCTATCGCATCGCAACCATTCCCGGCGACGGCATCGGCAAAGAAGTCGTGCCCGCGGGCAAGGAGGTGCTGGAAGCGCTTGCGAAAACCACGCAGCGCTTCGCGTTCGAATTCGAGAACTTCGACTGGGGCGCCGACTACTACCGCCAGCATGGCGTGATGATGCCGGCCGACGGGCTCGACGCCATCCGCAACAAGGACGCGATTCTGTTCGGCTCAGCAGGCGACCCCGACGTGCCCGACCACATCACGCTCTGGGGCCTGCGCCTGAAGATCTGCCAGGGCCTCGATCAGTACGCGAACGTGCGCCCGACGCGCATCCTGCCCGGCATCGATGCGCCTCTGAAGCGCTGCAAGCCCGAAGACCTCAACTGGGTGATCGTGCGCGAGAACTCCGAAGGCGAGTATTCGGGTGTGGGCGGCCGCGTGCACCAGGGTCATCCGCTCGAAGCCGCAACCGATGTCTCGATCCTCACGCGCGCCGGTGTCGAGCGCATCCTGCGCTTTGCGTTCCGCCTCGCGCAGTCGCGCCCCCGCAAGCTGCTCACGGTCATCACCAAAAGCAATGCGCAACGGCATGCCATGGTGATGTGGGACGAGATCGCGCAGCAGATCTCGAAGGAGTTCCCGGACGTGAAGTGGGACAAGGAACTGGTGGACGCCGCCACGGCGCGCATGGTCAACCGCCCTGCTTCGCTCGATACGATCGTCGCGACCAACCTGCACGCGGATATTCTCAGCGACCTCGCCGCCGCGCTTGCGGGCAGTCTGGGCATTGCGCCGACCGGCAACATCGACCCCGAGCGGCGTTATCCGTCGATGTTCGAGCCGATCCACGGTTCGGCCTTCGACATCATGGGCAAGGGGCTCGCCAATCCGATCGGCACGTTCTGGTCGGTCGTGATGCTGCTCGAGCACCTCGGGGAGACCGATGCCGCCGCTCATGTGATGCAGGCCATCGAGACCGTGACCGCCAACCCGGCTTTGCACACCGGCGACCTGGGCGGCAACGCGACCACCGCGCAGGTCACGGCCGCGGTGTGCGAACTCGTCGAAAAGGCGGCCGTCGCTGCCTGAGCGCCACCGCGCCGTAGAAAAAAAGCAGACACGGGGGCGTGACACAAAAAATACCCGCGCGCCCCCGCCAAACCCTCCAAGGAGGAGACACGTGAATTCGGATACCGAAGCAATTGTCACGCGCAAGCTCATGTGGCGCATCATCCCGTTCGTCATGCTGCTCTATTTCGTGAGCTTTCTCGACCGGGTCAACGTGGGCTTCGCGGCAATGACGATGAACAAGGCGATTGGCCTTTCACCCACGGCGTTCGGCCTGGGCGGCGGCCTTTTCTTCATCGGCTACTTTCTGTTCGAAGTACCTTCGAACCTCATCTTGCACCGCGTGGGCGCGCGTATCTGGATTGCGCGCGTCATGGTCACGTGGGGCATCGTCTCGGCGGCGTCCGCTTTTGTGACCGGCCCCACGAGTTTCTATGTATTGCGCTTTTTGCTCGGCGTGGCGGAGGCGGGCTTTTTCCCCGGCATCATCCTCTACCTGAGCCTCTGGTTCCCGACGAAGCAACGCGCGGCAGCGGCGGCATGGTTCATGGCCGCCGCGCCGATTTCGACGGCGCTCGGCTCGCCGATTTCAGGCGCGCTCATGCAATTGCCTCCCCTGTTCGGGCTCGCCAACTGGCAGCTGCTTTACGTGATCGAAGCGATTCCTGCCGTGCTGCTAGGTTTCGTGGTCCTGAAGGCTCTCACCGATACGCCTTCGAAGGCAGGCTGGCTCAAGCCGCAAGAGCGCGACTGGCTCATGGCAAAGCTCGCCGACGAAGCGAGGGCGCGCGAAGGGCACGCGGGCCATACAGCAGGCGCGCTGAGCGCCCTGCGCGACCCGCGCGTGCTGGCGCTCGCGCTGATCTACTTCGGCACCTCGGCCGGCCTTTACACGCTGGGCCTGTGGGCGCCGCTCATCATCCGGCAATATGGCTTCAGCTCGCTCGAAACCGGGCTGCTAAACGCGATTCCGAGCATCGTGGCGGTCGTCGCCATGATTCTCTGGGCGCGCCACTCCGACCGCACGGCAGAGCGTACCTGGCACGTCGTGATTCCCTGCGTGCTCGCATGCGTGGGCTTCATCTTCGCGGGCCAGGCCAGCACCGCGCTGATGATCGTGCTGGCGCTCGTGGTGGTCAATGTCGGCATCAGCGCAGCCAAGGCGCCGCTCTGGGCCATGCCCAGCATGTTTCTCTCCGGCGCGGGAGCAGCAGCGGGCATCGCCATGATCAATTCGATCGGCAATCTCGGCGGGTTCGTCGGGCCCGCCGTGATCGGGTGGCTGAAGACCCAGACCGGGAGCTATGCCGCGGGCTTGTATGTCGTTGGCGCGACGCTCGCGCTTTCCGCGGTCGTGACGTTGATGCTGAGCCGCAAGGCGAGCCAGCCGGTGATGGCGCAGGTGAGGCACGACCACTGAAGGCGCAGGCCCTTGTGCGGGCATCGGCCGAGTGCGTCAGGCCACGACGAAGAGCGAGAACGCGTCCCCCACGAAACGAGTTGCGCCGCCGCCAGCGCCCATATCCGCGCTGTGGCGTGTGTTCCTTGCGGTCTCGCGTTGGTCGATGTCGGCATGAACATGAAATGTGTCGGCGAACCCGGGCAGGCTCGGGCACGCCACACTCCAGATGCGAACCCTGCGTGTTTTGGCGATTCTGGCGCACGTTGCGTGCGCTTGCACTATGTGCGCTAGCGCACGGAGCAGGCCGCGCGGAGTCACTATCCTCGCCGGGTGCCCGAGAGACCCGGCGCGAGCCCTCACGTTCGTTTCGCCAAACGGTGTCGCCAGTGCGTAGCCAAGCCATCCAATATGCCTTGCTTCTCGCCTGCGGGTGCCCGCCAGTCTTCGACGCGCACGCAGCCGATGCAATTGGCATAGTCAAGACGATCAAAGGCTCGGTGCATATCGAGCGTGCGAGTCAGCCGGTCGGCGTCGCTGTCGGCAGTGAGGTGTTCGCGAGTGATCGCGTCCTGACCGGCCCCGCGTCTTCCGTCGGCATCACCTTGCGCGACAACACGCTGCTGACCGAGGGCGCCAACTCCGTTCTCGATCTCAACAAGTTCGCATTCAACACCACCACCTACGACGGCGCGCTCGACGTGAGCATCAAGCGCGGCTCGCTCGCCGTGGTCGACGGCAAGCTCGCGAAGGCCAATCCGGAAGCCGTGCGCTACAGCACGCCCACCACCACGCTCGGCGTGCGCGGCACGGAGTTCATCATCGAGGTGGGAGGAAGCGCGGAGACCGATCATTGAAGACGACGAACGGCGCACACTGCCTGCCGCGATCCATGGCGCTCACGCTGTGCGTGTGCCTCTGCGCGTGCAGCACGCCCGACAAGATCACGCTGCTGCCCAATCCGGACGGCAGCGTCGGCAACGTGATCGTGCATAACGGCGGCAAGACGCAAGTCATCGACAAGGCCTACGCGCGCGCCGATGTTTCGAAAGGTGGCGCAATCGAGCAAACCGCCGGCAACAAGGTCGCGGTGGAGGCCCAGTACGGCGACCTGCTGGCCGCTGAGCCGCCCAGGCCCCGAACGTTCACGATCAACTTCGTCTTCGACTCCGCCACGCAGCTTGCGCCCGAGTCCGCGGCCACCGTCGCCGAGTTGAAAAAGGTATTGGCGGGCTGGCCCGCGCCTCACCTCACGGTGGTCGGCCACACCGATATGGCGGGCTCCCAGGAGTTCAACGACCGGCTTTCCATGCGTCGGGCGCAAAGCGTGGCGTCGTTTCTGGTCAAGTCAGGCATACCCGCGCAGCAGATCGAAGTCGCAGGCAGAGGCAAGCGCGAGCCGCTCGTCCATACCGCGGACGGCGTGCCCAACCAGGCAAACCGTCGCGCGGTCATTACCGTTCAGTAATCCGTATCGATCCGCGATGCTCTCCATCGATCCCATGCCACCATGAAACGCTACCGCAACTCATGCATCGCCTTCCTCAGGCGCATGATGCGGGCGCGCAAAGGGCGCCCCTGGGCGCTCGCGGTGCTCTTGACGCTTCTGTTCATCAACCTGTGCAGCGAATGGCCCGGCGATATTGCGCGTCCGGCCTTGCTCGACACGCTCGACACCGTGTTGCCCGACACCTTCGGCTCGGCACGCCAGCTTCTTTTCGACCACTACCAGCGCCGCTTTCCGCGTGTGCCGACCACGCAGCCGGTGACCATCGTCGAGATCGACGACAAGACGCTCGAATCCTTCGGCCAATGGCCCTGGCCGCGCAACCGCCTCGCCGGGCTCGTCGATGCGATCGAGGCGAACAGACCGCTGGCAATCGGCCTCGACATCTACATGCCCGAGCCCGACCAGACGTCGCCTGGCATCGTGGCTGACAACCTGCCCGCCTCTGAGGCCGCGCTCGCCACGCAACTGCGCGCGCTGCCCAGCCATGAGCGCATTCTCGCGACCGCGTTGCGCGCATCGCCTTCGATTCTCGGCGCAGCGGCCTTCGATTACGCGACCTCCACGACGCGCACCGACATCCTGAGCGCCCCCGTGCTCGTGCACGGCCCGGACGCCCTCGCGAACGTTCACCGCTTCACGTACGTGCTCGCGAGCCTCCCCGAGTTGCAGGGCGCGGCCCACGGCCAGGCCATGCTCAACGTCGCACAGGAACAGGGTACGGTGCGGCGCATTCCGCTCGTGCTGGGTCTTGGCGACAAACTCGTGCCAAGCCTGCCCATCGAAATGCTGCGCGTGGCCACCGGCTCGCCGGCCATCGAGGTGTACGCGGGCCCATCCGGCGTGCGGGCCGTCGGCGTGGCGGACGTGCGGGTGCCCACGCAACCCGACGGCGATATCTGGCTGCACTTCGCCTCGATTGCGCGCACACAGCAGCGCTATGTTTCCGCGCGCGACGTTTTGCAAGGCAAGGTCGATGCGAGCCGCATCCGCAACAAGCTGATTCTCGTGGGCCTCACCGGCACGGGGCTGACCGACATGCGCACGACGGCGTTAGGCGAACTGGTGCCTGGCATCGAGATTCAGGCGCAGGTGATCGAAACGATTTTCGAGGGCCGATTTCTGCAGCGCCCGGACTGGCTGATCTGGTGTGAAACGGCTTTCATCCTCGCGCTCGGCCTGTTCTTCATCTGGTATGTGCCGCGCAACGATTCGCGGCTTGCCGTCTTCATGCGCACCGTGCCGAAGGCCTCCGCCATCATCGGGCTTACGCTTAACTTGTTGACGCTTTCGATTTGCTTCCTCGTATTCCGTTATTTCGGCTTCCTTGTCGATGCCGCATCGATCTTCATCATTCTTTCCGCGGTTATGGGCAGCTTCTTCACCATCTCCCTCATGGAGCCGGAAGCGCAAAACGCATCCAGCTCCGCCAAGACGGCCGGTTCGGGCGCGACGATCAACACTTAACGATTTCTTCAGTTGCCGTCCATGTTTTCGTTCACGAGTCGGGCGGATACTGCCGGCGTGTCGTTGCGTTCGTTACGTTCCTTTGGAGCTTGCCGATGCGCCACCCCGCCGCTTCCCCAACGCATGCCCCGGTGCCCGTCAAGGCGGATCTGGCGTTCGTGCGCACGTTCGCGCTGCTCGTCGCGCTACAAGGTGTTGGAGAGTTCATCGCGTGGATCGCGCGCGTGCCCATTCCCGGACCGGTCATCGGCCTCGTGCTGCTGCTCTGTCTGCTTTCAGCGGCGCCTCGAATCGAGCGCGACGTGGAAGGTCCGGCGCTCGGGTTGCTGAATCATCTTTCGCTCTTGTTCATCCCGGCTGGCGCAGGCGTGTTTGCGCTCGCCAGCGTGTTGAAGGGTCAACTATTCGCGATCGCTGTCGCCATCCTGGTGAGCACGGCGCTTTCGATCGCCGCCGGCGGACTCGTGACTTGCGCGTTGCTCGAAAGAAAGTCAAAACCATCGATGCCGTCCGCAAAGATCGAACCCTGAGCGGCTGCGGCGCATTCGCGCCGGTATGTTCCGCTACGTGCCGTTATGCGCGAGGAGACCCACCATGCCTGACCATGCGGTGCCTGCCTTCATCGGCGCGTGGCTCACGAGTTCGGATGTACCCGCCATCGCCGCGACTATCGGCGTCTATCTGCTCGCCTGCTGGATACACCAGCGCTGCGGCCGCAACCCGTTGGCAAACCCTGTCGCGATCGCCGTCCTGCTGCTCACGGGTCTGCTGAAGTTAGCTGGCATTCCTTACCAGGCCTATTTCGAGCACGCGCGTTTCATTCATTTTCTGCTCGGGCCGGCGATCGTGGCGCTCGCCGTGCCGCTCCATCGTCAACTGCACAAACTGCGCAACGCTTTCGTTCCGCTCGTGTTCGGCCTGCTCGCCGGCAGCTGCGTGGCCGTCGTTTCGGCCGTGGCGATCGCCGTGATGTTCGGCTGCCAGCCCGCAACGGTCGCCTCGCTCGCGCCGAAGTCGGTCACGGCGGCCATCGGCATGCTGATCTCCGCAAAGGTGGGCGGCATGCCCGCATTGACCGCCGCCATCGTGATCGCCACCGGCATTACGGGCGCGGTCATGGGGACGTTCATCCTGGGCGTGCTCGGCATACAGCGCGACGACGCGCGCGGCTTCGCCATCGGCGTGGCCTCGCATGGCATCGGCACGGCCCGGGCTTTCCAGATCAGCGAGGAGGCGGGTGCGTTCGCCGGGCTCGGTATGGCGATGAACGGCACGATCTCCGCGCTCGTCCTGCCCTTCGTGCTTCCGATGGTCATTGCCCACGTCAGCGGGTGACCTCAGTGCTACATTACGATCCTGATTGCCCGACAACAGGAAGTTATCCAAGGCACGGAGAACGAATGACCCCATCGGAACGGATTGACCAGCTAATCGCGGAACTCACCGACTGGCGCCGCGAAACCTTCGTCGCGATGCGCGAGGCCATTCTCGCTGCCGACCCGGCGATCGTCGAGGAATGGAAATACATGGGCAGCCCTGTGTGGTATCGGGACGGCATGATCGCCGTGGGCAATGCGCACAAGGGGAAGGTGAAGCTCACGTTCCTGTACGGCGCGAGCCTGCCCGACCCGAAGAAGCTGTTCAACGCGGGGCTCGACGGCAACGCGCGACGCGCTATCGACTATCTCGAAGGTGACAAGGTCGACAAACGCGCGCTCACAGCGCTCATTCGCGCGGCGATCGAATTCAATCAGGGCAACGCGAAGAAAAAAGCGCCTGCAAAGCCGCGCGCCAGAAAAACGGCCTGACGCGAGCGCAAGGCGCCTTCGCCTCAGGCATCGGCTTCGCTAATCTCGCGAATGGGAATCACGGTGCGCTCGCCGCAATCGCGCAGCAGGTCGCGCAATTCGTTGATGACGGGAAACACCTCGTGATTCCAGTCCGCTCCCTGGTTGTCGTGCGCGGCCTGTTCGAGTTCGACGATGGTGCGGTCTTCCTTGAAAATGCGCTCCGTGAACCAGACCAGCAGCGGCCACGCCGCGTCGAGCAGGAACGGAATAGAGGGCCTGCGGACCGAAAGGAGTCCAAAAGTCCGGTTCGTGCGCTGGCGCGCGTCGAGCGGCACATAAACGATCCACAGGTCCATGAGGAGCGAGTCGTCGCCCGAGCGTATTTTCAGCGTTTGATACGGATATTCCGTGCGGATCGTCATCACGCTCTGGTCGCTCGGGTTCGCGCGGTTCTTGCTCGCGCCAAACACGAGCGCCTCACCGGCGGGCTGCTTGCCCGCCATGCGCGCGAACGTGTAGTCCACTTCGATGGAACTCTCGCCGCGCCGCCGGCCAAGCGAGCGCGCCCGCATCTGCCCCATCTGTCGGCGGTGCAGAAACTGGTGATTCATGTCCATCAGGTTCTCGTGCATGAACGAGTAGTGGCACTTCACCTCGCGCCCGAAGCGGCGCGTCTTGTATGCCTTGTCCGTGACCGAATCCAGCACGGGCAGCGGAGTTGCTTCGGCGAGCGTGGCGTTGCCGGGAAAGACGAAGATCATGCCGTGCGCCTCGCGGCACGGATAGGCGCGCACGCCGTTGGGCAGGCGCTCCCTGCCGAGGTAAGGCACGTCCACGCATTGGCCAGAGCAGTCGTAGGTCCAGCCGTGGTAGCCGCAGCGCAGCGACTCGCCCTCCACCACGCCCGCATGCAGCGGCACCTGGCGATGCGCGCAGCGGTCTTCGAGCGCGTGCACCGCGCCGGATGCGGTGCGAAAGAGCACGATGGGCTCGCCGGCGAAATGCGTGCCCAGCGTCTTGCCAGGCTTCACTTCGCGCGACCAGGCAAGCGGATACCAGTGGTCGGGATGAATGGGCACTCGCCGCAGGTCGCGCGGTTCTTGCAAATGTGACTCGATCGTATAGCCGTCGGGGAAAGGCATTGCGCGCATGCGGAGAAACTCCTTGTCGAGTCCGTCGATATCGTCGTTATCGTCGTTATCGTCGTTCTGGGAAATCGATACTTCGACGCAAATCTCGTGCCCGATCATTCAACGCGAATGGCGCGTGCGTGTCGATCAGTGTTTAGCCGGAAAGCACGCGATGATGGCGGCCTGGACCTTGACGATGGCGGCGTCGCGCAGCGAACTGTTGCGCCACCCGAGCTCCACGGGATAGCGCGGCAGATCGACCGGACACGCGAGCAGCTTCAGGCCCGCCACGCGCGCGATCGCCTCGGCCGCGTGGCGCGGAATCGTGGCGACGCTGCGCGTGCCCTTGAGCAGAAAGGGCAACGCGGCGAAATGCGTCGTCGAGGCCACGACATTACGCTTCAGGCCCCGCGCGGCGAGCCCTTCGTCGACGATCCCGACCACGCCGCCCGACGACACCAGGATATGCCCTCTCGACACGTAATCGCTGAGCGTCAAACGCCGCGGCGTGCGCGGTGCGTCGTCGACGAGGCACGCGTAGCTGCCTTCGCCAAGCACGCGGTGACTCAGCCCGCGCGAAGCGAAGCCGCCCGCCGCGACGGCGAGATCCATGTCCTGATTGGCAAGCGCATCGGCGACGATCTGGCTGTGCGTCTGGCGAAAGATGATGCGCAGACCCGGCGCGCTGGTTTCCAGCGTTTCGATGATGCGCCGGCCGAAAGCCACTTCGAAGTCGTCCGAAAGCCCGATGGAAACCGCGCGACCGTGAAACGTGGTGGCATCGGGCGAGGCGATCGCGAGGCTATGGCGGCAACGGTCGAGCGCTTCGCTGATCACGGGCTTGAGTTCCTGCGCACGCGAGGTCGGCGCGAGCCCGCGGCCGGTGCGCACGAACAGCGTGTCCGCATAGAGCGCGCGCAGCCGCCTGAGCGCCGCGCTCACGGCCGACTGCGTCATATCGAGGCGAATCGCGGCGCGGCTCGCGCCGCCCTCTTCGAACAGCGCCTCGAATATTTTCAGCAGATTCAGGTCCACGCCGGCGATATCAAACTGGTTCATATCACATAGTATCGATATACGTTCTCGCGATTTTATCGCCGTGGAAAGATGTGGGCAGTCCAACCCCTGGGAGCCATCATGGCCAAGTCGAAAGTCGCCGCGCTGCAGATCGGATCGTCCGCCGCCGGCAAAGCGCAAACGCTGGAACAGATTCTCTCTTTCGAAGCGCAGATCCGCGCCTCGGGCGCGAAGCTCGTCGTCATGCCCGAGGCGTTGCTCGGCGGCTACCCGAAGGGAGAAATATTCGGCACGCGCCTCGGCTACCGCTTGCCCGAAGGCCGCGAGGCATTCGCGCGCTACTACGAGAATGCGGTCGACGTGCCCGGCGCGGAAACCGAAGCGCTCGCGGAGCTTTCGACGCGTTGCGGCGCGTCGCTCGTGATCGGCGTGATCGAGCGCGACGGTAGCACGCTCTTTTGCACGGCGCTGTTCTTCAATCCGGGCGAAGGGCTCGTGGCGAAGCATCGCAAGCTCATGCCGACGGGCACGGAACGGCTCATCTGGGGCCAGGGCGACGGCTCGACGCTGCCCACCGTTCGCACGGAATCCGGCGTCGCGGGCGCGGCCATCTGCTGGGAAAACCACATGCCGCTGTTGCGCACGGCGATGTACGCGAAGGGCGTGCAGATCTGGTGCGCGCCCACCGTCGACGAACGCGACATCTGGCAGTGCTCCATGCGCCATATCGCGCACGAAGGACGGTGCTTCGTGATCAGCGCGTGCCAGGTGCAGCCTTCGCCCGCGGCGCTCGGCGTCGAGGTGCCGGGCTGGGACGAGAATCGGCCGCTCATCAATGGCGGCAGCCTGATCGTCGGGCCGCTAGGCGATGTGCTGGCCGGCCCGCTGCGCGGTGAAACCGGACTAGTCGTCGCCGAGATCGATACCGACGAACTCACGCGCGCCCGCTACGATTTCGATGTGGTGGGCCACTACGCGCGGCCCGATGTGTTCGCGCTTTCGGTCGATGAGCGGCGCAAGCGCACGGTCTCGTTCATCGCGGAGTAACGCCGCGCGAAGCTAAAGGGCGGCCGTCACGCGGAATAAAGGCCTTCCGGCCCGTTACGCAGCGTGCGCGCGAGCAACTCGAGCCCTTCTCGCAGCGCCTCATGGCTGCGCGCGCCGCCGAGGCTCAAGCGCACCGCGTGCGGCGCCGACCCGCGGCCGATCACGAAGCTGTCCGCCGTTTTCGCGAGCACGCCGGCCTGACGCAGCGCTGCGGAAAATTCGGCGGCGCGCCAGGGCTCGGCGAGCGGCAGCCAGAGATGCGGGCTCGCCGGATCGGTGCGATACGTCCAGTCCGCCAGCACCTCGGCGGCGATCGCATGGCGCGCGTCCACTTGCGCACGCTGCTGCGCGACGAGCCGATCGACCTCGCCATCCACGATCCAGCGCGCCGCGATCTCCGCCGCGAGCGGCGACGTCATCCAGCAGTCGCTGCGTATCACCGCGAGGATCTTGCCGACCCAGTCCTGCGGCGCCTGCACATAGCCCACGCGCAGGCCCGGCGCAACCGCCTTCGAAAGACTGCTGATGACGATGCCATGCTCGGGCAGCCGCGCGGCGAGCGGCGTGGGCGGCGCATCGAGCAACGCGGCGGGCACGAGGTCCTCGATCACGACGAGGTGATGGCGCACGGCAATCTCGGCGATCTGCGCGCGGCGCGCTTCGGAGAGTGTCGCCGTGGTCGGGTTGTGCAGCGTCGGCACACAAAAGAGCGCGCGCGGGGCGAGCAGTCCGCACGCGCGTTCGAGCGCGGCGGGCACGATGCCTTCCTCGTCGATTTCGATGCCGACGAGATTCAAGCGCAACTGCCGCGCGAGCGCGACGATGCCGGGATAACTCAACGCCTCGGCGAAAATCGTGTCGCCTGGCCGCAGTACCGCGCGCAACACACACGCAAGACCATGCTGCGCGCCCTGCGTCACCAGCACACGCTCGGCGGCCACCGTGCAGCCCATGCGCGCGAGCCAGCGCGCACCCGCCTCGCGGTGCGAGCGGCGCCCGCCTTCGGGCTGATAAAGCAGCAGTTCGCCCGCGAGCCGCTCGTCGGCGGCCAGTTCGCGCAAGGTCTGGGTCAGCAGGAAGGCTTCGTCGGTCGGCATCGGTACGTTCTGGCCGAGATCGATCAGGCGTCCCGGAGCATGGACGCCCGGCGCACCCGGCGTGACCTGCGCGGCGGCGGCCCGCTCGCTGGACTCGGGCGCGGTGCGCGTGCGGTCCTGGATGCGCGCGCCGTCAGCATCGGGCTCTGCCACATAGGTGCCGTCGCCCACGCGCGCCACCACGAGACCGCCGCGCTCCAGCTCCGCATAAGCACGGCTTACCGTGCCCGTCGTGACGCTGAGCTTCTTCGCGAGCAGCCTGTGCGCGGGCAGCTTTTCTCCGGGCAGCATCTGGCCGCCGTGAATGGCCTGTGAATAGGCCTGGGCGATCGCCCGGTACTTGGGTTCGCTGCTGCGCGAGAGCGTGGGCATCCAGCCATTCATGGTTTTCCCGAAGGAGAAGTGCACGCCGCGGCACGGCGCGACGGCTGCGTCATTATCGCGCCCAATCCTCGGAAATGAAGGCTGTCATTTACTTCAATTGACTTCATTGAGTGCACGAAATTGACCCTCTAGGATGCCGTAACGCCTGACAAGGCCAAGGAGACAATCGCCCGCCCCACGGCGCGCCGCATGCGTATCTTCAGACGTAAGCCACGCCATGCTGCATGCCCCCAGGCGGCGCCCCACGCGCCATGACGAACCGCATCGCACGCATCACCGTGAGCCAGCACCGGCTGCCGCTCGACCCGCCGTTCCCCGCCTCGTGGGACAGCCGCCCGCGGCGCGCCTTCCCGGCGACGATCGTGCGCGTGGAAGACAACGAAGGCCGCGTGGGCATCGGCTCCGGCGACGCGATGTACGGCTTCGACGACTACCGCGACCTCTTCATCGGCGCCGACCCGCTCGATCTGGCGCGGCATTCGGCGGTGCTCGAGAACCTCAGCTTCCACGCGGGACGCCTCTGGCCGCTCGACGTCGCGCTCTGGGACCTCGCCGGGAAAATTCGCGGCGAGCCGTGCTGGCAAATGGCCGGAGGCCGTTCGAAACGGGTGCGGGCCTATGCGTCCTCTGGCGTGCATCGCACGCTCGAAGGCATGGCGCAGTGGGCCGAGCATGCCGTCGCGCGCGGCTTCCCGGCGCTCAAGGTGCGCTTCGGCCGCCCGACCCTCGCCGACGACCTCGCCGCGCTCGCCGCCGTGCGCGAAGCCGCGGGCGAGAACATCGAGCTGATGGTGGATTGCAACCAGGGCTGGCGCATGCCGTGGGACACCCAGGCGCCGTGGCGCGCCGACGAAGCGCTCGCCGTGATTCGCCAGATCGAAAAGCATCGCGTGTACTGGGTCGAGGAACCGCTGCATCGCGGCGACTACGCGGGCCACGCGCAATTGCGCCAGCAAACGGAAGTGCGGATCGCGGGCGGCGAGATGACGCGTGACGCACACGAATTCGCGGCGCTCCTCGCGCACGACTGCCTCGACGTTTATCAACCCGATGTCGTCTGCACGCTCGGCATGGAGGGCGCGCGGCGGCTCGCGGCGCAAATCGAGGCGCACGGCAAGGTGTTCACGCCGCATACGTGGGGCAACGGCATTGGCCTCGCGGCAAACCTGCATGTCGTGGCAGGCGCTGCGCAAGCGCCGTTCGTCGAGTTTCCGTACGACCCGCCCGAATGGACGCCGGCGCGGCGCGACTTCCCGATCAAGCACGTGATCGACATCGACGCGAATGGCTGGATCGAGCTAGGCGATGCGCCCGGCCTTGGCATCGAACTCGACGAAGCCATGCTCGCCGCCACACGCGCACACGACAGCCGTTACGACTAAAGACTCATTGGGCCGCAGCAACGAACGAGATGCCAGCCCCATCTGAAGCATTCCGAATCATTTCAATAAAACGGAGACACGTAATGAAAAGCCTGACCACCCTCTTGCGCGCAGCCTGCCTTGCAGCCCCGCTCGCCCTCGCCGCGTTGCCGGCGCACGCCGCAGGCACCTGGTGCAGCGCAGGCAAGCCCGTGCGCTTCGCGGGCGTCACATGGGAAAGCGGCAACTTCACGAGCGAAGTGCTGCGCTACATCCTCAAGAACGGGTATAGCTGCCAGACGGACACGGTGCCCGGCAGCACGGCGGCCACCGAAACGGCGCTCTCGCGCAACGACCTGCAGGTCTGGTCCGAGCAGTGGACGGGCCGCTCGGAGATCATCGCAGGCGCTGTCAAGGCGGGTTCGGTCAAGCTCGTGGGCGACACGCTGCCGGGCGGCACGAAGGAAGGCTGGTACGTGCCCGACTACGTGGTGCACGGCGACGCGAAGCGCGGCATCAAGGCGAGCGCGCCCGACCTTCAGTCCGTGAGCGATCTGCCTAAATACAAGGGCCTTTTCGTGGATGACGAGGAACCGGATCGCGGCCGCTTCCTCAACTGCCCCTCGGGCTGGGACTGCGAACGCGTGAATACGCGCTTGCTCAAGCTGCTCAAGCTCGACGACACCTACACGAACTTCCGCCCCGGCACGGGCGCGGCGCTCGACGCGGCCATCTCCTCGGCCTACGCGCGCGGCAAGCCGATTCTCACCTACTACTGGGAGCCGGCCGCGCTGATGGCGAAGTACAAGTTCGTTCAACTCAAGATGCCGCCATTCAACGAAGCATGCTGGAAGACGCTGCGCGACGCCAACAGCGCACAGCCCTGCGCCTCGTCGTATCTGGTCTCGCAGCTGAAGATCGGCGTTTCGACACCGTTCTATCAGGCCGAGCCCGACGTGATGGCCTTCTTCTCGAAAGTGAACTT
This sequence comes from Paraburkholderia guartelaensis, assembly GCF_004353905.1. GTDB lineage: Bacteria > Pseudomonadota > Gammaproteobacteria > Burkholderiales > Burkholderiaceae > Paraburkholderia > Paraburkholderia guartelaensis. The sequence goes on along the minus strand of NZ_SMOD01000003.1, from coordinate 266,192 downwards.
CCCCATCGATTTCCTGAACACGACGATTCTCGACATGACCGAGCATAAGGTCGATGCCCAGGACGAAGCGCTCAAGTTCCTCAAGCAGCACCCCGAGATGTGGAAGACCTGGGTGCCCGCCGATGTCGCGCAGAAGGTGCAGAAGTCGCTTGGCGCGTAAGCGCGATGCGCTGCGCGAGATAAAACGATTCCAACGAGAAAAGCCGGGCCGCGCAATGCGGCCCCATGATAAGGAGACTTAAATGAAGAAGAAGATTCTCGCGGCGCTGCCGCTGGCGCTGGCCGCAGCGGGCGCGCACGCCCAAAGCAGCGTGACGCTGTACGGCCTCATCGACCTCGGTGTTGACTACGCCAGCAACGTGGCGAACGGAGCGAACGGCCAGCTCGTGCCGGGCACCGGTAGCAAGCTCGTGCAGATGCAAAGCGGCGTGCCCGCCGGCAGCCGCTGGGGTCTGCGCGGCACCGAAGACCTGGGCGGCGGCTATGCCGCGATCTTCCGGCTCGAAAGCGGCTTCAACGCGGCGACGGGCGGTCTGGGCGGCGGTCTCGCGTTTTCGCGTAACGCGTATGTCGGCTTCAAGTCGGATCAATATGGCCAGATCACCTTCGGCAAGCAATGGGACGCCACCGTCGATCTGATCGAGCCGTATTCGCTCAACGGCAACTACGGCGGCTGGTATTTCGCACACCCGAACGACATGGACAACCTCGACAACGGGTTCCCTGTCAACAACGCCGTGAAGTACGTGAGCCCCGTGCTCGCCGGCTTCCAGTTCGAAGGCCACTATTCGTTTGGCGGCCAGGCGGGCCAGTTCTCGAACAACGCCTCGTATAGCGCGGCGGCGGCCTACACGCTCGGCTCATTCAGCGCGGGCGTGGGCTACCTGCGCGTGAACGATCCGATCACGGCAGTGGCCGGTTATGGCAGCGGCGGCAGCTTCGTGAACTCGATCTTCGGCGACGCGCTCGCCAACGCACGCTACCAGGGCATCCTTTCGGCCGGCGCGTCGTATGTGATCGGCAGCCTCAAGCTGATGACGAACTACTCGAACGTAGACTTCGCCTCGGCCACCGGCAGCGGCGACCTGCACTTCCAGAACTTCGAAGTGGCGGGTACGTATGCCGTAACGCCCGCGTTCGTCGTGGGCGCGGGCTACACCTACACGGTGGGCCAGGACCACGCCACCGACAAATCGCCGAAGTATCACCAGGTCAACCTGATCGGCCAGTACGCGCTGTCCAAGCGCACGTCGCTCTATGCGATGGGCGTGTACCAGCACGCGGCGGGCTCGGCGGACAACGCGCAGATCACGGGCTTCAACCCCTCGGGCACCGACAACCAGGCCGTCGCCCGCGTGGGTATCACGCACGCGTTCTAACGTTTTCCACGCTGTCCTTATCACTGAAAATGCGCCGGCGCGAATGACAATGCGCCGGCGCTTCTGCATCGCGAGGCTTGCATGCGCCGCCTACCCTCTTTATCGGCACTGCGTTCATTCGAGGAGGCGAGCCGCACGCTCAGCTTCACCAGGGCAGCGCAAAACCTGCACGTGACCCAGGGGGCGATCAGCCGTCAGATTCGCCTGCTCGAAGACTATCTCGGCACGCCGCTCTTCATGCGGCATCATCACCGGCTCGAAATCACGGCCGCGGGCAAGCGTCTGCTGCCTACGCTGCAGGCCGCGTTCGACAGCATCGCCCATACGCTCGACACGATCCGCGCCGATCCGTCGAACAGCCTGCTCAGTCTGAACGCCGCGCCCACGCTCGCCACGCGCTGGCTCACGCCGCGCCTGCGCGATTTCCAGGTGCGCCACCCCGACTTGCGCATCTCCATCACCAACGAATACGGGCCGCTACACGGCACCGAGCGCAACGAAGATTGCCAGATCCGCTTCGGCATGGAACCACTGCCGGGCGGCCAGAGCACGCTGCTCATGCGCGAGCGCCACGTGCTGGTCGGCTCGGTGCGCGAGTTCAGCCAGCCCGCCGCCGATCAGGACGCGCTGCGCGAGATCCTCGCGCAGCATCCGTGGCTCTATATCCTCGATATCGACCGGCGCCTGCTGGTCTGGGAAGCGTGGCTCGAAGCCGCGGCGCTCGACGTGCAGATGGCGCCGCGCGGAGAACTGGAGTTCAGCACGCTCGATCAGGTGATCCATGCGGCGGTGGCGGGTCTGGGCATCGCCGTTGCCGATCGGCACATGATCGCGCCCGAACTGGAGAACGGCACGCTCGTGCAACTGAGCGAAGTGGAAGTGGTGGGACCTTCGGGATACTGGCTCGACGTGCGGCCTGAAGTGCAGGACACGTTACGCGTGCGCAACTTCAGCAACTGGCTGGTCGAGCACCACTGCGAACGCGACAGCCAGCAACGCTAGTGCGGGTGCATGACTGGCGTCACGCACCCGCGCCCAAGCTATGGATGTCGTCAGTTGGGATCGATCGGCGGGCCCGGCGGACCCGAATCGACCTGCCTGATCGCGGGCTGGGGACCTGCGCCCTGCGCCATGTTGCCCGCGCCCTGAGCCGCGATCGATCGCGAGAGGATCTCGCGCGCTTCGCCACTCGACGAATCGACGGTCAATGCGTGCCCCGCGTTATGCCAGGCGCACACCCACCGCCCATCGCGCGCGCAAAGCCGCGCGTAGCCAAGCAACGAATCGCGCTGATCTTCGCGCGACGTCAATTCGGCCTGCATTTGCAGCGCGGAGCCGTTGCCCGGTTGTGCCGCGAGCGCGGAATTGATCGCGCTGCGCGCGGGCCCGAGGCTGTTCTTGTCGAGGCTCGCGCGCGCGATCGCCAGACTTCTCGAGATGTCGGCCCGCGAATCGGCGGCGGCCTTCGCTGCGGCGACCTTCTCTGCGTTGGCCTTCGCTGCCGCGACCTTCTCCGCGTTGACCTTGTCTGCCTTGGCCTTCGCGGCGGCGACCTTCTCCGCGTTGGCCTTGTCTGCCTTGGCCTTCGCTGCAGCGAGCGCGCGCTCTTCGGCAGCGCTCGGCGGCGGTGGTGCGGTCTCCGCTCGAGCAGTCGCCGTACGCGGCGGCTGCGCTTGAGCGGGTGCCGGCGCCGGCGGCGCGACATGGGCCACGACGGGGGGCGGCGCTGTATTGACTGGAGGCGGCTTGACGCTCGCGACCGGAGGCGGCGGCACACTGGCAGCCGGAGGCGGCAACTGCGCGACCGCTACGGGCGGCGCGCTGCGCACCGTATGCGGCTTCGTGTCGTGCGCGGCCGGTGTGGCCTTGGGTCCGAGGATCGCACCCTCCACGATCTGGGCGCCCAAGGTCGGCTCGCGCTCGGTCCGGTGTGAAATCATGTACGCGGTCAGCAGAAACGCGATCGACACCACGCTGCCAATCGCATAGAAAGGCAACCACGAACGTGGCGCCCGAGGCGCTTCATCGCGCAGCTCGTAATCGCTGTCGCGCGGCGCGCCACCACTGAAACTGAACGCAGACGGGTTCCACTCAGTGCGCGCATGGCGCGCGAAACCATCGTGCCATTCGGGCGCGGTGGATTCGCTGGCCGGCGACATGCGCGGGCCAGAGGAAAGCTGCTTCGCGCCGCACTGAGGACAGATCATCAGTGGCGCATTAAAACCGGTCCCGCAGTATGGACATCCCCACGGACCAGACTTGGATCGGCCAGGTTCGTTGAACATTGCAGGCATGGAAGCTTTGACAGGATGGTTTCGGGTTTGCTACCGGCGGCTGGTGCGCGTCGCAGTGGAGGCAACCAGGCGGCCCGGATTCGAAGTATTCGCTGTAGTCCCTACTCTATTGCGCAGATCGTTGGACGGTTGTAACAAATAGTCGATTTGAATATGAGCTACTTCGAGGCGAAGTTCAACCGGCAGAATCGGCCAGATGGCGGATTTGGACAGGCGGGATTTCGACCCCCGCTGGGGGTTCTCGGGGCGTGCCATGATGGCCGCGCTGCGCAGGCAAATGGGCCCGGTTGATGCGTCCCCACGCCGTGACATCTTGATACAGAAATCGTGTGGCTGACTGTGGCTGATACGCCATGCGCGCAGCGTTCGGAATGCCTGCGCGGGCTATTTGGCCCTCGATTTACGTGCCAAATCGCGACCGCGACGCCTTTGTTTTTTTAAGTGCCTTGGTGACGCCGCGAGCCCGCGCCCCGCAGCGTCACGCCTTCAATGTGTCCTTGTAGACGCGGCCATCCTTCATGATCAGGCTCAGGTTCTGATCGGGGTTGGCCAGCAGCGTCATGTCCTGGAGCGGGTCACCCGCCACGATCAGCAGATCCGCGTACGCGCCCTCCTCGAGCACGCCGAGCTTGTGCGGATACGGATTGCGCTCGCCCGCCATCGCGAGCAACTGCCCGTTCGTGGCAGTCGCCATACGCAACGACTCGGCATTCGAATACCAGCGCGTCATGTGCCCGAGCATCGTGCCTTGCCGCGTGGCCAGCGCCTGCGAAAAGATCAGGTCCGTGCCGAAGGCCACCTTGAGCCCATGCTTGCGCGCGAGCTTGTACATGTTGTCGGTGCCGGCTGTCACCTCGAGAAACTTCTCGCGGCTCGACGGCGCCAACGGCGCAACATCCTCTTCACTGGTAAACGGTTGCGTACTCAACCATGTGCCGTTCTTCGCAAGGACTTCGGCAGTCCGGTCGTCGATGAGGTGTCCGTGCTCGACGCATTGCGCGCCGGCAGCCACCGAGCGCTTCACCGATTCCGGCGTGTACGCATGCACGAGCACGTAAGTGCCCCAGTCGGACGCCGTTTCTACTGCGGCTTTCAGTTGCTGCTCGGTGAACGTGAGCATGTCGAGCGGACTGCGCGGCGTCGAGACGCCGCCGCAGCCCACGAGCTTGATCTGCGTGGCGCCCATCATGAACTGCTCGCGCACACGCAGGCGCACTTCGTCGGCCGAGTCGGCGATGGCGGCAGCGCCGGTGCGTTCGATCTCGCTGATCTGGCCGCTCGTGCGCGGCACGTCGGTCAGCAAACGAAAGTCTCCGTGGCCGCCCGTCGTGGTGATCATCGCGCCGCAGGGGTAAATGCGCGGGCCGCTCAGCATGCCGGCATCAATGGCCTGCTTCAGGGCGAACGCGGGGCCGCCCACGTCGCGAATGGTCGTGAATCCGCGCAAGAGCGTGCGCTGTGCCTCCGCGCCCGCGGCCAGGTACACGAAGCTCAAGTCGGACTGGAGGATGGTCGCGATCGGGACCGCAGCGAGAAGCGAATGCCAGTGCATGTCGATGAGGCCCGGCATCATCACCTTGCCGCCGCAGTCGATCACGCGGCCGCCCGACGCGTTCTGCGCGTCAGGTGCGCCCCGACGCAGCTGCGAAATGCGGTTGCCATCGACGACGAGGGACATGCCGTCCTGCAGCGCCGCGGACTTGCCGTCGAACAGGCGAAAGTTCGTGAAGGTCGTGGGCTGGGCGGGAGCCGCGCCGCCGGGCTGCTGCGCGCTGCTGAACTCGGGTATCACCGCGCTCAACAGGGATGCGCCCATGCCGATCAGGAAGCCGCGCCGCGCAAGATCGGCGCTGATGCGGCGACTGGCGAACTCCGCGAGCGCCTTGTCGCCCACGCAGGCGGAGACTGGGCGGATTGCGTTGCCGCGGCGGTTGATTCTGGAAGCCATAGTTCACCTGTGAAAGTAAGCCACGCACTTATTCCGCATGCCTAACTACATCGTCCTTCGTCAACAGCAGCGCCAGCGGCCGTGTGGAGCTGAACGCGGAGAAGATGATCGTGAGCGCCACGGTTCCCGGCACGGCGAGAAAGGCGCCGGGAATGCCCCAGAGCGCCGTCCATGCGGCGAGGCTCATGAGGATCACCGCAGGACTCAGATTCAGCGACCCCGCCATCAACCACGGATCGAGCACGTTGCCCATCACGAAGTTGATCGCCGAAAGCGCAATGAGCAACGTGATCGACTCGTTCCACTGGCCGAATTGAAGCGCGGCGAGCAAGGCCGGAAGCGCAACGGAAATGAGCGACCCCGCATACGGCACGAAGTTGAGCAGCACGATGAGCACGGCGAGCAGCGGCGCGAACTCCAGCCCGACCAGATGCATGCAGATCCAGCTGAGAATGCCGAGCACCACGCCGAGCAGCGCTTTCAACGCCAGATACGTGCCGATCTTCGAGTTGATGGCGTCGATCACGGGCTCCATGTCGGCCTTGCCGCGCATGACCGCAGAGAGCTTGCGGCGAAACCGCCCCATTTCGACCATGAAGAACGCTGTGTACAGCAGAACGACGAGCGTCGTCGCCATGAGCGAAGAGAGCGAGCCGAGCAGCGAGGTGAGCAGCGACTGGACGTTGACCGTCGCGAGCAGCTCGCGGCGGAAGGCTGTCCACGAAGCCTCGGTTTCCAGATGAAACAGTGCGGTGATTTTGGCGAGCAACGCGAGCAGCGTGGCTTCGTACTTCGGCGCCACGGCGAGCATGCGGTCAGTGTCGGACAGCAGCAGTTCGGTCGCGAGCCACGCAGCCACGAGTATGAGCGCGGCCGCGCTCCAGTAGCGCGCGCCTGCGCGAATGCGCGTGCCCACGTGAGGCACGCGCCGCAGGATTTCAGCGAGCCCGTAGATCACATACGACGTGATGATCGCGAATGCGATCGGCACCAGCACCGGGCGCCCGATATACAGCACCCACCCCGTGATGACGGCGATGACGACCACGCAGGTGAACGTGACGAGATCCTGTTTCATGTAGATGCTTTGGATGACGAACCACGTTGCGTTGATGTTGTAGACAGCGGTTGCGTACAGCGCGTCGCGCGGCGAACCGGTGATCAGGCACGAGACGTTTGCAAGCCATCAACGTCTCGCCTCGCTTATCCGGCCCTCAATAAAGCGTCTTCGGGGCGCGATCGGCCGCCACTTCGCAAGACTAGCCGCTTTGAAAAAGACGTGCGCGCTAGCTGGCGGGGAATCCGAACAACCCCACCCGGATTTTCGTTGCGCGCACATCGACTCTTCGCGCGGTCAAAAGATCTCTCGTGCATTTAAGTCACGTTTAAGCAGCAAAAAGTACCTTACGCGCACCTTCACCATCTCTTCGAAGACCATAGCAATGAGTACCATCAAATATCGGCGCCGGGGCCTGATCGCCGGTGTAGCGGTGGCGCTTGCCGGCGCCTGGGTCGTGAGCCACGAGCACGCCAGCGCGGACGAAAGCCGCATCACGAAAACGACGTTGTCGGCACCCGTGCCGAAGGCAGACGACGTCAAGGGCACGGCGCCCAACTTCTCGGCGATCGTCGCGCAGTACGGCCCGGCTGTGGTCCATGTCGAGGTCGTTAAGGAAAACCCGGACTCCGAAGACGGCCATTCGGGCGCCCTGGGATCGGGCTTCATCGTGAGCCAGGATGGCTACATCCTGACGAACAATCACGTCGTCGAAGGCGCTGACGACGTGACGGTCAAGCTCACTGACGGCCGCAAGTTCTCCGCGCGCGTGATCGGCACCGACAAGGCCGGCGACGTCGCCGTGCTGAAAATCGCCGGCACGGGTTTCCCCACGGTGAAGATCGGCAATCCGGCGAACAGCAAGGTGGGCGACTGGGTCGTTGCGATCGGCTCGCCCTATGGTCTCGACAACACCGTGACCTCGGGCATCATCAGCGCGAAGTCGCGCCAGCTTTCGGAAGATAGCCCGACGCACCTTATCCAGACCGACGTGCCCGTCAACCCGGGCAATTCGGGCGGCCCGCTCTTCAACCTGAACGGCGAAGTCATCGGCATCAATTCGATGATCTATTCGCGCACGGGCGGCTTCCAGGGCCTCTCGTTCGCGATTCCGATCGACGAAGCCATGCACATGAAGGATCAGATCGTGCAGGGCGGCGGCAACGGCAATGGCACCACGCTGGCCCGCAATGCGCACCCGCGTCTCGGCGTGGCCGTGCGTGCGCTCAGCAGCGACGAAGCGCAGCAAGTCGGCGTGGACGGCGGCGTGCTCGTCGTGAAAGCGGGTGGTCCGGCAAAGGCGGCTGGCATCAGCGCGGGCGACGTAATCATCGCGGTCAACGGCATCGAGGTGGACAACGTCGAGCAGCTGCAAAGCATGATCGCGCGGGCACGCAGCAACGTGTCGGTCGTCGTGGCCCGCGACGGCCAGCAAATGACCGCGCAGGTCGAGCTCGCGCCGCGCGCATAAACCCTGGCCGGGTCCGGGCCTGACGCGCGCCAGACGCGCGCTCACGGCCCGTGGCTCGCCAGGTAGTCGATACGCTCGACGATGTAATCGTAGAAGGGGTTCCACGAGAGCCGCGTGAGGAGCCCCGCCCCCACGATCAGCGCCCCGGTTTCGCCGCGTACGGACTGGGCGCCCAGATGGATGCCCAGGTCGTCGTTGGGATCGGGGTTGCGGCCGTACAGCGAATCGGTCACCGGAAACGGCAAGGCCACGTGTGAAAGCGAGTAGACATCGAGCGGATAGTCGAGCCCCGTGGGTTCGACTTTCGCCGTTGTCTCGTTCGGCGCCGTGCTCTCTTCGACCACATGCGGCGAGGTGGCGGAGGCGTTGGTGAGCACGGTCAGGCGGTAACGCAGCGGCGGCACGGGCGCGATTCGGCGCAACGCGTCACGCATCGAAGCGCGCAACAGCGGGCTCCATTGCGCCGTGCGGTTAATGTCGAACAGCACGAGCTCGCTGCCGTTGGCAGGCAGTTGCGCATACAGCGAACTGACGATTGCACTCGTGCTCACCGTGAAGTCGAGCACGGACTGGAAGGTGAGCGTGGGCGGCAGCGCCGCCAGCTTGCCGTTGCGCGCCGCGTCCGCCACTTCCTGCTGGATCTTGCGCGTGACCCGCCACGACTGCCGTGCGCCGTTCACCGGAAACGAGTTGTACTTGAACGGATTGAATTCCGGCACGATGTCGAGCCACGCGGCTTTCGCAAACGCGGGCAAGATCGCAGGCAATGCCGCGAGCCCCGCAAAGCGCGCGAAGCGCGTGATGCCGATCATCGGCGAGAGCAGGATCAGGCGGTCCGCTTTCGGCAGGCTCGGGTCGTCCAGCGCCTCGAGCGAGTATTGCAGTGCGAGCGCGCCGCCGTTCGAAAAACCCACGATATGCAGCGGCGCAGGCGCCGGCACGAGGTGCCGCGCTTCGCGCACGGCAAGGCGCGCGGCCGCCTCCCAGTCTTCCGCCGTCACTTCGGTCAGCCCCGAGGGCACGGTGCCGTGTCCCGGCAAACGCACCGCCACCACGGCGAAGCCATCCTGCTGATAGCGCTGCGAGATGTGCCGCAGGCTATAGGGAGAATCGGTCAGCCCATGCAGCATCACGGCCACGCCGCGCGGCGCGCCCTCTGGCATGAGTGTGTACGAGCGGTTCCAGTCGGTGCGAAAGTGCCCAGGATAAATCGGGCTGCCCGAAAAATAGCGATTGGCGGGAATGCGTTCGTCCGCCGGCAGCTTGTCGGTCACGTTCTTCTTCACTGCGTCGAACAGGCGGTTCTCGTTGGCGATGTATTCCTCCCACGTCGCATGATCGATTTCGTGCGCGTGCATGTCTTCCGGCACGTACGTGTGCCACAGGCTCAACGGCGCCTTGCGCTGCGCGTCGAAGAAACGCACGCCGGCAATGCACACGAATGCAATCAGCAGGAAAACGAAAAACCGCTTGATCCAGCGAAGGACCCACGCTTTCGTCAAGAAATTCGCCATCTCCGGTCAATGCCTCGCGAACGGGTGGCCGGCCTCTCCTCGCGCTAGCGCGGGAAAACCGGCCAAATGAGCGGTACCAGCAATACGGTGATCACGAGCGCCCCGAGGGCGGCCGGCGAGCCCACCGTGAAAAATTCCCGAAACCGGTAGCCGCCAGCCGTGCTGACGAGCGCATTCACAGGCGTCGAGATCGGCGACATATAGGCCGCCGACGCGGCAACCGCCGTCGTCATCGCAAACGGATACGGCGACGCATGCAGGTGCGCCGCCATCGCGAGCACCACGGGCGCCATCAGCACCGCCGTCGCCGTGCCGGAAATCACGGTGCCGATCACGAGCGTCAGCAGGAAAACGGCGCCCAACAGGCCGTGCGCACCCCAGTTGCCGGCCACGTGCAGCACGGCGTCGGCGGCAATGTCGATGCCGCCCGTGCGCTGCAGCGCGATGGAAAACGGCAGCATGCCCACGATCAGCACGAGGCTGCGCCAGTGGATCGCGCGATACGCGCTGTCGAGGCTCACGCAACCGGACGCGCCCATGAGCAGACAGCCGATCAGGCCGGCGAGCACGTTCGGCACGCGCGGCGTGAGCATCATCGCGATGACGAGCGCCATGATGGCGAGCGCGTGCAGCGCCTTGTGCGGCACCGGCACGTAGGCGTCGCTTTCGACCGGCATGGCGAGACACACGATATCGCGCTCCACCGACTGCATCGAGAAGATGTCGATCCAAGGCCCCACCACCAGCAGCGTGTCGCCCACCTTGAGCTGCGTGGCCTGCAGGTCCTGCTCGAGCGCGGCGTCGGCGCGGCGCAGGCCGACGACCGTCACGCCGTGCCGGCGCAGCGCCGAGGAACTGCGCGCGACGTTGCCCACGAGCGATGAGTCCGGCGGCACGATGACTTCGGCCATGCCCACGTCGTGCGACTGGTCGGTGAAGTATGCGCCCGACATGCGGCGCATCGCGAGCGCATAGCGCGCGCAAAACGCCTGCACGTCGAAACTTGCGGACTCCACGTCGAGCAGCAGCACGTCGCCGGGTGCGATGCTGCTGTCCGCGGTCGCAGGCAGCACCGTCGCGCCCATGCGCGCGCGCCGCTCGATCGCGACGACGTGCGCCACGGGGTCGTCGTCGAGCCCGGTGTGCCCGAGCGTCTGCCCCACGAGCGGCGAATCCGCGCCGACCTCCAGGCGAAAGGCGCGCCCTTCGAGCGAATAGCGGGCAACCCAGTCGTTCAGCGACGGACGCGTAGTCGCCTCCGCGCCACCTGTACCGTTCAGAAAACGCCTTGCGAACAGCATCCAGCCGATGCTCGCGGCGAGAATCGGCGCGCCCAGCGGCGTGATGGCGAAGAAACTGAAGGGCCGGTAGCCGCGATAGACGAGCGCGCTGTTGATGACGAGATTCGGCGTCGTGGCGACGAGCGTGAGCATGCCGCTCGTGAGCGCGGCCATGCTGACCGGCATGAGCATGCGCGCCCGCGACACGCCCGACTGGCGTGCGATGCGAATGACGATGGGAATGAAGATCGCGACGACGGCCGTCGAACTCATGACCGAGCCCATGATGCCGACGATGATCATGATCAGCACGACGAGGCGGCGCTCGTTGGACCCGCCGCGCTCGATGAGGTAGTCGCCCACGCGCTGGGCGACGCCCGTGCGCGCGAGCGCGTCGCCGAGCACGAAGAGGGCCGCGATGAGAACGATGTTCGGGTCGGAGAAACCGGCCAGCGCCTCGTTGACGGTCACGATGCCCGAGAGCGACAGCGCGACGATCATGATGAGCGCCACCGCGTCCGAGCGCGGCCGCCCGATCAGGAACATCGCGATCGCGCAGGCCAGGCAGGCAACGGTCATCAAAAGGTCGGTAGACATGATTTCGCTTTGCCTGCTCAACGGGCCTGGGAAACCACTGCTACCGCAAATAGTGCCGGATTTTGAAAACTTACGTTTCAGCGCGGCCTTGGCTCACGTTCACGAGTCGTGCCAGCGACGCCGCTCTTTTGATGTCATGTTTGTGAACGTCTGTACCTTCACGCCTCGAGCAGCGAAACGCGGTTGCGCCCCTGGTGCTTGGCCCGGTACATGGCCTGATCGGCCTGGTCGAGCAGCGAGCGCGCCAGCGCTTCGGGACTCGCGGCGCCGGTGGTCGCCTCGCTGTTCAGCCGATACGCCGCCACGCCGATCGACACGCTGAGCGCAATGCGCTCGCCCTCGTCGTCGAGCACTTCGAGCGTCTCGACCGCTTGCCGGATGCGCTCCGCAACGGCCAGCGCGTCGGGCAACTCGCACATCAAGAGCGCGACGAACTCTTCGCCGCCGTAGCGCGACACCGTGTCTCCCACGCGCACCTGCTGCTTCAGGCAGGTGCCGATGGCGCCCAGCGCGAGGTCACCAGTCGCGTGGCCATGCGTGTCGTTGATCTGCTTGAAATGATCGATGTCGATGAAGAGGCACGACATGGGCGCCGCGTGCGAATTCGCGCGTCGAATCTCGTGATGCAGGCGCTCGTCGAAATAGCGGCGGTTCGAGAGGCCCGTGAGCGGATCGGTCACGCCGGTCTTGCGCAGATGCTCGCGGTGGGAGACGTTGTCGAGACTCGCCGCAGCAACGCGGCTGAAGCGCGCGAGCAGATCGGTGCCCATGCTGGCGTCGAAGCGCGCGGGGTCATCGCTCGCGAGGCACAGATAGCCGAGCAGCTGGGTGCGGTTCAGAAGCGGCAACACGATCGCGCTGCCGATCGCGGTCCGCGCGTCGAAGAAGGTCTCGCTCACCGCGGGCTCGAGATCGCTCAGTTCGCTCACGCGGCCAAGCCACGGCTGGTTCCCTGCGCACAGGCGCGCCAGCGCGAGGCCGCCCTGGAGCCCGGAGCGCAGGTTCGCTTCGAGGTCGGCGCGCCCGCAGTCAGAGTCGAGCAGGTCGCGCAACAGCGGCGTCCGGACGTCGAGCCAGAGGCCGGCTGAAGCCAGCCGGAACACCTCGGGCAGATAGACGAATATCCCTTCGAGAAAGGCGCACCAGTCGTGCGCGCCGATCAGGCGCAGTTCCACGTCCTGGAACGACTTCGATGCGCGCTCGTTCCGCTGGACGGTTTCGATTAGCGCAGCAAGATCCAGTGAAGGCTGAGTCCCGGGATGTGTCACGATGCATCGAGAATATTCCGAAGCCTGCTATTACGGCAGCTTGGGGACAGACTTGAGCGTCGAAAGGCGACATCCGCATGCCGCTGGCCCTTTCCGGCGGGGTCAGGGCAAAAGAAAAGACCGCTGTCCGTGAGGACAGCGGTCTTGCTTACGATAACAGGCTGCCGTTATTTGGCCGGAGACGCGGTACTCGGGGTCGCCAGCGTGTTGTTGCTGCCATACGCGGGCGTGGCCGACGTTGCGCTGTTCGTGCTCGAGTTCGGCGACGTGGCGCTCATACCGCTGTCCGTACCGGTGGCGCCTGGCGTGCCGTAGCCGCTCGTTGCATTGTTATTGGCAGCCGCGGGCGACGAAACGCTTGGGGTTGCCAGCGTATTGTTGGCCTGTGCATACGCACCGCCGGACAGCATCAGTGCGGCGACGGCCGCGATGAATGTGCTGGTTGTCTTGCTCATGACTCGCTCCTCCTTAGATTGGACTGGAATTCCGGCACAAACGACTCGCCCTATTTCTCATTGGGCGGTCGTTATATGCGGCTCACGACGATAAAATCGCGTAACTGTTCGCAGAGGTGTACGTAAAGCAAACCACTGCCAGTTGATATCAAGTTTAGGAAAGCAATCGCGGATAATTAAGCGCATTGTGCGCAACGATTTATTTCGCTTTTTGGCAATTACCCGTAATGGCGTAATGGATTTATCGGCCTCGAATCCGGGCGCTGCGCGGTTCGATATGCGGTTCGGCTGTTTGATCCGGCATCTGCGAAAAGCCTCTTTTTGGCGCTCCGATTGAAATCCAGCTCAACGATTTACACGGCATTTTGCGAGACTACGTTTCGCATCCCTGGTTCGGAAAATCCATCGGCTTCATTGCGGCACACATAATCGCCATGCGATATTCTCGTTGCATGCGCATCGAGGTCATCGTTCATCTCTGTGTTGGCATGCGGCCCGTAATGTGCCGGCAAAACAAAACCAAAGCGCGAGAGCGCCCACCGAGACGGCGCCGAGCGCGAGAAACGCGCCGGGATAACCGAATTGCTGCGCGAGCGTGCCTCCCAGCAAGGGACTTAGCGCGGCGCCCACGCCCTGCGCAGTTGCGACCGCGCCTTGCGAAACATTGACGCGGCCCGTGCCTTCCATGAGGCGTACGACGAGCGCCGGCACGGCGACGCTCTGCAGCCCGGCGCCGATGCCGTCGAGAATCTGGACGGGCCAGACGCCCGCGCCGTTCATGACCATCGCCGCCAGTACGCCGCGCACCGGCAGCGCGCACCACGAGGCCAGCAACACCCACCAGTAGCCGTACTTGCCGATGAGCCGCGGCGCGCGCCACGCTGCGCCGATCATGACGCATTGCGCGATAACGATGGTCTGCGCGGTAAAGGCGCTCGGGTTGCCGCGATGTGCGGCCACTACGCCCATGCCATAGAGCGGCAGCATCGCCGCATTGCCGAGGTGAAAGAGCGCGAGCGAAGCCCCGAGGAGCGCGAGCGGCCGGTTGGCGAACAGCGAGCGCAGCCGGCCCGGTTCCGGCGGCGCCGGTCCGTCCCGCCTGCCGCCGATTGCCGGGCTTGTGCGTGGCTCGCTTCCCCGACGGCCATCCTCTTCGCTATCGAGCCCGCGCGCGCTGGCGTAGTCGATTGCGTGCGCCGGTATCAGCAGCACGCAGATGACCGCAAGCGCGGCGAAGAGCGCGGTCAGCGCGAAGACCGCAGCAAATCCATACCGCCAGCCAAACCACCCGGCGAGCGCCGCGCCGACGACGTTGCCTGCGTGATTCGCCACCTGGTTGCGCCCGAACTGCCGGTCGAAACCGCCCGCGCGCACGATGCCGAGCGTGACGCCCGCAAGCGCCGGCAACAGGACCGACCCGCCCACGGCGGCCGCGATCTGCGAGGCCGCCACGGCCGCGTAGCTGCGCGTGTACAAAAGCGCCAGCGATGCCAGCGCCGTGGCAACCGTTGCCGCGACGATCAATGCGCGCTTGGATCGCGTCGAATCGACGAACGCGCCGGCCAGCGGCGTGGCGACCATCGCGGCGAGCCCGGCCAGCGTCATGACCGAGCCGATCTCATCGGTGCGCCAGCCCCGGCCAAGCAGGAACACGCCGATAAACGGTCCGATGCCCGCCTGGACGTCAGCCATGAAGAAGCTCAGTGCTTCGAGCGCGAGGAGAGATTGCATGGCTGGATGGCGTTGCGTCGGCTATCTCCGGTGTTCGCCGGACGATTCGACGCCAGATTTCAGGGGAGCCCGCGAGCGGACCGCCAGCAATCCGCGGGCCTGCCGAGGCTGCCGAACCTGCTTAGGTCCTGCGAGCGATCTGCGCCCATCCTTTTACATTTCGACCATGCGCGCGCAAGCAGGCTGTTCAGCTGTCGCTTCGCGAAATGAAGGCAACGGCAGGCGCGGCCTTCAGGAGGATCCCGGAGACCTGTCTCCGGGCGTTGGCGCATGCGCCCGGCCGGGCGCAAGGCCATAGTGAGAGGATGATCAGGACTCGTTCGGACGGATCGTCAGCGCGTTCTTGACCGACGTTACGCCTTGCACGCCCGTGGCGACTTCGTTGGCGTGTTCGATCTGCGACTGCTCCGGCACCGAGCCCTGCAGGACGATGGCGCCGTCACGCGCGCGCACGGTGATCTTGGAAACATCGATCTTCTTGTCCTTGGCGAGAGCGGTGCGGACCTTACGACTGAGCGCGCGGTTAGCGGCCTTGGCCTGCTTCGATTGCGCCTTCGACGGGGCTGCCTGTTGCTCGGCTGCGGCAGTCGCACCGCTAGCCGCGTCGCCCTGCGCATAGGCGTGCAAGGACGCCGCCACGAGAGCCGTCGCTGCGGCCAGCTTGAATACTTGAATAGCCTTCATGCAGTTTCTCCTGTTGTCACAGTCTTGTTGTGGTCCCACGAAAGGGCCGGTGCACTCCACCATTCACGACTAAGCATTCGCGCGCCAAAAACAGCGCTCGACGCAATGCCGCATTTTTTTGCGACATCGCACCTATTCGCGCGAGCGCGCGGCAGATTATAAGAATGCAAGGTTCGGCACAGGTCGGAGAAAATGCGGCCGAATCATTAGCTTGATATCGGTCCCGTCATGGAGTAGGCGTACCCTTCGTGACCACGGCCTTGTGGTCACATTGCCCGCTCCCCCACTTGCCTCCGTCAACGATCGAACGGCTTCGACGCGCGTTTTCGCGGTTGGGAGAGAAAAGGAGCGCGTAATCAGTCGCTCTTGCGCGGAAAAAATCTGCGAGGCGTCGCATTATTGCGACGCCGATGCCTCGGCATTCACGAACCCATTCCCTCGCGCTCGAGCCATGAACGGAACAACACGACCCGTTCATCGGCAGCCTTCTCGTGCGCGACGTAAGTGCAATAGCTGCGCGACGGCAGACGTGGACCCGCGAAGGGCGCGACGAGCCGGCCGGCGGCGAGATCGTCGGCGACCAGCGCAGTGGGCCCCATTGCAATGCCGATTCCGTCGATGGCAGCCTGCAAGGTCAGATAGAAGTGGTCGAAGGTCAACGCGGCAGCCGGCCTCAGGTCAGGAATCTGCACGCTCGCGAGCCAGTCGGGCCAAATCCGCGGAAGACTCGAGGTGTGCAGCAACGTGTGTTCTCTCAAGTCGGCTGGCGAACGAAGCGGCACGCGCTGCAAAAGCGTAGGACTACAGACCGGAAGGCGCTCCTCGGACAAGAACGGCCGCATCGAATAGCCGTAGAAGGTGTCCGGGCCGCCCCGGATGACGAGGTCATAGTCGTCCTTCAGACTCTCCAGCGGCTCGCTCGACGTCTCCACCTTCACGTCCACGTCGGGATGCTCCGCGCGGAATTTCGCCAGCCTCGGCACCAGCCAGCGCAGCGTGAATGTCGCGAGCGCGTTCACGGACAGGGTTCGGGAGACCGTTTGGGGCACGCCATATCGCGCGGTTGCCAGGGCGAGCTGTTCGAACAACGGGCCGATTTCCGCCAGATAAGCTTTCGCCGCCGGCGTCAGCTCGACGCGCCGGTTGTGCCGTTCAAAGAGTGGCGCGCCAAGCCACTCCTCCAGCAAGCGCACGTGCTGGCTCACAGCACCGGGCGTCACGTGCAGCTCCGCGGCGGCTTCCTTGAAGCTCGCGAGCCGCCCCGCAGCCTCGAAGGCACGCAGGGCATTGAGTGGAGGCAATACCGGTTTCATTCGAAATAGTTTATCTCACGCGAGCCCCCAATTTATCTGGTTTGTTCACGGGTCACAAGATAGATATCCTTCTCGTCAGACCATCAATGCAAACCTGCCCTCACCCACATGCTCAGTTATACCGGCGGTATCGTGCTGTTCGCCGCGCTGCTCCACGCGAGCTGGAACGCGATGCTCCATGGCAACCGCGACCGGTTTTTCTCCATGACGTGGATGAGCATCGCCATCGGCGTGGTCGCCACGTTCGTCGTCCTGTCCATGCCCTCGCCGGCCCGCGCTTCGTGGCCCTACATCGCCGCGTCGGGGCTCGTGCATGTCTTCTACAACGTGAGTCTCGTGCGGTCGTATCGCCGCAACGACCTCGCGCTGGCGTACCCGATCGCGCGAGGCTCGTCGCCGCTGCTCGTCACGCTCGGCGCGGCACTGTTCGCGCATGAAGCGATCGGCCCCTTGCACGGTCTCGGGATCGTGATGATCTCGGGCGGCATCATCGCGATCGCGCTGCAGGGGCGTCACGTGTCGCGCGCAGGTGCGCTCGCCGCGCTGACGACCGGTGCGACGATCGCGCTCTATACCGTGATCGACGGCATCGGCGTGCGCCTGTCCGACGGCCAGTCGCTCAGCTACACCGCGTGGATGTTCCTGTCCTATTGGGCGATGCCGGTGCTGTTCGTCGCGCGGCGCGGGTCGGCAGCGCTATGGACGCCGGTGCGCGCCGAGCCGCTGTCGATCGCCTCGTCAGTGGCCGGCGGCCTCGTGTCGATCGGCGCGTATGGCATCGTGATCTGGGCACTGCAGTCGGGCGCGATGGGCGCAGTATCGGCGTTGCGCGAGACCAGCGTGGTGTTCGCGGTGCTGATCGGGCGGATGTTTTTGCGGGAAGCGGTGAGTGGAACGCGCTGGCTCGCCTGCGTGGTCGTCGCGGCCGGTGCGGTTTGTCTCGGGCTCTGAGATGATTTCACGCACGCCGTTTGCTACCCGTGCAGCATCACGCAACCGAGCACACCACTGCGCACGCCACTGAACGCGAAGGAGCGCCCCCATGCTTAACCATATCGAAACCGAACTGCTCGACATCGCCTATGACGAACAGGGCGACGCGAGTGGATGGCCGGTAGTGCTGCTGCACGGCTTTCCCTACGACATCCACGCATACGACGCGGTGACGCCACGCCTCATATCCCAAGGCGCCCGCGTCATCGTCCCCTACCTGCGGGGATACGGCCCAACGCGCTTCCTTTCGCCCTCGACGCTCCGCTCGGGCCAGCAGGCGGCGCTTGGCGCGGACTTGCTCGCGCTGCTCGACGCCCTTCGGATCGACCGCGCCGTCCTCGGCGGATACGACTGGGGCGGCCGGGCGGCATGCATCGTCGCGGCGCTCTACCCGTCGAGAGCCAGGGGTCTGGTTTCGGTCAACGGCTACAACATCCAGAGTATCGCCGCTGCCGCACAGCCAGCCGACCCCGAAAAGGAACATCGCATGTGGTACCAGTACTACCTGCACGGCGAACGCGGCCGGGCCGGGTTGACTGAAAAACGGCGCGCGTTTTGCCGTCTCCTGTGGTCGCTATGGTCGCCGACCTGGCGCTTCGACGACGACGTCTACGCGCGCTCGGCAGCGTCGTTCGACAATCCCGATTTCGTCGATGTGGTGGTCCACTCTTACCGCCACCGTTTCGGACTGGTCGAAGGCGATCCCCGCTTCGACGACATGGAGCGACGCCTCGCCGCCACGCCGCCGATCACCGTGCCCACGGTCACGCTCGACGGAGACGCCGACGGCGTTCAGCCGCCCGGGGCAAGAGAGACCAGCGCGCGGCGCTTCAGCGGGCGCCATGAGAACCGCATCGTGCCGAATGCAGGCCACAACCTTCCGCAGGAGGCGCCGGAAACATTCGCGAAAGCGGTTCTCGACGTCAACGCGTGGGCCGGTTGACGTCGCATCCTTGCATAAGACACTTTTTCCGCAGAGGAGAAACAAACGACATGGTTGGCGATACGAACAAATGGGCAGGCCAGTGCCACTGCGGCGCGGTGCGTTTCGAGGCGACGCTCAGCGACGGCCTCAACTCGATCCGCCGCTGCAACTGCTCTTACTGCCGTATGCGAGGCGCGGTCATCGTCGCGGCGGAAATGGGTGGGATCGAATTTCTGCAGGGCGAGGATGTGCTAACGAGCTATCGCTTCAACACCGGAGCGGCGCAGCACTTCTTTTGTTCTCGCTGCGGAATCGCCACGCATCTTCAACGGCGCTCCAACCCGAACCTGTATGGCGTGAACGTGGCTTGCCTCGACGGCGTGAGCCCATTCGATTTCGCGGAGGTCCCTGTCATGGACGGCGTCAATCATCCGAACGACACCGGCGGCCCGGCGCGCCTGGCAGGTACGCTGCGCTTCATCGCGTCTGACTGAGGCATCAAACCCATTCGTTCGTTCAGGTGAAGGCTCAAAAAAAACCGCCGCACTCTCGCGCGGCGGTCTTCGCCAAAAGCTGGCAAGCGTGGTAACCGCGCGGAAAATCAGCCGAGGCCGCCCATCATCAGGTACTTCGTTTCGAGGTACTCGTCGAGCCCGTACTTCGAGCCTTCGCGTCCGAGCCCCGACTCCTTCACGCCGCCAAACGGCGCGACTTCCGTCGAGATAATGCCCTCGTTGATGCCGACCATGCCGCTTTCCAGCGCGCCCGCCACGCGCCACACGCGGCCAATGTCGCGTGCGTAGAAGTAGGCGGAAAGGCCGAAGTCGGTATCGTTCGCCGCCTGGATGGCTTCTTCCTCGGTCTCGAAGCGGAACACCGCGGCCACGGGGCCGAAGGTCTCCTCGTGCGCGAGCATCATGCCGCCGTGCGCGCCCGTGATGACCGTGGGCTCGTAGAACGTGCCGCCGAGCGCATGCGGGTGGCCGCCGCACACAACGACGCCGCCCTTCTCGAGCGCATCGCTCACATGCGCTTCGACCTTGCGCAACGCCGCGCCGTTGATGAGCGGCCCTTGCGTGGCGCCCGGCTCCATGCCGCCCGACACGCGCAACGCGCTCACCGCCTTCACGAGTTTCTCGACAAACGCGTCGTGCACGCCGGCCTGCACGTAGAAGCGGTTCACGCACACGCAGGTCTGCCCCGTGTTGCGGAATTTCGAGGCTATCGCGCCTTCCACGGCGGCATCGAGATCGGCGTCGTCGAACACGATGAAGGGCGCGTTGCCGCCCAGTTCGAGCGACACCTTCTTCACCGTATCGGCGGCAGCGCGCATGAGCAGCTTGCCCACCCGCGTCGAACCCGTGAACGAGATCTTGCGCACGGCCTTTGAGGCCATCAGCGTGTCGCCGATCGCCGGGGCGTCGCCCGAAACGACGTTGAACACGCCGCGCGGAATCCCCGCCTCGACCGCCAGCTCGGCGAGCGCGAGCGCAGAAAGCGGCGTCTCTTCCGAAGGCTTGAGCACCATCGTGCAACCTGCCGCGAGCGCCGGGCCGGCCTTGCGCGTCACCATGGCGAGCGGGAAATTCCACGGCGTGATCGCACCGACCACGCCCACGGGCTCCTTCGTCACGACAATGCGCGCGCCCTTCTTCGGCGCGGGAATCACGTCGCCATAGGCGCGTCGCGCTTCCTCCGCGAACCACGTGAGAAAGCTCGCCGCGTACGCCACTTCACCTAGCGATTCCGCGTACGGCTTGCCCTGCTCGGCCGTCATGATGCGCGCGAGGTCTTCGCGATGCGCGTGCATCAGCTCGCCCCAGCGGCGTACCTTCGCGCTGCGCTCCGCCGCCGTGGCATCGCGCCATGCGGGGAACGCGTGTGAGGCCGCCGCCACGGCCTGCATTGCTTCGCGCGCACCGGCGCGGGCCACTTGCGCGAGCGGCGTGCCGGTGGCCGGGTCGATGATCGGGTAGGTCGCTTCGCTCGCCACCCATTCGCCGTCGATGAAGCTCGATGTGCGCCACAGGCGCGCTTCTTTCAGTCCGTCAATCGTCGAGCCCGTCATGCTGCGATCTCCAGGCGCCGCGCCGCGCGCGGCACACGCGGAATGCGCGCGCTCACGTAGTCGTTGATCACGTCGCACGGCGTGTAGTTGCGATCGAGTTCGTACAGCTCGTCGGCGGTGAGTTGGGTGTCGAGCGCGGCGAGCGCGCTTTCGAACTGTGCGACGGTGTCGGCGCCCACGAGCATCGACGAGATGCCCGCGCGCCCCAGCACCCAGGCCTGCGCGATCTGCGCGCACGACACGCCGCGCGCCGCAGCGACTTCGGCCACCGAACGCGCGATATCGCGCGAGGCTTCATCGTCGTACATCTGCACGGTGAAGAAGTCGGTCTGGTTGCGCACCGACTTCGCGTCACCGGAAAGCAGGCCGCGTGCGAGCGGACTGAACACCGACACGCCCACGCCCTGATCCTGGCAGAACGGAATCATCTCGCGCTCTTCCTCGCGATACGCGCAGTTCAGCTGCAGCTGCATATTGATGGGTCGTGCGAAGTTATAGCGCTCGCAGGCCTGCAGAATCTTCGCGAACTGCCACGTGAACATCGTCGACACGCCGATATAGCGCGCCTTGCCAGCGCGCACGATGTCGTTGAGCGCGTCCATCGTTTCTTCGACCGGCGTGTTCACGTCGAAGTAGTGCAGCATGTAGACATCGACGTAATCGGTTTGCAGCCGGCGCAGCGAGCCGTCGATGCCTTCCATGATGTGCTTGCGCGAGTGGCCCTGGTTATTCGCACCATTGCCGATCGGATAACCGACCTTGGTCGTGAGCACGAGTTCGTCGCGCTTCGCAAGCCGCCGCACGATGCGCCCCACCACTTCCTCGCCCACGCCGGTCGAGTAGAAGTCCGCGAGGTCGATGAAGTTCACGCCCGCTTCGAGCGCGCGGCGCACGATGGGCTCGCTCTGCTCTTCGTTGTAGATCCAGGGCTTCCATTCGGGCGTGCCCATGTTCATCGTGCCGAGGCACAGGCGCGACACCTTCAGGCCGGAGCGGCCAAGTTGCACGTATTGCATCGTAGTCACCTGTAACGATTGGTGCGGCTCAGGCCGCCTTGGCCTTCGGCGTGTAGAACGGATTGCTGATCTGATCCTTGATCTTCGCAATGTCGTCGAGCAGGGGCAGGCCGTTCATCGCGGCGCGAATGGCCGTCTTGCAGGCCACATAGTTGTTCTCGTACACGGCGTCGAGGTCGTCGCACGACCAGTTCACCCAGTTCGCCGTGACGATGCACCATTCGTTCTCCGCTTGCGGCGGCAGCGTGCCGTCGAGCATCGCTTCCGTCACCGCTTTCGCGATGGCCGCCTGCGAGGCGCCCCACGTGGCGTTGCCGTGCAGGTCGCCGCGAATGTCGGCCTTGTTCACATAGAGCGTGGCGGGCTTGACCGGCACGTTGGGCTGCGCCACCACCATGAACGGCACGTGCCCTTGCGAAGGCGACGACAGGCTGTTCGTGAACGCCTGCCCCACGGGGCCATTACGCGGGCCGATCATGATGTTGATGTGGGCAGCGTTTACGCCTGGTCCAGCGAAACCTTCGCCGATATAGACTTGCAGGTCTTTCATGTTTGACTCCGTCTCCTGTGTACATGAGTTCGAATTTGGCCAGACGCATTCCAGCACACGCCGCAAGCGCCCAAAAGCTATGAAATCTCATGGGGGCATGACGCGCAGTCATCGCTCTCGCATGGGTCATTCGCGTGATGAAAGTGGCATGAGATCAGGTAATGCATCGATGACTATTCGTTGCTTCGCAACCCGAAATGCCACGGCTAGACTCTGGTCGGACTGATTCGAAAAGCGGCGGCCCACGCTGGCCCGCGCATACAATTCCAATCACTGGAGACGACATGAGACGTATCACGCTGGCAGGCGTGCGTATTGCCGCCGCCCTCGCGCTGACCTGCGCGGCCACGAGCAGCTTTGCAGCCCCCGGCTGGTGCCAGGCGGGCAAAACCGTGAAGCTCGCGCAAATCACCTGGGAAAGCGGCGCGCTGATGACCGAAATGGTGCGCACGGTGCTGGAGAAGGGATACGGCTGCAAGACCGAAGTCGTGCCCGGCGCCACGGCCGCCACCGAAACGGCGCTCACGAAAAACGACCTGCAGATCTGGGCCGAGCACTGGACGGGCCGCAGCCCCATCGTCGCACGCGGCTTGAAAGACGGCAGCGTGAAGCTCGTGGGCGAGCTGATTCCCGGCGGCGACAAGGAAGGCTGGTACGTCCCCGACTATGTGATCAACGGCGACGCCAAGCGCGGCATCAAGCCCATGGCGCCGCAACTGCGCTCCGTTGCGCAACTGCCGCAGTACAAATCCCTCTTCACGGACGACGAAGAACCCGGTAAGGGCCGCTTCTACAACTGCCCCGCAGGCTGGGATTGCGAGCGCTTCAACAACCGCCTGCTCACCGCCTACAAGCTCGGCGACGACTACACGAACTTCCGCCCCGGCACCGGCGGCGCGCTCGACGCGGCGATCGCCTCGGCCTACGAGCGCGGCAAGCCCATTCTCTTCTACTACTGGCAGCCCGCCGGCCTGATGGCGAAGTACCACTTCGTGCAACTCGAGGGCGCGCCGTATTCCGACGCCTGCTGGGACACCATCGCCGATCCGAAGGGCGCGCCCTGCGCCTCCGCATTCAAGGTCTCGCATCTGAAGGTCGCGGTCTCCACGCCGTTCTACGACGCCGAGCCCGACGCCGTCGCGTTCTTCGGCAAGGTGAGCCTGCCGCTCGCGCTCGACGAACAACTGGTCCAGCAGATGCACGACAAGAAGCTCGACGCCTCCACGGTCGCGCGCACGTTCTTCGAGCAGCATCCGGAAATCTGGAAGCAATGGGTCACGCCGGAAGTCGCGGCGCGCGTGCAGGCCGGCCTGAGCACGTAAGCAACGACACTGGCCGCACGACGGTACGCATCACATGACACACGCAGAATGAGGCTCACCATGGGATCTCCCTTTCTTCACCTCTCGATCGCCGATTGGGTCAACGATCAGGTCACCGCGTTCGTGCAGCGCTACGGCGACGCATTCCACAACTTCAGCGTGCTCATGCTGCGCGACGTGCTCGTGCCGCTCGAAAGCCTGCTACGCGCCACGCCGCCCATCGTCGTGCTCGCCGCCGTGGGCCTGCTCGGCTGGCATGCCTCTCGGCGCATCGGCGTGGCGCTGCTGTTCGTCGTGCTGCTCTGGCTGATCGGCTGCTTCGGGCTGTGGGACAAGCTCATGCAGACCTTCGCGCTGATGGTCGTCGCCACGCTGATCTCGGTCGTGCTCGGCGTGCCGCTCGGCATTCTCGCCGCGTCGAGCAGCGGGCTGCGCCGCGTGCTGCTGCCGGTGCTCGACATCATGCAGACGCTGCCGAGCTTCGTGTACCTGATTCCGGTGCTCATGCTGTTCGGCCTCGGCAAGGTGCCCGCCATTCTCGCCACGGTCGTCTATGCGCTGCCGCCGCTCATTCGCCTGACCGATCTCGGCATCCGCCACGTGGATGCGGAAATCGTCGAAGCCGCGCGCGCGTTCGGCACCACGCGCATGCAATTGCTCTTTGGCGTGCAGTTGCCACTCGCACGGCCAAGCATCATGGCCGGTATCAACCAGACCACGATGATGGCGCTTTCCATGGTCGTGATCGCCTCGATGATCGGCTCGCGTGGTCTTGGCGAAGACGTGCTCGCGGGTATCCAGACGCTCGACGTGGGCAAGGGCACGCAAGCGGGCGTCGCCATCGTGATTCTCGCGATCGTGATCGACCGCATCAGCCAGGGCTACGGCCAGGGCCGGCGCACACGCGGCCTCGCGCGCAAATCGAAGCAGCCCTCGCGCATTCCGTTTCGCCGTGTTCGCGAACAGGAAAGCACAAGCGCCGACGCGGCCAGCGGCAGCGATCTGACGAGCCAGCCGGCCAAGTAACGAACGCGAAGGCAAAAGCGCCGGCACAATATGAAGACCGGCCGGCGCATCCAGCATACGCAATGAGCATGGAATGAGGTAACGATCATGAGCGGCATCGAAGTCAAGAACGTCTACAAGATCTTCGGCACGCGCGAAAGCAGCCAGCGCGCGCTCGAACTGCTGCGCGGCGGCGCGGGCAAGGCCGAGGTCCTCGAGAAGACGCGCTGCAACGTAGGCCTGAACGACGTGAGCCTGTCGATCGGCTCGGGCCAGATCTTCGTGATCATGGGCCTGTCGGGCTCGGGCAAGTCGACGCTGGTGCGCCACTTCAACCGGCTCATCGAGCCGACCGTGGGCGAGATCCTCATCGACGGCAAGGACGTGCTCAAACTCTCCGACAACGGCCTGCGCGATCTGCGCCGCTACGGCGTAAGCATGGTGTTCCAGAGCTTCGGGCTGCTGCCTCACCAGACGGTGCTCAACAATGCCGCCTATGCCCTCGCCACGCGCGGCGAAAAGAAAGCGGCGGCGCATGCAAGCGCGCGCGAATGGCTCGGCAAGGTGGGCCTCGCAGGTTATGCGGACCACTATCCCGACGAGCTTTCGGGCGGCATGCGCCAGCGCGTGGGCCTCGCCCGCGCGCTCGCCGCGAACACCGACGTGCTGCTGATGGACGAAGCCTTCTCCGCGCTCGATCCGCTCATCCGCACCGAAATGCAGGACCAGCTGCTCGAACTCCAGGCCACGCTCAAGAAGACCATCGTGTTCATCACGCACGACCTCGACGAGGCGCTGCGCATCGGCAACCAGATCGCGATTCTGCGCGACGGCCGCCTCATCCAGTGCGGCACGCCCGACGACATCCTGCATCGCCCCGCCGACGACTACGTGCGGCGCTTCGTCGAGCGCCGCGCCGGAACGACGCACTAAGCCGCCGTAGATGCGGGCGCTCATCGGCCTGCTGGGCGGCTATACGATCCTCGTTTGCGGGAACAGCCTCCTCACGACGCTGATCTCGCTGCGCATGCTGCACGGCGAGCGCACCGCGCTCGACGTCGGCCTCGTGCAATCGTGCTATTACGTCGGCTTCATCGTGGGCGCGCTGGGGCTCGGCCCAATTGTCGGGCGCATCGGGCCGCAGCGCGCCTTCATCGGCTTTGGCGCACTCGCCGCACTCGCGGCGCTCGGCTATCTCTCCTTCGATTCCCCTGACATTTGGGCCGTGCTGCGGCTCATCACCGGCTTCAGCATGGTCGGCGTGTTCACGTCGATCGAAAGCGGCGTGAACGGGGCCGTGCCGAACGAACGGCGCGGGCGCGCGTTCGCGTTTTATCTCGTGCTCACGTATCTCGGCGTGAGCGCCGGGCAATTTCTGCTGGGTGTGGGCGCGCCCGGCGGCATCTTCGAGCATGCGCTCGTAAACGGCTTGTTCGTGACCGCGCTCATACCGGTAGCGTTGATCGGCGAGTGGCAATCGGCCGGAGCCGGGCCGCCCGCGCCTGCAGCCACGGCGCCGGCCTCCGCGCTCGCCACGCCGAAGCGCCCCACGCTGCTGCTCGACGGCCTGCGCGAACTGCACCGCGTCGCGCCGCGCAGCGTGCCGGCTTGCATCGGCGCGGGGCTGCTTTCCAGCGCGTTCTATGCGCTCACGCCGGTGTATCTCGCGCGCATCGGCTATCCGGCGAGCGGTATTTCGCGCGCCATGGGCGTCGTGCTGATCGGCGCACTGCTTTCGCAATGGCCCGTGGGGCGGCTATCCGACCGCCTCGGGCGGCGCACTACGCTCGGCCTGATCTCGCTCGTCTCCGCGTGCGCGGCGGCGGCGCTCGCGATCCTGCGCGCACCGGTTCTCGTCGATACGATCCTGTTTCTGTACGTCGCGCTCACGTTCACGCTCTACGGCGTGATCGTCTCCGACGTGAACGACCGCGTCGATCAGGCGCGGCGCGTGCAGACGAGCGCGACGCTGCTGCTGGTCTTCTCGCTCGGCGGCGCGGCCGGCCCCACCGTCGCTTCGCTGTTCATGCGTCTTCTGGGGGCAGGCGGGCTCTACGTGTTCGCGCTCGTCGTCACACTCGCGCTCGCTGCGCTCTCACGCGCACGGGGTGTCTGATTGGCGGTGCGGGCCGGTATACTGCGTCGTTTGCAGGAGGCGTCGTTTCGACATGGCGCCCGGAGCGAGGAGACGACCTTGAAGCGAAAGATGCCGGCGCTGAACGCCCTGAAGGCGTTCGAAGCGGCAGGCACGAGCGGCAGCTTCACCCGCGCCGCCGAGCAGCTGAACGTGACGCAGAGCGCAGTGAGCCGCCAGGTGCGCCAGCTCGAAGAACAGCTCGGCGAGGCGCTGCTCGAGCGCCATCACCACCGGCTCGAACTGACCGACGCCGGGCGCGCGCTGCTGCGCACGCTCCAGCAGTCGTTCGACCGCATCGAAGTG
Source organism: Paraburkholderia guartelaensis (assembly GCF_004353905.1). Lineage (GTDB taxonomy): Bacteria > Pseudomonadota > Gammaproteobacteria > Burkholderiales > Burkholderiaceae > Paraburkholderia > Paraburkholderia guartelaensis. Next base: position 238,882 of record NZ_SMOD01000003.1, on the reverse strand, counting down.
ACGGTGCGCACGATCCAGCAGAAGAGCGACCTCAACCGCCTGCGCGTGAACGCGCCGCCCACCTTCGCGAGCCGCTGGCTCGTGCCGCGCCTCACGCACCTGCAGGCGCGCCATCCCGAACTCGAACTGAGCCTCACCACGCATTTGCAAGACAGTCTCGCCGATTCGACGGCGCTGGACTGCGCGATCCGCTTTGGCGATGGGGAATGGGAAGGCCTCGACAGCTCGCTGCTGATGCACGAATCGCACATCGCAGTGTGCGCGCCCGCGCTGCTCGCGCAAGGGCCCATCGACCTCACGCAGCAGACCTTGCTGCACGTGCTCGCGGGCGACAACCAGCGCTACCTCACCTGGCGGCACTGGCTCGACGCGGCGCGCATCGAGGACGTGGACACGTCGGGCGGCTACGAATTCGACCTGCTCGATCATGCGATCCGCGCGGCCATCGAAGGGCTCGGCGTGACGATGGCCGACCGCCACATGATCGAAGACGAACTGGCCCAGGGCCTGCTCGCGCCCGTGCGTGACATCCACGTGGACGGCCGCCAGTCATACTGGTTCGTGGTGCGGCCCGAGCAGAAGGCTTCGAAGCCGCTCCAGCTTTTCCGGCAGTGGCTTCAGGACGAAGTGGCGGCCATGCGCTGACGGCCCTGCTCGATGGCCTTTGCAGCGATGGCGTGATCGGCGTCTTCCAGAATCAGGTCTGCGCCCTTTTCCGCGACCATCATCGTCGGCGCATTGGTGTTGCCCGATGTGATGTTCGGGAAGATCGACGCATCCACCACGCGCAAGCCGTCGATGCCATGCACGCGCAGGCGCGCGTCCACCACTGACGTGCGCGGGTCCGGCCCCATCGCGCAACTACCGCACAGGTGATAGATCGAACCGCTTTGCTCGCGGAAGAACTTGAGCATGCTCGCGTCGTCGGTCACTTCGCCGGCGGGCGTCACCTCGGCTTCGGTGATGCCCTGCAACGCGCGCGCCGTCATCAGCTTGCGCACGAGGCGGCTGCCCGCAATCGCTTCGTCGCGGTCCTTCTGCGTCGAGAGGTAGTTACCGCGAATTTTCGGCGCGTCTTCCACGTTCGCCGAAGCGATCTCCACCGAGCCACGGCTCGTGGGCCGGCAAGGATTGAAGCAGACGAGAAAGCCCGAGTACGGCTCCGGCGTGAGTTGCGCGCGATTCGATTTGGGAATCCGGTACGAAAGCGGATTGAAGTACACCTGCATGTTCGGGTGCGCCTCGTCCTGGCTCGTGCGGAAGAAGCCGCCCGACTGGTTCACGCTCATCGAGAACGGACCCTTGCGCTGAAACACGTATTGCAGCCCGAACTTCAGCTTGCCCATCCAGCTGCCGAATGAATCGTTGAGCGTCTTCACGCGCGAGCGATAGTAGAAGCTCACGCACAGATGGTCCTGCAGGTTCTGCCCTACCGCGGGCAGCTCGTGCACCATGTAGATGCCGTGCTTCGCGAGCAGCTCGCGCGGGCCCACACCCGAAAGCTGCAACAGCTTGGGTGAATCGACCGCACCGGCCGCGACGATGACCTCGCGATTCGCCTGAAACGTGCGCTTCACGCCCTGCTGCACGATCTCCACGCCGATGGCGCGTTTTTGCGCCTCGTCGAACAGCACACGCGTGGCGCGCGCATGATGCTCGATCTTCAGGTTCGAGCGCTGCCCCGCGCGATGCAGGTAGGCCACGCTGCTCGAATCGCGCTTGCCGTCGCGCGTATTCACATCGTAGATGCCCACGCCTTCGAGCCGCGCGCCGTTGAAGTCGTCGTTGCGCTCGTAGCCGAGCTGCGTGCACCCTTCGACAAAGGTGCGGCAAACCGGATGCGCGCCCTCCTTCATCGGCGTGATGCGCACCGGGCCATTCGCGCCGTGCCAGGGCGTGTCGCCCAGCGGATGCGATTCGAGCTTGCGGAAGTACGGCAGCACTTCCTGGTACGACCAGCCCTCGTTGCCTGCCGCGGCCCAGTCGTCGTAGTCGCGCGCGGCGCCGCGCACGTAGATCATCGCGTTGATCGCGCCCGAGCCGCCCTGCACCTTGCCGCGCGGCGCGTAGATCTGGCGGCCGGCAAGCTCCGGCTCCGGTTCGCTGTAATACATCCAGTTGTACTGCTTGTTGTAGTACAGCTTGGCGAACCCGATCGGGATCTTGAACCAGAATGAATCGTCGGGTCCGCCCGCTTCGAGCAGCAGCACCGAATGACGCCCGGACGCGGAGAGCCGTTCCGCGAGAATGCAGCCTGCCGAACCGGCGCCGGCGATGATGTAGTCGTAGTTCATCTGAGTGCTCCGGCAGATCAGCCGCGTGCGGGCGAGGTATCGCGCACGTCGGCAGGCTGGCTCGCCATCTGCAAATGCAGACGCTTGCCCGTATATGGCGAGTGCGCGCGCACGACATCCATGTCGAGTTCAACGCCAAGGCCCGGCGCCTTCGAGGGAATGATGTAACCGTCTTCCCACTGAATTGGCTGCTTGAGCACTTGCGCGTGGAAACCATCCCACGTGCCGATGCTTTCCTGAATCAGAAAGTTCGGCGTACAGGCCGCGAGCTGAATGCTCGCCGCCGCGCCAATGGGCCCGTTGTAGAGATGCGGTGCGATCTGCGCGTAGTGCACCTCGGCGAGCGTCGCGATCTTCTTCGCTTCGAGCAGGCCGCCCACGCGTGCCACGTTCAGTTGCAGGATCGACGCACCGCCCGCCTGCAACAGCTTGTGGAATTCATATTTGGTGGTGAGACGTTCGCCCGTGGCGATGGGAATCGAGGTGTGCTTCGCGACATTGGCGATGGCCTCTTCCTGGCCCGGCGGCACCGGCTCCTCGAACCACAGCGGGTCGTATTGTTCGAGCCGCTTCGCAAGCCGGATGGCCGAAGAAGGCACCATCTGGCCATGCGTGCCGAACAGCAGATCGGCCTTGCTGCCCACCGCTTCACGCACCTTGCGGCAGAACGTTTCGCAACGGTCGAGCACTTCGAGCGAAAGCTGATGCCCCGAATAAGCCGTGTACGGACCGGCCGGGTCGAATTTGACCGCGGTGAAACCCCGCTTCACGTTCTCCGCCGCGCATTCGGCGGCGAGATCCGGGTCGTCGTAATCGTATTCGCCCTTCGCGTTCTTCGGGTACAGATAGGTGTACGAACGCAGCCGTTCGTTCACCATGCCGCCCAGCAATTCGTACACGGGCTTGTCCGCCGCCTTGCCGATGATGTCCCAGCATGCCATTTCGAGGCCGCTCACGATGCCCATCATCGTGAGGTCCGGGCGCTGCGTGAAGCCGCTCGAATAGGCTTCGCGGAACAGGCGCTCGACGCGGTGCGGATCGTGGTCCAGCAGATAGCGCGTGAAGACGTCTTCGATCGCGGGCACCATCACGTCGGGATGGAACGTAGCGGCGTAGATTTCGCCCACGCCTTCGATGCCGCAATCGGTTTTCAGCGTAACGAAGATCCAGTACATGCCGCCGAGGTGCGGAGGAGGCACCGCAACGACGTTCGTTTCAATTGCAACGACTTTCATGGTTCAGGCTGTTTCAGGCAGGTTTGGAGTGGGTCATGCGCTTGAGCACGAGCGCGGCGATACCGCCGAGCGTGCCAATGGCGGCGACATAGGCGAAATAGATCTGATAGCCGAGCATGCCCGCGTAGTGCTCGGTGATATAGCCGTTCACGAGCGGCAGGAAGATGTCCGACGAATAGCCGACCAGCGAAACGAGACCGATGGCGAGGCCCGTGATGCGCATGGGGATCGCGCAGTAGTCGAGCAGCGTCCAGTAGAGGCCGCGAATCGCGTACGTCATGAGGCCGATGAACAGCACCACCGCGCCGAGCAGCGCCATGTTGCGCAGCGCGGGCAGCAGGATCAGACCGATCAGGCCCGCGACGGCCAGGAACAGCGCCCAGATCAGCACGCGCAGGTTCGACAGGCGGTCGCCGAGAAAACCGCCGCCAATGCCGCCGATGGGGCGCATCCAGAGCTTCGCGGTGGTGACCATGCCGGCCGCCACGACGGTCATATGCATCTCGCCCTGTTGGAGATACGCGGAGAAGCTGTACGTCGCCCAGAAGATCTGATAACCGCAGAACACCACAGCGGCCATGAGCCAGAGCTGCGGAATCGCGGCGAGCGTCGCGAGATCGCGCCACAGCGAACCGTTTGCATTCGCCTCGACCGGCTTGCTTTCTGCCTGCGCGGGCGCGGGATCCTTGAAGAAGCTCATCAACGCGCCGAGTGCGATACACGTGAAGGAATACATATAGATCACGTGACGCAGGCCCACCGCTTCACCGCGTCCCGAGCCGGTCGCGGCGGCGAAGAGCGCGAGGGCGGCAGTGGCGAGCAGCGCTTCGACGAGCCCGCGTCCGCCGTCGAGCAGCCCGAAAAACCGGCCTTGTTCGTTCGCCCCAGCGATCATGCGCACGCGTTTGAGCACCGAGGCCCAGAACGTGAGGCCGGTCGTGACGCCCCAGAGGCAGAAGATCACGAGCAGCGCATGGAACGAGGGTGCGGTGGAGTACCAGAGGCCCAGCGCCCCGGTGCCGATGAGCGAAAAGCAGATCAACAGGCGCGGTGCGACGCGGTCGGCGAGCCAGCCGCTCGGCAGATAGGAAACGAAGAACACGATGCCGAGCACCGAGTAGAGATAGCCGAGCTGAGCGTTGTCGATGTGCAGGACATCGAGCATCGTGGTCTGGTAGACCTGACGCAGATACAGCAGCGGATAGATACCGCCCGCGGCGAGCACGAGCAGCAGCAACTGCACGTAGCGCTGCATGGAGCCCGATGCGGCGGGCGTGAGCGATGGGGTTTCGGCGCGCGGCATTGCCGGCGCATTGGGCTTTCCGATGGACTTCTGCAAAATTGTCTCCTGTCGACGAGAGTTAGCGCTTTAGCTGTCGACCGGAGTTCGGGCTTTAGCCCTTACTCCGGTCCCATGCAAAGCACTTACTCTGGTCCCATGCAAGGCTGACACCGGCACGCGGGCGGGTGCCCGCGCGAGGCGTTCTTTCTTTATCTGCGGCGCCCCTTTCGAGGGGCTGCCTTTCAACGATTAATCGGGATGTCGAACGATCAGAACGGCATCACGACAAGGCGTGTCTGCGTGAATTCGAGCATGCCGTGCTTGCCGTCGTCGCCGCCGAGGCCCGAGCGCTTCCAGCCAGCGTGATAGCCCTGATACGGGTCCGCAGGCGTGCGGTTCACGTACAGTTCGCCGGCTTCGATCTCGTTCGCGACGCGCAGGGTCGAGCGGTAGCGCTCCGTAAAGAGCACCGACGAAAGGCCGAACTGGTGATCGTTGGCCATGCGCAGTGCGTCGTCGAGCGTCTCGTACGAAAGCACCGGCAGCACCGGGCCGAAGATCTCCTCCTGCACGATCTCCATGTCCTGGCGGCAATGCGTGAGCAACGTGGGCGGATAGAAATGGCCCTTGCCTTCGGGCACGTAGCCGCCCGTTTCGAGCTTCGCGCCCTCGGCCACCGCGCGCTCGACCATCTCGTGGATCGCGGCGCGTGCGCTTGCGCTCACGAGCGGACCCATGCGGGTTGCGTCTTCGGCGCGGTCGCCGAAGCGCACGGCACTCATCTTTTCGCGCAGCAGCGCGACGAAGCGGTCATGCACCGAAGCGTGCACGTACACGCGTTCGATCGCCGTGCAAAGCTGGCCGCAATGCGTGGTCTTCGAGCGCACGATAGCCGTTGCGGCCGCTTCGAGATCGGCGTCGTCTTCGATGATCGCGGGCGTTTTGCCGCCCAGCTCCAGCGACGGCTTGGCGATATTTTCCTTGCAGTAATCGAGCACCTTGCGGCCCGCGCTTACGCTGCCCGTGAGCGTGATCATGCCGACATCCGTGTGCGTGCAGAGCACGGCGGCCGTGTCGTGGTCCATGGCGAGCACATTGAAAATGCCCGCCGGCAGTTCGGCTTCCTGCGCCGCGCGCGCCACTTCGAACGCCGAGCACGGTGTGTTGTTGCTCGGGCGCACGACCACCGCATTACCCGTGATGAGCGCCGGCGCGACCTTGCGCAGCAGCGTGTACACGGGGAAGTTGAACGGAATCAGGCACGCGGCCACGCCGATCGGCTCGCGCATGAGGATGAGGTTTTCGTTCGCGCTGTCGCTCGGAATCACCTCGCCTTCGATGCGACGCGCCCACTGCGCGTGATAGCGCAGGATTTCGGCGGCGTATTGCGCTTCAGCGGTTGCGTCCGCGACGCTCTTGCCCGACTCGGCGGCAAGCGCCGCGCCGATCTTCGGCGCGCGCGCCACGATCGCGTCCGCGAATCGGTTCAGGATCGCGCCGCGTTCGGCGGCGGGCAACTTGCGCCAGGCGCGCTGCGCGGCCTTGGCGGCCACGACCGCGCGAACCGCGTCGGCGGCGCTCGCGGCGCTCACGTGGCCGATCGCGTCGCCGGTTGCGGGGTTGTGGACAGCGATCTGCGGCCCTTCGGCGCCGACGAACTGCCCATTGATGAAATTGAGGTCTGATCGCATGGATTGCTGCCGGTTTGGCGTTGCCGCCGCTTCATGAGAAAGGGCAGTATCCGTGCGGCATCGGGACGCCACAAACGATTAATTGTCGAGCGGAGCATGCGAAAAACGCATGCTCGCCGAAGCGGGCGCCGGGGCGGCAGGAGCCAAAGCACGTGGCCATCGCACGCCTTGCTTGTTATAATTCGCTCACGCGGACGAAACAAATCTAACGTTCGCCGGAACGCAACACACTCCGGCGCAGCACCCACTCCATGGCCAAAACCGACCGGCTGCGCGCCCTCGCCGACGCGCTCGCAAAACACAACGTCATGCATCTGCGCGATGCAGCCAGCGTGCTTGGTGTCTCCGAAATGACCGTGCGGCGCGACATCGCCGCGAATCCCGAGCGTTTCACGTATCTGGGCGGCTATATCGTGAGCGCGCAAGACGTGCCCAATACCGCCGGCTACTCGCTCGAACACGAAAAAGACCACTTCGCGCAGGCCAAGGCGCAAGCGTCCGCGCACGCGGCGCGACTCATCGCGCAGAACGACACCGTGTTCATCGACTGCGGCACGACGCTCGCCGCCCTCGCGCGCCTCATCCCTTCGCAGTTGCAGATCACGGCGGTGTGCTATTCGCTCAACGTGGCCGAGATTCTGCGGCGCATGCCCAACGTGCGCATGATCTTGCTGGGGGGCGTGTATGTGCCGTCGTCGGACTCGTTTTCCGGCGAGGAGAGCCTCGAAACGCTGCGCCGCATGGGCATCAACAAGGCGTTTATTTCAGCGGGCGGCGTGGACGCCGCGCGCGGCGTGACGTGCTGGAACTTTCACGAAGTGGCGCTCAAGCAGGCAGCCATGGCCAGCGCCGTGGAAAGCCATCTCGTTGTGGATGCCAGCAAGTACGGCATCGTGAAAGCATGGCGCTTTTCGCAGATGGACGACTTCAACTCCGTCATCACCGAGAAAGGCCAGACGCTGCGCGCGCACAGCGCGTAAGCGGCGACCGGCCGTGCAGCGCCGGTCTCGCGCCAATAGTCAGGCGACTCAGCCGCGCCGGCGCAGCGCGAACAGCGTACCGGCCACCAGAATGAACGCGCCGACAATCACCTTCTGCCACGTGCTCGGCACGCCCACAAGAATGAGCACGTTGTTGATGAGCGTGACGAGCGCCACGCCGAGCAGCGTGCCCACGACCGTGCCGCTGCCGCCCGTAATGCGCGCGCCGCCCAGAATCACGGCCGCGATCACGTCGAGTTCCGAGCCCACCAGGTCGAACGGATTGGCAAGCCGGTTGTTCGCGACGTGCAAAATGCCTGCCACGCCGGCGAGAAACCCCGTATAGCCGAACACGAACAGCCGGATCGCGCGCAGGTTGAAGCCCAGCCGCTCCGCAATCGCCGTGCTGCCGCCCATGGCGTAGACGCCGCGCCCCATCATCGTACGGTTGAGCAGCCACCACGTGAGAATCGCGCCCGCTACGAGCGCGATCGCCGAAACGGGCAGCACCGCGTTGAGCCCGTCGGCGGTCTTGTAGGCAATGAGCGGAATGCGGCCGAAGTGGTCCATGCTGTGCGGGATGTTCATGAAGAACGTCGTGCCCACGAAGGTGAGCAGCAGCCCGCGATAGAGGTATTGCGTGCCGATCGTCACGATCAGCGAAGGCGCCTGCAGCCGGTGCACGAGCATCCCGTTGATGACGCCGAGCACGATGCCGCCCACGGCGCCCGTCAGCAAAATGAGCGCGAACGGCGCATCGGGCCACCACGCGAACACGGCTTTCGTGATCGAGTACATCGTGAGCGCGCCGATCGCCGTGAAAGAGACGTCGATGCCGCCCGACGCCAGCACGACGAGCGTGCCGAGCGCGAACAGCGACGTGATCGTGGCCGAGTGCAGCAGGTCGAACAGCGTGGCCCACTGGAAAAAGCGCGGGTTGATGGAGGCGACGATCACGCACGTGATAACGATCAGCGTGGCCGTGAACCATTCGGGGTTGCGGGCGAGCTTCGCGCGCCAGTTGAGCGGTACGCTCTGGCGTGCGACTTCGACGGTGTTGGACGACGTGCTCATTGTCTGATTCATGCTCATGCGGTGTCCGGCAAAACGTTACGCGGAATTCAGGCTGCCTCTGCAAGCAGCGCACGGTACAGCTCGGCCTCGGTCAGGCCATCGGCGTGATGCTCTTCAGCGAGGCGGCCCTTACGCATCATCAGCACGCGGTCGCAGTTCTGTAGCAGCTCGGGCAGGTCGTCGCTGACCAGCAGAATGCCGATGCCGCGCTGCGAAAGCCGCTGCATGATGCGATAGATGATGTCCTTCGAACCGACGTCCACGCCCACGGTCGGCCCGTGCAGAATCAGCACGTGCGGATCGATGGCGAGCCAGCGGCCAATCAACACGCGCTGCTGGTTGCCGCCCGAGAGCGACTGCACGGCCTTATCCACATCGGGCGTGGCGATCTGCAGCTCCTTCACGGTGTTTTCCGCCAATGCACGTGCGCGCACGCGGTCGATCTGGCCAAAGCGGTCGCGCAGGCTCGCGATCATCGCCGTGATCACGTTGTCGCGAATCGGCTTGTCGAGGAAAAGGCCTTCGTTCAGGCGGTCTTCCGGCACGTAGCCAATGCGCGCGCGCCTCGCGTCGCCGGGCGTCGAAAGCTTGATCGCGCGGCCTTCGAGCACGATCTCGCCCGCATCGGCGGGGGCGACGCCCGCAAGTGCACGCGCGAGTTCGTTGCGGCCCGAATCGAGCAGGCCCGTCACGCCGAGAATCTCGCCGCGGTGCAGCGTGAACGACACGTCGCTGAACAGGCCCGTTCGACCCAGACCGCGAACGTCGAGCAGCACCTCGGCTTCGGCGGCGACGCTGCGGTAGCGTTCGGTGGAAAGCTCGCGGCCCGTCATCAGTTCGCTCAACTGCGCCTTGGTGTAATTCGTGATCGGACCTTGCGTCACTTTCTGGCCATCGCGCAGCACGATCACTTCGCCGCCGATCGCATAGCACTCGTCGAGCTTGTGGCTTACGAACAGCACGGTCACGCCCTGCGCGCGCAACTGGCCGAGCACGGCGATGAGGTTCGTCACTTCCTTTTGCGTGAGCGAGGTCGTGGGCTCGTCCATGATGACGAACTTCGCTTCGCTCGCAATGGCGCGCGCGATCGCCACGAGCTGACGTGTAGCGAGCGGCAGTTGTTCGATGAGCGTCGCCTGAAACTCGGCGTCGCCCGGCAGGCCCACGGCCTTCAAGGCGCGCTCGGCCGTGCGGGCCAGTTCGCGGCGGTCGAACGTGCGCGCGAGACGCCCCGCATGCTCCGCGAGCTCGGTCGTGAGTCCGATGTTTTCGGCCACGCTCATGTTGGGCAGCAGCGAAAGATCCTGATACACGGTCTCGATGCCCGCCGCGAGCGATTCGAGCGGCGTGAGCCGCGCGTGGCGCGCGCCGTCGATCACCAGTTCGCCTTCGTCGGGCGGCTGCGCGCCGGAGATGATCTTGATGAGCGTGCTCTTGCCGCACCCGTTCTCGCCGAGCAGGTGATAGATCTGCCCGCGCTCGAACGCGAGCGTCACGCCGCGCAAGGCGTGCACGCCCGTGAAGCGCTTGTGAACGCCGAGCACCTGCAATAACGGTTCTGAAGCCATGTCGTCTCTTCGTGACGTTGCGACGAAGCGCGCGCCGGGCTGCAAGCCCGCTGCGCGCGCCACCTTCTCCCGATCAGAAGTTGTATTGCTTGTAGTTCGACTTGTCGACGCTCACCCAACCCTGGCCGCGCACGATGATGCCCTTGCCCGGACCCTTCGACACCGTGACCTTCTCGTAGCCCGGCAGGCCGAGGTTCGCGCCGTTCTCCACCGTCTTGCCGTCGATCAGCATCATCGCGATCTTGTTCATGGCGATGCCCGCCAGCTTCGGATCCCAGAACGCAATACCGTTGATCGCACCGCTTTCGAGGTACTTGCCGGCCTCGGTCGGCAGGCCGGTGCCGTACACGCAGATCTTGCCCTGCAGGCCCGCTTCCTCGACCGCGCGGCCAATGCCGATCACGTCGAGCGACGACGAGCCCTGGAAGCCCTTGATGTCCGGATGCTTGCGCAGCACTTCCTTGGCCACTTCATATGCGTGCTCGCCGTCGTTGTTGGTTTCGAGGTTCGTCTCGACGAGCTGCATCTTCGGGAACTTCTTCTTCGCGTTGTCGATGCCGCCGTCGGCCCACTGCACCTGCGAGCGGCTGCCGAGCGAGCCGACCATCGTCGCCCACTTGCCTTCGTTGTGCATGCACGAGGCGAGGCGGTCGTTGAGCGCGGCGCCGTAGGCGGAGTTGTCGAACGCCTCGACGTCGACCATCGTGTTCTTTTCGTTGTCGGCTTCGTGCGTGACGACCTTGATGCCGCGGTCCATCGCCTTCTTGAGCGCCGGTTCGAGCGTGGGCGGGTCATACGGCACGACCGCGATCGCGCTCACTTTCTTTGCGATCAGGTCGTCGATGATCTTCAGTTGCTGCGCGGCGTCCGCGCGGCCCGGCCCCGTCTGGTAGACCGAAACGTTCGGGTTGTCCTTGCCGAATTCCTTGACGCCGTCATCCATGCGATTGAACCAGCTAATACCGGTCACCTTCACCACCGTAACGATGGTCGGGTTTTCCGCCGCATACGCCACGGCCGCCATGCCAGCGGCAAGTGCACACGCCGTGATTGCCACACTGAGTCGCCTGATCTTCATGTTCGATGTCTCCGTTTTTTATTCGCCGATTAACCGTCGCCCCGAAAGAGATGGCGGCGGACCTCCGAGGCTCGAGGCCCGCCTGCTACACAGTTCGGCCGGTCAGCCCGAAGTCCGCCCTTTGCCAGCAGACGGGGAGCCGCCGAAACCGAAAATCGCGCGTACCCGCTCGCCGCCCGCGAACGCGAGCGAGAGCAACAGCAGGAAACCCCAGGCGCAGTCGCCGAAGAACTGCGAAACGCCCATCAGATTGAAGAGGCTCGAAAGGAATTGCAGCACCGTGGCGGCGAAGAACACGCAGATGATGCGTCCATAGCCGCCCGCCGGATTCACGCCGCCCATCACCGCAATCAGAATGGCGATCAGCAGATAGGAATTGCCGTAGTCCCATTTCGCGCTGAGCGTGTGCGAAACGCTCACGAGCCCGGCGAGCGAGGCGAGTACGCCGCACATCGCGTAGGTCATGATCAGCATGCGCGCGCGCGGAATGCCGGCATAGAACGCGGCGCGCTGGTTCGTGCCCATCAGATAGAGGCGCAGCCCGAACGGCGTGCGCCTGAGCAGCCAGCCCAGCAGCACGACCACGGCCACAAATAGCAGGAACGAAATCGGTATCTGGAAGAACGTGCCGTTGCTGATATCGGCGAGCGGTTCGACGTAATCCACGTGCACGGAGGCGCCGTTGCTCAGCGCTACAGCGAAGCCCGTGAAAAGCAGTTGCGTGCCGAGCGTGCAGAGAATGGGCGTGAGCCCGAGGCGCGCAATCACCACGCCGTTCAGCAGGCCTCCGATGAGCCCCATCCCAAGCACGATCACGATGAAGAGCGCCGTATACAGCGCGGGCGAGTCGTCGCCGCTCACGAGGCGCGGCACGATCAGCGCGGCGATCATGCCCGAGAGATTCGCGAGCCCCACGCCGGAAAGATCGATGCCGCCGTTGCCCGACAGCATGGAGAGCATGATGCCGAGCGCGAGCAGCGCGACTTCGGGCAGTTGCGCGCCCATCGACTGCAGGTTGTCGATACCGACGAACTGCCCGCGCGACACCCAGACCGCGACCAGCACGACCAGCAGGTTCACGGCCAGCAGGAAGTTCAACTGACGGTCGCCGAACCATTTGGCAAAGAGTGCAGACTTCATGGACCTCATCCTTTGCGGTGTGTTTTCACCTGGCAATGCTCAATGTGCACCGGCATTCGCCGTGCGTTCGAGCATGGCGTCGACTTCTTCCTTGCGCGGCATGGAGGGCGCGGTGCCGGGGCGCGTAACGGAAATGCCCGCCAGCGCGCAGCCGAAGCGCGTGGCCGTAAGCGCGTCGTCGCCGCGCGCGAGCGCCGCCGCGAAGCCGCCCGTGAAGCCGTCGCCCGCGCCCGCCGTTTCCACGACCGGGCCGCAGTTGAAGGCAGGTAGCAGCACTGATGCGTCGCGCGTGTGGAGCAGCGCGCCGGCTTCGCCCAGCGTCACGATGACCGCGCCCGCGCCCTTGGCGAGCAGCACGTCGGCGGCGCGGCGCGCGTCGTCGGCGTTGCGGATCTCGATGCCCGTGAGCGCCTGCGCCTCGGTCTCATTCGGCGTGATGTAGTCGCACAGCGGGAAGATGTCGTCGGGCAGCGCCATGGCGGGCGCCGGATTGAACACCGTCTTCACGCCATGCCGGCGCGCGAGTTCGAGGCCGCGCCGCGCTGCCGCGAGCGGCTGTTCGAGCTGCGTGACGAATACCTGGGAGGCCGCAATATCGGCTTCGATCGCTTCGGCGTCGCCGGGCTCCATCGTGCCCGCTGCGCCCGCCGCGACGATGATCGCGTTCATGCCGGTCGTGTCGTCCACGAAGATGTGCGCCGCGCCCGTGGCCAGCCCGTCCACCGCCTGAGTGCGCGCCGTGATGCCTTCGGCGGCCCACGTCGCGCGCGCGATGTCGCCGAACGCGTCGTTGCCCACGCGCGTGCAGAACACCACTTGCGCGCCCGCGCGCGCGGCGGCCACGGCCTGATTCGAGCCCTTGCCGCCCGGCCCCATCGCGAATGCCGATCCGGCGAGCGTCTCGCCGATCATCGGCATGCGGCTCGCGCGGAACGCGAGATCGGTCACATAGATGCCGAGGATGACGACGCGTCCGCTCATTGGCCCGGCTCCTTCGCACGCGGTGCGTCGGGAGCGAGCAGCACGCCTTTGGTGAACACGAAGCAGCCGTAGCCGCGCGTCTCGCCCGTGGCGATCACGCAGTAGGCCTTGCGGGCGCGCGCATAGAACGCATGACGCTCGATGGGCGCGAACGGCACGGCGCGGCCTTCCGCGGCGTCGACCTCGGCCTGCGCTTCGTGCTGCACGGTGGGAATCGTGTTGGGTTCGCCGACCACTTCCATGCGCATGGCCGGGGCTTCGACGAAGGTGTCGAGCGGCAGCACGGAGAGGATCGCGCGCACGGCGCGGGGCGCATCGGCGCCGTCGATGCGCAGGAGCTTGCCGAGCACCGTGGCGCGCGCAACGGAGTCGGCGGGAAAGTTGGCGTCGCAAACGACGAGTTCATCGCCGTGACCCATCGCGCGCAGCGCTTGCAGGACATCGGCATTCAGAAGCGGGTCAAGATTCTTCAGCATTATTGTCTCCTGTCGGCCGCACTTGGCGCTTTAGCGCTTAGTGCGGCCCCATGCAAAGCTGTCGATCAGAGTTAGCGCTTTAGCTGTCGACCAGAGTTCGGGCTTTAGCCCTTACTCCGGTCCCATGCAAAGCACTTACTCTGGTCCCATGCAAAGCTCCGGTGCTGGCGTCTCTCTCTTTCGAAGCGCTCAGTCGCCGTACGGTATCCAGATGTTCTTCACCTGCACGGCATGGCGCAGGAACGGCAATCCTGCGCTCGTCCGGTCGAACCAGTCAACTTCGCGGCCATGATCGACGAAGGTCCGCTTCAGATTGCCAACCGACTCGCGCTCCACGAGGGACGAATCGGCCGCCGTGCCGAAGCACCAGAGCGCGTCCACGTCGTCGTGCTTCGCGAGGGCCGGCAGCAGCGCGGCGCGCTCGCCGGTCAGGATGTTGAGCGCGCCCGCAGGCACATCCGAGGTTTCCACGACCTGATAGAAGTCCGTTGCCGTCAACGGGCACGCCTCGCTCGGCAGCGCCACGACGCGATTGCCCATCGCGAGCGCCGGTGCGATCAGCGAAACGAAGCCGAGCAGCGGCGCTTCGTCGGGGCAAGCAATGCCGACGACGCCCAGCGCCTCGTGCATGGCGAGCGCGACACCGCGCAATGGCGGGGTATGCACCGCGCCATCGAACTTGTCGGCCCACGCCGCATAGCTGAACAGCCGGTCGATGGCCATCTCCACTTCACGCTCGGCCGCGCGCGCGTCGTGCCCGGCGCGACGCGTGAGTTGCCGTGCGAATTCTTCGGCGCGCGCGCTCAAGTTTTCCGCGAGGTAGTACAGCACCTGGGCGCGAGCGTGCGTGCTCATCTGCGTCCACTTGCCCGCGCCGCGCGCGGCCGCCACGGCATCGCGCACGTCCTTGCGGCTGCCCGCGCCGACTTCGCCCACCCATTCACCGTTCGGCGCGTGGATGGCGTGCGAATAGCCGCTGTCGGGCCGCACCTGTTTGCCACCGATAAAAAGCTTCGCAGTGCGATCGAGACCGGTGCCCGCGTGCGCAAAATCTTGTACCGGCGGGCGCGCCGCGCGTTGCGCGCGCATCGGCAGCTTGCTCCAGGCAGCCGGCTTCAGATATTCGAACACGCCTTCGCGGCCGCCCTCGCGCCCGAAGCCCGACTCGCGGTAGCCGCCAAAGCCCACGCTCGCGTCGAAGAGGTTCGTCGCGTTGATCCACACCACGCCGCATTGCAGGCGCGGGGCGATGTCGAGCGCGCGCCCGATTGTCTCGCTCCACACGCTAGCAGCGAGGCCATAGCGCGAATTGTTCGCGAGCGCCACGGCCTCTTCCGGCGTGCGAAAGCTCATGGCCGCGAGCACCGGCCCGAAGATTTCTTCCTGAGCGAGCGTCGAAGCAGGCCCGATACCCGTCACGAGCGTCGGCGGATAGAAGCAGCCACCCGACGGCAGCTCGACTTCGCGCGGCTGCCACACGTCGCAGCCTTCGCGCCGCCCGGCTTCCACGAGCGACTCGATGCGCTCGAGCTGCACCGGATCGACGATCGCGCCAATGTCGATGCCCTTGTCGAGCGAAGGCCCGACGCGCAGCGTCGCCATGCGGCGCTTGAGCTTCTCGATAAAGCGCGCCTCGACGCCCTCCTGCACCAGCAGCCGGGAACCCGCGCAGCATACCTGGCCCTGGTTGAACCAGATGGCGTCAACCACGCCTTCCACGGCGCCGTCGAGATCGGCGTCGTCGAACACAATGAACGGTGACTTGCCGCCCAGTTCGAGCGTGAGCGACTTGCCCGTGCCGGCCGTGGCGGTGCGGATGAGACGTCCCACTTCGGTCGAGCCGGTGAAGGCGATCTTGTCGACGCCGGGATGCTCGACGAGCGCCGCGCCCGTGCTGCCGTCGCCCGTCACCACGTTGAGCACGCCCTTGGGCAGGCCGGCGCGATGCGCCAGTTCGGCGAACAGGAGCGCGGTGAGCGGCGTGTATTCGGCGGGCTTGAGCACCACGCAGTTGCCGAGCGCGATGGCGGGCGCCACTTTCCAGGCGAGCATCAGCAGCGGGAAATTCCACGGCACGATCTGGCCGATCACGCCAAGCGGCGACCAGCCGGCCAGCTCGCTCTCCTGAAGCTGCGCCCAGCCCGCGTGATGGAGGAAATGGCGCGCCACGAGCGGCACGTCGATGTCGCGCGCCTCGCGAATCGGCTTGCCGTTGTCGAGCGCTTCCAGCACGGCAAAGAGGCGGCTGTGGCGCTGCACCATACGCGAGAGCGCGTAGAGATGCCGCGCGCGTGCCGCGCCGCCCATGGCGTACCACTCGGGCTGCGCCGCGCGCGCCGCCGCGACCGCCGCCGCCACATCGGCCGCACCGCCCTGCGCCACGGCGGCAAGCGCCTCGCCCGTGGCGGGCGCACGCACTTCGAAGCGCGCACCATCGGCGCTTTCGCGCCATGCGCCGTCAATGAAATGCCCAAACGCGGCCTCGTGCTGCGCGAGCCACGCGCGCACGGGCTGATCGTCCTCGGGGGCGGGACCGTAATCCATCGTTCGGAAATACTCGGCTACGCTCATCGGTATGGTCTGCTCAGGCTACGGGGTGGCGGTGGAAGGCGGAATAGCGGCCGCTCACGTGGTGTTCGAGTTGGCGCTCGATGTCGGCGAGCAGGCTCGACGCGCCGAAGCGGAACAGCTCGGGCTCGAGCCAGGGCCGCCCCAGCTCTTCCTTCATGAGGATCTGGTACGCGAGCGCGGTTTTGGCGTTCGATACGCCGCCCGCAGGCTTGAAGCCCACCAGCGCGCCAGTGCGCTCGCGGTACTCGCGGATCATGCGCACCATCACGAGCGAAACGTCGAGCGTGGCGTTGACCCCCTCCTTGCCCGTGGACGTCTTGATGAAGTCCGCGCCCGCCATCATGCAGACCATCGACGCGCGGGCGATGTTCGACAGCACGCGAATGTCGCCCGTGGCAAGGATCGCCTTCAGATGCGCCTCGCCGCAGGCCGCGCGAAACTCGCGCACTTCGTCGTAGAGCGCGCGCCAGTTGCCGGTCAGCACATGCTCGCGCGTGACGACGATGTCGATTTCCTCGGCGCCATCCTTAACGGAGGCCTCGATTTCCTTGAGCTTGAGCGCGTGCGGATTCAAGCCCGCCGGAAAGCCGGTCGAGACGGCCGCGACGGGAATGCCGCTGCCCGCCAGCGCGTCGACGGCTGCCGCGACGAAGCGGTGGTACACGCACACCGCGCCTGTCGTGATGGCATCGGGCGCGAAGCCGAGCGCCGCGAGCAGGTCGGCGCGCACGGGGTGGCGCGCCTTCGTGCACAGGCGCCGCACGCGGCCTTCGGTGTCGTCGCCGTTGAGCGTGGTGAGATCGATGCAGGTGATGGCCTTGAGGAGCCACGCGGCCTGCGCGTCCTTCTTGACCGCGCGGCGCGTGCCGAGCGTGGCCGTGCGCCGCTCGACGGCGGACTGGTTGACGCGCAAGGCGTCGAGCCACGCCGCGTCGAACGCCACGCCGGCGTTGCGCGCGACATGCGCAGCATGCTGGGCGGGCGCGCCGCGCAGCACGACGAGCGAGTTCGTTGAGGCTTCTGACATAGGCTGGGAGGCGAATTTGTGCAATGCACATCAAACCGTGGTGGTTTATTCGCACCCATCCTATACCGATGAAACGATCGTGACAATACTCGTTACAATCCTATCTATCGGGCTCGGGACGTGGGAACGCCGGCCCGCACGTTCGGCTTTCGCCCGGGGCCTGCGTTTACGCGTACGCGCGCGCCTCATCCTGAGAGTGGTTTAGAACTGCAACCGATACCGTACGAAATCGTCGGCTTGCGCGAATTCGTCGTAGAGCTTGCGCGCGGGGTTGTCCTCGCGCGTATGCCAGTAAAGACGCGACCATGCGCGCGAACGCGCCAGTGCGATGAGGTCGTCGATAAGTCGCCTGCCTATGCCCTGGCCGCGGCAACCGGGATCGACGAACAGGTCTTCGAGGTAACAAATGGGCGCATCGACCCACGTGCCTTCATGCAGCACGCTAAGGCTGAATCCCGCCAGCCGCCCCTCGACTTCGGCGACGCGCGCGAACACCGGCGCGTTCGCATCGAGCATGCGCTGCCAGGTGCGCTCGCTGATGTGCGGCGCGACGCTCGTCTCGTAGAACGCGTTGTAGCCCGACCAAAAGGTCGAACCACGCGTCGCGGTCGGTGGCCGCGACGTCGCGAATGAGGATCGCCCCGGACATTCAGGACGCCGCCGCTTCTCTCAGGCTGGCAAGCGACGCGCGCTGCTGGCCTTGCGCGTCGAAGTTTTCTTTCGAGAGCCACTTCTCGAATGAGGCTTTCGCGAGCGGCCAATCCTGGTCGATGATCGCGAACCACGCGGTGTCGCGGTTGCGGCCCTTGTACACGATCGCCTGGCGGAAAATGCCCTCGAACTGGAAGCCCAGACGCAGCGCCGTCTTGCGCGAAGGCGCGTTGAGGCTGTCGCATTTCCATTCGTAGCGCCGGTAGCCGAGATTGTCGAACACGTAGCGCATCAGTAGGTACTGCGCCTCGGTGGAAAGCGGCGTTTGCTTCAGGCGCGGCGAAAACGTCACGCTGCCTACTTCGATCACGCCATGCACCGGCTCGATGCGCATGAGCGCGAACGTGCCCACGGCTTTCCCGCTCGCGCGGTCGATCACGGCGTAATGGAACGGGTCGCTCGAGGCAGCCGCTTTCGCGAGGTACTCGCGAAACGCGGCGAAGTCGGTGAAGGGCTCGGAGAACAGGTAGGTCCAGTCACGGCCGTCGGCCGCCGTACCGTAGGCTTCGAAGAGATCGGCGGCGTGGCGGTCGAGGTCGATCGGCTCGATGCGGCAGAACTGGCCCTCGATCGTCACGCGCGCAGGCCGTTCGCGCGGCTGCCAGCCGGTGACAGGGTCGCCAATGGGCTGCTGGAATTCGTTCAGTCTTGCTGACATGCGTGACAAGCTCCTCTTGCGCGGGACGTAACCAATATCCGCGTTAAGTTACCGCATGTCGTGGTTCTGTGGAAAGGTCCACGAACGGCGGTGTATGTGGAACCACGCTGCCCGCACTTCGATTGTTCAGCTTTCCTCTTCTTTTCTCTTTTGCACCCGCGTGCGCCATTGTGGATCACCGACGCCCGCCCGCGAGCCTCACCGCATCGGGATGCCGCCGCAACCGCAGCATCGCGACACAACCGAGCGCCGGGCCCACGGCCAGCATGCCGAAGCCGCCCCGCCATCCCAGCCACGCCACCACGTACGGCACGAGATGAATGCTCACGAGCGTGAGCAGAAAACCCGCGCAAGTCTGCGCGGTCAGCAGCGTGCCGACCGAGTCCGGATCGGCCAGTTCGGCCACGCTCGCCGAAAACTGCGCGGAATCGGCGATCACCGAGACGCCCCACACGAGCGCAACCGCACCCATCACGATGAGCGGCGCGTGAGCCAGCCAGCCCATCAGCGCGGCGCACGTTGCGCTCGTTGCCATCGCGCCGACCGTGACGGCCGTGCGCCCCACGCGGTCCGCCAGCACGCCGCCGAGCCACGCGCCCGCCGCACCGATCGCGATCACGCTGAACGTCATCCATTCCGCGCGCGTGCGGGCGTTGGCCATGCCGCGCGCGACGAAGGTTTGCTGCAGGAAGAGCGCGAGCCACGCCCACATCGCGTAAAGCTCCCACATGTGGCCGAGGTAGCCGAGATTGGCGAGCCGCAAGGCGGGCCGCCGCCACGCCTGCGCGACCTTCGCAACGTCGATACGCGTCGCGCGCCGGATATTCGGCCCGATGCCCGCAAAGCCGATCAGCACCGCGGCGCACGCTGCGCAAGCCGCGGCGACGCCATAGATCGTGCGCCAGCCGAGCCCGCCCGTGGCCGCCAGCAGATGCGGGCTTGCCGAGCCGAGCGTGAGCGCGCCCACGAGCAGGCCGACGAGCAGACCGAGATCGCCTTGCGCCCAGGTGGCCGCGAGCCGCATGCCGACGGGATACACGCCCGCCATGCACATGCCGGTGATGAACCGCAGCGCGACGACCGCGCCGCCAACCGGCGGCAGGAACGCGAGCGAGGCCGTGGCCACGGCCGCCACGAGCGCGGAACCCGCGAGCAGCCGGCGCAAATCGTAGCGGTCGGGCAGCGAAAGCAACGCGGACGTGATGGTGCCGGCCACGAAGCCGCACTGCACGGCGCTCGTGAGCAAGGCTTCGTCGAAGGCGGCAATGGCGTGCGCCTGCTTGATGAGGACCACCACGGTGCTCGACGAAAACCAGACGCCCATCGCCGCCACCTGCGCGAGGAGCAGCAACGCGAGCGAGGCGGCCTTGCCGCGTCGCGCCGTGCCAAGACCCGGCGGCCCCGTTTCGTCCGATGAACGGGAACCGCCAGCGCCTCGAGAAGGCGTGTGCGCCACGCTCAGGCAGCCGCTGCCGCGTGCGCCTGCGCGAGCACGCGATGAAACGCGCGGCCGAACCAGATCAGCCCGTCGCGCCCGCCCACCATGCGCGCCGCCTTGATCTCACAGAAGAACACCGTGTGCGTGCCGACTTCGGTCGTGCGCGCGATGTGGCAATCGAACGAACTCACCGCGCCGCGCAGCGCGGGCGCGCCCGTTTCGAGCCGATACCATTCGGCGAGCGCGAACCGTTCGTCCATGTCGATGTCTTTCGTGGCGAAGCGGGTGGCCACCTCGCGCTGGTCGGCCGCCAGCACGTTCACGCAGAGCCGCCCGTTCGCCCGCAGGATCGCGTTGTTGCGGCTCGTGCGATTGATGCAGACGAGCAGCGTGGGCGGCTCGTCCGTCACGCCGCACACGGCGGACGCCGTGCAGCCGGCACGCCCGGCGTCGCCGTCGGTTGTGACGATGTTCACAGCGGCCCCAAGACCGGCCATGGCGTCGCGAAAGAGGGATTTGTCTACCATATTCTTGCCCGCTTGCCGCGGTCTCCTCGTAGCGGGAATTCAGTGCCCGATTTTCATGCGTCGCTCATGCGTCGTTCGTACGCGCGCCGCGATACTGCGCTGCCGCGTGCGACGCCGGCAGGCGCGCGCTGCCAGAGAGCTTCTCGCGCAGGGTGCCCTCACGATACGCGCTTTTATACGCGCCGCGAGTTTGCAGTTCGGGCACCAGCAGTTCGACCACGTCGTCGAAGCATTCCGGCACCACGGTGCGCGAGAGATTGAAGCCATCCACGCCAGCCGTTTCGCTCCACTCGATCAACGTTTGCGCGATACGCTCCGCCGATCCCACCCACGGCGCCTGGCGGCTGCCGAGCACCATCTGCTCGAGCAGCTTGCGGCGTGTCCATTGCGGCCCGGCGCTGCGCGTCATGGCTTCGACGTTGGACACGATCGCCTGGCTCTTGCCCGTCTCGATGGGCTCGTCGAGATCGTAGCGCGCGAAGTCGATGCCAAGCGAAGCCGCCGCGTGCGCGAGCGCCGCTTCCGAGCTCACGTAGCGCCGGTACTCATCGAGCTTCTCGCGCGCTTCACTATCTGTGCGTCCGACGATCAGCGTCGCGCCAAGAAAGACCTTCACGTCGTCGGCCGCGCGCCCGAGCTGCACCGCCTGGCCCCGGATGTCCCCGACGATCTCCTTCACGCCTTCCATCTTCTGACCATTGATGAACACGCACTCGGCGTGCGTCGCGGCGAAACGCCTGCCGCGCGTGGACGACCCCGCCTGGTACAGCACCGGCGTGCGCTGCGGCGACGGCGCGCACAGATGCATCGCATCCACCTTGTATTGCGGCCCGCGATGATGAATCATGCGCACGCGCGCGGGGTCGGCGTAGATGCCGCCGGCCCGGTCATTGATAACCGCGTCGTCGTCCCAGCTCCCTTCCCAGAGCTTGTACACGAGCGCCATATATTCGTCGGCCAGATCGTAGCGGTCGTCGTGAGCGTTCTGGCCGTCCATGCCGATCGCGCGGGCCGCGCTGTCGAGATAGCCAGTCACGATGTTCCAGCCGATGCGCCCGCCCGTGAGATGGTCCAGCGTGGACATGCGCCGCGCGAACAGAAACGGCTGTTCGTACGTGAGGTTGGCCGTCACGCCAAAGCCCAGATGCTGCGTCACCGCGGCCATGGCGGGAATGACGAGCGTTGGGTCGTTCACGGGCACCTGCACCGCGCCGCGCAGCGCGGCGTCGGCATTGCCGCCATAGACGTCGTACACGCCGACGACATCCGCGAAAAAAATGCCGTCGAAGAGGCCCCGTTCGAGCTTCTTCGCGTAGTCGGTCCAGTACTGGAGTTCCGTATAGCGGCTCGACTGGTCGCGCGGATGTGTCCACAAGCCTTGCTGAATGTGGCCTACGCAGTTCATGTCGAAAGCGTTCAGACGGATTTCACGTGGCATGTCGGCTCCTTTTCGGCGCGCTCGATGCCATCTACTATAGTAGACGAACGGATACTAGTGAAACCTGGGATTGATCCGGTGTTGGCGCAAAATATTCGGGTGAACTTCGCCTGGCGGCTTCACTGAATGTGATGCCACCCATCACGGATCGTCATTTGTCCCGGGCGACCGGTTCGCGTATGTTTGGCGGGACGAAGCGCGGCAGTTGGCGCGTGCCGGGCTCCGATCAGCGCGGCGCCGGCAGCGTGGTCCCATTATTTTTTGGCAATGCGATATTGGCAGATGAGCCGGCCTTCGCGGAAACCTATCTGGGCAGCCATCCGCTGGCAAAGGCTTTCCTCACCGCCCACAAGCCATTCCCGCGCAGCGATGCGTCGCTGCCCTACTTCGGGGTCGACACGTTCAGTTTCATTGATTCCAGGGGCGACGTGACGTACGCGCGCTATCAGATCCTGCCGGTAGGCGGCGAACACTACTTTGCCGACGCCGACGCAGCAAAGAAGTCGCCGGACTACCTGCAGTCGGAAATCCGCCAGCGCGTATCGCATACTCCCGTGCGCTTCCGTCTCGTTCTGCAGATCGCTCAACCCGGCGACAAGCTCGACGATCCGTCTGTAGCGTTGTCGAGCGCACTTCGCACCGTGGAACTGGGCACGATCGCGATCACGAAAGCGGTGGCGGACAATGAGGCGGCCCAACGTCGTCTGCTGTTCCTTCCCAACGCCAACTCGCCATCAAGATGGCGCGCTTAGTCATCAAGACGACTCAGCCGGATGAGGCTGTCCGCGAAAAGCTGCGTGACGTGTACGCGAACGACGCGAGCATGCTGCTTCAGGTCGGGCACATCGTGGCGACTGAGTTCGCCACGATTGCCGCAGCCAATCACTATTGGCGCGAATAACCTGCTTCAACTCGAATCCCGGCGCTCCGGGTTTGACCGGCTTCCGGAGCGTCGCCCTCACGCTGTCCTACTCAAGGAGAAGTACACATGCCAATGCTCAAATTCGACATCATCGAGGGCCGTACCGACGAACAGGTGCGCTCGCTTCTCGACGCCGCTCATGAGGCAATGGTGCAGGCCTTCGACGTACCCGTTACCGATCGCTACCAGAGTGTCACGCAGCATCGCCCTGGTGAACTGGTGGTGGACGACACCGGACTCGGGTACACGCGATCCAGGGACGTCATTTTGTTGACGGCGGTAAGCCGCAAACGCACCGAGCCGCAAAAGATCGAGTTTTATCGCCTGCTCGTCGAAAAGCTGCAAAGCCAATGCGGCATCTCGCCGGACGACGTCATCGTGTCGATCGTCGAGAACGACGATGCGGACTGGTCCTTTGGCCGCGGGCGCGCACAGTTCATTACCCGGGAACTGACGTAGTGTCGTGGGGCAGGCGCGCCGCGGCTTGCCCCACGCCGCCCGCGCCTGCCTGCCAGTTGCGACTACATGCCGAGCTGGACGTATCGGCTCGCCTCAGCGAGCAACCACGCCTCGAACCCTTGCAGTTGGGGCGAATTCTGTTTGTGCTCGGGATATACCAGGTAATACCCTTTTTCGCTGCGCAAGGAAAGATTGCACGGCAGGATGAGTTCGCCGATGGCCAGCTCATGCGACACGAAGAATCGCGGCACGAGCGCAATTCCCAATCCGGCACGCGCCGCTTCCACCAGCATCGAAAACAGCTCGTAACGCTGCCCTTGCATGCAATCGGCGTCGTGAATGCCGGCCTGCGAGAACCAGTGCCGCCAGGCGTCCGGCCGCGCCGATTGATGCAGCAACGTGAATTCCGATACCTCACGAGGCTCGAGCACCGTCCTTCCCCCTAGCAGCTGTGGACTGCATACGGGCGTCATCTCCTCCCCGAAGAGATATTTCGCAATCGATCCAGGCCAGACAGGATCGCCAAAGTGAATCGCTGCGTCGAACGGCGTGTCGGTGAACAGGAACGGCTCCGCCCGCGTTGCCAGATTGACCGTCACGTGCTCGTGCTGCGCATAGAAGAGAGGAAGGCGTGGAATCAGCCAGCGTGTGGCGAACGTCGGGATGACCGCGAGTTCGAGGATGCCGCCGGCGTCGCGGTGCGCCATGGCAGCCAGCGTGTCGCGCTCCATCCTTGCAAGGTTCTCGCGGACCTGCCGCGCGTAGATCTCGCCGATCTCGGTCAGGCTGAGCCGCTTCTTGACGCGATTGAAGAGCGGTACGCCGAGATACTCCTCGAGCGTCGCCACCTGCCGTCCCACCGCGCTTTGGGTCAGCGCCAGTTCGTCCGCGCTGCGGGTAAAGCTCAGATGCCGCGCCGCCGCTTCAAAGGCGATCAACGCTTCGATACTCGGGATCTTTCGTCTCACGTTCCTTCCTCAAACGCACAACGTTGCGAGTTTATATCGTTTGCCGACCAGGGATCATGTCGCAACAATGACCCCTGTGTCCCCCAGTTGCCTTTGGTATCTCCGGTCTCCCCGGGAATCGTGGCCGCTCGCCTCGAAGTGGAAGCGCTCGCGCTTATGCCCGGAGGGTTGCGGCCACGAAAAGCAATCGTATTCGGTATTCGTCACACGATCAAACAATTAGTTATCCAGATTGAAAATCGGGCGCTCACCGGCACGCGCCATCCTACCACTGAAGGAACGATTAATGACCTCCGATTCCATTCCTGCAAAGTTCAAACCCTACACCCGGCAGACGATCAGCCAGTCGCCTCAATGGGCGCTTCTTCCAGAAGAACTCAGGGAAGCCGTGCAGGTCGTATCGCGCGTCATGCCATTCCGCACGAACCAGTATGTGATGGACGAACTGATTGACTGGACCAACGTTCCGGACGATCCGATTTATCGCTTGACCTTCCCACATCAGGACATGCTGTCAGCGTCGGACTATACGAACCTGAAAGAACTGGTATTGGTAAAGAAGGACGAGGCCGCCATCGAAGAAGCGGTCCGTCATATCCGGCTGTCGATGAACCCGCATCCCGCGGGTCAGCTGACGCATAACGTGCCCTTCATGGACGGTCAGCCGGTGCGGGGCCTGCAGCACAAATACAAGGAAACGGTGCTCTTCTTTCCGAGCGCAGGACAAACGTGCCACGCGTACTGCACTTTTTGTTTTCGCTGGCCACAGTTCGTCGGGATGGACGACCTCAAGTTCGACGCGAGGGAGTCCAACGAACTCGTCGCGTATCTCAAGCTGCACCCCGAGGTCACCGACGTGCTGATCACCGGCGGCGATCCACTCATCATGAACACGCGTTCGCTCGCCGGCTATATCGAGCCGCTGCTCGTGCCCGAACTCTCGCATATCCAGAACATCCGTATCGGCACCAAGTCGGTCGCCTACTGGCCGCAGCGTTTCGTGACGGACAAGGACTCTGACGACCTGCTGCGCCTGTTCGAGAAGGTCGTGGCGGCGGGCAAGAATCTCGCGATCATGGGCCACTACAATCACCCGGCCGAGTTGCGAACCCCGATCGCACAGCGCGCGGTGAAGCGCATCGTGTCGTCGGGCGCGACGCTGCGCATGCAGGCACCTCTCATCCGCCACATCAACGAAGATCCCAAGGGTTGGGCGGAGCTTTGGACGACGGGCGTTCGCCTGGGCGCCATCCCCTACTACATGTTCGTCGAACGCGACACCGGGCCGAGCCACTACTTTCAGTTGCCGCTCGCCCGCGCGTACGAGATTTTCCAGGCAGCCTACCAGTCCGTGTCCGGTCTCGCGCGCACGGTCCGCGGTCCGTCGATGAGCGCCTTCCCTGGCAAGGTCGTCGTGGATGGCATTGTCACCATCGCCGGCGAAAAGGTATTCGCCCTGCAGCTCTTGCAGGCGCGCAATCCAGACTGGGTGCGTCGTCCCTTCTACGCCAAATTCGATCCCGGCGCGACATGGCTTCACGATCTCGTGCCGGCTTTCGGCGAAAAGAAGTTCTTCTTCGAGGCAGACCACCACGACGCGCCGCGCAAGACACTGCAACTGGTCGCGCGTCAAACGGGACGCTACGTTCCGGGATCGTCGGAGGAGCCGTCTCGCGCCGTTGCTGCCGAGGCATAAATCTGCCCATGTGATCGGCCTGCGCGACGCGCGGGCCGTCACTCCCCCATTCGCACCCAGGAGGCTCGATGGCCTACGTCGTCACCGAAGCTTGCATCCGCTGTACCTATACCGATTGCGTCGAGGTCTGCCCGACCGACTGCTTTCGTCAAGGCCCGAACTTTCTCGTCATCGATCCCGATGAGTGCATCGATTGCGGCGTTTGTGCACCGGAATGCCCTGTCGACGCCATCGTGCCGGCCGAGGAGATCGAAGAAAGCCAGCGCTCATTCATCGAGCTCAATGCCACTCTTGCAAAGCAATGGCCCACGATAACCCTCAAGCAGGCACCGCATCCCGATGCGGAGGACTGGAAAGCGGTCAGCGCCAAACTTCAATATCTCGAGAGAGAAGCTGTCGTCAGCTAGCGCCCGTCTCGTCTTGCCAGGCGGCCCCGCGAGCATGTATTGCCCCAATCTTTTCTCGATCAGGGTCCATGCACTCCAGGGCGGCGGGCAGTTCCTTTTCGAGCACGGTCATGATGGTCCGGTTCTTTGACGAGATGGGCCGTGTGAACAGCGCGTGGAGATCAAATCCCGGTACGGTGTACTGGGGAAGCAACCGGATCAGCCGACCGCTCGAGATCGCTTGCGCACAAACCGGTTCCTGAAGCACCCCTATGCCAGCGCCTGCCAACAACGACTCGTAGACTGGGCGCCAGTGACTTATGTTGACTACCACCCTGATCTGGGCGGTAACAATGCAATCAGAAGCATCGATCAGGCGAAGGACGCCGTCACCAAATACACCCATGACGCGGATGAACGGGTGATCGATGAGGTCATCGGGAGCTTCCGGCATTGATGTCTTTGCCAGATAGCCTGGTGCGGCGACGAGAACGCGCCGTACGTGACCCACTTGCCGGGCGATGTAACTGCCTTGGCCGAGTTCTCCAAGTCGCAGCGAGATGTCAACGCCTTCGGTGACAGGGTCGACAACCTGGTCGTTAAGAATCAGGTCGATATTCAGCTTCGGGTGCGCGTCGCGTATTGCCATCAAGATGCGTGGCATCACGACTTCACCCAGTCCCTGCGGCGCGGCAATTCGCAATACTCCACGAAGCGACCGATCGCGATCCGATGCAGCCGCACACGCTTCCTCCGCCGCCTCGATGACGTGCTTGCTTCGTTCATAGAAGAGGTTCCCCTCGTCGGTGCACGAAACCGCACGCGTGCTTCGACGAAGCAGCTTCACGCCGAGATGCTCCTCCAGTCGATCGATGCGATCGCTTACGGCGGGTTGCCCGATTCCCAGGTCGCGCGCGGCCCTCGACATGTTGCCGCGTTCCACCACCCGAACAAATACCCGCATCGCCGCCAAGATATCCATGGCGCAAATCCTATCAGTTTCTCCGATAAGTGTTATCGACCGCGAGTGGCTACCGGGGTCACGTGGGCCAACGCTAATGTAGCGATCAACCTCCACTCGCCTACGAAAAGCGCAAATGTCGAAACTCAACCTGAAGCTGTTAGGACCGTGCCTCCTCGCAATCGCAATCGACGCGATGGGTTTCGGCCTGGTCTATCCCATGATGTCGGCCATTTTCAGCGATCCACAGACTGGCATCCTCGCAACCGACACCAGCCCGCAATTGCGCAACTTCTATCTCGGCCTGGGATACGGCATTTATCCATTCTTCATGTTCTTTGGTTCGTCATTGATGGGTGCGCTTTCTGACGGCTACGGCCGTCGAAAGATCCTTCATCTATGTATCTCAGGCCTGGCCGTCAGCTACTTCCTCATGGCAACGGGCGCGCTTTGGCCGAGCGTGTGGATCCTGTTGATCGGCCGAGGGTTGAGCGGGCTGATGGCGGGGTGCCAGGGAATCGCGCAAGCGGCTATCACCGACATGAGCACGCCGCAGAACAAGGCTTACAACATGAGCATCATGTCGCTCGCCTTCAGTGCTGGCGTTATCGTTGGCCCCGTGCTGGGCGGAGTGATGTCCGACCGAACAATCGCGCCGTTCTTCAACTACGGAACGCCGTTCATTCTGGTCGGCACACTTTCCGTGATTTGTGCTGCCTGGACGGCGGCGTCGTACAGGAATACCGTGCCGGCCTGCGGCAAGGCTCACATCGATCTGTTGCTTCCCGTGCGCATCATCTACCAGGCGGCCTTGCACAGAAACGTAGCGTTTCTTTCGGTCGTATTCTTTCTGATGCAGGTGGGTTACGGTCTGTACCTCCAGACGATCATGCTGCTATTGCAGACACAATTCCACTACACCAGCTCACAACTCGGTCTGTTCAGCGGTTTGATCGGCGTGTCCTTCGTGCTCGGGTTGCTGTTCATCGTTCGTCTGATGCTGCGCGTCTGGGGCGTGGTCGACATTGCGAAGACAGGACTGCTGATTGCCGGTGTATCCCAGATCCTCTCGGCACTGTTTCCGCATGAGGTGGTGCTCTGGTGCCTCGCGACGCTGGTTGGCTGTTTCGACATGGTCGCTTACACAACCATGTATACGGCGTTCTCGGACGCGGTCAAGGATGACCGCCAGGGTTGGGCTCTCGGTGTCGCGGGGTCTGTCATGGCAGTCGCCTGGGTCGTTACCGGCTTCCTGACTAACCTCTTACCCGTATTCGGAGAGACAGCGCTTCTCCTCGTCGGTGGGTTCAGCTTTCTACTTAGCTTTTTGATGATGCTTGCCTATGGCCGGAAACGCCCGGCAGCTCGCGCGGAGGTCACCTTTTAACGTAGCCGCCCCCATCAAGTATTATTTCCACGGCAGCGAAGCGTCGTTTTGACAAGGGATGATTCTCCGCGTTCGACGTTCTCCGATTGTGAATGCGTCCCGCGTGTCGAAAGACAGGAGAATTGTGAACGGGGGCGATCGTATCGCCAGCGGATATTGAGTGGGGGCAGCCGTGAATCAGGAAAACGCATTAGATGGCGCGATGGCATCCAGCTCGAGTCCCAGTGGTAGCGGGGACGGCGAGAATTGCGGTGCGTCCACGCGGCATGAGGGTTCGCAGCTTCCGGCAATCGCGCCGGCGCAAACCGCGCTTCTCGTCATGCACTATCAGACCGACATTCTCGGGCTCTTTCCATCAGTCGCGCAGGCCTTGCTTGCCAATACGCGCAAGCTCTGCGACGCGGCGCGGACCAAAGGCGTCAGCGTTTATTTCGCGAACCTCCGCTTCAGTCCAGGCTATCCGGAAGTCAGCGCACTGAACAAGAATGGGCAGGGAATCAAGCAACTCGGTCTCTTTATCGACGACCAGACCTCGCCGGAGTTGGGCCGGCGTGCAGACGAACCGGTCGTCGTTGCACACCGGGCCAGTGTGTTTTTCGGTACCGATTTGCAGGCACGACTTCTCGCACAAGGTATCGACACGCTGATTATGGTCGGCATTGCATCGACCGGCGTTGTGCTGTCATCGGTCGCGTATGCGAGCGACGCGGACTTCCGCCTCTACACGGTCAAGGATTGCTGCTATGACCCAGATCCGGTGGTACATGAGCATCTGTTCTCCACCGCATTCGAGTCGCGCACCGCGGTACTCTCCCTCGCGGACGCCTTGATGCTGCTTGCCTAGACGTTCGACGTCTGCTGTTGGGCATATCTGTACCGGTCCTGGCCGCGTGCGGCCCGATGCGGTAGGCCGTTGCCGCCCCTGAGAGGACCTTCAACTCTCCTGACAGCGGACATTGAACTGTTGCATCATTGGCGCGTGACTATCGACGCGGCATTTTAGAGCCCGCTCCAATTGCACCTCCTACTGCCGCCCCCAAACTTAACCAGAGACCCATACTCTCTCTTGCCGCACCAACTGCAGCGCCGATAGCTAAACCGATTGCGAGCCACCTTCCCATTCTCAGCCTATTTTGCGCGGTTATAGTGCTAGCCACATTAACACGAGTTCGCCGCGCCCAGAGGCATTGTTAGCAATTTAGACATCAAGCACGAACGGCGCAAACTGGCCGATTCTGCGCCCGGAAGAGCCACTACATTCGTTGAACATCCCGCGCACTGGTCGGTCCAGTGCTGGACGAACGCGCAGAGATGTGGAATCTCTATTGGGCGTTGTGTGCGGGGAGTGTTTTGATTAGCCGCTCCTCGTATTCCATTAGTTGAGAAAACGACATTCCGCGAGAAATCGCCGTTTTCTTCGCGAGCCTGAATGTATCGAAAATTTTCAACAGAATTTTAAGGTCGCGGTGAGCGACGGCGCCTTTCGCGATCTGGCCAATTGTTGTCGTTCCCTCATGCCATTGCATGTAGGTCTTCCAATCGGGATCGCGAATTATCCGGTCCAGGTCCGGCACCTGCTTTCTTACTATCGCCGTGAATTCAGCGTCCGGGTCTGTCGGCGTTGGTGCGGGCGGTGCAGGTCGTATCGGCGAGGGATGTACGGACGGTCGTACCGGAGGTTGCGCCGGCGCGGGATTTTCGGCAAGCGGAGTAGGCGTGGGATTCGCAGCAGTCGGGACGGGCGCAGGACTGACGGAAAGCGGTACGGTCGCAGGTACAACGGCAGGCTGTATGGTCGCGGACGCGGGGGCTGACGTGCTCGATACTGGTGCGGCGACCCCGGGGGACGGGTCCTGCGATGGTGTCGCCCATGGTGAATTAATGTTGGCGACCTCGGGAGCGTCGTGCGATGTAGTCGTGTTCAACTCTTCTCGCCATGAAAACCATACGCCGATTGCGAACAGGACAGCACACAGGAGGAGTCTCACCCACACGGGCGGCAAGGCGGACCGCGAGGCGGCGGACCGGGTTGGCGGCGGCGGTGGTGCAGGGCGCGGCTGCGAGGTGGTGGTTGGCGATGGTCTTGGCGGTGCGTGGGTTGCAGCGGAGTCGTCGTCCTTGCGAGCAGCGGCGGCCCTTCGTTGCGCCGCGAGTCTTTCCTCCTTTTCCTGCGCCTCAAGCTCGCGGTCATATTCAGCACGGCGCGTGGGGTCGCCGAGCACGTCGTAGGCTTTATTAATGAGGCGTATGATGCGCTCCGCATCCGGAGCAGGATTTCTGTCCGGGTGGTATTGCTGACTTAGCGCGCGGTATGCGGCCTTGATGACGGCAGGCGGTGCGTTACGCGCGACCTTCAGATTATCGTAGTGCGTCCACATCGGTTACGAGCCTTTCTGCGTTTCCATGATGATCTCCTTCACAGGGAAGGGAGATCCAGTGTGCGCGTCTGCCGGCGGTCGCTGACCGACCCATCTCTGCCGTTCGACGACAGGTCGCCGCTTTGTCTCTTCTTGTAGTGAAGCGGCCATGCGCGTCATCGATCACAACTGCCGTCCTGGGCGGGTGAATTCCGTACCTCTCCCTGCCTACTGATGACGTTGGGCAAGATCTGCTTCGTGCGGTACGGTCTAGACGATGTTACGACGCGTTCGGCCAATACCGGCTTCGTTCATTTCACTTTGCAGTCTTGCCCATTTTCTCGACAATTCGGCTCAGCTTCTCCTCGAGGAGCGACGCGGGGAACGGCTTGACCACGTAGCCGTTCGCACCGGCCTGAGCCGCCGCGATGATGTTTTCCTTCTTCGACTCGGCGGTAACCATCAGCACCGGAAGGTGCGCGAGCCTTGCATCGGCGCGAATCTCCTTCAGCATCTCGAGCCCATTGAGATTCGGCATGTTCCAGTCGGTAATGACAAAATCGAAGGGGCTCGCACGCAGATGCGCAAGCCCCATCAAGCCGTCCTCCGCCTCGTGGACGTTCGTATAACCCAGATCCCTCAACATGGTGCGGACAATCCGGCGCATCGTCGGAAAGTCATCCACCACCATAATTTTCATATTCTTGTTCATGCCGCTCCGCATGTTTCAGCACCGGGAAACCAACCCAGCGTTACGGCAGTCTGGCTCGAAACTTTAGGGTCCGAGTGGACGCCCGCTTCCGGGACGTCATCGTCATTGGAGCGCGCTTGTCCGCACGATTGCTGAACTCCCTGGCGAACGCCCGCGCTGCCCCTCCCATGCAACGCCCGCCGCCCGCCTGGGGGTATCTCAGGCGCTCTTCTACTCTGCGGCAGCCTGCTCGCGCGTGCGACGGGCTTCGTCGCGCAGGAACGCCTGATAATCGTCCAGATCGCCGTCGAAGGGCTCGACGCCCCCCTTGGTGACCAGCCAGAACTCATCACATACGGCGCGAAGCAGGGCCCGGTCGTGGCTGACCAGCATCACCGTGCCTTCGAATTCGTTGAGTGCCATGGCTAGCGCTTCGCGTGTGGCCAGGTCGAGGTGGTTGGTAGGCTCGTCGAGCAGCAGCAGGTTGGGGCGCTGCCACACGATCATGCACAACACGAGCCGCGCCTTTTCGCCGCCGCTCATTGTGCTAACCGCCTGATGGACCGTGTCGCCACTGAAGTTGAACGTACCGAGGAAGGTGCGAAGCGATTGTTCGGTGCCACTCTGGCCGGGGGCGCGCATGTGCGCCGGCGTGTCCCTGGCAAGGCGGATCATGTGTTCCATCGGCGTGTCGAGCGGGCGCAGCACGTCGAGTTCCTGCTGGGCGAAGTAGCCGATATTCAGGCCTTTGCCTTCGCTGATTTCACCGGAAATCGGCGCCAGCGCGTGCGCCACCGTCTTCACCAGCGTCGACTTGCCCTGGCCGTTGGCACCGAGAATGCCGATGCGCTGCCCGGCCAGCACGGAACGGCTGATGCCCCGCACGATGATCGTGGGCGGCGTGCCCGGCAGTGCGCCGGCAGGCGCGGGGTAGCCGAAGCTCGCGTCCAGCATCGACAACAGTGGGTTCGGGACGTTGAGGGGCTCCTTGAACTCGAAGTTGAACTCCGCATCGGCAAGCACCGGTGCGATCTTCTCCATCCGTTCGAGCGCCTTGACGCGACTCTGCGCCTGCTTTGCCTTCGAGGCCTTGGCCTTGAAACGGTCGATGAACTTCTGCAGGTGGGCGATCTTGTCCGCCTGCCTCGCCATTGCGGCCTGCTGCAACTCGAGCTGCTCGGCGCGCATGTCTTCGAACTTGCTGTAGTTGCCGCCATAGCGCACCAGCTTGGCGTTGTCGACGTGCACCGTCACCTGCGTCACCGCGTCGAGGAATTCGCGGTCATGGCTGATCACGACAAGGGTGCCTTGATAGCGCTTGAGCCAGGCTTCCAGCCAGACCAGCGCGTCGAGGTCAAGGTGATTGGTTGGCTCGTCGAGCAGCAACAGGTCGGACGGGCACATCAGCGCGCGCGCCAGTTGCAGCCGCATGCGCCAGCCGCCGGAGAAACTGTTGACCGGCTGGTCGAGCTGCGCAGCAGTGAAGCCAAGGCCCAGGATCAGCGCCTGGGCACGTGCGGGGGCGTCGTGTGCGCCGGCGTCGTGCAGCGCCATGTAGGCGTGCGCCATGCGCATGCCGTCGTCGCTGGCCTCGGCGGCGGCGACTTCGGCCTGCGCGGCCAACAGCACGGTGTCACCCTCGACGACGAAGTCAGTCGCGCCCTGCTCGGTCTCCGGCATCTCCTGCGCGACCTGGCCCATCCTCCATGCAGCTGGAATCGAGAACTCGCCGCTGTCTTCGTGCAGCGTGCCATTGAGCAGGCCGAAGAAGGACGACTTGCCGGCGCCATTGCGGCCGACAAGACCAATCTTTTCGCCGGGGGTGAAGGTGACGGATGCGCGATCGAGCACGACATTAACGCCGCGGCGCAGCGTGAGATTACGGACAGAGATCATAAGAAGCTACTTCGGAGTGGACAGGCATGATAGCCGACCGGACGTGCAGATCTGTCTCATTTCTGAGCCACGTGCGCTTTGAACGTCCGCAACTGGCAGGACAGCACCCTACGACCCGGCGCGATATTCGTCTGGAGCGCGACCCTCATGCCCGGGGCACAACCCGACTCATTGCAGATGGTCCGTCCGCGCTACTGCGAACGCCTATGTTACGCAGGGACTGTCTCGCGACACCGTTACCGGCTGTACGCAAATTTTGCTCGACCATCATCCGAACCGGTGATGCCAGAATTGATTAGCAATCCAAGCCGAGATCTCTAGCACCACATCTGCATCACAGTGTAACCCGTTGCATTGTCATCTCTTGACGATGAACGATCGAAGCAGCGGCGCCAGGTTGCTCAGGGTAGCCGCTTACCCCCGCTGTTAGAATAGCGGCCTTTTTCTGGGAGAGACAAATGTCCTGGTTTATCTATGAGGTGCCCGAATACAATGAAGACGGGGCGCGCATTGAACCCTACAGCGACCTGCGTAGCCGCGTCATGAAAGTCAGTGGGCAGGCAATGGCTGACGAACTGGAAAGCGTCCGCGAAAACGCCGCAACGACGGCGGACACGCCCACCCGCCCGCTACGTGCTGCAGAAAATCCTCACGTATTCCCGATTCCCTATGCCGACTCCATGATCCTCGTCGGGTTCATCTTCGAACTGGAGCGTGAGTCCCGACAATTGGTGGTGTCACCTGTGGAAATGCCCTGGCTGAAAGGCGCATAGAGAACGCGACGAGCGAATCTGGCCCTGGTGCCGAACGCGGAAGCTCAATGAAGCGCCGATCTCTGCCGGCGCGCCCTGAACTTCGAATACGGTAGTTTGTGCACGAGCAACGGGGCTCGCAGAACTCGCCTAATTTTTGATATTTTCCTCGCAATCCTTCCAGTAGCGCAGCGGATCGCCGTGTTGTGGGTAACGTGAACTGAGCCACAGTGACAGCCGGCCCCAATCCGGATGATGGGCACCCGTTTTCGCTGACCAGATTGACGATCTCTCAAGAATCTGGCCGTTTCCTCGATCACGGACAACCAGGCTGCCCAACCCGCTTGAACTGTTCGCCTGCGACTCAACCAGATACCTGGGAAGAATCCGGAGTTCAGCGTCCTCGGCCCAGCCAAAAAGGGCGCGGACCACGCCAGTGGAATCGCGCAACTCTATGGGGCCAGTTTGCGGACGAACGGCAGTCCATCCCTCAGGAAATTCGGCGACAACCTTGCTTCCCTCCTCCCGTACCCACCTCACGCGCCATGCGCGCACCATCGCCTCGCGCAAGGCGGATATCGACGCGTATCCAGCAGGCAATGCGATCGCTAGCGGGAGCGTAATGAGGTTGTCTTTCCAGAGTTTGGCTTCGTCGTCGATGCGCCTGGTCTCGGTGAACGTCCCTGCGTCGAATGGGTTCTCGGGCCGACTCGACACGGTTGCGTTCGAGGCGGGAAGCCCCTCGAAGAGTCGTTCAGCATCAAGACGCGTGAGTTTCGTCTTTCCCTTCTTCATTTGCCCCTCTTCAGCATGATTGATGTCTCGCGAATATCCTGACCCCGACAGCCGAAGTCACACGTGTTTGAACGGGCGGGTGATCCTGTCTGGCGCTATCCGCTAGTTCGCAGCGAGGCCGGAGCGTAGCGCGCGGCTTGTGTCGTCATCCGTACGCCCAAAGAGTGGTGGGATCAATCCATGGTGGATTGGATGACAGTGACGGGCAGCGCTCGTTTGCGAGATGACGTTCCCGATAGACGATATTGGCGTGTTACCGCCCGAGCGTGGTCGATTGCGCTTTTTGCCTGCGCCAACCGAAGGAATTAGCCCCCGGCGCGCTTCACCCGATGACCGGATTTTTTGAGCTCTTCGATAATACGGTCACAATGGTCGCCTTGCACTTCAATCATGCCATCCTTGACCGTTCCACCCGAGCCGCAGGCGGCGCGCAATTGTTTGCCCAGCGAGGCCAGGGCAACGGGGTCGAGCGCCAATCCTCTCACGACCGTCACGCTCTTCCCGCCCCGACCTTTGGTCTCGCGAACTACTCGAGCGACGCTGTCCCCTGCTGGTTGTGTCCTGGCAATCGTCTTGCATATACATTCTGCGACCGTGCGCCGGCATTCGGGACACATCCGCCCGCCGTCTGTGGAGTAAACGAGGCCACCCTGCGAACTGCTCTTGACGATAGGCATACACAAAGACACAAAGACCAGCAATCTGCGAGTTTAGCAGGTTGCGTTTGCTGCTCCTGACTGCGTTCTATATCTTTTTTAATGTCTGGGTTCGACCCGATGCGGTCCTTTAAACTGGCGCGACTCCGATGGCTGCTTATCGACCCACAAGAGACATCGGTCGCGGCAAACAGGCGGTCAGTCAGTCTGCATCGCTGATGTTCAACCTCGCCGACGCTGCGACACTGACGTTTATCACCGTGCCTTGTTCGCCCGGGAATTCAAGGCTGGAGCCAGTGTCAAGAATCCAACCCATCCCCAATACACACGGTGATGGCGGATGAGACCACGCTCGATATCCATCACCTCGACGAGGTCGACCTGATCGCCATCTGGCGTTTCACGCGGATACTCCCACGTCAATTGCCGGCCATTGGAAAAGAACGTGCCCGTACGGTACCAACGGCCGAGTCCGTTGCCTGCATCCCGAAGGCCGGCAGCAAAGAATGAGCCGATGGCGGTTTTTCCCTTAAGGACACCACGATCGTGATCCTTGAGGACGGCAAGAATAAGCGGAGTTTCAAGAATAGCGTCATCGTCGTAGAGCGCCATCACGCCATCGAGATCTCGCTGCAAGACGCAAGCGTGCCACTGTTCGTAGATGTGTCGAATTTCGGCATCGGTATTTCCGCACATGATCATTCCCTCGACTATGGATCAATGGTCGCAGTCTACGGCTGGATCGACGCCTGATGCTTCGATCCGTGTCGAAACATGCCGACCGTTCCGATGCTATCGTGATGCCGAGCCTGGAGATCGACACATGGATATTCAGCCGAATACGGCATCTACCGCCCACCTGATTGCGGATCCGACACGAGCAGCTATGCTCATGGCGCTCACGGACGGTCGCGCCCGCCCTGCTGACGAATTGGCGCTTACGGTACGGGTATCAGCGCAGACAGCCAGCTCGCGCCATGATGGGCGCTGACGTTGGTAGATGGTGGCAACACATCGATTCGATCGCATTGGCGGACAAGTTCGGTGTTCCTCCGCCGAGAGAGCCACGAGTCGAGCCGTGGGGGCTAACCGTAGCCTACGTCTTCGATCCCTCTGGCGTCCTGTGGCACTTCGCAGAAGAAACAAGGTCGGATGAAAATAAAGCCTGAAGCTCCCATAGCTGGCTCGATTTCCCATTTTTCCTCACTGACGACCGCGTTCTGTTCGAAGCTCTCTCGCCGCAATATGACGGATGCCTGGACACCGGCGGAAAGATCGTGGTCTATCAATTTCGCCATCCTTACTATGAGGAAATTGGAGAGCCAACGTTCATCGGATGATCGGGATGCAAGAAACCGCCACAGCGGACTCAACGATGGATATGGGGCGCCGTGTTTCTCCAGCAGACCGACTTCGGGCGCGGCGGCTGGCTCAAGCGGATCGCGTCGAGGCGTGGCGAACAGCCTTACGGCTGCCACGACGAATCGGCTATTGCCCAGAACGCGGCTTTCGGTTTCAGGTTCGCGTCGAATAGCAGCGGCAGATTGGTACGCGGCACCGGTATCGAGGTCAGCCACGTGTGCTTGTCCGAATAGCCCCAGAAGGTGACGGCCTTGATGCTTGGCTCGTGCTCGAACAGATCGAACACCGCGCGATACCGCTGCGCCTGCGCACGCATCACGTCGTTCGGCACCGGCTGGCCGAGATCGGGCAAACACGCAGGCGGATGGCTCCAGCATGCGCCCGGGTCGCTGTAGAGACTGACATCGAGTTCCGTCACCTGGTTTTCGAGTCCGAGGGCGGCGACGTCGTCGAAAGCCTGCTTCATATTTTGCAGCGGCGGCCAGTTGATGCTGATATGCATTTGATGCCCGACGCCATCGATCGGCACGCCCTGAGCACGCAAATCGCGTATCACGGAGAGCAGCTTCGCGCGCTTGGCCGCATCGTCCGTGCTGTACTCGTTGATATAGAGCTTGACGTCAGGGTCAGCCGCA
Source organism: Paraburkholderia guartelaensis (assembly GCF_004353905.1). Lineage (GTDB taxonomy): Bacteria > Pseudomonadota > Gammaproteobacteria > Burkholderiales > Burkholderiaceae > Paraburkholderia > Paraburkholderia guartelaensis. Next base: position 200,790 of record NZ_SMOD01000003.1, on the reverse strand, counting down.
CGCGCGGCGCGGAACGCAATGGCAATGTAGTCCTTGCCGAGCGCGCGATACCACGGGCTGTCTTCGCGATAGACCTGATGCGGGTCGTCGCTGATGACTTCGTTCACGACGTCCCATGCATAGACCTTACCGCGAAAATGCGTGACGACATCGGTCACATAGCGTTGGAGCCGTGCCGCGACGATATCGTGGTAATGCGGATCTTTGGCGTCGCCTGCAAAGAACCAGTCCGGCGCCTCGGTCCATTCGCCGCTCCTGTAATGCCACACCAGCGTGTGCCCACGCACGGCCAGGCCATGCGCCTGCGCGAACGCCACGATCTGGTCGGCCGGCGCGAAGTTGTACTCACCTGCGGCCACGCCTATCGTGCCCGGTTTCATTTTGTTCTCGGCGGTTAGGCTCGAGAACTGGACGGCCAGCAGCGCGGCGTCGGCGGGACTGTCGATGGAATCGGGTTCAATTGCCGCGCCTACCTTGAAATGCGCGGCCATCACGCTTTTCAGTTGCGGCACTGCCTGCGTGGGAGCGGCTGCGAGCGGCAATCCATCGCGGGTGGCAGCCGTTTGGTTGTGCGCGCAACCTGCGATCGACGCGATCGTGAGCAATGTGATGCCTGCGTACAGTGCACGCACGGCGATCCCCGATGGACGCATTCCCGTCTCCTTATAGTGGTGTGCCTGGCCAGAAAGCATGTTTGCGTACCATGCAACGTTACCGGTAACGTCGTGGGATGTTAAACACCGGACTTCAAGGTTGCCATGCGGGGTTTACCTGACGCACGCGAGGTACAGCGACGGGCTTTAACGAGAACGTATGAGGAGGCGGGGAGAGGCCGGGCTGAGAGACCAAAGAGTCATCCCATCCCGGCTGTGAGAGGCGAAACAATGGTTTATTTTTCTGACCGTTGCAATTGATCTCAACGTCCACGGGCGAGCCAGCTGTCTACACGGGGCGCTATTACCAGACTGCCACGCTGTTACTAAACGGCATGGTGCTCATTGCGGGAGGCTACACCGGGCTGGCCTCATACGAAGCGTTTTGCGTCGAGCGAACCGGGGCGGCCTGCGGTCTTCCATGATCCAGCATGAAGGCAGAAAGCTCGCGGACAAGCACCCCGGTGGCCGTTTACGGTCGCAGTCGAGTCATTAAGACGCAAGTCACCAGCTGCCGTTGATGGCCGAGGGCGACACATCGGCAGCAATTAATTTGAGGCAGTTGATGCTCGCCGCGCTTTGTACGACGAATACCCGAGAATCGCATCCATTTCCCTGACGACATTTGCGACGATCGTCCCGGCCGGCAGTACCTCGCGGATCAACGCCGCCGACTCGCCGGCGATCACGGCCGCCAGGTCGTACTGCCTTGTGGCGCGCGCTTCCATATAGCGCGGATGCTCGACGTGCAACTGCTGCAACAGCTCGCGCTCGCGTCCGGCCCACTTCTCCGAAAACGCGTTGCGCAACACGCGCCCCGTGTACGGTGCCGGCCAGACGTTGTTGCGCGCCATGTCGAACAGGATGCCGCGCACGGTTTCCTCGCCGCCCCTGCATTCGACGATGCGCCGCTTCGCTTCGTCGTCACCGCTCGCTTCTTCGCTCGCGTAGAAGCGCGTGCCCATCAGGATGCCGGACACGCCAAGCGCGATGGCCGCTGCGAAACCGCGGCCATCCGCGATTCCGCCGGCCGCCACCACGGGCACGCGATCGCCGACGGCGTCGACGACTGCGGGAACGAGTGAGATCGTGCTGCAAGCGATACCATGACCGCCGCCTTCGGCGCCTTGCGCGACGACGATATCGGCGCCGCAATCGACAGCCTCGCGGGCCATCGCCGCCGTTTGAACCTGGCAGATGGCGAGAATGCCGGCAAGCTTCGTTGTCTCGATGTGCGCGCTCGCGTCGCCGAACGAAAACATGATCGCGGCCGGTGCATGCTCGATGGCGACGTCGAGCAGGTGCGGCTGCCGCGACAGGCTCCATGTGATGAAACCTACGCCGACCTGCGCGCCGCAAGCGGCGGCGAACTGCTTGCGCAACCACGCCTCGTCGCCGTAGCCTCCGCCGATGAGGCCGAATCCGCCCGCCTTCGTCACGGCCGCAGCGAGCTTGCCGTCTGCCACCAGATCCATCGGTGCGAGCAGCACCGGATGGTCCACACCGAGTTGCTTCGCCAGCCGCTCGTATCGCTCGAACATCGCCGTCTCCCGCAGTGATGACCCTTTGATCCCGTGCCCCAGCCTTTGCACCAATACTGGAGCATGATGGGCCGCACCGGAAATGATTTGTTTTAGTACCGCTCGATTAGGTAGCCCGTATGCCGGGCGGCGCGCACTTTCATGGTATTGCGGCTTTCCTGGCTATCAATCAGGCTAGCCAGAAATTCCCGGCGTCAGTCGCGCACACGGGCACACTGTCCACCGCTGGAGGTGATGTCATGAAAATGAAAGCGTTCTTGCTCGGTCTCTTGCTTTTTTCGGGCTTGCCCGGCACCGCATCATTTGCTCAGTCGTCTCCTCCCCCATCCGAGCAGGCGAGACAAGTCGAAGCGCTAGTCAACAAAGCCGCCGCGTTGATCGACAGTAAAGGCAAGGCAGCTTTTCCCGAGTTCAGAGTAAAGGACTCGGAGTGGTTGCACGGTGACACATATGTGTTCGTATACGACCTTGAGTCGAATGTCTTGTTGAATACGGGCATCCCAGCGCGCGAGGGGACGAAGGTCAGCGGTCAGAAAGATGTCAATGGCAAGTTGTTTCACGACGCCATGATTCAGACGGCCAAGACCAGTGGATCGGGATGGGTCGACTACATGTCCCCGAAACCTGGACAGACCCAGCCATCGCAGAAATGGACCTACGTGAAGGCCGTGACGATCGATGGAGTTCCTGGTCTGGTGGGTTCGGGATTCTATCCCTGGTAGCCCCTTTGGGTTCAACACGACCCAACGCGGGCACGAGTAAGGGGACCATTGGTCCGGCATGGCCGAACCAGGACGCAGTCGGCAGAGTTCGACCCGTTGCAGCCACCAGGTCCGCAAGGACGGCGAGGCCTGTTCTCAGCACTTCATCAGCCACTCACCGGGGAAGCGAGTGCTGCTCGGCGGCCAAATCAGTCGCACGCGGGACTGCCACAGCGAGCGCCATCATTTCTCTTGCCGCATTGATGGCGTAAAGGTGATTCCTACCAGCAATCCTTCTGGCCCGATGAAGCGACTGACGGTCTGGCCCCACGGCTCATTCCGGTTGCTGACCAGCATCCGATACCCTCGCGATTCAAGTTCTGCCGTAGCCGCTTCGACGTTGTCGACATCAAACTCAATCCAGGCTTGCGGGATCGGTACGTCACGAGGCCACGAATCCGTGCCGAAGCACGACTGAGCGGCCTGGGAGAGCGGCCACAAGGCGAAAGTGTTTGCGCCTTGCAGACTCTCCGTATGGAGGTAGCCGCCGTTCTCTTCCTTGAAGGGAATACCGAAGGCCCGACTGTAGAGTTCGCGGCTTGCCTGGGCCTCAATGACGATCGGGCCGAAGCCTGCGACGAACAAGGCCTTGGCTTTTGGGATCTTTTCCATGGTTTCTCCTTTGCCGCGAATGAGCGGCGCCATGAGAAACGAATATGTTCCCCCGCGCCCGTCGAACTGATGTGGCGGCCGGCATTCAGGTAGCGCGGAGCATGGATGAGTGTAGGCTAGTTTCGAGTTGCCGACACGCATCCCCACGCGGCAGCGAACGGCGATCGGGTTGGTTCGGCAGCGCTCGCGACATCGACTGTGTGTGTCACGTCAAAGCGTACTGCTGACGCTCGATTGTCCCTTTCCGACTTTGGTCGAGCGGCCGTAGATGGCGGCGGATTCAACCGGTCATGCGCAACGGCACGTCACGGGCCAACGATCTCGCTCCGCGTGCTGTCCATTACAAAAACCTCGCCGTCTTTCAAGGTTTTATATGGCATTTGGTGGCGCTCATAGAATGCGACCTCCTCACCGACCGCTTCCGACTCGGGATGATCGGATTGAAAGTGCACGACGAGGGAAAACGGCAAGATTCCGAGCCCGTCCCAGACCACGGCCGGATCGTATCCCGGAGGAACTTCGATGGGGTCGCTGACGTGATCGAGTGCGCGCAGCGTGCTCGACGCGATCACTACTGCTGCACTGAAACCCGAGTAGACGATCCTGTCACGTGCCAGCAAATCCGCTATCGCGACGTCGAATCCGCTCTGCTTCATCGCCCTGCGAAGTATGAATGCGTTCCCACCGTTGACCCATACCGCGTCGAACTGCTCGAGTGTCTCGCCTATGCGGCTAGTTGTTCCGAAGAACTGCCGAAGATCGAGTTCTTGCACCGTGAACCCTAGTGCTCGAAGTTTTGTTGCCTGACTCTCCAGCCATTGCGCGCGCGCTGCTTCGCGATGATCAAGTGCGTTGACGACGATTGCTGCTCGCAATTGACCGCCGACCAAGCCGACGAGTTGTTCTGGTTTGGCGCCCACATCGAAGGATGAAAGATACATGCGCACAGCGAAGTCTCCAGCGGATTCAAATTGTTTTTGGATTGCCCACGAATTGGAATACCTCGTCGGATGTCGCTTGCTGGCCGACTGTGTCCCACGATCAAGCGCGACGGTCAACTCGCATCGTCCTTGATGCGAGAGGCATAGCTCGACCCGTTGCAGTCATGCCGACTGGTGGCCAGAATGTCCGCTGTTCGGCCTTTAGAGGACGCTTTCAGGCCTCGTCGACGAGGAAGTTGCGCAACGATTCCACCATGATGGCAGCAAGCCGTTCTGTTGGAGCCGTTTGAATTGCTGTGTTGCGCACGAGAACTAGCGGCAGGGATGGCAGTGGCGGAAGCCCAAGAGAAGATGCGTCGAGTACGCGCACATTAGCACCGAAACCGTATCGCGTGCGGACAGTCAGACCGAGACCGGCAGCTACTGCCGCAGACAGCCCCGCCAGGCTCTGGCTCGTGAATGTCACGCGCCACCGAATGTTCCGGGCGTCGAGCGCCGCGATTGCCTCACTGAAGAACCGGCATGGACGATCGAATGCCACCAGCGGTACTGGATCATTGCTGTCTGCGTGCCACGGGAATGCCTTCGAACCGATCCAGCACATAGGCGGTTCCACGATCTGCTCGACGTGCGTCTTCGCACGTCGAGCAGCTTCGAGCGAGCCCGCGCTTCCCCAGAGCAGCGCCAGGTCAAGCTCGTTTGAGTCAACGCGCTGAAGAAGCTCGGCGTTGCCCGCTACCCGTGCGCTAATCCGAACTTTGGGATGCTGGCGCGCGAACCGGCCGAGCACGTCCGGAAGTATCGTCTCGCCGAACTCCTCCTGAAGTCCCAGTCGCACCGAGCCGTCCAGGCAGGCACTACGGATTGCCATACCGGCCTCGTCGTTGAGGTCAATTAACCGGCGCGCGAAGCTGAACATCGCTTCGCCTTCTTCGGTCAACGCCAGGTTTCGCCCTGATTTCCTGAAGAGAGCGGTTCCGGCCTGCGCCTCGAGCTTCTTGATCTGTGCGCTTACCGCCGACGTTGAAAGCGCAACCCGATTCGCCGCCTTTGCAAAGCTTCCAAGTTCCACGCCGGTGACAAAGGTGCGTAGTGCTGCAATGTCGAAATTGGTCCGGGACACTTCGAATGATCCTTTTTTTTCGAACGATTATCAGAAAAATTTTGATATTCGGGACGATGATGCTGCGAAACAATGACGTCGTCAAATCGATGGCGAAGATCGAAGCGAACTCGCGTGATCTATCAATCAAAACGTAAGGATCGAAGATGTCAGATGAATTCCGCGGCAAAACAGCGATTGTGACGGGGGGCGGCACAGGTATTGGAAGGGCAATCAGCGTGGCGCTGGCAAAGAGAGGGGCTGCCGTGGCGGTGATCTATTCACAAAGCGAACAGGAGGCGCTGGAGACCAGGGAGTCGATTACCGGAAGCGGTGGCCGGGCCATTGCGCTGAAAGCGGATGTCGCAGACGACTCTGCGGTGCAAGTGATGACACGCGCTGTAGCTGACGCTTTTGATGGGATTGACTACTTGATAAATAACGCTGGGATTACGCGACAGCTTCGCTTTGATGACCTCGATGCGATATCTGACGACATTTGGGATTCGCTCGTCGCCGTCAATGTAAAGGGCACGTTTCATTGCTGCCGTTCAGCGGCACCTTACCTCAGAAAGAGGCCTGGCAGTGCCATCGTGAACATCGGCAGTATCGCTGGCGAAACCGGATACGGGTCTTCACTTCCGTATGCAGTATCCAAGTCAGCAGTTCACGGACTCACAAAAGCACTCGCTCGTGCACTGGCTCCAGCGATTCGGGTCAATTGCGTGGCGCCAGGGGCAGTCGCAACAAGATGGTGGGCAGGAAATGAGGAAAAAATGCGAATGCTCGCGGGAAGTCTAGCGTTACAACGCGTCTCCACACCTGAGGACATTGCCGAAACAGCCTTGATGCTGCTTAAAGCAGAATCAATGACAGGACAGGTTATAAAAGTGGAAAATGGTCAAACGCTGTGAACCCCGGGCAACTTTGCTCGATGAACGGTGGCGATAGTCGCTTCCTGGCCGCCTCCCGACCGACGATGCCGCTCCTTCACCTCGCCGACTGCCGGCGGTTGTTGTCGCGCTCGGCCGATATGTAGCAGAACTATGCGATGCCGGAAGTGTAGATTGTCGGCAATTCAAGCATCTACGTCAGCCGTCCGTTTATGGCCGACTCTTGCCACCTCATTGCGGGGCCGGAATCAGCGAGGATTCGAAGCGCCTCATGCTGGAACGAGCTATTCCAGCGACTTCAACTATTTCGCATGCGTGCAACTAATGCGACCAAGCGAGCACTCATTTCCTTGGCCGGCAAGTGTGCGAGCCAGCCGTGACCAGGAAGCAGCCATTCGAAACGATACACGGCCAGCTTGCCGAGCGATTCGGTGAGCTCGGTCCATGAGTACCAGCACGCGTCCCTGAATGCGACGAGGTCCTGCTCGCGTGGGCTCCAGGCAAGCGAATCACCCGAGAAGAGAATGCGATCGTCGAGGAGATACACGACGCTACCCCGAGTGTGACCGGGAACGGGGACTGCCTGTACGCCGGCCGCAATGGTCGGCGCCGACACGTCGTCGAGTAGATCCGTTGCATAGGGGGCAGCCGAGCTGTCCTCGCGGTGAATCCAGACGCGCGCGCCGAATCGACGCGCGTATTTGTCCGCGTCTGCGACGTCGTCACGATGCGACAAAAGAATGTGTGCGATGCCACCGGCGTCGTCGAACCATTTAACGAGCTCCGCCGCATAGCGCGGTGAGTCGATCAGCAGATTGCCGTCCGCGCGAGAGGCAAAATAAGAATGTGCGCCAAACGATGAGCGTGAGTTGAATCCGCAGCGCCACACGCCTGGTGTGATCTGCTGTGGAAAGATCGCCGCGTTCGGACGAAGCTGCTTCGTTTCGCTGCGTACCGATGCTGTCGGGCATACGAACACCGCCCGCCAGGCAGCAAGCTGTTCTTCCGGCGTGCCGGGCTGGCGAACGAAGACACTTTTGTCGTTTCGCTCGACGATCAGCCCAGGCGCGACATGACGCGATGCACCGCAATTGATGCATGCTGTGTCGATATACCACTCTCCAGGCGCGGAGTCGGTATTGCGTGGTGGCTTCATTCGATGCTCGGGTCCTGACAACGCATGGCAACCTCACAGTTCCATCATAGACCTTTCAACCACTAAGACACGACCGGAGCAACGGGAGGAAGTCGGAGCCGTGAGCTTTGTAGCACTTCACCTCTTGACCAACCGTTATTGCACGTTATTTGGGCCGCCGGCGAAGGCGCCAGATCGACCCGGGACGGCCAATGCTCACCCTTGAGCGAACGGCCGATACAGATCTGCATGCGGTCAACGGCTCCTAAAGGTTGCGCAGAAACTCGATTACGGCGGTGTTGACGAGGTCCGGGGCCTCTTGTTGCAGCCAGTGACCCGCTCGCTTAATGATTTGAGAATCTCGCAGGTTGGGCACGAGCTTGCGCATGTCGCCGATGATTTCGCGCATGCCCGGAATCGCCAGCCCGGTGTCGTATTCCCCGACCAGGTAAAGGGCGGGAGTTTGGACCGGGAGGCCGTTGAAGGCGGCCTGCAATTCCCAGTTACGGTCGAGATTGCGGTAATAGTTCAGCCCGCCGCGAAACCCCGACGCCTTGTATGCCCGCACAAAAGCGTCGAAGTCGGCCTTATCGAGCCATGTGGGTGGCGACGCAGGTTCGGGCAGAGCGCCGAGGAGTCCCGCCTGCCTCGCAACGAGTCCAAAAGGATTGGGTGTTTTCTGGTCGCGCGGGCCGGCGTCCCCTGATGCCCAGAAATAAAGCTTACGCAGTGTAGCGGCAACGTCGAGCTCGAGTTCGCTCTCGGCTTGCCCGGGTTGAGAGAAGTAATGCGTGTAAAACCACGCTTGTTCAGTTTGCGGAAATATCCGGCTCGGCGAGATCGGGGCTCGGCCCATCATGGGAACCCCGAGCGCCACGACAGCGCGAAAGCGGTCGGGGCGCAACAGCGCGGCCTGCCACGCAATGGTTGCGCCCCAGTCATTTCCCACCACGACAGCATTTTTCTCTCCGAGCGCGTCCATGATGCCCACCAGGTCACCGATGATGTCGAGCGTCGTATACCGCCCTGGTTCAATCGGACAATCGCTGAGTCCGAAGCCCCGCAGATCCGGTGCGACTGCGCGAAAGCCCGCATTCGATAAGCCCATCAATTGGTGTCGCCACGCGTACGACGTCTCAGGAAACCCATGAAGAAGCAGGACTAGCGGCCCCGCTCCCTGGGTGGCGACGCTCAGGCGGACGCCATTGGTTTCGATGAAGGACTGAGTAAATGCGTACACGATCGCGCTCCGATGGTTGCGTTAAGTCACGCGAAATCGTAACATCAAATGTCACGAATAACTTGCTTCAAGAAACATGCAACGAGATACACGGCTGGCCCGGCTTCTTCACGTCCTCATACACATGGACCTGCGGGGCGGCACAACCACCTCCGAGACGATCGCGCAAATGCTGCACACTCAGCCGTCGCTGGTTCGACGCACTATGGCTGCGCTGCGTGCGGCCGGTTATGTAGAGTCGATCGTTGGACCGGGGGGAGGCTGGGCTCTCCGTCGTGAACTCGGCGATCTCACCGTGCGTGACATATATGCTGCAATCGCATCCAAGAGCGCATTCGCGATCGGTACGGCGGATGACAATCCGGCCTGCCCGGTGGAGTCAGCCGTCAACCGGTTCCTCGACGATGCACTGAGTTCGGCAGAGGACGAATTGCTCCGACGTTTCGCGCAAATGCGTCTTTCCGTCATAGCGCGGTACGTGAAGGTGCCGAAGCCCTAAGGGGTGTCCACTTTTGGCGCGGTGGCAGTCGTCTGTCTGTAGGCCGCGTACGACCGTTTCTGGCCGCCAGGGGCAGTGGCCCAGCTAGCCGAGATTTTTCCAGAACGTTTCGGCCAGGCTCAGGCCGGTGCTCAGGAAGTTATCGGTTTTGGCTTGATCCAGATTGCCGTCTGCGTCTCGTGTATAGGAATCCAGAAGATCGTTGAACACCTGGCTTCCACTCGAAATGCTCTTGCTAACGCCCGTCACGAACTCGGTAAGCGATACCTGACCGTCGTCGGACGTGTCGAAGCTGCTGAAAAGCTGCTTGGCGTCGTCGGCTCCTACGCCGGCGCGCGAGAGTTGAGCCTGGAACTCGTCGAGCGACAGGGAATCGTCGTTGTTCTTGTCGCCCTGCACGAACATCTGGGGCGCCCATGCAACCGCGAGCGGCGTCGCGCGCAGTGTCTGCGTTTCGGCCGCGCCAGTACTCGTATTGATGGCCGTTACCGTTTTTTGGGTTGAAAAGCTGTTGAGCGTGGCGCGATCGGGCGAGTCCGACGAAGCCGACTGCTTTTGCGCGAAGCTGAAATATGCCTCGTAAGCAGAGGTCGAACCGTTCACTGAAGACATGGACATTACAGAATCCTTTGATGAATTGTGTTTGGTGGGCCGCAAATGCCGTACGACCGTGCAGACATTCACTCAGGATTACGGTTGCATTTCATCTGACTTTAGGCGTTGTACAAATCTCTACAAAAGGCAGACGCGATCGACGCATGAAGCCGATTCTGTTTAGATGCCAAACGGCCGCCTCACAGACGGATCGCCCATGCGAGGAAAGGACCATCTATTGCCGACTGCTGACTCATGCGTTCCGCGCGAGTCCGGAGGCCCGTCTTCGTGCGGCGATCGGCAGAGTACGGCCCGCAAGTGACGGTCGCCCACCAAAGCGGCCATTCACATAGGCTCCGCCGTGCGCTTTGTTAGCGAAATGCCTGCCGGATTCCCAGCACAATCATGAGCCCTCCACATGTGAGGTCGATCCATGCCTTCGCGCGACGATAAGCCGTCGCAATCGCCGCGTGCGATAGAACGAGCGCGACGGCTCCGTACCAGCACGTCGCTATTGCACCGACAGTAGCAAGCATCGCGAAGAACGTCGGCATGGAAACGTGCGTGGGCACCACTGAGGAAAACACCGCCGCATAAAAGGCGATGGACTTCGGGTTCGCGATATTTGTCGCGATACCTTGCAGGAACGCGGCACGAAACAGAGGCGCCTTCGTTGGGTGACGTGCTCCTGAGGGAGTTGCCCGTGCCGACACAATGAGCCGCAGCCCGAACCAGATCAGATAGGCCGCGCCAACAAGCCTGATACCGACAGCGAGCCACGGGAAAATAGCGAACACCATTCCGATGCCAAGGATGGCGCAAGTCGCCCAGAACAGATTCACCGCGACGATCCCGGCGACAAGCGCAAGCGCATCGGCGCGTCTGCCGCCTACCGCCTTCTGGGTGATTGCGACGAAGTTCGGCCCAGGTATGACGACAGCCGCCGCATAGACAGAAAAGACTGTCGCAATAGCAGACGAATTAACCATATGTAGCCTCAGTGAATTGCGGTTGTACAAAACGTGGAGTTGCGTCATCAGCCGGTATTCTGAAGCAATTCACGACTGACCGCTGTTGGCCACCTGGATCCCGTGGCAACCTGCACGTGGGCGTGGTCGAGGCATCGCGCCCCCAGGAGCTAGTGGCCGCTGTGGTTGAGAACATTCTGGAGGTCCTGGATACCTACTGGCTTGACGAGATGATGGGCAAAGCCGGCCGCCTCAGATTTTTTCCTGTCCTCTTCCTGACCATATCCCGTGTGGGCCACAAAGACTGCCCTCCCGCAGCCCGGCAACGCTCGCAGGTGGTGTGCCAGCTCGTATCCGTCCATTCCTGGAAGGCCGATGTCGAGGATGCAGAAGTCGAACGCCTCTTTCGCGGCCCGCGCGAGCGCGCCTTGTGCGTCGTGCTCGATTGCCACCTCGTTGCCCATGATGTCGAGCACCATCCCGAGGGCGTCGGCCACTTCGACGTTGTCGTCCACGAGCAATACGCGCCGCCGCTTATATTCGACCGGCGCCTGCTCGATAACATGGTTCACCGTCACTGTCTCAGGCTCGCCTGGCGCAAGGGGAAGCCTGACCTCAAGCGTACTGCCCCTTCCACGTCCCGGACTTCTCGCAACAACTTTCCCGTCGTGCTGCTCGACCATGCTTTTGACGAGCGCAAGCCCCAGCCCCAAACCGCCTTCCTTACGTTCGCTCGTTCGTTCTCCTTGCTGAAAAAGGTCGAACGCTGTCTGCAACAACTCGCACGTCATGCCGATGCCGTTGTCCCTGACGGTTGTTACGACTTCACTCGGCGAACATTCCACGGTCAACGAGATGCGCCCGCCGTCCGGGGTGTAATTCGCGGCGTTGTTCAAGAGGTTGCTTAGAACCTGCACGAGCCGCTTTTGATCACCGAAGACGCAGACAGCCTCGTCCGGCAACTCGACGGTCAAACGATGTCTGTGCGCTTCAATGAGAGGACGAACTTGCTCAATGGACTCTTCAACGACTTGCCGGAAGTCCAGATTGACCTTCTCGAGAGAAACGAGGCCTTGCGTGACGCGAGAGACCTCCAGAAGGTCATCGATGAGACTCATTACGTGAGTGATTTGCCGGCGAATCATACTGCCGACTCGATTGACCTGAGCCTCGTCGCCGCTTACCTCGGGAAGCAACTCGGCCCCGGCGCGAATGGGCGCAAGCGGATTGCGCAGTTCGTGCGCGAGCATCGCGAGAAATTCATCCTTGCGTCGATTGGTCTCCCGCAGTTCCTGCGCCGCAAGAACCCTCTCGTGAATATCGGTGTTCGAACCGACCCACTTTAAAATCGCACCACTGTCGCCTTTCACGGCAATTGCGCGAGCCAGCGTCCATCGATATTCACCGGTATGCTCGCGCACGCGAAACATCATTTCATAGGGCTGTCCGGTCGCCAGACTTCGGCCCCAGGTCTCTTCGACGTTCGCCCAGTCATCAGAGTGGACAAACATCTTCCATTCGCCGCGATCCGTCGATTCCCGCGTCGCGCCAGTAAAGTCGTAAAAGTGCTGGTTATGGTAGTCGATGTACCCATCCGGCAATGCAGTCCAGACCATCTGAGGCAGCGCGTCCGTGACCAGTTTGAATTTCTCTTCCCCGAGGCGCCACGCTTCGGCATCGGCTGTCATGCGCTGAAGCGCACTCGTCGTTACATTGAGGGCCGCGTTGCGCCTGGAAGCCTCTGCCTCGCTTCGGCCGAGTTCCACGGCGAGCGTCCGCGACTGCTCTCTAAGAGTCTCATTGGCCTGCTGGCTCCGCACGAAATCGGTCACGTTTTCCACGCGGTGGAGGATATAGAGCAGCCGGCCGTCAGGCGCGACAACCGGGGCGTTCACCGGGCTCCAGTAGCGGAACGCGAAACCGCCTCGCTCTTTATCCGGGACGTCGTAGCGCTGAATCGCCATGGTGTGCGTCTTTTTCGTCGCCACCACGTACTTGAGCGACGCGCCCAGGTTCATTGTTGCGTCCGCCTCGGGTACGGCCGGGTTGTCCGGAAACACGTCGAAAAGCCGCTTCCCGACGATTTCGTCCCGCACGGTGAGCGTTTCCTTGAGATACGCGTCATTGACGCCTGCGATCGTGAAAGCGTCATCAGGCCGCAAAACCAGCAAGGGCGTGGGCGTTGATTCGAAGAGGAGCTGGAGGTCCTCGTCCGACACCGCATTGGGAGTGTCCATGACGTAAAGACATCAGGGGACAATCCTTTAATTAGGGACGGTCCCTGTCGGACTGCAATTGAGACACCTTGTTTTGACAAGGCGGATTAAAAAAGCCTGCTGCAGCAGCTGGAATGTTCAGATCGAGCAAGCCATGTGCCGTCCGTTTAAATGGGCACTTTTGCCTTTGCGGTCGCGCCGTTACAGCCACGCGACCGCGACACTGCGGTCTTGGCCAATACGGTCTTTTTACAGCATTGAGGCGTGGACGTACGGTGCAATGGCTAGCGTCAGTCAATCTGCACGGGAACATCGGCTGTCCGCTTCCCCGGTGCCATGCGACCCGCATTAAACACTGGCGCTTGCATAGTTGCCTGAGGCAATCAATAATTTGCCTCAGGCAACTAAGAGGTGACGTATGTCCAGTCAAGAGCAGCTTATCGCCCGCGCCGAGTTCGTACGACGATTCAATCGCTTCTACACTCGCCAGATCGGGGTGCTTCACGAGCACCTGCTAGAAAGCGAGTTTTCCCTGACCGAAGTCCGCATTCTGTATGAACTCGCCCATAGGGACGGGCTCACGACCTCAGACCTCTGCCGGGAACTTGGGCTGAACGCCGGGTACATGAGCCGAGTTATCGCCGGCTTTGAAAAAAAGGGGCTGGTCGTCAAGCAGCGATCGGAGACGGATGCGCGGGTTAGCGAACTGGCTCTCACCGCGCTTGGCCGCGACACGTTTGAACCGCTAAACGTCGCGTCCCGGAACGAGGTCATGGAGATGCTTGACCGCCTGACCGATGCCGAACAACAGCAACTCGTCGATGCTATGGCGCAGGTGAACGGCTTATTGGGGGAATCGAGCGCAAGTTATGTTTTGAGAGATCCAGGGCCGGGCGATATGGGATGGATCGTCCATAAGCAGGCCGTGCTCTACGCGCAGGAGTACGGCTGGAACGCAGAGTACGAAGCACTGGTTGCGGAAATCGTTGCCAAATACATCCGTGATTACGATGCCACCTCGGAGCGATGCTGGATTGCCGAGCGGGACGGCACGCCCGTGGGCTCAGTCTTCGTGGTACGTCATGACGCGCAAACCGCGAAGCTCCGGCTGCTGTATGTCGACGCCAGCGCCCGCGGGATGGGAATCGGCCATCGGCTCGTTGACGAATGTCTCCGATTCGCGCGGTCCGCCGGTTACAAGCGGATGATCCTGTGGACCAACAGCGTCTTGACGGACGCACGGCGAATCTATGAGAAGGCAGGCTTTCAACTTGTGGAAGAGGAGTCGCATCACAGCTTCGGCAAGGACTTGACTGGTCAGATCTGGGCCCGTGATCTGTGAGCGCCAGGGCAGCGGCCACCCTTGCCGCAGCGACCACCGGCATCCTGGTTGGCGCGGCAATGGTATCCACTCGGGCAGTGTCCCCCGAGGCTTCGCCGGCCACGCTAGCGTTTCTGCGCTATTTCATTGGCATGGGCGTGCTCGCAGCGCCCGTTTGGCTCGGAACGCGTCCTCGCTTCGCACGGCGAGATGCGTTTGCTATCAGCCTGTTAGGGATATTCCAGTTTGCAGTGCTTATTGTGCTGCTTAACCATGCGTTGGCTATCCTTCCTGCTGCAACGTGCGCGCTCGTCTTTTCGACAATGCCGCTTTTCACAATGACGTTAGCTGTAGCGAGTCGTAGCGAAGCATTCAGCTTGCACAAATTGTTTGGTTTCCTGATCGCTCTCGCAGGCGTTGCGATCTTGCTAGGCGTACCGTCTGCCCACCCTGGATCACGGGACACCGGTGCGTTAAGCGCGCTGCTCAGTGCCACGTTGATTGGTGCCGTGTGCAGCCTTCTATATCGGCCGCTTCTGAAGCGCTACCCAGCATTGCCGACGAGCGCGCTAGCAATGAGCGCAGCGGTGGTGTTTCTTGTCGGCCTATGCTGGATTACGGCCCAACCGTTGGTGCCCACCCTGTCCATGACGCAATGGGGGAATGTCGGTTTTATAGGACTGTCGAGCGGTGTCGGGTACTTCTGCTGGCTGTGGGCATTGAGCAGGCTCGATGCGAGCCGCGTCGTCGGTTTTCAGGCTCTTGGCCCTGTCACAGCGGCTGTTATTCAAGTCGTCGTGACACGTCAGTGGCCAAGCTCAACGCTCGTCGTTGCGGTCGCTCTCGTAGTCAGTGGGCTTTTTGTCAGCCAACGGCGCAAACCAAAGCGACGCAGGGAAGATTAGCCTGGCACTTTCTTCGCACTCCCCCAGTATGTGGTATGGGGTGACGAGCGGCGGCTACAGACCGTCAATTGTCAACATCGCCGGACACGAAGAGTTTCCTGTGTGTCATTATGCAGAACCGTATTATGTGATACCGTGGGTACCCAGGGCCAGCAGGACGTTTCAGTCGAACACCAGAAGGATGCTCATGGAATTCAACAATGGCGCTGTACTTGAAGCTCTTCGACTTGCTTTGCATCGACAAATACCGTGGCACAAACGGCCGGCAATTTTCACGTCGCTCCGCTCGCAGGGTCTGATCCAGACCATTGACCAGAAACCTCCCCCCAGCACGAAATACCTTCCAACACTCCAGATTGCTGTCCTGACTGACAAAGGACACAGAGAAATCCAGCGCATTGAGGCGTCGAAGCATGTCTCCGGATGGCTGGACGACGACTACTTTGCGACGTTCCTGGCAGAGGTTGCGTTTACCTGACCATGCATCGTTGCGCGCGTGCGGTTCTGTAATTGAAAGAAAGAGTGGGCCCAGGACGAAAGGCCCGCTTTTGAGCACGTGACCGCATCGCATTTCGCGATTCGGGGCGACGACGGTTGTCGACGATTCAGGCGGTGAAATCGAAGGTCGGATTCTGGCTGTCTGCGGGCAGTTACGATCGTCCCTCGACTCACGCGCGACAAGATATCTGCACTGTCAAATCCCACAATCTGCGTTGGGATTTGGCTGTGCAAGTCCCTTGCGGTTGCCGTCGCCCAGTGTTCCTTTCCTTCATCCACCGAAGCACCAGGCGCATCACGTGGCTGGCCCGACTCCAGCCTCGCACCCGGCACGACTTGAGAACTCGATGGCAAACGACGGTCAGAGATCTCCGCGCACTTCACCGGTTCCCAGCGCGCTCCGCCGCCGGTTGACCTCTGCCCAAAGCTCATCGCTGTCGTCATTGCGCAGCAGGACCACCCAGTCCAGTTGACTGTCGGCCACACCGAAGTATTCCTGGATTTCCCTGCGAACGGCAGCGACGAACTGCGCGTATTCCGGGGTTGCCTGGGCCTGCGCGTGCAAGGCATCGTAAGCCGCATCGTCCGCGCCGCCGCCGTGCTCGTCGATGTAGCGCGAGATCCATTGGTCCCGTTCGCGGTCGTAGTCGGCCTCGGCGCGCATCGCCTGTACTGCCGTGTATAAATCCAGTTGGGCGAACGCGGCGATCGCCGCCGTTGTTGCCTCGTCGAATGTAGCTGTCATTCCATATCTCATGTTGGCCGTGGCACATCATCGCACAGTCCACTCGTTCGAATGCGCCACTCATCGGGGCCCCACAGAGCGACATGACACTCATTTTGTCGCGCTGAAAGCGTTTGACCTACATAGCCCCCGGAAACACCTCGTCGCGCCGACCAACCGCCCGTTGCAGCAGCGAGCGAGACAGGAGCTTATGAAACGGCATGATGACGAACAAATAGCCCCTTCCAAGGAGATTGTTGATTTTGACCAACGTTGAAATCGTTACTTCCGATCCCTTCAGATTCGGCTGAACACTTATCCAGATCCGAAAATCCAGATGCTTGTCGTTACCACCGACGACGACTTCACTGCCCGTACTGGAAATAATCGGAAACACGTCAATCTTGCCCAGCCCGCGATCGCTAAAGTCAATACCTGCCTTTAGTCCGAACGGCGCCACGATTCCGTTTCGCAAGGCCATCAAACATCGGACCATGTGCGGCGGATCGGCGAACACGGCGCGCGCTGCTTGTTCGGCATCGACGTAGGTTCGATCTGCCTGAACGGAATAGCCATCGGCGAAATCAATGTGCGTCAATCCCGACGCACGAATTGCTGCCGCTGGTGTGGGAATCAGCAAGACTTTGTCTGTCATGAGTACCCCAAATGATATTTCCAGTGTAATAGGGACCGCAATTGTTGCGGGCGAAATGCGGACCGTTTCATACCTGCACAACTGCCAGCAAAGACACCGGCGCGCCACACCGCTCAAAAGTAATTGCGATGCCCCAGCGACTCCAGCACACGCTCCACCACCTGATGCGGCAACCCACCTTGATCGTGCAACTGACGATGCACCTGCTCCGGAGACATGCCTTGCTGCAAATACATCCGGGCGTCCTGACGAATGGCGATCATGTCATATTCGCGGGTAAGGTTCTGATCGCGGTAGACCGAGACCGTGTCACCAATCACCAGCGACGAGGAACCGGCGGTCGACACCGAAGGCGTCACCTTGATCGATGGACTGCTTTCGGGCTTGGGTGAGGTCTTCTTTCCTTCCAACCATTCGTGGAAGCCGATCTCCGAACCGGGACACTCGTCGTTATCGTCCTGAATCGGCACGATGGGCACATGACACATACCGGCACACTTCAGAATCATGCCGCGCAGGCAGTGTGCTGCATCGTCATTCACGAAAGACTGCCATAGCATGTTCTTGCTAGTGACCTTGACGAAGATGCCGGCAATCTTCACCCGTTCCTTGCCGGCAAAGCCTAGTACCACGACTTCGTTATGCCCGGTGGGCGAACTGAGCGCCAGGATTTGCGCCGGCGACTTCAGCGGCTGCTGGTACAGCCCAAGCAGCGACTCCAGGAACGCGTCTACCTGCACCAGCCGGTGCAAAGGCGTGGGCTGCATGGCAAGCACCGCGGCACGCGCCTGAGAGTTGGAAATCGCCAGATCACGCTGGCTCGCGATGCAGATATTGGTGCTCGGTGCCTGAAGGATGAAACCGAAGCTGAAGTTGCCATATAGCTTTTTGCGGTTTTCGCAGATCAGCGAGCAACTGAGCATCTCAGCTTCGATCGTACTGGGGGTGGTCAGGTAAAGCTCCGCCGATTTCAGCGTTAGCGAGCCGTTGCTGCCCTTCTCGATGAAACTCCCCAGCTTTTTCACCGTGTACTCATGCATTTTGAGCGTGTCTTTGGTTGGCGCGACCAACCCCGTGCTCGGGCGCATGGCATGGACGAGATAGCAGAACTTCTTGTCGTTGTGCTCCAGCGGATCAGTAAAGGCCGGCTTCGGCTGCCATGACTGTCGATCGACGTTGCATTGCGCCAGCGCCAGTGCATCCAGCGTGGCGCGGCCGCTGACCAGCTCGAGCAATTGCTGGCGCAACACCGTTTCTGCCATAGTGCGCAGCTGCCCGACCCACCCAGTCATCTGCGTCTGGTCATTGGGCGGCAAGAACGAACCCAGCGAGATCCACTCGACCACACGCACCAGCAGCCACGCGCGCGCCACCTGCACCCAACTGCCCTGCCAGAAATACGCGAGGTTGTCGGCACTTTTGATGAAGGCGACGATCTGCAACTGATCCTGCTGCGACAGATCGCGCAATTTAGATTCGATTTTCAGGCGACCGACGGGGGAAATGGCGCCAATGATGGTCAAGGCGTTGATCAGGTCCTGGTGCATGGTTTGCAATCGCTCGAAAGTCGGGCCGCGTATGCCCGGTGATGGAAACACACAGCAGAACGAACCACGCACGCCACCCACCGTACGTTATGGCTTCCAGTCCAGCCCGACCGTGCTTTCTTCGCTCTTCCGAGCATTCGCCGTCTGTCTGGTGCCGATGCGCGAGGATTACGTGGTCGCCCTCCGTCCGCACGTCGATGGGTCCCATTCTCGCGCCGTTTCATAGCCGACGCCAACGGAATGATTGCTCTAGCGCCAGGGTCTCACAGCGTTCAGCGCCTACCTGGATTGATTTCTTTCTAAGGGGACAATGGCCACTCCCCCTTGTCAGCGGAAGGGCAACGCACGAGCGATTCGAATACCGCAAACGATGTCATCTGCGGCAACGCATAGGTGAGGTTTGCGGAGCGCTGTACCGCGATCGCGCCGACCAAAGCACACGCCCCGGAGCGGCGATGGTGTTTTCGATGGGAGCTTTGAGTGGTCTGGCAACGGGTTGCGTACTAATACGCGCACCTGAGTCGCATGGCTTATGCAAACGGCATAAACCGACCTGAAGCGGGTCTTACGGAAACGCAGAGGGGATTGAAGCGTCATCTCGCGAGAGCGCTCGTTGGCCATGAAAAACACCCCAAAGATTGGACCAAGGTCCAACTTTTGGGGTGCAATTCACTACCGGGCTTTTCTTTGTCTGGGGTAGTGCTTCCACTACCCCAGGCTTGCGATCCTGCGATTAGAACCGATGGTACATGCCGATGTTGGCTTGAACCTGGTTGCCGCCCGATGCCGTGTTGCCGAAGTCGGCAGCCGAAGCCTGCGCGCCTTGAGCGTGAACGTAGGCACCCATCACGTACACCGAGGTCAGCTTCGACAGCGCGTACGTAGCACCCAGCGACGCCTGGTTGATCGACGCCATCGTGCGGCCCTCAGCGGCTTGCGAAGGCGTAGCTGCCGAACCGTAGACGTACGTGTATCCAGCAGCCAGCGACAGCGCCGGGGTTGCCTGGTACTGCAGAAGGGCGCCCACTACGTTGAAGTGGATCGATTCCTGGCCGTCGTTGCCTTCATATTGCGCGTTCGAGTAGCGCAGGCCAGCCGTGTACGGACCAAACTGGTATTGGCCAGCGATTTGAGCGATGCCCGCGCTCTTGAACGCGTTGCCACCGTAGTAACCCGAACTCGGGTAGCCCAGGGCACCACCGAACGACGGTTGCGCCGTTGCGTTCTGCCAGCCGTTCTCACCCTGGTTTGCAGCGTGGAAGTAGCCGCCAGCGACCGTCAGACCGCCTTGAGCGTAGTCCGCAGCCACCGACCACGATTGACCCGAACCCATCGCACCGGCAACGCCGCCGAACGAGTACGCGCCTTCAGCCTGGAAGCCGTGGAATACCGGCGAAATGTACTTGACGGCGTTGTTCTGGTTCGTCGTGTTGTCGTTGTTGTCAACGTCGCCCGGGGTCGAGAACGTCGAAGCCGAAACGGCGTCGCCCGTCAGGCCTTGAACCATTTCCGTCACGGCGTCGATCTGGCGACCCATACGCAGGGTACCGTACTGTTCCGACGTGAGGCCTACGTAGGCCTGGCGGTTGAACAGCGAACGCGAGGAGCCGATGGGGCCCTGGCCGCCGATGCCGCCGCTGGCAATGTTAAAACCATTCTCGAGCTTGAAGACCGCCTTGAGGCCGCCGCCGAGGTCTTCCTGACCCTGGAGGCCCCACTTGTTCGAACCCGAGGCGCCGCCAACGAGGGCGACTTCCGAGTGGCCATTAACGTTCGAGGTGTAGCTGATACCTGCGTCCAGCATGCCGTACAGGGTGACCGACGACTGTGCCATAGCTGCCGAGGATGCGGCGAAAGCGGCAACAGCGATAACCGTTGCCTTGATGGTGCTGTTCTTCATCTGTAATTCAGTGTCCCTGAGTATCTTTTGGATTGGTTTATTCCTTACTGCGCGCCGGAGGATACGGCACCCCCTGCAAACTCAAGAAACGAAAAAAAAAAGACTGTCGCGAAAACGTAACAAACCGCGCAATGTCTTGAGCGGCGGGCGATCGATGGACTATTCCGTGCCAGGTCGGCAACGGCGGATCGACGACGCTTTCCGGCTGCCGCTGACGTTTGGACGCCCGGCCGAGCCATTCTGTGACCGACGCTCCGCGGCCGACCGTACTCATCCCCAGTCACCGCCCAAAAAGCCGCCGTTGAAGATTTCACCGGCAGTTTTCCGGCGCCTTCCTTGAAATGGCGCTCTTGGCCATGAAGCGACTTTCGTCAGTACCGTTGTCTTGCTTACGCTGCACGCCCGCACGTCGCCGCGCCGTCCCAAAATAAACGGTTGCCACAAAGACGATCCAGACGGGCCCGACGACCACGGCCACGCGAGTGTCCTCGAAACGTGCCATCAACCCGAGTACGACAACGAGGAAGGCACCCGCAAGCAAGCTTGCATACGGAAACAACGGCACGCGGCACGCGCGCGACGCGCCACGAGCGGCAGGAGGCATCCGGCGAAAGCGGTAGTGTGAGAAGAGGATGATCGCCCACGTCCAGAGCGCGCCAAACGTGGAGATCGCCGTGAGCCAGACGAACACGTGATTCGGACTCGCGTAGTTGAGGTAGACGCCCACGAGCGAGCAGCCACACGAAAATAGCAGTGCGACGACCGGAATGCCATTCGGCGAAATGCGCGCGAACATGGCGGGCGCCTGCCGTTGCTCCGCGAGGTTATGGAGCAGCCGCGACGTGCCGTAAATATTGCTGTTGCACGACGAAAGCGCGGCAGTCAACACGACGAAATTGATGATGCCCGCAGCGTAGTGAATGCCGAGCCTGTCGAACGTGAGTACGAACGGACTGCCATGCGTGCCGATCTGATCCCACGGATAAATCGACATGATCACGAACAGCGCACCCACGTAAAAAATCAGTACGCGCCAGAAGACCGAATTGACAGCGCGCGCCAGCGTTTTCTCCGGATTGCGCGCCTCGCCCGCGGTCACGCCGAGCAACTCGATACCCTGATAGGCGAACATGACCATCGGCAATGCTTTCAATACGCCGGTCCAGCCGTTGGGCATGAAGCCGCCGTGCGCCCACAGATTGCTGATGCCTTTCGCCACGCCGCCATTGCCCAGGCCGAATACGATCATGCCCGCGCCCGCCACGATCATCAGCACAATCGTCACGACCTTGATCAGCGCGAACCAGAACTCGAATTCGCCATACGCTTTCACAGCAGCGAAATTGATCGCCCCGACAGCGCCAAGCGCGGCAAACGTCCATATCCATGTGGGCACGTGAGGGAACCAGATATTCATGTAGATTCCCGCTGCCGTGATCTCGCACATGCTGCCCACCAGTGCAGTGAGCCAGTAGGTCCAGCCCGTGAGATAGCCGGCGAGTGGCCCGACGTAGTCTTGCGCGTAGCGGCTGAACGACCCGGCCACGGGATTGGCCACCGCCATTTCGCCAAGCGCGCGCATGATGACGAAGATGGCCACGCCTGCGAGCATATAGCTCACCAGAATGGCCGGACCGGCCATTCTGATCGCGCTGGCTGAGCCGAGAAATAGCCCGACCCCGACGGCCGCGCCCAGTGCCATCAGGTTGATGTGACGTTCTTCGAGTCCGCGGTGAAGCGCAGGCTGCCGATCTGGCATGGTGTCTCCTTCCATGGCTTTGCACGCCGCTTGTGTTTTGCACGCGCAAGCCTCGATATGTGTTTTAGTTCGTCATACTGATAAACCGCGATGCAGCACTGTGCCCTCGCGCCGCACCACAGCACCCTCAATGACGCTTGGCGAGATGAATGCCGGCAAGCATGCAGCGCACCGATCCGCCTGCCAGTTCAATGGTCGGCACATCGAGCGGCAAGAGTTGCGCCGAACGCTCGATCAGCCGGCGCTGGCGCACCGAAAGACATTCGAAAGCACGTCGCGACAGCGCGAGCACGCGGCCCTCTCGCCCCGACAGTTCGATGGCGTTGCCCGCGAAGTTGTCGATCTGCGTGTTGTCGAGGCCAATGACCGTGCGCCCGGTTTGCGCGAGACGCCGCTGTATCTCCTCGCGACGCGCAGCTTCGCTGATCACATCGAGGCCGATCAGCGCAAAGTCGGTCGCGACGCTCATCATCACGTTCGTGTGATAGATCGGCTGTCCGTTGCTTCCAGCCGTGTCGAAGCACATCGGCTCGAAATTGAAGTGCGTGCAGAAGCGTTCGAGCGCAACCGGATCGGCGCGGCGCGAGCGCGCCGTGTAAGCCACCCGCGCGACATGGTCGAGCACCATCGCCCCAGTGCCTTCGAGAAAGAGATCGTCGTATTCGAGACCGGAAAAGTCGATCACGTCCTGCACGCGATACTCGGACTTGAGCATGTCGATCACGTCCGTGCGCCGTTCGCGCCGGCGATTGCCGCTATACATCGGATAGAGCGCGACATGGCCACCGGGATGGGTGGAGAACCAGTTGTTCGGGAACACCGAATCCGGCGTGCTGCGCTCGCCGAAGTCGTCGAAGATGTGCACCTGCACGCCTGCATCACGCAGTCGTTGGGCCGCTTCGGTCACTTCGTCGCGCGCCGCTTCGGCAATGGCGTCTGCGGCCAGCGCGCCGTTCGCGGGCGCCGCGCACTGGAACGCGTTGTCGGCCGCGGTTTCGGGGTTGGGGTGAAAGCGGTGCGGCCGGATCATGACGACAGCGGACGGCGCCTGAATCGAAAGAAGGCTCATAGGGCGTAGCGATATTCGGGCAACGAGAACCAGGTAATGGGGTGCGGTCAATCCGCCAGCGCAGTCGTTTCAGCCACGCTTGTCGTGGGCGACGAAGGCACGTGTTCGGCAATCAACGCAAACAGGTTCTTCGGGTCGGCCGCGGGCGGAATCAACGAGATATCGTCGCCCACGCCGTATCGCATCGCACCCGCATACAGGTAGCGCAGCGCCGAATAATCTTCGAGCGCGAAGCCCACGGAATCGAAAATGGTGACCTGCGCTGCACTCTCGCGGCCCGGCGCTTCTCCCTGCAGCACGCGCCAGAACTCGACCACCGGGAAATCGGCCGGCAATTGCTGGATCTCCCCTTCGATACGGCTTTGCGGTTCGTATTCGACGATCACGCGCCCCATGCGCACCACGTTCTCGTGCAACTCGGTCTTGCCAGGGCAGTCGCCGCCCACCGCGTTCAGATGCATGCCCGGCTCGATCATCTCCGGCGTGATGATCGTGGCATAAGCCTTGTCGGCCGTAACCGTCGTCACGATGTCGGCGCCTCGCACGGCCTCGGCGGTCGAGCGCGCACGCACGAGCTTTAAACGTGGAAACGCCGCGAGATTGCGCACGAGCTTGTCGGTCGCCTGCGGGTCGATATCGAACACGCGAATCTCCTCGATGCCCAGCAGCGTATGAAAGCCGATCGCCTGAAATTCGCTTTGCGCGCCGTTGCCGATCAGCGCCATCGTGCGCGCGTCCCGACGCGCCAGTTGCTTCGCCGCCATGACCGAAGTCGCCGCTGTGCGCAGCGCCGTAGTCAGCGTCAGTTCGGCAAGCAGCACGGGATAGCCGGTATCGACGTCGCCAAGCGCGCCAAACGCCATCACGGTATGCAAGCCGCGCTGCGCATTCACGGGATGACCGTTCACGTATTTGAACGCGAACAGCTTCGAATCGGCTACGGGCATCAATTCGATCACGCCATCGCGGGAATGGCAGGCGATGCGCGGCGATTTGTCGAAATCGGCCCAACGACGATAGTCGTTTTCGAGCGCGTCGACGAGTTCACTCAGGCAGCGCGGTACACCTATTTGCGCGATCAGTTTGCTGGTGGCAGGAACGTCGAGAAAGCGGGTCATGAAATGTCTCCTGTGTTTGCCGGAATGCGTGCAGCGCGAGTGCGCCAGGCAATGAGGAGATTATTTCGATGAAGCGCGCCAACAGAAAGATGGCAAAGATGGCAAAACGCGCAGGAAACTGGCCACTTTGCCAACCCGCGCTGCCATCTTGCGCATTGATGGCGGGGGGCTGTTCAGGCCTTCAGGCCTTGTGTGTTGAAAGCAGGATACTGGTTTCGGTATTGGCAATGCCGTCGAGCAGGCGGATCGAGGCCAATACCCGGTCGAAACTCTCCAGCGTGTCGGCCTGCAATTCCGCGACCAGATCCCAACGCCCGTTGGTGCTATGGATGGCCGCCACGTTGGGATAGCCGCGCAGTGCCTTCACGACATCCGCCGCGCGGTTGCCCTCGACTGCGATCGACATGAGCGCGCGAATGCGGTGCTTCTCCACGGAGGGCTTCAGGCGCACCGTGTAGCCAACGATCACGCCGTTTTCCTCGAGCCGCGCAATGCGGTTCTGGACAGTCGCCCGCGCCACCCGCAATTGCCTGGCCAGTGTTACGACCGATGTGCGGGCGTTGTCGCGCAGGAGCGCGATGAGCTGTCGGTCGACGTCGTCGAGGCTGATCATTTCCATTTTTCCTGGCTAAAACCTGGGAGCCGCGACTATGCCGTGGGGCCAGCATCTGCGCCACGGGAACTGATCAGAACGCTGGCTCCGCGTGGCAATTTGCCAGGATTATCTCCGATTTTGCCGGGTTTGCCACATAGCTGGAAACGTGACGTGCAGCGCATTGGCGCCGTCAAACCGGCCAAAGCGATACACCGCCAGCGGCCCCCGTATAATCGACTTACCCCTGCCCAGACCGCCAATCTTCCAGGTATGAACCGACCGCTCACCGACCCCACCTCCGCCATTTCCACACGCGTGCGCATCGAGCGCGAATCGCGCGGCTGGTCGCTCGCGGACATGGCCGAGCGCTCGGGCGTTTCCAAGGCGATGATCAGCAAGATCGAACGCGGCGAAGCGAGCCCCACCGCTACTTTGCTCGGCCGGCTTTCGGGCGCGTTTGGCTTGCAGCTCTCCATGCTGCTCGCGCTTGCCGAGCAAACCGGCGAGCGTTTGAGCCGCGCCGCCGATCAGCAGATCTGGCAGGACCCCGAAACCGGCTATACGCGCCGGGCCGTCTCGCCGCGCAACGGCGGCATGCTCGAGCTGGTGGAGATCGAGTTGCCGGGCGGGGTGCGTGTTGCGTATCCGGCGTCGGCGTTCACGTTCCAGCATCAGCAGATCTGGGTGCGCAGCGGCACACTGGTATTCGAGGAAGGCGAGCAGGTTCACACGCTCGAAGCGGGCGACTGCCTGCAGCTTGGGCCGCCCGCCGACTGCGCGTTCTTCAATCCGGGCAAGGAGCCGTGCGTGTACGTCGTGGCGCTCGTGCGCCGCTGAATGCGAGCACGCGCCACAGCGGCTACGCTCCTTCATCGTCGAATCGGCTATGGCATAGGCGTTTTTCGCGCACGGCGCGGGCACGCTCAATGCGAGTAGCCGAATGTGAGCATTTGCTTATATTCTGAAGTCCTCAGGCGGTAACGGCATAGGGCCGCCGCCACACGATGAGAGACTGACGATGCATGACGTGATTCAAGGCATGAAGCTCAATCACCTGAGCTTCCCCTCTTCCGATACCGCCGCGACAGCGGCCTTCTTCGAACGCCACCTGGGATTCACCATAGCGGGAACGTGGGACCAGTCGTATATCCTGAAGCGTCCCGGCTACGACGTGGTGATCGACCATGCAAGCGGCGACGCACCGGCATGGCCCAGGAACTTCCACGTGGGCTTCGAACTGCCGAGCCTCGACGCCGTGCGGGACTTGTTCGAACGCTTCACGGCAGACGGCGTACAAATGGAAACCGGCATTTTCAACAACGGCCGCGGGTCGCGCTTTTTCTGCCGCGCGCCGGGTGGCGTGATGTTCGAAATGAATACTCGCGTGGACGCCGCTCCTGAATATCGCGGCACGTTCGACAACTGACCAGCATGATCGCGAAGCTGGAACGGTCCACATTCTAATGATTAGTCATGCTATGCGATGACGACACGTTCCGGTTTCAACTCAAGGAGTTTCGCATGAACACATTGACCTCGCCCCAACTCGCGCCGTTGCTGAACCGTCTGTTCGAAGAAGCCGATGCCGTTTCCCCAGCCTCCATTTCCGCGGTGGCCGCGCTCTCACCCGAGGAGCGCACACGGCTGATGCACAGCAAGACGGACTATCTCGACTTTTACGGGCGCCTCAAGGACGTTGCGCTTCCCGTTTCGCGGGAAACGGGCTTGCTGCTGTATATGCTGGCGCGCGGAGGGAACGCGCGTACGATCGTCGAATTTGGCACGTCGTTTGGCATTTCCACGCTGCACCTCGCAGCGGCGCTTCGGGACAATGGCGGCGGCCGCCTGATCACTTCTGAATTCGAGCCGTCCAAGGTCGCGCGAGCACGCCAAAACCTCATGAGTGGCGGGCTCGCCGATCTCGTGGAAATCCGTGAAGGCGATGCCCTGCAGACGCTGAGCGTAGACCTGCCCGATTCGATCGACCTCCTGCTGCTTGATGGCGCGAAGGCGCTCTACAGCGACATTTTGAGTCGCGTCGAGTCGCGCCTCGCGCGAGGCGCTTTCATCGTCGCGGACAATGCCGAGTACAGCCCCGACTATCTCGCGCGCGTGCGTGCGCCCGGGAATGGCTATCTCTCGATTCCGTTCGGCGGGGATGTGGAGGTGTCGATGCGGGTCGAGTGATAACGTTGGCGGCGATCAGCCCTCCAACCGCGCCTTCACGATCTTCCCTCGCTGCAGCACATATTCGATCCGCTCGCCCTCACCGGCCACGACGCCAATGTCGGCGAGTGGATTGCCATCCAGCACGACCACGTCGGCAATCGCACCCGCTGCGATCACGCCCAACTCGCCCTTCATGTTCACGATATCCGCAGCGACGCTCGTTGCGGAGCGCAGCGCCTCCAGATTGCCGAGCACTTCCGCACGAATGCGGAACTCGCCGGTCTGGAACGCGTGCATTTCGCCGAGCAAGTCGGAGCCGAATCCCATCTGCACCCCGGCCTTCGCATAGATCTCCAGCGATTCGCGCCCCTTCTGCTGCACGGAAGCCACCTTCGCCACCGAATCCGGCGGCAGCCCGAACTGCGCGCCGTGCGTGGCCAACGCATCGTAGGTCACGAGCGTCGGCACGACGAAAGCGCCGAACTCATGCATCAACTGAGCCGCCGCTTCGTCCACCAGATTGCCGTGCTCGATCGTGCGCACGCCACAGCGCACCGCGCGCGCGATCGCGCGGCCCGTATAGGCGTGCGCCATCACATAGGTGTTCGCCGCTTCGGCCTCCGCCACGACGGCGCGGATTTCATCTTCCGAGTACTGCGTATTGTTGATGGGGTCCGTCGGCGAAGCCACACCGCCCGACGCCATGATCTTGATCTGCGTGGCGCCCTTCTGGATCTCCTCTCGCACGGCAAGGCGCACCGCATCCACGCCGTCCACCACGCGCGCGATCGCGCCCGTGCGGAAGCAGCACGAGCACGGTTCGAGCAAATCGCCGCGCGGACGAAAATCGCCATGACCGCCGGTTTGCGAGAGCGCCTTGCCCGAGGGGAAAATGCGCGGGCCGCGCACGAGGCCCGTTTCCACGGCCTGCATCAGGCTCCAGTCGGCGCCGCCCGCGTCGCGCACGCTCGTAAAGCCGCGCGAGAGCATGGCGTCGAGAATCGGCAGCGAGCGGATGGCCGCGAGGATATTGGGCTGCGTTGCGTTCGCGCCGAGATTCGCATTGGAGGCGAGCACGTGCACGTGGCAGTCGATAAAGCCCGGCATGACCGTCTTGCCGCGCACGTTGACCACGTTCGCGTTCGGCAGGTCGACGGGGCGATCGGTCACCTCCACGATGCGCTCGTCTTCAATCACGACGTGGTGATGTTCGAGCAGCACGCCGCGCTCGAGGTCGAGTACGTTGCCGCCTTTGAGAACAGTGATGGTCATTTTACGGATTCCTTATAGAGTCGTTCAGTTGGCGCGCCGCATGTCCGTCACGAAGAAGGTGCCCGCCAGGCTGATTGCAGCCGCGACGATCACATAGAGCGCGGGCGCCATGTTGCTGCCCGTCCGCGCAATGAGCCACGTGATCAGGAACGGCGCGAACCCGCCGAAGATCGTGACCGCGAAGTTGTAGGCAACCGAAAGGCCGGTCGAGAGCACCTTGGTCGGGAACAGCTCGGAGAAGGCAGCGAGAATCGGTCCCGTGTAGGCGGCGATCAGCACGCCGAACACGGCCTGAAACACGATGAGCGATGCGAAGCCGGGCGCGCGGTTGATCCACGCGAACATGGGCCAGGCCAGCACGAGAATCAGGAACGCGGCGCCGCTCAGGAACACGCGCCGGCCCCACGCGTCCGCCAGCTTGCCCACGATCGGCGAGCCGCACATGATCATCAGGCCGCCCACCATGCCCGCGGAAAAGCCCATCGATTGCGGCAGATGCAGCGTGCGCACTGAATAGGTCGGCATGTAGAACAGCAGCACATAGGTACAGACCGTCCAGAGAATGACCATGGAGAAGCTCGCGAAGGTCTCGCGCGGGTAGCGCTCGAACACTTCCTTGAGGGGCGAATTGTCTTTCGCCTGTGCTTCCACGGCGCTGAACGCAGGCGTTTCGTCGATATGGCTGCGGATGTAGTAGCCCACCGGGCCCACGAGAATGCCAATCAGAAACGGCAGCCGCCAGCCCCAGCTATGCAGCGATTGCGCATCGAGCGACGCCGTGACGAACGTGCCCGTGGCAGCGCCCAGCAGCACCGCGAAGCCGATGCTCGACTGGATCCAGCTCGAATAGTAGGCGCGCTTGCCGGGCGGCGCGTACTCGGTCAGGAACGCGGTCGCGCCGCCCATCTCGCCGCCCGCCGAGAAACCCTGCAGCAGGCGCGCGAGCACGATCAGCAACGGCGCGGCAATGCCCGCTTGCTCGTAGGTGGGCGCAAGGCCAATGAGCGCGGTGCCGAAGGCCATCAGCAGGATAGTGAGCGAGAGCGCTGCTTTGCGGCCTACCTTGTCGGCATAAATACCGAGCACGATGCCGCCCACGGGCCGCATGAAAAAGCCCACACCGAAGGTCGCCACCGTGAGCAGCACAGAGGTCAGTTCGTTGCCGGTCGGAAAGAACAGCTTCGCGATGATCACAGCAAAAAAGCTGTACACCGTGAAGTCGAACCATTCGAGGCCGTTGCCCAATACCGTCGCGATGATCGCGCGGCGGCGCTGCTGCGCGGTTGTCGCGACGGCTTCATGCGCTACGCGAGGTGAAAGCGTTCCTTGCATGGTCTCTTCCTTGTCAGATTAATCGTAGCCGCGCGCCAACAGCTACGCGCCCGGAGCCCCCAACATGCTCCTCATGCTAATGACAGCCCGAATATTTTCTGAAACGAAAGATTCGCATGCATGCATGCGCTGAGCGCATGCCACGCGCCTGGACGCCGCTTAGTCCGTCACGCCGCCGTCTGTATCTCCGCCTGCTCGAACAGCCAGCGCGTAAATAGACGCGCTGCCTGGTTCTGCGCGCGGTCGTTGGGCGAGATCACGTAGTAGCCGCCGCCATGGCTCGCCGAGCTTTCGCCCACACGCACGAGCAAACCGTCTTCAATGCACGCGTCGATCATGTAACGCCAGCCGAGCGCTACGCCCTGGCCGAGTATGGCGAGCTGCACGAGCTGCGGATAGTGGTTGATCGTGATGCCCTGCGGGGTCTTCGGCATCGTCACGCCGTTCAGGTCGAACCATTCGGGCCACGACATCCACTGACGCTGGCCGTCTTCGAGGAGCAGCAGCGTTTCGGCCGCCAGATCGGCAGGCGCGAGCGCGCGTCCCGCGAGATAGCCGGGCGAGCAGACGGGAAACACCTCTTCGTTGAAGAGGCGGCGCGCGGTGAATTGCGCGGGCGCCTGCTGGCGCACGTAATAGACGCCAACGTCGAATTCCGCGGGCGACATCGTAGCGAGCCCGTCACGCACGATCAGGCGCAGTTTGACGTTGGGATGCGCCTCGCGGAATGCAGGCAGACGCGGCGTGAGCCAGAGCACCGCCACGCCCGACGAGCACGCAATGGTCAGTTCGAGGTCGCCGTAGTGCTTCATCACGTCGAAGGTGGCTTCGGCACATTGCGTGAGAAGCCGTTGCACCTGCGCCGCATACTGTTCGCCCGCTATCGTGAGGCGCAGCGAGCGGTGCTCGCGCACGAACAGCGAGCGGCCGAGAAACGTTTCGAGTTGCAGGATCTGGCGGCTGATCGCGCTTTGCGTGAGGTGCAGTTCGGCGGCCGCGCGCGTGAAGCTGGCGTGACGCACGGCGGCTTCGAACGCGACGAGGCAGGGCAGCGGAGGCAGAGGCGTGATGCGCATGGAATGACTCGGGCGGGTCGTGGCAGAAAGATGTTGCCATACATCCCGCCGCGGCGGCTCCAAACAAAAACTGCACGCGCACCAGGTTGCGCGTGCCTGTTGCGAAAAAAACTTACTATTGCGTTGAATCTCTGCGCAACCAAGGGGGCGAAGATGAGTTCTGCCGAGAATGCGGCAACAGGTGCGGGCGCGGTGCAGTGGCACGCCATGCCCGCTGACGAGATCGAGCGCCAGCTCAACGTGAACCCGTCGCAAGGGCTCGATGTGGCCGAGGCCGCGCAGCGCCTCGGCACCTATGGGCGCAACGTCCTGCCCCAGGGCAAGAAAAGCGGCCCGTTCGTGCGGTTCCTTGCCCAGTTCAACAACGTGCTCATCTACGTGCTGCTCGCGGCGGGCTTCATCAAGCTGATGCTGAGTCTGTGGCTCGACGCGTCCATCATCTTCGCGGTGGTCATCCTCAATTCACTGCTCGGCTTCCTGCAGGAAGGGCGTGCCGAGAAAGCGCTCGACTCGATTCGCAACATGCTCTCCGCGGAAGCGCGCGTGCTGCGCGCCGGCGAGGTGCGCCTCGTCCCCGCCGACGAGGTCGTGCCCGGCGACATCGTGCTGCTGGAATCGGGCGACAAGATCCCCGCCGACGTCCGCCTCGTCGAGGCGCGGAACCTGCGCACGGAAGAGGCGGCGCTCACGGGCGAATCCGTGCCTGCGGAGAAGAACACCGGCGCGGTGCCGGCGCAAGCCACCGTGGGCGACCGCGAGAATATGGCCTTCTCCGGCACGATGGTCCTCTCGGGCCGCGCAACCGGCATCGTCGTGGCGACGGGCAGCCAGACGGAGCTTGGCCGCATCAACCAGATGCTGGCCGAAGTCAGCGCGCTGGAAACGCCGCTGCTACGCCAGATCAAGAAGTTTGGATACGTCATCACGATCGCCATCGGCATCATCAGCGTGCTGCTCTTCGCATGGGGCCACTGGCTCGGCCACATGACCTTCATCCAGTTGTTCCAGGCCGTGGTGGGCATCGCGGTCTCGGTGATCCCGGAAGGCCTGCCGGCGCTCATTACCATCACGCTCGCCATTGGCGTGCAGCGCATGGCGAAGCGCAACGCCATCATCCGCCGCCTGCCCGCAGTCGAAACACTGGGTTCCGTCTCGCGCATCTGCTCGGACAAGACCGGCACGCTCACCCTCATGGAGATGATGGTGACGTCCGTCGTGACGGCGGACGCGCCCTATGAAGTGACCGGCGACGGCTACGCCCCCGAAGGCGACGTCCGCGCGGGCGGCAAGGCGCTCGGCGCCGCCGCGCCGGAAGTCCTCACGCTGATGGGCCGCGTATCCATCCTGTGCAATGACGCCGGCCTCTTCGAAGAAGATGGCAAATGGAAAGTGGAAGGCGACCCGACCGAGGGCGCGCTCTACCCGTTCGCCGGCAAGCTCGGCATGGACCGCGCTGCGGAGGCCGCCGCCGCGCCCCGCATCGACGGCATTCCCTTCGAGTCCGAGCACAAGTTCATGGCTACGCTGAACCGCTCGGCGCAAGGCGAGATGCTGCTTGTGAAGGGCGCGCCGGAAGTGATCATCGAAAATTGCGACCGCCAGCAAACGGCAAGCGGCCCCGCGCCGCTCGACCGCGAGCGCTTTGCGCGCGAAGGCGAGCGGCTCGCCTCGCAGGGCGAACGCGTGCTGGCGCTCGCCTGGCTGCCCGAGCCCGGCCTCGAAGTGGGCAACCTGGGCCCCGGGGACCTGCCGAAGACGCTCGTGCTGCTCGGTCTCGTGGGCCTCATGGACCCACCGCGCAAGGAGGCGATCGATGCGGTGCGCGAATGCCACGGCGGCGGTATCCGCGTGACGATGATCACGGGCGACCACAAGGTCACGGCCGCCGCGATTGCGGGCATGCTCGGCATCGGAGACGGCAAGACGGCCGTGGCCGGCACCGAGATCGAGGCGATGAACGACGCCGCGCTGCAGGAATGCGTGCGCGACGTGGATGTGTTCGCGCGCGCGAGCCCCGAGCACAAGCTGCGGCTCGTGAAGGCGATCCAGGCCAACCGCCAGGTGGTTGCCATGACGGGCGACGGCGTGAACGATGCCCCCGCGCTCAAGAAGGCCGACATCGGCGTGGCGATGGGCATCAAGGGCACGGAAGTCACGAAGGAAGCCGCGGGCATGATCCTCGCCGACGACAATTTCGCCTCGATCTCGGCGGCGGTGAAGGAAGGGCGTACGGTCTACAACAACATCGAAAAGGCCATGCTCTTCATGCTGCCCACGAATGTCGCCCAGGGCGCCGTGATTGCCATCGCGATCCTGTTCGGCTTCGTGCTGCCGATCACCGCACCGCAGGTGCTGTGGGTGAACATGGTCACGTCCGTCGCGCTCGGCCTCGTCATTTCCTTCGAGCCTCACGAGAACGATGTGATGCAGCGCCCGCCGCGATCGATCGACCGTCCTATCGTCACACCATTCGGCGTGTGGCGCATTCTCTTTGTCGGCGCCACGCTCGTGCTCTATACGCTCGCGGCCTTCTTCTGGATGAAGTCGCAGGGCGTGCCGGATTCGATGGCGCGCACGGCCGCCGTCAACGCCATTACGCTGGGACAAGTCTTCTATCTGCTCAACAGCCGCTCGCTGCTCAATTCCGCGCTATCGGTGCGGGCGCACATGGGCAACCCGTATCTCTGGTACGGCATCGGTGCTGTCGTCGTGCTGCAGATTCTTTTCACCTATACGCTGCCCTTTCACGCGGTGTTCGATACCGAGTCCCTGCCGCTCTCGACCTGGCTCTGGCTCGTGGCGGGTGCGATCCTGTTCTTCCTCGTGGTGGAGATAGAGAAGCTCGTCATTCGCTCGATACCCGCGCTGAAAAAATCCGTGAGCCCGCAACCGCGCGGCGCGGCCACAAGGCAGTACCATGACGCGTAGAATCGTTTCGTCCCGACTCGAGAGCGAGGGCCCAATGCCATGTTGCCTGGTGCGAACCTGAACCTGGTCGAGGTGACCGGATTGCTGGTGGGCGGGCTCGCCCTGTTCCTGTTCGGGCTGGATCTCATGACGGGGGCACTCAAAACGATTGCCGGTGCGCGCCTGCAATCGCTGCTGGGCTCCCTCACCGCCAACCGGTTTCGCGGCGTGCTTGCGGGCGCGGGCATCACGGCGCTCCTGAATTCATCGACCATCACCACGGTGCTGCTGGTGGGCTTCGTTTCCGCGCGGCTCATGACGCTGATGCAGTCCATCCCGATGATCATGGGCGCCAATATCGGCTCGACGCTCACCGCGCAGATCATCGCGTTCAATATCTCCGCGCTCACGCCGTTCATGCTCGGCGGCGGCTTCCTGCTTTATGGCTTTGCGAAGCGCGAAACGCTGCGCGAGTTGGGCGGCGCACTGCTCGGGCTCGGCCTGCTGTTTCTCGGCATCGAGATGATGGGCAACGCGACCCGGCCCCTGCGCGATTACCAGCCGTTCATCGACGCGATGCAGAACATGCGCAATCCGCTCATCGGCATCGTGATCGGCGCGGTGTTCACGGCCGTCGTGCAAAGCTCGGCGGCCACGCTCGCCATCGTGATTGCGCTAGGCAGCCAGGGGCTGATTCCGCTCGAATCGGGCATTGCGCTGATACTCGGCGCCAATGTGGGCACCTGTGGCACGGCGCTGCTCGCTTCAATCGGCAAATCGGCGGAGGCGGCGCAAGTCGGTATCGTCCACCTGATCTTCAACGTGCTCGGTGTGCTGTTCTTCGCCTTTGTGATTCCGCAGTTCGCCGATTTCGTGCGCATGATCTCGCCTTCCTCGCCCGAGCTGACTGGCGCTGCGCGCCTCGCGGCGGAAACGCCGCGCCAGGCGGCCAATGCACACACGGTGTTCAGCGTGTTCAGTACCCTCGTGCTGATATGGTTCACCGGGCCCATTGCGAAACTCGCCGAACGCCTGGCCCCGGCCCGCCGCGAAGGGTGGCAGGACCCAGGCGTGCCGCGCTACCTCGATGAAACGCTGGTCGAAATGCCGGCGCTCGCCATTGCCCGCGTGCAACTCGAACTGGCTTCGCTCGGCAAGCTCGTGCAGACAGTCGTCGAGCAAAGCGCCATGCTCCTCGTCGAAAGCTCAACGCAGGCGCTTTCCACGGTGACCAACGAGGACAAGTCGGCGGACTCGCTCAGCACAGCCATTCTCACCTACATCGGCAAGCTCTCCGACGCCGTGCAAAGCGACGACGAAGGCCGGCAAGTGGTGGATCTCGCGCGGATTGCGACCTGCCTCGACGCCATCCGCGAAGTGGCCACCACGAGCATGCTCGCGCTAAGCCAGAGGCGGGCCGCGCAAAGCGCGGACGTGACCCTGTTGGCGAGCAACCCCGAGCTGGTGCAATTTGCCAGGTCCGTCATCGAGTATTTCACGCTTGCCGTGCAGATGATCGCGCACCCCGAGGCCGACGTGGTGACTCGCATCGTCAACGCCAAGCCGGAAATCGAAGCGCAGTCCGACTCGGCGCGCCAGCAGATCATGTCCGCGCTGCAGTTGCGCAACGAGGGCGCGGCGTTCCTTTTCCGCTTCGCCAACGACGTGATCGAGCAGTTGAACGAGGTCGCGCGGCTTTCCCGCGCCATCGCCAAGGCCACACGGTGGCTTCACGACGTGAAAGTGCTGGAACCTGAGAGCACAGAGGACGTGGCCGAGACCGAGGCAGAAGCTCAGGCATGAAGACACGGCACGCGCGTGCTGCGCGTGGCCGTCAACGCGTTACACCCGAGGTCAGTGCATGAGGAACGGTCGTGGGCACCGCTTCGAGAAAGCCGCGCCCCATCTCCGTCTCGAAGCGCGAAGCGCTCCCTTCCCAGACGATGCGCGCATGCTCCAGCACATAAACGCGGTCCGCGTGTGGCAGGGCGAAGCGAACGTTCTGCTCGCCCAGCAGCACCGTAATGGGCGTCGACTGCTGCAGCGCATCGAGCGCCTTCGACAGTTGCTCGAGAATCACGGGCGCGAGCCCGAGCGTCGGTTCGTCGAGTATCAGCAGCTTGGGCTGGGGCATGAGCGCACGCCCAATGGCCAGCATTTGCTGCTCGCCGCCCGATAGCGTGCGCGCGGTTTGGCCTTGGCGCGACTTGAGGATCGGAAAGAGGTCGAAGAGCCACGTGAGCTGCTTTTTGCGCACCTCGTCCGATAGATGATAGCCGCCTAGTTCGAGATTCTCGCGCACCGTCATGTCGCCGAACAGCTCGCGCGTTTCCGGGCATTGCACGAGGCCCGCGCGCGAGACGGCCGCCCCGCTCATGCCCTTCAGATCGCGCCCGTCGAAGCGGATCGTCCCCTTGTACGGCAGCAGGCCCGAGAGCGCGTTGAAGAGCGTGGTCTTGCCCGCGCCGTTGAGGCCAACCACCGATACGAACTCGCCCTCGCGCACGTTGAGGCTCACGCCGTCGAGCGCGCATGCCTTGCCGTACAGCACGCGCAAGTCCGATACCTCGAGGATGGCGCGCTTCGCCTCGCCCGCGACACTCGAGCGCTGACGCAACTCCAGCTTGCTGCCCAGATACACGCGGCGCACGGTTTCGTTTTGCATCACCTCTTCCGCCGTGCCTTCGGCAACGTGCTCGCCAAGGTACATGGCGAGCACGCGGTCGGCAAGCGCTGAAAGACTCTTGACGTTGTGATCGACCAGCAGCACCGCGCGGCCCTCCGCGCGAAAACCGCGAATCAGCTCGGAGAATGCCTCCGATTCCGCAACCGTGAGTCCTGCGAAGGGCTCGTCGACGAGCACGACCTGCGGGTCGCGTGCAATCGCCTTCGCCATCTCCATGCGGCGCAGGTCGGCGAACGGCAGCGTGGCAGGGTGCCGGTGCATGACGGCGGCCAGACCCACGCGCGCGGCAATCTCCTGCGCGCGCTGATGCACATGCGGCTCTGCCGCAAGCTTGACGAGCGAGTCCGGCAGCAGCGCAAGCTTGATGTGCTCCAGCACCGTTTGCCGATGCAGCGGGCGCGAATGCTGGAACACGATGCCCACACCGGCGCGCGCAATGCGGTGCGGCGCCCAGCCGGCCATCTCCACGCCGTCGACCTTGACCGAGCCCGCGTTGGGCCGCTCGATGCCCATAATGAGCTTCATCACGGTCGACTTGCCGGACCCGTTGGGTCCGATCAGGCCCAGAATCTCGCCGGGCCGGATGTCGAAGCCGATGTCCTTCACCGCGACGAGACCGCCAAAGCGCTTGGTCAGCCCGCGTACTGAGAGCAGCGGCGTGTCGTTCATTGGCGTTCCCTCGCACGCAGCAAATTGCCCAGCAGGCCGTCCGGAAAGAACAGCAGCGCCGCGAGCGCGACGGCCGCGACGACGAACGTGTTGAGCTGGCCGAGCGGACGCAGAAACTCGCCGGCCACGATCAGGAAGATCGACCCGAGCACGGCGCCGAGTATCGTGCGGCGCCCGCCGAGCACAGCCGCGATGATGATCTGCACCCCTACGCTCAAGTCCACCACCGTGCTCACCGAAGCCGTGCCTTGATAGAACACGAGCATCGCGCCCGCCACGCCCGAAAACACAGCGCTGATGCAAAAGGCCACGAGCTTGTGCCGCGTGACGTTGAAGCCCAGCGCCTGCGCGCCGGTGGCGTCCTGGCCGCTCGCCTGCAAGATGAGGCCGATTGCCGAGCGCGAGAGGCCGAACAGCAGGATCGCGCAAATCACCAGAAACGCCAGCGCGATCCAGTAGTTGTGGTTGGCGTCGACGGACATCACGTCGGGCACCATCATGCCGATCTCGCCGCCCGTCACGCCCGCGAAGATCACAATGGCGTTCTGCAGCAGCAGTACGGCCACGAGCGTGACGAGGCCGAAGTACGGGCCGCGCAGCCGCAACGCGGGCACCGCTAGCAGCAGGCCGCCCACCAGCGCGACGAGGCCGCCCGCGATCACGCAAACGGGAATCGGCAGCCCCCAATGGGCGTCGATGATCGCCGCTGAATACGCGCCGAGGCCGATCAGGAACGTCGGGCCGAAATTCACCTCGCCGGCAAAGCCGAACAGCAGATCCCACGACATCGCGAATACGCCGAAGTAATACGCGACCGTGAGCACGCCGAGGATATAGCCCGACATCCACCAGGGCAGCGTGGCCGCCGCGACGGCGAGCAACACCGCCACCCATACCCCACGCGAACGAAGAAGACCGGACATGTCGATGTGCTCCCTTCGCTCGGTTAGCGACGGCCCAGGAAGCCCTGGGGCCGCACATACACGACGAGCACCAGCAGCAACAGCGCGGGCAGCGGCCGCAGCGTCGGCGCAACGAGATACGCGGTGACGGTCTCCAGATAGCCGACCACATACGCGGCCATCAACGACCCGGAAACGCTGCCAAGTCCGCCCAGCACAACGATGGAGAACGCGCTCGCCGTGAGCTGCCCGGCATTGTTCGTACTCACGCCGAGGAACGACGCCAGCAGCACGCCAGCAATGCCCGCCAGCACGCCATAGATGGTCCACGCAAGCAGATAGATGCGCGAGAGTTCGAAGCCGAGCAGCGTGAGGCCGCGCGGATTCATCGAGGCGGCGAGCAGCGCCTTGCCCGCGCGCGTGCGATTCACGAAGAGCCACAGGAGACCGATCACGGCCCAGCAGACCACGGCGATCATGATCTCGTTGAAGGGCACACGCACGCTGCCGATCATCGCCACGCCGCTGATGAGCGGGCGCATCGTCACCGGGTTGTCGGTGAAGAGCCAGGCCATGCCCTGCTGGATCATGATGCCCCACAGCAAGGTGCCGGTGAGCACGAAGATTTCCTTCTCTTCGGCCGGAATCGCGGCGGAACGCTGGATAGGCCGCACCACCATCAGGTAGGTGACGTAGGCCGCGATGAGACCGGCGACCACGCCAAGCAGCGTGCCGAGATAGGTGCCGAGACCCGCTTCGCCCGCGAGCATCCAGCCCATCAGCGCCGCGACGAGCATCACGCCGCCGTGCGCGAGATTCAATATGCCGGAGACGCCGAAAATCAGCGTGAAGCCGATGGCGCCCAGTGCATAGAGCGAGCTGATGGCAAAGCCGTCGATGAGGATCTGCAAGAGCAGCATGCCCGGCCTTTCAGGTGGATTGGCGTGTCGCAACATGCGCCGTGCGGCCCATCGTCAGACGAAGGGCCGCACGGCGCGACGCACTACGCGAAGCTAGTTTGCGCTAGCCTGCTGGAGCTTGATGAAGGTCGGGAACTTGACCTTGCCGTTCGCAACGGACTTGGGCCAGATCGCGATCTGCTTGCCGTCCTGCCACTGCAGGTTGATGCCGGTGATGTAGCCCGGGCCGTACTTGAGCGCGTGCGTGAACTGGTCGTTCTTGCCGTAGAACTGCCAGCGCCCGATCGTGCCTACGTAATCCGTCTTCTCGAGCGCGGCGACCATCTGGTCCGGATCGGTCGAACCCTTGTTGCGCTTGATCGCATCCGCGAGGATGTACACGAGGTCATAGGTCGAGAAGCCGCAATACGCGGGCGATACGCCGAACTTCTTCTGATACGCATCCGCGAAGGGCACCGTCTTCGGTGTGATCGCCACGCCCGGCGCCGCGGCGGAAGCCGTGATCACGCCCTCCGTCGCGCCGTTCGTGTCCTTCCAGAAGCTCGTGGTCGTGGCCTGCGAGCTTTGGCCCGACATCGGGATCGGCACCTGCTGATCGTGCCATTGCACCGTCGGCTGCACGCCCACGTGGCTGATGCCCGTGGTGATCGTATCGGGGTGTTTAGCCTCGATCTGGTTGAAAATTGGTGTGAAGTCCGAAGTATCGGGATTGAAGCGGATGTGGTCGAGCACCTGGAGGCCGGCCTTGGGCAGGCATTCCATGAAGCGCTCGTCGAGCGGCTTGGTCCATGCCGCGTCCTCGCTCATCACGACCGTCGACTTCATCTTGAACTGGTCGACGAGAATATCGTGCGAAAAATCGCAGATCGACTGCGCGATGAATGCCGACGTCATCCAGCCGTGGAACGTGTATTTGTAGTGGTCGTAGTCGTCGTGAACGTGCTTCGAAATATCGTTGCTCGCGGCGCCCGGCGTAATAAACGGCATTTTCAGCCGTGCCGACCAGGGCTCCATGGCGAGCGCCACTTCGCTGATATAGCTGCCGATCACAGCGACCACCTTGTCCTGGGTCGCGGCGCGCTGGAACGCGCGCACGCCGTCCGAGGCCGACGAGTGGTCGTCGTACGCGATGATCTGGATTGGCCGGCCATCCACGCCGCCGCTCGCGTTGATCTCGTCCGCGGCGAGCTGTGCCGCCTTGCTGATCGAAGCGCCCGCCACTGCGGACTCCTCGCTGATCACGCCGATCTTGATCGGCTCCCCCGCGGCATGCGCGCCGGCCGCGAGGCCCAGCCCTGCCGCCACCATACCCGTTGCCGCTACGCGATGAAGGTTTCGCCACACGCCGTTACAGGACATCATGCATCTCCGATTCGCCAGGATCGTTGAGGAACATCTGCCCGCTTCAAAGCTGCTTTGAAGAATGTGCCCCCAACAGTATCACCAGCCTTTACGCGCTCAATCGGTACAAACGATGACAGGTAACATACGGATAACGTGCTGATTTCATGGTGCAAAGCGGCAAGAAAACGCGCTTGCCCGCGCGGCTGCGAACGCTACGCGCAGCACCTCGCGCACGTTCGCGCTCGCTGAACGGTGTCGTCTATTCGACCTTCACCCACACCAGTTCGGAAATGCATTCTTTACCCGTCACCGGGTTGCGGGCGGGCAGCGTCGTGATGTGCAGGTATTTGCCGTCGATTCTGAAACGGCGCAACTGAATCGTCCCCGTCCATGATTCGTTCCACGATGCGTCGACGTGGTGGCTCACCAGGTCGCCCTCGATGCTCCACGTTCCCGCATAGGCGCACGAGCCATTGAAAAGCGCGATGCGCTCCGCATCGGTTGGCACGAGATCGGCTGGCGCGGTGCGGTTCTCCTCGAGAAGAATCGCGTACATCCGCTTGTCGGCGCCGTAGTTGAGATAGCCACAAGGATGAGCGCCGAACAAATCGGTCTTCTCTCCGGTGACCAGGTCTTCGGTCGTGAACGATTGCAGCTTCCATGTGCCAAGCAGCGCGGCGCTGCCGGTTTGCTTTGCTCGCGCCATGGTGTTCCCCTTCAGGACAACTTAAGCAGCACGCTACGCCTCAGGAGACGAGACGCTTACTCGTGGTCCTTGCCCCAGCGCCAGCGCGGGGGCTCGCCCTTGAGCCAGCACACCGCCGAAAGCGCGAGCGTGGCGAGTATCACGAGCACCGCAAACGCGAACGGGTGCCCATGCGGTTCAAAAAATACCGCGCTCAAGGCAATCGACAAGACATACGCCACGAGCACCACCCACCCCTGCCAGGTGAGCGGAAGTCCCCAGCCCCAGCCATAGCGTTTGGCTCGAAACCAGTATTTGCCAGTGCCCGGCATTTCC
The DNA here is from genome assembly GCF_004353905.1 of Paraburkholderia guartelaensis. Lineage (GTDB taxonomy): Bacteria > Pseudomonadota > Gammaproteobacteria > Burkholderiales > Burkholderiaceae > Paraburkholderia > Paraburkholderia guartelaensis. Next base: position 159,246 of record NZ_SMOD01000003.1, on the reverse strand, counting down.
CCATCTCCCGCGCCTGACGTGAGGCGCAACTTCAGGCCGATGCAGTATGGCACACGGCCTCGACCCGGTTTCCAGCAGGGTCGATGAGAAAAGCGGCGTAATAGTCGGCGTGATAATGCGGCCACAAGCCTGGATCGCCATCCGAGCGGCCGCCCGCCGCGAGACCGGCTGCATGGAACGCATCGACCTGCGAGCGCGAAGCGGCCTTGAAGCACCAGTGCCGCTTGTTCGGCTCGATGGCGCTGGCATCCAGATAGATGGAAAGATACGACGACTGCGTTTCGGCTGCGTCGCAACGCTCGCCGTAGCCGAGCGCGTTGGGGCGGTCGTAGACCTTGAGCGCGCCCAGCGTATTCATGATCGCGTCGTAGAAGGGGCGCGCTGCGTCGAGATCGGGAACGCCGATCGAAACGTGATCGAGAAGCTGCATGGTGCTGGAATTCCGCAGTCGTGAATGCACGACTATAACCGGCGAATCACACCATGCAGCGTTTGCGTTACCCCGCGCGGCCGACGCGGAAAACCGAAACCGCGGCGTTCAGCCGGTGCGCTTCGTTTTCGAGCGACGACGCAGCAGCCGTTGCCTGCTCAACGAGTGCCGCGTTCTGCTGCGTCACGAGGTCCATCTGTCCAACGGCGACGTTGACCTGATCGATGCCCGTGCTCTGCTCTGCCGCCGCCGATGCAATCTCGTTCATGATTGCACTCACGCGCGCGATCGCTTCGACGATTTCGCTCATCGTCGAGCCCGAGCGCTCGACGAGGCCCGCGCCCGTCTCCACGCGCGAGGTCGACGACTCGATCAGTTCCTTGATCTCCTTGGCCGCCGCGGCGCTACGCTGCGCAAGCGAGCGCACTTCGCTCGCCACCACCGCGAAGCCGCGCCCTTCCTCGCCCGCACGCGCCGCTTCCACAGCCGCGTTGAGCGCGAGAATGTTGGTCTGGAACGCAATGGCCTCGATCACGCCGACGATCTCACCCACGCGCCGCGAGTCGCCCACGATGTCCTGCATCGTGCCGACCACTTCGCGCGAGAGCGCGCCGCCCTGCGCGGCAAGACCGGAAGCACCCTCTGCGAGCGTGCTGGCCTGGCGTGCGTTTTCTGCGGTCTGCTTGACGGTGGAGGTCAGCTCTTCGATGCTCGCCGCCGTTTCCTCGAGCGAGGCGGCTTGTTCCTCGGTGCGCTGCGAAAGATCCGTATTGCCCGCGGCAATCTCGCTCACGCCCTTGTCGATCGACAGCGCGCCTTCACGCACGCTGCTGACCGTCTTGATGAGCGCATCCTGCATTTGCCGCAGCGCGGCCTGCAGGCGGCCCATTTCGTTGTTGCTCGTCGTCTGCACCGTGCCGCTCAGGTCGCCGGCAGCGATGCGCTGGAATTGCGCGATGGCCGCGTCCACAGGATGCACGATCGCGCGCATGAGCGCCGCGCGGCCAATCCACGCGAGCAGCAGCGAGAGCACCATGCCCACACCCACCGCGACGCTCACCGCATTGAAGCGGTCCTGCGCTTCCTGGTAGCGCTGCGCGCCGAGGTCGATCTGGCGCTTCTCGAGCACGAGCATCGCCTTTTCGTAGTTGCCGTAGAGCGACGGCAGCTTGTGGCCCTGCAGTTCCTGGAACGCGGTCTTGTCGCCGGCCTTGAGCGCCGCCAGTGCCGGCTCGACGCCGTCGTGCAGGAAGCTGTTGCGCTTGGCCTGCATGTCGGCGATGAGATCCTGCGCCTCGCCTTCTCCGCTCGCAATCGACAGATAGTGGTCCAGACGCTCGTTCGAGTTCTTCAGGTACTGATCGAAGCGCTTGAGCACCGCGTCCGCGGCATCGTGATCGCCGAGCTCGGAAAGCGATGCGTTGGTGGCGAGCGCAAGGCGCAGACGCAGCAACTGGCCGGCGCTGCCTTCGAGGTCGGCCACAGCCGGTGTATCGACGGTGTACATGGTGCGCAGCGACTCGTTGCCTGCTCGCATCGACAGGAGTCCTGTGGCGGCGCCGACGATCAGGACGATGCCGAAGAAGGCAATCATCAGGGTCAGGCTCGCGCGTATCGACAGCTTGTGAAGCATTCCTGGTCTCTCTCCGTGGGGCGCGCGGCTCTGGAGGCCGCGCGTGTCCCAGTCGTTTTTCATCGAATGTTCCGGTGCGCCTACCCAGTGCAGCCCATGCCTTCAGGCTGATTAAGCGCCCAGTACATAACAACGGCAGGAGAGCTTGCGAACTTTATGGTTTCCAGCAAAGAAGAACGACCGTTAGCAACACTTCGTAATACAGACCAATATGTGGGATGCGCGCAATCCAATCCGCATCATGCGCCGGCGTCCTCCGCGTCTGCCCCGCCCTCGTCCATCGGCACGAGATAGCGCAGCACGTCGCGCCAGCTCACGATGCCGACGGGGCGAAACTCTGCGTCCACGATGGGGATGCACGAAATCTTGTTGGACAGAAATAGGGCGACAGCGTCGGAGAGGCTCGACTCGGGACGCAGCGTGAGCGGCTTGCGGCTCATGATCTGGTGCACGCGCTTGTTGAGCGTGCCGAGGTCGCGCGCGGATTCGACCACGCTGTCGATGAACGGGCTGATCGCGCGCAGCAGGTCGCGATCGGAGACGACGCCTTGCAGCTTGCCGTCTTCGACCACGAGCAGGTGGTGAAAGCTCGCTTCGGCGAAAATCTCGCGCACGGTCGCGAGCGTGTCGTCGAAACCAATGGTGACGACACGGCTCGTCATGAATTTCTCTACTTGCATACCTTCCAGACCTGAATGGGTTCGACGTCCCGAGCCGGACGATGCGCGGCAGATTCCGGCTGCAGCTCGGGGCTTCAGCCCGTTATATCGACCGCAGGCACGTAAATCTTCAGTCTGGAAAGCGGCGCGGGGCACGCGCGAACGGCGCGCCCCATATGGTTCATGCTTTTGTCATGCTTCGAGCGCGAGCGTCGCGAAGGTGGCGAGCCAGTGCTCGCCCATGTAGTCCCCGGCCACGTGGTCGAGCGCGCTGGCCAGATGCAATTGCGCGGCATCGTTGAGGACGGCCACACGTGCGTCGCCCGCGGGCAGCGCGCGTGCAAGTGAGCGCTGACACCACGCGCGGCTCAGGTTCAGCCCGTCGAGGTGGGCGATCTTGCCGTCGCTGCGGTCGGTCACGGTAGCCGGCGTGAAGAGCGTGACCGGCTCTTGTGCCGCGAGGTTGGGCAAAAAGCGCGTGAACCACGGCTCGAAATCCTGCGCGCGCAGTACGCGGCTCATCAGCAAGGCTACGCTCAGCGCGGGCGAAAGGAATTCGTCGCCGCCCGGCTCCCACGCCTGGCAGCCCGCGTCGTTCGCGTGCCAGCGCGTGGCGGTGTCTTCGATCAGCGTCGCCAGCACCGGACGCGACGTGGCTTTTGCGAAGTCGTGCGCGAGCGTGAGCGCGAACGCCGTATTGAAGTGAGTGCCCACTCGCAACGGATAGGTCGCCTTCGGCAGGAATTCCTCGAAGCGCTCGACGAACCAGTCGGTGAGCGGCGCCAGCGCCGCCTGCCAGCGCGCGGCCTGCGGCAGCTTCATCGACTCAGCCAGCGCGTCGACCTGTGCCGCGAGCGCGAGCAGCCACGCCCAGCCATAAGGGCGCTCGAAACCGCGGTTGTGCGCGAGCGTGAGGTAGGCCATCTCACCGGCCATCTTTTCCGGCGTGAAGTGCTCGTCGACCACGGCGACGATCTGCGGCCCCTCGGGCAGGTCGGGAAAGCGTTCCAGCAGATGCAGCACGAGCCAGTAGCCGTGCACGCACGAATGCCAGTCGTAGCTGCCGTAAAAGACCGGGTGCAGCGCGCGCGGGCCCTGCACGTCCTGCGGGCCTTCGAGCGAATGGGTCAGCTTGTTCGGATACTCGCGCGTGAGGTGGGCAAGCGCGAGCGAGGCGAACTTCGAGGCATGGGCGGCGGTGAGGTGTGTGGTCATCGTGATCTCATCAGAACCGGAAAACGAAGGCGTACATCAGCAGCGTGTTGACGACGAGCAGCAGCACGGCGGTCGGCCATTGCGCCTTGATCACGCCGTTCTTGTCGCTCAATTCGAGCAGTGCCGCCGGGACGATGTTGAAGTTCGCGGCCATGGGCGTCATGAGCGTGCCGCAGAAGCCCGACAGCATGCCGATCGCGCCAAGAATAGCCGGGTTGCCGTGGAACTGATGCACGATCAACGGCAGGCCGATGCCGGCGGTCATCACCGGAAAGGCGGCGAACGCGTTGCCCATGATCATCGTGAAGAGGGCCATGCCGAAAGTGTAGGCGGCCACGACTGCGAACGCCGAATTCTGGGGAATCCAGTTCGTGACGAGTTCGGACACCACGTGGCCTACGCCCGCCGCCGCGAACAGCGCGCCGAGCGCCGCGAGCATCTGCGGCAGGATGGCGGCCCAGCCCACGGCGTCCATGGTGTGCCGTGCGCCCTTGAGCGCTTGCACGGGCGAATCGCGCAACATGACGAGCGCCGCGCCGAACGCAACGAGCGTGGCGATCACGAGCGAGATGAGCGTGACGTTCTTCGCTTCGACGAAGGGCGCGTACTTGAGCGTGAGCGTCCCGACGAGCGTCACGACAGGGATCAGCAGCGCCGGAATGAAGAGCCGGCTGCCGAAGCGCCGCGCCCCTTGCTCGCGGCGCACCTCGGCTTTGGCGTTGTCGTTGGCCGCGGGACTGCGGCCCAGCTTGCCCGAGCCCGCGATCAAGGCGAGCGCGATGGCGAGGCACCCCATCACGAAATGCGGCAGCACGCCGCCGAACAGGAACGTCACGGCGTAGACGCCCCAGAACACGAAGTTGACGACGCGGCGCGGGTTCGCGCGGTCGAGCAGGTTGAAGAGGGCGAACGACGCGAACATCAGGCCCGCGACAACATAGAGCGATTCGAGCTTGATCACGATGCGGCCCCCTGGCGGCTTGCGACGCGCTGTGCGTTGGCCGCGCCCACGCGGCGCGAAAGATCGTGATCGAGCAGCTTCAGGCGCACGCAGTGGATGAGGAGCGCCGCGACCGCGGTAGGAATCGCCCAGACCGAGACCTGGAGCGGCTGAACGATGATGCCGTTCTGCTCGAGGAAGCCCTTGATGAGCAGGATCGACTGGATCGCGATGAAGATGTCTTCGCCGAAGAACACGGCGATGTTGTCCACGGCCGAGGCGTTGGCGCGGATCTGCTGGCGCACGGCGTCGGGCACCTCGCCGAAGCGCTTCGTGGCGGCAGCTTCGGCCATGGGCGCGATCAGCGGACGGACCATCTGCGCGTGGCCACCCAGCGACGTGAGGCCGAGCGCGGCCGTGATCTGGCGGATCACGAAGTAGAGCATCAGCACGCGGCCGGTGGTGGCGGCGTGCACGCGCGAAATGAGGTGCTTTGCCTGCTCGCGCAGGCCGTTGCGCTCGAGCAGCGCGATCACGGGCAGCGTGAGCCAGATGAGGCCCATGTAACGGTTGTCGGCGAACGCTTTGCCGAAAGCGCTGACGATCTCGACCGTGTGCAGCCCGCCCGCAAGCCCCGTTGCAATGCCCGCCGCGGTCACGACGAGCAGCGCGTTCAGGCGCAATGCGAAGCCGATCACCACGATCGGCACCCCTATCAAAACCAGCATCTCTCCTCCGCCTTAGTCTTTCCGCCGGTCTCGTGGACGCGGCCGCGCGGGCGCGCGCTTCCCCGTTGCGCCCAATTCAGCCCGGAAATCTATCACGACAATTTATCGATAAATAGTCGATAAAGTCTTTATAAGGGAAGTCCCTGGGCGATGCGCATTGCATGAAGGCGAATCGATGTCGCCGCGCCGCAGCGCGGCGTTGGGCTAGGGTCGGCGGGCTTGGCAGTTAGTTGCATCTGTTGATGCGGATTGGAATGCCTGCGCGCGCCACAAGCGCGGCGGCGCGGCAGGAATCAGATGTCGAGATCGAATGCGTGTTGACCGTTTGCCACCTGCGGCGCGTCGTGGAACGACAACTCGACGCCAATGCGCTCGCCGCTGCGCACGCGGCTGATGGCATGCCGGAGGTTCACGCGGTAGTAACCGCTGCTGCCTTTGAATGGCCGCTGGGCCGTGGCGATGATCGCAGCGTCGCCCAGCCCGAGCGGAACGACCGTCGGGCGCGACTGCATGCGCGGACGCTGCTCCGTCAGCACCAGTTCGCCGCCCGTGAAATCTTTCCCCGGTTCCGTGAGCAAGGCGACCACTTGCAGCGGAAACACATGCTCCCCGTCGCTGCGTTGATGCAGAGCCAGATAGTCGTCGGCGCCTAGCTGGTTCAAATGCGACTGCGCCCGCGTTTGCCCCGCCCGCCGGTTGCGCTCCAGATATTCATCCAGCTCCGTCGGAAATCGATAAGGCATGCCAAGCATCTCATTCCATCGATTGGCGATGGGCGCCAACTGACGATAGAGATCCACACGCCATTGCGCCCACGGCTGCGGGAGAGCCGTGCCGAAATACAGCAGATCGCCACGGCCGAGATCGAGCGAGTCCAAAGAAACGCGGCGCAATGCGTTCGAAGTGCCCGCTTCGCGCGCAAGCATGCGGATTTCGTTCGCGCCAGCTAGCCGAGGCAGTACCGCATAGCCCTCGCTGTCCAGTTGCGCGGCGATCACGCTCCAATCGAGCTTATCGAATGTGTCGGCAGATGAAGTCATAGACAAGGACATATTCATTTCAAAAGCCCGGGAGCGTTGCCGTCTGCGGAACCTCGCGCGTGGCGGGTATCGCCTTCTCGTGTTCGAGCAGCCAGCGCTTGCGTTGCAAGCCCCAGGCGTAGCCCTTCAACTCGCCGTTGCTGGCAATCACGCGATGGCACGGCACGACGATAGCGATGGGATTCGCGCCGTTCGCCGCGCCGATGTCGATCGCCGCGCGCGGGTCTTCGAATCCCAGCGCTTTCGCGAGCTTGCCGTAGCTGGTGGTGGTGCCGGCCGGAATGCGGCGCAACGCGGCCCAGACTTTTTCTTCCAGGTCCGAGCCGGTCATGACGACCGGGAGAGCATCGAGCGCGTTCAATTCGCCCGAGAAGTAGCGCGTCATGGCGTCGGCGATCGAAGCCGGCGCAGCGGCGTCGATCAATTCGGCACTGCCGTGACGATCGCGCAGACCGCGATGCAGACGCGAGCGGTGATCGGAGAATTCGAGCGCGTACAGTCGATGCTGCGCGTCGCTCACCAGCATGAGATCGCCAGGCGGCGACTCGATATGGCTGAGAAACAGTTGCATGATGCGTTCCTTCGCGTCGTGCGCGCGCTAACGTGAATCGTGAAAAATCAGCCCGACGGTATGACGCTTGCCGCTGCGCAAGACGCTCACGCCGTGCCGCATCGCGACCCTGCGCGTGCCGCCGCGCCGGTTCGCAGCCGGCCGCTGGTTGACGGTAAACAGCACTGCGTCGCCCTGCTCCAGCGGAATCACTTCGGCGCATTGACCGTTCGATGCACTCTGCGTCATCACGAACTCGCCGCCCTCGAAATCGACGCCGGGCCGTGAGAGCAGCATCGCCACCTGCAGCGGAAACACATGCTCGCCGTAGAGGTCCTGATGCAGGCAGTTATAGTCGCCCGGGCCGTATTCGAGGATGAGCGGCGTCGGGCGCGTTTGCCCCGCGCGGTGACATTGATCGAGAAAAGCGTCGAGATCCGACGGGTACTGCATGTCGATTCCCAGTTGCTCGTTCCAGCGGTTCGCGATAGGCGCGAGGTACGGATAGAGCGCATGCCGCAACCGCTGAAGCAGCGACGGAAGCGGATACGCGAAGTACTTGTATTCCCCGCGCCCGAAATTGTGGCGCGCCATGACGATGCGCGAGCGAAAGCCCTCGTCCCTCGCGTAGAGGGCGGCGAGCTGCGCGCATTGTTCGGGCCTCAGCACGCGGGGCAGGACGGCATAGCCGCGCGCGTCGAGCGATCGCTCGATCTCGACCCAGTCGTACGTTCCGGATTCCGGCTTCTCTGCTCGCATGGCCCCGGTTTTCATCGCGTGTATCCCTCCTCTCGCAACCGGCATTTTCGCCGATCTCCCATACAGACCAACGATACGCCAACGCCCCGCGCGTTCCGATCCGAATGTTGCGCTCTAATTCAGCGCGCGCCACGGCGTGAATGCCACGCGAATGTCACGGCAAGAAACGGGTATTGACGAGGCTTGCCTGTCGATATCGTTCATTTCAGGCGCAGCAATCCTGCTTCGCCATGAATCGAGATCAGCAAGGAGTCGAACATGTCGATGGAAGAGGACAACAAGGCGATCGTTGGCCGCTGGTTCACGCGTTTCTGGGGCGAAACCTGCGACCTCAGCGTCGTCGACGAGCTGGCCGCGCCGGACATGCTGCTCAAGTATTCGCTGCACGAGCCGCGCCGCGGCCGCGAAGACATCAAGGCGTTCATGACCGGCTTTCGTGCGGCGTTCCCTAATCTGAACTTCTGGGGCGCGGCCGACTTGATTGCCGAAGGCGAGTACGTGGTGGGCCAGTGGGAAGGCGGCGGCACGCATTCGGGCCCGGCGTTCGGGGACTTTCTCGCGGGATCGTTGCCGGCGGCGAGCGGCCGCAAGATGCATTTCACCGGCACGACGGTGCTGCGCCTGAAGGACGGAAAGATCGTCGAAGAGATCGGGCTCGACGACGGCGTAACGGCGCTCACGCAACTCGGGCTCATCAAGCGAGTCTGATTGCGCGGCGAATGGAAGGTCTCACATAGGGAGTCGAATCATGTCACAGCTTGCTCCGCTCCTCGCCCTTCACGCGCTCGCCGCTCAACGCGGCGACGGGCTGCGGCCTGAACTGCTCGCACTGTTCCTGCGCCATGCGCATTCGGATGCCGGACTCAGCGCGAGCATCGATGCCCCGAGCGTGGTAGACAATCAGGCGCCGCCGCAATGCGCCACGACGTTGGACTGCGCGTCGAGCCAGACGGGAATGGCGTCGAGTTTCGCGCCGGCACACGGGCCTTCGATGCATTGCCCGTCTTCGAAGCGAAACAACGCGCTGTGATGCGCGCACATGATCACCTGTGCGCGATACGTTGGCACATGGCCGGGCTCGTAGTCGAGCGGCACCGAGAAGTGTGGGCAGCGGTTCGCGTATGCCCATACTTCGCCGGCACGCCGCACGACGACGACCGGCCGCCCCGCGAGCGCGGCGTCAATCACGCGCGCGCCGCCGTCGGGCACATCGTCAAGGCAACACAGGCATACGGTCTCCATGGTTCACACTCTTTGCTCAGGATTGCCAAGATTCCAGTCCCACGGACGGACCTCGACGTGTTCGAACAACCCCGCCAGCGTATAGGGATCGTCGCGTACGAAGCGCATCACGTCGTCGTATCCTTCCGCCTCGATCACGAGGAGCGTGCCGTTGAGCGCGTCGCAATGCGGCGCGAGCGTCGAGCCGCCCAGCCGCACGAACACGCCGCGCTGCGCGGCCGAGCGCAGATAGGTGCGATGCACCGCACGCACGCGCTCGCGGACGTCGCGCATGCCGGGCTTGTCGGTGGCGAATACGGCGTAGTAGCGCGTGTGCGGTCTCATGCGCGCTCCAGCACGAAGTCGTAGCGCGCCTCGCGAAAGCCGCCCTCGAAGCCGAACTGCTGCGCAGCCGCCTCGCCCGCCGCGTGCTCGCGATAGTCGACGAGCAGCGAGGGCTTCACGCCGAACACCGCATCCGAATCCAGATACGGGTCGTTCTGGTTGAACAGGTGCGTGACGAGCGTGCTGTGGCCCGGCGCCGTAATCATGAAGTGCAGATGGGCGGGCCGCCACGGATGGCGCCCTGTGGCGTTGAGCATGCGTCCCACCGGGCCGTCGGTCGGAATGGGATAGCACACGGGCACGATGGTGCGGATCGCGTAATGGCCTTCGGCGTCGGTACGATAGCGGCCGCGCAGGTTGCCGTGCGGCTGTGCGGTGTCCTGCCCCGAGTACATGCCGTTGTCCGCCGTCTGCCACACGTCGAGCAGCGCGTTCGCCACGGGCTTGCCGTCGGTCGTCAGCACGCGGCCATGCACGAGCGCCGGCGTACCCGGCGTGAACGCCATGTTCTCGCCATGGGCGCGCTCCGGCATGCCTTCGATATAGAACGGGCCGAACACGGTCGTATCGGTCGCGCCTGTCGCGTAGCGGTGATTGATCGCATCGACGAGCATCGACACACCCAGCGTGTCGGAAAGCAGGATGAACTCCTGGCGCACGACGTCGTCGCACATCTGGCCCGTCTCGGTCAGGAAGCGGATGGCGGCGAACCATTCCGCCTCTGTCGGCTCGACTTCGCGCACGTAGGCGTGCAGATGCCGCACGAGGCTTTGCATCAGTGTGCGCAGGCGCGCGTCGGGTGTGTTCGCGAACCGGCCCACGACCTGTTCCGTCAAGGCGCGTTCGGCCTCGGTGCCATGCATCGACATGGTTGTCTCCTTTCCTTCGTTCTTTACGCCACGCACGCGGCGTGGCGCGGCCCAACTAGCGCGGCGCCGCGCCTTCCCATGCCCGTTGCAGCAGTGCGCGGATCGCCGCGCGCTCCAACGGTCGCGGATTAGGGTAGGCATTTGTGCACGCGAGATCGGCGGCTTCGTCGAGGCCCGTTTCGGGCATACCGATTTCCTTGAGCGACATTGGAATGCCAAGCGACTCGTTCAACGCATAGAGCCGCGGCCCGGCTTCGTCCGCCTGCGCGCCGCCGAGCGCACGCGCCACGCGTTCGAGCGCCTGTGGCGCCGCAGCGTGGTTGTAGTGCGCCGTATGCGGCAGCATGACCGCATGCGTTTGCGCGTGCGGCAGGTTGAAGGTGCCGCCGAGCGTGTGGCAGAGCTTGTGATGCAGCGCCATGCTCACCGCGCCCAGGGAAGTGCCCGCGAGCCACGCGCCATAGAGCGCGCGACTGCGCATCGCCACGTCGTCCGGGCGACGCACGACACCGGGCAGCGCTTCGCCCAACGCGCGAATCGATTCTTCGGCCATCAGGCTGATCACCGGGTTCGCGTCCTCTGCGTAGAGCGCCTCCACCGCGTGCGCGATGGCGTTCACGCCCGAAGCCGCCGAAGTGCCGGCTGGCAGCGAGACAGTGAGCGACGGATCGTAGATCACAGTCCGCGGCAGCACGCGCAGGTCGCGCCCGGTCTTTTTCAGGCGCCCTTCGGTGAGACCGTAGATGGGCGTCATCTCCGAGCCCGCATAAGTCGTGGGCACGGCGACGATCGGCAGCGCCGATTCGAGCGCGATGGCCTTGCCAAGGCCGATGGTCGAGCCGCCGCCCACGGCCACGCAGCACTGCGCACCCAGTGCCGCCGCCTTTTCGCGTGCGGCTCGCGCGACCTCCACGGGCACGTGCATCACCGCTTCGGCATGGATGCCCGCGGCGCGCGCGCCGAGCAGGCGCGCGACTTCTTCAGCGAGCGGCCGCTGCTCGGGCGTCGAGAGGATCAACGCGCGGCGTGCGCCCAGCCGGTCCACTTCTTCGGGCAACCGCGCGAGGTCGCCCCAGCCGAACACCACGCGCGACGGCAAGCCCTGGTAAACGAAGCGATCCATACGTGCCTCAACGCTTGAAGTGGGGCGGCACCTGGGCGTCCACGTTGACCCAGACGGAGCGGGCCTCCGTGTAGTCGTGCATCGCCTCGAAGCCCATTTCGCGACCGTAGCCCGATTGACCGACGCCGCCGAACGGGCTGCCCGGATTCACGCGCTTGTAGCAATTCACCCAGCACATGCCCGCGTGAATCTTGCCCGCGATGCTGTGCGCGCGCGAGAGGTCGCGCGTCCACAGGCCGCTGCCGAGACCGTAGTCGGTACCGTTGGCAATGGCGAGCGCTTCTTCGTCGGACTTGAAGCGCAGCACGGTCACGAACGGGCCGAACACTTCTTCCTGCGCGATACGATCGTCCGACGTCTTCGCCTCGATCACCGTGGGGCGCACGTAGTAGCCGTTGGCGAGCGCGGGGTCTTGCGGCGCGATGCCACCCGTGAGGACGCGCCCGCCCTGCTCGCGCGCCACGTCCACAAAGGCCTTCACACGCTCCAGATGCTGCAGCGAAGTGAGCGGCCCCATTTCTGTTTCGGGGTCCAAAGGATTGCCGACACGAATCGAAGCGGCGAGTGCCACGAAGCGTTCGAGAAATTCGTCGGCGATGCGCTCGTGCAGCACCAGACGCGAACCCGCAATGCACGCCTGCCCCTGGTTGTGGAAGATCGCCCAGGCCGCGCCGTTGATGGCGGCGTCGAGATTGGCGTCGTCGAACACGATATTGGCACCCTTGCCGCCCAGTTCGAGCTGCACGCGCTTCAGGTTGCCCTTCGAGGCCTCCACGATGCGCCGCCCCGTCGCCGTCGACCCGGTGAAGGCGATCTTGCCCACGCCCTCGTGTTCCGCAAGCCGCTGCCCGGCCGTATGACCATAGCCCGGCACGATGTTGACGACACCCGCGGGAAAGCCCACTTCCGCCATCAGCTCGACGATGCGCAGCGTGGAAAGCGGCGTGATTTCCGAGGGCTTCAGCACGACCGTGTTGCCGGCCGCGAGCGCCGGGCCCATCTTCCAGCTCGTGAACATGAGCGGGAAATTCCACGGCACGATCTGGCCCACCACGCCGATGGGCGCGCGCTGCACGTAGTTGAGAAAGCCCGTTTCGACCGGAATGACCGAGCCTTGCAGCTTGTCGGCCATGCCGCCGAAGTAGCGGAAGCACGCCGCCGTGCGCGGCACGTCCAGCGCGCGCGAATCGCGAATCGGGTGCCCCGTGTCGAGCGATTCCAGTTGCGCGAGTTCTTCGCCGTTCGCTTCGATGGCGTCGGCCAGACGCAGCAGCAAGCGGCCACGTTCGGCGGCCGGCATCGCCGACCACTGCGGGAAGGCACGCGTGGCGGCGGCCACGGCCAGATCGATGTCGGCGGCGGTGGCGGCGGCGATCTTCGTGATCAGCGAGCCGTCGTGCGGATTGAGCACGTCGATGGTGCCGCCCTCGACGGCGTCAACGAAACGGCCGTCGATGAACAATTGCGTTTGCATGAGTAAATCCTCGGTTGATGCTTAAGGCTTGCTGTGTAGCTGCGAAGCGCGTTCAAAACTCGACCGGATACGGCTTGAGTTCGCCGCTCTCGTAGCGCTTGGGCAAACCAGCGGTCGCGTTCTCCCACACGAGCAGCATCGAGCGCTTGGTGGAATAGCCCTGATGGCGGATATCGGCAGGCATGGCGCAAATGTCGCCCGCGCGCATGGTGATGCGTGCGCGCGGGGCGCCGGTGTTCTTGTCGCCGATGTCCCAGACGATCTCGTCGGAAAGCTGCAGGAACCACTCCACGCGGTCGTTGCCGTGGAAGACCGGCAGGATGTACTCCTCCGTGGTCGGGCAGAACAGGCTCTGGCCGCACACCGAAGTGACCGAGGGGTTCCACGTCACGTCCGAGCGCGAGAGGTACTTGAAGAGGTTGAACGCGTGCAGTTCGCCTTCAAAACCGGGCTCGGCGTGCACTTCGGGGTTGTCCTGAGCCACGTCGGCGAAGGCGCGGTTCACCGGGAGGTCGTCGCGCAGCGGCGAGTCGCCTTCGAGGCCCGGCATGCGGCGCGTGGCGATGCGCGTGCGCTCGATCGCGGCATCGTTCTCGCCATGCTTGCGGCCGAATGCGGTACCGGTTTCCTCGGGCGCGGCGAACGGGTCGAAGCCTTCGTTGGTCCAGTCGTGCAGGATCGCCTTGAAGGTCGCCATGATGGTGGGCGTTTCGAAGGTCTCGATATAGTCCACGCCGGCGTCCTTCATGATGCCGTTGAACGAGCCCGCATACACGTCCACCTTGCCGTAGTGATTGCGCGTGCCGAACACGTGGTCGAAGTTCACCCAGCCGTAGAAGAAGCCCCAGGCCACGTCGCGCATCATGGCGCGCAGGAAGGCGTCAGCGGGGATGGCGTGCGTGCGCGTCTGCCCCTTCGCGGGCCACAGCACTTTCACGAAGTATTCGTCGCGCGTGAATTCGAAGGCGCCGAGCGTGTAGCGGCGATAGCCGGTCACGGCGTCGGGCTCGCTCGCGCGCACGGTGTCGGCGGCAAAGCCTGCGGAATGGTCGAGGGTATCGAGGGTGGCCATGTCGTGTCTCCAGTAGTCGAGTGTTCGGTTTGCGCGTGTTGTCAGTGCAGGCAGATATCTGCCCACTTCTGCACGGACAGTTCACCGGCCATGGTCTGCACGAGCGCCACGCCAGGCTTCTGCGCGCTGAAGCGATACGCGCAGCCAGCAGGCCAGCGCTTGATGCCCGCGGCGCAGCACCACGTGGCCCATCTTGCGGCCCGCAGGCTGCTCGCCCGCGTCGACCGTGCCCGTACTGCCCTTGAGCGGCGTATCGAGCTTGATGAAGTCGATGCGCACTTCGCCATCCATCAGGATGACGAACTCATCGTGTGCGCAGGCGAACCAGCGCGACTGCCCTTCCGTGCGCATCACCTCGATCACGTATTCGAGGTTCTTGCCGACCACGACCTTCTCGTAGGGCGCCGAGCTTGCAGCGACTTCGAATACGTTGGAGAAAACATAGTGGCGGGCGTCGCCGCTCGTGATTTCGATCTCGCCCTTGCGGTACTGCTCGAGCGAGCCGAAGGCGGTGTGGAATGACGAATCGGTCATGGCTGTCTCCTGTTTTGGAAGGTTCGTTGGATTCAACTTTAGGAGCGCTGCGCGGCGGTAACAACCGGCGGCCTTGCGACTACGGCATTCGCGTTTCGCAAATAATCGCGGCAGTCAATCGCCGCAAGCGCTAGCGCACCCAGCCGCGCTCGATCAGCGGCACGTCCCACGCGGGCTCGGGGCCCAGATACTCGGCCAGAAATTCCACCAGCGCCTTCACTTTCAGGGCCTGGCGCTGCGTGGAGGGATACACGGCGGCAAAGCTCAATGCCGAGAGGTGGTAGTCGGTGAGGATCGGCACGAGCGAGCCGTTGAGGAGCGCTTCGCTCGCCACAAGGGTGGGCAGGCACACCACGCCGCCGCCCGTGAGCGCGTAATCGCGCAGCAAATGCACCGAGTTCGAGCGGATCATGCCGGGCAACTCCATCTCCACGACTTCGTCGCCGCGAGTCATCGTCCAGCGGTTACGCGACGGATAGCCCGAATAGAGCGCCGTGGTGTGCTGCAGCAATTCGCGGGGATGCTGCGGCGCGCCATGCTCTTCCACATAAGCGGGTGTCGCGCAAAAGAGCCGCCGCACCGAAAAGAGCCGTCGCTCGATCAGCGAATCGGAAATCGGCGGGAAGATCTGGAACGCGACGTCGAAGCCTTCTTCGATCGGATCGACCACGCGGTCGTTGACGATCACATCGAGCTGGATGCCGGGATAGCGGCGATTGAACTCGGCGAGCGGCGCGCCGAAATGGCCCAGCGCGAAGCCCGGCAAGATCTGGATGCGCAGCCTGCCCGTGGGCGTGGCGCGCAGTTCGCGCATCTGGTCGGTCAGCTCGTTCACGCGCCCCACGACCTCCGCGCATTCACGATAAAACGCCTCTCCGACTTCGGAGAGGCGCACGTGCCGCGTGCTGCGATGAAAGAGCGGTGCGTTGACGAACTTCTCCAGTTGCTGGATACGGTTCGTCACGACCGAACTGGTCACGCCGAGTTGCCGGGCCGCTTCCACGAAACTGCTCGTTTCCGCCACGCGCACAAAAGCTTCGATGCTCAGGAATCGGTCCATGCTCCTCTCTTTTTCATGGGTTCGGGCCATCCAAGTATAGGGCCCGCCCCCATTCGCTCGCGCCGCTCCTGCACGGGCGGCGCGGCAGCAGAGAACGACACGGACGGCGCGTGCACATTACTCAGCCTGCCCCGTTGCAGGCAAGGGCGCGGCGGGGGCGGCGGACGCGGCAGCCTCGCTGCGGCGCAGCTTCGCGGGCGCGGTTTCCTTGAGGAAAAGGCTCACCAGCACGCCGAGAAAGACGGCGCCGATAGGCAGCCACAAGATGTTCTGGATACCGAAGTGCGCTGCAACGAATCCGGCGAGCGCGGGCGCCACACCGCCGCCAAAGATTTCGCCCGCGCCCACCACGAGCCCGATCGAAGTCGAGACCATGCCGGCCGGCGCGGCCTCAGTGGCAACCGGTCCCGAGAGCAGCGAAACGAGGCCGAGCGTGAAGAACGACGCCGCGAACAGCACCGCGAAGAGCGCGAACGGCTGCGCGCCGAGACCGCGAAACACGATCAGCATGACAGCCGTGCCCACGAAGCCGATGACGCTCGCGAGGCGCCGGCCCAGCAGATCCGAAAGCCCCGGCAAGCCGAACTGTCCGACGAAACCGCCAAAGCCAATTGCCGAGGCCACCACGCCCATGCGCTGCGTATCGAGCGAAAGGTACTGCGTGAGGTAGAGCGGCAGCATGGCGCCGAGCACGAACACGCCCGTCATGGCGCAGAACAGCGCGACCATCGCCACGGGAATGTTGCGGCTGCGGATCACGTCACGCCAGTGGCCGCGTTCGGCCTTCGCGGCAGACGCACCCGCGTTACGCGCAAGCGCGTCTTGCGGCTCCCGGATCACGCGGTACATCAGCAAGCCGAGAATGAGGCCCGGCACCGACACGAGTGCGAACACCCAGCGCCAGCTCATCACGCCCAGCAACTGCGTGGCGATGATCGGCGAAAGCGCGAGCCCAAACAACGCGAAGCCGCTTTGCTGAAGCCCGAGATTGAAACCGCGGCGCTTCGGGTGCGAGGCATCGGCCGTGGCGGCGAAGCTGGTCGGGCAGAACGAGCCTTCCGCCACGCCCATTAGCGCACGCACGGCCAGCAGGCTCGCAAAGCCGCCTGCGAGGCCTGAGAAGCCCGAGAGCAGCGAGAACGCGATGATCGCCGGAATCAGCACCTTGCGCCGCCCCACCTTGTCGGACATGCCGCCCATGACCGCCGCGAACACGCCCCACGAAAGGCCGAGGATACCGATGCAATTGCCGACATCCTGCGCATTGAGGTTGAGGTCTTTCATGATGGACGGGAACAGCGGCGCGATCAGCCAGCGGTCGAGGCCCACGAGGCCGAAGCCCAGCGCCAGCAGCGTCACGGCTTTCCATTCGTAGGCCGTGTCCCATGTGTTCGGTTTCATCTCTGTCTCCTTGGGCCGGCCGGATGCCGCGCCACACGCTCATAGTCGAAAACGGTGTGCGACGCGACGTGCGCCACTGCGCTGGACGCCGTCGACATCGACGACGCAAAGATAGTCGCAAGCGCAGCGTAATCAGTACCGGATAACGCCCGAATACGTCATTCGCGGATCGCGAACAATCGGGCGCGTAAGGCCGGCGGGCACGGCAGCCGGGACGCTTCGAGCGGTGCGCACCGCGCATTGCGCCGCGGCGCGCCCACCCCAGGACAATTACGGGTAGACGCTCGCATGCGTGCCGGGCGGTAGGCACTCAACGCATGAGTTGCACGAGCCCGAGCGGCCCGCAGGCCGCCGCCGCGCGGATCGCCGGGAAAATACGCGAGGAATGAGCGCGACGCTCACGCTTTGCGCAAGTGCTCGGTATGCATGTCGCTCAAACGGCTCAGCAGGATGCCGTAGCCAGTCAAATGCCCGAGATAGACGCTCGTGAACACGCCCGTTGCGGGCAGCGCTTCGACGAGCGCGTGCAGTTCCTCGCGAGTCAACGGCTCCACGAGTAGACCCGGGCGCTCCACCCGAAGGTCGGCCTGTAAAGCGATTTGCCGGTGCACGTCCACGAGGCGCGCGAGGCCGTGCCGGTATGCCTCTTTCCATTGCGTATCGAGCGCCTCGTATTGCGCGTTGAACGTATCGAGCGTTTCGAGGAAGCCGACGATCGAATCGAATAGCTCGTGGTAGCACGAGAACAGCGGCAAGCGATCGCGATTGCGCTTCAGATGCGCCGACACCCACGACTGCTCCAGGTCCGACTTGAGGAGATCGTGTGCCTGCTTCAGATTGCTGCTCGACACCCGCAGCGCGGCCGTCGCCGATTTCAGTTTCGTGCGGTCCAGCGTTTTCGTTGCGACCTGGGTGAGCAAGGCTTCGGCCTGCGCGTTGCCGTCGTTC
The DNA here is from genome assembly GCF_004353905.1 of Paraburkholderia guartelaensis. GTDB lineage: Bacteria > Pseudomonadota > Gammaproteobacteria > Burkholderiales > Burkholderiaceae > Paraburkholderia > Paraburkholderia guartelaensis. The sequence goes on along the minus strand of NZ_SMOD01000003.1, from coordinate 141,245 downwards.
ACGAGCGTATTCGCCCAAAAACCATGATCGGGCGGAAATGCGACCTGCTGGATGATGAAACCGAGCAGCATGCCAAGCACCACGCCGATCAGCCGTTGCTCGAGCAATGGTATGCGCACGCCCGTGAAGAGCACGAGCGTCATCGGCACGGTGATGCTCGTCATCTGGAACACCGAAGGCCGGATGCGCACGATCGTGAAGATCACGAGCGGCAGCAGGATCACGCCAAGCCACAAATGCGGCGCGGTCAGCCAGATCAGCAGCGTGCCGATCGGCATCGCGACGAGATTCGACATCACGCGCTTGTGGAAGTATCCGCGCGCCGCCGAGATGGAACTGCCGAGCGCGAGCGTGAGCATCGCCGAGCCGGAGAGCGCGACCGCCGCTTCTGGATATCCGCATGCGTATGGAATGCCGAAGCCGATCCACATGCCGAGCGTGAGTTTCGTGTACTTCGCGAGTTCGGAGAGGGAAAAGCGTGCGAGCGCACGGCGGAACGGCGTGAGCGGTTTGTGGGCGTACGAGATGGAGGCCATGGATGCCGTCGGTCTTTTCAGGCGGAGCGCCAATGTTAACGCGATTGACGTGACTGTTCCGGCACTCAGTCGATCCCCGACGATTCCCGAATATTTTGCCGCCCGGATTTTCTTTCCGATTTGTAATATCAAAGCTCGGCACTTTATGCGGATGCCCACCGGTGCTGGCTTTGCGGGCCGCGCTGCGCAAGGCGCATGCCTTGCGATTTATTTTCAATTTCTTTCGCGTTTTGTTCCTTTACCGTCATGTCCACCGGATGAAGTTCGCATTACGAACCCGTCTTTGCGAACGTCTCCGCATCCCTCAAGCACTGGGGTCTGCCCATGACGACAACAACGAAGGTCTCCATTTGCCTGCCGACGTACAACCGGCCTGAACTGCTCGTTCGCTGCATCGAATCGTGCCTCATGCAAACGCATGCGAACATCGAGATCGTGATCGGCGACGACTCGAGCGACGATCGCACGCAGCAGCTGGTCGCCTCGCGTTACGGCAACGACCCGCGCATCGCCTATCGGCGCCACGTGCCCGCGCTCGGCCAGGCGCCCAACGTGGCGAGCCTCTTCGAGCGCGCGAGCGGAGACAAGATCCTGCTGATCCACGACGACGACTATCTGCTCGTGCACTGCATCGAGAAACTGCTTGCGCAGTGGGAGCGTTATCCGGATCTGGAAGTCGCGTTCGGCGATCAATACGAAACCGATCACGACGGGCGCATCATGCACGCGGCTAGCGAACGCATGAATATCGCGTATCACCGCACGGCCAGCGCAGCAGGACTGCAACACCCACCGGGCCGCGTGGGTATCGTGCAGATGTTCCCCAACAACGGCTGGCTTGCCAACGCGGCGCTCGTCAAGCGCATCGGCTACGACGACCACTACGGCACCTGCTGCGATTACGTGTTCGGCACGCGCCTGTGCCTCGCGGCAAAACGTGTGTGCTACGTGAACGAATACGTCTCGTGCTATCGCATCACGGACGTTTCGGTATCCCAGGCGACGCGCACGAGCATCAATGCGTCGTCGATCTCGGCGTGGCGTTTTCTCAACAGCCTCACGTTGCCGCCCGAACTCGAACCGGCGCGCAAGCTCGCCATGCGCCGTCTCGTGCCGATCGTGGTCTCGCTGCTCGCACGCAATCGCGAGGCGCGCGCTGGGCTGCAGCTCGCGCTCGGCAATCTCTACGCGTACCGGTTCGGCTTCAGCCCGCGACTTTACTACCACCTGCTGATGATCTGGAAAGCCACGCGGCGCGGCCGCACGGAGTCCGTCGCCCTGTTGGGCATGAAGGATGAGCAAGGCGTGGATGCTTCGCGGACGCGCATGCCGTAACGACCACTTCACGCCGTGAACAGCGGCCTCAGGTCCGCGACGTTCGCGACGTGCTCCAGCACGTTGATCCGCCCGATCAGTTGCGCGGTCTTTTGCTGGCCGAGCACCGGCTCCATGAGATCGCGCGCCTTGTCGTTCACCTGCGCGACGCTCAGCGGGTTCTCCTTCGTGCCAGGCGGAAAGCGCGTGTAGTGGCTCACGGTGCGACCGTCCGTCAACGTCACTTCGACGATGCCGCCACGCGGCGCGGCCGGGTCGCGCAACTTCGGGTCGGCAACGACCGTTACTTTCGCGCGCTGCGCCTCGATCTGCGGATCGCGCATGAGTGAGACGTCGTGGCTGTCCGCGAACGACACCGCGCCCTTCACGAGCGCCAGCGCCACCATGTGGGCGCAGTTGACGTCGGGCATCGCGCTGTCGCCGACAATACCGATGGCGTCAGGCGGCACCTTCACCACCACTGTGCGCACCTTGTCCGGTGTGAGCTGATATTGCCGCCGCAGCGTGAGCAAGGCATCGAGCGGCGATTGAATCGGATAACCCACCGAATACGTCTTGATCGCCGTTTCCGTCACGAAGAAGCGGCTGCCGAACTGGTCGATCATCGCTTGCGGCTGCGGCTTCGTCGAAAGCGCGATGAAGAGATTGTGCGTACCGTCGAGCACGTCGGCCACGCCGGTCATGCCCGATTGCACCATCGTCGCCGCCATTACGCCGTTGCGCGCGCCCATGCCCGCGAAATCGAACGCCTTTTCGATATGGTCGCGATCCTTCACCCAGCTCCATAGTCCCGACACCTGTTGCGCCGCGTAGGAGATCGCATAACGCGTCTGGCGCTCGTCGAGCCTCGTGAGCGCAGCGGCCGCGCCGAGCGCGCCGAACGTCGAGGCCGTGCCTTCCGCGCTGCGATGCGATGCGCGCACGAGATCCGGGCCGAGCGCCATGAGGAGCCGGCACGCCGTGTCATAACCGAGCGCGACGGCACGCACGAGCGCCGCGCCGGATGCGCCCTGCGCTTCGCCTAGCGCGAACGCGGCAGGCACCGTGGAGCAGCCGGGATGCGCCTTCGTGACAGGCTCGAAGTCGTCGGTCTCGTCGGAGTGCGCGCACATGGCGTTGGCGAGCGCGGCGTTCACCGTGCTCGTGCGCAGGTCCGAGCCGACGACCGAGGCTTGCGGCGCACCGCCGAGCGAGCGCGCGTATTGCGTCGCCAGCATCCCGGGGCGCATGCGCGAGCCCGACACCATCGCGCCAAACGTATCGAGAATGTGGTTCTTGCATTCCACCAGCACGGCGTCGGGCAACGGCTTGTCGCGTGCAGCGACGATGTAGCGCGCAAGCTGCGCGGTGATGTCGGTGTCGTCCGGCGATGGTGATGACGAGGGTGACGCGTCGGCGGCGAACGCATGCTTTGCGCCGACGACGGGCAGCATGCTGCACGCCGCGACGCACTGAAGCATGCGGCGACGCGAAAGCAAAGACGTTATTGGCATCGTTATCAGTTCGGCATCCGTATTAAATCGCCCTGCCCGGCTCGTCTCATGCGGTAATCGCGCCGGCGTCGAAACGGTAGGCCATCAGCGCGGCCAGCCCGCGCCGTCCGTCGATCGACGCCACCGCGCTCGTAAAGCCATGTTTCGCGAGCAAGGCCGCTTCGATGGCGTCGGCGGCCGCCTTGCCGGTTTCCAGCGCGCCCATGGCTTCGCCCACATTGCGCGCGAGCCCTGCGGCCTGCGTGGCGGCGATGCCAAGCGCGTGGCGCGTGTGCGGCGCATCGAGCGCGAGGAGGCGCGCAGCCGCGAGCGTCGCCCCCACGATCCCGAGAGACGCGGCCACGTTCCAGCGCGCACGAAACGCTTCGTCGTCCACGGCGGCGCCCAGCCGCGCCGACGCGCGCGTGCCGACCGCGACAGCGGCGGCGATGTCATCTTCGGCAGCCTCGAGAGATTCGCCGAGCGCAAGCGCTGCCGCCACGGCGGGTGTGGCGGTAGAACCTGCATCCAGCGTGGCGAGCGCGGCGCCGAGCTGCCATGCGCGCGAGCGCGCATCGGTGGCCTGCGCAAGCATTGCGATCAGCGGACTGGCGGCGCGGGACTGCGCGGCGCAGCGGCGCGCGTTCGCCACGGCGCTGCGCGCGGCTTCGAGTTCGCGCTCGCCAGGCTTCGCTGCGGCAAGCGCCACGAACGCATCGGCAACGGCGGAATGAGCGGCGGGGTTATGCATGAGCCAGATCCTTGTTCGGCGTGCAAAGGGCGAAGAACGTGTCGAGACTCGCCGCGCTCTCGACGTTCGCGACTGCGGCGGCAATGCGATCCGCCGCGCCCGCGCCAAGCCGCGGGTCGATCAGCAGACGCACCTTGTCGAGCAGTTCGTCGTCAGTCAGGGGCCGCGCGAGACTGCCGCGCGCATGTTCGACGTGATGCGCGACCACGCTGCCGTCGTGAAGCCGCGCCTCGATGTACACCTCGTCGCGGTTCAATGCGGGGTCGGGCGCGAGCGTCGTCTTCGCGCGCAGCGCCTTCACGTCGTCGCGCGTCACGCGGCTGTCGTCGTATTGCGCGAGGCCCACCTGGCCGTCGCACAGCGCGGCGGCCACACCGTGGATCGCGCTGAAACGCGCCTGCAGGCCGTCACGAGGCTGCGGGTTGCCCATCAGTTCCGGCACGAGCGGATGACAGCGCAGCACGATCGCGTCGATGGCCCCGGCATCCGCGATGCGCTCCGCAATCGCGAGGCCGGCATCGATGGCCGGATGCGCAACGATCCCGCACGGATACGGCTTGTAGGTGTTGAACGACAACTCCCAGCGCTCGCCGAAATCGCCGTTCATGCGCTCGAAGTCGACCTTCGTCGAAAGCGACCTCGCATAGCCGCCCGGCGCTTCGAAGATGTCGTCTGCGGCGCGCTGCCCGTGCTGGGCGAGCCGCGCAGCGTCGATGCCATTGGCCGCCGCTTTGCCGGGATGAAAGGGCTTGGTCATGGTGCCGAAGGCCTCGCGCTGCCCGACGAACATCGAGGCGGCAATCGATACGGCCTCCTTAAGTTTAGCTTCGTCGAGGCCGAGCAACAGCGCCGCCGTGACCGCACAACCAATCACGCCGCACGTGCCGGTGATGTGCCAGCCCCGGTCGTAGTGCTCAGGCGAGATCGCCACGCCCACGCGCAATTGCGCCTCGCAGCCGAGCGCGAACGCCGTGAGCGCCTGTGCGCCCGTGGGCCGCGTTTGCGGCGCGAGCGCGGTGAGCACCGCGAGCGTGGCCGCTGCAGGATGGATCACTGTGACGAGATGCGTGTCGTCGAAATCGTCCAGATGACCGGCGAAGCCGTTCGCCAGCGCGGCGAAGTGCAGGTCGATGCGCTCCGTACGCCCCAGCACGCCCGCCTCGTGTGCGGCGCCAAGATCGCGCGCAGTCGCGAGTATCGCTTCGACGCCTGGATGCATGCAGGCGCCTATCGTTGTGCCCGCAACGTTGATGAACGAGCGCTTCGCTTCCTTCTGGACATCAGCGGGCAAGGGACGCTGTGCCAGTGCAAACAGGCCCTGCGCGAATGCATCGGCGATGGAACCACTCATTGCGACAACTCCTCTAGACGCACACCGTTGGTTTTCGGACCCCACGCGCCGACCGCCACGACGATCACGAGCATGGCCGACGAAATCAGCAGGAACACGGCCGGCACGCCGTACTGCTTGAGCAGCGCCGCCACCCAGAAGCCGACGAAGATCGAACTGACACGGCTCCAGCTGAAGACGAACCCGACGGCGCGCGCGCGAATACGCGTTGGATACAGTTCTGCCTGATAGGTGTGGAAGATGCCGATGAGCCAGTTGTTCGCGATCGTCACCGCGCTGCCGAACAGCAGGATCGGCACGGGGTCGCGCACCTGGCCGAACATCACGCCCGCCACGGCCACGACGATGGCGCAGCCCACCAGTTGCCACTTGCGCTGGTAGCGCTCCGCGCAGGCCATGGCGCCGATTGCGCCGAGCGGGGTCGTGATGGCGATCACCATGGTGTAGAGCAGCGAATGCGTGATCGTGATGCCCTTCGAATACAGCAGCACCGGCACCCACGCGCCAAAGCCATACACGCCGAAGGTCTGGCAGAAGTTGAAGAGCGACAGCATCACCGTGCGCTTGAAGTAGCGGCCCTGCCACATCTCGATCCACGCGCCGCGCGCCTCCAGCTGGCTCGCATTCGGGCCTTCGGGCGGCTCGGCGAGCGGCTTGCCGGTTTCGGCGACCACCCTGCGTTCGATCTCGTCTACGATCTGGCGCGCCTCGTTCACGCGCCCCTTGCTCTCTAGCCAGCGCGGCGATTCCGGCAAGCCGTGACGAATGAACCAGATAAAGACTGCGCCGGCCGCGCCGATGATCATCACCCAGCGCCAGCCTTCCATGCCGAAGAACGTGCGCGGCACGAGCGCGTAGGAGATGACCGCGACCACGGGCACCGAGGTGAGAATGACGAGGATGCTGAACGCCGTGTAGCGCCCGCGCGCATCGCGCGGCGTGAGCTCGGAGATATAAGTGTCGACAGTGATGAGCTGCATGCCGATGCCCACGCCGGCCACGAAGCGCCAGGCGTCCATGCCCAGCGGCGAATGCTGGAAGGCGGCGACGAAGCTCGCCACGGAGTACGTCAGCATGGCGAACGTGAACACGATGCGCCGCCCGAAGCGGTCGGTGATGCCGCTCAGCGCCACCGTGCCGACGAACATGCCCGCGAAGAACGAGCCGAGAAAGCTCGCGAAGCCGTTCACATCGAAGAGCCCGGCGGTGGTGGCGCGGTACAGCCCGCTGTGGATGAGGCCCAGTGAGATATAGGCCGCCATGAACATTTCGTAGAACTCGAACCATCCGCCCACCGCGATGCGGGCGACGAGCCCGCGAAAGTACCGCGTGGGCGGCAGCCGGTCGAGCCGCGCCGAGACACTCGCCTCGACGTGCGTTGAGCCGGCAATCTCAGTTCCCATGTACATGGCGTCTCCTTGCCTGACGGGTAGTCGATTGGATTGCGTTTTAGTGTCGACAGTTATATTCAGTATATGGCGAGTTTCCGCTATTCACAGAGACTTTCTCGCCACAGTGTATACACTTAGGGAACCGACCTGTGACTTCGAAGGCGAAGCGGGCACTGGGTTTGTTACAATCGGCAGCGCTGCGCCCGGTCGCGGCGCCTCGGGGGAAAGCGCATGGATGAAGATGTCGGCGTAATGGTCGCCCCGGAAACGGGCGAGCAGTCGAGCGTGGCCGAGATCGTCGACTGGGTGGCGCGCGGCATCATCGAAGGCCGGCTGCGTCCCGGCGACGATCTGAATTCGGTCGATCTCGCCAAACGCTTCGGCGTGAGCCGCACGCCCGTGCGCGAGGCGCTATTCGCGCTCACGCGCGAAGGGCTCGTCGACTGGTCGCCGCGCCGCCGCCCGCGCGTGGCCGCCATGCAACTGAAGGAAGTGCGCGAGATCTACGCGCTGCGCGCCCTGCTGTACGGCCAGGTGTCGCTCGCGATCGTCGAGCACGCCACGGACGAGGACATCGCCGCGCTGTGGCGCGCGCACGGCAAGCTCGCCGAAGTCGCGGCCAGGGGTGACGTGGACGGCTATTTCTGGGCCAACGTCGCGTTTCGCGACGAGGAACTGCGTGTGAGCCGCAACGGCATCTTCAAGGAGGTGCTGGACTCCATGCGCATGCGCACGAACCGCCTGCGACACCTGAGCACGTCGCTGCCGGGCCGCCTGCAGCGTTCCTGCACCGACCACCAGCGGCTGTGCGAGGCGTATGCCGAGCGCGACGGCGTGCTGGCCGCGGCGCTGAACCGTTCGATCGTGATGGGTGCACTGCATGCCATCGAAGCCGCCTGGGACAGCCTGCGCTGAGCAAGCGCCCTCGCTGCGCCCCTTTTTATTAACGCGGAGGCCGCGTCGAACGGGGCCTGTGGCCCTCCCCGCCAGGCTTGCCGAAAGGCCGGGGATACAACATACTTGACGATTCGACCGAATTCCTTCCGCATTCTCGTTCTACCGGGTTCTTTCTCATCATGAGCACAATTCTTGAAAGCCTTCCGACCGGCCAAAAGGTCGGTATCGCCTTCTCCGGCGGCCTCGACACCAGCGCCGCGCTGCACTGGATGAAGCTCAAGGGCGCCGTGCCTTACGCCTATACGGCGAACCTGGGCCAGCCCGACGAAGACGACTACGATTCGATCCCGCGCCGCGCGACCGAATACGGCGCCGCCGGTGCACGCTTGATCGACTGCCGCGCGCAGCTCGTGGCGGAAGGCATCGCGGCCCTGCAATGCGGCGCGTTCCACATCTCGACGGCCGGCGTCACGTACTTCAATACGACCCCGATCGGCCGCGCTGTGACGGGCACGATGCTCGTGGCGGCGATGAAGGAAGACGGCGTCAACATCTGGGGTGACGGTTCGACTTACAAGGGCAACGACATCGAGCGCTTCTACCGCTACGGCCTGCTCGTCAATCCGGACCTGAAGATCTACAAGCCGTGGCTCGATCAGCAGTTCATCGACGAACTGGGCGGCCGCTCGGAAATGTCGGAGTTCATGCGCCAGTCGGGCTTCGAATACAAGATGTCGGCCGAGAAGGCCTATTCGACGGACTCGAATCTGCTCGGCGCAACGCACGAAGCGAAGGACCTCGAAAGCCTGGAAAGCGGCATCAAGATCGTGAACCCGATCATGGGCGTGGCCTTCTGGCGCGACGACGTCAAGATCGACCGCGAAGAAGTGACGATCCGCTTCGAGGAAGGCCAGCCGGTCGCGCTGAACGGCCAGACCTTCCCGAACGCCGTGGAACTGCTGCTCGAAGCGAACCGCATTGGCGGCCGTCACGGTCTGGGCATGAGCGACCAGATCGAAAACCGCATCATCGAGGCGAAGAGCCGCGGCATCTACGAAGCCCCGGGTCTGGCGCTGCTCTACATCGCCTATGAGCGCCTCGTGACGGGCATCCACAACGAAGACACCATCGAGCAGTACCGCGAGAACGGCCGCCGTCTGGGCCGCCTGCTGTACCAGGGCCGCTGGTTCGACCCGCAAGCCATCATGCTGCGTGAAACGGCCCAGCACTGGGTGGCGCGCGCCATCACCGGCGAAGTGAAGATCGAACTGCGTCGCGGTAACGACTACTCGATCCTCAGCACGAAGTCGGACAACCTCACGTATCAGCCGGAGCGTTTGTCGATGGAGAAGGTCGCCTCGACGTTCTCGCCGCGCGACCGTATCGGCCAGCTGACGATGCGCAACCTCGACATCACCGACACGCGCGAGAAGCTGCGTGTGTACTCGAAGGTCGGTCTGCTCGCACCGGGCGCGGCTTATACGCTGCCGCAACTGAACGACGAGAAGAAGTAAGGCGTCGTCGCTTTGTGAAGAAAGGGAAGGCACTGGGCCTTCCCTTTTTTTATGTCTGCGTGGGTTTGAATCTGGCGTTCGAGTTACCCACAGATTTTGTTGGCAAGCTTGTGGAGAACGCCTGGGACGAGTGTCCTAACTCGTTGATCGACTGGATGTTTTCCGCTGCGTGAGCGCGAGAGGCAGTGACGGGCTGAGGGGCCAGGCCTCAAGACGCCAACCGGCATATCAGCCGTCAAGCGTATTGAAGACACTCACTGCACGGCAAGCTGCTTCATCTTCCCGTAGACGAATTGCCCGAAGTACCACGACAGATCGGAGTGGTTGAGGATATTCACGTCGGAGAGCGCCCCCGCCTCGAGCTTCAGTCGGCGCAGCATGAGCTTGCCGGCCTGCGAGGCGATGTAGAGCCGCACCAGCTCCTTGCGGGTCTTCTCGTCGGCCGATTCGAAGTGCTCGCGGCCTTGCTTGACTTCCTCATTGCGCTGCGAGCGCGCCTCTTCGTCGCGCGCCGCGATGCTCTGCTTCACCGCCGTCGTCGCGACCGTCCTGGCGGTCTCCTGAGCCGTCGCAGCCACGGCCAGCTCGCCCTGGATCGCCACCATCTTCCGCTCGGCCTCTGAGACCTGCCAGTTGTGGCTCAGCGCCTTCATCAGATAGCCCGCAGGGCTCTTGGTCACCTTGCCCTGATTAAGCCGGAAACGCGTGTATTCGATGGCCTGCTGGATGCGCTCGTCGGTCCAGCTCATGCGATGCTCCGCGATCACGTCGAACTGCTTGTTGGAGAGGCCAAACTCCTCCTTGAGCGTGAGCAGCAGGTCGTGCGCGTCGGGCTGCCGTGAGAGAAGCGCGGCGACCGTGTCCTTGCGCTTCATCCGGAAGCGGATCTTGTTGATTTTGCGCGAGGTTTCCGAATCGGCTCGGGTTTCGTAGCTGAGGTCGATGTCGGATAGCTCGTTGATCTGGCGCACCGCCGGATCGAGGTACTTGGGCCGGAAATGCTTGAACTCCGACGCGCTCGTACCGAGTTTGCCGGGCCAGCGCCGCATGACATCGAGCTCGATCCAGTCGGTCAGCCCGGCCGCCACGTAGGGCAACACGTAGTCGTAGATCGCGCGCGCATAGGTCTGCGAGAACGACGCCGTGATGCACAGGTTCAGCCAGTGATGCTTGTCGGGCCCGGTGATGTGGCGCAGCATGAGCGGCGGAATGCGGAACTGGATGCGCCCCTTGCCGATCTTGACGCTGCCCATCAGCTGCTCGGAAATCCACTGGTCGTCTTCGTTGGGGGCGCGGTCGGGCGGCGTGTCGGTGACTTCGATCAGCACGCGCTGCGCTTCCTTGATGACGCTCTGCAAATGGCGCACGTTGCGGCTCTCATAGCGCATGAGCCACTTGAAGTAGTTCAGGTCGACATCGTAGGTATCGCGCGGTGCGGGTTCCTGGGCGGCAATGAAATAGGCGGCGTCGATGAAACGGCGCGAAGACAGTCCAAGCCCATTGATGGCGACAAACACGTTGTTGCGCTGAAAGCCGATCTCGCGCGTGCTCTCATTGATCGGCTGGCCGGACATCTCCTCAAAGAGACCCAGCGACATCTGCAGTGTTGTTGTCCTTCGCCCGCTCTCCTCCGACATACGCATGCTCTCCCCGTCGACATTGGCGGGCACTGTATCACTACGCAAACACATGTCAACACAATAACCGTTACCTCAAACAGCCACCCGATTCGGCTCTCGCACAAAAAACGTACCTGATCGCACAAATATCTCTACAACGACAGCACATAAAACGGAACCTCGTCGCACATAAAACGGTGCAGTGAGCACATAGAACGGTGCTTTTGAAGAGCAAGTGTTTGAAATAAAAGAAAACGAGGGCGTACGTTAGTTGGTTGGTGGGTTTTTCTCTTTAAGTAAACAAACAAACCGCTCGCCAAAAAAGATGCTCAACGCTGATTTTGACGTGTGGTGTCTCGTGATGCGGTCAGGGAATTCGAAGTGAATTTGCTTCAAAGGCCCGTACTTAAGGGCTTTCAGCGCTGAGGCATCTGAACTCGATCTACTTTTCGGCCGCTGAAACCGGTGGAGGGGTAACGATTTCTGTGCAGCTCGAGGGGGCTATGGAAGTGGTTTATGTGCAGAACGCCCGTAGACGCGCCGGGAGAGAGTTGATTGGGCGGCGGTAGCCAGTGGTGCGCTACTGAGGGGTGACTTTTCGGTTGGGAACAGAAGGAAACGGATTTTGTGCAGGAGTGAGATGCTCCGTGATAGCAACGCTTTTTGTGCACATCCTGGAAGGTGGGGCAGGCGGTAACGGTTATTGTGCGGTCACGGGGTGAGGGTTCGGTCTTTCGCCGCCTATATCAGGTAACGGAATTTGTGCAGCTCTGTCGTGGGAGTGCGTCCGGGTGGAATTGGACTGCCTGCAGAGAGTGAAATGGCGCCTGCACCGGGCGCAGAGAAGGAAATAGGTAACGGTTTTTGTGCAATGCGGCCACAGGGCGCGCGGAGTAAGGCTTTCTCTGCGTGGACGGTAACGGTTTTTGTGCAACCTTGGCAGGCTAAGCTAGCTAGTAGAAATCTGGAAGCACAAAAATCGTTACCCGGCCGCGAAATTGGAGGGTGCCGGCAGGTGCGGCGCTGGAACTGCACAAAAACCGTGACTGCACGCGGCGCATGCGAGCAATGCCGCCCACTCGGATAGTTCCGCAACTGGATTTGCACAAAAACCTCGACCGGCGCAGTCGCTGTGAAGTGCTCTGGCCCCTGCGATTTGCACAAAAAATAGGCAGATCGGAGACAAAGGGCCTAGAGAGGCCTTGGTGGCGTTGCCGGTTTCGCAGGTACTTTGCCCTTAAGAATGTCCCGCGAGGGCGATATAGGTCGTTTTGGAGGGTCATTTTTTTTCATATCGCCCTCAATTAGTGTGTTTTCATACGCTTTTGCTGTATTCTACGCTTTATCCAAATTCTGATAAAAAGCGTATTAATGGCGAAAACTATCGAATTGCCGTCGATCGATCGACGTGTGGATCTTTCCGCGATCACTGAATTTGCCGAAGAGGCCGGCCGTCTATCTGAAGAGCTTCGGGAGATGATGCTGGCGCCGCGGCCGCGAAAGATGGCGCCCACGTTTACGTCCGCTCAGGTCGCAGAAATGTGCGGCATTGATCGCATCAAACTGAACAACCTCCTCGCCACCCGCGAGGGTCTTCCGCAAGGCGTGGCGCAAGGGTCCGGTCGAAGCCGGGTCTTCACCCTGCCCGAAGCGAGAACCTGGGTCCAGCAGGTTTCCGATATTTATCAGACACCGCTCCATACCGGCGTGCGCGATGCCGACGGCAAGGTGATTCTCGTTGCCAACTTCAAGGGCGGCTCGACGAAAACGACCACGACCATGTGTCTCGCCCAAGGCCTGACCCTGCGTGGCCGCAAGGTGCTTTTGATCGACCTGGATCCGCAAGCGTCGCTGACGGAACTCTGCGGTCTGTATGCCGAAAAGGAAGTGACCGAGGATAGCACGGTCCTGCCGTTCATCTACGACCCGCATATGGAAGGCGGCCTGCTGAATTTCGTGCAGGAAACCTATTGGGACGGGCTGGACGTCATTCCCGCACACCCCACGCTCTTTTCTGCGGAGTTCCATATTCCGGGCACCGTGATCAAGAACCCGGGGTTCAAGTTTTGGGACCTGCTGCGCCAGGGCGTGGAGGTGCTGCGCAAGCAATACGACTACATCATTCTGGATACGGCTCCGTCGCTGTCCTATCTCACGATCAATGCGCTCATGGCCGCGGATGCGATGGTCATGCCGCTCGTGCCCGAAAGCCTGGATTTCATCAGCTCGGTGTCGTTCTGGAGCCTCTTTTCGGACCTCGCGCACACGATCATGGAGCGCGGCGACGAGAAGACGTACGACTTCGTTTCCGTCCTGCTTTCGAAGGTCGATTACGGCAAGACGTCATCGGCACCGGTCGTGCGCTCATGGGTGCAGCGAACTTACAAGGACTGGGTGAACGCGCTCGAGGTGCCGGCCAGTTCCGCGATGAGTAACGGCGCACTCGCCATGGCTACTGTGTTCGACATCAGCAAGGGAGACCTCGCTGACAAGACGGTGGCGCGTGTGCGTCAGCCGCTGACTGATTACGTACAGTGGATCGACGATCTTTACGTAGAACAATGGAGGGCCGGCAAGTGAGTTCATTCCGCGACAAGATGGCGGCGAAGACCCGTGAGCTTGGCTCGTCCTCGGAGCGGCCAGCCACCGAACGGCCGGCAGCCGTTGCTCCGGCCGCCGAGCCGCCGCGCCGTAGCAGTGCGTTCAAGACCGGGCCTGGGATGCTCGGCGCGTTGGCGGTGGCGCAACAACGCATTCAGGAACTGGAGAACACGAGCGACAAGCTCATGCTTCCGGTGAATGCGATTCAGCCGAACCCATGGCAGCCGCGCAAGATTTTCAGCGACGAAGGCCTGGCCTCGTTGGCTGAGTCGATCCGCGAAGTCGGGCTTGTCGAGCCGATCGTCGTTCGTCGTGCGGAGAACGGCTACCAGTTGATCGCCGGCGAGCGACGTCTTCGCGCGCACGCCCTGATCCAGGCGCAGGACATTCGTGCGTCCGTGATCGAGTGCTCCGATCAGGATATGGCAGTGCTCGCGCTGGTGGAAAACGTCGGCCGCGAAGACCTGACTGACTATGAAATTGGGCAATCGCTACGCCGCGCCGAACGGGAATTTCCGACTCGCAAGCGCATGGCCGAGGCGTTGGGTATGTCGCGCAAAGGCCTGTACCGCTTCTTGGCCTTCGAAAATCTCCCCGATTTCATACGGAGCGATCTCGATTTGAATCCGCGGCTGCTTGGCGGGTCGGCTGCAGACGAAGTAGTTTCGGCAATCAAGAAGTACGGCTCGGCTGGTCTTTCGGCCGCGCGCGAGTTGTGGCCGGCCGTGGTCGGTCGGACGCTCGATCAAGGTAAACTGGCCGCGGCGATCGGAGCGCAAGCCGGGCGGGGTGAATCGACGGAAAGCGTATCCGAGCGCAGCATCGAGAAGATCTTTTCCGGTAAGAGCCACGCCGGCAGCATTACGAAAGACACCAACAGCTTTACGGTGAAGCTTAAGACGGGCGTGTTGTCCGATGCCCAGGAGACGCAAATTCGGGAGCTGATCAGTCAGCTGTTCAATGTGAAACCCGGCTGATTGTGCCTTGAGGTTGTTTGTGTGGATGGAAGCCCGCTTCGGCGGGCTTTTTTTTGCAGCTTAGGCTGTGTGTCGAGTTGACACACAGTTGCTCGATAGGCGAGAGCGGTGTGCGGGGGGGCTAGCGTGTGTCGAGTCGACACACGGGTAAGGTGAGTCGCGGGGGTAAGGCGGAGGCATGTGACTATGCTGTGCGCGGCGCGTGGGCTCCGATTGCAGTGAATGCGTTGACGGCTGGGTGTGAGGACGAGCGTATCCAAGCGCTGGGACCGTCGACCCGATTCGTGTGTCAAGTCGACACACAGTTGCTCGATAGACGAGAGCAGTGTGCGGGGCACGAGCGTGTGTCGAGTCGACACACGGGTAAGGTGATTCGCGGAGCGAAGGCGGAGACATGTGGCGGACTTTGCGCGGCGCGTGGGCTCCAGTTGCAGTCAATGCGCAGAGGCTGGCTGTGAGAACCAGTGTATTCAGGCGGTGGGACGGGCGGCCCGCTTCGTGTGTCGAGTCGACACATAGCGTGGAGAGGGTGCTTGGTTTGCGTCGTGCTGCGCGTTGATGTCGAGAATGACTCCGGCTGCGCCCGCCGATCGGTCGTGTGTCGAGTTGACACACGACCGATCATGCTTGCCTAAAGACGACGCATATAGCCGCCTCGACTACGCCGTCGGCGAGGCACGCCGGTTGCCGTCGACGTGAGATGTGCTCAAAAACCGAGAGCTGCGGCCCTCGAATGCATTTGCTTGGGCTGGGCGCTGTGTCGAGTCGACACACGCGGGCTGCGGCGGCAAACCATAAGGACCACGGGACGGACACACGACAACGAGCATGAGCGGTCATCTCCCTGCGCTTTCTTCCTGCTGTATACGTACGCGAGGACGATCCATCGCTTGTTCGATTCGCATGCTGACTTGCCGCCCGGAGCAGTGTGTCGAGTCGACACACTGTCGCTGCTTCTTCATCATCGTCGCCTCAGGGGATTGGGATTTAACACACGCCCCATCGGTGGTTGGACGAGACAAGGCATGAGGTTGTCTCCTCGCGCGCACACATCGAGCGGTGCGCGGGAGCATGGTGCATCGCCTGCGGGGCTGATTTGTGGGCCGGGGCGGTGTGTCGAGTCGACACACAGTCGTTGCCTCCTCGCAGTGGTTGACTCGGGCGAATGTGATCTGGGACATGCTACATCGGTCGCGCACGCGGTTCGTAAGGAAGCGAATAGGTCCAAAGCGCTTGGCGCTGCCTCGCGTGTGAAAAGGCGACCCCCGCGCAGATGTCCTTGGCGCTGGCCACAACGGCTGAAATCGGCGCAGCTAGCGTGTGCGTCGTATGGTGCGTGCCGGTGTGTCGACTCGACACATCGGCGCCGTATCCCAATTCTCCGTCGCTTCAGTTAAGCAGTACCCGGTCGCCGGTGCGCAACGAGGACGCATCAGCAACTGTGCGCGAAAGCAGGCCACATGGAAGAAGAGTAGGCGTGCCAACTTCGGCATGTCTTCCCAAAGACCACGTGCCGCCGCCTACTGGCGGGGGCGATTTCACTGTGTGATCGAGGTTCGCACGCAGCGTCGGCCTCGCCTATTATTTGTGGTTGCTGGGTGCCGTATGCACAGACTGCCTCGTTGCCGACAACTCGTGGTTTGGTCTTCGAACCGGCCCCACGACAAGTCGGTCATGTGGCTTGGATGCATGGATTCCCAACATCGCCGACGTTGATTTGCCTTGGTCGACTTCTCGGCGACGAGCGACAACGACCACGCGCCGCGCCGAACTTCCCCCCTTGCGTTCACGCCAGCGGGCTTAACCAACCTCTGTGCGAGCGCGGCACACTCGTTTAGCCGACGTCTTGGCTGTGACAGTCCTGCACCATGTATCCGCGTCCGCCGCTTACGCCTTGCGCTGAGATCCCAACCCGGGTGCCTCCGGCATTGTCGAGATGACGGCAGACGGCAATCTTCGCTTGACGTTTGCCTTGGGGGAGACTGGCAGGTAACCGAGCAAAAGAATGGATAGCCTGTATGCCAGAGAACGGCCTGCTGCGTGCAGTGTGAGGGCAGGGCAGCGCCGCTCGTCACGATAGCGTGACGCGGCCCTTGGTCTCCGCGTTCCTCCGTCTGAGGATGTTCAGTTGCTAGTTGTCCATCCGGCAGGCGCCTGTGGAGTATTACTTCTCTCCACTAAACAACCCGCCTTCACTTCATCAAAGTAATACACCACAAATGCAACTAACTGACAACTCCGATCAACACCACGGACAACGACGTCGGCAATCCCAGGACACGCGCGCCCCCGGCACTCAGGTCAACCCAAACGGGAAACCAGCGTAGCGATCAGCGCACCAACATCAAGGAGGTACATCAGACCAGCGGAGCAACTCAGACAAGCGAGCCACACGCAAATCGCCCTCCACGAGGAAAGCAACAGCCGCATCGCAGAAAGTTAAACTGCCTTCCCGCCGATCCTGCCTCAGAAAGCCTCCAATCGCGCGTGAAACATTCCTCTCCAATCCGAGAAATCGGTGAAACCCTTGCACTACGGGCGCTTCAGGCCGGAAACAATCCAGATTCTAGTACTTGTTTCACGGGTATAACGGCTCTCCGACCCCGAAACACAGTCAGAATGGCCGCCAATAAGCTAGAACCTACCTCGTTGGCGTCAATCGTGTATTTCAATACGTATTTTGTAGTTTTCAGTGAGGCGCCCAGCATCGGCCAAAAGCAACCATACAAACGGCAGCCTGCACCACCTTAGCCGAAGCAGCCCCATCCGCGTCGATTAAAATTGGGCCCCATTGCCGGACCACATTCCGCGGCTTCAATCCGGGCTCATAGTCATGCTCAGATCGCCAGCGCGCACGAAGCGCCGCTCGCGTAACAAAGCAGCAGTCGCCCTATCTCCATTCAGCGCCCGCAAACACCATAGAGGACACGTCGTGAAGTTTATCCACGCGGCAGACCTACACCTCGATAGCCCGCTACATGGCCTGAGTGCCTATCCCGATGCGCCGGCCGCCCAGTTGCGCAATGCCACGCGCGAGGCGTTGCGTCTACTTGTCGATCGGGCCATCGAAGAAGAGGTCGCGTTCGTCGTCATTGCAGGCGATCTTTACGACGGCGACTGGAAGGACCACAACACCGGCATCTTCTTCGGCCAGCAGATGGGACGTCTGCGCAAGGCCGGCATTCGCGTCTTCGCGCTGTGGGGGAACCACGACGCGGAAAGCGAAATGACCAGGAAGCTCACATTGCCGGACAACGTGGTGGTGTTCAGTCATCGCAAGCCTGAAACCCACGCGCTCCACGACATCAAGGTCGCGTTGCACGGGCAGAGCTTCAAGGATAAGGCCGTGGTCGAAAATCTCGCCGTGAGCTACCCGTCGCCGGTTTCCGGGTACTACAACATCGGCGTGCTCCACACTGCGCTAGAAGGCTATGCCGCGCATGCGACCTACGCGCCATGCACGCGTTCCGAACTGCACGCGAAGGGCTACGACTACTGGGCGCTCGGCCACGTCCACGAATTTCAGCAGTGGGCGGAAGAGTCGACCATCGTATTTCCGGGCAATCTGCAGGGCCGGCACATCCGCGAAACGGGGCGCCGGGGCGCCGTGCTCGTCAGCGTCGAGGGCGGTCGCACGGAGGTCGAGCGTCTCTACCTCGACGTGCTGCGCTGGGAGTCGGTACGCGTCGACGCGAGCGACTGCGAAAGCGTCGCGGATCTGTCGCGCAAGATTGGCGCTGCGCTCGAAGCGCTGCTGTCCGTTGATGCGCATGTGCCGCGCGCGGTGCGCGTGACGGTGACGGGCAAGTCGCCGGCGCATGGACTCTTTTTCGGACGCGCCACGCAATTGCGCGCCGAAGTGCTCAATCAGATCGGCATTATCGGCAATGACAAGCTGTGGCTGGAAAAGGTCAAGCTCGAAACGAGCGCGGCCGATATGGCTGCTGCACAGCACGAGCAGATCGAAGCGCTCGCCGATCTCAAACAGCTTCTCGATACCGCCACGCAAGACCCCGAATTTCTCGCGCTGCTCGAACGCGATTTGCGTGCCTTCGTCGGTAAAGTGCGCAGCGAAGTGAAAGAAGACGCGCCACTGCTCGAACTCGCCCGCGACGGCAATCTCGCGGCGCTGGTGGAGCAGGTCGGCCCGGCGCTGCTTGCGCGCCTTTCCACGGGAGAATGACCAGTGCGTCTCAAGCAACTCGATTTGATCAAATACGGCAAGTTCACCGATACGACCTTGCCGTTTCCCCACGCCGCGCACGATTTTCACGTCATCGTGGGCCCGAACGAAGCGGGCAAGTCCACGGTGCGGACCGCGGTGTCGGAGTTGTTGTTCGGCATGCGCCTGCAAACGCCGCTCGATTTTCTCCATGGCACGCCGGAATTGCGGATTGGCGGTGTGCTGGAAAACGGCGGGGCCGAGCAGAGATTTCATCGCGCGCGCGGCCGCAACTCGGTGCGCACCCCGCAGGATGACAAACTGCCCGATGACTTTCTTGCCGCATTTCTCGACGGCGCAAGCAAGGAGTTCTTCGAGCAGATGTTCGGCCTCGATCATCTGCGGCTCGTTGAAGGCGGCCGCAGCATTCTCGACGCGTCGGACAAACTCGGCCAGGTGTTGTTCGAATCTGCTGCGGGCGTGGGGAGCCTCGGGCCCGTGCGTGAAGAACTGGAAAATCGCGCGGCCGAACTTTGGGCTCCGCGACGCAGTGGCAGTGCATACGCACAGGCGGAGTCATCGTTCGCCGAGGCAACGAGCGAACTGAAAGCCGCGCAGGTGCGCACACGCGATTGGGTCGAGAAGAAGGACGCGCTCGAAGCGGTCGAGCAGGCTATCGAGCGTTTGCGCGCCGAACAGCGCAGTCTCGAGTCGCAGCGCTCGAAGCTCGAACGTGTACGTCGCCTCGCTCCCTATATAGAGGAGCTTTCGCTCAAGCAGAACGCGTTGGCCGAATTGGGCGAGGTCGTCGATTTGCCGCCCACCGCCTATGCCGATCTGTTGAAGGCGCAAGCCGACATCGCCGCCGAGCGCAGAGTGCAGGAAGCGCGCCAGGCCGATCTCGCCGGCAAAGAAGCGTCGCGTGACGCGATCGAACCCGATCGCGCAGCCCTGGCACTCGCCGCCGAAATCGACGCGCTCGACGCGCTGCGAGGCGAATGCGTCAATCATCCGCGGGAATTGCTGGTGCGTGAAACCGAGATCCGCAACCATCTCGACGCCGCATTCGCCGCCGCCGCCCAGCTTGGCTGGCCGAGCGACGAAGCCACATTGCGTGCGGCGTTGCCCGGCGCGCTCGCGCTGAAGACGGTGACGAACCTGCTGCGCGATCACGCTCTTCGCGAGCAGGCGCTCGCGACGGCGCGTGAGGCACATGACGAACAGACGCGCAAGATCGCACAATTGCGGGAGCAGCTTGTGCGCCTGCCCGGCATCGACGTGCCGCATGCGTTGCACGCCGCGCTCGACGACGCGCGAGAATTCCGCAACAGTGCGACGAAGGAAAGCGCGCTCGAGCGCGAACTGGCGGATGCACAGCGCACGGTCGACGAAAAGCGCCAACTGCTCGGCCAATGGATCAAGCCGATGCAAGCGCTGCGCGCGCTCGACGTGCCATCGGCCACGCGCCTGGCCGCGCTGCAAAAGGAAGAAAGCGAGCGCACGAGCGCGTTGGCCGCAGCGCGAGAAGCAGCCGCAGCCGCGCAAGAGGATATCGAGCGTTTCGAATTGCAGGAGAAGCATTTCACGCAGGGCAACAAGGTTGTCACGACTGCGGAAGTGCAGGCGGCGCGCACGCGCCGCGATAGCGCGTGGGACGAAATCAAGGAGGCGCGCGTCAGTCTCCCGGATGGCGCCCCCGTCGTCGACGACGCAATACGTCTCGCCGACGAACTCGTCGACGCGCAACTCGGCACTTCGCAGGCGGCGGCCACATTGCAGAACTTGCGTCAGCAAGTCGAAACGGCGCGCGCGAATGCGCAGCGCAAGCTTGCGGCGCTAAGCGAACGCGAGCGCGAACTCGAAGCCTTTCGCAATACCTGGACGCAAATTGCCATTGACGCGCAGCTGGCCGGCATGCCGCTTGCCGATATGGGCGCGTGGCTCGCGAATCGCGAAGCGGCGCTCAATGCACAGAGCGAAAGCGATCGCCGCGCGAGCGAGCTTGAAGCGCGTCGAGCGGCGCGCATCGCCGCGCATGCGGCCCTGCTCGAAACGTTGCGCCCGGTTGCGCAGACGCACGAAGACGATGCGCTGACGACGTTGATCGGCGTGGCGGAAACAGTCGAGCAGTCGGCTCAAAAGAGCGCCGTACAGCGAGAGGGCCTGGAAGCACAGATTCGCGACGCAGAGCGCGCGAGCGAAACCGCGCAATCCCGCTTGACGATTGAGCAGGACGCCTACGCAAAGTGGCAGATGCAATGGCGCGAGGCGCTCGCGCAAGCGAATCTCGGCGCGCGCGCGGCGACGCTCGCGGCGGCGGAAGGCGCCGTCGAACTGGCCAATGCCATTGCGGCGGCTTTTTCGGATGCCGAAGTACCGCGCAACCGCATCCGCGCGATCCGTACGCAATTAGCGATGCTGGAAACCGACGCGCGACGCCTTGCCGAGGCGCTCGCACCCGAATGGTCCGCATCGAGCGATGGAATCGATGTGGCGCGTCAACTCGCGGCGCGACTCGCAACCGCGCGCGAAACGGCGAAATCCCTCGCCCAAGCCGATGCCGACGTGCAGATTGCCCGCACGCGCGTGGCCGATGCCGCAGCGGCGGTCGCGGGCGCACAGGCGCGCATCGAGCCCATCCTGAAGCTCGCGGGCGTGAGCGAAATCGACGCGGCATTGCCGCTCGCCGAGCGTTCCGACGCGCGTCGCGCGTTGTCGAAAGCGATCTCGGCGGCGCGCGACGCGCTCGTGCAGGGAGGCGACGGACTTGCGCAGGAGGCCATCGCAGCGGAGATCGCGGAGCAGCCGATCACCGAGGTGCCCGCGCTGCTCGCAACCGTAAACCAGCAACGCGAAGCGGGCGACCGCGCGCTGAGCGAGTGCCTGCAGCAACAGGTGAGCGCGAAGCAAGCGTTCGACGCGATCAACGGCCAGGCCAATGCCGCGCTCGCCGAAGCGAAGCGCCAGGAAGCCCTGAGCGCCATGGGCGAAGCTGCGGAGCAATATCTCGAAGCCGCGACTGCGAGCCGCCTGCTCAAATGGGCAACGGATCGTTATCGCGACCAGAAGCAGGGGCCGATGCTGCGTCGCGCGGGTGAAATATTCAGTGGGCTCACGCTCGGTGAATTCGCGAGGCTCGTGGTGGATAACGAACGCAATCCGCCCGCATTGCATGCGCGGCGCAACAACGGCAAAACCGTGGAAGTGAGTGGAATGAGTGAAGGCACGCGCGACCAGCTTTTTCTCGCGCTGCGCATCGCGGCCCTCGAATTGCAGTTGGCGAGCAAGGCGGCACTGCCCTTCGTTGCCGACGATCTTTTCATCAATTTCGACGACGAGCGCGCGAAGGCCGGTTTCGCGGCTTTACGAAATCTCTCCGCGAAAACCCAGGTGTTGTTTCTCACGCACCACGATCACCTTTTGCCGATGATTCGCGAGACATTTGGCGCGCAGGTCAATGTTGTCGAATTGCAGCGCACGCCTGTCGTGGCATAGCGGTGCGAATGTCTCTCAATGAAAATTCATGGTGACTTTGTTCGCGAAACGGTGAATAGTCTGATCAGGAAACATGTTTTCCACTACAGAACATTGTTTAAATTTGCCAGCACGCATGATTTGACTTCATAATCACCTTGTCTTTCGCGACGCCCCGGCCGACAAGATCGCAATTCGATCGGCCAGTGATGTTTGAAGGGTGTCCGTAAAAACCGTGAATAAGGAGGCGTGAATGGTCACCCTGGATGCAATTCAATCGAAGATCGCAAAGCTGCAAAAGCAGGCCGAATCGCTCGTGGAAAAACAAACGTCGGCCGGTCTCACGAAAATTCGCGATCTGATGGCTAAACATGGCCTGAGCGTGGCTGACATCGACCGCTTCATCGGCAAGAAGCGTGGCCGCAAGCCTGGCAAAGGCGCCAAAGCCGCAGGTCCGAAGCGCACCGTTGCGGCCAAATACGCCGATCCGAAAACGGGTGCAACGTGGACCGGCCGCGGCCGTGCGCCGGCATGGATTCGCGACGTGAAAGACCGTTCGAAATTCCTGATCGACGGCAGCGCGGCGAAGCCTGCTACCAAGGCCGCACGCAAACCGCGCGCCAATGCGGCAGCGGTGAAAAAGACCGCGGCGAAGCGCGCCAAGGCCGCGCCCTCGAAGAAAGCCGCACCCGCAAAACGGGCGGCGCGTAAAACGGCAGGGCGCAGAGCCGCCGCAAGGCCGGCACAAGCCGCAGCGGCTGCTTAATAAAGTCGCTCAGAAAAGCGCATAAGCGATATTCGCTTGCGAACCGGTGGCCGCGCCGGCGTTTCGACGCCCGCGGCCACGTTCACATGAGCGGCGCGAAGCGAAGCGCGCCAATTGCCCTTTTTGTCACCGATGTCCGGCCTTTCTTTTTCCTCGGGCCTTCTCGCGCCCCATCTGCAGTCGCTCGACGTACTTCAATTGCTCGGCATTGCGGTTGCGCTCGTGCTGGGCGGCATGGTGAAGGGCGTGACTGGCATTGGCGTGCCGCTCGTGGCCATGCCCATCATCACGCACTTTTTGCCGGTCAAGGAAGCGGTGCTGCTGCTGTCCATGCCGATCATTCTCGGCAATATTCCGCAGGCGCTGGAGGGCGGCGAAATGCTGTCCACCTTGCGCAATATCGCGGCGCCATTAATTGGCACCGTGATTGGCAATGTGATTGGGGTTTCTGTGCTGATCGCGCTGGAACCGCATCACGCGCAAGCGGCCTCGGGCGTGGCGTTGATCGTGGCGGCGGTGCTGTTGCTCGTCTCGCCGCGTTTCAAGCTCGCGCCTGCGCTCGCGAGGCCCGTGGGTTTCGCGCTCGGCTTCGGGGCGGCGCTCATGGAGAGCATTGCCGCCGTGCCGGGGCCGTTGCTCGCCATGTATCTGATCGCGTCTGGTGCTACGGGCCGCGCCTTCACGAAACAGATTGCGATCATTCTCGTCGTGTCGGTCATCACGCTCATCACGGCTTTCAGCCACGGCGCGCACGCCAATCTCGTCGATCTCGCGATTTCCGCGGCGGCCAGCGTGCCCGCCATCGCGGGCATGCTGCTCATTCGACCGTTGCGCGATAACTTGCATCCGCTCGCGTTTCGCGTGGTCGTGCTCGTGTGCGTGCTGGCCGCAGCGATACAAATGATCGTCAAATCGCACATCCTGTTTTGACGATCGCCCGACTCAATGGCTGATCGCTTCGAGCGAGAGCCCGCGCGTCACCGGCCCAAGCAGAATCATCACGATGCCCACAAGCATCGAAGCGCCAATGAACACCGCGACGCCAGGCACACCGTAATGATGAAGCAGGATGCCGATGGCGAGGCCCGCGAACGCGGCGGCGATGCGGCTCCACGAGTACACGAAGCCGACGGCGCGAGCGCGGATGCGCGTTGGGTAAAGCTCGGCCTGATAGCCGTGGTAGGCGTAGGACATCACGTTTGAAGCGAGCGTGAAGAGCACACCCAGCACGATCAGGACCCACGGCTGCGTGGCTTGCGCGAATAACGTAATCACCACCGCCATAATCAGGAGGCCGCCGACGATTTGTGTCTTGCGCTCCAGCTTGTCGGCGAACCACACGCCAATCAGCGGTCCGAACGGATTGGCGATGGCAATCACAAAGGCATACGCAAGACTTTGCGTAATGTGGACGCCACGGGCGATCAGCAGTGTCGGCACCCACGCGGCGAAGCCGTAAAAGCCGATCACCTGCGCCATATTGAAAATCGACAGAATCACCGTGCGCCGCAAATACGGCGCACGCAGCACTTCGCCAAGCGAGCCGCGCCCGGCCTTTTCGAGCGAGATCGCCCCAAGCGGCGGCAAAGCCGTGCCCGTTTCGGCGCTGACGCGCCGCTCGATGTCGGCAACGATGCGTTCCGCTTCGTCCTCACGGTCATTGCGCGCGAGCCAGCGCGGACTTTCGGGAATACTCCGGCGCAGGAACCACACCACCACCGCGCCCACCGAACCGATCAGGATCACCACGCGCCAGTAGTCGAGGCCAATCGGATGCGTGTCCTTGAGGATATAGGCGAGAAACGCGACCACGGGCACCACGCTGAACGTGATGAACTGGTTGACCGCATAGGCGCGGCCGCGCTCGCCGCTCGGGATCAGCTCCGAGATGTACGTGTCGATGGTCACGAGTTCGATGCCAATGCCGATGCCGGCAATGAAGCGCCAGATATTGAGCGCCTGGCCGCTCGTCTGAAACGCCATGATCGCCGTGCAGACGATGTACCAGATCAGCGACCACGTGAAGATCATGCGCCGTCCGAACCGGTCGGCGACCTGGCCGAACGCGAGTGCGCCGACCCACAGGCCGGCGAAGGTCGAGAACACGAAGGTGCCGAAGCCGGCCACCTTGAGCGGCCCGAGTGCGGAAAAGAAGCCGAGCGATTCCGGTGTGAAAAGACCCGAATGCACCATGCCGGGCGCGACATAGCCGGTGAAGAAGAGGTCGTAAAACTCGAATACGCCGCCGAGCGACAGCAGAATCACCATCGACCAGACTGTGCGCGACGGCGGCAGCCGGTCGAAGCGGGCGGCAATTTCCGCCGATTTTTCAATGGACATCCCGATTCCTCATTACATTTTGAAAGCGTGTGGGGAACAAAATGTGCCTGCATCGATGTCTTTGCATGGGTTGCGCGCGACGTATGCAAATGCTGAAACAGGCCATAGCACGCACTTTATTGGTGCCGCGACGTGGAAGCACCTGGTTGAAACCCAAATGCGTTGCGCTTATGACAATGCCGCTTATGCCAACGAAGGAGGCAATGAGGCGGCCGCGCGTTACGCGATGCTCGCGCCTGCGTGGCTCACGCGGTTGCGGCCGGCGTGTTTGGCCGCATACAGCGCGGCGTCGGCGGCTTCGATCAGCGCATTGGGGGACGACGCAACGATCGCGTCGCGCGTGGCGCAGCCCGCGCTCACCGTGACCAGGCCGCCTGCGGCGGGAGAGGGGATGCCGAGCTGCTCGACGGCGGCGCGTGCGCGTTCGGCGACCGCCGCGGCTTCATCCGCGCCGGTATCGGGCAGGACGAGCGCGAATTCTTCGCCGCCATAGCGCGCGACGAAACCGCCAGGCGTGTGCAGCGTGCTCGCAAGCGTGGCCGCGAGCGCACCCGCTACGGCGCCGAGGCAAGCGTCGCCGTGCAGATGGCCGAAGGCGTCGTTGTAGTGCTTGAAGTGATCGACGTCGAGCATCACGAGCGAGAGCGGCTGGCCGGTGCGCGCGGCGCGCTCGAAGGCCTCGCGGAACTGCTCGTCGAAATAGCTGCGGTTGTAGACGCGCGTGAGCGCATCGCGTGCGGAGGCGCGGATCAGCGTGGCGTGTTCTTCGGCGAGCTGGCGATAGAGCGCCGTCACTTCCCACACCAGCACGCACACGAGTACGCCCGGCGCGAACATGCTGAACACGCGCGCGACATACCAGCCCACCGTGAAGCGCTCGATGCTGAGCGTATTGAGCGCAGCGTCGACGAACGAGGCGAGCAGCGCCACCACGATCCACAGATCGAGCACGAGGCGCAGCCGTCCCTTGAGCAGCACGAGCGCGATGGCGATCAGGTTGAGCGCGCAAATCACGAGGCCTGCGAGATTGTTCGCGATGGCCGACGCCGGCGCTGGCGCAGCGTCCGCAACGTCGCGAAACGGCGATGCGAGATCGACGTGCGTGACGAGCACACCCAGCAGGGCGGCGACCGCCGCCGGGCCCGCGATCAGCAGCCAGCCGCGCGCGTCGAGACGTTCGCGGGCGAACGGCGGAGCGGGCAGGCGCTTTCTCACCAGTTCGGCGACGATGACGAGCGCGGGAAAGCCTGCGTGCCAGAACACCCACATCCATGCGGCGCTATTCGGGAGCGCGCCGAGCAGCCCCGTGCGCGCGAACACGCCAGGAAACATCAACAGTTGCAGCGCAACGGTAATGGCTGTGAACGCGTAGGCGCCGCCCAGCGCTGCGAGCATGGCCACGCGCGTAGCCGCGAATCGCGCGCCCAGCAGGAACGCCGCGATGCTCGACGTGGTGAATACGGTGAGCGCGCACATCGGCATGAACGGGGCAATGCCGGGCAAAGCGTCGCGCGCACGTGGCGCCGCGAGCGCGAGCGTGAGGAGGATCGCAAATGCGCATACGCTGGCGAAGAGCGCCTGCCTGCGTGTTGCCGGTCCGATCAGCAAGCCGTCCATATGATGACTTTTGGGTTGATGCGCAGCTCGGGAATTGTGATCGTGGCGTGACAGCGTGAGGGGCCGCTCGCTTCCGGAAAGCAGACTAATTTGACTGAAGGTATTGTGCTCCGAATCGGCTAAATAGTGGGGCACGGATGCGTGAGCCCAGTTATATTGAGTTTCGGTTATGAGCGCGCTACATTGGGCGCGCGAATTTCAGCATCGCGCGATCGGTGGTCGTCACGCGCGGGCCTGTTTCATGTAATTTGCATGTAAGGATTGCTGATGATGCATCGCGTATCGCGCGACCACCGCGAAGGCTATGGCTGGCTCGGCGGTCGTGCGGGCCAGACGAGGCTTGGCTGGTCCGCGCTGGTGTTGGCTTGCGTGTTCGGCGCACTGGCATTCGTTTCCGCTGTGCCGTTCGATGCGCGCATGTGCGCCGTGATGTCGAGCGCATGCCTCAACCTCTTCATCGTCGTCTTCGGCACGCGGCTGTTGGCGGCGCGCGCGCCGGCCGGCGAACCGGTCTCGAAGACTGCATTTCGCCTCTTGCGCCTCGCATTCCAGCGCAATTCGGAAGCCGCCGACATGCGCGGCCTGCTGCAATCGCTGCCGTGGCAAGGGTGGATCGCGCCTCTCGGCGCACTCGTTTCGCTAGCGTTCGCCATCTCTGCGTGGACGTCTCCCGCGTTTGCGCCATCGGCTACGCAACGTGAATCCGCACCTTTTCTCGTAGCGGGAGCCGTTGCGCTCGTCATCGCTTTTGCTGCGCTCGTGGCCGAGCGCTTTCATGCGCAGCGCGGCGCGCAGTCGCGCGAATCCGCCGCGCTTGCGGGGCTACTGCGCGTGGTGCTCGTTGCTGCGTTGAGTATGGCGGCATCGGTCGCGGCGCTGGCTTATGCGGGCGAGCCGCTTACGTGGCTCGTGCGAGTCATTGCCCTGCTTTCCGGCGTGATTGCCGTCGAACTCGGTTTGCGTGCGTTGCTCGCGGCGTTGGCGAAGCCTGACGAGGGCCGCTTCCTGCATAGCACTGTCGCGGGTGTGCTGAGCGTGCAGGCACGTCCGGTCGCCGCATTCAATGCCCAATTGCGTATGCGCTATGGCATCGATCTGCGGCAGAACTGGGCGCTCCAAAGCTTCGTCCGCCTCCTGCCAGGCGCACTGGTGGCCATGGTGGTGGCGGGCTGGTTGCTTGGCGGCGTGACGATCCTCGGCCCCGATCAGCGCGCCGTGTACGAGCGCTTTGGCGCGCCTGTTGCCGTGTGGCAGCCGGGCCTGCATGTGGGGCTGCCATGGCCCTTCGGCCGCGCGCGCGTGCTCGACAACGGCGCGGTCCATCAACTGATCGTCTCGGGCAGCGCGAACGACAGCAGCCGCGCCGCGCCCCCTGTTTCCGCCGATGGCGACACACCCGCGCAATTGAATCGCCTGTGGGATGTGACGCATCCCTGGGAGACGACTCAGGTGATAGCAGGCACGAGCGGCGCCCAGCAGGCGTTCCAGATCGTGAGCGCGGACGTGCGGCTCGACTATCGCGTCGGCCTTACGGATGCGGCGGCGCGCGCCTCGCTCTATCGCGCTGTCGATATGGACGCCACGGTGCGCTCGATCGCGAACCGCGAGGTCGTGCGTTACCTCGCGTCGCGCACGCTGCCGTCGCTGCTCGACACGCCGCAAACGGCCATGGCCGGCGCGTTGCGCGGCGCCGTGCAGCACGAGCTGGACCGGCTTGCGAGCGGCATCGAGGTCGTGGCCGTGGTGATCGAGAGCGTGCATCCGCCCGCGGGCGCTGCCGCCGCGTATCACGGCGTGCAGGCCGCGCAGATTCGCGCGCAAGCCAGTGTGGTGCAGGCGCACGGCTTTGCGGCCGCGGCGCTCGGGCAAGCGCAGCAGCAGGCGATCGCGACCGTCGCGCTGGGCAGCGCGAACGCGGCGGACACCCTTGCCGCCGCGCGTGCGCAGCAGATCGGCTTCGACGCCGATGTGATCGCGCAGCAGCTCGGCGGCCCGGCATTCGGCTTCGAGTATTACCTGCACAGCCTGCAAAAAGGGCTGAAAAACGCGAGCGTGACCGTGATCGACGACCGGCTCGCGAGCGGCAGCCGCGCGACGATCGACCTGCGCACGTTCGGCCCGGCCGCGGCGGCAGGCGTGAAAAAGGCGTGGTAACCCGATACCCCATCTATAGAGCAAGGTGATTCGACAGTGAGCTTTTTGCATACGCACGGCGATGCGCATTCTCATCATCATCATGATCACGGCGCAGGCAGCTCGGGTGCCGCAGGTGGCCTCGCGCCCGTGAATCCCCGGCGTTTTGCGCTGCGCGTGGCGTTCGCGCTGTTCTGCGTGATCGTCGCGCTCATCGTGGCGAGCGTCGTGCAGGTGCGCGAGGGCGAGGCCACCGTGGTCACGCGCTTTGGCGACCCCGTGCGCGTGCTGCTGCGGCCCGGTCTCGCGTGGCGCCTGCCCGCGCCCATCGAGGCCGCGGTGCCGGTGGACCTGCGGCTGCACACGACCTCGAGCGGCTTGCAGGACGTCGGCACGCGCGATGGCTTGCGCATCATCGTGCAGGCCTATGTGGCCTGGCGCGTGCCCGCCAATGCGAACGACATTGGCCGCTTCGTGCGCGCGGTGCGCAACGAACCCGACGAAGCGGCGCGCCAGATTCGCTCGCTGGTCGGCTCGGCCTTGCAGACCACGTCGGCCGGCTTCGATCTGGCGTCGCTCGTGAATACCGATCCGTCGCAGGTCCGCATCGCTGCATTCGAAGAGGCGCTGCGCCGCCAGGTCGACGCGCAGGTGTACGCGGCCTATGGCGTGCACGTCGTGCAGGTGGGTCTCGAGCGTCTCACGCTGCCCGCCGTGACGCTGGCCGCGACGGTCGACCGCATGCGCGCCGAGCGCGAAACCGTGGCCGCGCAGCGTACGGCCGAAGGCTTGCGCGAAGCGGCGCAGATCCGCTCCGACGCCGATCGCGACGCGCGCGTGCTGATCGCCGACGCCAATGTGAAAGCCGCCGATATCGAAGCGCAATCGCGCAAAGATGCAGCGGCGATCTACGGCAAGAGTTACGCCGCCGATCCGCAGCTCTATACGATGCTGCGCTCGCTCGACACGCTCGGCACGGTCGTCAACAGCAACACGAACCTGATCCTGCGCACCGACGCCGCGCCGTTCCGCGCGCTCGTGCAGGGGCCGCCGGGGCTCGGTGCGGCTGCGGCGCCGTCGGGCGCG
The DNA here is from genome assembly GCF_004353905.1 of Paraburkholderia guartelaensis. Lineage (GTDB taxonomy): Bacteria > Pseudomonadota > Gammaproteobacteria > Burkholderiales > Burkholderiaceae > Paraburkholderia > Paraburkholderia guartelaensis. The sequence goes on along the minus strand of NZ_SMOD01000003.1, from coordinate 111,223 downwards.
CTCGTTGCGCCCGCAACCACCGCGCACGCACGCGGGCACACGCCATGAGCACGAACTTCCCGGCGCTCGGGCCCGGCGCACAGGCGGTGCGTCTGTCGTTCTGGTTCGTGGCGGCGCTGGCCGTGCTGGCCGCGCTCGCGTGGGCCACGTCGAACGTGCGCCGCATTCCCGCCGACAGCAGCGCTGTCGTGATGCGCTTTGGCGCCTACGTGCGCAGCCAGGGTGCGGGGCTGCTCGTCGCGTTGCCGCGGCCGTTCGAAACCGTGCTGCTCGTGCCGGGCAGCGAGCGTGTGCTCGAGCGGCGCATCGTCTCGCTCACGCGCGATCCGGGCGCACCCGTGCAACTGAGCGATGCAAGCGACGCGCTAGCGGGTTCCGGGTATGTGCTCACGGGCGATAACGGCGTCGTGCAGGTGAGCGCGACGCTGTTCTACCGCGTGAGCGACCCTTACGCGTATGCGTTGCAGCTCGAGCATCTCGACGCCGCGCTCGAGCGCATCGTCTCGGCCGCGGTCGCTCAAACCGCCGCGCAACGCGACCTCGATTCGATCCTCGTCGCGCGCCCGGAGATGGTGGCCGCCGATCAGCAGATGGCCGCGCGCCGCGAGCAATTGCGCGGCGATCTCGCGCGCGCGGTCCAGCGCCAGCTCGACGCGCTGACTGCCGCGCATGCGGGGCTCGGCATCGAGGTCTCGCGTATGGATCTGCAAGCGTCGTTTCCTGCCTCGGCTGTCGATGCGTTCAACGCGGTGCTGACTTCGCTGCAGAACGCAGAACGCGATGTCGCGCAGGCGCGCACGCTCGCGGAAAAAACGCGGCAGCATGCGCAGCAAAGCGCCGACCGCATCGTGCAGGATGCGCAAGCGAGCGCCGCGGAGCGCGTGGCGACGGCGCAGTCGGAAACCTCGACGATCGCGCAGCTCGAAGCGGCGCTCGGCGCGAACCACGATCCGGGGCTGCTTGCGCGCGCGTATCGCGACCGTGTGCAGACGGTGCTCGCGCACGCCGCGCGCGTGACGACGCTCGACCCCAACGACGCATCGAGCCTCGTGCTGCCGGGGCGCGCGCCATGACCACGCCATACGAAACCCCGGCAAGTCAGCGCGCACCCGGCGCCGCGCAGGAAGCCAGATCCGCGCACGCACACGGCCACGCGCGCGAAGGTCACGCAGGGCCATCCGTCGCCACGCTCGTCATGTCGGACGCCGAGCGCCGCGCCATCACGCGCCACACGTTGCTCGCGCTGTTCGCGGGCGCGCTGCTGCTGCTCTCGCTCGCCTGGCCGCATCTGGCGCCCGGCAACGCCACGCTCGCGCAGGTGCTGGCTGCGGTGGCCTCGCTCGTGGTCGCGCCGCCCGTGTTCGCGGGCGCGTGGCGCAGCCTCAAGACGCCGAGTCTGCATGGCGTGACCGACCGCCTCATCGCGCTCGCCATGCTCGGCGCGTGGGCCGTGGGCGACATGACGACGGCCGCGCTCCTGCCCATCGTGATGACCTTCGGCCACGCGCTCGAAGAGCGCAGCGTGCTCGGCTCTCAGGAAGCGATCCGCGCGCTGGGCCGACTCACTGCCGGCGACGTCCGGCGCGTGAGCGCCGCGGGCGCGATCGAGACTGTGCCTTATGACGCGCTGCGCCCCGGTGACATCGTCGATGTGCTGCCCGGCTCGCGCGTGCCCGCGGACGGTATCGTGCGGCACGGCCGCTCGGCCATCGACAACGGGCCGATCACGGGCGAATCGTTGCCGCAGGATGCGGGCGAGGGCGCGCGCGTATTCGGCGGCGCGATGAATCTGGACGGCCCGTTGCGCGTGGAGATCACGCACGTCGGCAAGGCCTCGACGCTGGGCAAGGTCGTCGAACTGATGCAGCGCGCCGAAGCCGCGAAGCCGCCCATCACGCAGGCGCTCGAACGCTATATGGATGCCTACCTCGCGCTCGTGCTGCTGATCGCGGCGATCGTGTGGTTCGTGAGCGCGAACGCTTCGGCCATGCTGGCGGTGATCGTCGCCGCGTGCCCATGCGCGCTCGTGCTTGCGGCGCCGTCCACAGCGATCGCCGGGATTGCGGCGGGTGCGCGGCGTGGGATCTTGTTCAGGAATGCTGCCTTTATCGACGCGCTGGCCGAAATCGATACGCTCGTCATCGACAAGACGGGCACGCTCACGCACGGCGAATTGCGCGTGACGACGGTGATGCTGCAGCCGGGCGCGGACGAAGCCACCACACTGGCGCTGGCCATGCAGCTCGCCCAGGTCAGCGCGCATCCGGTATGTCGCGCGCTGCTGCGTTACGGCGCGCCGCCAACCGAGCCACCCCCGCACGCGCGCGAGATGCGCGGACTCGGCGTACTCGCGACGATGCCGGAAGGCGAGGCCGTGCTAGGCCGCCATGACCTGCTCGAACAATACGTGAGCGAGCTGCCGCCCGCGCCCGCGCAGCTGGACGGCCCGTGCGCAGGCATCGCGCTGAATGGCCGCCTGCTCGCATGGTTCGGTTTTGCCGACACGGTGCGCCCGGAAGCCCGCGAAGCGTTGGACGGGCTGCGTGCGCTCGGCATCGAGCGTGCGACGCTGCTCACGGGCGACCGCGAGCGCGTGGCGCACCGCGTGGCCGCCGAAGTGGGTATCGATACCGTGGTGGCGCATGCGCTGCCGCACGACAAGCTCGACTATGTGCTGGGCGAGATCGGCGCGGGGCGTCGCCCGATGGTGGTCGGCGACGGTCTGAACGACGTGCTCGCGATCAAGGCCGGCGCGACCAGCGTCGCGATGGGCGAGCGCGGCATCGATATCGCCGTGGCCGCCGCCGATATCGTGCTGCTCGCCGACGACCTGCGCCGCGTGCCGGACAGCGTGCGCCTCGGGCGGCGCTGCCGGCGCATCGCGACGGCGAATGCGGCGATCGGGCTCGCGTGGACGGTGGCCGTCATCACGCTGGCGGCGCTAGGCGTGTTGAGCGCCGTGGCGAGCGCAGTGCTGCACAACGTGGGCACGTTCGTGGTAATCGCGAACGCGGGGCGCCTCCTGCGCGACGAATGACGAACGCCGCTAGTGCGGCACCGCCGTCAGCGTGCGCAACTGCTCCAGCAGCTTCACCGCCGGGCTCGGCAGAATGCCGTGCCGCCGGCGAAACGCGGTGAGCATGCGCCGGCCTTCTACGCCGGGCATGTCCAGCGTATCGAACACACCCGCCTTGCTTTCCGTGAGGTACATCGTCGATGCCATCCAGCTCAGGAACCCGGAGCGCGCCACGAGGCTCTTGAGCGCCGTGATCGAGCGCGTTTGCACCACCACGTTCGGCAGGCCCAGGCCTTGCGCCGCGAAGACCTGCTCCATGTGCTCGAACGGCGCTGTGCCGCGCGGCGGAATCGCCCATTGCTCGTCCAAGGTGTCCGCGAGCGTGAGGTCGGGTTTCGCACGCAACGGATGATCGTGCGCCGCCACCACGTAGCTGGAATCCTCCCAGCGGCAATCGCTGATCGCTGCGATTTCGTCGGTATCGGGCACGGCCATGCTGAGCGCGAGGTCGATCTCGCGTTTGACGAGCGCATCGGCGAGCCGGTCCCACACGCCTTCGAGAATCTCGACGCGCAGCCCCGGCCAGCGCCGCAGCACGCCGCTCACGGCGAGCGGCAGCACGAGGCTCGCGATGCTGCCCACCGCCCCCACGCGGATCGTGCCCCGCGCGAGGCCGCGCATGGCGTCGATTTCCTCGCGCGCCTGTTCGGCTTCGCGCTGCAGCAGGATGGCGTGCGGCAGGAGCGCCTCGCCCACGGCGGTGAGGTGCATGCCGCGCGAATGGCGCTCGAACAGCGGCGCGCCCACTTGCTCTTCGAGGCGGCGGATTGCGCGCGAGAGCGCCGGCTGGGTCACGTGCAGCGTTTCCGCCGCGCGCCCGAGACTGCCCGCGGACACGATGGTCGCGAACGCGTGGAGTTGCTGGAGGTTGTAAGTCATGCCCAAAGGTAATGCCTTTTGGCGAAATCCGCAATTTTCGGTTACCCGTAGCGTCGCGATAATGATCCTCCATTGAACGACGCGCTTTTTTCGACAGGAGGCCTTGGATGACTGGCAGCGCGCCTCAGCAGAACCAGCAGAACCAGCAGAACCAGCAGAAGCGGGACACCACGGCGCCCCGCGGTGCCTTCACCGTACGCGACGCGGTCATCGACTTCGCGCGCCGCGTGGGCATGACCTCGGTCTTCGCGAACCCCGGCTCGACCGAACTGCCCATGTTCCGCGACTTTCCCGCCGACTTCCGCTACGTGCTCGGCCTCCAGGAAGCTGTCGTGGTCGGCATGGCCGACGGCTACGCGCAGGCCACCGGCAATGCGGCCCTCGTGAACCTGCACTCGGCGGCGGGCGTGGGCAACGCCATGGGCAACATCTTCACGGCGTTTCGCAACCGCACGCCGCTCGTCGTCACGGCGGGCCAGCAGGCGCGTTCGATCCTGCCGTTCGACCCGTTTCTCGCGGCCACCCAGGCCACCGAGCTGCCCAAGCCCTATGTGAAGTGGAGCATCGAGCCGGCGCGCGCGCAGGACGTGCCGCTCGCCATTGCGCGCGCTTATGCGATCGCCATGCAGGAGCCGCGCGGCCCGGTGTTCGTGTCGATTCCCGTGGACGACTGGGACCAGCCGGCTGAACGCGTGCCCGAGCGCGCGCTCGCGCACACCACGCGCCCCGAGCCCGCGATGCTGGCGAGCATCGGCGCCGCGCTCGACGCGTGCGCGCGTCCCGTTTTCGTGGTGGGCGGCGCGGTGGATCGCGCAGGCGCGGCCGACGAAGTGGTGCGGCTCGCGGAGCGCCATCGTGCGCGCGTGTTCGTCGCCCCCATGACGGGCCGTTGCAGCTTTCCGGAAAAGCATCCGCTGTTCGCGGGCTTTCTTCCCGCCATGCGCGAGCGCATCGTCGAGTTGCTCGGCGGGCATGACCTCGTGTTCGCGATCGGCGCGCCGGCGTTCACGTATCACGTGGAGGGCCACGGGCCGCATGTGCCGCCGGGCGCTGCGCTATACCAGTTGATCGACGATCCGAACACCGCCGCGTGGACGCCCGAAGGCATGGCCGCAGTCGGCAATGTGAGGCTGGGCGTGCTGGATCTGCTGGAACGGCCCGCGCCGACGGTAGAGCGCGCGATGCCCGCGCCGCGCGCCGTGCCGCCGCGCGCCATGCCGCCGACTGAGGCGGGCGAGCGCATGTCGGTCGCCTATGCGCTGCAAACGCTCGCCGAAGTGCGCGACGCGGGCACGACCGTCGTCGAGGAAGCGCCCAGCTCGCGCCCCGTGATGCAGACGTATCTGCCCTACGAGCGCCCCGGCACTTTCCTCACGATGGACAGCGGCGGCCTGGGCTACGGCATGCCCGCCGCCGTGGGCGTGGCGCTGGCAAAGCCTGGCGAGCGCGTGATCGCGCTGATCGGCGACGGCTCCAGCATGTACTCGATCCAGGCGATCTGGAGCGCGGTGCAGCTTGAGCTCCCGATTACCTTCGTCATCCTGAACAACACGCGCTACGCCGCGCTGCAGGACTTCGCACCGGTGTTCGGCTTCGCGCCGACCGACCCCGTGCAGGGCACCGATCTGCCTGGGCTCGATTTCGTCACGCTGGCCGCGGGCATGGGCTGCCCCGGCGTGCGTGTGAGCGAGGCGGGGCCGTTGCGCGATACGCTTGTTGCTGCGCTGGCCGGGCAGGGCCCGATGCTGGTCGAGATGCTCGTCGCCTGAACGGTGCGTGCGCAACCTATCGAATTCAAGTAAAGCGAGGAAAAGGACATGCAAACCGTAACGATGCTGATCGACGGAGAAGCGGTGCAGGCACGCAACGGGGCAACGTTCGAGCGCCGCAATCCGCTTGACGGCACGGTTGCGAGCCGCGCGCCCGCGGCCACGGTGGAAGACGCAGTCGCGGCGGTCGATGCGGCGGCGGCCGCCTTCCCGGTATGGTCGGCCATGGGCCCGAGCGAACGCCGCGCGCTGCTCACGAAGGCCGCGCACGCGCTCGAAGCCAAAGTCGAAGCGTTCGCCGCCGCGATGGCCGCGGAAACCGGCGCGTCGGGCATCTGGGCCGGCTTCAACGTGCATCTCGCGGCGGCGGGGCTGATCGAGGCCGCCGCGCTCACCACGCAGATCGGCGGCGAGCTGATTCCCTCCGACGTGCCCGGCAGCCTCGCCATGGGCGTGCGCCAGCCGGCGGGCGTCGTGCTCGGGCTCGCGCCCTGGAATGCACCCGTGATCCTCGCGGTGCGCGCCATCGCGTTGCCGCTCGCGTGCGGCAATACCGTCGTGCTCAAGGGCTCGGAGATCTGTCCGGCCACGCACGGTCTCATCATCGCGGCGATGCAGGAAGCGGGCCTGCCGCGCGGCACCGTCAACTTCGTGACGAACGCGCCCGCGGACGCGGCGCGCGTAGTCGAAGCCATGATCGCGCACCCGAAGGTGCGCCGCGTGAACTTCACGGGCTCCACGCGCGTGGGCCGCATCATCGCCGAAACCTGTGCGCGCTATCTGAAGCCTTCCGTGCTCGAACTGGGCGGCAAGGCGCCGCTCGTCGTGCTCGACGATGCCGATATCGAAGCGGCGGCGCACGCGGCCGCGTTCGGCGCGTTCGCCAATTCCGGGCAGATCTGCATGTCGACGGAGCGCATCATCGTCGATGAAAGCATTGGCGACGCCTTCGTCGCGCGGCTGGGCGAGCGCGCCCGCGCGCTGCCGCTCGGCGATCCGCGCAAGGGCCCGGTCGTGCTCGGCTCGGTGGTGGACATGAGCACCGTGGAGCGCTGCAACGCGCTGATCGACGACGCGCTCGCCAAAGGCGCGACGCTCGTATGCGGCGGCAAAGCCGAAACCACGCTCATGCCCGCCACGCTGCTCGACCACGTCACACCCGAGATGCGCATCTATCACGACGAATCGTTCGGCCCCGTGAAGGGCATCGTGCGCGTGCGTGGCGAGGACGCCGCGATTGCCTGCGCGAACGACAACGCGTACGGGCTTTCGTCGGCGGTGTTCAGCCGCGATACGGCGCGCGCGTGGGGCGTCGCGCAGCGCATCGAGTCGGGCATCTGCCACATCAACGGGCCGACCGTGCACGACGAAGCGCAGATGCCGTTCGGCGGCGTGAAGGAGAGCGGCTTCGGGCGCTTCGGCGGCAAGGCAGGGATTGCCGAATTCACCGAACTGCGCTGGATCACGATGCAGACCGCGCCGCGCCACTATCCGTTCTAAGGGCGCGCCATGCATATCGCCATCCTCGGCGCGGGCGCGATGGGCTCGCTGTTCGGCGGCCTGCTCGCCGTTGCGGGCCATCGCGTCACGCTGCTCGACGTCGATGACGCTCACTTGAACGCGATCAACGAAGCCGGTCTGCGGCTCACGACCGATGCGGGCGAGCGCGTCGTCACGAATCTCGAAGCGTTGCGGCCGGAGGCGGCGACCACGCCGGCCGATCTGCTGATCGTGTTCACCAAGACGCTGCACACGCAGGCGGCGCTCGGCGCGGCGCACGCCGTGCTCGGGCCGCAAACCGCGTTGCTCTCGCTGCAGAACGGCCTCGGCAACGCCGAGCGTCTCGCGCAGTTCGCGGACCCGGCACGCGTGATGATAGGCGTGACGACCTGGCCGGCCGACAAGAACGGCCCTGGCCGCGTGAGTTCGCACGGCGCGGGCGTGATCCGCCTGATGAGTGCGGACGGCGCGGATTCGCCGATGCTTTCCCGCACGGTCGAAGCGCTCAACGACGCCGGCCTCGCTTGCAGCGCGGACGCCGATGTCTGGGCCGCGATCTGGGAGAAGGTCGCGTTCAATGCGGCGCTCAACAGCCTGTGTGCGGTGACGGGCTGCACCGTCGGCGAACTCACGAACGTGCCGGACGGCGAAGCGCTCGCGCTCGAGATCGTCGCGGAAGTCGCGGCGGTCGCGCAGGCGCATGGCGTGGCCGTGAACGAGGCGCATGTGGCCGACAACGTGCGGCACGCGCTCGCGCATCACCGCGCGCATCGGCCTTCGATGCTTCAGGACGTGCTCGCGGGACGCAAGACCGAGATCGAGGCCATCAACGGCGCGGTCGTCGAGGCCGCGCGAATGCGTGCGATCGCCGTGCCGAATACGGCAGCGCTGCTGCATCTCGTTCGTCTCGTCGATGCAAAGGAATCCGTATGAAATAGGCGGTCAACGTCGCACCACCATGACAAACGAATGACTGCGCGCTCACAGCGCAGCAAAGGAGACAATTCATGACTTATGCCACGCCCGCCCCCGCTTCGGGAGCGACGCCGCGCGAGAGCGACGCCATCGCCGGCGGCACGGTCGATATCGGCCGCACGCTCGACGAAGGCGCGTATTCCACGCTGCAGAAGTTCGCCGTGGTGCTCGCGGCCTTGTCGATCGTCGTCGATGGCTTCGACAGCCAATTGATCGGCTTCGCGATTCCGGTGCTGATCAAGGAGTGGGGCATCACGCGCAATGCGTTCGCGCCCGTCGTGGCGGCGGGGCTGATCGGCATGGGCTTCGGCAGCGCATTCGCCGGCCTGTTCGCGGATCGCTTCGGGCGCCGCTGGGCCGTGGTGGGCAGCGTGCTCGTGTTCGGCACTGCGACCTGCGCGATCGGCCTCGCGCCGAACGTGGCGGCCATCGCCGCGCTGCGCTTCATTGCCGGCTTTGGCATTGGCGGCGCGCTGCCGAGTTCGACGACGATGACGGCCGAGTTCACGCCCGCGCGCTTTCGCACGTTCGCGGTGACGGCAACCATCGTGTGCGTGCCGCTCGGCGGCATGCTGGCGGGCATTTTCGCGGCGCAAGTGCTGCCGGTGTACGGCTGGCGCGGGCTCTTTTTCGCAGGCGGCGTGCTGCCCCTCGTGCTCGCGCTCGTGCTGCTCGTGGCGTTGCCCGAGTCGCCACGCTTTCTCGCACGCCGGCCGAAGCGCTGGCCCGAACTCGTGCGCCTGCTGGGCCGCATGGCGCGCGAGGTTGCGCCGGACGCGGCGTTCACCGACGTGCGCGAGCAAAGCGCCGAAAAGCACGTGGGCTTCACGGCGCTTTTCCGCGACGGCCGTGCACGCGACACCGTGGCGATCTGGTGGGCGTTCTTCATGTGCCTGCTCGCCGTGTACAGCGCATTCAGCTGGCTGCCCGCCATGCTGACGAGCGAAGGTCTGAGCGTATCGCTCGCCGGTTACGGGCTGAGCGCGTATAACCTGGGCGGTGTGATCGGCGCGTTGCTTTGCGCGCTCGCCATTACGCGCTTTGGCTCGCGCGGGCCGCTCCTGCTGTGCTGCGCAGGCGGCGCGGCGAGTGCCTGGGTGATGCTCGGCGTGGGCGCGACCCAGCACACGGGCTTGCTCATTGCGGGTCTCGGCCTGCACGGCCTCTTCGTCAACGCGGTGCAATCGACCATGTATGCGTTGTGTGCCTACGTCTACCCAACGGGCGTACGTGCGACGGGCACGGCCTCGGCGCTGGCGTTCGGCCGCGTGGGTGCGATCCTGAGCGCGTTTGCCGGCGCGGTGGTGATTACCGCAGGCGGCGCGGCAGGCTATCTGACGATGCTCGGCGCAGCCATGGCGCTGGTGCTGATCGCGCTGGCCGTGGTGGGCCGTCATATCCCGAAGCGCGCGGGACAGCAGCGGGTTTGACCCATTCCTGAGACTGGACGATGGCGCGGGCCCGCGCCATCACATCCGGTCGGCCAGTTCATTCAATCAAGAGTACTAAAAAACGACGCACAACAAGGCGGCGTGGCTGCGTGTCGCCTTTTTACGCGTGCAATCGAAAACAACGTCCGGCTGGCGGCGAGTCCGCGAGACCGGAACACCAGGAGAACACGGAGATCATGAAACTTCGGATCGCAGCAGGGCTGGTCTGCGCGGGCCTCAGCGCGTCGGCGTTCGCGCAGAGCAGCGTCACGCTTTACGGCATCGTCGATACCGGCATCGAATATGTTTCGCACGCGAACGCGGCGGGCGACAGCGTGGTGCGTATGCCCGGCATTACCGGCGAAATGCCCTCGCGCTGGGGCGTGCGCGGGAGCGAGGGGCTGGGCGGAGGCTGGTCCACGATTTTCGCGCTGGAGAGCGGCTTCAACATGCGCGGCGGCACCTTGAACCAGGGCGGCCGGCTGTTCGGGCGCCAGGCTTGGGTGGGCATGAGCAGCCCCTATGGCAACCTGACGTTCGGGCGTCAGTACACCATGACGTTCTGGGCGATCGCCGACGCCGATTTGCTCGGACCGGACATTTACGGCGGCACGGCCTCGTTCGACCAGTACCTCCCTAGCTCGCGCAGCGACAACACGGTCGTCTACAAGGGCAGCTACGGCGGCTTCACGCTTGGCGCGACGTGGTCATTCGGGCGCGATTCTGCCGGCACCGGCAATTCGCCGGGCCAGGGCACCTGCGCGGGGCCTGTGCCGGGCAGTTCGCAGTCTTGCCGCGAATGGTCGGCGATGCTGCGCTACGACCGCAATGGCTACGGCGCCGCCGCTGCCTATGACGAACAACGCGGCGGCCCAGGCGCGGCGGCGAACCTTTACGACGGCACGCCGACCTTCGCGCTGACGAACCCGGGCGACACCGACGTGCGCATCCAGCTCAACGGCTACGGCCATATCGGCGCGCTGCGCATTGGCGGCGGCTGGCTGGGCAGGCGCGTCGATACGGTTTCGGCTGAAACGCCCAACGTGCATTCGGACCAGTTCTATCTCACGGCGCAATATCCGGTGACGGCGGCCTTCATCGTCGATGGCGGCGTGTACCGCATCGTCAATAGCGACCACGACACGCGCGGCACGATTGCGGCGCTGCGCACCACGTATCAGCTGTCCAAGCGATCAGCCGTTTATCTGCAGGGCGCGTATTTGTGGAACAGCACGAAGGCGGCTTACACGGTGAGCCAGGGTGGTGGCGGAACGACGCCCGCACCGGGGGCGGGGCAACTGGGGATCATGGCGGGCATTCGGCATAGCTTCTAAGGATGCGGCTGCAAGCGGCAGCGCAACCCCTCGCTTCACACGCGGACCTCGCCTGAAAGAGGCGAGGTCCGCGTGGGCGATCAGAGACCGCTTACCGTCTTGACCGTCACCCACTGGCCGTTCTTCACCTGATAGACCGTGGACGAACCGTTCTTCAGCGAGCCATTCGGGTTGTACTCGATATGGCCGGTAATGCCGTCGAAGCTGATGGTTTGCATCTTCGCGCGATAGTCGTCGGGCTTCGTCGAATTGGCGGCCTGCATCGCCTTGATGGCGGCCCAAGCCGCGTCGTAGCCGAACGGCGCGTACGAGAGCACGTCGGCGCCGTATTTCTGCTTGAAGCGCTCGGCGAACTTCGCGCCGACCGGCGTGCTGTCAAGCGGCCGGCCGTACTCCCACGCCATGGCGCCTTCGGACACGTCGCCTGCGAGCTTGACGAAGTCCACGTCCTTCACGCCGCCGCCGCCCACGTACTGCGCCTTGATGCCGAGCTGGGCCATCTGCTTCATGATGCCGGCCGCCTGCGGATTGAGGGCGCCCACGAAAATCAGATCGGGGTTCTTGCTCTTGATGTTCGTGAGCTGCGTCTTGAAGTCCGTCGCCTGGTTCGTCGTGTACTCGCGGTCGACGATATCGCCGCCGTGCGCCTTGACGGCCTTCACGAATTCGTCGGCTTCGCCCTGGCCAAACGCCGTGCGATCGTCGATGACGGCGATGCGCTTGGCCTTCGTCGTCGTGACCGCGTAGGCGCCGGCGGTGCCCGCGTTCTGCGCGTCGCTCGAGATCACCATGAAGATGTTCTTGTAGCCGCGGCCGCTGATGACCGGGTTCGTGGCGGCCGGATCGATGTCGGGCAGGCCTGCCTTTTCGTACAGCTCGGAAGCGGGAATGGTCGTGCCCGAGTTGAAGTGGCCGACGACGACCGAAACGCCGTCGTCCACGAGTTTTTGCGCGACCTGCACGCCCACGCGTGGATCGGCCTGGTCGTCTTCGGCGACGAGTTCGAACGAGACAGGCTGACCGTTGATTTTGACGCCTTGCGCCTTGGCGTCGTCGAGGGCCATCCTCACGCCGTTTTCCAGGTCCTTGCCGTAACTGGCGTTCGGTCCGGTGAGCGGCGCGGCAAAACCGATTTTAACGACGGTATCCGCGCGCGAGGCGAGCGGTGCAACAGCGAGAAGTGCTCCAACGGCAACTGCGATAGGGGTAAGAGTCTTCGCAAAACGCATGTTGATTCCTTTGTCGGCAAGCATGGGTTCACTGCTGTGGCGTGCATACCGGCCCCCGTTGTCCGCTCCGTGCGATCGGGGCGGCGGCCGGCTCACGACTCTCTTGTTCGCGTCGACTGCGTGTCGGGCTCCTCCAGAATAGGCGTGGTATCGATCGAACCGCCCCGCAGGAAAAACGCCGGGGCGAAACGCTGAAAGCGACTATAGAAAGCCAATATCGCTTCGTCTTGACCATTCGCGACGGTTTCCATGCGCATTTCTGCATAGCCGACCAAATCGGGGCAATCAGGACAAATACGCCCCGCCGCCGCGAAATAAGGCGTAATAGAAATGTAATCGTAATGCGCGCCGGCTCCGGTAAAGTCCCGCCATCACGCGCAATGCAGCACAACAATGACATCACGCCTGTCACGACGAGAATTCATCAAACTGACGATCGCGGTCGGCACAACCGTTGCGACCATCGAAACGAGCCCTGCCGCCTTCGCGAGCGCCGCGCCCTGCCGGCTCACGCCCGAGCAGGAAGTCGGCCCTTACTGGATCGACGGCGATCTCGTGCGCAGCGACGTCCGGGAGGGCAGGCCGGGTGTGCCCTTGACGCTCAACATCGTGCTCACCGACGCGAGAACGTGCGCGCCGCTCGTAGGCGCCGCAGTCGACATATGGCAATGCGATGCGATGGGCGTCTATTCGGGCTACACGAAGATGGAACTCCCGCCACCGCCCGATTTCGATCCGAAGGCGCCTGGCCGCCCGCCCGCGGGTCGGCCGCCGGGGCCGCCGCCCATGACGCCGCCCACGCCGCGTCCCACCGACCACCAGACCTTCCTTCGCGGTATTCAGCACACCGATCGCGCGGGCATCGTCACGTTCGAGACCATCGTGCCGGGCAACTATCCCGGGCGTACCAACCACATTCATTTCAAGGTCCGCACGGCAGGCGCGTCGCATACGCAGCGCGCGCAGGCTTCGCATGTTTCACATGTCGGCCAGGTCTTCTTTCCGGAATCGTTGATGGTGACGTTGATGCAACTCGATCCGTACCGCAGCCACGCGATCGAGCGCACCACGCAGAGCGAAGACCCGGTATTCGTCAATCAGTCAGGCGCGACGATGATCGCGAGCGCGAGCCCATCCACGCTTGATGGCCGCGTAACCGGGTTGCGTGCACGTGTGAACGCGGTGGTCGATCCCGATGCGCAACCGCAACCGGTCGAACCGCTTCCGGGGCCTCCCGCGCGTTGATTCCGGCCACACGAAAGCGGTGTTGGCCGCGGCGAGATCTCTTGCTGTCAGTCCCTCAGTCGACCTTCCGCCAACAACGCTTCGCGTACGTGCGGACGTTCACCCACGCGGCAATCGATACATTCGCTTCGGTGGGAAAGCGGCTCCTGGATGCCTGGAGCGAGCCAGGTTCGCAGGGGGCGTGAACGTTGTCGAGAAAGCGATGCCATGCGGAGATCGCGAGGCACGTCAACGCATCTGATCAAACATAGTTTCGAATTCCATCCGATACCGCCGTGCAAGCGCGGACGCGGTCTCGCGCAGGGAGTCGTAGTCGGTCACCAGTGCGTTGGCAATCGCATCGGCGAGATTGCCCGGATTCACAGCGCCGGCGAGACCTGCTGCTTCCCATGTCCGCACATAGGCCGCATGCTTGCTTGCCTCGAAAGAATGATCAGGATGACTGATATTGATGCGAGGGAGCGCGTACGCCATCGCAACGATGCGACCGTGCAGGCTGCTGCCGCAATAAATGCGGCTTCCAGCGATCAGCGCGCAGATGTCCCAGATGTTCAGCGAAGCAAACACGCGAACGTGAGTCGCGCGTAATCGAGCCGCGAGCCGCTCGTACACCGCCAGGTCATCATGCCAGGGAGCGGCGCCCGCGCGAAACAGCACAATACCCAGGCCGTGCGCCTTCGCCGCGAGTTCGAGTTGGGTGGCTAGCGTATCGAGCGTCGCATCGTCGCCGAAGTCAGCGCTGAATTGCACGGCCGCATAACCATGCTGGAACGCGTGACGCACGTCGCGCAGCGCGCCATTGGTGGCGTGCCGGCGTATTGCCGTGCCGAACAGCGCTGCCGTCATCGTGGCGGGGTCCGGTATCAGACGGGCTTCGATGCCCCGTTGCGCGAGCAGCGCCTGGGTTCGTCTGTCACGCACGCTCACCGCATCCGCGGATTGCAGTGCCGCGAGCACGTCGTCGCCCAATTGTGCGTTGCGCGCATCCAGATCGACACCCCCTACCGCGTTGAACGAGAGATGCTTCACGCGCACGCCCGGCAACGCGGACTTTGACAGCACATACGGCGCGAGTGAAGCCACGCCAACCTGCTTTTGCGCCCACGCGCGCCCGTCGCGCAGCCAATCACCCTCAGTGGCAATGAGCGCCGGCACGTGCTGCGGCGGTGCAAGCATTACGGCGGCCTCCCACGCATTGCAGGTCAGCAACTCGCCGCCTGCGTGAATCACGTTCACGGGCCGGTCGCGCGCGAATGCGGCGATACGCGCAAGCGCGACGGTGCCTGGCCCGCCATCGCCATGCGGATCGCGCGCGGCGAGCCCGGCGAACAGCAGTTCGCGGCATGGCAGCATGCGCGCCGCCAGCTGCGCGATTAGCAGGTCGCCGAAGTTGTGCCGGTCGAACGCGCCGAAGATCACCGTGGGCGTGGAAGCCATGCGTGCCTCAGGTCGTGCTGCTGTTCAATATCCGCCAATCCCATGCTTTTTCGATCGATACGGCGCCGCAGCATAAAGGGGCCGCAAGTCGGGTCGCAACATGTCACTCGCCATACTGACATAAGGAAACCTTAAGCATTCTCGGTGAAACTGTCGGCCTTGCCGACGTGTTTTCCCTGTGTATGAGAACGGTCTACTCCGAACTGAAGAGCGCGCGCCTGCGCCCGACGTCCAGCCGCGTGGCCGTGCTGAAGGTCTTTCATGATGCGCCGCACGAGCATCTGACCGCCGACCAGGTCTTTCGCCGCATTGCGAAAGATGTGGAGCAATGCAGCCTGGCGAGCGTCTATCGCGCGCTTGCACAACTGATGGAATCGTCCCTGCTCGATAGCACGTGGGTTGGCGAAACACGCGTGGTGTACGAGCTTGGGCGTGGCCAGCCGCACGCACACCTCGTGTGCGAGAGCTGCAAGACCGTAGTGGATATCGACGAGCCCGCGCTGCAGGAACAGCACGCCGCCATCGCGGCGGCGAAGCGCTTTCGCTATACGCATTCGAGTCTCGTCGTTTTCGGGCTTTGCGCTCAGTGCGCCGCGGCGTCATCGTGAATGGGCGCATGACCGGCGCAAGGTTCAGAGCGTAACGACGACCTTCCCGAACTGCTCGTTCGACTCCAGATAGCGGTGTGCCTCGACGATCTCTTCAAAAGGGAACGTCCTGGCTATGACGGGCCGTAGTGCGCCCGCTGCCAGGCCGTCCAGAATGAAGGCTTTGGCGCGCCCCAACCAGTCAGGATTGCAAATTACCTCATGAACGAGGTAGCCACGCAGCGTCAGCGTTTTGCTCAACACCGCTGGCAAGGGGAAGGGCGTGGACTCTCCGCTCAGGCCGCCGTACTCGACCAATATGCCGCCGCGCGACATCGACGCCGTGAGCGGCTCGAACAATGAACCGCCAATTGCGTCGAGCACGACGCGCGCCCCCTCGTTTCCCGTGATGTCAGCGATCCGGGCGGCCACGTCTTCTTCGCGGGTGGCGATCACGTGAGCGGCGCCGGCGTCGAGCAAGGCGCGCCGCTTGGCAGAGGTCCGCGTGATGGCGACCGGCGTCGCGCCGATGTGGTTCGCGATCTGGATCGCCGCCAGTCCAACGCTGCTCGATGCTGCCGTGATCGCCACGAATTCGCCGCGTTGAAGCCCGGCGATTTCCACGAGCGCGCCATAAGCAGTGAGATACGCCATCCAGAGCGCCGCAGCCTGTTCCCAGCCCAATGAAGGCGGATGGCGCACCACGAATTGCGCGGGGAAATTCACGCGCTCGCCATGAACGGGCCAACGCGCCATCGAGATCGGCGGAATGACGCTTACCGCGTCGCCCGGTGCGAGCGACGTTACGCCTTCGCCAACGGCCTCTACGACGCCAGCCGCCTCCAGTCCGATCCCCGACGGCAACGCGGGCGTTTCGATATACATGCCCGCGCGCATGAGTGCTTCCGCCCGATTCATTCCGAGCGCCTTGACCCGTATCGCGACCTCGCCGGGGCCGGGCGGCGCAAGCTCGACCTCCTCGATGCGCAGTACCTCCGGGCCGCCATGCCGATGAAAGCGAACGACGCGTGTCATATGGCCACTCCTGAATGATTGGAACGAATCCACTGTATCTACACGAAAATCGGCGATAAATTGCGGATTCGCATCGACACTCGTAACGGATCGTTTCGAATATGGACCGCTTGACCAGCATGCAGGTGTTCGTGAAAGCCGTGGATCTGGGGTCGTTTGCGGCGGCTGCCGAGGCGCTGGACCTTTCCGCGCCGATGGTTGGCAAACATGTGCAATGGCTCGAAGCGCGTCTTGGCGTGCGGCTCATCAACCGGACCACGCGACGCCAGAGCGTGACCGAGTTCGGCCGCGCCTACTACGAGCGCTGCAAGCTGATCCTCGCGGAAGCCGATGCCGCCGACGCGCTCGCTGCCGACCAGCTAGGCGAGCCGCGCGGGCGCTTGCGCATCACCATGCCGGTGCATTTCGGGCGGCATTGCGCGATGCCCGTGCTCATGCGTTTCGCGCGCCGCTATCCGGGTATCGAACTCGATCTTTCGATGAACGATCGCTTCGTCGATCTGGCCGACGATGGTTACGACCTCGCGATCCGCACCGGAGCGCTGGAGGACAGCGCCGACCTCGTCGCGCGCCGCGTGGCGCGGCAGCGCATGACGGTGTGCGCGTCGCCGAAATGGCTTGCGGCGCATGGGAGGCCCGACACGCTCGACGATCTCGCCCAGCATGAAGCGATCATGTATCGCCGCTCGGGCCGTGTGCCGCCGTGGCGCTTTACTGCTGAAGCCGAGGGCGGGCCGCCCGTCGAGATCACACCGCCCAACCGCTTTCGTCTCGACGATCTCGCCGCGATCGCCGACGCCGTCGCGGCGGGAGAGGGGCTCGGATGGCTGCCGTTCTGGCTCGTGCGCGAGCGGGTTCGCGAAGGCGCACTGGAGGAGTTGTTGCCTGCGCAACGGGGTTTTCTCTACGACGCCTACGCGATATGGCTGCGCACGCCGCACGTGCCGATGCGCGTGCGGCTGGCCGTGGAGGAACTGGCGCAGGCGTTGCCGGAGATGATGGAGTGATGAGGCGCGAGTCGCTCTAGTTTTTATCCGCGAGCGCGATCGTCGCTTGCGCGATGCCGACGTCGAACTTCATCCGTCTTCCTTACTATTCGAGGATGCGTACATTGCCCGATTTTATCGAGCAGTCGTTCGCCGAGGCCGGCCTCCTGAAGGCTCGGCAGCGCCTTTGCGCTTATCTGCTTCGTGATTCCTCGCGCAAGCAGCTTGAGCGCAGCGCCGCGCCATACCGGCTAACATGACACTCCGCCTGCAGTCTCGCGCTGACTCGCAACGACCTGCGCGGCGAACTAACCGGAATACAGGAGCGAAACAAAATGCATTTCCGCAAGACGATGTTGGCCGTAGCGGCATTCAGCGCCGTGCTGGCCAGTGCCAGCGCGAACGCCCAGATCGCGGGCGCGCAGCCCTTGAGCGTGTCGGTCGAGCAGTCGCAGGCGCTGCTCGAAGGCTGGAGCGTGAAGAAGAGCGTACTCGGCAAGCCCGTTTATAACGACGACAACGTGAAGATCGGCACCGTGCGCGACCTGATCGTGGCGCCGGACGGTTCGGTTTCCGCGGCCATCGTTTCGGCGGGCGGTTTCCTCGGCGTCGGCTCGCATGACGTGGCCGTGCCCATCGCTTCGCTCGACGTGCGCCAGGGCAATCTCTATCTGCCCGGCGCAACCAAGGAAGCGCTGAAGGCCACGCCCGCGTTCCAGTACGCGAAGGTCGAATCGCCGCCGAAGCCGAAGAAGGTCGACAAGCAGCAGTAAGCCTCAGTCATCGCGTTTCAGCAGCCGCACTTCCAGTCCGGCTGCTGCAACGCCATGCCGTGCAGGCCACGATATTCGGCGACAGGCGGCGAAGACCAGCCCTCCAGCAACGCGGGCGCCAGCCGGTAGATCTCAATGCCGAGCGGCCGGCAGACTTCCAGCGGGTCACGTGCATCGGGTCCCCACATCGGCAGCGAAAGGTCGCCGCCGGGGCAGGTCGAAAGCGCGCACAACAGGTCGATCTCGGCGAAAAACTCGAGGTAGTCGCCTTTCTTCGCCGGGCAGGCCTTCATGAAGTACTTGTCCTCGAGATTCAGTCCGGTGCACTGGAACACGTTGAGCACGTCGTGCACGTCGTATTCGGTGAGGCCGTAGGGCGCGATGGCGCGCGTGAGGTTCGAGTGGCAGTGGAAATGAAAGTCCTCGCCGGTCAGCATGCGGTTCACGTAGGGGTCGCACCGCGTGCCGAGCAGGTCGTGAACGCGCCCGCCATGTTCGTCCACTCCGTAATCGGCGAGGCTGTCGTCCGTGATGGTGACGAGCGGGCGCAGGAAGGGCAGCGTGGACCACAGGCGGTCGAAGGTACTCACGTGCGCCTGCTGGAGCTGGCGTGTGCGCGAAGCCCACATGCGTTCGCGCGGATCGTGCCGGTTCCATAGATTGAGGTCGGCCACCTGCGGGCCTTCGATCGTCACGATGCGGAACACGTGTCCCGCGGGTACGCTCCAGGCTTGCCCCGAGCGTATCGGCACGACGATCGATTCGATTAGCTCGCGCTGATCCTTCTCTTCGGCGATGCGGCGGTAAAAGGGCTTGTTCACGTCGAGCGCGGAGCCCTTGGTCGACTGGTAGGCGGCGGGATAGTTCAGCATTGCCTCGTACTCCTGTATGAACGACCTGCGCCCGCGTTTGCGATGCCGATGGTGTAAGGCGAAGCTTTCGCGGGATGTCTGCAGGGGAGTATAGGAATCGTGCAACGGTAAGCCAAAGGCTGTTCAACGATCGGAAGGTTGGGGATTCGTGGTCCTTTTTGTGTGTTCGGGCCTCCCCGCGTGCACGACGCCTTCGTGTACAGTTCGCTTACTCCATGACCGCGGCGCCCGACTGTCCAGCGCCAGCAGCCCAACGAGACGCGACGGTACATGATCAGACTGGAAGACCTCGTCATCTTTATCAGTGCGGCGGACAACGGGAGCCTCTCGGCCGCCGCACGCCAACTCGATCTCACGCCCGCGGTGACGAGCGCGGGCCTCAAGCGCCTCGAAACCGAACTCGGCACGCGCCTGCTCGCACGCTCCACGCGCAGCCTGCGCCTCACGCCGGACGGCGAGCGCTACCTCGAATACGCGCGCGGCGTCATGGAGCAGGTGGAGGCGGGCCAGAACGCCGTGGCGCATGGGCGCAAGATGATCGGCGGCACGGTGTCGCTGTCGATTCCCTCCGACCTGGGGCGCAACGTGCTCGCGCCGTGGCTCGACGACTTTCAGGCGCAGCATCCTGACGTGTCGTTCCAGGTTCACATCGGCGACCACGTGACCGATATGTTCCGGTCGCCGGTTGCCGTGGCGGTGCGCTACGGCGTGCCCGAAGACTCCTCGCTCGTGGCGCTGCCGCTCGCGCCCGACAACCGGCGTGTGCTGTGCGCCGCGCCCGGCTATTTCGCGCGTCACGGTAAACCCGCGACGCCCGCCGATCTCTCGCGCCACAACTGCCTGCGTTTCGCCCTGAGCGACACGTTGCACGATCGCTGGACCTTCCACCGCGGCGACGAAGCGAGCGTCGTGAACGTGCACGGCAACCGCAGCAGCGACGACGGCGAACTCGTGCGCCGCTGGGCCGTGGCGGGGCATGGCCTGGCCTACAAGTCGCGTCTGGACGTGCTCGCCGATATCAAGGCGGGCCGCCTCGAAACCGCGCTCGATGCGTTTCAGGGCGAAGGCGCCCCGCTGCATCTCGTGTGTGCGCACCGCACGATGCTCTCGCCGACCGTCAACGCACTGCGCGATTGGCTGCGCGATCGCATCGCCGCGTTTCTTGCCTGACGCGTGATTGCGCAGTAGGTCCGCCGCCCGGCCCGACCGCCATCGGGGCCGGCCTGCATTCGTCTTTCCCGCCGCCTCCGCCGCTCGATCGCGCACTTGATCTTCAAAACAGCTTTGAAGCTGAATTCGCCGTTTGCCGCTATGCGCGCCGGGCGCGCTGGCCGATTATTCGTACGAACACGAACGGCACGGAGGCTCGGATGATCGTCGCGATAGGCCGCTTTTACCTGCGAGCCGACAAGATTTCGCATTTCGAGGCGGCCTGGCTGCGCGTATGCCCGCTGCTCACGAACAAGCCGGGCTATCGCGGGCACCGCCTCGGTCCGCAGTGCGAAGACGAGGGCTGCTACGTGCTGGAAGTGGAATGGGACTGCCTCGACGCGCAAAGCGCGTTCATGATGCACGGCGATTTCCAGACCTTCCTGCACGCGCTGTGGCCGTATTTCTCTGCGGACCCCGACCTCTATCACTTCGAGCCGCACGTTCAAGAAAGCCGGTTTTCCGCAATTTGACTATCAGGAGGTATTCACGATGAAAGCGATTGGTTATTACCGCAATCTCCCCATCAGCGACCCCGAATCGCTGATCGACCTCGAACTCCCCGACCCGCAACCGGGCCCGCGCGATCTGCTCGTTGAAGTGCACGCGGTGTCGGTCAACCCGGTCGACGTGAAGGTGCGCGCGAACATGGCGCCCGAAAGCGGCGAGCCGAAAGTAATCGGCTGGGACGCGAGCGGCGTCGTGCGCGCCGTGGGCCGGGACGTGACGCTCTTCAAGCCGGGCGACCGCGTGTGGTATGCGGGCTCGCTGTTGCGCGCGGGTACCAACAGCGAGTTGCACGTGGTGGACGAGCGCATCGTGGGCCACATGCCGCAAAGCCTGAACTTCGCCGAGGCCGCCGCGTTGCCGCTCACCTCCATCACGGCGTGGGAGTTGCTGTTCGACCGCCTCAAGGTGCCCGAGGGCACGGCGTCGTCCGGCGACTCGCTGCTCGTGATCGGCGCGGCAGGCGGCGTGGGCTCGATTCTCGTGCAGTTGGCACGCAAGCTCACGGGCCTCACGGTGATCGGCACGGCGTCGCGGCCCGAAACGTCGAAGTGGGTGAGCGAACTGGGCGCGCATCACGTCATCGATCATACGAAGCCGCTCTCGCAGGAACTCAAGCGTATCGGCATGGAAGGCGTGGACTATATCGCGAGCCTGAACCAGACCGACCGTCACTTCGACGAGATCGTCGCCTCGATCAATCCGCAGGGACATCTCGCGCTGATCGACGATCCGGAGCTGTTCGACTTCCGCAAGCTCAAGAGGAAGAGCGTGGCCCTGCATTGGGAGTTCATGTTCACGCGCTCGATGTTCGGGACGAAAGATCAGATTCGCCAGCATGAGCTGCTCGACCGCATGGCCTCGCTCATCGACGAGGGCGTGCTGCGCACGACCCTCAACGAGAGCTTCGGGACCATCAATGCGGCGAACCTGCGCCGGGCGCACGAGCTCGTGGAAACCAACCGCTCGCGCGGCAAGCTCGTGCTCGAAGGGTTTTAAGAGCGACGTTCGTTATCCAGTCGCGCGGTCGAACACGCAATCGGCCGTGCTCACGAGCTTCACGAAGGGGCCGCTCAGGGTGCGGTTATGGTGCTCGATAATCGACTCGGCGCTCAGCACGGGCGTATCCATGGTCGTGTGAGCGTCGGCGACGAGCAGCGCCTGAAAGCCCAGGTCGCCCGCGGCGCGGCAGGTGGAGTCCACGCAGTACTCCGTCTGCATGCCCGCGATGACGAGTTCGCCCACGTTGGCCTGCGCGAGCCGGTGTGCGAGATCGGTGCCGATAAAGCAACTGGGCCGGCTCTTCTCGAACACACCGTCGATCTCCGCGTCGATAGCGAGCGCCGGCAGCAATTGCGTGAGCGGACTGCCCGGCTCGATGGGCGATCCCGGCGGCCCGACGTGACGCGCGGCGAAGACCGGCGTGCGAGCCTTGCGTGCCTCGGCGATCAGCTGCCGGATATTGGCGAGCACGCGCTCGCCCTCGAACGGCGTATTGGGGCCGTTGAACAAGCCTTCCTGCATATCGATGATGAGAAGGGCGCGAGCGAGGCTTGGCATGATGGTTCTCCGGTAGTTGCGCCCGCAACGCACGGAGAAACGACAAGGCCCCGTCCATTGCTGGCGGGGCCTTGTGATCGATACGAAATCTAACGTGCGCGCACCGAACTCACGACCCGCCGGGAGCGGTCGTGGTAGTCGTCGTGGTGAGCATGTGCGCGGTCATAAAGGCGATCATGCAGGAGGCGGTTTAGGGCGTCAACTGTGTTGTGTTCGTTGTCTGCACACTTACGGGTCTGTGCAATCCGAATGACAAAGGCCTTTCGATCCGGTAAATGCGCCGCGTGTATGTGCGGTAGCGCACATACACGTCGATCCTGTGCGTCGGGCGTAAGATGGTCTCGCCTACCATGCGGTGAGTCGCGAGCGATGGAGGTCAGGCAATGGACGACCGATATCTGAATAGCTGGTCGCGCCGCAGAATACTGCGTGCCGGAGGATTCAGCGCGCTAGGCGTGCTTGCGGGGGCAATGTTCGGCGAATCGCGGGTGTCGTTTGCCGAGCCGCTGAGCGGACCGGTGCCCGTTGTCGATCGGGTATCGGTTCGCGTCGTCACCGACTCGTCGTATTCCGCGCTGGAGAGCAGCCGCCGCATCGGCAATGTCGACGTGCAGCGCTTTGGCCTTGCGCTCGGAGAGGATCACCCGCCTCGCCTTGCGATCGAGAACGAGTGGGGGCTCTCGCTGCATGTCGAGTCCGCGCGGGCGGACCAGATCAGGCAAATCCTGATCGACTTCGGCTACACGTCCGAGACGTTGAACAATAACGTAGCACTCTTGAAGATCGACCCGGCGCAACTCGATGCGTTGTTGCTGACACACGGCCACTACGACCACTTTGGCGGCATGGTCGGCTTTCTCCAGGCAAACCAGGGCAAGCTGAAAGCGAAGCTGCCCATTTACCTGGGAGGCGAGGAATGTTTCTGCACACGCGAAATCGGTGTGCGTCAGTTCGGTTCGCTCGACCGGCAAGCCATGCGCGACGCCAATCTGAACATCGTCTTCGCCGAGCATCCGGCCGTCGTGGCGGGTCACGCGTTCACCACGGGCTGGATTCCCCAGACCACATTCGAAAAGCCGCTCAATCCGAGCAATATGACCGTAGGCATCCACAATGGCGTGGGCTGTGCCGCGGACAAACTACCGGCGGCCAAGCAAAACGCGACGACGATTCCCGACGACTTCCAGCATGAGCACGGCACTGCCTATGTGGTGAAGGACAGGGGTCTCGTGGTGTTGACTTCATGCGCGCACCGGGGCGTGCTCAATACCGTCAAGACGGCGATGAAAGTGTCGGGCGTCGACCACGTGCACGCGATCCTCGGCGGCTTTCATCTAGCGCCGCAGCCGCCGGAGTATCAGCAGGCCACTGTGAACGCGCTCAAGGAAATCGACCCGGACTACATCGTTCCGATGCATTGTTCCGGTGAAGTGTTCTACGCGATGGTGACTCAGGCCATGCCGGGAAAGGTGCTGTGGTCATCTACCGGCACACGCTTTACCTTCGGCACTTGATAAGCGATGAGGAAGCGCCAGGGCGGGTAGGCTGCTCGACGGCACACCACGCCGTCGAGCTCGAGCGTGTCAGCGCGCAGTTTCGGGGCGCTTCCAATGCGCGTTGGCGTGCTTGTCCGTGATGCGGACCTTGGCCAGCAGCGGCTTATAGCCTCTCAGAACGATCTCGCTGATCGCGAGAAGCTCGGAGCGAAAGACGTTCTCGGCGAATTTGCTGCCGTCCGCGAACTCCAGGGCGTAGCCATCGATTGGCCCCCATTGGCCTCTCGGTAACGGTTCGATATACACGTCCATCATCAGTCTCCATTGATTAACAAGCGATAAGAAGCGTCATTGGATTCAGTCTATCGCAGTGAAAGACGACTTCCCTGCAGCTTTGCGGCGCTGCAATTTCCTTGTTGTTCAATGGCTTACGTGATGTCTTTCACGATAAGAGAAGGTGTCCTTCCATGTGCAATTGCGGGCCCGCATTCGAACATGCGAAATTTGCACACACCGGGCGCGCATTGCACGATATGAAAGCGCGAGCGTGCATTCACTCCTCGTCGCGCTGCGCCGGTTCGCCGAGATCGATCTCGTCCATGCCCTTGTTCAGCTGATTCAGGAAGTGCACGAGCGAAACCTTGTCGTCGAAGCGAAAGCTCGCGAGCGCCTGGCGATAGAACTCGTAGATCTTCGGCTGCAGGCTCTCCCAGAACACCTTGCCCTGGTCCGTGAGCACGACCTTTTTCGCACGCCGGTCTACGGTATCGGCCACGCGCAGCACGTGCTCGTCGCGCTCCAGGCGCTTGAGCACGCCGTCGAGACTCTGGCGGCTCACCACGAGATAGTCGGCCAGTTCGGAAAACGACATGCCCTCCGCAACCTGCGGTCGTGATAGCGCGCCGAGCACCGACCACTGGACGGTCGTGATGCCGAGCGCCTTGGTCGTCTGCCGGTCGAGCGTGTTGCCGGCCTGGAACAGGCGGAAGAACAAGCGGTTGTGAATCGACGAGACGGATTGATCGTACGAAGGGTCGTTCTGGGTCATGGGCGCCTTTCGGCCGCCGCGCGAGTGCGGCTGGCAATGAGACAAATACCTGATACGAAAATAGTGAAGGGAAGTGGGCGCGCCGTCCATCTGGGCAATACCCCTCCTCGTGCCCTCAATATATATCATGATGTTGACGTAATTAGGGGCCTCGCCTAGAGTGTGGAAACGACGCACGAGAATATCCAGAGACATCCCCATGGCGACCTACGACCGGATTTTGACCCCGCTTCGCGTTGGCGCGACGCTGCTGCCCAACCGGATGGTGATGGGCGCGATGCATACGCGGCTCGAAACGCTCGACCGTCCGCACGAGCGCCTTGCCGCGTTCTATGCGGCGCGCGCGGCCGGCGAGATCGGGCTGATTCTGAGCGGCGGGTTCTCGCCGAACGCCGAAGGCGTGATGGAGCCGGGAGGTCCGCTCTTCAATCGCGCGGAGCAGATCGACGAGCATCGCGCGGTGACGCGCGCGGTTCACGAGGCGGGCGGAAAGATCGTGCTGCAGGTCTTGCACGCGGGCCGCTATGCGAAGGTGCCGGAGTGCGTGGGGCCCACGGCCGCCAAGGCGAGAATCAACGCGTTCGCGCCACGGGCGCTCAGCACTCAGGAAGTGCGCGCCACCATCGACGATTTCGCCCGCACGGCGGCGCTGGCGGTTCAGGCCGGCTACGACGGCGTGGAGATCATGGGCTCGGAAGGCTATCTCATCAACGAGTTCACGGCCGCCGTCACCAACGCGCGCGACGACGAATACGGCGGCAGCTTCGCAGGCCGCATCCGCTTTGCGCTCGATATCGTGCGCGCCGTGCGTGCGGAAATGGGCCGCGAGCCGATGCTGATCTACCGCATCTCGTCGATCGATCTCGTGGAAGGCGGCATGAACGGCGCCGAGATCGCGGCGTTCGCGAAGGAGATCGAAGCGGCCGGCGCGGACCTCATCAACACGGGCGTGGGCTGGCACGAATCGGCGGTCCCGACCATCGCGGCGTGCGTGCCGCGCGCGGCCTGGCGCGACGCGATTCGCAACGTCAAAGAGGCGGTGTCGATTCCGGTGGTGGCGTCGAACCGCATCAACACGCCTGAAGTCGCGGAGGAACTGATCGCCTCGGGTGTGGCCGACCTCGTTTCGATGGCGCGCCCGCTGCTTGCCGATCCGGACTTCGCGAAGAAGGCGCGGCTTGGCGTGGCCGACGAAATCAACACGTGCATCGGCTGCAATCAGGCCTGCCTCGACCGCATCTTCACGGAACGCACGGCCACTTGCCTCGTCAATCCGCGCGCCGGGCGCGAGATCGAATTCGCTGCGGGCAAGGCTTTGCAGCCCAAACGCATCGCGGTCGTGGGCGGCGGGCCGGCCGGCATGGCGTTCGCGATCAACGCCGCCGAACGTGGCCATACGCTCACGCTGTTCGAAGCGCATGCGCGGCTGGGCGGCCAACTGAATCTTGCGAAGGTCGTGCCCGGCAAAGCCGAGTTTCACGAGATGCTGCGCTATTTCGAGGTGCGGCTCAAGCGGCTTGGCGTGACGTTGCGGCTTGGGCAAGCTGCAACGGCCGATGAACTCGCCAGCGAGGCGTTCGACGAGATCGTCATCGCCACAGGCGTCACGCCGCGCGTGCCCGATATCGTGGGCGTCGATCATCCGAAGGCGGTGTCGTACATCGATGTGCTCGCGGGCAAGGTCGAAGTGGGCGCGCGCGTGGCGATCATCGGCGCGGGCGGTATCGGTTTCGACGTGGCCGAGTATCTGCTGGGCGACGCGCAGGAATCGCTGGACCGTGGCGTGTTTTTCCGCGCGTGGGGCGTCGATCCCGCGAATGCGGATGCGGGCGGGTTACTGCGTAGCGACGCTCATGGCGGCCCACGCCGTAGCGTTCACATGTTTCAGCGTAAGGAGGAACCGCTCGGCAGGGGTCTCGGCAAATCGACGGGATGGATCTTGAAGGCCCGGTTGCGCAAGGCGCGCGTGATGATGACTTCAGGCGTGACCTATGACGCAATCGACGATGAAGGCTTGCATTATCGAGTCGATGGCAAGCCGCATGTGCTCGCCGTCGACCATGTCGTGCTGTGCGCAGGGCAGAATTCGAACCGTACGCTTTACGATGAACTCGTTGCGCGAGCAGCGAAACCTAAGGTGATTGGCGGCGCCGACGTCGCCGCCGAACTCGATGCGTTGCGTGCCATCGATCAGGCCACGCGGCTCGCGATGACGATGTGACGTCGCCGCTGACACACACCCTGGCGCACGCGCTGGTTACGAATACGCCCTGTCCGTGAGCGGCGCGCTCTTGCGCGCGTCACGAATGAAAATTGCCGAGAGCGCCGCGCCCGTGAGCGCAACCACACCGGCCAGCACGAACGCCGTGGCGAACGAGCCGCTGCGCTCCACCAGAAAGCCCGTCACTGCCGGCCCGATCACGCCCGAAAGGCTACCCACGCAGTGCATGCAGCCGCTCACGCTGCCCACCCTGGCGGAATGCACGACGTCCTGCACGATCGCCCAGTACAGCGCACCCGTCACATAGAGCAAGCAGAGCGCAATGGACATCAGCGCGATGGCCGCGACAGCCGTATGCACTAGGCCGGCAACGCCCACGCACACGCCCGTCGCCGCGAGGCAGGTGGAAAGGACAATCTTGCGTGAGAGCATGAGCTTGCCGGTCCAGCGGAAGATCGCATCGGAGATCGCGCCGCCCGCCGCGAGGCCAACGGTGCCCACGAGCCACGGCACGACGGTGGCGAGACTCATCTCGCGAATGTTGAGGTGATGCGCCTGCACGAGGTAGCTCGGGAACCAGCTCAGAAAGAAGAACAGCACGTAGTTATAAGCAAAGAACGCCACGGCCGTCGCGATCACGAGCGGCTGGCGCAGCAATGCCGAGAGCGGCAAAGAGGCGGCGCTGTCGGGCACCGTGTGGGCCGTGTGGGCAATGCTCGGTCCCCGCCGCGCGGGTTCGGCTTCGTCGAGCGTGCTGACAAAGCGGCTTTCCGAAGGACGGTCGGCGGTGAGCAGCATCCACGCGACGCACCATACGAGGCCAATCGCGCAGATGATCCAGAACGCAGGGCGCCAACCGAAGCTGACCGCGAGCAGCCCGATGACCGGGCCGGCAATCGCGCCGCCGAGCGGCGAGCCGGCGCTCAGGAATCCCATGGAAGTCGCGGCGATGTCGTGCGGCATCCAGTTGTTGACCATCTTGTTCGCGCCTGCGCAGAGCGGCCCTTCGGCCATGCCGAACAGCACGCGCAGCACGAGCAGGCTCGCGAAGCCCACGGCCACGGCCGTCAGCCCGCAGAAGATCGACCACAGCCCGACCGCGAGGACATACACGATCTTCGGCCCGAGCCGGTCGCTCGCGATGCCGCCCACGAAATTGAACAGCGCATAGCCGACGAAGAAGCTGCTGAACACGATGCCCATTTGCGCCGCATCGATGCCGAGGTCCTTTTGCACGAGCGGTGCCGTGATAGAGAGCGCCACCCGGTCGAGGTAGTTGATGCCGTAGACGAGGAATAACAGGAATACGGTTATCCATCCCATCGTGCGTTGCTTCATGTTCTGTCTCCAGTCTTTATAGATATGAGCATGCGTGCGGCTTCAGGCCGGCGCGGGGCAGGCCAGCAGCGCGTTCGTGCCATGCCGGCGCAGCGCTTGCAGATGCCCGGCAAGGCGCTCGGCGAACGCCTGCGGCCAGGGCGTTGCGCCAAATACGCTCGTGTGTGAGAGCGCAGCTTGCACGGTGTCGAGCGCCGTGCTCGCGCCGCGCAGCTTCGCGGCGAGCGCGGGGGCGCCCGGGTCGCTCACGACCAGCGACGCGCCCGCGTCGCTGCGTTCGGTCGCGAGGTAGTGCAGCCAGGCGGCGAGCGCGCGTTCGAGATGGGGACGCTCGATACCGCGCGCGAGGCTCTCGCGCAACGCGGGTAGCCAGCGCACCGGCACTTTCTGCGTGCCGTCCGTCGCGATCTGGCTGGTACGGTGCGCAAGCGTCGGGTTGGCAAAGCGCGCCAGCAGATCCTGGCAGTACGAATCAACGCCGAAGCCGGGCGGGACCGTCACGGTGGCGAGCAGGTCCTCGATCATCAGCGCGCGCACGAAGGCGGCCATCGAGGGATCGCCCATCGCATCGGAAACGGTTTCGCGCCCGCGCAACTGGCCCACGTATGCAATCGCCGAATGCGAGCCGTTCAGGAGGCGCAGTTTCATGGCCTCATACGGGTGCACATCGCGCGTGAGCAGCGCGCCCGCGTCTTCCCACGCGGGGCGCGGGCCGCTGAAGCGGTCTTCGATGACCCATTGCGTGAACGGCTCGCATACGATCGCGGCTTCGTCGCGCAGGCCGAGTTGCGCGGCGGCTGCATCGAGCGACGCGCGCGTGGCGGCCGGCACGATGCGATCGACCATCGTGTTGGGAAACGCGATCGTCTCGCCGATGCGGCGCGCGAGCGCCGGGTCGAACTGCTCCGCATACTGGATCAGCAGCTTGCGCAGCGTGTCGCCGTTGGCCTGCATGTTGTCGCAGCAGACCACGGTGAGCGGCGCGCTGGCCGGGCGGCTGCGAATGCCCGCGGCGAGCACGCCAAGCGTGGTGCGCGGCGCATCGGGTGTCATGAGGTCGTGGCGGATGCCTGGGTCGGCGGCGTCCAGCTCGGCGCTGGCGGGCGCGATGCTGTATCCCTTCTCGGTCACGGTCAGGCTCACGATGGCGACACCGGGGTCCGCAATCGCGCCGAGCACCCGGTCCATCGCCTCAGGCGCGTAAAGCGCGCCGCGCAGCGCGCCGACCACGCGGCTCGCCGCCGTCTCGCCGTTGCGCTCTGTCACCGAATAGAGGTAGTCCTGGGCGGC
The DNA here is from genome assembly GCF_004353905.1 of Paraburkholderia guartelaensis. Classification (GTDB taxonomy): domain Bacteria; phylum Pseudomonadota; class Gammaproteobacteria; order Burkholderiales; family Burkholderiaceae; genus Paraburkholderia; species Paraburkholderia guartelaensis. The sequence goes on along the minus strand of NZ_SMOD01000003.1, from coordinate 81,427 downwards.
CAGCGCCTGCGGCACGCGCCGCTCGCGCAGGCTCACGCCGACGATGCCACAGCGTATGTCGCCGCGCTCGAGCAGCGTTTCCGTATAGAGCGCCTGGTGCGCGCGATGAAACGCACCCAGCCCGAGATGGACGATGCCGGGGCGCACGCGCTGGCGGTCGTACCCCGGTTGGCGCACAGTCGTCGCGGCGTTAGTTAGTGAGCGCTCACACAGAAGGGGTGCTGTCATTGCTTGTACCATGGTACGAATGCGAATGACTGAAGCTTAGTCCGATGCGTTATCTCGTTTTATCGGGGTTAACGCTACGCAGTGGCCGCAAAGCGTATTTGCTACCATGGTACAAACAGTCACCGTTACCGACATGAGCCAGACCGTCATCGAACCGCAAGAGGACACCATCCTCGCCGCACTGAGCGGATTCGTCGCCAATCCCGACGCTTCTTATCGCCCACAGGTGCATGCCTTCCTGCGCGACGCCATCGTGCGCGGCACGCTGCCGCCGCGCGCAAGCCTTTCCGAAGCCGCGATTGCCGAAGCGCTGCAGGTGAGCCGCACGCCGGTGCGCGAAGCGCTTGCGCAGCTCGCCGACGAACATCTCGTGAACATCTACCGCAAGGTCGGCACGATCGTCGCGCCGATCTCCGTGTCGCAGCTCGAAGAGGGACGCTTCGCGCGCAGCACGCTCGAATGCGCGAACCACGTGCAGCTGGCCCAGACCATCACGCCCGACCAGCTCTCGGAGTTCGGCCGGATCGTCGATGACCAGCGCGATGCCGTCGAGCGCGGCGACGTCGATCGCTTTTTCGATCTCGACGAGCTGATGCACCGGCGCCTCTTCGAATTCGCGGGCCGCTCGCATGTGTGGGAAATGCTGCAGCCGATGAAGCGCCAGTTCGACCGCGTGCGCTGGCTGCTGCTCGACCGCGTGGCGGACCATGCGCAGCGCGCGCTGCGCGAACACGAGTTGATCCTCGCGCATATCGCCTCGCGCAACTTCGCGCAACTGGGCGCGACGGTGGCGAGCCATATCGACCGCGTGGGCTCGCATCTGCCGGAAGTGCAGGCGCGCGTGCCCGACTATTTCGTCGAATGAAAGAGAGTGGAGACAGCAATTGAAGATTGAACGGTTGCAGACGATCGTCACCTGCCCCGGCCGCAATTTCGTGACAGTGAAGATCGTGACCGACGAAGGCGTGTACGGTCTCGGCGACGCGACGCTCAACGGCCGCGAACTGGCCGTGCGCGCGTACCTCGAAGATCACGTGTTTCCGTGCCTCGTGGGCCGCGATCCGCGCAATATCGAGGACATCTGGCAATACCTCTATCGCGGTGCGTACTGGCGTCGCGGCCCGGTCACGATGACGGCGATCGCCGCGATCGACATGGCGCTCTGGGATATCAAGGGCAAGCTGGCGAACATGCCCGTGTATCAGCTGCTGGGCGGCAAGAGCCGCGAAGGGCTGATGGTCTACGGTCACGCAAACGGGCGCGACCACGAAGAAGCTATCGACGCGGTGCGCCAGCACGTGGAGGAGGGCTACCAGGCAATCCGGGTGCAGTCGGGCGTGCCCGGTCTCGACAAGGTGTATGGCGTGGGCAAGGTCAAGGGTGAGTACGAGCCCGCCCAGAAGGGGCTGCCGCCCGAGGAACCGTGGGACACGGCGCTCTATCTGCGCCATACGCCTGAACTCTTTCGCAAGGTGCGCGAGGCCGTGGGCTTCGGCCCGCATCTGCTGCACGACGCGCACCACCGCCTCACGCCGATCGAGGCCGCGCGCCTGGGCCGCGACCTGGAGCCGTATCGCCTCTTCTGGCTGGAGGACGCGACACCGGCCGAGAACCAGGAGAGTTTCCGCCTGATCCGCAGCCATACGAGCACGCCGCTCGCCGTGGGCGAGGTGTTCAACTCGATCTGGGACTGCAAGGACCTGATACGCGAACAGCTCATCGACTATATCCGCGCGACCATCGTGCACGCGGGCGGCATAACGCATATGCGCCGCATCGCTGATTACGCGGCCATGTACCAGGTGCGCACGGGCTTTCATGGCGCAACCGACCTTTCGCCGGTCTGCATGGCCGCCGCCGTGAACTTCGGCCTGTGGGCGCCGAACTTCGGCATTCAGGAACTGATGCCGCACAACGCGCTCACGAATGCGGTGTTCCCGCATCAGTACCGCTTCGAGAACGGCTTCCTCGTGATGGACGACGCGCCGGGGCTCGGCGTGGACATCGACGAGACGCTGGCCGCGAAGTATCCCTATGAACGTGCCTATCTGCCGGTCGCCCGTCTGCGCGACGGGTCGATGTGGAACTGGTAAGCATATCTGATCAAATAGACATGGAAGCGTCTGCTATGTTGAGCGTCGTGGTCGATCGACCGAACAGCCTCGCCGTGCGCGAGATGCCGAAGCCCACGCCCGCAGCGGGAGAAGTGCGCGTGCGGGTGCGTTATGCGGGCATTTGCGGCTCGGACCTGCACATCTATCGCGGGCACAATCCGTTCGTGTCGTATCCGCGCATCATCGGCCACGAGTTCGTGGGCCGCATCGAGTCCGTGGGCGAGGGTGTCGATGCCGCGCGCGTGGGCGAACTCGTGGCCGTCGATCCCGTCATTAGCTGCGGGCGTTGCCACGCGTGCCAGATCGGGCGGCAGAACGTGTGCCGTAATCTCGTCGTGCTGGGCGTGCATCGCGACGGCGGTTTCAGCGAGTATGTGTGTGCGCCCGCGCGCAACGCGTACCGCATTCCCGAGCGTATTGCGCAATCGTGCGCGGCTATTGTCGAGCCGTTTGCCGTGGCAGCGAACGTCACGGCGCGTACCGGCGTGCTGGAAAGCGACGTTGCGTTGATATACGGCGCGGGCACCGTGGGGCTAACGATCCTCCAGGTGCTCAAGCGCGTGTACGGCGTGCGTGCCTTCATTACGGATCAGCTCGACGAGCGGCTCGAACTCGCGCGCTGCTGCGGGGCGCAAGCCGACGAGACCATCAACACGCGCAACGAGCCGCTTGCCGACGCGCTGCGCGCGCGTGGAGTGGAAGACGGCCCAACGCTGATTTTCGACGCGGTGGGCCATCCGTCCATTCTCGAAGAAGCGGTGCGGCTAGCAGCGCCTGCGGGACGTATCGGGCTGCTCGGCTTTTCGTCGACGCCTTCGGCCATCGCGCAGCAGGAGCTGACGAAAAAGGAACTCACGTTGTGTGCTTCGCGCCTGAACTGCGCGATGTTCCCGACCGTGATCGATTGGCTGGAGCGCGGGCTCGTCACGCCGGAATCGATCATCACGCACAAGGTGGATTTTCGCGAGGTGAGCAGCGCGTTCGAGCTGGCGGAGCACAATCCGCGCGAAGCTTGCAAGGTGTTGCTCGACTTCGGCGCGTAAAATGCGGGGCATTCGTGCAATGGAATCTCACCGCGCATGCTTCCTCGAATACTCGTTAGCGCTTGCCTGCTTGGCCGTCCGGTTCGATACGACGGCTCGGCGAAAACCGTTGCGCATGCACTGATCGAGCAGTGGCAGCGCGAGGGGCGGCTCGTGCCCGTATGCCCTGAAGTCTCAGGCGGGTTCGGCGTGCCGCGGCCACCGGCGGAGATCGCAAACGCCGCTTCGGGCGCCGCGGTGCTGGCGGGGATCGCACACGTGATCGATGCGCGCGGCGAGGACGTCTCCACGCACTTCGTCGAAGGCGCACGCGTTGCGCTCGAACTGGCGTTAGCCCACGACTGCCGCTATGCGTTGCTGGCCGATGGCAGCCCTTCGTGCGGTAGCCGTGCCATTTACGACGGCAGCTTCGGGGGCCGCAAACATGCGGGCGCAGGGGTGACGACTGCGTTGCTGCGCCAGCACGGCATCGAGGTCTTCGCGGAATCGGAAATCGAAGCGCTTCACGCGCGACTCACTCAAGTCGGCGCGTAAAACGACGACCGCGCGTCACGCTTCCTCGCCGCTGCCGGCTTCCTTCACGATCCATTGTTTGAACGCGCGCATGGCGGGCGTCGCCGTTTTCCCCTTTTGCGACGTGAGCCAATAGCTGCCCGCCTGCACCTCGATATCGAAGGGCCGCACGAGCCTGCCCGCCGCGAGATCGCGCTCGAACATCGAAACCGGGGCGAGCGCGATGCCCGCGCCCTGCATCGCCGCTTCCACCATGAGCCGCGACGAATCGAATACAGGCCCGCGCACGGGGCGCGGTGCGAGCCCGGCGGCTTCGAACCAGAGCGTCCAGTCGTCGGCTCGATACGAGCGCAGCAGTTTTTCGTTGGCGAGATCGGCAGGGCTCTGCAGACGCTGCGCGATATCGGGCGTGCAGAGCGCGGCGAGCGGCGCGTCGAACAGCTTCGCAGCGCGCGAACCGGGCCAGGTGCCGTCGCCGAAGCGAATGGCGAAGTCGAGACCTTCGCCCGCGAGATCGACGAGATTGTTGTTCGTCATGATGCGCAGCTCGACGAACGGATGCGCGTCGTGAAACGACTTCAGGCGCGGCATCAACCATCCCACCGCGAAGGTGCCCACGGCGCCCACCGTCAGCACCTCGTGAAAGTGGCCGCCCTCGAATTGCCGCAACACGGCTTCGATACGGTCGAACGCATCCGTAAGCACGGGGCGCAGCGCGAGACCTTCGTCGGTGATTGCAAGGCCGCGCGGCAGACGTTTGAAGAGGGTCGCACCAAGCCGCTCCTCGAGCGTGCGGACTTGCTGGCTCACGGCCGCCTGAGTGACGTTCAGCTCGCTCGCCGCGCGTGTGAAGCTCAGGTGCCGCGCCGACGTTTCGAAGGCGCGCAAGGCATTGAGGGGCAGATACGTTCGCATGATCGATCCATAAGTTTTTCTGGGGCACCGCGCAATTTATCATCGTTTGTCACCTCGTGGAGAACACGCGATAGTGGCGGCACTTCAAGGAGAGGCCATGATCACGCGACGTAGATTCACGATGACGGTGTTGGGCAGTGCGATAGCTGGCGTTGCATCTCAGGCATTCGGTGCGACGGCGGGACAGGCGCCGGAAGCGGGCGCGGCGCCCGTTGACGCAGTGGAAAAGCAGCTCGCCGCCATCGAGGCGCAGGCAGGCGGACGGCTCGGTGTGGCGATGCTCGACACGGCGAACGGGCACGTGCGCGGATGGCGCATGCACGAGCGCTTTCCGATGTGCAGCACGTTCAAGGTCTTGCTCGCATCGGCCGTGTTGACGCGCAAGGATCACGGTAAGGAAGACCTCGCGCGCAAGATCGTGTATTCGACTGCGCAAGTCGTGTCGTATTCGCCCGTGAGCGGACCGCGCGCGGGCAGTGGGGACAATGCGGGCATGACGGTCGCCGAGCTGTGCGAAGCCGCGCTTACGCGGAGCGACAACACGGCGGCCAACCTGCTGCTGGAGAGCATTGGCGGGCCGCCCGCGATTACGGCCTTCGCACGCAGCATTGGCGATCCGGTCACGCGCCTCGACCGCAACGAGACCACGCTCAACGAAGCGATCCCAGGCGACCCGCGCGATACGACCATGCCCGCCGCGATGGTCGCGAACCTGCGCGAATTGCTGCTGGGCGAGCGTCTTTCCGCGGCATCGCGCGAGCAGCTTATTGCATGGCTCGTCGCCAACAAGACTGGCGACGCGCGTTTGCGCGCAGGCTTGCCGAAGGACTGGCGCGTGGGCGACAAGACCGGCACCGGCGACCATGGCACGGCAAACGATGTGGCAATTGTCTGGCCCACGGGACGCGCCCCCATTCTCGTCACGACGTATCTCACAGGCGCAATGCACGCGAGTTCGGCTCAGCGCGATGCGGCGATCGCGCGGGTCGGAGTATGGATGGCGAGTCTCTGACGAAATTGATACGGCATCCTAATCGTATGAGAAGAGACCGATCGTTCGCTTGCCGTTCTCTTTCCTTACGCGCTGTTATATTTGCAACATTGACTTAATTTTCTGGCGTCGATGTCGTCAATAGGGATGACCTCTCACTACGGCGTCCCCCATGTCATTCCTTACCAGAATCAAGATCGGTCCGCGTCTCGGCGCGGGCTTTGCCATTGTGTTGCTCCTGCTTGGCGCAGTGGGCGGGATCGGTCTCCTTCAGGCGTCGCGCATATTCGACGGTACGGAGGAAATCGGCACGAACTGGCTGCCTAGCGTCGAGACGCTAGGCAATATGCGCAATCAGGCGCAGGACGTGCGTCGCACGTCGCTGCGCATGCTGATCACCAGCGACGCCAGCGAGAAGGCCACGCTGCACGACCAGCACGCCCAGATGATCGGCCAGTTCGGCACGTTGTTCGACAGCTATTCGAAGCTGGTGTCGTCGGCCGAAGAGCGCCGCCTGTTCGATTCGATCGGCACGGCATGGTCGCAATATCTGGACGACGACAAGAAGATCGAGGCTCTCGTCATGTCCGCCGATGGCGGATCGCCCGATGCCCGCGCTGCGGTTTCGTCCGCATCGGCGAAGTCGTTCACGGCCGTCATGGATCTCATCAACCAGGACGTGACCCTCAATCACAACGGCTCGACCGCAGAAGTCGCCACGGCGAAGGCGGCGTACCACAGCGCCTTCGCCTGGACCATCGCGCTGATCGTGATCGCCATTGGCTTTGGTGCCACGATTGCGCTCTTCATCACGCGTTCGATCACGCGGCCGATCGCTCGGGCCGTGGACGTGGCCGAAACGGTGGCGCGCGGCGATCTGACCGCACGCATCGACGTCGAGGGCACCGACGAGGCGGCACAGTTGCTCGGCGCGCTGCGTCACATGAACGAGCGGCTCGTCGACCTCGTGGGCCGCGTGCGCACGGGCAGCGAAGGCATTGCGACGGCTTCCGCGCAGATCGCGGCCGGCAACACCGACCTGAGCCAGCGCACCGAAGAGCAGGCCGCTTCGCTCGAAGAGACGGCGGCGAGCATGGAAGAGCTGACGGCGACCGTCAAGCAGAACGCCGACAACGCGACCCAGGGCAACACGCTGGCGGGCCAGGCTTCGCAAACGGCCACGCGCGGCGGCGAAGTGGTGGGCCGCGTGGTCGATACGATGCGCGATATCGCAAACAGCTCCGAGCAGGTCGCGCAGATCATCTCGGTGATCGAGGGCATTGCATTCCAGACCAACATCCTGGCGCTCAACGCGGCCGTGGAAGCGGCGCGTGCGGGCGAACAGGGCCGCGGCTTCGCGGTGGTGGCCGGCGAAGTACGCACGCTCGCGCAGCGCAGCGCGACGGCGGCGCGCGAAATCAAGGAACTGATCAGCGTATCGGTCGAGCGCGTGAATAACGGCACGGCGCTTGTGGACGACGCGGGCCGCACGATGGGTGAGATCGTGCAATCAGTCAGGCGCGTTGCCGACCTGATGAACGAGATTTCGGCGGCCTCGGGCGAGCAGCGCACCGGCATCGAGCAGGTCAACCAGGCCGTCACGCAGATGGACGAGGTCACGCAGCAGAACGCGGCGCTCGTCGAGGAAGCGTCGGCGGCGGCGCAGTCGATGTCCTCGCAGGCAGCCGCGTTGCGCGAGCTGGTGTCGGTGTTCAACATCGGTTCGGCGGGCCGTGCGGCAACGACGAGCATCGCGCCGGCGGCAAAGGCCGTTGCAAGCGCAACGGTCAAGCGTCCCGCAGCTTCGAGGCCAGCGCCCGTGCGTGCCCCCGCTGCGCCCGCTCCGAAGGCGGATCGCCGCGAACCGGCGACGACCGCGTCCGATGACGACTGGCAGACCTTCTGATGTAACTCGCTCAAAGCACAGTTCGAACGCCCCGGTTAGCGGTACAACCGGGGCGTTTGCATTTTTGACGCGGCTAACGGCGCATCAAAGCACGCCAAGCGTGGACTTCGGTTCCAGAAACGCTTCGATCCCGAACGCACCATACTCGCGCCCGATCCCCGATTGCTTGAAGCCGCCGAACGGCGCGGCCGGCTCATGGGCGAGCGTGTTGACGAGCACGCGGCCTGCTTCGATCTGCGCGGCCACGCCTCGCGCGCGCGCCATATCGGGCGAAAGCACGTAGGCTTGCAGGCCATAGGGCGTATCGTTGGCGATCTCGATGGCATGCTCCGTGTCGCGATACGCGATGATCGAAAGCACCGGCCCAAAAATCTCTTCGCGCGCGATTGCCATGTCGTTCGTTACGTCGCTGAACACAGTGGGACGGACGAACCAGCCCGACTCGATACCCTCGGGCCGCCCCTCGCCGCCCGCAATCAGACGTGCGCCTTCGTCGATGCCGATGCGGATATAGCGCTGCACGCGTTCCCATTGCTTCTGGCTCACCATCGGGCCGACGCTCGTGCGCGTGTCGCGCGGATCGCCCGCCTGAATCTGCGCCACGGCTTCCACGGCACGCGCTTCGAATTCGCCGAGCCGCGACTGCGGCACCAGAATGCGTGTACCCGCAATGCACGCCTGCCCGCTGTTCATAAAGCCAGCCTGCAGCGCGAGCGGCACGGCTTCGTCGAAATTCGCGTCGTCGAGCACGATGACCGGCGACTTGCCGCCCAGTTCGAGCGTCACGCGCTTGAGCGTCTCCGCCGCCGTGCGCAGGATCGACTTGCCCACTGCGGTCGAGCCCGTGAACGAGATCTTGGCGACGTCGGGATGCCCGGTGATGCGCGCGCCCACGGTGTCGCCGCGGCCCGTGACGATGTTGAAGAGGCCCGCAGGCAGGCCCGCCGAATGCAGCGCCTCGGTCACGATGCGCGTCTGGATCGCGCTCATCTCGCTCGGCTTGATGACGGCCGTGCAACCCGCCGCGAGCGCGGCTGCGAGTTTGCCGCAGATGAAGCCCGCGTCGCTGTTCCATGGCGTAATCAGCCCCGCCACGCCAAGCGGCTGCATGGTCACCTCAGCCGTGCCTGCGCGCCGTATGAACGTGTAGCCTTCGAGCGCCTTCGCTGCGTCGCCCAGCACGTTGGAGGCGTGCTGCGCCATCCAGCGGCCGCGCGAGACCGGCGCGCCGTACTCTTGCACGATCGCTTCGAAGAGTGCGTCCTCGCGCGCGACGACGGCCTCGTGCAGCGCCATCAGCATCTCGATGCGCTGCGCTTTCGAGGTGCGAGAAAGCGCCGGGAACGCGCGCTTCGCGGCGGCGATGGCCGCGTCCGCGTCCGCCGCGTCGGCGAGGCGCACGCGGCCGATTACGGCCTCGGTCGCGGGGTTGAAGAGGTCGAAGTACTCCTCGCCGTGCGGCGTGACGAACGCGCCGTCGATATAGATCTTGTCGATGATTTGCATGGCTGCTCCGGAAAATGTGAGTCGATGAAGGCAAGATAGACGCCTGGCATTGCGTTGACTAGCCGTACAATGGCGCATGACATGTTGAGCGATCTGGGATAATGAAAACATCGGGCCTGGTGGAACTCGAAGCTGTGCTGGCCGTGGCGCGCCATCGCAGCTTCCGCGCGGCGGCGGATGAGCTGAGCGTATCGACCTCGGCGCTCAGCCACGCGGTGGCGGCGCTCGAAGCGCGCATCGGCGTGCGGCTCTTCAACCGCACGACGCGCAGCGTGGCGTTGACGGAAGCGGGCGCGCAGTTCGTGGGCAGCGTCGCGCCCGCGTTGTCCACGATCCGCGAGGCGCTCGACCAGGCGGGGAGCTTTCGCGATACGCCCTCCGGCACGTTGCGCATCAATGCTTCGGTGGGGGCGGCGAAACAGGTCATGCCCGTTTTCATCGCTTATCTGCAGCGCTATCCCGAGATGAAGCTCGATCTCGTCACGGAAGGCCGGCTCATCGACATCGTCGTCGAAGGCTACGACGCGGGCATTCGCCTCGCCGAAACGGTGCCGCAGGACATGATCGCCGTGCCTTTCGGCGATCGTCAGCGTTTCGCTGTAGTTGGCAGTCCGGAATACTTTTCGAAGCACAAGCCGCCGCGCACGCCAGCCGACCTCAAGTCGCACCGCTGCATACGCAGCCGCATGCCGAGCGGGCAAATCTACCAGTGGGAGTTCGAGCGGCGCGGGCAGGCCGTGCGCGTGGACGTGGCGGGCGCGTTGACGCTCGACGAGCCCGGCCTCATGCTCGCGGCCGCGCGCGACGGACTCGGCCTCGCGTATTTGACCGAATGGAACGTGAACGCGGACCTGGAGGCGGGCACGCTCGTGCGCGTGCTGGAGGACTGGACGCCGCCGCTCGACGGACTCTGCCTCTATTACCCCGGGCGGCGCCACGCGCCGGCGGGATTGCGCGCGCTGATCGAGACGATTCGCGAACACGCCGACGCCATGCGCGAGCGTGCTGCCGCGCCCGCGAAAAAGAGCCGGCGCGGGGCTGCCACCAAGGGCTGATCCTGCCGCACGCGATCATCGCCGGTTCCGATTGCGACTATCGTGGATTCCCGTTTCCGTTGCGGGCGGTGCGAACGCAATACTGACCTCTCCACAATGGAGAGACGCATGGAAACGGATATCACGAATCGCACCGCGCGCACGAACGAGCGCGTTCTGATCGTCGGCGGCAGCTCCGGCATGGGCTTCGCGCTCGCGAAAAGCCTGCTGGAAGACGGCGCGCAAGTCATCATTGCCGGTCGATCGCACGCAAAGCTCGCCGAGGCGAAGCAACGCCTGCCTCACCCGGACAACGTGCGCACGTTCGCCGTCGATATCGCAAGGGAAGAGCAGGTGACCGAGCTGTTCGCGTTTACTGGGCCGCTCGATCACATCGTGACGACCGCCGCCGATATCGAAGGCGCGTATCAGCTATTGCCATCGCTCGAACTCGAAGCCGCGCGCCGCGTGATCGACTCGAAGTTCATCGGCCCGTTGCTGCTCGCGAAGCACGGCGCGCCCGTGCTCGCGCCCACCGGCTCGATCACGTTCACGTCGGGTATCGCCGCCTATCGGCCCGCGCCGCGCGGCTCGGTCGTCGCGGCCATCAACGGCGCGCTCGCCTCGCTCGCCAGTGCGCTGGCCGTCGAGCTGGGGCCGAAGCGCGTGAACGTGGTCTCGCCGGGCTGGGTGGATACGCCGATCTGGACGTTCGTCGCCGGCGACGCGAAGCAGGACACCCTCGACGCCATGGCCGCGCGCTTGCCCGTTGGCCGCGTGGGGCAGCCCGAGGATATCGCTCACGCCATCCGCTTTCTCATGGAGAACGGCTTCGTTACGGGGACAGTGCTGCATGTCGAAGGCGGTCACCGGCTGTCGTGACGATGCCGGGGGATGCACGCGAGGCTGCGAGAAACTCGCGCAGCACCGCGGGCTGGGTACGCCGTGCGCGCCAGCTCATGACGACAGGCACGCTCGCCGCCTCGCCAGCCCACGCGAGCACCGTGAGCGGCTCGCGTGCGTCCGCGGCAACGAGCGCGGGCACGATCGCGCAGCCCAGCCCGCTTTCCACGAGGCGCACGATGGCCGCGATGCTGCCGAACTCGCCGGCGAGACGTGGCCGGTGCGGCGCGCCTTCCGGGCGACCGGGAAACGCGGCATCGAACATCTGGCGATAGACGCAGCCTGGTTCCGTCACGAGGAACGCTTCGTCCGCGAGATCGCCGGGCGTGACGGCCGCACGCCCCGCGAGCCGATGCCGGGGCGGCGCAATGACGACGAGCGGCTCGCGCCCGATCACTTCGTATTCCACGCCAGGCACGGGCACCGGCTCGCCGAACGCGAAGCAGACGTCGAGCGTGCCGCTCTTCACGCCGCTACGCAGCGCTTCGCTGCCCGCCACCTTCAACTGGAGTTCCGTCGCCGGATGCGCTTGCCGGAAGGCCGCGAGCAAGGGCGGCAAGCGCGAAACGCCGAGCGTTTCAAGCGCGCCAACGCTCAACGTGCCTGCCGTCACACCGGCCGCTTCCGTAACCGAGGCGCGCGCCTCCTCGGCGAGACTGAGCAGATCGCCCGCGTAGTCGTGCAGGCGCTTGCCCGCTTCGGTCAACGAGAGCTTGCGCCGCGAGCGGTCGAACAACGCCACGCCAAGGTCCGTCTCGAGCGCCTGAATCTGCTCGGTGACGCTCGATTGCGCGAGGTGAACCTGCTCGGCGGCCCGCGTGAAGTTCAAGGTCCGCGCCACGGCGAGGAAGGTCTTGAGATGGCGGAGTTCCATGGTCTGCTCTTGAGGGCTGGCCCAGTGCGACAAGAGGTGCATCTTACGCCTCGAAGCACGCCGCGATCCAGGCTGAGCCCCAAGCGATGAAGCGCTTACGTCAGCCATACATCGTTGTTGCATTTCCCCGACAAAACGTGAGCTTATCTTTTGAAATAAGAATAATTCGCATTATCATCTCGGTCTTTCGCTGATCGGGGCCGGATGGCAGCTCGGCCCGGACAGTGCTGGTTGAACGCAAAGAAGAAGGGAAAGCATGGCTTCGGGGAAGCGCGCGTCGCAGACGCGCATGTCGCACACGCGCACGTCGCAAATGCGCACGCAACAATGGCGCAGGATCTGCGCACACGCGATCATCAACTCCACGCTGGCAGCGGGCATGGCGGGCATTACACATGCGGCGAGCGCAGCCGACGCCGACGCGGCGAGCGCAACCGCCAACCCAACCGCGTCGGCCGACGAAACCACCCAGCTCGCGCCCGTCAAGATCACGAGCAGCAAGACCCAGGGCTACGCGCCGCAAACCGTCGAGACGGGTCAATACCGCGGCATGGATGCGCTCGACGTGCCGGCCACGGTGAACGTCGTCACGCGCTCCGTCATGGACGCCCAGGGCGACACGGGCCTATACGACGCGCTGCGCAACGTCGCGGGCGTGACGCGCCAGCAGCTCAATGGACTCGCATACGACAACCTCTCGGTGCGCGGCATCGCGCTCGACAATCGCTCGAGCTTTTATCTCGACGGCCTGCTTCCCATCGACAACAACATCTGGATGCCGATGGAGAACAAGGAGCGCGTGGAAGTGCTGAAGGGGGCGTCCGCGCTGTACTACGGCTTCGGCGCGCCGGCGGGTATCGTTAACATGGTGCTGAAGCGCGCGGGCAGCGAGCCGGTCACGAGCATTTCGGTGCTCGGCGACTCGAATGGATCGATCGGCGCCGCCGCCGACATCGCGCGCCGCTTCGGCCCGAGTGACCAGTTCGGCATTCGTGTGAACGCGATGGACGAGCACGTCGAAACGCCCATCGAAGGCAATCGCGGCTACCGCAAGTTCGTGAGCGCCGCGCTCGACTGGCGCGTGAACGACAAGCTCAAGCTGCAATACGATATCGAGCACATCGAAACGCGCATTGTCGAGCAGGCCGGCATCGCGCCGCTCACCGCAGTGAACGGCAAAATCACGCTGCCCGCCATGCCCGACCCCTCGAAGCTGCTCGTGCCGAACAACAGGCCGACCACGGCGAGCGCCACGTCGCAGCTCGTGCGCGCCGACTATGCGTTCAACGACCACTGGAGCGCGATGCTTTCGCTCGGCCAGTCGATCACGCGGCGCGACCGTTGGGCCTGGGTGTTCCAGAAGTACAACGTCACGACCGGTGCGGGCACGCTACAGGGCAGCCAGCAATATGGGCAGATGTACGAGAACAAGAACGTGCGTCTCGAAGTGAACGGCGACTTCAAGACCGGACCGTTTACGCATACGGTCACCACGGGTGTCGTGCAGAACTGGCTGTTTCAGCCGGACTTCACGACGTACACGTATACGGCGGCGCAAAACCTCTACGATCCCATCGACATCACGACGCTCAAGCAAAGCGGCAGCGCGCGGCAGTTCTATGCACAGCACGTGCGCAACAGCGGCGTTTACTTGTTCGACCAGATCGACATCACGCCGCGCTTGCAGGTCGTGGCTGGCGTGCGCCGCTCGGAATACATGACCTCGCAGGCCGGTACGCCAAGCTCCGATATCAACCACACGTCGCCATCGGGCAGCATCACCTACCGCGTCACACCGCAGACGAGCGTCTATGCGAGCTACGTCGAAGCGCTCGAATCGGCGGGCAGCGCGCCGGCTACGGCTGTCAACGCGAACCAGATCCTGCCCGCGGCGGTGAGCCGGCAGCAGGAAGTGGGCGTGCGCACGCGCCTCGCCGGCAATACGCTCGTATCGCTTGCGCTTTTCAACCTCAAACAGGCCAGCGCCGAAACGAATGCCGACAACGTCTATGTGATGGATGGCAACGCGCGTTATCGCGGCGTGGAGTTTTCGGTGCAAGGCGATGTGACGAAGGACGTTTCAGTCACTGCATCGGCCGTTTATCTCGACGCGAAGCAGATCGATTCTTCCGACCCGACGCTCGTCGGCAAGACGCCGGAGAATACGCCCCACGTCACGGCGAGCCTCTTTGCCGAATATCGCGTGCCGGTGCTTGCGGGTCTTTCGGTGAATGGCGGCATCTATTACGTGGGGCCGCGCCAGGTGAACAACGCGAACCAGGCGCAGATTGGCGGCTATACGCTGTTGACCGCAGGCGTGCGTTACGCAACGCGCGTGTACGGCAAACGCGTTTCCGTGCAGGCGAATCTGGAGAATGCAGCCAATCGGCGCTACTGGAGTGCGGCGGGGTCGAATCAGCTGGGCGTGGGACTTGGACGCACGCTTGAATTGACTTCAACGCTGGAGTTTTAAGCGTCGGCCCGGGGCTTTAAAAAATCTTCGCGCAGGGCCTTCAAAAATGCGCGACGAGTCGATACAATGGCGACCCTTCGAGCCCACGAGGCGAGAGTGGACGGGATCAAAACGAGTCCCGGGTTGTATTGGAATGCCGACGTGGTGAAATTGGTAGACACGCTATCTTGAGGGGGTAGTGGCGAAAGCTGTGCGAGTTCGAGTCTCGCCGTCGGCACCAAAATTGAATCCAGTATCTTGCTGTGGAACTACGCGGTGATATTGGAAAAGATTGCATTCGCAAGCTTCTGCTGCGAGTAGGGCGAGAAAGCCAGCTTATCAGCTGGCTTTTTGCTTTTATGGAGTAATCGTAAGGACTCCGGTATAGTTCCCGGCGAGCGCGCGCGAGTGCTTGCGAGGTTACGTGCGCCGCGTATATAATCGCCGCTCTTCGAGCAGGTCCGTTAGCTGACATTGCTCGATTCTGCGTCATCCCACTGGCGCAGAAGCCGTTCTGAATGGGGGTATAGCTCAGCTGGGAGAGCGCTTGCATGGCATGCAAGAGGTCAGCGGTTCGATCCCGCTTACCTCCACCAACAGAACGCGTGGCCCTCGGGCACGTTGCTTCTTCATCCTCCTGATTCACTTCCCCGTGCTGCATCGATATTCCTGCATCCTTTTCGAGGAATCGCATTCGCACGCGCACCGTCACAGCGGCAACGCGTGCGTCGACAGAATCTCTTTCAGCACCATGAAGCTGCGGACCTGCCGCACGCCCGGCAAGTACAACAACTGCTCCGCATGCAGTTGATTGAAGCTTTCGTTGTCGCGCGTGCGCACCAGCATGAAGTAGTCGAATTCGCCGGTCACGACGTGGCATTCCACACAGCCTGAAACCTTCTGGGCCGCTTTCTCGAATGCGGCGAATGCTTCGGGCGTCGAGCGGTCGAGCACGAAGCCGATCACGACCAGCATGCCTGCGCCGAGCGCCTTCGGATCGAGCAACGCGACGATTCCGCGTATCAGCCCCAACTCCTTGAGTCGTTCCACACGCCGCAGGCATGCGGGCGCACTGAGCTTCACCTTGGCCGCGAGGCTGACGTTTGAAATCGACGCGTCCTGCTGCAAATGCCTGAGGATTGCGCGATCGATGCGATCCAATGCGGGCGGTCCATTCGATGTAGCGGGCGAATGCCTGGTTAATTTCATTGCGTCATCCAATCGTTTCGCAAATTAAAAGTGTGCCGAAGTCAAAGCGACTGCTCTAAACGTAGGTCGTCGATATTTTTTTAGCAAGCTCATTTCGCGGCAACGCGCCTAACATTTCTCCATCGGATTGCGCGTTCCAGGCGCGTACCGACCGTTGACCACGCCCCGCATGAGCCGACCTCCCGGAGATATTCGATGAACCTCCAGCGTTTCCCCCGTTATCCACTCACGTTCGGACCCACGCCCATCCAGCCGCTCAAGCGCCTGAGCGAGCATCTCGGCGGCAAGGTCGAGCTGTACGCGAAGCGCGAGGACTGCAACAGCGGACTCGCGTTCGGCGGCAACAAGACGCGCAAGCTCGAATACCTGATTCCCGACGCGCTCGCGCAAGGTTGCGACACGCTAGTCTCGATTGGCGGCATCCAGTCGAACCAGACGCGTCAGGTTGCGGCCGTCGCTGCGCATCTCGGCATGAAGTGCGTGCTGGTCCAGGAGAACTGGGTCAACTATTCGGATGCCGTGTACGACCGGGTCGGCAACATTCAGATGTCGCGCATGATGGGCGCGGACGTTCGGCTCGTACCGGACGGCTTCGACATCGGCATTCGGCCGAGTTGGGAGGAGGCGCTCGAGAGCGTGCGCGCGGCTGGCGGCAAACCGTATGCGATACCGGCGGGCTGCTCGGAGCATCCGCTCGGCGGCCTCGGTTTCGTGGGCTTTGCCGAGGAAGTGCGGGCACAAGAGGCGCAATTGGGCTTCAAGTTCGACTACATCGTCGTGTGCTCGGTGACGGGCAGCACGCAGGCGGGCATGGTCGTCGGCTTTGCGGCGGATGGCCGTGCGGACCGCGTGATCGGCATCGACGCTTCGGCGACGCCGGAGAAGACCCACGCGCAAATCACGCGCATTGCGCGTCATACCGCCGGGCTGGTCGATCTCAACCGCGATATCAGCGAAAAGGACGTGATTCTCGACACGCGTTATGGCGGCCCGGAGTACGGGCTGCCGAACGAAGGCACGCTGGAGGCGATTCGCTTGTGCGCGCGGTTCGAGGGCGTGCTGACCGATCCCGTGTACGAGGGCAAGTCGATGCACGGCATGATCGACAAAGTGCGCCGAGGCGAATTCGAGCCGGGGTCGAAGGTGCTGTACGCGCATCTGGGCGGCGTGCCGGCTTTGAGCGCGTACAGCTTTATCTTCCGCGACGGCTGAGTTGAAACGAGGGTTCGCTGGAGCGCGAGGCGTACGCCCCGGTCTTTGACTTTGGTCACGGCGCGCAGGGCGAATCACATCGACAATGACGCCCTACACGTCGTGGGAGTGCCGGGCCCTGTTGCCTCTCCTGCGAACTCCGCGCCGGGCTTTTCAGCCCGGCGTTTTTTTTGGAATCCAAATCGATCTGAATTCCCGGGTCAATGGCGAGGGACGCTCATAGCACGATTCATGCAGACGGCGAGCGCAGAACCTGACGTTGTTGAAAGGCGACCCTGGCGACTCGACGGTTGCGGCGTTCGCGACCGCCGTCGGGTTCTACATAAAGTGGAGTACTTCACGCACAAACGTCACGCACATGCAGCGCTGTGTAGTGTTTGATTAACGCGATGGGGGCCACCACAATCATGAAATCAGGTCGGAAAAAAACCGAGTGACTCACTGACTGACGCGCGACTCCCTCCACGTTCACCCACAGGGAGCATGTAGCGCATTCGCACCCGGCTTCTGGATTGGAAGCGAAAATGGCTACCATTCGGGACGATTCCAGATTCAGACTCTTCCTGCACACCGGAATTGTTGCATTGGCGTATTTCGCTGGTGCAAAGCTAGGCCTTTCCTTTGCGGTAGTGGGTGGCGCAATCTCTCTTGTATGGCCTTCCAGCGGCATCGCTCTCGTTGCGCTGCTCGCGATGGGCATCGCAGTTGCCCCGGGCATTGCGATTGGCTCCTTTCTGGCTAACGTGTCGGTGGGCGTGCCTGCGGCCGTGGCCGTGGTGATAGGCATCGGGTCCATGCTTGGGCCGTTGACGGCAGCCATATTGCTGAACCGCGCGACCCGTTTCCAGATCACCCTCGATCGCATCAACGACGTGCTGGCCTTCATCGCCCTCGCTGCGATGACGAGTACGGCAATCAGTGCGCTGGTTGGCACGACCGCCATGCTGGGAGGGGGCCTGGTGACGGCCGACGAGTACGGCGCAGGCTTTCTGAAATGGTGGCTCGGCGACATGATGGGCGTCCTTGTCGTGGCGCCGGCCCTGTTCAGCTTCCTCACATACTCGAACCCTGTCCGATCCGCGGAGCGGGTCATGGAAGCGTGCGCACTCGTTGCTGCGACCTTCTGGGTGAGCTACCTCATCTTCGGTGCCCCTGAACTTGCCGGGCATGGCTACTATCCTGCAGCCCTCGCGATCTTTCCATTCGTAATCTGGGCGGCGCTGCGCTTCGATCGCCTGGGCGCGAGCATCGTGACCCTGATGATCTCGGCCGTGGCCATTTGGGGCACCACGCACGGCACGGGGCCCTTCGCTGCCGAATCGCCTGTGGACAGCCTCGTGAGGTGGTGCACCTTCGCGAACGTCGTGGCGGCAACGGGACTGCTGCTGGCGGCGGCGCGCGCTCAGGAACGGGGCGCCCATGACCTGCTGCAGGCAGCCCACATCGAACTGGAGCGACGCGTCGAGGAGCGAACCGAAGACCTTGAGAAGGCGAACAACGAACTCAAGGAGGAGATGGTGCGTCGCCGTCTGCTGGAAGGGGAGCTGATCCAGATCGCCGATCAGCAACAGAAACTCATCGGCCAGGAACTGCACGACGGGCTTGGGCAACACCTGACCAGCTTGGGCCTGTATTGCGCCGTCTTGAATCAGAAACTGCAGACGCAAGGCCACCCAGCCGCCGCCGACGCCGCCATGGTAGTCGGATTGGTGAAACAGGCGTCGTTGATGACCCGCAGGATTGCCCATGGCCTGGATCCGGTCGCGATGGAATACGGCGGACTTGCGGCCGCGCTGCAAGCGCTGGCGGAGACGGCACGCGCGCTCAACGGCGTAGATTGCAAACTGCGCATCGCGCCAGATGTGGACTTGCTGGACCCGCTGCTGCAGATCAACCTGTACCGGGCAGCACAGGAAGCGGTCAACAACGCGCTGAAATATTGTCACGGCCACCGCATCTGGATTGATCTCGAACGGGCGGGCGGTCTGCAAACGCTTTCGATCAGTGACGACGGGGTAGGCATCGGGCCGGAAGAAATGGAACGTGCCGCGGGTCTTGGGCTGCACAACCTGCGTCACCGGGCAAGCCTGCTGGGCGGCTCCTGCTCCGTGACCCGCAACGGTTTGGGGGGCACTACCGTCGCCATTAGCTATCCGCTACCGGAGGGTTCTGGTCATGCACAGTAAATGCGCTAGCTCAGGCTGTGCGACTCAAATCCTGATCGTGGATGACCACCCCATCATCCGGGACGGGATGACGCTCTTGCTCAATCTGCAAGAGGACCTGCACGTCTGCTGCGCAGCGGGCAGCGCCGAAGAAGCGCTGGCGGCGATGGACTGCCAGCCCGATATGGCCATCGTGGACATTAGTTTGCAGACGGATTCGGGACTCGAGCTAGTCAAGACACTCCGGCACCGCTATCCAGATCTGGCAATCCTTGTCCTCAGCATGCATGACGAAAGCTTGTTTGCCGAACGCGCACTGCGGTCCGGGGCGAACGGTTATCTGATGAAGCTCGAGGCCACGGAGCATGTCGTGAGCGCCATCCGCGAAGTGCTGGCGGGCAACATCTACATGAGCGCCGCCATGCATGAGAAGCTCGCGCGGGCGCTTGCCGTCCCACACAAAAAGCCCGAAGGCCCGATTGCAAACCTTTCGGAACGGGAATTCGAAGTTCTGCATCTGATCGGACTCGGCTTCAGCACCCGCGATATCGCGGCGAAGCTGAACCGGAGCGTGAAGACCATCGAAGCGCACCAGGCCAATATCAAAGAAAAGCTGGACATCCGTAATGGCAAGGAGTTAACGCGCTTCGCAATTCAGTGGATCGAGAGCCAATAGGGCTCAGCCCGCCCACTGAATAAGGCAATCCCCTAGCCACTTTTAGGACGAGTGCCTGATTCATGCACTTGGGGTCGGCGCATACAGTCGTAACTGCCCGACACCGAACGATCTACCTCCGGTGAGTCTGCGGAAACCGTGCGACGGGTCCGGCAGATGGGAATCACACGCGGCACACCGAAGGAGCGATCATGCGCGCATTCGACGTCATGACTACGTCAGTCGTCACCGCCCGACCGGACATGACGATCCACGACGCTGCAAGACTGTTCGTCGACAACCATATCGGCGGCATGCCGGTTGTCGATGCGAACGGAGAGGTGGTGGGCATCGTCAGTCATCGCGACCTCCTGCATCGGGTAGAAAACGGCACAGGGCGCAGCAAGCGCCCGTGGTGGCTCGAAATTCTTGCGTCGTCCCCGCGCGACCAGGCGGCGCGGTATGTAAAGGAGCACGGTCGTCTCGTGGGCGACGTCATGTGCGACCAGGTGATTTCGATCTCCGAAGATATGCCCCTCCAGCAGATCGCAGATCTCATGGAGCGTCGGCACCTCAAACGGGTGCCGGTGCTGAAGGACGGCAAGCTCATCGGAATCGTGTGCCGGGGAAATCTGATTCGCGCGCTCGCGAGCGTCGAACCGATCGTGGACGGGCGAGCACATGACGATGCGAGCCTGCGCGACGCGATAGTTCGCGAAATGCACGGGCAGCGCTGGGGGTTGCCAAAACATAGCGTGCTCGTCAAGGACGGCGTCGCGCATCTGTGGGGTGTGATCGAGTCCGACGAGGAAAAGCGCGCGATCCGCGTCGCGGCCGAGGGTGTGCCGGGCGTCAAGCGCGTAGAGAGCCACTTGCTGTCTCAAGGTGTGATCCCAACGCTGTAGCCGCCCTCAATCGCGGATCGTTTGCATATGTTCAACCCAGTCTTGCTCAAGGCAGAGATGTTTGCATTGAGTAGTGACCCGTTCGTTACAGGAGGAAATCAGCGAAGTGAAACGGCTTGTTTTGGCACCGCTCGCGCTCGCGTTACTGAGCGGTTCCCCTACCGCCGAGGTCAGTCGGATGTGCGACTAGCTCGCTTGAACACCCGCTTCACCGCATCACTGGGGCGTTGACGCCGGTTGCATACAAGAAGACTTGTCGCACCAAACGTGGCAATCGTTGGAGGTAGCTCATCATGAAATACCTTGTTCAAACTGTCGTTGTCCTTACTGTCACGGCTGCTCCGGTTCTCTCGTTCGCACAATCGAACGGTCCCGTGACGACTGAGCAAGTTCGCGCCGAGCTCATTCAGCTCGAACAGGCCGGCTATCACGTCGGTGACGGCGACAATGCAAACTATCCAGCCGATATTCAGGCTGCGGAAGCGCGCGTGGCAGCGCAGAATGGCGGGAGTGGTTATGGCGGGATGGTCAGCGGGTCGTCAGCGTCCGGCGCGCCCATGGCTACTACTCCCGGTTTGAAGCCGGTTTACTTCGGTCAGTAAGACATCGCGTTGACGGACTGGCTTGTGTGGTCTCGAAGCACGTCGCACTAACGCATCACACGCTACTTGAAAGCCCCTCTCCGGAATGGAGAGGGGCTTTTTGATTGTTTTGGGGAGGTTCGGGATTGGCTGAGGGTGGTCAGGAAGAGCTCGGCTAATTCACTTTTCGATCGTCGTGCAATCGAGGGGCGCCAGGGCGAGGATTTACCGGCACCTCAGAGCTTGCTCATAAACTATCCTTGGCATAAACAACAAGCGTTCTCGCCTTAGACGGCGGGCGCATGGTTGTGCGTCGCAGAGGAGGCCATTGCTATGGCTATCTGTCGCCATTTGATTCGCTGTCTTCTGGCTGGGTGTTTGGCCGGTAGCATTGCCGCCCTGCAAGCCGCCTCTCCTGCCGCAACAGCGCCGCCCGTCTCGCAGAATTTGCCCGGATCGCCGGCTGCACAGTCGCAGGCGCAACTGAGTCTCAAGGTCAGGCCGTGGACGGGCGACTTCAACGCGATGCTCGACCGGCGCATCATCCGTTTTCTGGTCCCGTACAGCCGCACGCTTTACTTCGTCGACAACGGCCAGGAGCGCGGGTTGTCGGCGGAGCTGGCGCGCGACTTCGAGCGTTACATCAACGCGAAGTACGCGAGCCAGCTAGGTAACCGGCCGCTGACGATCGCGCTAATCCCCACCACGCGTGACAAGCTGCTCCCGAACCTGCTCGCCGGTCTGGGCGATATCTCTGCCGGAAACATCACCGCAACCGACGAGCGGCTGAAGATCGTCGATTTCATTGCGCCGCGCGACAGAAAGCCGGTGCGCGAACTGGTCGTGACAGGGCCCAGTGCGCCACCTCTGGCAACGATCGACGACCTTGCGGGCAAGGAGGTCTATACGCGTGCGTCGACGAGTTACTACGAAAGCCTCCAGGCGTTGAACGCGCGATTCGTCAAGGCGGGTAAGCCGCCCATTCGCATCAGGCTCCTGCCGGATGCTCTCGAGGATGAAGACAAGATGGAGATGGTCAACGCCGGATTGATCGGCGTCGTGATCGTCGACGACTGGATGGCCCATCTTTGGGCACAGGTGCTGCCGCGAATCCAGGTCCACGATAACCTGGCGATCAACAGCGGTGGCTACATCGGCTGGGCGATCCGGAAGAACAGCCCGGAGCTTCAAGCCGTGCTCAACGAATTCTACGTCGACTTCGTGAAGCGCCAAGGTGTGGCTGACTACCGGCTGGCGCAGTACATGAAGCAAATCAAGCAGATCGCCAACAACTCCGGCAGCATGGAACGCAAGCGTTTCGAGCAGACGCTTGCGCTGTTTCAGAAATTCGGCAGTCAGTATGGCTTCGATCCGCTGATGCTTGTGGCGCAAGGCTTCCAGGAGTCACAGCTCAACCAGAACGCACGCAGTCACACTGGTGCGATCGGCATCATGCAGCTCCTGCCCGCGACCGGCAAGGAGATGGACGTGGGCAATATTTCCACTGCGGAATCGAACATCCACGCGGGTGCGAAATACATGGACCAGCTAATCAGCAAATACTTCTCCGATGCGCATTTCGAAGCGACCGACCGTTCACTCTTCGCGTTCGCGAGCTATAACGCAGGTCCGGAAAACATTGCGAAGATGCGAAAGGAGGCGGCCTCGCGTGGGCTGAATCCGGACAAATGGTTCAACAACGTAGAAGTCGTCGTAGCGGAGAAGATCGGCGCCGAAACAACGACCTATGTGCGCAACATCTACAAGTATTACGCTGCGTACAAGTTGATCGTCGAGGCCCAGGCGGCGCGCAAGAAGGCGTTGGAAACGACACAGCCAAAGAGTTGAGAGATGCGGCTTCGAGATGAAACCTCCAATCAGGAATCCAAATGATCCATCCATTTTTTACGGATCGTAGCGTGAGACGCTGAAGCATTTATGGAATTCCCGAAAAAGACGCGACTATCTTCAACACAATACGGTGCCAGAAAGACAGGGAGAGTAACCATCGTCCTGATCGCGGCCAATCCGGAATAGATCGTCCAATCCGACTGTTCTCCGTTAGAGGCCCGCTATATACGAGGTCTCAGGGCATGGACGCACACGTGCATAGAGCCACGGCGGCCATATTCTTTAGGGGAATGTCCCATGGCAAATCTGACCAACAAGACCGCCCTCGTCACCGGCGGTTCGCGCGGCATTGGCGCGGCCATCGCCAGGCGCCTGGCCGCCAACGGCGTCAGCGTGGCGATCACCTACATCAGGGGCACGACTGCCATTTCCGGTGGGGCTTGCTCGCGCGACGTCCGCAACTCAATCATTGGAGTTCCCGTGAACGCGAAAACTTTCGTCGCCCTTTTGGTCGCATGCTCAGCATCGCTGGCTGCACCTGCTTTCGCAGGCGTCTACTTACCTGCATCGGACTCTCGCTCCGACAGCGGAGCGCCATCAACGCAAAGCGGTCAAACGACGCCGTCGCCGTACAGCAGCGTGGTTCACAAAAACCATCGCGGCGTCAGCGGCAGCGCATCGGCGAGGTCGCAGTCCGGCAAGCGCGCCCCGGGCGACAGCATCGATCCCATGTATCGCGGAGGTTGATGTGCCCGAGGCGGCACGCGAGAAACCTGGCACGCTGATCAGTTCCCTCGTCGAAGCACGTTAGGGCCGCGGCGTGGCGGAGACACAGCAGGAAGGCAGCGCTGCTAGAGATTGTGCGGAGCTATGTCGACTCGTCGCATTTGCATCCGACCGTCGCAGCGCCCGAAACGGGTGCGCCATGATGCATGCCGGTGCACGTTGGTACCGGCGCAGGGCAGGGTAAATGCATCGCACGCCCCAAATGCCTGCATTTTTCATTGGCACGCTTCTCGCTTTAACGAGTGGGCAAGGAGCCGGCGCAGTATCCGGTTCAGACAATCTGGAAATGGACAGCTAGGGTTCCGGCCTGCTTCTCGCAGGTGCTGGTCCGAGAGCTGGCGACCTCAGGCGAGGTTACACGGCGGGATAAAAGCCCGGGAGAGAACGCGATGTTTGCGCTGCTCCCTGCCGTTGCTAACCGTCCCCTTCGAGGTCAACTTCATGCGCAAGCTCGTTCGCTGTCTTGGCATCGCCGCCGTCTCCCTCGCCACCTTCGCTTCAACCGCCGCGTTCGCCGCGGGCCGCAGCGACTTCAAGGTTTGCTGGACCATCTACGCCGGCTGGATGCCGTGGGGGCAGGCAAAAACTCAGGGCATCATCTCGAAGTGGGCCACAAAGTACGGCATCAAGATCGATGTCGTCCAGTTGAACGACTACGTTGAATCCATCAATCAGTACACAGCTGGCAAGTTCGACGGCTGCGCGATGACCAACATGGATGCGCTCACCATCCCGGCCTCGGGCGGCGTCGATTCGACGGCCCTGATCGTGAGCGACTACTCGAACGGCAACGACGGCGTGCTCATGAAGGGCAAGGGCAAGCAGATCGCCGACCTGAAGGGTCAGCAGGTCAACCTCGTGCAGTTCTCGGTCTCCCACTACCTGCTCGCACGCGCTTTGGAAAGCGCCCATATGAGCGAGCGCGATCTCAAGGTTGTGAACACATCCGACGCCGATATCTCAGGCGCATTCGCAACCCCGACTGTTCACAACGCGGTGACATGGAATCCGATGCTCGCTGATCTGAAAGCGCAGCCGAACGTCACCGAAGTCTTCGATTCGAGCAAGATTCCCGGCGAAATCATGGACATGATGGTCGTCAACACGAAGACGCTGCAAGAGAACCCGGCACTCGGCAAGGCACTGACGGGCGCATGGTTCGAGATGGTTGCGCTGATGCACAGCAATTCGGCGGCGAGCACCAGCGCGCTGACGTCGATGGCGAAGGCCTCCGGTACCGACCTTGCGAACTTCAAGGGGCAGCTGTCGACCACTGCGCTCTTCTACACACCTCAGGCGGCAGTTGCATTCGTCACGAGCCCGGACATGCCGAAGATCATGACGCGCGTCGCGAAGTTCTCCTTTGACCACGGTCTGCTCGGCCAGGATGCAAAGAGTGCGGATTCCGTGGGCATGGCGTTCGACAAGAACGTGATCGTCGGCGACAAGAACAACGTCAAGCTGCGCTTCGACCCGAGCTACGTCGAGATGGCGGCCGCGGGCAAGCTCTGAGACTGATTTCGAAGCAACAACCAGGCGGTCACCATGCGACTCATCAATCGACATCCGAGCCGGATCGGCAGCATGATGCTGCTCCTGCTGCCGTTCGTCGTGCTCTTTGCCGTGTATTTCACTGGATCTGCGCAGCGGCTCAAGCTCAATCCCGATGACAAGCTGCTTCCGAGCGCGGCGCAAATGAGCGATGCCGTGAAGACGGTCGCATTCACCGAAGACAAGCGCACGGGTGAATATCTGTTGTGGGACGACACCCTGTCGAGCTTGCGACGACTGGGTATCGGTCTCGTGGTGAGCGCGGTGATTGCACTGGTGGCCGCTATCGCGACCGGCTCGTTTCCGCTCGTCAGCGCAACGCTCTCGCCATTCATCACCGTTGTCTCGATGGTGCCTCCGCTGGCGGTGCTGCCGATCCTTTTCATCGTCTTCGGGCTCGATGAGCTATCCAAAGTCGTGCTCATTGTTTTCGGCATCACACCCATGATCATTCGGGACCTGCATGCTCGCGCCCGCGATATTCCCGCCGAGTTGTGGGTCAAGGCACAGACGTTGGGGGCCACGAGCTGGACGGTGATTCTGCGTCTGGTTTTGCCGCAACTCCTGCCGCGCCTGCTGGTGGCGATGCGTCTCTCACTCGGCGCTGCATGGCTCTTTCTCATCGCCGCCGAAGCGATCGCATCGACGGACGGCCTGGGCTACCGCATCTTCCTCGTGCGCCGCTACCTCTCCATGGATCTGATTTTGCCGTACGTCGCCTGGATCACGCTGCTCGCGTGGCTCACCGATGAGCTGCTTCGCCGCATCACGCAGTGGTCCTTCCCCTGGTACGGCGGAGGTGGGCGATGATCGAAGTCCGCAATGTATGGAAAGAGTACGGCAGCCAGGTGGTCCTGGAGCGTTTGAATCTGACGATCCAGGAAGGCGAGTTCTGTTCGATGGTCGGCGCTTCCGGCTGCGGAAAGTCGACGTTTCTGCGACTGCTGCTGGGGCAGGAGCAAGTGACGCGCGGCGAGATCCTGCTTGACGGTCAACCGCTGCCCGGTGAACCGGACGCCCATCGTGGCGTGGTGTTTCAGCGCTACTCGGTGTTCGAGCACCTCAGCGTATTGCGCAACGTAATGCTGGGACTGGAGCTTCCGGAAGCGAAGCTCACGGGCAGACTCTTCGGAGCGCAACGGCGCGCCGCGCGAGACGAAGCAGCGGCCATGCTCGAGCGGGTGGGACTCGGTGCGGCCTTGAACAAGTATCCGCAGCAACTCTCCGGTGGTATGCAACAACGCCTCGCCATTGCGCAGGCCTTGATGATGAAGCCGCGCGTCCTGCTGCTCGACGAGCCGTTTGGCGCACTCGACCCCGGGATCCGCAAGGACATGCACGCGCTGCTCTCCGACCTGTGGCGCGAAGCGAAGCTCACCATTTTCATGGTTACGCATGACCTCAAAGAGGGCTTCACGTTGGGAAGCCGTGTACTGGTTTTCGACAAGGTACGCGTGGACCCTCAGGCACCGGGCGCCTACGGAGCCCGTATCACCTACAACATTCCACTCGACCGCAGCCGCGAATCGGTGTCCGCGGTGCATCTGGCACGCGCGGCGGTGCAAGGCGCGTCCAGCATGGAAGTGGTCTCATGAAGGGAACTCGAACATGAAGTTATTGCTTGAAGAAACCGTACCGGGCGGCGGCCATACCTCGCTCATCGTGAAGCGCGGGCAATCGCTGCGCGTGACTGACCTGCACGGCGGCGCCAATGTCAGCGTCATGATGGTCAATGCAACGGAGAAGAGCGAGCGCCTGAACCTCCCGGATTCGCTGAAGTGCCAGCACACCGCGAAGCTCACGACGGGTCACTGCCTGTACTCCGATATGGGGCGTGTTCTCGCTGCCATCGTCGACGACACGTGCGGGTGGCACGACAGCATCGGTGGCGTCTCGAACGCCGACGAGGTCACGGCGCGGTATGGCGCTGGCCGCTATCAGGAACTGCGCAACGCGTTCTACCGGAATGGCACCGACAACTTGCTCGTCGAGATGGGCAAGTGGGGCCTCGAGATCTCAGACCTGCTGATGACGCTCAATCTTTTCAGCCGCGTTGATGTCACCAGCGGTGGAGAGCTGAATTTCGTGAGCAAAAACTCGAAGGCCGGCGACTACGTCGAACTGTATGCGCCGATGAACACGCTTGTCGTGCTCACCGCGATTCAGCACCCGCTCGACCCGAACCCTGAATATGCGCCCAAAGCGGTGAAGCTCGAATTGAGCGAGGCGCAGCCCGGCGTGGCCGAAGTGTGCCGTACCGCATGCGAGGAAAACGTGCGCGGCTTTATCAACACAGAGCGATTCTTTCTTTGAGCGGAGGCCACTTCATGATGAGCACGCTTGTCGTCAGCGACAAACAGCCCGAGAGCGCGGTCTACCGCGAGACAGTGGCCGCGGGTGAGCCCTGGCTTCACGAAGTGAAGGCGGGCCAGACACTGCGCATCGTCGATCTGGAAGGCAACCAGGCGGTCGATACGCTCTTCTACAGCCTCGCCGATCCGCGCGAGCGCTTTGACCCACAGCGCACGCTGCGTCGGCAGAAGAGGCTCTACCTGACAGCCGGCTCGGTGTTGTACTCGAATCTCGGCAATCCGATGCTGACCGTCGTTGCCGATACCTGTGGACGCCACGATACGCTCGGCGGCGCCTGCGCACAGGAGAGCAATACCGTGCGCTATGCGCTGGGAAAGCGCTATATGCACAGCTGCCGAGACAACTTCCTGCGCGCTTGCGCGCATGACGGCCGCCTCTCGAAGCAGGACATTGGCGCGAACGTCAACTTCTTCATGAATGTGCCCGTCACGGCGGAAGGGGGGCTCACCTTCGAAGACGGCATTTCCGCACCGGGGAAGTACGTCGAACTGCGGGCCGAGATGGACGTCATCGTGCTGATTTCCAACTGCCCCCAGCTGAACAATCCGTGCAACGCCTACAACCCGACGCCAGCGGAGCTGCTGATATGGGACTGAAGCATCTCCGCAGCTGGATCTCGTTCGTCATGCTCGTGCGTGCGGGACGTCATTTCACGCTCACCAGCGAAGTGCTGACTCAGGCAGGTCGCTGACGCGAATACGGCCGTGGACGACCGCGGCTCGCATCTCCCACGGCGGGACGGCCCGCCTCTGAATCAAGTTTCCTTCCATGTTCGAGAAGATTCTTATCGCCAATCGTGGCGCTATCGCGTGCCGGATTCTCAGAACGCTGCGCGAACTCGATGTCACCGGAGTCTCCGTTTTTGCGGAGGCGGATAGAGCGAGCCGTCATGTGAGCGAGGCGCCCATCGCGCACTGCCTGGGCGACGGGCCCGCGGCAATGACCTATCTCGACACGGAACAAATCCTCGCGGTCGCTCGCCGCGAGGGCGCGCAGGCCATTCATCCCGGGTACGGATTCCTCTCCGAGAACGCAGCCTTCGGCGAGGCTTGCGAAGCGGCAGGGATTGCGTTCATCGGACCCACGCCCGCGCAGCTGCGTGCCTTTGGTCTGAAGCACACGGCGCGCGAAATCGCGGAGCGGGAAGGCGTGCCTATGCTCAGGGGCACCGGCTTGCTCGGTGACCTGATGGCGGGGCTGGAAGCGGCAGAAGTGATCGGCTATCCGGTGATGTTGAAGAGCACGGCCGGCGGCGGCGGTATCGGCATGCGTGTGTGCTGGAATGCAGCCGAACTCAGTGCGCATTTCGATGCCGTGAAGCGACTCGGTGAAAACAATTTCAGCGACTCCGGCGTTTTCCTCGAAAAGTACATCGAGCGGGCGCGACACCTTGAAGTGCAGGTCTTCGGAGATGGCAAGGGCGATGCCATCGCACTCGGCGTGCGCGACTGCTCTGTGCAGCGGCGCAATCAGAAGGTGCTCGAGGAAACGCCCGCGCCGTGCTTGCCGGATGGGATTGCCGAGGCACTCTGTGCGGCTGCCGTAAAGCTTGCGAAGGCAGTGGACTATCGCTCGGCCGGCACCGTCGAGTTCGTGTACGACAGCGCTGCCGAGCAGTTCTACTTCCTCGAAGTCAACACGCGATTGCAGGTGGAACACGGTGTAACCGAACAGGTGTGGGGTGTCGACCTCGTGCGCTGGATGATCGAGCTGGCAGCGGGCACGCTCGAGCCGTTGCAGGAACTCGTAGCGAACCTGACGCCGCGCGGCCATGCGATTCAGGCGCGGCTCTATGCTGAAGATCCCGGCCGGGACTTCAAGCCGAGCCCCGGCCTGCTGACTGACGTTGCGTTCCCGCAAGCCGACGGTTGCGCGCTACGCATCGACACGTGGATTGAAGCCGGCTGCGAAGTGCCGCCGTACTTCGACCCCATGCTCGCCAAGGTGATCACCTGGTCCCCGACTCGCGACGAGGCGCGCAACGCACTCAAGGACGCGCTCCAGAACACGCGCATTTACGGCGTGGAGACGAACCGCGACTATCTGCGTCAGATCCTGGACGACAAGCCGTTTGCATCGGGCGAACCATGGACCCGGTGCCTCGAGGGACTCAAGTACGAGGCCTGTACGGTCGAAGTCGTCAGCGGCGGTACGCAGACGACGGTCCAGGATTTCCCCGGCCGTCTCGGATACTGGGCGGTCGGCATTCCGCCTTCGGGGCCGATGGATGACCGAGCCATGCGGCTGGGCAACCGCCTGCTTGGCAACGCCACCGATGCCGCCGCGCTTGAAATCACGATGAGCGGCCCGACGCTGCGTTTCAATACGGACGCGGTCATCGCCATCACGGGGGCGGAAATTCCCGTGCTGCTCGACGATGTCGAGCAGCCGTTGAATACGAGCCTCATTGTCCCGGCAGGCTCGACGTTGTCGCTCGGCACCATTCGTGGCGCCGGCGCACGCGCTTATCTGTGCGTACGCGGAGGTCTGGACGTCGGCCTGTATCTCGGCAGCCGTAGCACCTTCACGCTCGGTCAGTTCGGCGGACATGGCGGCCGCGCAATACGCGCGGGTGACGTGCTTCACCTCTTTGCGCTCGAAAATTCGCAGGCTGGCAAGACGCTGAATGACGTGCCGAAGCTCGAAGACGTGCGGAGCATCCGCGTGATCTATGGTCCGCATGGTGCGCCCGAGTACTTCAGCTCCCGCTACATCGAACGCTTCCTCGACACCGATTGGGAGGTTCACTTCAATTCGAGCCGTACCGGTGTGCGCCTGATCGGGCCGAAGCCGGAGTGGGCGCGCGAAGACGGCGGCGAGGCGGGATTGCACCCATCGAACGTTCACGACAATCCTTATGCGGTCGGCGCCGTCGATTTCACCGGCGACATGCCGGTGATTCTCGGACCCGATGGACCGAGTCTCGGCGGCTTCGTCTGTCCGGTGACCATCATCGAGGCCGACCTCTGGCACATCGGGCAACTCAAGGCCGGCGACAAAATCCGCTTTGTTCCGGTGGAAGTGGACGAAGCGCGTGGGGCCGCACGTCAACGCGCCCGCGAACTGGAAAGCCTCGAGGTGGAGTCGAACGCGCCGACTCGCAGGCGGTCGTCACTGACCTCACCCATCGTGCTCGACATGGGTTCGGACGGCGAGCGGCTCGTTGCGCGCGTGTCCGGCGACACGCATCTGCTGCTCGAAATTGGGCCCGCTGAACTGGACCTCGTCTCGCGCTTTCGTGGGCATGCGCTCATGCAGTCTCTCGAGGCCATGGCGCTTCCGGGCGTGATCGATCTGACGCCGGGTATCCGCTCTCTCCAGATTCATTATCGACCGGAGCAACTGGCGCTCGCGCCACTGCTGGATGTCGTACGCGAGGCGTGGGAGCAGGTCCTGCTGAAAAAGGATCTGCGTGTGCCGTCGCGAGTCGTGCACATTCCGCTGTCCTGGGATGACCCGGCGTGCCAACTCGCGATTGATAAATACATGACCACGGTGCGAAAAGATGCACCGTGGTGCCCGAGCAACCTGGAGTTCATTCGCCGGATCAACGACCTCGAGTCCATCGATGCCGTCAAAGAGATCGTGTTCGACGCGAGCTATCTCGTGATGGGCCTCGGTGACGTCTACCTGGGTGCGCCCGTCGCGACACCGCTCGATCCGCGTCATCGCCTCGTGACGACCAAATACAACCCGGCCCGTACGTGGACCGCGGAGAACTCGGTCGGCATCGGCGGCGCGTATCTGTGCGTGTACGGCATGGAAGGGCCGGGCGGCTATCAATTCGTCGGGCGCACGCTGCAGATGTGGAATCGCTATCGCAAGGTCGCGGATTTTGCCGGTCAGCACTATTTGCTGCGCTTCTTCGACCAGATCCGCTTCTACGAAGTGTCGGCCGATGAGCTGCTTCGCATCCGCGCCGATTTTCCGCTTGGGCGTTATCCGTTGCGGATTGAAGAGTCGGAACTCTCACTGCCGGATTATCAAGCGTTTCTCGAGAGCGAAGCCGACAGCATCGGCAAGTTCCGTTCGCGACAGCAGGCTGCATTCCAGGCCGAGCGCGAGCGTTGGCGCGAAGCGGGCACCACTGAAGAGGCAATTGAGGCACCGGATGCGGAAGATGCCCAACTGGCTCCCCTGAAGGACGGCCAGGTCGCCGTGGACTGTGAAATCGCCGGCAGCCTCTGGCAGGTGAAGGTGAACACTGGAGACGTGGTTGCCGCCGGCGACGTACTGCTCATTGTCGAGTCGATGAAGATGGAGATCTCGGTGTTTGCCTCGTGCGCGGGGACAGTCGGCGAAATTTACGTGGCTCCTGGCTCGCCCGTGCGCGCAGGGCAACGCGTCGCAGTCATTGAACGTCACTGAATACAAGGATACAGAACCATGCCGACATTCGATCTGCGGCTTTCCACGCTCCGTAGCGCGTATCGTGACGGGCGCCTCACGCCGCGCAAGCTCGTGACTGAACTGCTCGGAAGAGCGAACGCGCTGAACCCGGAGTTCAATCTCTTCATTCATATTCTGACCGAGAGCGAAGTCGCGCCATACCTCGACTGGCTCGAGAAGCAGGACTTCGAGCGTCTGCCGTTGTACGGCGTGCCCTTCGCAATCAAGGACAACATCGACCTTGCAGGAATTCAAACGACTGCGGCGTGCCCCGACTTTGCGTACATGCCGGAGGAGTCCGCGACGCTCGTCAGCCGACTGATTTCGCTTGGCGCAATTCCGATCGGGAAGACCAATCTCGACCAGTTTGCTACGGGTTTGAACGGCACGCGTTCGCCATACGGCAAATGCCGCAACAGTGTGCATCCTGACTACCCGTCGGGTGGTTCCAGTGCGGGTTCATCGCTTGCCGTTGCATTGGGCGTGGCGAGTTTCGCGCTCGGTACGGACACGGCGGGATCTGGCCGTGTGCCTGCCGGCCTGAACAATCTCATCGGACTGAAGCCGACGAGGGGCATCCTGTCGACGGCGGGTGTCGTCCCGGCCTGCCGCACGCTCGATTGCGTGACGTACTTTACGGTCACGGCTGGCGAGGCCAGCGAGCTTCTCTCATTGACCGCGCAAACCGACGCTCGCGATGCTTACAGTCGCAAAAATCCGCAGTGGAATTCGGCAAGCGCGTTCGGCAAGCCCACGTCGTTCCGGTTCGGGGTTCCGGCGCGCCTTGAATTCGCGGGATGCGATGAGAGTCCGGAACTGTTCGCAAGGGCGCGTGCTCGCCTGGAAGCAGCAGGCGGCGAGGCGGTGGAGATCGATTTCGAGCCCTTTGTCGAGGCCGCAAATCTCCTTTATCAGGGCCCGTGGGTTGCGGAACGCTACAGCGTGGCCGGCGAGTTGATGTCAGCGACGCCAGACGCCGTGCTTCCCGTCATTCGGGACGTGCTGGCCAAGGCGCCGGGTGCGACGGCGGTCGATCTGTTTCGCGCGCAGTATCGCCTGCAGGCGTTGAAGGCAACCTGCGATGCGGTGATCGATTCATTGGACTTCGTGCTGACGCCGACGTATCCGCGCCCTGTGACGCTCGCTGAACTGCAA
The DNA here is from genome assembly GCF_004353905.1 of Paraburkholderia guartelaensis. Classification (GTDB taxonomy): domain Bacteria; phylum Pseudomonadota; class Gammaproteobacteria; order Burkholderiales; family Burkholderiaceae; genus Paraburkholderia; species Paraburkholderia guartelaensis. Next base: position 48,116 of record NZ_SMOD01000003.1, on the reverse strand, counting down.
GCGGATCCGATTGGGCCGAACTCATTGCTCGGCTACTACACGAACTTCATGAATCTGCTGGATTACGCGGCTGTCGCTACGCCAACAGCGTTCATGAAGAACGGACTCCCGTGGGGCGTGACGGTCTTTGGCCGCGCGTTCACCGACCAATATCTGCTGGGTGTTGCCGATGTGTTGCAGACGGCAAGCGGCATCGAATGCGTTGGCGGAAACCGGTTGGAGCCTTCCGCGCGGCGAGTAGCAGCCAACGACCGGATTCGTGTTGCGGTGTGCGGTGCTCACATGCAAGGTTTGCCGCTGAACAAGGACCTGGTTTCGCGAGGTGCGCAACGCATGCAGGTAACGCATACGGCAGCCCACTATCGGCTGGCCGCGCTGCCGGCTTCTGCGGATGGCACACGACGCCCCGGATTGTGGCGAGTTGCCGGGAACGGCTCCGGGATTGCGGTCGAAGTCTGGGAAATGCCGAGCGTCGAGTTGGGCTCGTTCATGGCAACCGTGCCGTCTCCGCTGGTGCTTGGGAAGGTCGAATTGTCGGACGGCTCGTGGGTGACAGGTTTCTTGTGCGAGCCCTATGGCGTGCTGTCGGGAACCGATATCTCCGAATTTGGCGGATGGCGGGCGTGGCTCGACAGCGAGCGCCGGCCCGACTGACCCTGCGAGACGGAACGCAATACCTGGGACGACAAAATCACCATGTTCGAATTGAGCTGTTTTTGCGCTTTAACGTTGGCTACACTTGCGATCGCTGTCCGGATGATAGCGCTCATCCACGCAGGCAATGACGACGCGACGATCTTTCTGGAAATGAAGCTGGCATTGCACGTCGCTTTGATCCTGCTTTTGGCCATGTCTTTCGACGTTGGGATTGAACCGGCATTTGTGTGGCTGCGCCAGGGGTTGCCCCATACCGATACGCTCGTAAACCGGACGATCGCAGCCATGCTCACCGGCTTGGCGTGCGTTGTAATCGTCATTGCCGTTCCATGGGCTATGGTTGCCTTCGAACGGCTGCGACGCGATTTGTCGACGTCTCGCAAGGTCACCAACGACTTGATTGAGCGACTCCGGAGCGGAGGGGAAGGGGCGGCGCTGATGTAGGACACCAGATGATGAGTCGGTCAAAGCGGCATCTACCCAGGAATGAACATTCCGACGGCCGCCACAGCCATCAACGCAGTCGCCGTCCAACCCCCAAATTTCAGGATTCCTGATATTGTGAATTTGCCCATCACACGATGACTGGTTCCCATCAGCATGACGACGATCATGACGGGTACGGCGGCAAGGCCATTGACGACAGCGCTCCAGTAAAGCGCTTTCACCGGGTCGAGGTGGCAGAACGTTATCACGACGCCGCCGAGGATGGCCGCGACGATGACGGAATAGAACTCACGCGCGAGAGTGAGATGCAGAGACAGGCTATTGCGCCAGCGGAACGCGCCCGCTGCGCCGTAGGCTGCCGAGCCGGCAAGCACGGGCAGCGCGAGTAACCCGGTTCCCACGATGCCCGCTGCGAACACCAACGCAGCGAAACGACCGGCAATAGGCGCGAGCGCCTTCGCCGCATCGGCGGACGTCTGGATGCTGATGTTGTGAGCATGCAGCGTTGCAGCTGCGGTCAACATGATGAAGAATCCCACGCCATTCGAGACACCCATACCGATCCAGGTATCGGCGGTGATCCTGTCGAGCTGGCGGTATGCGCGGAATGACGAGACCCAGCGCAACGGATGTTCGCCCGGCTTCGATCGAAGTTCCTCGACTTCCTGCGAAGCCTGCCAGAAGAACAGGTAAGGGCTGATCGTTGTACCAAGGACGGCGACGACAGTAGTGAGATAGTCCGCAGACAGCTGTACACGTGGGCGGACCACCGAAACACCGACCTGCGCCCAGTCGATTGGCACAACGAATGCCACCGCAACGTACGCGAAGAGTACGATGGTCAGCCACTTCAGAAAGCGGGCATAGCTTTCATAGGGAAGGCAGATCTGGAGGATTGCGGAAAACGCGCCCAGCGCGACCACGTACAGTTGTTCGGGGCCGCGCAACAGCAAACCGATGGCCGCGCCCATGGCCGCCAGGTCCGCAGCGATATTGATGGTGTTTGCGAGCGCGAGAAGGAGCACCAGAACGATCACGATCCAGCGGGGGCCAAAAGCCCGCATGTTGGAGGCAAGCCCTTTGCCCGTCACCCGTCCGATTCGCGCGCTGATCATCTGGATGGCGACCATCAGCGGATAGGTCAACAGAAGCGTCCACAGCAACGCAAAGCCGAATTTCGCGCCGGCCTGGGAGTAGGTGCCGATACCGCTCGGATCGTCGTCGGCACCGCCCGTTATGAGTCCGGGGCCAAGCCGCGATAACCATGAACGTTCCGTCCGATCGGTTACGGCGATCTCGGGTTCCAGTTTTTCGTCGTCGGCCACGGCGGTCTTCCTGCAGCGCTCGGGATGCGATGTCGCGACGGATCCGCAATTCCCGTGCCGCCCGGTATGGCGCGTTCAGGGCGCGACCCAGCAATCGACCCAGGTATCGCCCCGACGGGCATACAGCGCGCGTCGGTGACAGTCTGCTGCCGAGAGGTCCAGCCAGTCCAGGCGTGTGGGGCGCACCTCAACGACGCCGAAATGCCGCAGACCTTCGCCCGGTCCAGGAACGTGCGCCTCATCGAGTGCATCGTCAGCGTGGCTCATGGGGGTACCGGGCGGCAGACGCGTCCGGTAGGCGACCAGGTCATGGTCGGGACTGGACCTCCACGCATCGAGCCGGGCCTGCCCGTCGCAAAGGATTCGGGTTTCGCCAGACACGCGGACCTGCAGGTTGTGAACGGGGTCGACGCCGACGAGCGCGATTCGCGGCTCCCGTCTGAGTTCGGCAATCTTCGGCGAGCGCAGGTCGGTATGAAATGTAAGCACGTTCCGCGGTTCAATGGCACTCCGAAGCAGCACGGTGCGCACGTTCGGTGCACCATCAAGGCTTATCGTTGCCGCCTGCATGACCTTGAAGGGATGTTTGTCTTCACGTACAGCGGCAGCGAGGCAATCCCAGATGCGGTTGTAGATCTGTTCGAGGTTCATCGACGCGGCACCTTCAGCGTTCGCCCGCGAGCGCATGCGCCGCAACCATCTGGGCGTGTGGTCCGGCGCAAGGCGATAGTGCCATCGAACAGCGTGCCACACGATTCGATCATGACGAAAACTATGGTTCGCACTGCGACGTATGTCGATGGATCAACGGCCGAGTTCTTCTACGTTGCCCACTATGGCGAGCAGCGCTTGCCAGCCAAACAGCCAGCGTATTTGCTCGAAGCGTTGGCCGCCATCAGTGCTAATGCGCACGATCCGGCTGTCGGGGTAGAACGTCAGAATCGCGGGTGCTCCCTGTATCGTGCAGCGCGCATGGTGGGAAACGGGGGCGTTCATGTCTCGGATCCTCTGCACAGGTACGTTGTCGTGGTGTGCTGCGCGATAGATGGTCCAGGCCGGAGCGCATGACGCGTGCCCGCGGCGCGTGGTGACGGGTACCGGAGTTGCGCTTGTGCTCGCAGTCGGCTCTTCGCGGGCCGAGCCCGTGCTTGCGGATTTCGGGCGCAAGCGATGGGCAACCGAAAACGGCTAGAGGATCCCCATGATTGGCATCGTGATACCCGCACATGATGAAGAATCCCTGCTCGCACCATGTCTGCGGGCAGCGCTGACAGCGGCGCGCGATCCCGCGCTTCGGGGCGAACCCGTGTGCGTGATGGGCGAGATGAAAGCACACTGGTTCACGCGCGCCTTGTGCTGGCTTGCGACCATCGCTACCTGCGCAGCCCTGACCGGGCATGTCGTACTTCAGCTTCTTTAGATATGCCTGGCGCAGGGCTGCGGGGCCCCCAGCTGTGCTCGCGTGGTTTGCCCCGGCCCGTCTCAATGCCAGAACAGAGCGATGAGAATGATGATCGGGATCGGGACACCGAGCAGATACAGAAGAATCGAGCGCATGTCTGCCTCCTCGCAATTCGGAAAATTCAACGTAATAGCAACACGTGATGCTTGGCGCGGTCAAAATTCGCGCATGCGGCCGCCTATCGTCGCCATGAGGCTAGCGGCGAATGCGCCCATCAGCAGGGAAATAAAGAGCCACAGCGTCACGTGAACGGTCGCCCTACGGGCCGTTTCGGCGGCGGCGCGCGCCGCGCGGTCCTCGGCGTTCGCCTTTTCCTGCAGCCGCGACCAGGTGGTCGTGACGCGAGCGCGGGCATCCGTCGGCGCGAGCCCGGTTTGCTGGGCCACGATACGCGCGAGGTAATCACTGTCCTCCGGCGCAAGGGGGCCAACGGCAGGAAGACTGTTCAGGAAGATGCGCGTGATCTCCTGCTTCTGTGCCGCTTTCGCGAAGACGCGGTCGGCATCCGGCGCAGCCGTCGTCGTGTCTGGTGCGGTGGCGCCCGGGACCGGACGCAACATGCCGTCGATCAGATAACCCATCGGCCAGGTGCCATAGGCGGCGAGGGCATTGCCGCGGTTTGGCGTGCCGATGCCGCCCGTCATGCTCAGGCGCCCGGCGTTTTGAGCGCCGACGCTCGCGCCTTCACGCACTAGTCCGGAAACGGTCGACGTGAGAAGCGCGGCAGAGAGGAGGGTGGCGAGCGCCCAGGCGAGAAAACCGTGAGCCGTGTCGCGAAAGTGCGTTTCGTCGGTTCCGGTTTCTGGCCAGTGGTGGCGGAGTCGCCCCGCGAGGTATCCACCGAGACCGGCGGACATCACCTGCGTCACGCAGATCCAGATGACGGCCGCCACACCAAACGCCTTCGCATGCGCACCACTTCCGGGCCACGGCGACAGGGACGAAAGCCCGAGCCCCGTACCGAGCGTGAGCAGAATGAGGGAGAAGGCGGCCATGCCCACAGCGCCCGCCACGATCGCGCTCCAGGAAACGGCGGCGCGTGCGCGTCCATGGGGCTGCCCAACGGCGCGGGCCGCAGCGAAGTCGGTTCCCAGTCGGTCGATCTCTTCCATGACGCTCCTCCCTGTCGTGGGCTGTGTTCAACAACAAGTGTTCAGATGAGCGGCGTACCGTCCGTTACGGCGAGCGTGGCGCCCGACATGTAACTTCCGAAGTACCTCGTGCAACAGCATTTGCGACCCGGGCCGCGGCTCCTTGTTAGCGCACCGCGTGTGCCCGGGGATGAAAGCGCGCAGCGTTCGTTCTGCGGCATGGCGATTGCTGTTTCGGCGTGGCGATACCCGAAGGCAAGCGCTGCGCCGAACATGGCAGCAATTCATGCCCGGGGGCGCCCGTACAGGCGAGCAAAGGAGCGCAATCATGACTTCAGAAAAAGTGGAAGGCATTGCCAAGGAGATCGCTGGCGAAGCCCAGGAGAAGGTCGGTGCGGCGCTTGGCGATCCGGCCATGGAACTCGCCGGCACGGCGAAGGTGCTATGTGGCGAGTCTCGACAGCTCGTAGCCGACGCCGCCGTGGTAGCGCGAGAAGCGATCGCAGAAAGCCCTTTGCGTGTGCTGGGCATCACCGCTGCGATCGGCTTCGCGCTCGGGTTGTTGTGGCGCCGGAGCCGCGACTGAGCGCTCGCGGGACCAAGCCGGGGAACATCATGTCACTTCGTACGAAGCTCGATCGCTGGCACAACGTCGGAAGTTTCGCTGTACGGCGGCTGGCTGACTATGTGGAACTGCTGTCGATCGAAATTGCGGAAACCCGCGCGCGGCTTTTGCGCGAGTTCATTGCACTGGTAGCGTTGACGGTCTGCGCCTCGTTTACGCTGTCCTTCTTCTGCATTGCCCTGATCGTCTCGGCATTGAACACGCCATATTTCCTCCTGGTCGTCTGGGGCATCGCGATCGCCTGGCTGACGCTTTCGCTGATCGCGCTTCTGGCTTTTCGCGCGCCTCGCCCCACACAATCATTCGATATCCTGAGAGATGAGGTGCGAGCCGATCTCCAGTCGTTGCGCGAGGTCCTCAAATGAAACATGGGCTCGATCTTCGCCGCGCGCGCGAAACTGCTGTGCTGGTGCGCATGCAAGTGACTCGGGAACAGTTGTGCGCAGCAGACAGGGCGTTGCGCGCGGGTAGCATCCGTCGACCTGCCACGCGGGATGCCCGAAACCCTCGGGCGCTGACCGTGACGAACGTCGCGCACGCGCTGTACGACGCTCCGCGCGTGACGTTGCTGGGCTCGATTGTGTTGGCCTCATTGATGCTCGGCCCGAAGCGGGTCGTGCCCTTGGTCGTGCGCACAGGCCTGACGAGCTGGGTCTCGCGCAATGTCCGTGCGCTCGTGGGTCGGAACTAACCGCGACCAGGAGGCGTTTTCCGATACGCGCGATGCGCGAGGGTGAATGCGTACGACCCGTCGTCCAATCTTCTCGATTCCGCCTTCAGCGTGGCCGACTACGGCCTCGTTTGCGACCTGTACGGTTCACCCCGAAAGGTTCGTCTCCGACGCACCAGGCGATAGTTCTTCCTAGACTACCGTCATGTGCCCAACCCGCGACCGCGATCTGCCACCGCAGCCTCTTTCCCGCTATCGCAAAAAGCGGGATTTCCGTGTCACGCCTGAACCGGTGCCCTCGGCGGCCAGTCAGTCCGCTGACGTTTCACATCTGAGCTTTGTTGTTCAGAAGCACTGGGCAAGCCGACTGCACTACGATTTTCGGCTTGAACTCGACGGGGTGATGTTGTCGTGGGCCGTACCCAAGGGCCCGTGCTACGACCCGAAGGAAAAGCGGATGGCCATTCATGTGGAGGACCATCCAGTCGAGTATTCCAGCTTCGAGGGCGCGATACCGCGCAAGCAATACGGCGCCGGTGATGTGATTGTCTGGGACCGCGGAACATGGGAGCCCGTTGGCAAGCCCCAGGAGGGAATGCAGGCCGGCAAGCTCGTCTTCCGTCTCCATGGTGAAAAGCTTGCCGGACTCTGGGAACTGGTTCGCATATCGAAGCCCGGCGACAGGCAAGACCAGTGGATGCTGTTCAAGAAGCGCGATGCATGGGCGCAGCCGCTTGCTGAATACGATGTCATCAAGGCGCTTCCCGATAGCGTCACGGCGAAGCCGCTCGGGCTCATCGAGGAACGTGCTCCGAGGGTGGCGAGGCCTGCGCGCAGCGGGTCGTCGGAGATAGACCTTTCCGCGGCGGTGTCTGCTCCGTTGCCTGCCAGACTCGAGCCCCAACTCGCGACCCTGGCGCCATCGCTTCCCACAAGCGGTGATTGGGTAACGGAAGCCAAGCTCGACGGCTATCGCATGCTGTCCCGCGTCGCCAAAGGCCATGTGCGACTCATCACACGAGGCGGTCATGACTGGACAGCGAGGTTTCCCGCGCTTGCAGCAGAGGTCGAAGCGCTTGCGCTCAACAGTGCGTGGCTGGATGGCGAAATCACCGTCCTAAAAAACGGCCTTCCCAGTTTCGCTGCGCTGCAAGATGCGATCGACGGCAACGCGAATCAGGACATCGTCTACTTCCTGTTCGACCTGGTGTATCTCGACGGGAAAGACCTCAGGAAGGTGCCGCTATGGTCGAGGCGCATGCTGCTAGCGCAGCTTCTTCAAGATGCCGGCGAGCACATCCGGTTCAGCCAGGACTTTGAGGCGCCCCCTGCTCAACTGTTCGAGGCCGCCTCGGGCCTGGGCCTGGAAGGCCTCATGCTCAAGCGTCGCGACGCGCCCTATGAATCGGGGCGGACCCAGACGTGGCTCAAGGCGAAGTCCCGTCTCCGGCAGGAACTGGTCATCTGCGGCTTCACGGCCCGAGGCGGCAAAGACGGTGAGGTCGGCAGCCTGCTGCTTGGCTACTACGCAGACGGCAAACTTCGCGACGCCGGAAGCGTCGGCACCGGCTGGGACGCCAGGACCGCGCGGGACCTGTGGGCGCGGCTGACGCCGCTCGAAGTCGATGCGGCACCATTTGAAGTCGACGTCGCGAGGCCGCGCCGGTGGGCCCGGCGCTCTGCCGGCAATGAGCGGTGGGTTCGCCCTGAACTCGTCGCAGAGGTCGAATTCGCGGACTGGACCGCCGATGGCGTCATCCGGCAGGCCTCGTTCAGAGGCCTGCGCATCGACAAGCCGCCAGGCGGCGTCGTCCGGGAGGGTGGGAAGACGCAGGCGCCGGAACCGCAGCTGAAGCTGAAAATCACGCATCCGGAACGCGTCGTCGACCCATCGACTGGTATCACGAAGGCGGACCTGGTCCGCTACTACGCGAGTATCGCGGAGCGGATGCTGCCTCACCTGAAGGCCCGGCCCATTACGCTGGTCCGCGCGCCTGCAGGCATCGCCGAAGAACTGTTCTTTCAGAAGCATGCCGAGAGAACTGGCATGCCCGGATTGACGGCTCACGACCGCAGCCTCTGGCCGAATCATCCGCCCCTGTTGACCGTCGACTCGGTCGACGCGCTGCTGTCGGCGGCACAGATGAACGCCGTAGAGTTTCACACCTGGAATTCGACCGTTCGACGGCTCGACAAGCCCGACAGGGTCATCTTCGACCTGGATCCAGGCGGGGGTGTGAAATGGGGGCGCGTTCAGGAAGCGGCGCTGCTGGTTCAAACGTTGTTGTCGGAACTGGGTCTGCAAGCCTGGCTGAAGACGAGCGGCGGAAAGGGCTTGCATGTCGTCGTGCCGCTCGCCCCGCGGCTGGATTACGATGCGGTCAAGTCGTTCTCCCAGGCATTCGTGCGGCATCTGGCGAAGACGATTCCCGAGCGCTTTTCGGCAACTGCCGGGGCTTCTAACCGGGTCGGAAAGGTCTACGTCGACTACCTGCGCAACGGCAAGGCGCAGACTACTGCAGCGGCATTTTCCGCGCGGGCGCGACCCGGGATGGGAGTCTCGATGCCGGTCTCCTGGGATCAGTTGAATGACCTCAAGGGCGGGGCGCAGTGGACGGTCCAAACGGCCCGCGAGTACCTCAGCTTCCAGCAGCAGGACCCGTGGGCAGATTACTGGTCGGGGACGCAATCGTTGGCATCGGCGATAAAGCTCCTAAAATGAAACGACCGCTGGTCGGCGGCGGCACGTGCTTTGCGTAAGCGACGTGCCGAACGTGCACATCCGCGAGGAGAAGTCCATGCCCGCCCGCTCAATTGCTTCCCTGACGCTGTCCTTCGGGCTCGTTTCGATTCCGGTGAAGCTCTATACCGCCACCGAGAGTTCGTCCGACGTCCGGTTTCACATGCTGGCGCCCGACGGCTCGCGCGTGAAGCAGCAATACGTCTCCGAGAAGACGGGCGATGTTGTCGAGCGCTCGAGCATGAACAAGGGCTACGAATTCGAAAAGGATCGGTTCGTTGTCTTCACGAGCGAGGAGCTGAAAGCGCTGGAAGACGCTGCGAGCCATGTCGTCGAAATCATGGCCTTCATCCCGGAAGAGGCGATCAACCCGGTCTTCTACGACAAGGCCTACTACATTGCGCCCGACAAGCGAGGCGGCAAGCCGTACAGCCTGTTGCAGCAGGCGCTCGTGCAGAGCGGCCGCTGCGCGTTGGCGAAATGGGCGTCAAAAGGACGGACGCGGATCGTGCAGGTGCGCCCCGAAGAAGATGGGCTCGTCTTTCAGCAACTGCTTTACGCCGATGAGGTTCGCTCGCTGGCTGACCTGCATGTCGAACGTGTCGACGTATCCGATACCGAGATGAAACTCGCGCTGCAGATTATCGAGCAGGGTGCTGAAGACAATTACGACCCGACTGCGTATGAAGACGAAGAGAAGAAGCGCATCCTCGCGGCCATCGACGAAAAGATTGCAGGCAAGCAGGTCGTCGTTCACGAGGCCGACGAAGAGCTGGCTGGCGGTGGACAGGTGATCGACCTGATGGATGCCTTGCGCGCGAGTTTGAAGGGTGGCGCGAAAGCGAAAGCCGCTCCAGCGCCGAAGCGTAGCAAGACCGCGGAGCCCGTCACCGAGCTGCCTGTCGCGCCCAAAACGCGCAAGCCGCCGGCGCGTGCCGCCAAGGTACCCGCTGAAGCGCCTGCAAAGGTCCGGGCACGCAAGTGACGTCACAAGTCGCCGCGCGCGAGATTTCGATGCGCGAATTGGAGGCCATGCTGGGCGTTTCCCGGAGGGTGGTCTCAGGGCTCATTGCCGCAGGATTCGTGAAGCCGTCACGGGGACCCAGAAACACGTACCGCTTCACGTTTCAGGACGTCGTGCTGCTGCGTACGGCGTTGCAGTTGCGCGATGCGCGCATTCCGCCGCGCAAGATCATCATGGCTCTCACGCGGCTTAGAGACGAGTTGCCCGATGAGTTGCCGCTTACGGGGATTCGTGTATCGGCAGTCGGTAACGACGTGGCCGTGCGAACCGGCCCTTCGCAATGGGATGCCGCCACCGGCCAGTTCCTGCTGGATTTCGAGGTTGCGGAAATTAAAGGCGATGTCGTGTTTCTCGACTCGGCGCCTGCGCAGAAGAATCTCGCGCATCAGGCGCAGGAATGGTACGACCTCGGCGAGCAGTTGAGAGCATCGGATGTGAATGGTGCTGAACGGGCGTACAGGAAGGCCATAGCGCTGTCGCCACAACCTTTTTATGCTGCCTACGTTGACCTGGGCGCGCTGTTGTGTGAACTCGAAGCACGTTGCGATGATGCGCTGCAACTGTCGGACGAAGCGTTATCACACTTCCCCGACGATGCCGTGTTGCACTTCAATCGTGCGATTGCGCTCGAGGAGCTGGGCCGCTTCGAAGACGCTGAACGAAGCTATACACGCTGCCTCGAACTCGACCCGTCGTACGCAGACGCTCACCACAATCTGGCAATGCTGCTCGAAAGACGTGGCGATCCGCAGGGCCTCGTCCGCCATTTAAGCGCGTATCGTCGGCTGACTACCTAAACTCGTTGCGCCGATCAGCGCGACGGCAAGCCTTGAAAACTGCGGATGCGAGAACGGCAGATCGCGCACTTGTCGCACGAGCATGTTTGCATTGGGGTGAGCGTGCCAGGCCACCACGAGGACAACGAGTTCAAACGCACCGGTCAGTATCGCGATCCGGTCGACGCGCTTGTGCGAACCGGTGAGCACGACACCGAGCACTCAACCCATGTCAAGGCGCACAATGCAGCGAAAACCGATATGGCTCGTCGAAGTGTCGATGGATTCGGCATGGCGTGCCGCTGGACGGTAGCGGCGGCAATAGTTCGGTGCACAAAGGTGCGAACCGCCTTTTAGTACCCGGCGGGGAATGCGAATCTCGGGCTGACAGGGGTCGTAGCTCTGCGCTTCAGCGCCGCCGCGTGGGTTATGAGGAACGCAGCACGCCTTTTGCGCGTCGGCAGTGTGGCGCGTCGTCCAGAAGTCCGCGGTCCATTCCCACACATTGCCGATCATGTCGTAGATACCATAACCGTTCGGCGGAAAGGCCTTTACCGGCGAAGTGCGCTCGAAGCCGTCCCGCTTCAGGTTCTGGTGTGGAAAGGTACCCTGCCAGGTGTTGGCCATCGGCTTACCTGCGGGCGTGAACTCGTCGCCCCATGCGTATTCCGCGCCATCGAGGCCGCCACGCGCCGCGAATTCCCACTCCGCCTCGGTCGGCATTTCCTTGCCCGCCCACCTCGCATAAGCCTCGGCATCGCACCAGGCGATATGCACCACGGGATGGTCGTCCATTCCGCTTATCGAACTGCGCGGGCCGTAGGGCCTTCTCCAATTAGCACCGAATTTGAACTGCCACCATTGCGTCCAATCCTGAAGGTTGACGGGCGCCGCCGGCGGCGAGAAGACGAGGGACCCTGCCTGCAGCATGTGTGGGAGCGCGCCCGGATAGTCCTCTGCCCTGGGCGCGATCTCGGCGAAGGTCACGTAGTTCGTGGCTTCGACGAACTTGCCAAACTGGCGGTTCGTCACCGGCGTACGGTCGATCCAGAACCCGTCGACTCTGACCCGGTGGGCGGGCGCCTCCTCCAGGTAGTGCTGGTCCGAGCCCATGCGGAATTCGCCGCAGGGAACAAAGACCATATTGGCGTGCGGTTCCGCATGTAACCCCTGGACTTGCCTGGAAACCTGGTTCTGTGAACTCATGACACCCCGCAATTTTTTTCCGTTCAAGCCAGCCAGCGAACGGAGAAAGGCGGCTGACCGGGGCCGCCCCGATACGTTCGCTACTGGACCGACATCATCGCCTTCGCCAGACTGTCGCGCAGGTGCTGTTGTTCCTCTTCGCTTAGCTTCTGAGGTTGCAGGACCACGACGAATCGCTTGAGCTCGCCGGTGAACTTGAACGGCATCTTGTCCGCATAGGTTTCGAGAACCGGGGTTCCCGTGTCCTGCCCGACGTCGAAGGTCTCGTCGAGAGAAAAGCGCACTCCAACCGTCCTTGAAATCTTGACCTGTCCAACCTGCTTTTCGTCCACCAGCAACGCCGCCGTTGCTCCCTTTCCAATGCCGCCGCCATCGTAGTCGAATTTGACCCGGATGATGTGATTGCCCGCCGCGAGCTTTTGATCGGACGTCACCACGAACTTATGATCCGGCTGGTTCGAGAACGCGTAGGCGAATTGAGGCTTGCCGTCCTGCATGAGTAACGCCCAGCCGCCGTATCTCCCGCCAATTGTTCCCAGCACTCCGTTGGCGCCGCCGTCTGGAATGACCACTTCGGCAGCCGCCGTCCAGGATTTATTCTTGAAGTCCGGCGCCGATCCTTCGGGAATGCGAATCATGCCGGGAAAATAGATGAACTCGCTGCGGCCCCGGGTCAGGCTTGGGCGAATCGCGGGATCTGCGCGCGACGCGAAACTGGAATCAAGCGGATAGACATTGTACTTTTTGGCTTCCACATCAAAGGCGTCCTGAAGCTCCTTCAACTTCTCGGGATATTTGCTGACCAGATTATTCGCCTGGCTGAAATCCTCGTGGATATTGTAGAGCTCCCACTTGTAATCGTCGGGGCTGGGTTCGGCGCCTATCGTCACCCAGGGCAGGCGCAGCGGCGTCGTGCTGGCCATCCAGCCATCCTTGTAGATCGCACGGTTGCCGACCAGCTCGAAATACTGGACCGGATGCCGGGTAGGCGCAGTGGCGGCGTCGAACGTGTACACAAGACTCACGCCTTCGATCGGCTTCTGCTTCACGCCGTCGAGCATGACCGGCGGCTTGATTTTGGCCGCCTCGTAGATCGTCGGCGCAATGTCGATCACATGGCAGAACTGAGACCGCAGCCCTCCCTTGTCCTTGATGCCGGCCGGCCATGAAATCACCATGCCGTTGCGGGTGCCGCCGAAGTGGGACGCGACCTGCTTGGTCCATTGCATGGGCGCATCCATGCCGTGCGCCCAACCGACCGGGTAGTGGTTATAGGTATTGGGCCCGCCGAGCTCATCGATCATCGAAAGCAGAAACGGGATGCTTTCCGGGACACTATTTGCTGCAGTGCCAACTTCATTGGTCGTACCTTGCAGCGTACCCTCGGCACTCGCGCCGTTGTCGCCCATGATGAAAATGACGAGCGTGTTGTCTTTCTGACCGGATTCCTCAAGGGCATCGAGCACACGGCCAATGTTGTAGTCGGCGTGTGACAGCGCACCGGCATAGACTTCCATCATCCGTGCATAGAGACGCTTTTGATCATCCGACAGGGTATCCCAGGCGGGGATCTGCTCCGGCCGCGTGGTCAACTGCGTATCGGGCGGGACCACGCCAAGCTTGATCTGGCGGGCGAGCGTCTCCTCGCGCACCTTGTCCCAGCCCTGATCGAACTGGCCCTTGTATTTCGCGATCCAGTCTTTGGGCGCGTGGTGCGGGGCGTGCGCGGTGCCGGTCGCGTAGTAAAGCAGCCATGGCTTCGTTGGCGCGAGTGCGTGTTGCATCCGCATCCATGCGATTGCCTTGTCGGCAAGATCAACATCGAGGATGTAGGTTGGGTTGCCGAGATAGGGCTCAATCGGCGTGGTGTTCTCGAATAGCGCTGGATGCCATTGGTCGCTGTCGCCACCGATAAATCCATAAAAGTACTCGAAGCCCAAGCCGTTCGGCCAAAGATCGAATGGACCGACCCGGCTCGACATCCAATCCGGCACGTTGTGCATCTTGCCGAACCATGAGGTGCTGTACCCGTTCTCCTTCAGCACTTCGCCAATGGAGCCAGCGCCCTTTGGAACAAGAGAGTTGTAGCCCGGATAGCCGGTCGCGAATTCGGTAATGACGCCGCTGGCGACCGAATGGTGATTGCGACCGGTGATCAGCGCCGCGCGCGTGGGTGAGCAAAGCGCCGTTGTGTGAAACATGTTGTAGCGAATGCCGCTGTCCGCAAGGCGTTGAAAATTCGGTGTCTGGATCGGTCCGCCGAACGTGCTGCTTGCGCCAAACCCGACGTCATCAGTCAGGATCAAGAGCACGTTCGGTGAACCAGCGGGCGCTGCGTATTCCTTGGGAAAATCGGGTGTCGAATTCTTGGCGAGACGTTCGATCTTGCCGTGAAACGCTGGCTCGGGCCTCGGCAAGACTGACCCGTCGTTGGGCGTCGCGGCGGCGGATGAAGTCACGGTGCCGGTGGATGCAGCTTCAACGGATCGCGGGAGTGCCGCTGACGCAGCGATGAGCGAGGCAGATTCGAGCAGCCGGCGTCGATTCATCCCGTCTGGTGACAACTGCCGGCCCGACTGTTCGTTTGATTTCTTCTTGCCCATCATGTTCTCCTCAGATGTGCCGTCTGGCTGAGACGTTGCACTACGGGAACCGGGTACAAATACTATGGAGCAATATAGACGTTGTGCTAACAAAGGCTTCCGACTTGCCCAGGGACATCATCGGTTATCACACGCGCGGTACTGGACGGGCAGCCAGATTCAGCCAGAAGCAGATACGTACGTTTGGAATCGAGCGATCCATGAGAGATTGATTGGTAACCTTTCCTGTTCGTGGTGAACGCACTATTGAGTGCCAAAAGCTTTGTTTGACGCAGTGGGCGCGCGTCCTGGAATAGCGCGCCTCGGCGTTGAAGTCAGTTCGTCGGAAATGACTGCTGCAAGCTGATGAGGTTCTGCGGAACCACGCGTATGAGCCCGCCGCGAGGACTATCAATGTCGGCGATAAGCGAAAGAGAGAGTGAGACCGTAATAGGTAGCACGAACAACAATACGCGCCGCCCGGACTCGCCTCGCACGCCATACCCCTGCATCAGGTTACTGAAGAACGCGATGGCGATCATGAGTGTCCACGCGGAAACAGGAATGCGGTTGAGCCATGCCGCCTGCGTGTAGCCTTGGGTGTTGATGACGTCATTCATGCCGCCTACAACGAGCGCTGCGATCGGGGTCGGTTGTGCAATGGCGGCGTCTCGCACATTCGCCCATAACTGGCCCTGAAGGTCTGCGGTCTTCCCGTTGATGATCTCCAGTTCGCGTGCGTCGCGCGTCTTGTAGTAATCAATGCGCAGCAGCACGTAGTCACGCAGCAGCGCCTTGACCTTCGCAGCTCGTGGTTCGCCGAGCAGTTCCACCCGAAGGTACTGGGTGCCGATGGCGTTCGCTTCCTCTTCCTCGTAATTTTTTCGCTGATCGTAGCGGCTCACTGCCATTGAGAGCGTGAACCCAATCAGAAGTGCAAGCAGCGTGAGCGTAGCTCCCTGTACAACGTTGTAGTTATCGCGTGCCTCGTCCGAAAGTGGAATGGCGCGTTGCAAACCGATTGCCCCGAGAGCGGCCGCCACGGACAGCAGCACAATCAGCGTAATGAAGAGGTATGCGGGATGATGTACGAGCTGGGTCATCTCGATTCCTTTGGAGTGTTGGTTCTTTCCTGCTGTTCAACCCGGCGCGGGTCGAACAGCATGTGCGGCCAGTCAGTTATCTCATTCCGGCGTCAGGCATGTTTGCGGATTTGTGGCGGTTTCCACGACGCGTCGAGAATCGGCTGTTTTCCCCAGTAGGCGCGGATGTACAAGGAGAAGGGGCCGGCCGGCGCTGGCAGCCAGTTCGACTCGTATTCCTGGCCAGGCGACTTTGCGAATCCATGAAAGATTGCATACGTCCTGAATGCGCACGCAACAATTGCGCAAGCTACCAGAAATAGCGCTCTCTTCATTTGGGCGTGTGCATTTCCTGATGCGCGGTTGGACAAGGTGATACCGGACGATGCGGCTGCTGGTTTCGACGGTGGACCTTCGTGTCAAATACGGAAGTACAACGAACGACTCGATGCTAGACTGGATCGCATCGTCGGACCGGTCTCTGGAAGCAGGCATGCGAACGAGGCAATCGCGTCTCGTCCGTCTCGTGTTGGCAACGTAACCCGGGTGAGGTGTGCGAATGACGGCCACGCAGCTTCTTGCAGACAGACAGGCGATGGGTCGCCAGGCTCGCGAACGCGCGAAGCGGTCCCAGCACGCAGACATCGGTAATACAAAACGCGACCCGATAGAGCTTCTCGAAGCCAGTAGTGCGGGCCGCGTCGAAGCACTCGTACCATTACGCTACGGCCGGATGTCGCTCTCACCGTTCACGTTCTTTCGTGGCACCGCAATAATCCAGGCCCACGACCTTGCCAGCACGGTCAATTCGGGTATCGCATTTCCGATTTGCGGCGACGCACATCTCATGAACTTCGGTGGCTTCGCGACGCCCGAGCGGCAACTGGTGTTCGATCTGAATGACTTCGACGAGGTCGCGCCGGGACCGTGGGAATGGGATCTGAAGCGGCTCGTGGGGAGCTTTGCGGTTGCCGGCGAGCACATGGGATTGGGACGAGGCCCGATCGGCGAGCTTGTCTGGAGCGCTGTTCACGAGTACACCGAGCGCATGCGCGAATACTCGGAATACAGCTCTCTGGATCTGTGGCACGAGATCATCAGCTTCGAGCGCATGATGGAGACGGCGAAAACCGACGAGGGCCGCAGTCTCCTCGCCAAAACATCCAAAAAGGCGGCGACGCGCACACACGAGAGCGTGCTGGCCAAGATGGCGACACAGGTTAACGGAAAGTGGACGATTCAGGACGCACCGCCCGCACTGTTTCATCCCACTGGACCCAATTCACTGCTTGGCAATGAGAGCAACTGGACCGACACCGAAGCCTGGCAAGGCAAACTCGCCAAAGCGTTCGACGCGTACCTGGACACGCTCCCAGCCGACCGGCGCCTTCTGATAAACCAGTACGAACTTCACGATATCGCGTTCAAGGTCGTGGGCGTGGGGAGTGTCGGCACCTTCTGCCTGGTGATGCTGTTCGTCGACAGCCACGGCACACCGCTGTTCCTGCAGGTCAAGGAGGCGCGACCTTCGGTGATCGCCCGATATTTTGAGGCCAAGGGTTACGATCACCAGGGACAGCGCGTCGTGGTCGGGCAACGCCTGCTGCAGGCGGCGAGCGACTCATTCCTCGGCTGGACCTCGGGGCCCGCTGGCCGGAACTTCTATTTCCGGCAATTGCGCGACATGAAGGTATCTGCCGAAGTGGAGCGCATGAGTACGACCGTCATGCAGGGCTATGCCCGCATTTGCGGATGGGCGCTTGCGCGTGCTCATGCCAAGGCGAGCGGCAAGGCGATTGAAATCGCCGCATATCTTGGAAGCGGCGAGCGTATGGCCGAAGCGCTGACCGAATACGCAATCGCCTGCGCCGCACAGAACGAAGCCGACTACAAGGCGTTTATGGGTGCATGCCGCTCAGGAAGACTCGAAGCACGAAGCGACGAAGACATGGCTGCGGATTTCCGTGTCTAACGATCGCGGTTGTGTGCACTTTTTTCTTTTCGGCGCGCGCTATTCGGCGCGCTGGGGGATTGGGCCGAAGAAGATTGACGAGAGTTTCCCGCGTCCGATAACCCGTGAGAGTTCGGCAATGACACAGTAGTTGAAAATCAGTGTCACGAGCATGATCTGCACACCCCAGAAGCGCGGCCAGTTCATCTCGGCCAGCAGGTGCACGTTAGCCTGGAGGATGCTGTGCGTGTCCCTCCAGGCCTCGAACAGCCGCTCCAGATAGTGGATGACTGTTGCGACCACGGCGTACATCAGCGTCTTCCACGCCACGTTCCAGATTAACGGCTTGTCCGGAAACCGGTTGATGAACGGCAACATGTCCGCGAGCAGCACCGCCTTGCCCAGGATAAGCGAGGCGACCAGCACGGACGCCGAAGTGGGTATCGAAACGCCGGTTCCCCTGATCATCAGCGAACGAACAATGACCACGATATGCAGAATGATGAAAAAGAAGATCGTGGGCGGCAGCACCTTCATGAATTCATGCTTGAGCTTGTCCGTGAGCGTAGTCATTGCGCGAGTCTCCGAGGCGAGTTCGACTTCATTCGTGGTCATTCGATGAGATCAGTCGATTGCGCCTTGCATATTTTCAAACCGGAAATGCACTTGTCGAAAGAATAGATATCGCCATTAACAAAAAAGCGTTCAATGGGGCCAAAAAGATGGTCATTGGACGTTTCGAGTATAGAGGTTAGTGAATTATGAGATCCTGTTTGAAGTACAGGATGAAGTGCTGGATACAAATATTAATAAACAAACAATTCAAAACGTTGATCATCGACTGGGTACGAGGAAAGCACCATGTCGAAATTTGCGCGACTGCTGCCGATGCTATGTCTCATCTCGCTGGCCGCGACGATGATGGCGCAAGCGGCAGCGGCGGACGTGTTTCCTGCATCGAGTCCGACCGGTAACGGACCAGACGCAACCTTGCAGGTTGCCATTGCCTCAGTCGCGCCTTTCGTGCTGCCTCAGACAATGACGCCGGAAGGTTTCAGCATCGACGTATGGGATGAGATAGCACGCCGCATGCATGTTGAATTTGCGTGGCGGCGTGTTGCGACTCAGGCCGATCTGCTCCCCGCCGTGCAACGAGGCGACGCGGACGTCGCGATCGCCGCCATCACCATGACGCCGCAACGAGAGAAGCAGGTCGATTTTTCCCTTCCGTATTTCGATGCGGGCTTGCAGATCATGGTGCGCTCGCACAGCGAAAGCGGCTTTTTCGTGGCTGTGCCGTGGCTGGCCATCGGCCAACTTCTGGTTGTGGCGGCCATCATTGTTTTTGCGCTCGCTAATCTCGTGTGGCTGCTGGAACGAAAGCACAACAGGGATTTCCAGAAGCCCTGGCTGCGTGCGATTGGTGAGGGCTTATGGGTAACGATGCTGATCATCGCAACCGGAGAGCACGGGGAGCGCGAGACGGCCGGTATGTGGAAGCGCATCCTCGTACCTGCGATGTGGCTTATCGGCGTCGTGCTGATCGCTCAACTGACCGCAACCGTCACGTCGTCGCAGACGGTGGCACGCCTGCAATCGAGCATTCGTGGCCCGGAAGACCTGCCGGGAAAGAAGATCGCCACCGTGCCTGGAACTGTTGCGGCGGACTACCTTACCGAACGTGGTTTGCCATACGTAAATGTGAACAATGCGGCAGACGGCTTTCGTATGATTACCCAAGGCACCGTGGATGCGATCGTATATGACGCACCGACGCTCCAATACTGGGCCACGAGGCTTGGCACCGGTGAACTTGCGGTCGTCGGTCCAATCTTCAGGCCGGAAAAATATGGCATAGCTGTTGCCGATGGCAGTCCCTTGCGCAAGCAGATCAACGAGACACTGCTCGCCATGTACGAGGATGGTACCTATGAGCGAATCTACGGGAAGTGGTTTTCGCAGGGAAAGTGAGTGTCGGCATGCTGCTCTCGCTACTCGAGCACCAATACACTAACCTGTTGCTGGTGGACGGGACGCATACAACGAGAAGAGCGCCACGGTGGGCGCCGTTGCTGCCGTCACAATCATTGTGGAGTGCCCAAATGGCGGCGCATGGCAATTTCTCGATGGGGAGACGGATGCTTTTGGCGCAAGCGCCTATCGCGCTAGCTGCTGCCGCCATCCCGAAGGCTGCCCGAGCAGCCAATGCGCCTTCCGCCGTTATGCTCCAACTTAGCACTTATCTGGCTGACGCGGCGAATCGAGCTCTCCCCGACGAAGTGGTCGAAAAAGCCAAGCAACATATTCTCGACACTTTCGCGGCGATGGTTTCCGGTTCGCTTCTGCCTCCGGGACGCGCCGCGCTGCAATACGCGCGCTCGGTCGGAGGAGCGGGGGAGGCGACCGTCGTTGCGTCGACACTTACCGCCAGTGCAGTTGAAGCGGCATTCGTGAACGCCATGCTCGCCCAGTCGGATGAGACCGATGATTCCAATGAATTCTCGCAATCCCATCCGGGTTGCGCTATCGTGCCGGCGGCATATGCTATGGCCGAGACGTTCGGCGTCGATGGCAACCGCCTCCTGCGAGCCGTCACGCTGGGCTACGACATCGGTCCGCGCGTGACGATCAGTTTTGGAGCGCTCGACTTCCGCAACAATAGCCACAAGAGCACACATGCTATTGCCGAGCTTTTCGGCGCGGCGGCCGCCTCGGGCTGCGTTGCCGGACTCGGAGCGCAGCAGATGCGATGGCTGCTCGATTACACGGCTCAGCAATCCGCCGGCATCGGAGCGTGGACGCGTGACACCCAACATATGGAAAAAGCGTTTGTCTTCGCCGGAATGCCGGCGAAGAACGGCGTGATGTCGGCGCTTCTGGTCCATTCCGGATTTACTGGAATCGACGACATCTTCTCGGGCTCCGACAACTACTTCCTCGCGTATGCTCCCAAGGCCAATCAGGACGAACTGACTAAAGACCTTGGCAATCGCTATGAAATAGTTCGAACCAACATCAAGAAGTGGTCCGTCGGCTCGCCCATCCAGGCGCCACTGGACGCGATGGAAAATATCTTCGAGAAGCATCAGGTTGATCCGGAGAAGGTCCGATCTATCGTGGTGCGCCTTGCGCACACGGAGGCCCGGATCGTAGACAACCGCGAAATGCCTGATATCTGCTTGCAGCACATGGTAGCGGTCATGCTGCTCGATAGGACCATCTCGTTCCAGGCCGCGCACGATAGGGCCCGCATGAGCAATCCTGACGTCTTGCGGATCCGCGCGAAGGTCCAGCTTGTTCCCAGCGATGAGTTGGAGGCTCTGGAACCGGCCAGGCACGCGATCGTCGAAATTACCCTGGACGACGGAACGGCGCTAACGGACCATGTCGCACATGTTCGCGGAACGGCAGAGAACCCCATGGATCGCGGCGAGGTGGTGCGCAAGGCGATCGACCTCATTGAACCCGTTCTGGGCAAAGCAAATTGCGCTGGCTTGATCGAAAAGCTGATGGGGCTTGAAAAACTCAACGATCTGCGAGAGTTGCGTCCACTTCTTCAGAAAGCCTAACCCGAGATGACCACCGATGGCCGGTAGAGTCCGGTATCTACCCGAGGAAGGGTGCCTGGTCGCGACCGGCTCATTGGCAAGTTCTCCTGGCTTCGATTGACTTGCGAAGCTCGGAGCAATCCTGTTTGCGCATCCTGTGCTGTACGCGTCGAGACGGGCGACAGGGCTACTCGCTGAGCCGGAAATACTCGCTTGGAACCACCCCAAGCTGCTTTTTGAACATCGCTGTGAATGCGCTAGGGCTGTCGTAGCCCATGCTCAGTGCAACATCCAGGACACTCTGACCGGTCGCAAGACGCTCCAGTGCCATCAGCAGGCGAGCCTGCTGGCGCCATTGGCCGAAGGTCATGCCAACTTGCTGAGCAAAAGTGCGCTGCACCGTTTTAGGATCGACGCCTACGACCTGCGCCCATTCGCGCAGCGTTCGCTTATCGTCAGGCGCATCGCGTATCTGTTTGCATATTTCAGCCAGATACGGATGAGTGGGAAGCGGGAGATGTAGCGGGAGCACCGGCAAGAAGTTGAGCTCATCCAGAAGCAATCCCATAAGCCGTCCGTCGCGAGAGTCGGCTGTGTATTCGCCGGTTATGTTCATGGCGCTCAAAATGAGCTGCCGGAGAAGATCGGAAATCGCAACGGTATGGCAGCGGTCCGGCAATCCGCTCGCGGCATCCGGCTGGATGTAAAGCGTACGCATGGTCACCGCGTTCACCATTCGGACGGTATGTGCCATATACGCCGGCATCCAGATCGCCTGCGTCGGTGGCACGATCCATTGGCCCGCTTCGCTGCTGATAACCATGACGCCATCGACCGCGTAGATCAGTTGCGCTGCCGAATGGTGGTGCAACGGGCGTATATGGCCAGCCGGAAAATCGACGGCCCTGCTGCTCACCGGAACCGTGCAGCGGTGATGATCGCGTTGAGTGGAAGCGTGGCGTGGCATGTCCATTTTGCGACGATGTGACGAAATTTCGCGTGAGACAGGCCATCAGTCTACCCCTAGACTGGGCTCGACTACATCAATCGCTCTCACGCCATGAAAATCGCGCATGCTCCCGTCAGCAGTTCAGAAGCATCGACACCCGCAAGCCAGACTCCGTACCGCACGGCCTTCGGAATACTCGGCGTCACGAGTGCGTCGCATCTGCTCAACGACATGATTCAATCGTTGATGATCGCCGTATATCCGATCTTCAAGGTTGGGTTGCATCTTTCGTATTGGCAGATCGGCTTTGTCACTTTGGCTTACCAGGTCACAGCCAGTCTTTTGCAACCGCTCATCGGGCGCTATACGGATCGCAGGCCGCAGCCGTATTCATTGCCGCTCGCAATGCTGTTCAGCTTCTGTGGCCTGTTCGCACTCTCGCGAGCCCACGGGTTCCTGGCATTGATCGGCGCGGCAATGCTGGTGGGCGTCGGCTCATCCGTGTTTCATCCGGAAACGTCGCGTGTGGCGCGGCTTGCGTCAGGTGGCCGTCACGGGCTCGCGCAGTCCATTTTTCAGGTCGGCGGTAACGCCGGCAGTGCGATCGGACCGCTGCTTGCGGCGTTGATCGTCGTGCCCAATGGGCAAGGTAGCATTGTATGGTTCACAATCGCGGCGCTGTTGGCCATGATTTTGCTGTGGCACGTGAGCTGGTGGTACGAAGACCAGATTGCACGGAGAAAACGCAGCAGAGGAGCCACTCACGCGTCTCCGCTCAACATGCGTGTGGTCGCACCGGTTATCGGCATCCTCATGGTGCTGATGTTTTCCAAATACTTCTACACGGTAAGTATAACTAACTACCTGATCTTCTATTTGATCGAGAAGTTTGGAATCAGTATGCGCGCGGCGCAATTGCACCTGTTCATGTTTCTCGGTGCGGTGGCGTTAGGCACCCTGTTTGGTGGTCCGTTGGGCGACCGTATCGGCAGAAAGGCGGTGATCTGGTTTTCGATCCTGGGGGCCGCGCCTTTTACGATGATCCTGCCTGATGCAAATCTCACCGTGACGACGGTGCTGATCGTGCTGATCGGCCTGATCGTATCGTCGGCGTTCTCGGCCATTCTCGTCTATGCACAGGAACTGATGCCGGGCCGAGTCGGCATGGTGTCCGGTTTGTTTTTCGGCTTCGCGTTTGGCCTGGGTGGAATCGGCGCGGCTACGTTGGGCTGGATGGCGGACCACTTCGGCATCGCGGCCGTTTATCGACTTTGTGCCTGGCTTCCCTTGCTCGGCATTGTTGCCGTGTTCCTGCCCAGACCGGCGACCGCTGTCGATTCCACGCGAGACCGCTGATGAAGATCGTGGATCTGGTTTGCATCATCGGCGTCGCTGGCACATATGCGCTGGTCTCCCATGTCGGTTATTGCATGCACATCAGGAAAATGAAGGAAGCGATAGAAAGCGAGCCATTTGCGCTGAGGGGCGTGACACGACGTGAAGCGTCTGCCCGGCTACTCATTTGGGAAGCGCAAAAGAAGAGGGTATTGCCGACTGCAAGCCTGTTGGCGGTATTGCTTTATGCCTTGGATGGCCTGTTCTCTTTCATCCAATAGCCTGCGTTCACCGTTGCCGGCAACAGTGCGGCCCTTTTTTCTCGCAGTTTCGCAATACGTATCCAACTCATTCGGCGCGGGCAAGCGACCGGTTTCCGCCGCTAAGCCGCCTCTCGCATTGGCGCAACGACGGACTGCTCCTGGCCGACTACAGCCCGCCCCGGTCGACCGTAGTCGGCCTATTTTTAAATCGCTTGTCGTCCTTAGTTACGGTGGACGGCAGGCGACACGGTGCTCGGGGTCGCCAGCGTGTTGTTGACTCCGAAAGCGACGGTGGGCGACGTTGAGCTACTGTTCACGCTCTTCGGCGGGACTGACCTGGACGACCCGGCGCCCATACCGCTGTCCGATGAGGTTGCACCAGGCGTGCCATAGCCGCTCGTTGCGTTGGCGGCCGCCGACACCGTGGTAGAGGCCGGTAGCGCGTTGTTGCCCGGCGCATCGGTGCCCCTCGACGGCGCGAGTCCTGGTATGGCTTTTTGGCTGGACGCAGACGAGCCATCGGATACACCACCGCTTCGAACCTGGGCGCGCGCCAAGGGGCCACTCGATTGCGCGAACGTGACGGTGGGCGCGGCAAGCGCCGCGACGATGGCAACAGCCTGAATAATTGCCCTCATGATTAACCTCCATGACTGTGATTTGCTGCGAAGTGTTGTTCGCAATCGGTGAAGCCAGTCTATGTAGGTAGGTGGTTAAGATAAACGCACTCGCAAGAACAATACTTATGACGCGCGCGCATAGGCACCTTTGCCGCGATCGGTATCGCTCCACGTCGCAGGGGAATTTGGCCGCTGGCCCTTCTAGGGACTCAACGCCCAAGCTCTGCCGAAGCAGGTCACTGCTGCGGCAGCAGGCTTCTCACCCACGTCATCGCAATTGGCGAGTCCGTATGAATCGTCAAGCCTCTTGCTCATGCAACCAGGGCGCATAGCTCAAACCGACCAGCACTCCTTCGGGGCTGATGAATCTCGCTATGGTTTGCCCCCAAGGTTCTGTCCTTGCCTCATGAATAAAGACTTGACCCTTCACTTTCATTTCTTGAACTGCCGACTCTACTGCCTTCGCATCCGCCAGTTCGAAGTCAATGTTTGCGGT
Organism: Paraburkholderia guartelaensis; assembly: GCF_004353905.1. GTDB lineage: Bacteria > Pseudomonadota > Gammaproteobacteria > Burkholderiales > Burkholderiaceae > Paraburkholderia > Paraburkholderia guartelaensis. The sequence goes on along the minus strand of NZ_SMOD01000003.1, from coordinate 23,267 downwards.
CGGCTCGGGAATGGAAGGTGGCCAATCATCTTGCCCGAAGCATGACTGAGCTGCCATATTCAGAGGCCACACACCAAAGTGATTGGCTCCGGCAAACTTGTCCATGAAAAGATAGTCGGGATGTTCGCCATACCTCTCTAGCGGCAAGCCAAGTTTCTCCAGATACAGGGAAGCACTTGCGTCTGGCTGCTTTGTAATTGTGGCGAACCCAGCAATGCATTTGATTTCCATTGAAACTCCTGTGTCACTGGTGAAGGGAACGGCAAACTTACCAGGGCGGCTTGCTCGCGATTTACTGCGCTGAGCCGTCATGCACGGACAGTGATCTGCCGACAAGCCGCATATTTTCGAGTGGTCGACCGATTTAACAGGAAACGTAAAAATACGCGGAAATGGACGATCCCACGCAGACCCATCTAGCGCTCAGTATAGGCGGTGATAACTGGCAGCTCGAATGGGCTGCTAACGGTGAGGATGACTGGTCGCGTTGGCCTGGATCGTCGGCAGGGTCGCTTTACGAGCCTACGGAGGGTCGTTGCCCCGCACCTGGAAAGACAGAGACGTGAGCAGTCTCACGAGCCTTGCGCGCTGAAGCGGGGTGAGTCCTTTTGTTGCGCTCACCTGCTCGATTCGAGCACGCCAGTAGGCCTGGCTGAACAATGAATCTGCGCCAGCCGCTGACAGGACCCGCTCGAGGTGAGCGATCGCCGCTTCGGCAGTGTGGGGTGTATAAGGGCTCTCTCTGTACCCTGCGGCCTGTTTTATCTTTCGTGATTTCATCGATGTCTACAGATGCGGGACCGGCAGAGTCCGTTCCGCTCCCCATGCAGTCAGTCGAGATGTGTTCTGCATTTGGTGTCCGGCCGCGAGTCGAAGCCAGGTGAGTCATGAGAGGAGGGGAGCGCTTTAGTCGACACGATGCTCTCGGCGCGTGCACGCGCACATCCGACCTGAACAATGTTTCGCGAGCTTCGCCGCTTATCAGCCATCTCAGTTCGCCGACCGGAGCGGCGTATGTAGACGTACTGGACAGCGTCGCGTTCACACGCGGTCACCCCGCTCTTGTGGAAGCACAGACCCCGCAGGGTTCGTGCACGTTTCCACTCGCGGCGATAGTGAGCCACGACCACGAGCGTTGCGATGCCAAGCGCGGGGCATCCGATCACCAGGCCGATCCAGGTCGCGCTCATGAGACGGTCCTTTCTACGTTGAATACAGTTGTGGGCGGCCGGTTCGGACCCCTCGTGAACAGGCCGCAACGTGGTTGGGGCTGTTGTTACTGCATGTGCTGACCGCCGTTGATCGCGAGATTGGCGCCGGTCACGAAACCGGCATCGTCTGAGCAGAGATAAAGCACGAGCGCTGCAACTTCCTCTGGCTTGCCGAGACGGCCCATAGGGATATGAGGCAAGATCTTCGTCTCGAGGATTGCCTGGGGAATCGCCGTGACCATTTTCGTAGCCAGGTAGCCCGGAGATACCGTGTTGACGGTCACCCCTTTTCGTGCGACTTCCAGTGCGAGTGATTTCGTGAATCCGTGCATGCCGGCCTTGGCCGCGGCATAGTTTGTCTGGCCGATCGAGCCTTTCGAGCCGTTGACGGACGAAATGTTGACGATACGTCCCCAGCCACGAGCGCTCATTTCTTCGCAGAGCGGCTTCGTCATGTTAAATACCGAGTCCAGGTTCGTGCGGATGACCGCGTCCCAGTTTTCCTTATCCATCTTTCGGAGCGTCATGTCCTCGGTGATCCCGGCGTTGTTCACCAGAATTTCAACCGGACCGACATCAAACCGGATTCGGGCAGCAAAGTGCTGGCATGAATCGTAATTAGCCACATCAACCGGATACGAGAGAAAAGTCCGGCCCTGAGATTGCATGTTCGCGAGCCATTCAGCTGCGCCGACGTTGCTCGGCGAGTGTGTGACTACAACCAGGTAGCCGGCATCGTGCAGCTTCGTACTGATCGCTTCGCCTAGACCGCCCATACCGCCAGTTACAACCGCAATTCGCTTCGTCATTTCTACCCTTCGTGCTTTGTCATATTTGCGAGAAACGTGAAGCATCAGATGGCCGTCTCGCAAAAACCAGCCACTTCGTGGGCATACCTCCTTGCAGAGAACAATCTTCGTCCCTGCAGCGCTAGATCTGTCTCGAACCCGCTTGCATCCCAAATATTGATTCGTATGACTAACTAATATGCTCGCGTTGAAATCCCACTGATACCGAATCATTTTCACCAACGCCCCGTGAGGCATATGAACGAGCGTTTAACTAACGTTACCGGTAACAACTTCAGACGCGAGACACCCATGGGATCTAGCACCCGCGTGTTAGCCATTTCGAGCTCAGGTGTGCGTACGGCCGATCATTTTTCTCGGGCGGAGGCACACACGACCGATGACCGGATGGTAGTAGATAAACTACATACAATCAATGAATAAAATGTAGTTTCCATACATGTTCCGTACATAGCCGGGTGTAGGCCGCCGCGACGCGACGGGGCGTAATATGACCGCCGCACGAGAGGCGCTTCGCGACCCATTTACTTCGGTCGGGTCATTGGACCGTTGTGGTTGTTCGCGACTAACCAACGGTCACTCGGCCGGCTGAAGAACCGGGCGGCGGGTGCGAGCGTGGGTGAATGCTTCCGATAGCATCGCGCGACCGTCTCTGTCGCCGCGTCGTGCACCTATCGCCTGATCTGATCGATGCGCGACAGAAAGGTCGACAGGATCGGCGAGCGGTTGTTCCGGTTATAGCCGACCACCAGTTCAATCGTCGGCGGTTCGCCCTTGAGCGGCCGGCTTGTCACCGACCAGGGCAGCAGGTTTTCGGCATAGGCCGGCAGCAGCGCAACCCCTCTCGTCGAAGCGATCAGCGACATCGCCATCGTGAGGTTGTGGACACGATGTGCTGGCTCGATGGCGAGATCGTTCGCCGCCAGATAGTTCTCGATTGCGCGGCGCATCGGACCGGCCACGTCCGAGCCGCTGATGAACGGCTCCCCTGCCAGTTCATGCACGTCGATTTCCTCGCGGTCCGCCAGATGATGATCGCTAGGCATCAGCACGACGAAAGGTTCGCGCGCGACGGTCACGTACTCGAGGTCGGGCCGGTTGGATTCGGCGCGCATGAATGCGATGTCCAGCCGGCCCGTTGACAGTCCTTCCGCCAGATCCGGGGAGTGTTCGCTCGATACCGTCATCTCGAGGGTCTGCAGGTCGGCCGCGAGAACACGCGTCGCTTCGCCGAGCCACGTCACTTCCTGGCCGCTCAGAAAACCGACCGCAAACGTCAGCTTGGCCGGCCGCGCCGCTCGCCGCGCGGCCTCGCACGCCGCGTCGACCTGCGCCAGGGCCAGGCGCGCATGATCCAGAAATGCCTTGCCGGCATCGGTCAGCTCGATGCCACGCGCGCTGCGCACAAACAGCTGCGCACCGACCTCGTACTCGAGGTCCCGGATCTGGCGGCTGAGGGATGGCTGGGACGTAAAAAGACGCCGCTCCGCGGCAACGGTCAGGCTGCCTTCTTCTGCCACAGCAACGAAATAGCGCAGATGTCGCAGTTCCATGCGCGAAGTCCTTTCCGGGAAGTCATGCCTGCCAGGTATGGCGGCCAGCTTACAAAGTCTTTTTCGCCCATGCAAGTGCCATCTATCGTTCGATTCCAGCAGAGGACGAACCGTCTCTCGCCTCAACGTTAGTTAGCTGCCGGAAGGACACGATCATGAAGACCCTCGCGGGAAAGACCGCGCTCGTTACGGGCGCTTCGCGTGGCATCGGACGCGCCACGGCGCTTGCGCTCGCGCAGGCCGGTGCCCAGATCCTCGTTCACTATGGTCACAGCGCACGTGAAGCCACGACTGTCGTTGCCGAAATCGCTGCGGCGGGCAGCCGTGCGCATGCCATTCAGGCCGATCTGGCCGAACCCGACGGACCGCACAGGCTCGCGCGCCAGGTCCGGACCATCGTCGGCGAACGCCTCGATATTCTCGTTGCCAACGCAGCCATCGCGAAGGCCGCCGCGCTCGAGGAAACCGGTGTCGAAGCTTTCGACGAACTGTTCGCCGTCAACGTCCGTGCTCCGTATTTTCTCGTTCAACAGCTTCTGCCGATCATGTGCAAGGGCAGCAACATCACGCTGCTTTCGTCGCTCGCGGTCCGTACAGCCGTGGGTGAACTGTCGGCCTACTCCGCCACGAAGGGCGCCGTCGATACGCTCGTTCGGCACTTCGCGATTGACCTCGGACCGCGCGGCATCCGCGTGAACGCGGTCGCGCCCGGTGTGGTGCAAACCGATATGTCGAGCTTCACCCGCACCGACGAAGGCCGCGGCATGACACTTGGCCTGCAAGCCATCAAACGGCTCGCGGAACCTGAAGACATCGCCACTGCGATCACCTTTCTCGCCTCTGACCAGGCCAGGTGGACAACTGGCGCGACGCTCCATGTGGACGGCGGCTCGAAGCTCTAGGCGCGTCAACCGCGACGCCGCCATTCTGGCAACCCGATACGAATCACGCACCGGAATACATCATGACGCAAACCACCTCAATCCAGCCTCTGCGCACGCGAAACTGGCTCGCGATTCTTTCCGTCGCACTCAGCGCGACCGTGTTCTGTACAACTGAATTTCTGCCCGTCGGGCTGCTGCGCTATATCAGCCAGGGACTAAGCGTCACCGAAGGAACCGCCGGCATCATGGTCACGGCGCCCGGGCTGCTGGCCGCCATCGCCGCGCCGTTTCTTACGGTAGCCGTCGGACGTTTCGACCGTCGGCGCGTGCTGCTGGGCCTGGGCCTGCTACTTGTGATCTCGAATCTGACGGCCATGCTGGCGCCGAACTTCGCGGTTCTCGTCGTGGCCCGCGCGATGTTCGGATTCGGAATCGGCGGATTCTGGGCGATCAGCGTAGGGCTCGGCAACCGACTCGTGCCGGAGGAGCATGTCGGCCGGGCCACATCGATGATCTTCGCGGGCGTCTCGCTCGGCATGCTGATCGGCGGCCCGGCCGGGGCACTGATCGCCGACCTGGCTGGCTGGCGCACCGCGTTCGGCGCAGCGCTCGCGCTGTCTATTGCGGCGCTGCTGGCACAGTGGGTTTCGTTGCCGTCGCTGCACGTAGAGCATCGGGTGAGTACGCGCGATCTGCTCGGTATCTTCGGTACCCGAGCGGCCCGCATCGGGCTGATCACGATGACGCTCGCCCTGTGCGGGCACTTCGCGACCTACACTTATATCACCCCGTTCCTGGCGACCGTGTCGGGCTTTGGCGGCAAGGTCATTTCATTGCTGCTGCTTGGTTATACGTTCATCGGTCTGCTCGGTAATTTCATCGGTGGTTCATCCGGGCAACGTAACGTCAGGATGACGTTGATTGCGAGCATCCTGTTTATCGCATTGCCTCTCGCCATGCTACCCGTACTCGGCACCAGCCGGCCGTGGGTGCTGGTCGCGCTGGCCGCGTGGGGAATCGCGTATGGCGCGCTGCCCGTCGCACTGCAGATGTGGATGGCGCAGGCAACCCGCGAAGTCCGCGAAGGTGGCATGGCACTGTTCGTCGCCAACTTCCAGATCTCGATTGCACTGGGTTCGTTCGTCGGCGGCCGGATCCTCGACGGGTTCGGTCTCTTCAATGCAATGTACTTCGGCCTGGGACTCGCCGTAGTCTCGATACTGACGCTCGCGCTGACCGGCGGCCATCTTCGCAGGATCGACGAGCCCGCGACCAGTCAAGCGTAATCCAGCGGGCTGCCGCCGCGCGGCCCGCAGCCCTCCGCTATTCCACCAGGAGTTGATCATGTCCACCACGCATCCGCACGACAAACCCGTCAAGATTCCGGGCCCCGACCATCCGATCACCATTGAACGCCATCCGTCGAGGATCGTCGTCAAGGCCGGCGGCAAGGTGATCGTCGACACCCGTGAGGCGCTGACGCTGCGCGAGGCACGCTACCCGGCGGTCATCTACGTCCCGCGCAAGGACGTCGACATGACAATGCTCGATCGCACCGACCACGCCACCTGGTGCCCGTACAAGGGCGATTGCGCCTACTTCTCGATCCCGTCCGCCGGCGAAAGAGGCATCAATGCTGTCTGGACCTATGAGCAGCCTCACGCAGCCGTTGCACCGATCCGCGAGCATCTGGCGTTCTACCCCGACCGTATCGACGCGATCGAGGCTCTGCCCGCCGACGCGATTTCCGGCTAATTCCGTTCCCCGCACAGAACTCTATGCAACAGGAGAGGCAACATGAGTGACGCACCTGTCGTATTGATCACCGGCGCACTGTCCGGTATTGGCCGCGCCACGGCCTTCGCCTTCGCACGCGACAAAGCTCGCGTCGTGCTTGCCGGCCGCAGGGCTGAAGTCGGCGAAAAGCTTGCGCAAGAACTGCGCTCAACCGGCATCGAAGCCGAATTCATCCAGGCGGACGTTCGCCATGAAGAGCAGGTCGAAGCGCTAGTCAAGGGCACCGTCGCACGCTTTGGTCAACTCGACATCGCCGTCAACGCGGCCGGCGTCGAAGGGGAGTCGGGCCCGGTTACGGAGCAGACGCCCGAGCGCTACGCAGCCGTCTTCGACGCCAACGTGCTTGGCACCTTGCTCGCGATGAAGCACGAGCTGCGCGTGATGATGGCCCAGCAGCGCGGCAGCATCGTCAACGTGTCTTCGACGATGGGGCTGCGCGGCGCTGCTGGCATGTCTATCTACACGGCCAGCAAGCATGCCGTCGAAGGCCTCACGAAGTCCGCTGCATTGGAAGCGGCCGCCTCCGGCGTGCGCGTGAATGCCGTTGCGCCGGGTCCCATCGATACGGAGATGCTCACCCGGCTGACCGGCTCGAGCGAGCGCAAGGCCGCGATGTTGTCGGGCGTTCCGCTCAAACGAGCCGGAACGCCGGAGGAAATCGCCGAGGCTATCGTTTTCGTCGGATCGGGTAAGGCCAGCTACATGACCGGCGAAATCCTGCGAGTCAACGGCTGCAGGACCGCCTGAACCCACAGGCTAACCGCGTGGATTGCCGCCGATATCGTGCGTTTCGAGAATGGCCGGCTGGCCGAACACTGGGGCGTGCTCCAGGACGAGGCCAGTGTGGCGCAGTCCCTCAGCGGCTTGCCCATGTTCGGCGAACGTTTTCCGTCCTGATCCGCGCAGGCGAGCGCCGGCATACGTACCCATGCCCGTGTGGCATGACCGCTTGCCTACAAAGGCTTTTTCCTCTTGCCGGCCCGCGCATACATTACCCATCAACAGGCACCGCCCTACGGGATTTCCTGGCGGGTGACTGGATTGCAAACGCGGCACCCCATGCATCTCAGACATACCGGAAAAACAACTGCTGAACTTACACCTGAAAGGATCGCAATCATGACCCGCCATACGCACCAGACCGCACCGACGCAGTACGTCGAAGCAAACGGCATCCGGTTCGCCTACCGTCGTTTTGGGAATCCCATCGGCGTGCCGCTTGTGATGAACATCCACTTCACCGGCACCATGGATCACTGGGATCCCGCCGTGACCGACGGCCTCGCCGCCGGACGTGAGGTCATCCTGTTCAACAACGCCGGCATTTCGAGCAGCTCGGGCAGCGTTCCGGAGTCGATTGAGGAAATGGCCGCCAATGCTGCCGCTTTCGTTCGCGCACTCGGCCTCGAGCAGGTCGATGTACTGGGTTTCTCGATGGGCGGCCTGATTGCCCAGACACTTGCCATAGCGGAGCCCACGCTGGTCCGCCGCCTGATCCTCGTTGGAACCGGCCCGCGCAGCGGAGAAGCTATGGCCTCGCTGACGCCAGAAGCCCAGGAAATCTTCGGTGCAACCTATGCCGAACCCGATCACCTCTGGCTGCGCGTGCATTTCTCGCCGACCGAGCCCAGCCAGGCGGCCGGGCGCGCGTTCCTCGAACGCTTCCGCCGTCGCACGGAGAACCGTGATCCGGCGGCCAACGATGCCGTGGCGCCGGCCCAGCTTGCCGCTCTCGCCAAATGGGGCAAGCCGCAAGACAAGCCGTACGCGTACCTGTCGGCACTCGGTCAGCCAACCCTTGTTGTGAATGGCGACAACGACGTGATCATCTACACGGTCAATTCGTTGATCCTGCGTCAGCACATCCCGAATGCCCAACTGACCATCTATCCAGACGCCAATCACGGCTCGCTCTATCAGTATCCCGAGCGTTTCGTGGAAGACGTTTCCAGGTTCCTTTCCTAAGCCGCAAGTCGAACCTTCGACATTTCGACCTCGAGTTCAACAGGAGTTAATTGTGACTACTAATCTTTATGGCAAGACCGCGCTCGTCACCGGCGCTTCACGTGGCATCGGCCGCGCAACCGCGCTGGCTCTGGCAGCAGCAGGCGTACGCGTGCTCGTGCACTTCGGCAGCGACGAAAAGGCCGCGAATTCCGTCGTCGAGTCGATCCGCGCGTCGGGCGGTTCTGCCGAAAAGGTTGCGGCAGACCTGAGCGCAGCGAACGGCCCTCATGAACTGGCCCGTCGGGTACGCGAGCTGATTGGCGAGCGCCTCGACATTCTCGTTGCGAATGCCGGCATCTCGAAGGCCTCATCCATCGCGGAGACGACGGTAGAGGATTTCGACCGGCTGTTCGCCGTCAATGTGCGCGCCCCCTACTTCCTCGTCCAGCAACTGCTGCCTGTGCTGGGCGAGGGCAGCAGCGTAATCCTGCTGTCCTCTCTTGCTGCCCGCGCTGCGGTTGGCAACCTGTCGGCCTACGCCGCGAGCAAGGGCGCAATCGACACACTGGTCAAGCATTTCGCCGCAGCGCTTGGCGAACGTGGCATTCGCGTGAACGCCGTCGCGCCGGGCGTCGTTGAAACCGACATGTCGAACTTCGCCAAAACCGACGCGGGGCGAGACTACACGCTTGGCATGCAGGCCCTCAAGCGCGTGGCGCAGCCCGACGACATCGCAGGCGCAGCCCTGTTCCTCGCATCCGACGCGGCGCGCTGGATGACGGGTGACACGCTGCGTGTCGATGGCGGGTCGAAGCTCTGACACCCCGGGAGGCGGTCATGATCGAGGTACCATGCTCCACCGTTCCCGCGAATCGAGGGAGCGCCACCCGTCGGTACACGCTTGTCACGCTCGACAGCCGGGCCAGCTTCTGGGTCTCGGCCGGCGTGGTCGCGCACACCCTCTGGACCAGCGCGGCGCCCGCCATGACGTATCGGCTCTACGCACGGGAATGGCATCTCACCTCGACAACTACGGCCGAAATCTTCGCGATCTACCCGATCGTGGTTGTCAGCGTGCTTATCCTTTTCGGCGGCCTTTCCGACCAGATCGGCCGAAGGGCGACGATGCTGCTCGGTCTGGGCGCTTCCTTCCTCGGTGCACTGATTCTTGCGCTCGCGAACGATGTTTCATGGCTCTTCGTGGCACGGGCATTCATGGGCGTTGGCGTTGGCCTGACGGCCGGCCCGGCAACTGCCGCGATGGTCGAATTCAACGAAGGCGGTGCGCCCCGGCGAGCCTCCGTGGTTGCCACTGCCGCCCAGGCCGCGGGCTTTGCAGCCGCGCTCATCCTCGGAGGCACACTCACTCAATACGCGCCGTGGCCCTTGCATCTGGTTTTCTGGCTGCTGGCCCTCCTGATCGCAGCGTTGTTCATTGTCACGTGGTTCCTGCCCCAGCAGGTAGAGCGCGACGCCGCAGGCGGCTGGACGCCCAGTTTGCCGTCGGTGCCTCAGCGCGCCCGAAAGGCCTTCATGGTCGCTGCGTTTGCCATGATCACGGCCTATACCCACGGCGTCATGATCCTGTCGCTCGGCGGACAGATCGCGCACGACCTGGTCCAGTCCCCGAACACGCTCATCAACGGCTCGATCCTCGCGGTCTTCGCCATCACGTCCGGCGTCGTTAGTCTGCTGGGCAAATCACTGTCGACCCGGGTAGCAATGATTGTGGGGGCTGCGGCGTCCGGTGCAGGCATGGGGTTGCTTGCTATCGCAACCGCCCTTCACGGCATGTCACTTTTCCTGTCTGCGACCGCCATGACGGGTGCCGGCTACAGCCTGCTGTTCCTGAGCGCCCTCGAAGTCATCAACCGCGCAACCCCCGTCGAACGACGAGGTGGGACCCTGTCGGCTCTGTATCTCCTCGGTTATCTGGCCGTTGGCATACTCGCACCGATTCTGGGACGCGTCGCAACGGTCAACGGCCTTGGCTTTGCTGTATATCTGGGCGCAGCCGTCATCGCTGCCTTGAGCGTCGCCACGATCGGACTCGCGCTAGGCCTGCGTGGCACGGCCTCGGGCTGACTGTCTATCCTTCTGGCCGTGCACCGCTGTCTGGCGGGTCGGGGCTCTTGCCAACCTGTATGGCTCTTCGCAGGTGAACCGGAGCCGTTCATAGTGCTACAAACAAAGCACGGCGAATGTCGCCATTTGGCCGACAAGCGATCGCTCGCCGGCCGGTGCTCCTTCATACTTCGGTTTGCTCCGCCATCTCAAGGGCGTCGTCCACTTCGATGCCGAGGTAGAGTATTCGACTACTGCCAAGGATCTTGGCCTAGGCCTGGACGAATGGCCCCTGTTCCTCGAAACGACCATGGGCAGCGGCAAGCCATTCGAGCCCATGCACCGGTTGGAAGAGGGAACCCTGTATCGGCAGGGCAGAGATTTGGTCCTGCATGTGCTTAACTGCGAGGTCATTATCCGCAAGGTCTGGTCAGGTCCATATCGGGAGAAAGTCTTCCCGATAGTTGTCTCTTAACGAAATGGGGTAAGCAGTCTTGCTTCCCATTCCTCAGAGTAATCCGCCGCTCGGATCCTGGACCAGACCGTCAGCCTGACGAGGAGCGTAGGAGACGCGTGACCTCGCCGGAAACTGGAGACGCACCATGAACACTGAAGCCTACCAGTCATGCATCGACGCATGCGATGCATGCGCCGCCGCTTGCGACCGCTGCGCATCGGCGTGCCTCGAAGACCCGGGCGTCGCAGCGATGACCAAGTGCATTCGACTCAATGCCGATTGCGCGTCCATGTGCCGCTTCACGTCGGCCGCGCTATCCCGGCAGAGCCATCTCGCCCCCGAACTTTGTGCACTGTGCGCGCGGATCTGCCATGAGTGTGCAGAGGAATGCGGCCGTCACGCGCCTGAGCACTTTGGCACATGCAGCGATGCTTGCCGCGTATGCGCCGAAGCCTGCCGGGAAATCTGATGCCCCCGCGTCCGTACGTGTCACGGCGCGGTTCCAATATCTCGACGCGTCAGCGGTTGGTGGCGTTCCCGCACACCCTCCGAATGCAAAGGCGGAGAAGACGGCCTGCACCGGCATCAAGATGCGGTTCATCGAGGCACCCACGGAAAGTCTCGTTGGTGCCTCTGGACCTGTTGCCGGGGGCAGCGGTCTTTCGCCGGTGTGACCGCAAGGGACGCGCCAACTACGCTAACGCGAACGACTTCAAATTTTCAGTCGAGAAATCTTGGTGCCAGCCAGCGACACGTCTCCCATCAGACCTGCATTTGTGAGCACTATGGCTTCGACAGGTGCAGTGGCCGTTGTGGTATCGATCTCGCCATTTGCGCCGACCTTCAGCAGTGCAACCGAGCCTTCACCGCCGACTGACCAGCCTTTCGAGTTGCGGAAGCTGTTAAGCGCTTCATGCGTCATGAACAGGAAAATGACGGCCTTCGATTGAGCGCCTGCCTGCAGGCCGAATGAACCCGCAGCCGTGCTGTAGTAGCCGACCGTTTTCCCGGCTACCCGCAAAGCGCCTTTGCCGTATTCGCCGCCGGCGATGAACCCGGCCTTGATCACCGACGGAAATACGAGTACGCCGTTCGCCTTGGAGACAAGCTCTTTCGAGCCTTTGACGGTCTCGAACAGCCGCGACAGTGTCTCGTTGACCTGAGTGTCGATTTCGTGACGTTTCGCTGCATCGGACTCTGCGGCAACGGCTTCAGTCATCATCGTCGGGGCTTTGATCAGCGCTGCTCCCACGATCGCTAACGTTGCCGCACCTGTGCTCAGAAAAGATCTTCTGTGCATGTTCGCCTCCATCAAGGGTTAAGTTCGGATTCGCTACTTCTGGTGACTAGCCGGCGTGGTACCTTTGATTCCTGTAATCGATGCATTGGGTATGTTGTGGGCACGAGGCGGATTCTGGTCGTTAATATCGTCGGAAAGCCAGGTAACGTGAAGCGGACGGATCGAGCCGGTCATGGGCCGGCTATTGCAGGTGGTTCGATCGCCTCGACGTGAGCGATCGGACTGTAACGCGAGGTTGTGGCTCGACTGAGCTAGCGGCATGTCGCCACGCCAACAATATTTGGCAGAGTCGGGCGTTGCGCAATAGGACTTAAGTCCAATGTGGCGATCCAGCCGACAGGCTGCGACTGCGGCGAAAAAGCTCGGGCGGCCCGAATTCGCACTTGGCGGGATCGATGCGGAGGCCCAATGGGGAGCAAAGTCCTGGGGAGGCGGTGCGCAACCGCATTGTTCCAACCTGATGGCTTGAGCAACGATTGGCGGCCGCGCGCCGCGCGCCGTGCCCGCAGCTCCGGTCCAGGACTATAGGCCAATGTTCATCAGACGCCGTAGTTCGAACATTACGGGTTCACGGATGTTCGCCTTGCGGAACGGGGATCAAGTGAGAGTCGACGACCTCCTCACCTTGTCCCCGGTTGGAACTGACGGCGTATTGGAAGAAGCCCCGTCGAGGAACTGCCGAGCGCGGACCTGGTTCTGATCGATTACGTCCCCGCGGATGTAGTCTTCCTCTCGGCAGTCCGACTGACCAGCGCGGTATTTGCCGGAATCTGGTTGTTGCGGGGTTTCTTCTCTGGGCCACGCTTCTCGTTGTCGACCAACTTCTTGCCCGACAAATCGCACTCAGCGATCAGTTGAGGGCATTGTCGCGGATGGACCCGCTGACTCGTCTTGCGAATCGTCGGCGTCTGGACGAGGAATTCAATGTGCTCGTACGGGGGCGACACGCCGAGCGATGCATCTCGCTTCTCATGATCGATATTGACCACTTCAAGAGGGTCAATGATGTCTGGGGGCACACAGTCGGACGTCCCGGCAACTTGCATGTACATGCTCTCGCAGCTACTGCTGCTGCACGCGGGAATGGTACTTAATCACATCCATGACCGCAGCCGTCATCACGGAGGTCGAGACTCCGAACATAAGGATGCCATTGGCCGCTTCGATTGGGCCAAGCATCCGCCACTGCTTGGACATGACAATATCGCCGTAGCCCAGCGTGATGAAGTTGACCGCCGAGTGATAGAGAGCTGTGCCGAAATCGGAGAACTCGCCCAATAACATGAATAGCGCAGCCCAGATTGCCATCTGGGCGAAATTACAGAGCAAGGTCAGCAGCATCACGGTTACCAATAGCACAACATCGACCCACAGCACATCCTGGCCCTGAACGCCACTCCTGAACCGCGCGTAGCGGCGCAGGCAGATGGCTACGACCACGCCTTGCAGCAGCAGGCACAGGACCATGACAGGAGCGGCGGCCAGTACGTTGTGCAGCATGATTGACTCCGTCTTCAGAAGGCACGCATCGCCAGAAATGGCTTCCTCTCCATTTGCTTAATGCAGGACCGGAGAGGGCGCGTCGCACGACCCGCTGCACGCGCCACCTATACGCGGCAGACAATTCGCGCGTGGCTTGCTTGCGAACATTCACTTCAGTGTGCAATGAACGGCCAGCCGAATCAGGCCGGCCTCGGGCCTCGACTGCGGCGCCCGCCGTTCCTGGTTCGGCAAAATAAGGGTATCAAACTGTCGGCTCTTTCATATACTGCTCGTACCAGCGGTCCACGTTGGCAGCTAGCTCAACGTCTCGTTGTATACCTTGGGTCGAGGCCACATATGAGCACTATCACGCCGGCCGGACACGCCGAACCCAAACGGCGTGAACCGATACTCAATACCGTTGATCGCGTCTGCGAAATATGTTTTGGCTTGTTCATGGCCCTGACGTTTGTCGGCGCCGTCAAGGCAGTCAACGCGGGCGAAGATGAAGGCTACAAGATGTTCTTCGCCGCGCTCGGATGCAATCTCGCATGGGGCCTCGCCGACGCCGTGATGTATCTCGTACGCACGCTCGTCGATCGGGGGCAGCGCCTGAAACTCGCGCAGGCCGTGAAGCGCGAGCAAAACCAGGCGGTCGCGGTGCGCGTGTTGCGCGACGCATTGCCTGAGAAGTTGGAGTCGCTCGTTGACGATGCCGACCTCGAGCGGATCCGCTCGCGCCTCGCAGCCGCATCGACACTTCCACCTCGGGCGAATTTTGTCAGTGGTGACTTTATCGGCGCACTTGGCATCTTTCTGCTTGTTGTCCTGGGAACGTTTCCGGTCGCGGTGCCGTTTCTCATCATCAGGGATGTCACAACGGCGCTCATCGCCTCGCGCGTGCTCACACTCGCCATGCTTTTCATCGCCGGCTTTGCGCTGGGGCGCTACACCGGCGCAGGAGCGATGAAAGCCGGTGTCGCAATGATCGCGCTTGGCATTCTGCTTACGATGGCAATCATTAAGTTAGGTGGCTAGCCGCCTCCGTGCCGTTCCAGAACGTCCCGGTCCGTTTTCCATGTGCGGGTAGAGACTCCGCACATTTGCAGCGCGACGCGCGATACTGTGAGAGGTTAGCGTCATGAAGAACGCCAGCAATTCCGCTCACGCTCCGCTGACAACTCGCCACGTCGTGACGGAATTCTCCATGGCACTCCGGGACTTGCGTGTCTTGTTCTCATATCTGCTTGTGCTTTACCTCCTGCTTTCCTTCGCAATGTATTACTTCGGTGGTCCGATCGACTCTGGAAGCGGAAGTCCTTCCTCGTTTTGGGAAACCTTCTACTTCTGCGCGATGAGGGCGATCACGTTTGGCTACCGCAATATCGTGCCAACCACAACCATTGGCCGCATCGCCTCGACGTCGCTCGGCGTGCTGGGCATTCTGATTGCGTGTACGGTCGCTGCCGCGGCGGTTCGCGGTGTCAATGAGGCGGTACAAAACGGTGGCAAACGGCGCCAGGTCTGTTGTCCCGGTGAGCTAATAGTTAGACCAGGCTCGAATTCTCACTGTCGACGGCCCCGACGGAAATCGTCTTCGCCGTTTTGATCCTGCTGCTCGCGGTCGCTATATTGGGCGTCGTCGTGCGGCCTCTGCGCGGCTAGTTGACATTGCCGTTCGTCCAGATCGCAATCGGTGCATTGCTTGCCTGGCCAAAGTTCGGGTTGTACGTCACCTTCGACCCCCAACTGTTTCTGGTGCTCTTCATCCACACGTTACTCTTCGCGGCTCTTCGGTGTTAAGTCCACGGAATCGCCGCTATCGTAAGATCAACAGACGTTTGGGTCGCGTCCAGGCGCTTCCCGCCAAAATGAAGCAATACGCCGGCTCACGGGTCTTTTACGCGTTATTTTGGAGAACTATATGTATCAGTCGGGCATATTTTCCGACAAGGACTTTTAAGAAGCACAAACCGGGAGAGCTTGAAAAGGCAATGTAATCGTCAGTTTGATGCTCCGCCACATCTAACTTCGGAGACACGCCATGCGAAACGCGCCGATCGAATTCGTCGCTTCCCGCCCTGACGTTTCCGCCCGTCCGGGCGCGAACAGGATTCACCACGAGATCCACGTGTGCCGCTCATCAGCGGACTTCATACGCCTGCGGCCGGCTTGGGACGCACTCGTCATCCACTGGCCGCCGGGTCTTAATTTTACGTACTGCGAAGTGGCAGCGGTCCACGCATTCGCACGCGGCGCGACCGTCAGCGTAGCGCTGGTGTATGAAGGCGCCGAACTCGTCGCCCTTTGGCCGGTGATGATCGCACGACGGGGTGCATGCCGGGTTGCATCTATGCTCGGCTGCGGAAACGACCAGGAGTACGGTGGGCCGCTCGTCGTCGATCCCACCGATGTACGCTTCTATGCCGCAGCGCTCGACGCGGTGCGCCATGTTGACGCCGACTTGCTGGAGATATGGCTGGTCGGGCTCGACGACCTGGTGACGTCGGCGCTGTCCTGCGTGCCCCAATCGTGGGTGATGGGGGCGATACCCGCGCGCTGGCGCGGCGTGGACAGCTACTCGATTGCGCTTTCAGGGTTCGCCACCTATGATGCCTTTCTCGCAACGCGGCCCGAGTCGCTGCGTGGTCACCTCCGCCGTCACGCAAGGCGCCTTGCCGACCGCGGCGCTGTCCAGTACGGCTGGTGCCAAAGCGCAACTGACGCCCGCGAGGTGCTTACCTGGCTCTTTGCGAACAAGCGCTGCTGGGCACTTGCCCGGGGCCTAGATACGCCATTTCTGATGGACGATCAGGTTCGCGACTTCTTCATCGACCTCGCGGGACGAATTGATCTCGTGGCGACACCACTCGTCACATTCGTGAAGGTCGACGGCGTACCGGTTGCAGCATCGGTTAATCTGGTCGGTCCGCGCACTATCGAGTATTTCATCACGACCTATGACGAAGCGTATGCCACGTGCTCAGTTGGCAATCTGCTCGTCGATTGCATCGTGCGATGGGCGTACGCTAACGGTCGCGATTTCGACTTCCGGCCATTCTTTTCCGTCTACAAGGAACGCTGGTCAAACCGCAGAAGCCGACACGAGTCGCATTTCGTCATGCTCACATTGCGCGGACGGCTCGCCGAATTGCCGATTGTAGCGGCGCAGATCCGACGCGTCCTTCGCAAAGTTCGCACGTTCGCCAGCGACCGGCTGCCCGTCCTCGGCGCCATGCTGCAGCCGCCAGGCGGCACAGCGAAGGGCGAGGCGAGCAGCAGTGCCGTGGGGCGCACGCGGTAGGGAGCGGCGGTCGCACAAATCCAATTCGCACCGGGCTCGTGCCAAGGGCGAGCGATGGCACGACATCAAGGGGGCTCTCGCGCACGCCCAGCAGACGTGGGAGCGCCGCGACCTTTCCCGGGCCCTCCCGCTGCATGAGCTGGGCAGTCACGCGATTGCGTGAGAAGGCCAGTGCATTGCGCAGTGTCATCGGTCGACCGGTAGGTGGCTCGGGTGAGAGCGAATGGGTCATATCGACCCTCTCCAGTCATCAGCTTCCGCGAGGCAGGAGGGCGCTTCTGGCGGAATAGCGGTCACCCATGCTGTCATCTCAGTGCGTTTTCGGCGTGCGTCGGCTGCTCGTATATGCCCCTGACCGGCTTAACGGCGAGCCACCTCCACTGGGCTGACGCAAGCGTCGACTACGGATTGAGCGAGCGCACTGACGTTTGTGCACCCGCGAAGAGTGAGGTGCAGGATGATGACCGTTCCCGCTCAGGGAGCGTCAACGGGTGTCGCACCTGGTAACAGCGACAGCCGGAGTCCGATGAGCGCATGCAGCACGCCTTTGCGCAGCTTGTAGCCAGGCTCATCGGGGGCGGCCGCGAAGCCGGCCATGATCCGCGTGACGGCGGCATCGACGTCGACTGCAAGCATGGGCGGTACGGGTTGCCGCTCGCCAGATTCGAGGCATCGTTCATAGTGCGACCGCACGTCGTCGAGCACGCGGTTCAACACGACTGGCAACTCTCCAGATATTTTGCCCGAGAATCGGCGCAGGTCGAGTGTATTGAGCGCAACACGCATGTCGCGCAGGCTCTCGGTAGACGGGTGTTTGTAGTCGTCGCTGGCCGCCACGCGCGGAATAAGCTGCATGAGTCGGTCGAGCATGCGCGCGTTCAGATCGCGCTGCTGATCGAGCGATAATGCGGACCCGCTTAAAACGACATCCCTCCAGCTGGACCTGATCAGTCGCGCAGTCGCCGCATCCATTCCGAACGGACGGATGACCCCTGTCATCACCGAAGCGAACATCACGCCGGCCAGACCCGCAAGATTGCCGTTCAGGAAGCTCAGAATGTTGGCATCATAGACGCTGTCGATGCCGAGAAAGGTTGCGGTCGTCAACGCCACGAGCGTCGATATCAAAGCCCATTTTGGACGTGACATCAACAGTCCGAGCGGAACGAACAGGAACGAGAAGAGAATGACGAGCAGAGGGAACTCCTGGCCGCTCGGCAACACGACAAACAGATAGAGCGCTGAAATGACCACGCCGAGCGTCGCGCACTTCAGGAAAGTGATCATCATCGGCACAGGCTCGTCGAGCGCGGCGAAGAAGCAGACGCCGATGGCGCCTAACGACACCGCCGCCGCACCGTCCTGCCAACCCGAAGCAATCCATAGGCACGACGAAACGAAGATGACCAGCGCCGCCGAGGTAGCGGAGAACACGGCAAGTCCCTGGTCGAGAAACGCGTGCCGCGTGCCGATCCGCCAATGCCGATATCGCGGCCTCCAGTGCCCGCTATCGTGAACAACGATCCGGCGCAAAGTCCGGCAATCGACCCACAGATCGACCAGTTGCCGCAAGCGCGAGAGTGCGCTGGATAATAGTGCCGCCTGCCATGTCGTCAGTTCGTTGCAGGCCGGATCCAGTTGCGTAATGCGCTTGCGGAATAGCGGCGCCTCGCGCTCGGGATCCTCGCTGAGTGGCGCGTCGATCCAGCGCTCAAGATCGCGCAGCAGTTCGGCGAATCCCGGCGGACTGACGCGCTCTGACTTCTGCGCGGTCGCGAGGATGTCCGCAAGTGCCGCGGTAATGGGCAGTATCAGCTGCATTCGGCCATGCAGTTGCTCGCTGCGAACGAGAATCGCCGGGCTGACATGATCGTAGGCCAACTGGCTCAACAGGAATTCGAAGCCGCGCACACTCAACGCCATCTTCTGGCGGCTTCCTGTAACAAGCGCTCCCGCAACCCGCCCCGCCATCGACTCTTTCCCGTAGAGAGCAGCCTCGCGGAACCACGAGTTGGTTCGCTCGATCAGCGTTGGCGCGAGCCGGTTCGGGAAAAAGACGCTGCCGACGATGCTCGCACAGACGATGCCGAGCGTGATTTCTTCGGTCCGCGCCACGGCCACATCGAAGATGCTCAACGGATTCGACAATGCCGGTAGCGCAATGACGGACAGCGAATAGCTGGCGAGCAGAAAAACGTAATTGCGTGCGGCTCGCGTCGAGATCGAAATGTACACGAACACACCGGTCCATATCGCGATCAACGCACTCAATAGATAAGGCGTCTCCGCGAAAGGCGGCACGAGTGCAACGGCGGCGACCGCGCCAAGCACAGTGCCGAGCGTGCGATAAAGCGCCTTTGACCGTGTTGCACCGACAAACGGGTTCGATACGATATAGACCGACGCCAACGCCCAGTAAGGTCTCGGAAGGTCGAAGTAAAACGCGATGTAGAGCGCGAGCATCCCCGCGAAGAAGGTCTTTAGAGAAAAAATCCAGTCGCGCAGCGAAGGGAAATTCATCTGGGGAATCGCGTGTGAGAACAGTCTCTCGCCTGGTAGACCTGCCGGGCTCGCAGTGATACGGCCAACAGTGTGCTGTGCTTCACCGAAATCTGCCTGGTCGATCATACATGAGTGCGTGCACGCCGAGGCCGTAAGGCTGCGAACACTCTGCTGGGCCGCTCACAGTACGCTTCTCTGTATCGAGGCGGAACTGGGTGCTACACCCTTCCTTTCATGAGGCGCCTGCTAATGAGTGGGAAGGCGACACTCGAGTGGTCGCCCGCCGCGGTCGGCGAATGACGGGAACTGGCCGACCCTTCCTTTCATGAGGCGCCTGCTAATGAGTGAGCGGTCATTCGAAATGATGCATCATTCATAGCCTCCTCAACGTTACCTGATGAACACCGATCAATGTTTCCTGACGACATCAACGCTGGATGCTCCGAACTGTTCGACGTTTGGTGCGAACGGCGCGCAGCACGTCCCTTGCGCCACTTGTTGCACGCCTGGCCGCTAACAAATGGCCTGACGGATGATTGGGGTGAGCTCCACGAAGCGCTACGCGCACTGCGAACCGACTGTCGAACGGAGATTTCCGAAGCGGAACGGGCAAGTGTTGATGAGTTGATCCGTGCTATAGCCGTTACGGTCTTGCAGCGATGAGCGGCGAAAGTAAGCACATGAAATGTGATTGCTGCGACCATCCGGCAATACGAAGGATTGACGGAACTTTGCCGGCACTGTTTCCCCGGCTTCCGAAACGTGGATGCTGCGCACTGGCGGGCGCTCTTGCGATGTCCGACGTGTGGGCAACTATGGGCTGTTGATGAATGGGAAAAGTATCAGATTCAGTTTGCGGTGAAGGTCGCAGATGCGGAAGGCTGGAGTGCCTCAGACGAGGCCCTACGTAAGGAGTATCTTGCTCAGTCGCGTGGAGAGAATACAGCGGCGAAATGCATGTGGAGCGGCTGTAAGAAGAATCAGTTGAATGGAAGTGCATACTGCGTCGATCATCTCTACGCCACCGGCGCAAGAGCCTGACGGATCAGGCGCTAGCACTCGGCTGCAACCATCGCTCCGATCTGGGTGTCAATGTAATGCTCCAGCCAGTTTCTCGGGTCGCCGAGATAGGCGTATTCGAGGTCTGGGTAATTGGCCAAATATTTTCGACTCAGGGGGTTCTTTAGCCAGACATTCACGTTTGGCATTGGCCAACCACTGCTGATCTCGACCATGGTGTTACCAATAGAAAGCTCGGCGTCGAGTAGCTCGCGAAGAGGGCCGCTGAGACGAGGCAAGATAACCGAAAGATCATAGTCGTGGATCATGGGCGTCTGGAGGCTTGGGCGCTGAATCGCGGTACATTGTCGACGATCTATGTTGCTTCGTCGACCGACTGTTCACGGCCGACTACCGCCCGACGCCGTCGGCCGTGATCGACCCACAAGAGACATCCAGTTTTCTCAACTACGGACATCCGCGCAAGACGCCTGTTGCCACAACTTGCTTCGCTACGGAGAAACAACGTCAAGCTTTGCCATGACGCCGTCCGTATTGCTCAGTGTGCAATGCCTCCCGATCTCGACTACATTGGTCAGTATCGCGAACCTCACTTCATCATCGAACGAGATTTTTTTCGACGACATCCTATCGGCCTGAATGGCACCTTCTATAGTTTTATTCGTTACACCATCTGCCAACTGATTGACCGGCTCGCATTGGAGTCGAAGTGGACTACCATAGAACACACCGTCAATGCCTTTGGTCGCATCGTCATCGATTCCTCGAAGAAAAATAATTCCTCCGATCCGAACGCTATAGACGTCATGCGAGAACATGCCCTGTGCATCACACAATTCATAGGAAGACGGGTTTCCATCAACTCCGTTCATCGTGTGGCATACGTTTTTTCCATTTTGTGCGGTCAGTAGTGGTTCAGCGACGGGGGCATTACGTTTGTCGGTTTCCTTCCGTTGGGCTATCGCTTGACCTATTTTCTCTTTTTCTTGTGATGTAAGAGGTGTGATCGTGGCGACGTATTTTGGCTTAATGTGCAAATCATAGAGTTGATCAATAGACCAATTCTTCTTTGCCTGCGCACAGGCGAGAGTCACTTCGGCACTAATCAATGAATCAGGCGGGACGTCGGCCATGTATTTTTGTACGGACTCGGGCATTGGGACGGACCTAACTAGGTCTCCATTCGCTCTTCTTGTATTAACTGCTAGAGACGTGTATTTTCCATCATTGCAATCGATTAAATAATGAGCTTCACCAATCTGGAACGCATAGTCAGTTGAAGGCTGCTGCAGTTCCTCGTAGGTGTCTCTTTCCCAAGCAGTTATTTGACCGTTGTCACCTTGCTTAACGGAGTTCAAATCCACTTCAGCTTTGGAAAACAGTGTTAAGGGGTATGGTGGTACCGCTTTGACCCACTGCGGTTGCGTGGTTTGTTGAGGATCGGCAGGGAGTGTCGATAGCGGATCAGCGGACTGTGCTGCTTGACTAATGCCACTGAGACATAGGAAGGCGATAGAGAACGTGATGCGGAAAAATTGCAGCTGCATTGTCGCCTTCATGATCGATGTTGGTGTCGGCAAGAATTATGAATTGTGATTGGTCGAATCATACCTTCCGTTTCGGCCCTATCTCTGCAATTAACGGCAAAGTTTCTGAGTTCTTGAACCGAATGAGATCGAAGTCACAACACGAACTCGACGATCAAGCAGTGATGTTCAGAAGCATGGTCGAGCGTAAATTGATCCGATTGAGGTCCACACACGCCCCATGATTGCGGAAATTGTTCGGAATTTAGCCGACGACGCTGGATGACCGGTCATGGCCGCACTGCGTCCCACGACCGGGCACGCCGCTCGCCCGGGCCCACGTCTCATGCAACCGGCATAACCGACCCGCAAGGGGTCCTTCGGTTTTCCGCAAAGTAGCCGTTAACTGTAATGCGTGCATTCCGCGCCGGATCGTGTGAGTCAATCATTCACAACATTGCCGTTCCGATTGGAGCGATCGTATTCTGGCTGAAACATTGATCCACGGGCGCAGCTATTCAAGCTGTAATTCAAAGACACAGAGGCAGTCATGCTGGAAGCAAGCAAAATAGCATTCGCGAGAATACGCGAAAAAACACCCCTCATAACATCGTTGGTGGTATTTTCAATCGTTGTCTCGATTGCGAGAGGTCTAGCCTTTGGTGCGGCGTTCGGGAGGTTGATTCCTGTATTTTTGTTTTGCGCCGTATTTTTCATCTATCAGGTGATCAAGGCGCGCCGAACGCTAAATGGGAAGGCAAGACTAAGCAGAAAGCAATTATTCTCGCGCTTTTATTTGGCAATATTTACTTTGTCTATTTTCTATTTTCTATTTTGCATTTTCAATACTTTGGGAAATAAATGGAAGGGGGGAGGAAGCATTCGGGATGCTTGTACCAATTTTTCTGTTTTGCGTCGTGCTGTGTTCTATTGCCTTATATCGAGAGTTAAGTGATCTCCCTGATGATTTTGAAGGGGGAATGTAAAAATCCAATTCGGCCGAAGGTTGCGATACCCGTGCGTTGCTGCATCTGGGTAGCGGCAAGGTGACGGCGAACGTGGGCGCCAACCGCATTGTCAACGGTTTAGCCACATCGGCCGAGTGTCCAGTCATGGCCGAGGCTGTGTAAAAACGCCGGTTCGAGCCGCGAGCATCGGAGCGAACGCGTTCACCCAGCGCTGAGATCGAACGACGGGGCTGATTGCACCGAGCCATTCGAAGCGTCGATGCGTGAGATCACGCGCCGGCCAGCTTCATGGCCCGCATTGCTTTCGCGAATCCCAGTATCCCGATGACGCGCTTGAGGTTGTACGCCAGTACATGCAAGTTCATTTCGGTGGCGACGTGACCAAGTCTTCGCATCAGGAAGTGCGTCGACCCCATCCAGTGCTTGAGCGTACCGAACACGTG